>JBOGLA010000046.1:0-328948 GCA_050746185.1 Terriglobales bacterium | reverse complement strand
TCACGTGTTACTCACCCGGTCGCCACTTTACTCATGGATTGCTCCACTTTCTCGTTCGACTTGCATGTGTTAGGCACGCCGCCAGCGTTGATTCTGAGCCAGGATCAAACTCTCATTTGAAACCTGTTGT
The DNA here is from genome assembly GCA_050746185.1 of Terriglobales bacterium. Classification (GTDB taxonomy): domain Bacteria; phylum Acidobacteriota; class Terriglobia; order Terriglobales; family Acidobacteriaceae; genus PALSA-188. The sequence goes on along the minus strand of JBOGLA010000046.1, from coordinate 328,818 downwards.
CTGCCGACGGGTAGTTGGCAGACTTGCTTTGAGTTTCGAGTTTCAGGTTTCCAGTTTCAGGCTTTGAAACCCGAAACTTGAAACTTTGAAACTCCCCAAAGCGCCACCCTCGCGCTCGAAACGCGGGATGGCCTATCTTGTGAGATCGCTCGGATTCGAACCCGAGACTTCCAGGAATGCTCCTAGCGGAGAATTCCTATCTCACGACTGGCACGTTCAACCTAGTTGTCAAAGACCGAATCGCGTTTCCGCCTGAGCGGCGCGTTTTCAGTCCAGGCGATCAGGCCGAAGCCTGACCGACTGTCCTCGAAAGTTTTGAGAAGCTCTTAAAGCTATCGTTCTGTTGTAAGTCTGTCAACCCGCTGTGCGCACAGGAAATTCACTGCTTTTGCACAAAAGCCTTGATGGTGCGGCACCCTCGCGCGCGCCTTTTTGGGCTTGCTTTGAAGGGTCGCGGCTTTAGCCGCGACGTGGGTCACGATCTGGGCCTTACGGTGCGGCTAAAGCCGCACCCTTTCAAAGCTCGCATCGCGATCAAAAGCTGATTCCTCCGGACCATTAATTCGAAGGGCCCGTTCGGAATGACAAGGCTTTCTATGGACACGCAACAGAACGCGTCTCCCGGCGACTCCGTTAGACACAAAACCCGGCGGAAGGCTTATTTACTTGATAAAAGATCACTTGGAGGTTTTGGTCTTGTCAGGCTTGAAAGCCTGACCTACCGAACCCTTCGAGGAACCCTGTCCCCGAATGTGACTCCGTGGCCGGAGCTGATTTGCAAGACGTTCAGACTTGCCGATACTTAAACAATTAGATGCCGGACGCACACGAGAGTTTCAAAATATCCGGCTAGCCACAATAATGCTCTCGATTGATTGTTTATATCAGATGAATGGAGGAAGAGCAATAGGAAGTTTTACCGTCTGGGATCGGGAGATGCACTTGCAGCCAAGGAGCGCTAGGCGTTCCCGGCACTCTCAGGGAGCTCCATCGTCATTTGTGCTGGATTTAAGGCTTCATTGGGCTGAATTTCTAAATAAGCGTGGAAAACCTTATTTATCCGATACCGATAAAGACCCGATTGATGTTCCGTCGCTGTTTTCCGCGCCATGACCGTAATTTTGGTGGTGCTGTCCTCGTCATAGAGATACGCGAATCGCCCGGGACCGACTTCCAGTCCTAAGAAGGTGATTTCGCAAAGGGTCTCTATTGCATCGTTAAGACTGTTATCCGGAATTCCGAGCGCGTGCATTGCTCGAAGGATGTCTTGCTCGGTGATAATTTCGGTGCTGCGGACGAACTCATAAATCAGCTCATCCAAGCGTGGCACACGTGTCCCACTCTCCACCAGTAAAGAGTCCAACGCGAATCGCGAGTATTGATCCTCGGCGGCAATCAGGTCCTTTTCCTCAATTCGTGTGTGGCCCCGGTTTACCGCGAATTGGAGTGCTGTCTTGACCAGATAGATTAAGTCGCGGGGCCTTGGAAGTGCCGCGTCTGCCAAGTATTCTTGCATCGGAACACCCCGCACAGTTGCTGGAAAATACCTGTCCCATATCCCATCGGGGCGGACAACGTCTGCCCCGGAGCTAACGAAACGCTCCTGTAGAACTCGCCGGAGCAACTCGGAGTCCTCCCACGTCATGCGCCTTATTGGGAGTTTGTCGCGTTCCCGGGCATACCTGATCATCGCCGCGTAGATATCGCTTCGAAGAAATAACGTTAGCGAGAGATTAACCGGGTTGCGCCAGTGACTCTCCTTTTCAAATTCTTCGGCTACCCGTCCGCTGACGCTCAGCAGTCCAAAAATTAACTCGCTCAACATTTGGAAATCTGTTCGTTGATTCCATGCTTTGTCTAAATTGTCGACTAGAATCGCGACTCTTTCCTTGTCGCTTAACGTCCCACCTAATAAAGCCCGCAGTCGCGCCAACATGTCATTATGCATACGCTCACTGATGCTGACGCGTTGATTTTCTGCGGTCCCTGAACTGTTCAGATTACGTAGTCGATTCACCGCCGCGTCAAGCCGCACCGAGAACTCGGGCGTTATCACTGATTGATACTCCTCGACGAATTCGAACAATCTTGTCTCCGCATCCGTACGTTGGTAGAATCCAGGCTTCAGGAGCAATTGTTCATAAACGCTCTTCGCTAACTCCGTATAAAGCAGAAATTTCCAAAAGCTCTCAATTAAGTAACCTTTTTCTGAACGCGGGAGTTCTTGCGCAAGCATCTCTAGCAACCCATGCAACTCGTAGTCGACTGGCTTTACTACGCAAACGTGGTTGCGTGGATCAGCGCTCAGTTCTTCCGCGAGCTTATAAAGGCTTGCGGTCTTGCCCGTGCCCTTACGCCCGACAAATATTGAATGTTTTGATCGGAGTGCCTCGTTATAGGCCGCAGTGGGGACGAAGTATTCCGTGAGCTTATTCGATTCGAACTCCGCTATAGGGTCTCCAATTGCAATGTTTCGGAGTTCGCCTTGGGCCATCGCCTCTTGCTGATAGTTCTCTTGTTCGGCGCTCCGCTTCTCATAGATCGCAGCCAGTGGGGCCAACCAGCTATCAAAGATAGCTTGTGCCTTCGCAGCCGTTCCATGCGTCTTCAGCAAATCACGGTAGTCGACCGGCGACGAGTAGGGTTCGTGGGCAAGCATAATTAGCGGCTTCGCAAACCCGTGCGCCAAGCCAGCCACGAGCGCATGTTTCGCATTGTGAATCTCCCAGTTTTGATACTCAGTCGAAAGTAAATGACAAATCACCGCGTAGGCGGCTGCCACTTGCTGAACATACCAAGCAAAAGGCTGTACCCTCACCTCTCTAGGATCGTCGATCACGGACGGCATCACGCCGGATGAAACACAGCGGGCAATGGCTGAAGACGAATTTGTGTCAACATCTGATTTCAAATACAGAAGAGCGTCTTTTTTTGCAGGTGCCGCCGTCGATTGCAATAATTCTTTTTGTAGATCCTGGTCCAGTTTGCTATAGGGCTCCTCTCTATAAAAGCCATTCACTATGTCTTGGCTGTTGCTATAAGGACAGTAGCCGATTGTAGTCAGAAGTTGAAACCTTTCGAAGTCTAGCTTCGCTCGTTCAATGTTCGGGTCGAGCAGCAACCAGATGCGCTTCCGGTTGGCAATAGCAAATCCAAGCTCGAAAAGCACATTTGGATTAAGCCCTGTGACGTCTGCGATAAAAAGATGCCTGTTCCTGATCTCTTCGCAGATGGCACCGATGATGACCCGTCCACTAATCGCAAGATCTTTCCAGCCAAGAAGATCTATGACACCCCCGCCTTGTATATTTTCAATGGCCCCTTCTATTGTTTCCGAACGACCGGAAGACGCAGAAGGATAAGCCACAAATCCACGCGCTTGAATTGCCATAGGCCACTATTTTAAACCTGTCCGGCGGCCTCAGCGACATTCTTGCGAACGTCTCCGGTGTTGCGGTTGGTCGTCCGCATGCCCTTCTCGAAACTCCGCGGAGCATAGACCTAGAGATACCGACGCGCTTTGGTAGGGATGAGATATTGCGTCCGCTTCAGTGGCTTGCCGACCATAGGGATCTTTCGACTGCGGGGATGGACTCGCGAGCGAGTCCGTCCACTTCGCTCAAGATGACAGTGGGGGAAGGGTTCGCGGGCGGGGCGCCCGCGCCACACGAGCTCAGGAGATCTATTTGTGTTCCATGAAATCTTTTAAGTGTTTGGCGATGGCTTCGGCCATGGATTGCTCGTTCTTGCTTCCTCCTCTTTGCTTGTTGACAGAGTAGGCCCATACCATCTTGTGGACGTTTGGTCGATGAGCTGGACCGAGACGTTTCCTTTGTCCTCGATGCCAGCGCAGTAAGCGAATAGGCACCTAGCAATCTTTCCGCCAGTGGATTCTTGTTTGATCTCGACTGGCGCAGCCTTAAGAACGAACGTGGCCTTGCTTTGATCGGTTACAACGTCCATTGGGACATGTTTCTTTTCGAACGCGGCGGCTATGTAGGTCTCGAATCCGTTTTGCGCTTCGATGAAAACAGACGGATGGGACGCTTCGGCTGCGAAGCTTGTCACTGAAGCTGCCAATGCCAAAACTAGGACTGCTAGTTTCTTCATGGTTGCGACCTCCGCGCGCAAGGGTATCCCTATAAGGGTGCGAGTTCAAGGAAATTATCGGTGTAATTTGTTTGGTGCACCGTTTTGGGCAGGCTGAAAGCCATACCCTACCCAAGCTTGTTGCTGGGCACAGGGACAGGGAGGGCTGACGCGCTTTGGGGGATGAGAATTCCCTGCGGCTCCGGTCATTTGTCAACCTAATAGGGATCTTTCGACTGCGTGGATGATCTCGCTTGCGAGTCCATCCACTTCGCTCAAGATGACAGTGGAGTGAGGAAAGCAGATTCCCTTCGGCTTCGCTCAGGGTAGGCTCTCCGGGCTTTGCCGGTTCGGAAGGACGATGTTTATGCGCAGTATCGCTGGCGTTCTCAAAGCGCGGGTAGCCTCGTCTCTAGCCCGATTCCGCGTTCCGTCTTCATCCCAATAATCGGTTGTGGATTTCGGGCCGCAGTGCATGGGTCCTTCGTCGCAAAGAACGCGACTCAGGATGACAAGTTTGTTTTGGTTGCTGAATTTATTTTCCGTGGAAGAGTAGGTGCCAGGCTTCTTTGTATTTGTCGAACTTGGAATTTTTTATGTGCGGGGAGAGAAGGATGTGGCGTTGAGATCCTGTGGCGGAGGCGGGGATTATGTACCAGACATCCCGCGCGATGATATAGGCGGCTATGAAGTCCAGTTGATTTGCGGCGTAGGGGACACCGTTGGATGAAACATTGCACGTGTAGGAATTTCGGCGGCGGTTGATGGTGCATTTGACCTGGACGCGAACGAAGTGTCCATTGTGCTCGATGGCGAAGTCGTAGCGGGACATTTCTCCCCAAGGCTTGGCGATGCGGAGTCCGTGCTCGGTGGCGCGGGCCATGAAACGGAGTTCGGCCCATTCTCCGCGGAGTTTGTGGTGCTGGATATCTATGCCCTGGTTCATTGGACTCCAGATTTGTGTGAGAAAAGGTTGCAGGCAAGAAAATAGCGGCCTAGTGGCCGCCGATGAAGAAAGCGTGTCTTGCGAACTTATAATCCTACAGGTTTATTATATCATTTCGACATAAGTACTGCGCCACGCTTTCGAAAAATATATCTTCAGGCAATGCATGGAGTTACGGGAAATTGGGCAGGTGAAGGGTATTGACAAGTTTTGGGAGTCTTGCGGAGGTAGGGCTTCCTGATGGACTCGCGAGCGAGTCCCTCCATTCCGCTCAAGATGGGGGTGGGAAAAGCAGATTCCCTTCGACTACGCTCAGGGCAGGTTCTCCGGGCTTCGCCCGTTCGGAATGACGATGTTCATTGGCAGTATTGCTGGCGTCTAGAGGACGCGACTGGCCGCGCCTCTAGCATGGTTCCGGTGTTCCGTCTTCATCCAATATTTGTCCATCGAATAGGGATCTTTCGACTGCGGGGATGGACTCGCGAGCAAGTTCGTCCACTTCGCTCAAGATAACATTGGACGTGGGGCGATGGTGATCGTAGCCGAGATCGGCGACATCGTGCGCTTTCGCGACAAGAAGACGCTGGGCCAACTTATCGCGATGGACCACCAGCCAGCTCAAAAACGACTGCAGCTGAATGACCCGCCCAGATGCGACAATTCTGCCCTAAAGCGAACAAACGGCGAAACTTACCGCTTCTGAACCAATGCGCTAAACACAACTAATCGCGGTCCTACTTTCCGTAAACCACAAAATCTAGCGCTTTATCGAATTGAACCCGTCTCACAATGATAACCTTCAACTTTCTTATTGACAATAAAAGGTTTAAGCGTAAGATGTGGACAAAAGTGGTAGAAAGTGGTCCAAGTAATTAAGGTCGTGGGCAAATGGCAGCAACCCTGAGGCGCCAGTGGACTTAAAGACTGACACCCCCATAAATAGCCCGAACGAACCCGATCTGGCCGCCATTCTTTCCGCTTTGACCTCCCTCGCAGTGGTTCTAAAGGTTGCGTGCCAGAACGCGCGATTTTTACGCGCGGCACGCCCAGATTCCTCGGCGCCAAAAGCGGGTGCCTCGGAATGACAACCGGCTCCTCAAATGTTTCGCGGCAATCACCCAACTCGCGTAGACGAAAAGGGGCGCCTCAAGGTCCCGGCGGACTTCAAGCGGGTGATAGACGAGAAATACGGAACCCAATTTTACATCACCAGCCTCGATGGAAAGGTTGCTCAAGTGTATCCCTTCGAGGAATGGGAACGGATCGAGCAGAAGTTGGCGGCGCTCTCGACCTTCAATCCCACGAAGAAGAAGTTCTTGGAGCGGGTGAATTACTACGGGCAGGTGATCGAGATGGACGGCCAAGGGCGATTGCTGATTCCAAGTTTGCTGCGCGACGCGGCGCAGATCAAGGGCGAAGTCGCGGTGCTGGGGAACCTGACGTACCTGGAAGTACGCAACCTCGAAGTCTTCCGTAAGCAGATCGAAGAAGAGAAGTTTACGCCTGAGGATGAGAGCACGCTGGACAAGCTGGGCATTTAGTCAGGCCCGGCGAGCCGAAAAGCGCGGTTCGCTGGGGGCCCCGAAATATGGGCGACGATTTAGCAGACATCCCCGAGCGGGGTGGGCATGGTGGACTCCATGTTCCGGTTCTTTTAAAAGAAGCGATCGAATTTTTAGCTATCAAGCGCGGCGGGACGTATATAGACGCCACGGTTGGCCTGGGCGGACACAGTTTCGAAATCGCAAGACGCCTCGGCGCACCGGGACATTTGATTGGCCTCGATAAAGATCCGGCGGCGCTCGAAATCGCGCGGGAGAGATTGACGGGCGAGGACGCCCGTCGCTCCATTGAGCCGGATGACTGGCCGAAGGTCGAATTGATCCACGGATCGTTTGCAGATTTAGCCAACGACCAACGACCAGGGACCGGGGACGGGGTTGACGGCATCCTGGCCGACATCGGAGTCAGCAGTTTGCAGCTCAACGATCCGGCGCGAGGCTTTAGTTTTCAGGCGGAAGGACCGCTCGACATGCGAATGAATACGCAAGCCGGGCAGACCGCCGAACAAGTGGTAAATCAGATTGACGAGGTCACACTCGCCGATCTGATTTACGAATTCGGTGAGGAAAGGAGGTCGCGGAGAATCGCCAGAGCCATTGTCCGGTCGCGGCCGATACGAACTACCGCACAACTTGCGGAGATCATATCAGCCGCGGCCCGGCCAATGAATCAGGCAGAAAGGAAGATTCATCCGGCGACCAGAACTTTCCAGGCAATCCGAATCTTCGTAAACGATGAATTGAAAGAATTGCAGGCGCTGCTGAATGCAGCCCCGCAACTGCTGAAGTCCGGAGGACGGCTGGTGATCATCAGTTTCCATTCGCTCGAAGACCGCATCGTGAAAGACGCTCTTCGCGAAGGAGTGAAACAGGGCCATTACCGGCTGCTGACAAAAAAGCCGGTCACCGCCGGAGATGAAGAGATTGAGCGTAATGCGAGATCACGCAGCGCGAAGTTACGGGCCGCGGAAAAAATTTAGGCAAGTTCAAAATTCAGGAGGCAGTGATGTACACAGGCACACTAATTAACGATTTGATCAGCGCCGTCGAGAATACCGAGAAGCGAATTCCGCAAAACATGCATTCGCAGGAAGACAAACTGGCCTACTGGTATTCGGTGGCTCAGAGAGAGATGGCGCACATGAATCTGACTTTCTCCGAGGTGGCGTAGATGGCGGCTGCATCGGCTCATATTCCAACGGCGACCAGCCTCCGCAAGCCGTGCTGGACCGGAACCCCCGAAGTTTATTTTTCCAAGGGCATTGATAACTCCCGGCTCGTAAGGGTCGAGGATCCCAAACGGGGCCGCGAAATGAAGCAATTTGGCATCGCACTGTGCTGCCTCTTTCTGCTGGTCATGACCTATGCCTTCCAACATTTCAAAGCCATCGAATACGGATACAAGATTGAAAGCCTGAGGTCGCAGCGCAATTCGTTGTCGGAGTTTAACCGCGACCTGCGATTGGAGGAGGCGGCGCTTCAGGATCCTCAGCGCATTGACGTCTTGGCGAGGAAAATGGGCTTGCAGTCGCCGCAGGCAGGTCAAGTCATTCGCATGGACAGTCCGTTGCCGGATTCGTCCGCCCCCGTTCTTGCGAGCGTTACGCCAATTTCGGTGATCTCCGCAAGATGAGTTAGACGGTGCGCATCGCGAATGTAGGCGTTCGATTCTAACTGGCGGCCTCAACTGAAAAGTCGGCCGCCAGCGCTGTCTGGTAACAATTTCGATGGAGAGACGGGCGTCCCAGGCCGCCATGTCGGGCGGGGACGCCCGACGCTCCATAATTCAAACCGAATGAGTTCTTCCAAGCCCATCCCGAAGCGGCGGCTTTATATCCTCGGCGCCATCCTTGCCTTGTGGTGCTTCGTGATCTGCCTCCGGCTGACCTATCTGCAAATCTTCCGTTACGGCGCTTTTGAGGAAAGGGCGCAGCACCAGCAGCAGCGTAGCGAACAATTATCGGCACGGCGCGGGATCATTTATGACCGCGCGGGCCGCGAACTCGCCATGTCCATCTCGGTGGATTCCGTATTCGCCGTTCCTTCTGAAATTCCCGATCTCGCGGGAACTGTCTCTTTGATTTCACATATCACGAAGGCCGACCCGCGGGAGTTGCTGGGCAAGTGCAAAGCTTCCAGAAGTTTCTGCTGGCTGGCCCGGAAGGCCGATGCGGATGTGGCAAACCGGATCCGATCGCTGAATCTGCGCGGCATTTATTTTCAGAAGGAATCGAAGAGGTTTTATCCCAAGCGCGAATTGGCGGCACAAATCCTCGGCTACGTCGGCATGGACGATCAGGGCCTCAGCGGAATAGAGCGTGAATACAACGAACAGTTGCAAGGCAAGCCTGGCACCATGCTCATTTCAGTGGACGCGCACAAGAAATGGTTTGGCAGCGTCGAAAAGCAACCGGAGCCGGGCGAGAATGTCGTGCTCACGATTGATGAGCAGATTCAATACATCGCGGAACGCGAACTGCAAACCGTAATGGAGCAGACCGATGCCCTGGCGGGCACGATCGTCGTCGAGAATCCGCATACCGGCGAAATCCTCGCACTGGCTAACTCGCCGACCTACAATCCCAATCTTTCGCGGGAGATCACTCCGCGGCGACTTAAAGATCACGCCGTCAGCGATGTTTACGAACCGGGCTCAACTTTTAAATTGGTAACCCTGGCGGCGGCATTGGACGAAAAGGTAACCAATCCCAACGAAGTTTTCGACTGCCAGATGGGGTCAATCGTGGTGAACGGCATGCGAATTCACGACGTCGAGCGTTGGGGAAATCTCTCGGTTGCGCAGATATTGGCGCATTCGAGCAGCGTGGGCGCCATTAAAATCGCGCTACGACTCGGGGAAGACCGTTTTTACAAATACATTCGCGGCTTCGGTTTTGGACAGCCGACGGGCATCGAACTACCGGGAGAAACAAGGGGATTGACCAAGCCCGTCAGCCGATGGTCCAAGGTGTCTATCGCGGCAATTTCCATGGGGCAGGAGATTGGAGTGACGCCGCTACAGATCGCCGCCCTCGTGTCCACGATTGCCAATGACGGAGTCTGGGTTGCGCCTCGCATCGTCGCCGCGACCCCGGAACCGCAGCACGCTCCCGAAACCATTTCATTCCACCCGGCTAACGCGCGGCGCGTGATTTCGACAATGACCGCCGCCGAAATGAAACAGATGATGCAGGGCGTCGTGCTAACCGGAACCGGTCGCAACGCCATTCTCGAAGGATATTCATCTGCGGGCAAAACTGGTACTTCCCAAAAAATTGATCCGGCCACTCACGCTTACTCGCATTCGATACACGTAGCCTCATTCGTCGGTTTCGCTCCGGTGAATAATCCCGCCATCGTGGTTGCGGTAATTGTGGATTCGCCCCGAGGTCCGCACTATTACGGCGCTGATGTTTCCGCGCCGGTGTTCCAGCGGGTTGCGCAGCAGGTTTTGGAATACCTGCATACGCCCCATGACATTGAACTCCCTCCCAATCGCCAGGTCTTGCTGGCGGCACGACGCCTCAGCCCGCAGGATGATCAGGACGGCTCGCCCGATCATCCGGGAGAGCCTTTAGAGACGGCAGAAAACTCAAACCTCGAAGAAACGAAATCGCGGACAGTCAGTTCATCGCCTGCTCCTATTGCGCCGCTGCCGGGTGAAATCGTGCCCGCGGCGATGCGTGAACGCGAAGACGTAAGTGACGATGCAAGTGTTAGTGCTCCGTCTCCGTCCTCGCCCTCGCCTGCTGCGCAACTCACACCCGGCGGCACCGTTGTAGTTGACATGGAGCAAGGCGGAATTGTGGTTCCGTCATTCCTTGGAAAGAGCGTACGCAAAGCAGTTGAAACCGCCGAGCAAACAGGGATCACCCTTGACGTGGTGGGGAGTGGCTTGGGCCGCGAGCAGATTCCTTTGCCAGGATCGCATGTCGCAGCGGGAACGCGGGTGACGGTGCAGTTCGGACGCTGAAGTGATGGAACACTTCGGAATTATCGTTGCCTTTAAAGAAAACGTGCCTGTATGGGTCAGACACGATTTCGATCCGCCATTACAGTTTGGAGTTCCTGCTGCACTAGAATTGATGCAATGACTTTCCTGGAACTTCTCGAGGGTGCGGAAGTCGTCACCCACAGCGACAATCCCACGATTAGCGGATTGCAATATGATTCGCGCAAGGTCGGGCCTGGGGACGTTTTCCTGGCCATGCGCGGTGAATCGAGCGACGGCAACCAGTTTATTGATCTCGCGATCACGGCTGGCGCGGTCGCCGTCGTAACGGATTCGACAGCCGAAAAGCCGCGCCCCCAAGTCGCATGGGCCGAAGTGCTACACGGGCGTCGGGCGCTGGCACACCTGAGCGCGAATTTCCATGGACATCCTGCGAAGCGGGTCGCCATTACAGGCATTACCGGCACGAATGGGAAAAGCACCACCGCATTTCTGCTGGAATCCATTCTCAAGGCGGACAATCGCCCCGCCGCCCTTATCGCCACCATCGAATATCACGTTTGCGGCAAAGTACTTCCCGCTCCCCACACTACTCCCGAATCCCTTGAACTGAATTCACTCTTCGCGGACGCGCTAAAAGCCAACACAAAGGAAATCGTGATGGAGGTCTCCTCTCACGCCCTCGCGCAGGAACGCGTGTATGGTCTTCCTTTCGATACCGCCGTGTTCACCAATCTCACACGCGACCACCTCGACTACCATCACGCCATGGACGAATACTTCGCCGCCAAGCGAATTCTGTTTGAAGGATGCGGAACGGCGCCGCCCCGCATCGCCGTGATCAATGTTGATGACGATTACGGAAAGAAGCTATCCGAAGTTAGCAGACGCGAGGGTTCCGAAGTACTCACCTACGGGCTTGCAACCGGCGACTTCCATGTGGAGAAAGTTGAGGTCAATCAACGCGGCACAAGTTTTAGTTTGGTCACACCGGAACAGGCCAGTCCCGTATTTTCGCCCCTGATCGGCAGAGTGAATATTTACAACATCGTTGCCGCATCAGCCGCAGCTTATGCGCGCTCCGCAGGGTCTCAGCCTATTGTCGCCGGTATCGCAAATCTGAACCGGGTCCCCGGGCGATTCGAACGGATAGATTGCGGCCAGCCATTCACCGTAGTCGTGGATTATGCTCACACCGACGATGCGCTGCGCAATCTCACTCAATTGGCGCGCGAGTTTGTAAAAAATGAAAAGGGAAACGTAATCACCGTGTTCGGTTGTGGAGGCGATCGTGATCGGGCTAAGCGTCCTCTCATGGGCGCGGCCGCGGCCCAAAACAGTGACTTCGTGATATTGACGTCCGACAATCCACGCAACGAAGATCCGCTCGCGATCATGAATGACGCGGTCGTCGGGCTACAGCGTTCCGGAGTCAAATACACGATGGAGCCCGACCGCAAACTCGCCATTGGAGCCGCAATTCACGAGTCGAGACCGGGAGATATCGTGCTTATTGCCGGCAAAGGACACGAAAAGACTCAAATTGCCGGGGGAAAAGTCTTGCCCTTCGATGATGTCGAAATCGCGCGCCAATTTCTCAAAGAACTCGGATATGCATGCGAAACCTATAGTCCCGCTCGGAATAGCCCATGAAACTGCCGCTCTCGCGTATCTCGGAATTCATTTCCTCGATCAGAGAATTCGACACCAATTCCGTGGCGCATGGATACTCCATTGACTCCCGCACCATTCGGCCCGGCGAACTTTTTTTCGCCGTCATTGGAGAGCGACTGAATGGTCATGATTACGTTGAGCAAGCGTTGGCGAAAGGAGCTATCGCCGCCGTGGTCAGCAAAGACGAAGCGGCACGATATTCGTCAAAAGCCCCGATTCTCGTCGTCGCCGATACCCTGCAAGCATTACAGGCTCTCGCCACCGCGGTCCGGCGGCTATGGAACAAGCGCGTAATAGGGATCACCGGGTCCGCGGGAAAGACCACTACTAAAGAAGCCACAGCTCACGTTCTTTCAACGAAATTTCATGTCTTAAAGTCTGAAGGAAACTTTAACAATCACTTTGGATTGCCTCTGATGTTGTTGAAGCTTGAGCCGCAACACGATCTTGCGGTGATTGAAATGGGGATGTCTCATGCCGGAGAAATCGCAGCCCTGGCGGGAATCGCGCAACCGGACATTGGAGTCGTTACCAACGTCGCGCCGGTCCATCTGGAATTTTTTAACTCAGTCGCGGAAATTGCCCGTGCCAAGCGGGAACTCATTGACTCTCTGCCCGCGACCGGCATAGCGATATTGAATGCTGACGATCCATATGTTTCCAAATTCGGAAGCCTGTTTCGAGGAAAAGTGGTGACGTATGGACTCGATCCGTCCGCGAACGTACGGGCGGAAAATACTGCGGCTCGAGGCGCTGAAGGCTCAGACTTTGACGTCGTCGCAGAAGGTCAACGCCGTAAAATTCGATTGCCCCTGGTGGGCGCTCACAATATCCACAATGCGCTGGCCGCGATCTCGGCGGCCCTTCAATGCGGATTGAGCCTTGAGCAGGCTGCGAACAGCTTGTCCACCTTCTCTCCGCAACAAAATCGTGGGCAGGTCATTCAAGTCGGTAACATCACCGTTATAAACGATTGCTACAATTCGAATCCGAGGGCTTTAGCCGCCATGGTGGACGCTTTGTCCTCGATGCCTGCGAGCCGTCGCATTGTGGTTGCAGGTGAAATGCTGGAACTCGGAAGCAGCGCCGAAGAAATGCACCGGGCTTCGGGCCGCCACATCGCGGAGCGAAACATTAACGTGTTGCTCGGAGTGCGAGGGCTGTCCCAAGTCATGGTTGAATCAGCACAAAAAGCTGGAGTGCGGGCGGAATTCGTGAACACCGCTGAAGAAGCGGGAGAGTGGCTGGCCCGCGAGACTCGCTACGGAGACGTCGTTCTGATGAAAGCATCACGGGGAGTGAAATTGGAACGGGCGCTCGAGGTCTGGCAGGCGCGACTAGCCGCGCCCGTCGTCTGACTGGTTAGAAAATGCGGGACGGAGGCTGATTGCTTTACTGGCTGCTCTACCTCAAACTTTTCCATTACTTCCCGCCGTTTCGCATCTTCCGCTATCTCACTTTTCGTACCGCGTTTGCCAGCTTGACCGCGCTCTTCACCGGACTCATCGTCGGCCCTATGGTCATCAACCGGCTGCGCGAATTTCAAATCAGCCAGTACATACGCGAAGAAGGCCCCAAAGCCCACCAAAAAAAAGCCGGGACCCCTACCATGGGCGGGCTGCTGATTGTAATTTCAATCGTGATTCCGACCCTGCTGTGGGCGGATCTCAGCAATCGCTTTGTTTGGATTGCCGTATTCGCCACGTGCGCCTTCGGCGCGATCGGCTTCGCTGACGACTACACAAAAGTTGTGAACCGCCGCAACCTCGGACTGACCGCAAAAGCAAAACTCGGATTTCAGTTTCTGGCGAGCGTTCTCGTCGCCGTTTCGCTCATCGCCATGCAGAATGTGGGCCTCTATTCAACTCGCCTGCAAGTTCCTTTCTTTAAGCAATTTCGACCTGATCTTGTAGTGGACAGCTGGCTGCACAATCCCGGCCTCTGGCCACTCGCATTCCTGCCCTTTATTGGATTTGTAGTTTTGTTGCTCGTCGGCTCCAGCAATGCCGTCAACCTTACCGACGGCCTGGATGGATTGGCGATTGGCTGCACCGTGATCGCCGCCGGGGCGCTGGCGGTACTTACCTATGTCAGCGGCCACGCGGCCTTTTCCAAATACCTGGAATTGGAGCCCATGCCGCAAGTGGGCGAGCTGACGATTTTTTGCGGCGCCATGGTCGGAGCGGCGATAGGTTTCCTCTGGTACAACGCCCATCCAGCCGAAGTTTTCATGGGCGACGTCGGCTCGCTCGCGCTTGGCGGCGCCATTGGCACAGTCGCGGTAATGATCAAGCAGGAACTGCTTCTCCCGTTCATCGGCGGAGTCTTCGTAATTGAAGCGCTTTCCGTGCTTCTCCAGGTGGGGTCCTACAAACTCCGGAAAAAGCGCATTTTCAAAATGGCGCCTATCCACCATCACTTTGAGCTATTGGGATGGTCCGAATCCAAGATTATCGTTCGTTTCTGGATCGCGTCTTTGGTTTTTGCTTTGTTCGCCCTCACCACTTTGAAGCTAAGATAAAAGATAAATACGTAGGGTGGGTGTCCCCACCTGCCCGGCCGGGCATATAGCTCGGCGCTACTCGGCTCATGGACCTCACCAACAAACGCGTACTGGTCGTCGGTCTTGGCAAATCCGGCATCGCCTCGGCGCTGTTCTTGAAATCCCGGGGAGCCGTTGTCACTGTTTCTGACGTCAAGCCGCAGCAGCAACTCGGGGACGAACTTTCGCTGCTGCTCGACCACGGCGTCGCCGTCGAAACCGGCGGACACGGTGAGCGAACTTTCCGGGGCCAGGACCTGATTGTTGTCAGCCCGGGCGTTCCCTTTGACGCACCACTCCTTCAACAGGCTCGCGCCATCGGAGAAATTGTCATTGGCGAGCTTGAACTTGCCGCTCAATTCTTCCCCGGACGCATGATCGCCATCACCGGCTCGAATGGCAAGACCACCACAACGGCGCTGACCGGTGAAATCATCGCTGCCGGCGGGTTTCATGCCGTTGTGGGAGGAAACATCGGCACACCGGCGATTTCTTTGATCGAGAACGCTACGCCACAGACCGTCGCGGTGCTGGAAGTTTCGAGCTTCCAGCTTGAAACCATTCAAACCTATCGGCCATATATTGCCGTGGTTCTCAATGTCACGCCCGACCATCTTGATCGCCATCGCACATTCGCCGCGTACGTCGCCGCCAAAGCCCGCGTTTTCGAAAATCAGCGTCAGGAAGATTTCGCTGTTCTGAACGCCGACGATCCGACCTGCGCTGAGCTTGCGAGCGGGATAAAAGCAAACATCTTTTGGTTCAGCCGAAAAAAAGAAGTAGACTGCGGCGCTTTTGTGCGCAATGGTCAGCTGATCTTCCGCGGCGCGCAGAATGAAACCGATATTATGCCGTTGCGGGAAATTTCTCTTAAGGGATCACACAACGTCGAGAACGTTCTGGCTGCGGCATCCGCCGGAATATTAATGGGTTGTGCGCCCGAGCATATTCGCAATGCAATACGCGAATTCAAGGCAGTTGAGCACAGGTTGGAATACGTTGCCACGATCCGCGGCGTGGACTTTTATAACGACTCAAAAGCTACCAACGTTGACGCGACCATCAAGGCCATCGAATCTTTTGCGGGGAACATTCGCCTGATTCTTGGCGGCAAAGATAAGGGAAGCGACTATTCGGTTCTGAACAACTTGCTGCGACAACGAGTGAGCGCGGTTTACGCGATTGGCGCGGCCGCCTCGAAGATCGAATCACAAATCGGTACCGCCGCGACGATCATACAGGCCGGAACCCTGGAGACCGCAGTGCGGCTTGCCGCTGCTGAAGCCCAACCAGGTGATGTTGTACTCCTCGCCCCCGCATGCGCCAGCTTCGACCAATTCCAGAATTACGAGCACAGGGGGCGGACCTTCAAAGAACTCGTCCACTCCCTAAGCCCCCAATTAAGTGCGTCTGCCGGGGATACCACCCCGATCCGCGACCTTTGACTCTCTGTTCAGAAACAGAGGTCAAATCCAACGGCCGCCGACAACAATAATCTGGCCCGTCCATGCACTCACGAACTTTTGCTCTGAAAACTGTTTCCTGAGAACTGAACTTCTGCTTCCTTGTTTTCTTGTACCGGGATTCAGATGCCGAATACTGGAATGACTCCGGGGAAGCGCGCCGGCAGTTCACAGAGCAAGCTTCGATTCCAGTCTGGCTTTCACTTCCGGCCATTCCGTGTCCAGAATGCTGAAATAAACCGTGTCACGGACTCTGCCCGTCCACGTAATTAAATGCTTGCGAAGAATGCCTTCCTGTTTTGCCCCGATGCGCAGGATCGCATTTCGAGACCGCTCATTTAGAAGATCCGTTTTTAGTTCCACTCGAATGCAATTCCAGGCCTCGAACGCATGCCGCAGCATGAGATATTTTGCTTCCGTATTTATAAAGGTCCGTTGCCACCCCGGTGCGATCCACGTCGAACCAATTTCCACCCGCCGATTGAGGCGATCAATATTCATGAAACGCGTACTTCCGATCACGCGATTTGAAGTACGTTCCACAGTCGCAAAAACCACCGAATCTCCCCGCTCCTGCTCCGCAAATGCTTTGTCAATCAATTGTTGAAAATCTTCCGGCGTTCGCATCGAGTATGGGATCCAGCGAAAAATATCGTCGAGGGCGTCCTTTGCCGCTTCCCAGAAAAGCTGGCCATCCTCGCGGCAAAGAGGTCGGAGTCGCACCGCAGAACCTTGCAACGTCACAGACCCTGCAATATTAGGCGAAGCATTCATAACCCCGCTCGTGTGGCGCGGACACTCCCATCCATGGGGTTTGACTTACAGTTCGGCCACCATGCGTTAGTCCAATACGAAAGTCCCGGAGGGACGACGGAAGTTAGCCCAGGGCGTAAGCCCTGGGTATGCACGAACTCCCGATCACGCGGGCGGAAGAAGGTTAACGCCATTCAGATGCTTCCTCAGTTTGCGCGTGGCGCGAACACTCTGTCCGCGTGACTTCCATCCCTTTCGGAAAGTGACCACGCCTGCGATCCGAGCTAACTGCACTCCTTACAGTCCAGCATTGCCCCGATCTTCCCAGTACGTCCGTCTTCCGTCGTCACCCACGGCCGATTCTGCCACGGCGGATTGTGCCGGACATGCTGGGTGTGTCCACACCTCAAGTCCGCCACCCAATCCCCCTTTTCATCCTGATGAAATCCTATGATCTTCTGTTTCACGTCTTCAATTCCACCAGCGTCGCGCCTCCGCCGCCTTCGTTCTGGGGAGCCTCTCTCACCGTCTCCACGTGCGGATGCTTCTGCAAAAACTGCCGCAAAGCTTTGCGCAGGATGCCCATCCCACTGCCATGCACAATGCGCACTCGCGGCAGTCCCGCCAAAAAAGCTCGATCCACGAACCTCTCAACTTCACGAGTTGCGTCATCCACCGTCCGCCCGATCACATTGACCTCCGATGGCACACTCTGATTCTCATTTTCGAGTGAAACCGAAATCCCCCGGGCACGGGCGGCAGTAACTGGAGATTGCGAACCTCCCGCCAGCACTTCAGCAACATCGTCGTTGGCGATTTTCATCTTCATCGCGCCGATTTCAACCTCGAAATGCTTGTCGTCTATGCGCCGAATAATTTTCGCTGCTCGGCCCACTGACTTCAGTTTCACCGTGTCGCCTTCAGAAATATTCTTCAGAACCCGAGGCTGTGCGTGAGGATCATCCCGGTCTGCGCCTGTGCTGTGGGCCACAATGGTGGAATCGAACTGCTCTCGGAAATCGCGGCGAAGCTTTGAGATGCGCCGTTCCGCATCCTTCGCAACTTTTTGAGCCGCGCCCCGGTCCTGGATTGAAGCCACCGCCTCTCGCGCATGGTACTCAAAATCTCGCAATAGGCTTTCAAGCTTCGTTTCCATTTCCTTGATTTTCGCCTGTTGTTCCTTCCTCCCATCCGTGGCGAGCCAAGCTTTCTGTTGCTCCAGTTCCGCTTCGCGAAGCCGGACTTGATTTCGCTGGCCATCCAGGTCACGCAGTTCCGCATGCAGGCGATCCAGGAATTGAGCGACGTCCCGCGTCTGCGTGCCTATGCGCGACAGAGCCGATTCGATGATTGAGGAATTCAGTCCCAGCCGGCGCGCAATGTTGATTCCCGCCGAAGCTCCGGGAACTCCAACTTTCAACTCGTAAGTCGGCTGGAGCGTGGACTCGTCAAACCCCACCGCGGCATTCACCACACTATTTGTGTTGGCTCCGTAAACCTTCAGCGAAGTGTGATGCGTAGAGATTATCGTGATGCAGCCAATCCGGCGAAAGTGCTCGGCAATAGCAACCGCCAAGGCCGCGCCTTCTTCGGGATCGGTAGCGGATCCCAATTCGTCCAGCAGGACAAGCGAATCGGAAGTCGCGGCGCGGGAAATAAAATCAATGTTGGTGATGTGCGCGGAGAAGGTTGATAGATTCTGTTCGATGGATTGATAGTCGCCAATGTCTGCCAATACCGCGTCGAAAATCGGCAGTTCCGCGCGATCCGCGGGGACCGGAATTCCAGATTGTGCCATCAGCGCCAGCAGGCCCAAGGTTTTCAACGCCACCGTTTTTCCGCCTGTGTTGGGGCCGGTGATGATGAGCTCTCGCGCATCGTTTTCAAGCTCGATTGTGATTGGTACGATGCTCTGGGACTTCGCCTTGAGATTGCGTTCGAGCAAAGGATGACGCGCATTGCGAAGAATCAATGCCCTCTCATCTTCACGGTTGAGCTTCACCGGCACGCAATCATAGTCTTCGGCAAATCTTGCCTTGGCGAACTGCAATTCAATCGCGCCCAGAATTTCGGTCGCAGCGTTTATCGGCTCCGCATTCTCTCCAATTTTTTGCGTCATCTCCGAAAGAATGCGATGAATCTCCGCCTGCTCTTCGTCCAAGAGCCGTACCAACTCATTGTTCTGTTCGATGGTCTCAAGAGGTTCGACGAAAACCGTCTGTCCGCTGGAACTCGCGCCATGAACCACGCCCTGCACGCGTTTTCTCTGTTCAACTTTCACCGGAATCACAAACCGCTCTCCGCGAATTGTGACCAGTTCGTCCTGCACCGTTCCGCCTTCGGCAAGCCGGCGCAGATAACTTCGAAGCGATTCTTGTATCTGGCGCCGCTGCTTTTCCGCTTCCCGCCGGATGCGGGCAAGTTCCGGGGATGCCTTATCCTCGAGTGTGCCATCCGGCTGAATCTTCCCCCTAAATGACCTCAGAAACTCCGTGAAGTCAGCGATTCCCGCGGTAAGCTGCTGCACCGCCGTCCAGGGCATCTTCATATCCGACGGCGGATTTAAAACGACCTGACGCCACTCCTCCGCCCTATCCACCACCAGAACCACATCGCGAATCTCCGTGGTCTCAAGCGCCGCTCCAGTTATCGCTGATTTATCTAAAAGAGATTCGATTTCAACCAGACCTGCGAAGTCGAAGTTCCCGCCAACCCGGCGAAATTCCCGAATCTCAGCGGCAAGCATTTGCTGATTTTCAATCCAATCGCGCGAGATTGATGGGGTGAGTTCGGAGACCCCCCGCTGTCCAAACGGAGATTGCGTGTATCCGCGCAACAACTGGCGGAATGACTCGAATTCCAGAACTTTTAAGCTGGCGTGAGTCAGCGTAGGCGGCATCTCATTTATGGTACAAGAATCACGGCCAGCGCTTCGTGACCACTGTCAATTGAGGATATTGGAGGTCTGATGAGACGTTTCGTTATTCTCTTACTACTCCTTGTTGCCGTCCAAAGCGGCGGCCAAACTTCCGGCCCGACGCCAGTTGGATCCCGCGCACAGCATCCGCGCAAACATTTTGACCGGGTGCTGATTGTTGTTTTGGAAAATCAGGCATATGTCGCTGCCATCAAGGATAAATACCTCAAGCAATTGGCCGACGAAGGGGTTGAGCTCACCGATTTCCACGCGATGGGTCACCCATCGTATCCCAACTATCTCGCCATGATCGCTGGCAGCACCTTTGGCATGAAAGGGCTTTTCGGAGACAATCAAAAGGATTTTCCTGACGATAGCCGTCATCGTACGATCGGCGACCTCCTCGACTGGAAGAATTACGCGGAAGATTATCCGGGAAAACCCGGGAAACCGGCCTACCTCTATGACGCCAGGAAATACGCCCGCAAGCATGTGCCATTCTTAAGCTTTAAGAAAATCCAGGAACAGGAATTTAACAACGTCGTTTCCGTGAATACGAATGATCCCCACAACGCTTTTGTCACCGACGTGCAAAATTCCCGACGGGATCCGAAGGATTCAAAGTACAAGCCGCTTCCAAGCTATATGTTTTATTCGCCGAACCTGGATGACGACGGCCATGACACGAATCTGGGCACTGCCTCCACCTGGCTCAAGAATTTCATGGACAATTGGTTCCCACCCGACGCCCGCGCCGGCACTCTGATCGTCGTAACCTTCGATGAAAGCGAGGCTCCAGAACGAAAAAGCAATCATATCTACACCGTTCTTTTGGGAGACATGGTGAAGAAGGGCCTGAAAGTGGACAAACGGTACAACCACTACGACATCCTGCGCACCATCGAAGATAATTTCGGAGTTCAACAACTGAACACTGGAGACTCACACGCTAAAGTAATCACCGGCATTTGGAACCAGGCCGATTGATGGATTAATCGGCCTGGCGCACCGTGTCTACCGCAACTCAATCTGATCCGAAAACTGGAACACATCCATCGCCAGCCGTTTGGCGACGCTAGATGCAGCCCAGAGCCTGCCCTCAGCTTGTCGAAGGGACGTAAGAGTTTTGAGAGAGTCGCCTTGGAACTAGCAAGTAGAATGCGGCATCTCAAAACCAGCTCCGAAGGAGCGGAATAGCTCAGCCCCGGACGTAAGAGGCTGTTACGAAACTCGATTCGCCGGCCCGGCGATGGAACGAGTTATGCTCCAGCCGCGCAGCGGCGGCATATATTAGCCCAGGACGTGAGTCCTGGGTAGGCAAAAGTGGGAGGAAAACGCGCCCCGAAAGGGCGCAACCTGAGTTTCGTAACAGCCTCATAATTCCGGGGTGCAAGTGGAACAAAAGTCACGCGCCCGCAGGGCGCAATGACGGTTCTCGTCCAGACTGGGATGGACACGCTGCGGCTCCCCCGCTTTTGCAACGCCTGCGATATCATTTCGCCATCATGTCGGCATCCGCGGCAGACACCGCGCGATTCCAATACGCGAGCGATCAGTCGCTCTTAATTTACTTCGGCCACGCAATCACGCCGGATGCGCATCAGCATGTCGTAAGGCTGCTGCGAGCATTGCAGCTTGAACCGATTTCCGCTATTCGCAACCTTCATCCCGGCTATTGCTCGTTGATGGTGAAATTTGACGCACTGCAATTGCGACATGACGAATTGGAAGCAATTCTTCGAACCTACCTCGACCGTCTGGAAAGCATACCCCTTCCTGAATTCCGCCAGATCGAAATTCCCGTATGTTATGGCGGCCAATTTGGTCCCGACCTCGACGATGTGTGCGCCCTGCACGGCTTCACGCCCGCGCAGGCGATCGAGATTCACGCATCGGCGAACTATGTTGTCTATTTTCTGGGTTTCGTGCCCGGATTCGCTTATCTCGGAGAGTTGCCACAATCTCTGGTCACGCCGCGCCTGAATACGCCGCGCCGAAAAGTACCACCGGGGAGCGTAGGCATCGCCGGCAGCCAGACGGGTGTGTATCCTTTCGCCACCCCCGGCGGCTGGAGGTTGATCGGCCGTACTCCGCTGGCAATGTTCCGCCCTGACCGTGCAGGCATGAGCTATTTGACCATCGGAGATCGCGTGCGCTTTGTCCCCATTTCCCCCGAACAATTCGCCATGCCGGAGAACGCATGGCAGTAATTCAGGTCCAATCCCCCGGCCTGTTCACGACCGTGCAGGATTTGGGGCGCGAAGGTTTCGGTCCCCTCGGCGTTTCGGCATCCGGAGCCGCTGACGCGATTTCCCTGCGCATCGGGAACCGTTTGGTTGGCAACACCGAAGGAGCCGCCGGATTGGAAATGACCCTCATCGGGGGAAGTTTCCTGTTCCGTGATGGCGTTACGGTCGCTGTGACCGCTTCTGATTTCGGCGCCACTCTGGATGGTACTGCCGTCGAGCCCTGGACTTCAGTTGAGATTAAGCCCGGCCAAACGCTGAACGTTGGTCCCACGCGCTCGGGCGCACGAAGTTATTTATGCATCCACGGCGGAATTGACGTGAACCCGTTTCTAGGCAGCGCATCCACACATGTGCTAAGCGGCCTCGGCGGTATCGGCGGCCGGCCTTTGCGCAAAGGGGACGTCTTGAACATTGGGGCCGCGACGGCTTCGCCTCCTACGCGCAAGGTCAGTCACCAGGCATTGGAACGCCTGTCGCCTCGCAAAGTCTTACGCGTCACTCAGGGGCCACAGTGTGACTGGTTTTCCGACTCATCACAGCTTTCGTTCTACTCAAATACCTACCGCGTCACGGAAGAGTCGAATCGCATGGGTCTCCGGCTTGAAGGGCCGACCATTCCCCGGCGGCCGGAACGAGGAAGGGCAATGATTACTGAAGGCGTTTCCCTCGGAGCTGTTCAGGTCACCGGCGGAGGTTCGCCGATCGTGCTCTTTGTGGATCAACAGACGACTGGCGGATATCCCAAGATCGCCAACGTAATCGCCGCTGACCTGCCGAGCGTTGGACAGTTACGCCCGCGCGATGAAATTCGATTTGAAAAAGTAGAACCGCGGCACGCAAGATCATTACTGATAGAAGTGGAAGAGTTGCTATGCTCCCCGCAATTGATTTTCGAATGAAATCCGAAATGAAATACATAGACCTCAATTGCGATATGGGCGAACTGCCCGAGGCCATCGCCGATGGCGCTCAGGAAGCGCTGATGCCCTTTCTCACTTCGGTAAACGTAGCCTGCGGCGGACACGCGGGCGACGAGCAAACCATGAAGGCGACGATCGCGCAAGCGATTCGCTGGAAGCTCGCCATAGGAGCGCATCCCGGATATCCCGACCACGAAAATTTTGGGCGCATCGAATTGAACCTTCCGTCGGATAAAATCTCCGGCTTCATCTTCGAGCAGGTTCGCGCGCTCGCGAATGTGGCCGCCGGACTCGGTGTCCAGTTGAAGCACGTCAAACCGCACGGCGCGCTTTACAATCAGGCCGCGAAAAATCCTGAGATTGCGTCGGCGATTGCCCAGGGCGTCGCGCGATGGGGACGCCAGGTCGTTCTGGTCGGACTCGCCGGCTCCCCCATGCTGGATGTCTTTGAGGAGGCCGGCTTTCCCGTCGCCGCCGAAGCCTTCGCCGATCGTCGCTATGAACCGGACGGAAGCTTGCGATCCCGAAAATTTGAAGATGCTTTAATTTGCGATCCCGAAGAAGCGGCCCGGCAGGCTTTGACCATCGCTCAACGGAAAAAGGTCCGCACAGTCAGCGGCGCAGAAATCGAGGTCAGAGCTCAAACCCTCTGCGTCCATGGCGACACGCCGGGCGCCGCCGAGATTGCAGCCACTGTAGCCTCACAACTCCGGCGTGCCGGCTATACGCTAACACCGCTGTACCAGCGCTAGTTGCGATGGCATCGCGGCAGTCCGGCGCTTGAAGAATCGCGCCCTATTGACGCGGGACGCTCCAAATGTAATGATGCAGGCGCTTTCTAATGCAAAACTTCGTCTGTACCGCCAAAGTCCACCAAAAATCGGAGGCTCATTGCCTCTTGCTCATGAGGAAACCAAAGATGAATCGCTCCCGGAAAACACTTGCTTCGTGGATGTCCGTTTTTTGTTTCATGCTCGCCCTGGTGCTGGCGCCTGTTCTGTCGGCGGCGCAGGGAACGATGGGCCAGGGCTCTTCGACCGATGCGACTACCAACACAACCATGTCCAAGTCGGCCAAGAAGAAAGCCAGGAAGAAGGCTGCCGCCGATAAAGCCGCCGCTAGTGGGACGGCCGCCGCGGATCAGTCAACTGCAACTGCCGCGACCACAACTGCGACGACGAAATCGAGGCAGAGCAAAAAGGCAAAAGCAAAGACTACCGATACAAGCGCGATGGCCCCAGCCGCGACGTCCCCTGCGCCCGCCGCAAGCGCCCCGATGGCGAGCGCTCCCGCCGCCGCGCCGGCCGCCGCGAAACACGCCAAGACCTCGACTATGGCTGCTTCCAGTCCAGAAATCGCCGCCGCCCAATCCAGCGGCAAGGTCTGGGTCAATACTGAAACCGGCGTGTACCACAAGAGTGGGCGTTGGTACGGTAAAACCAAGCAGGGAAAGTTTATGACCGAGTCCGAAGCAAAGACTGCCGGATATAAAGAAGCGCAAAAAGAGTAACGCTCCGAAGGCTGTCAGCTCGGGCAAATCACAAAGGAGAGAATTATGTACCGGAAAATCATCACTAAAATTGCTGTCGCATTTTTTGCTCTGACGTTTGCTGAGTGGAATGACTCTAGCGCAAACAAGCAAGAAGATGACAAAAAAACCGGCCGCAATGGCGGCTTCCAGCGCAGATCTGGTGGATGTCAATTCGGCAACCAAGGATCAGCTTGATGCGCTCCCCGGCATCGGCGCGGCGTATTCGCAAAAGATCATTGACGGCCGCCCGTATGCCAGGAAAACCGATCTGGTAAGAAAGAAAGTTTTGCCGCAGGCCACTTACAACAAGATCAAAGACAAAATCATCGCGAAACAAAAAATGTAACGCCGATTTCCAGGAGGCAATAATGGGTCTGCTCGATAATCTTGAAAGTGAAGCGATGGGCAAAGTTATGGGCGGGACTTCGAATCCGCTGGCCACCGGGCTGCTCGAGATGATTCAGAATCAGCCCGGAGGCTTGCAGGGGTTAATCCAGTCTTTTCATGACAAAGGTCTGGGTGGCGTGGTCTCGTCATGGGTAGCTAATGGACCGAATCCTCCGGTAACCTCCGACCAGATCCATCAAGTGCTGGGCAGCGATCAGGTTAAAGCCCTCGCCGCCAAGGCCGGCATCTCTCCCGACACGGCAGCTTCGGCAATCGCGCAATTACTGCCCGGCATCGTGGACAAGCTGACTCCGGATGGTCAGGTTCCCGCTCATAACAATGTAATGGACATGGTGGGCGGCCTCCTGCAAAACATGCAGAAAGCATCCTAGCTCACGTTGCCCGTGTGGCGCGGACGCCCTCGTCCGCGGCCTTTTGGCCCCGAAGCGGCGGCAGAATGCAGCCCAAGGCGTAAGAGTATGTGTGTGAACTCCAATTGGCGAACCGCGGTGGATGCCCGATGTCAGCCGCGAAGCGGCGGCAGAATGCAGCCCAGGGCGTAAGCCCTGGGTAGAAATGTGGAACGACGAAGCCCCGAACGGGGCGAAAGAATAGTTCTCCCGCAGACTCGCCAGCTTTGGGTCAGATCGAAGATTCGACCACGCCCCGCAAGGCGAAAGAATCTCAACAATTCAAAACCAGGGTCGAGCGCGCGAAGCCCAGGCTGGGGGCATTTCGTCGGCCAAGCACTCCCCTACCCGCTACCCCCGATTGACCTGCTTCCGCTCAAATGCTATAAACACAAGGTTTTGTGCTGAGGTCCGGCACAAGACATCCGACGCGGCCAAGCTCAGAATTTCTTGATCAAGTCGTGTAGTGGAAGCGTGTTCGGAGCTGCGGCATACGATTAGCGGAGCGCTTAAGATCGTCGCCGGTAAATGGTGCCCAAAACACGTTGTCATCCTGGATATGTTCGCAACCCTGGAGGATCCCTATGCGCAACCCCATCGCAGATTTCTTATGTCGTGCCCGTTTTCTGGCTCAAAACACCATCAGGTTGATAGTGATTTTGGCCCTCGGAGCGACCGCCGCCCTCGCCCAACCGGCCCCCGAAGCAGGCGGCGAAGCCAACCTCAAACTGCCCGATCTCTCCCAGGTCAACTTTTTGGGGATGGACGGCCACAAGCTTCTCAGCCTCGGAATTCTTTTCTGCATCTTCGGATTGATTTTCGGCATGACCATTTACATGCGCCTCAAGAATCTCCCAGTTCATAAAGCCATGCTCGAAATCTCTGAATTGATTTACGAGACTTGCAAAACCTACCTGCTCACCCAGGGCAAATTTCTGCTGCTGCTCGAATCCTTCATCGCCGTCATCATTATTTTGTATTTCGGCGTCTTGCTGAAGTTTGACGCCATGCGCGTCGTCATCATTCTCGGTTTCAGTCTGCTCGGCATTGCGGGAAGTTACGGAGTCGCCTGGTTCGGAATCCGCGTGAACACTTTCGCCAACTCCCGGACGGCATTTGCGAGTCTCCGCGGAAAACCATATCCGGTTTACCAGATTCCGCTCGAAGCCGGCATGAGCATTGGCATGATGCTCATCAGCGTTGAATTGCTGATTATGCTTTTCATTTTGCTCTGGGTCCCCGGAGATTATGCCGGCTCCTGCTTCATCGGCTTCGCCATCGGAGAATCGCTGGGAGCCGCGGCTTTACGCATCGCGGGCGGCATCTTCACCAAGATCGCCGACATCGGTTCCGACCTGATGAAGATCGTCTTCAAGATCAAGGAAGACGACGCGCGCAATCCCGGAGTCATCGCCGATTGCACCGGAGACAACGCCGGCGATTCTGTCGGACCCTCCGCTGACGGCTTCGAAACCTACGGCGTGACCGGAGTCGCGCTCATCACATTCATCTTGCTCGGAGTCAAAGATCCAACCGTACAGGTACAACTTCTGGTCTGGATCTTCGTGATGCGCGTCGCCATGCTGGTCGCCAGCACCGTCGCATATTTCCTGAACGGAGCAATCGCCAAAGCGCGTTACGCAAACAAAGACGAAATGAACTTCGAAGCTCCGCTGACCTCCCTGGTCTGGATCACTTCGATCGTTTCCATCATTCTCACCTACATCATCTCGTCCATCATCATCCCGTTAGTCGGCAGCGACTCATCGCAATGGTGGAAGCTGGCCACCATCATCTCCTGCGGAACCCTGGCCGGCGCCGTCATCCCCGAACTCGTCAAAGTTTTCACCTCCACCGAATCGCGCCACGTCCGTGAAGTCGTCACCTCCGCCCAGGAGGGCGGCGCTTCCCTCGGAATCCTCTCCGGCTTCGTAGCCGGCAACTTCGGGGCATATTATTTGGGGGGGACGATGATGATTTTGATGGCGATTGGATATTACTTCAGCACCATGGGGCTGGCGGAGGCGGCGACGATGATCGCGGCGCCGGTGTTTGCCTTCGGATTGGTCGCGTTCGGATTCCTTGGCATGGGTCCAGTTACGATTGCGGTGGACTCTTATGGCCCGGTGACAGACAACGCGCAATCGGTTTATGAGCTGTCGCTGATTGAGCACGTTCCTGGAATCGAGGGAGAACTCAAGCAGAATTACAACATGAACGTGAACTTCGAGCGGGCAAAGTATTTGCTTGAGACCAATGACGGGGCGGGCAATACATTCAAGGCCACGGCGAAGCCGGTTCTAATTGGGACCGCGGTGGTGGGCGCGACCACGATGATTTTTTCCATCATCATGGCCTTGACCTCGGGGCTGACGGAGCATGTCGAAAAGCTTTCGCTGCTCTATGCCCCATTCGTTCTCGGATTGATCACTGGCGGAGCCATGATTTATTGGTTTACTGGCGCTTCCACGCAGGCCGTGACCACGGGGGCTTACCGGGCCGTGGAATTCATCAAGGCGCACATCAAACTTGAGGGAGTGGAAAAAGCCTCGGTTTCGGACAGCAAGAAAGTCGTCGAGATATGCACAAAGTATGCGCAGAAGGGAATGTTGAATATCTTTCTGGCGGTGTTTTTTGCGACGTTGTCGTTCGCTTTCGTCGAGCCGTTTTATTTTATCGGCTATTTGATTTCTATCGCTATTTTTGGACTGTATCAAGCCATCTTCATGGCGAACGCGGGAGGCGCGTGGGACAACGCCAAGAAGATTGTGGAAGTCGAATTAAAGCAGAAGGGCACGCCGCTGCACGATGCGACCGTGATTGGAGATACGGTTGGCGATCCCTTCAAAGACACTTCGTCTGTGGCGCTGAATCCGGTCATCAAGTTCACCACGCTATTTGGATTGCTGGCAGTGGAACTCGCGGTGCAATTGACGATTCAGCAAGGAGCGTTGCTGGGACACATACTTGCCGCGGTGTTCTTCGCGGTATCGTTCTTCTTCGTTTACCGGTCCTTCTACGGAATGCGGATTGGGACGGAGAAGAGCTCCGCGAAGGCCAGCATGGCGGCGGCGAATTGACTTTGTCTGCGTGCCGGCGAGCTTTTGCCCGCCTGGAACAGCCGTGGGCGGCTGTCCCTACGTGATTTGAGGTGGTGCGGGCGGTTCCCCGCAACGACTGATGGGGCTTGTTACGCGAGCCAATTATGGCTGGGAGTCGCGTATGAGTACGACGTCGGAATCCACGTGGCCGCGTATGAGCGCGAGCTTGCTGCCGTCGGAAGACCATCCGAAACTCTCTCCTATATGCTCGGAAGTGAAATGCGTGATCTGCTTTCCCGGTGAACCGTCCAAGGGTTGCTGCCATAGATTATCCACATCGGCTGCCCGCACAGGATAGATGACAGCCTTTCCGTCTCGAGAGAATTGGACTCCTCCCGAAGGCACTCGTTCGAAGGCAAGCATTTTCGAAGTATGCGCGGCATCGGTCGCCACCAAGGCAAGTTCCACGGTGTGATCGCCCAAATGATTCAAGGTGCCAAAAGCTACGATTTTGCCATCCGGGGAAATATCGAAACGTGTGCCTACGATTTGATCGGAAGCCTGTTGCGGAGTTCCTCCCTCGATCGGAACCTTGAACAGCTCGCTGCCGTTGGATTGATCAACATAAAAAACCCACTGACCATCGGGCGAACATACCGGGAAAGCATCGAGCTTTCCGTCGGTGAGTTCCTTTAAATTTCCGCCATTCGCGTCCATGCGGCCAATTTGCTGAGACCGTTTGCCTTCGTGTCCGGCTAGCGTGAAGACGATATAGCGTCCGTTCCCGCAGGCTGAGGGCTCTACCGCCAGTCCCTTCCCTTGCGTGGCGGAAACTAAATCGGTCTTCGCTCCGGTGGCGGGATTCAGAAGGCTGAGAACCAGATCCTGCGAAATAATCATCTGACCATCGGTTGCCCAGGCAAACGTATCCACCGGTCTGCCGGAAGTAACTTGTTGCACCTGCGCTTCGTTCGGACTCGAAGCCGGCACAGTGAAAAGATCCCAGCGGCTTTGGTTGAGTATGGTGACCAGCGTCCGGCCATCATGCGCCAGGCTTAGATCCGAATAATCGTTGATATCGCGCGTGACCGGGCGAGCCTTCCCGTCGCTGTAGGAAACAAACGAGATTTGGTGGAGGACGTAATTGGATGTCTGATCGCGCACCAGAACCAGCAAGCCTCTTCCATCCGGGAACCAGACGGGATTACTCAGGATGCCGTAACTGGCTTTGTAGAAAAGCGTCTGCTGGCTCGTTTTCACGTCAATTGCGGCGAGGCCGGTTACTGCGCCTTGCGGTTGCAAGACCACGGCCGCAATGACTTTTCCATCCGGGGACCAAGCCGGGTGGGAGACACCCGAGCCGATCGGACCACTGCTGAGCACTTTCTCCTCGCCCCCTTCCACCGGTTCAATAATCAGCCGATATTTGCCTGGGTCGGGATCGTCGTAGCGGATGAAGGCGAACCTATGGCCGCCGGGTGAAAAGGTGATATTGGAGTCAATGTCGGTAACTAATTTTTGCGGCATTCCCCCCAGAAGCGGAGTGCGGTAAAGATATTCGAGTTCATTATTTCCAGCTTCAGTGCGGATGAAGTAGAGGTAATTTCCATCCGGAGAGAAACGCAGACCCTTGTAATGTACCTGCGCAGGCGGAATCACCTGGGTATTGCTGTCGGTGGGGACATTCCGCAACAACAGGCTCTCCTGCCCTTTGTCGTTTCTGACATTCAGAATGTAGTTTCCGTCAGGTGAAATCGCGGCCAGCGCGGCCTTGCCGTCCTCCGTAACTTTCTTAATGGAGATGTTTTCAAAAGGCGCCGCGTGGCTCCGCGAAAGGAAGGAATAAATTCCGTACCCAGCCGCCGCGATCAGAACGATGGCGATCAAGCTCATGATTCCGGCGCCGAGTTTATTCTCGCGGGCGGTGGCGATGATTCGTGAGCTGCTTCCCGGCTTGACGACAGATGAAAGGGCCGTCGCCGCAATCCGCGTTTTTGATGACGATGCCCCAGATGACGAAGTTCCGGCAGGGCGGTCCGTCCCGGCATCGCGTTGCAGCCGCTTTATGTCGCCACGAAGGTCGGCGGCGGATTGATAACGGAGATCGCGATCTTTCTCGAGAGCCTTGGCGATAATTTCCTGGAGTCTGAGCGGGAGATCGGCTTTAAGCTCGACCACGGAAACGGGATCGCGCTCAAGAATGGCATGGAATACCACAGCGGATGTCTTTCCCTCAAAAGGGAGCCGGCCCGTCGCCATCTTGTACATTACGGTTCCCAGAGAGAACAGGTCACTACGCGTATCAATCGTCTCGCCGCGCGCCTGCTCCGGCGACATGTAGGCGATAGTGCCCACGGTGCTGCCGGGGCTGGTAAGGTCGGCGGGGCTGGGATGACCCAGAGTAGCCATGGTCTCGGCCGCGTTGTGCGTCGCCTGGGTCAGCTTTGCCAGGCCGAAGTCAAGTATCTTGGCCGTGCCGCGTTGAGACACAAAAATGTTGGCGGGCTTAATGTCGCGATGAATAATCCCTTTGGCGTGAGCGGCATCGAGCGCGTCGGCCAGTTGAGCGCTTATTTCGAGCATGCGGTCGAGCGGCAGCGGCCCCGACGCGAGAATGGCGTCGAGGCTTTGCCCATCGAGCAATTCCATGGCGATGAACGACTGGCCGTCCGTGCTCTCGACCGCGTGAATTGTGCAAATATTGGGATGATTGAGGGCAGACGCGGCGCGGGCCTCCAGCAGGAAACGGTCAAGAGCGGCGGTCTCGCCGGCGACCTCGGGCGGCAGGAACTTAAGGGCCACGCGGCGGCCGAGGGTGATGTCTTCGGCCTCGTATACGACGCCCATGCCTCCGCTTCCCAAGCGGCTGAGGATGCGGTAGTGCGATATGGTTTGACCGATCACGTCACCGAATCATAAACGGAAGGTAAATCGAGGTCCAGTCAGCCGGACGAAACGTGTAACGAGAGGACAGGAGCAGGAGTCCGATTTCTATCGGACTCCTGCCTGAAAAAGGTAGGTTATCTGAGGGCAACTGTGCTCACGATACGTCCGATCCTGGAGTCTAACAATCCCGATAAAACTGTAGAGCGAATAGGGCCATTCTGTATTTTGGGCGCGGAGCTTCGCTCCGCCTGGCGGATGGGGACCTCCCGCCCCTACGCAGTTCCGTTGAACATCTGCTCTCCCGAAGCTTTGAAGGGCCGCGGCTTTCAGCCGCGCCGTAAGTCTTTGAGTTAACAGGCGGCGCGGCTGAAAGCGGCGCCCCTTCAAAGCAAGTTCCCAGTCTCATGACTTTTTTCGGAAACTGTGAAGGCTCTGCCGCTTCAAAGCTAATCCGTAGGGAGCATTTTCCGGCAGCCTGCCAGAGTTCTTGAATGCAACTTTTCGTTCCTACAAGCGTCTTATGTAGAAGAGAATAGCAAGAATCAATCCAGCCGGTTGCCGGGCGCGTATTCTGAATAGAGGCTCTATGTTGATAAAAGAGGGTTCTGGCATCAAGTGGTCAGAGGTTACGCCGCAGCGATTGTATCTGAACCGTAGAAAATTCCTTGCAGGCCTGACCGCCGGGGGGGCTGCCGCAGCAACCGGCCTGGGCGTTCGCCGCTTGATCGCCGCTCCGACGGTGAGCGCCGATACTGGTTCGGGGCTGACGCCGATAGCAGGCATCCAAAAGAGTCCGTTCTCCACCACCGAGACAATCACGCCGTTTAAGGACGTCTCCAATTACAACAACTATTACGAGTTTGCGACGGACAAGTATGGGCCGGCGGGTCTCGCCAAAAATTTCAGAACTCATCCCTGGAAGGTGACCATTGACGGGTTGGTGAAAAAGAAGCAGGTGCTTGATGTGGATGAGATCATCCATATGGCGCCTCCAGAGGAGCGCATTTACCGTCATCGCTGCGTGGAAGGCTGGTCCATTGTGGTGCCCTGGATTGGCTTCTCGCTGAGCAATCTGATCAAGCGGGCGGACCCACAGGACAAAGCCAAATTTGTTGAGTTCACAACTATCCTCGATCCCCAACAGATGCCGGGACAGCGCACCAACGTGCTCGACTGGCCGTACGTCGAG
The DNA here is from genome assembly GCA_050746185.1 of Terriglobales bacterium. GTDB lineage: Bacteria > Acidobacteriota > Terriglobia > Terriglobales > Acidobacteriaceae > PALSA-188. The sequence goes on along the minus strand of JBOGLA010000046.1, from coordinate 296,307 downwards.
GGATTGCGCATGGACGAGGCCATGCATCCTCTTGCGCTGCTTTGCTTTGGAATGTTTGGAGCGGTGTTGCCAAATCAGGACGGAGCTCCGTTGCGCTTGGTCGTGCCATGGAAATATGGGTTCAAGAGCGCGAAAGCCATCGTTCGCATCCGCTTCACCGACAAACAGCCGGATAACACGTGGCACCGGGCGGCTCCGAACGAGTATGGTTTTTATTCCAACGTAAATCCGCATGTGGACCATCCACGATGGAGCCAGGCCAAGGAGCGCCGGCTGGGTGAATTCTTCAAGCGCCCCACGCTGATGTTCAACGGCTACGATCAGGTCGCAAGTTTATATACCGGAATGGATCTGAAGAAAAACTTCTGAGCACCCCTGCCAAATTCCGCTGGCTGAAGGTCATCGTATTTATTGTTTGCCTGGGGCCGCTGATGGCGCTCGGCTGGAAAGCCTATCAGCAAGAGTTGGGCGCCAATCCCATCGAGGTAATCACCCATGCGACCGGCGATTGGACTCTGAGATTTCTTCTGATCACACTATCGGTTACCCCGCTACGCAAACTGCTGGGCCAGCCATGGCTGATCCGCTTTCGCAGGATGTTCGGGCTTTTCGCGTTTTTCTATGTTTGCCTCCACTTCCTGACTTACATCTGGCTGGATAAATTTTTCGATGTACATGCAATGCTGGCCGATGTGGTGAAGCGAAAATTCATCACCGTCGGGTTTACCGGTTTTGTTTTGCTGATTCCTTTGGCTCTGACCTCCACTGCGGGCTGGATCCGCCGTTTGGGGGGAAAGCGCTGGCAGGCCTTGCATCGCTTGATTTACGTGAGCGCGATCTTAGGAGTGATCCATTACATATGGCTGGTAAAGGCAGACCGGACCAAGCCCTACGAGTACGGACTGGTGTTGTCGCTCCTGTTGGGCTACAGAGTCGTGGTTTGGATGGGGGCGAGGTTCCGGGCTACAAAGCGGTTGGAGATCGTGAAACCGGTTTAAACGCCTTAGCTGGCATCACTGACGTTCAGATCGTTGACTTCTTGCGGGATTACCGATGGTCGGGTGCATCCCCCGCCCTACATTCTCTAACCACGCATGCGCATAATAAACGCAAACATAGCAAACCCAAGCCAAGTTGCCGACAGTGCCACCAAAACCCAGAAGGAAATGACGTTGAAAGGAATCACGCGGACCGTGGCGTGCAACACGACGGTGGAGTGAAGAAAGGACTTGAATAAAAACGCAAGCCCCAGTAGAAGAATTATCCCGATGATATCCTGCATCTGTACTTTACGTACGCTCTAACGACCGCGCCGCAGCTGCAAGTAAAAACCGGCACTGAAAAACAGTAGGACGAGTACCCAGAAGAGCGGTCTTTTCAACAGCCCAGTCGGTGCAATGGCCCAGCCTTCAGGGAAGATCAGATGGACAATTGCCACAAACACACAGGCGAATAAAAGTATCCCAAGTATGCCGCCGACCACGCTTTTTAGATAAGTCACATTAGCTCTCGGGACCCAGGCTGCGTCGGCGGGGCTTATTGCCACGGTGTACCGCTACCCGCTGCGGTGTTGGACGTGCATTGGCAGACGTTAATATAGCACTCGCACGGATGACTTGTTGTAAGCCTGTACGCCAGCGATTCACCGTTGTAAGCTGGATGGCAGACCCTGTCTGTATCGGTTACCGAGTTATCGGGCATGCGCAAGAGCACTTTGTCAAGCCAAATCGGCACTATGGGTGATGAACGGGGACACAGCGTCATCTGAGCCGCGAGATCATCCTCGCGGCCAAGCCGCAGGTCTACTCGATGAGAACTTTCTGCATCCATCAGTGTTAACAGCAAAAGATTGCGACAGTGCCGCTTGAGCGGTTAATCCTGACCCAAGGAGTTGAGCAGCACTAGGGTGGTCTTTCTTTATGAAAATATTTCTTTCCTTTGCAGGCTGTTTTCTCCTTCTGTTTTCTCTGGGGTGTGGTGCCGGACCCGGCATCAACGGCATTAGCCCCAGCACCGGCGGTTACTCCAATTCAAGCCTGAGCGGATCATACGTTTATCAGTTGGCAGGCTCAGACGTTTCCTCCGGCGTGACCGCTGTGCCGTACGAAGAGTCGGGCGTATTCATCGCTGACGGGAAAGGGAACATCACCGGAGGCGTTGACGACGCCACCGAGGAAGGAACCGGGACCGCGTTAGGAAATACAATCTCCGGAACCTACACAATTGCAAGCGACGGCACCGGTTCCATTACCTTGAACGGCACGGCGTTTCAAAGTACAAACTTTGTGGTCACCCTGGGCAGTTCTTCGACTGTGTATATGGTTGAGGCGGACGCGCTCAACGCTTCCGGCACGGCCCAACTGCAAGACTCATCCGCGATTTCCGCGGCTCCGTCCGGGACCTTTGCATTCAGAATGCATACGACATCCGCGCAGGGGGTGTCGGTTGCGACGGTGGGGCAATTTACAGTTTCCGCTGGCGTCTTTCAGTCTGGAAGCGTGGATGTGAATCAATCAGGGACCGCCTCTTCGCCGACGCTGACGAATTTTACGTTCAATGCTCCCATCTCAGATGGCCGCGGCACGGGAAACTTTACTGAAAGTTTGGGCGCAACGGCTTCGTTCAATTACTACATTGTGGACGGCAACAATGTCCGAATGCTCGTCACTGACACGAGTGCAAATGTTGGCGGTCACGGGGTCGCAGAGAAACAGACGGGCGGGCCGTTTTCGGCATCCTCTTTCTCTGGAAGTTACGCTTTTGGCAGCGAGGGCGATGACAACAGCAGCATTGACGCTGTTAACACTGTGGGGCAATTCACGGCCTCAGCGGGCTCAATCACGGGCGCATACGATTCGGTGCAGGATAGTACGCCGCTTAACAATGTTCCGATAACCGCGGGGAGTTATCAGCTGGCGTCGAATGGCCGGGTTACGGCAACCTTCACGTCCTCGTCGGGTACGGTCAGCAGGATATTCTGGATGGTTGGCCCATCGCGGGCTTTCTTCATTACGGCCAACAATCCGACGGACGGATCCCTTACGGAAGACGGAACTGCGGATTTGCAGCAGACAACTCCGTTTTCCACCAGCACGATCAACGGACAATTTGCGCTTACGATGCAGGGCGTTAATCCAAGCTTCTTCATTGACAGGGTCGGCACTTTGAAGTGGGACGGTGCGGGCAAACTGACGCTCAATGAGTTTGTGAATGATACGGGGAGCGGCAGCAGCCCTGGAATTCTTACCGGAACCTACGCGGTCAGCTCAAATGGAAGAGCGACGGGAACCATCAATAGTTTGTCGGTGAATTCCAACGATCTGGTTTTTTACATGATCTCGAATACGGACGGCTATGTGTTGCAGGAAGATTCCGGGACTGAGCTTATGGGGATGATTAGTCAGCAGCGATGAAGTGACTGTCTGCGGATTCATTCCCGCTGAAACTCCGCATACAATTCCTCCATCGCGGAGCTGCGCTCCGCCGGACAGCCGGGCTGTCCCCACGTTCAGCGGGTGGCGGCGAACGTCATTGGAACGTCAGCCTTATCGGCTTCCTCGACTTTGTACATGGGGCGCGGGGTTAAGTTCATGAAGCTGGCGACAAATGTATCCGGCATCTGCTGGATTCGAGTATTCAGGGTGTTTGCCGCGTCGTTATAAAATTCGCGCCGGTCGGCGATTTCGCTCTCGAGGGCGGTAATTCGCTTCTCCAACTGCTCGAAGTTACTGTTCGCTTTAAGGTCAGGATAATTTTCGGCGACGGCAAAAAAACCGCGCAGCGCTGAAGTCATACTCTGGTCGGCCTCGGCTTTTTGCCCGATTGTGGACGCCTGCTGATACATGTTGCGCGCCTGAGTGACCTTCTGCAAGGTATCACGCTCAAACTCCATGTAACCTTTGCAGACATCAAGAAGCTTGGGCAATTCATCGTGCCGCTGCTTTAAGGACACATCAATGTTCGCCCAGGCTTTATCCACATCGTTTCGAACCGCAATAAGGCCGTTGAAAATCGTTACCACATACCAGATGGTCCCAACCGTCGCAAATAAGACTACGAGAAGAGGAATGCTGTCCATAAGAATCCTGCCTTTCTAATTTAGAACCAGCCAAAATATGCTGAAAGAACATAGACACAGAGCAAGGTCAATGATGGCCCGCCCCAAATCATGAGGGCGGACTTCCAGCCGAGAGATCGCACAACGTCGCGCTGACTTCTCCAGGAAATGAGAAACATAGGGTTGCGCACGCCTTTCATCAGCACCTTGTCAGGCTTGAGATCGAAGGGTTCGGGCGCGGTTCGGGCGGCGGCGGCACTTCCGGATGCCGAAGTGGCGCTGACGGCATTTGCTTCGCTGACGTCCATTACGCCGGCGACAGCCCAGGCGGCAGGGTTGGTGATGCCCGCTCGCAAAAGTGCTGATGCAACCTGGTCTTGCGAACCTTTTCCCGAGGGCTGACTGAGCGTGTCATTCGCCGGTGAATGGTCTGGCGCTGATCGGACGATTGGAACGGGGATGCTATTGATCTCTCCGGTGTGAGAAAACACGGACTGGAAGTAAAGCAAGGAACTGCTGGGGGCAAACTTTGGAAGATCTGTAACCAGGCTGCGTACCGGCGTCGCAGCCACTGTAACACCGTGGTTTGGGCTCAAGGTGCCCAGGATAAAGAGGCTGTTTTTCGGCTTGATGCAGAACTCTTCCACCTTAGTTTTCTTGTCGCAGCCAATGCCGTGCCGCCCGAGAAATCCGGCTACGCCGGATGGAACGCCGAGATTCATCGAGAAAAGTGAATTGCTATAGGTCTCGCAAAAGTCGCGATGGATATCCATTTCGGCGCCTTGCGGATCCACCAGCAGCATTCCGGTGTTGTCGTCCACGAAGAACGGGACGTGCAGGCTTTCGTCGGCGACCTTTTCCCAATGTTCATTCTTGCCGGACTGCTTCAATTGCCAGGCAACGGACCGGTAGTAATAGCAGGGGAGTCCGGTGATGGGAGCGGGAATCGTGTATGGGCCAGTGGCGAGTCCGTTCACTTCGACGAGTCCGACCGCTGCGGCTCGAATTTTCGAGGTCGGTGTGTTCTGTATCAAACGTTTTCGTTGCAGGATTTTAAATCCGCGGTAAAAGAGGTAAATGCCGAAAACGCTCCCCACAAGCGCCAAGGCCAGGAGCCTGGCGTCATTTCCGCGCGCAGCAACGAATGCTAATTGAAAGACGCTCAAGCGTGTCCTCGGGCGCGAGCACTGGCGCCGCCTTCGAGCGTATCCAACAGAAATTGCAAACGCAGCAGAAACTGGCTGTCCTGACTTACTTCAGTAACGGCGGCAAAAACATTTCGGTAGGTAGCGCTCTGTGTGACCTTGGTAATCACGGGTAGGCTTAGTTGATTGAAGCGCCGATAAGGTGCTCCTAGAATTTTAGAGGCTTACTCCGCGCCCACTTTCTCAATGTCAGATAACGCCAAACGCCTCGATCGAAGCGAGATTCCCAAGCACGTGGAGCGAGCTGAAAAACTCCTGCAAAAAGGCAAACCGGCGGACGCTCTGGAAGAGTACCTGCTGGTCCTGGCTGCCGACGAGACGAATGATGTTGTCCGCCAGATGGCCGCTGATATATGTCTTTCTCTGCAACGAGTTCCGGACGCGGTGAACCTTCTAGGCGAACTCTTCGAGCGGCAGACGGACGCCGGCGACGCGACCCGCGCGAGCCTTACATACAAGAAACTGGCTCGCTTTACCAAACCAAACTGCGAGCAAAGGATTCGCTTCGGCCAATTGCTGGAAGGATCGAACCCGAAACTGGCGCTTGAGACCTATGAAGATGCCTTCCAGGAGCTGATCAAGCTGGAGCGTAAGCCGGACGCAATGATCGTTCTCGAGCGCGCCGCATCGTTGGACCCAAGCCAAAAGAACCTGCTTCGCGTCGGAGAACTGTCTTCGGAGCTAGGGAACCATACGCAGGCAGCGGCGGCATATATGAAAATCGCGGGCCTGCCGGAAAACTCCGGCCCCAATGCGATCCCATGGGTGGAGCGCGCTTACGGGGAGGATGCGACCGACCCCAATATCGCTCTCGCCTACGGACGGAACCTGCTGCTGCAAGATCAAATCGGCGCCGCAATCTTCGTCCTGGCGCCACTCGCGACTACACCTTCCGCGCCTGCGGAATTCCGCGAGGTCTATGCGAAGTCCCTGCTGGCGGCAAATCGTCTTCCCGAGGCTGCTGAAATAATTTGGCAACTGTTCGAGCTTGATCCGGGCACAATCAAAAACGTGGTCAACGTAATTGGATCGCTTATTGACGCCGAACAGGATACGGAGGCGGTGGATCTCGCTCGTAAACTCGGGGAACACAAGCAGATCAAGGGAGACCGTCGCAGTTACCTTGCCATGATGCAAGAAGTTGCCTCGTCTCATCGAGCATCCGCGGAAGTTCTGGAATTCATGAGCGAGCTCTTTAACGCCTCCAATCGCGAGAGCGATTATTTCCAGACGCTGATTCGACTTTTCGACCTGCACATCAGCCTGAAAGAATATGACAAAGCCGCGGAAGCCCTGGACCGCTCCGCCGAAATTGACGCCTACGAACCTGGCCAACAGCGGCGCCTGGAAATGGTGCGGGGAAAGATTGATGAAAACCGCTACAAGGTGATCGCGTCGAGGTTCACGAGCCTCGATACCTCTACAAGCCAGGCCCGCCCCGAGGAGAAGATGCTTGGCGCATCCACTTTGCAAGATCTCATGCTGCAAGCGGAAATCCTGGTTCAGTATGGAATGCGCACAAAAGCGATTGAACGGTTGCAGCGCATACAGGAGCTTTTTCCGCGAGAAGAGGAGCGGAATCAGGACTTGCAGCAGCTTTATTTAACGGCTGGACTGACGCAAACGAATAACGCTTCGTCGCGTCCGAACGCTCCCGCCACGGCAACTGCTCCAATCGCGCCCTCTCCGCCGCTCACGCCTCCAGTTGCGCAACCCGCCGGCACAACCCCATCAAACGAGAGTGCGGAGATGAATCATTTCACTCGCATCTCGGAGATCACGCGGCTTTTGTACCGGCAATCCAACGCTGACAGCGTGCTCTCCACCGCCGCAAACGAAATTGGAGCGCAATGGAACGCGGACCGCTGCGTAACGGCGATGCGGAAGCCCGGACTTATCGTGACCATGATGAAAGAACGTTGCGGGGAGGCGCTCGATCCCGGCAATATGCACTCGCTTGAAGAAGTCGTGGCGGCGGCCCAGGATCAGGCAGTCAAAAGCGGATCGTTGATCGTTTCGAATGCCGGCACCGCCCCTCAGTTGGAATCAGTGCGACAGAATCTGGAAATATTGTCGGTCGGCTCGCTGCTTGCAATCTGCCTTTCCGACGGTACGGACCAGGTGGGAGTTCTGCTGCTGACGAAGAGGACGCCCCATAACTGGAGCGCCAACGATGTAATGATGCTGAAGACCATCGGCGAGCAGATTGTGATCGCTCTTAACAATGCGGGATTGCGGCGCCTGGTGAAAAACCTCTCGGTCACTGACGAGAAGTCGGGTCTGCTGAAACGCGCGTCCTATCTGGATCTTCTCATCGCCGAAACTGGCCGCGCGCTCAAGCAGCACAAACCCTTGAGCGTTTTGCTGGTTCGCTTGGGAGATCGCGCCGCCATGTTGAAGGATTTTGGCGAAAATGTGGTCGAATCAACCATGCGCCAGGTAGGGCAATTGTTCGCCGCCAATATAAGGCAGAACGATCTGGCAATTCGATATGAAACCACAACCATCGCGATTGTTCTGGGAGAAACGGCTGCGGCGGAAGGCCAGGTAGCTGCTGAAAAACTTCGCAAGCTGGTTTCGGGCCTAAAAGTCTTCGAGAAAGACGCGGCGATTCCCTTCCATGCGGGGCTCGCGGAGGCCTTGGTACGCGAGCACTATGATTCCGTGGACATCGTCACTGAAGTTATCAACCGCGCGGAACAATCGCTGGGAGCGGCTCTTGCTAGAGAGTCGGGGCATATAGAAACACTGGCTGCGACATTAGCCACGGCGGCTGTCGCGTAGCTCACCTTCTGATTAACATCTTTCATACCCAACTGAATGGAGTAGAGACGTTTTGCTACGTCGTGGTAGCTGTAGCAGACGTAGCAAGCTACGTCTCTACCATGCCAGACGCAAGTGGCTAAGAAGGCTTCACCGCTGCTAGACTAGCGGCGCGGTTATCTCTCATAACACAATCAAGAGGCCGGAATGGAAATCAATAAAGTTGGCGTTCTCGGGTGCGGGCTGATGGGTTCCGGGATCGCGCAAATCGCGGCTACCGCGGGATTCGACGTTACTGTTCTGGAAGTGGAGCAGAAATACCTCGAGAAAGGGTTTTCGGCAATCGAAAAGTTCCTGGCGAAATTCGCGGAAAAAGGCAAACTGAACGAACCGGCGGAAGCGATTCGAGCGCGCCTGAAAGGCACGACAAATAAGCAGGACCTCGCCGACCGGGACATCATCATCGAAGCAATTATCGAGAACGTCGAAGAGAAAAAGAAGATGTATGCCTCGATTGACGGCATCGTGAAGAAAGATGCGATCTTCGCTTCCAACACTTCGTCCATTTCGGTGACCGAACTGCTGACCTCGACCAAGAGGCCGGAGCGTTTTGTAGGATTGCATTTTTTCAACCCGGTACCGCTGATGAAACTGGTTGAAGTCGTGCGCACGATTGCGACGTCCGATGACGTTTACGATTCGGTTTACGAGTTCGCTAAGAAGGTCGGCAAAGTTCCGGTGCGCACCAGCGACAAGACCGGATTCATCGTCAACCGGCTTCTGGTGCCGTACATGTTGGATGCGGTCCGCGCCTACGAAGAAGGTGTCGGCTCAATTGAAGACATAGACAATGCCATGAAACTGGGATGCGGCTACCCGATGGGCCCATTCACGCTTCTGGATTTCGTGGGATTGGACACGACGTACTACATCACTCATGTGATGTTCGACGAATTCAAAGAGCGCCGTTTCGCCTCGCCTCCGCTGCTGAAACGCCTGGTGATGGCGGGCTGGTATGGAAGGAAGTCGGGAAAGGGATTCTACGATTATTCCGACCCAAGCAGTCCCAAGCCAAACAAGCTATGAACACGCGGGGACAGCCGCCCCGGCTGTCCAGCGGAGCAACGCTCCCCAAATGTACTAACGCTTGTAAACTTCTCTGCGGTGGCCGATGCGGAGAACCAGCACGACTAGCCTGTCGTCCTTTGAGAACAAATCAGGCGGTAGTCGCCTGCGCGATATTTCCAGAACTCGCGGAGGGGCGTTGGACGCGTTCTCCAATTTTGCGGGGATCGTCGAGTGTTGCGACTCGCACGCGCAGGAATTTGAGGATGCGATCCGAGACAGACTTGTCGAGTTTTTCGAGTTCGCGCCGGGCCGCAGGGTCGAACTCAATCTTGTAGGCCATGTTGCCGCATGACTTCCTCTAGAGGAATCGTCTTTACCCGGCCTGACTCGATCGCTTCCATTCGCCTTTCGGCCAGGTAGATATCTTCCAAGTCCGCAATGTATTTGACAATGGCTTCGCGGGCGTAGTATGTCTTGGTCCGCCCGGTACGCTTGGCAATGCGGGCCAAGCGTTTTTCGAGTTTTTCGGGAAGACGAATTGTAAGCATGGGTTTACCTCGGTGCTATATGCAATTACGGTGAATCATCTCGCCTGTCATCCCGAGCGAAGCAATCTGATTCGCTCGCGAATCAGATGCGGAGTCGAGAGACCTGCTTTTCCATCATGCGGATAAACAGCAGGTCCTTCGACTGCGTTGGACCATTCGCAAGCGAATGCTCCAACTCCGCTCAGGATGACAAAGCATGGATTAGCTGCAAGTGTGGCCCATGGACAAATTCGCAATGAGACGAGCGGGGTGGGGATTGGCAGGTGGCATATTAGTTTCCTTACTTCCGTACGGCGTCGCAAAGATCGGTTCGAACTTCTGTTGCCCCTATTTGTGCTCTTATGGCCTGGCGAGTTCGTCGGGATGGCAATTGGAAGCTGGAACACTCGGCCTCTGACTGTATTCTTGAGCATTCTGACGAATGTAACTCTTTACGCAAGCCTTATCTATGTGATCCTGACCAAGCTGGATAATCGGAAGCAAGCAAAGCGAAACGCCGAATGACCTTCGAAAACATCTTCGTCGAAAAGAAGAACTCTATTGCCTACATCACGGTCAACCGTCCGAAGGTTCTCAATGCGCTCAACATGGCCACCATGGAAGAGCTACGAACCGCGTTTCACGACATTAAGAACGACACAGAAATCCGCGTAGTCATCCTGACTGGCGCTGGTGAGAAGGCCTTCATTGCCGGGGCGGACATCGCAGAGTTGTCCAAACAAGATGCGATCACCGCGAAGGAGTACACGCACCGCGGCCAGAGCGTTCTTGATTTGATCGAAAATCTTGGCAAGCCTGTACTCGCCTGCATCAACGGATTCGCCCTTGGCGGCGGATGCGAAATTGCCTTGGCATGCACCATGCGGCTGGCCAGCGAATCCGCGAAGCTGGGACAGCCGGAAGTGAAGCTGGGAATCATTCCTGGATACGGCGGCAGCCAACGCCTTCCGAGGCTGGTGGGCAAAGGGATCGCCATGCAACTTTTGCTTACGGGAGAGATGATCAGCGCCCAGGAAGCACACCGCATCGGACTGGTAAATGAAGTCACGGCACCGGCGGATTTGATTCCGCGCGCCGAAGCCATCGCGCAGAAGATCATCGCCAATGCGCCGATAGCCGTCCAATACACAATGGAGGCGGTAAACAAAGGTTTGGAGATGAACTTGTCCGAAGGCCTATATTTGGAAGCAACGCTCTTCGGCCTATGCTGTGCCACGGAAGACAAGAAAGAAGGCACGACGGCATTCCTGGAAAAGCGTCAGGCGCAATTCAAAGGCAAATGACCCGTAACAAATGATAAAGCCCCGCCTGAAAGCGACCGAAGGCAATCTCAGTGCTGCCGGAATGCGGTTTGCGATCGTAGTCTCGCGCTTCAACGAATTCATCACTGACCGCTTGCTCCGCAGCGCCCATGATGGGCTGTTACGCTCCGGCGCGAAAGAGAGAGACATCGAAATCGTCCGCGTCCCGGGATCCTTTGAAATTCCATCCGCGGCGCGCACTCTGGCCGAAACTGGGAAGTACGGCGCCATCATCTGCCTCGGATGTTTAATCCGCGGCGATACCGCCCACTACGATGTGATTGTCAACGAGGTCACGCGGGGCATTGGGCAGTCGGCGCAGGAAACCGGCGTCCCACACGCCTTTGGACTGCTTACCTGCGACAACCTGGAGCAGGCGATTGACCGCGCCGGACTGAAGATGGGGAACAAGGGATTTGAAGCGGCGCTGGCTGCCATCGAGATGGCAAATTTGCAGAAAGCCGTCGTTGGCCGTGGGTCGTTGGCCGTCGGCAAGAACACAAAAGCTGTCAGCTCCCGGCTTTCAGCTGTCAGCGCAATACTTGATCGGATCGAAGCCCGCAGAAAGAAGCCGATGGGGAAGATTCCCAGTTCGAAGAAATCAGTTCTCAGCAAGAGCAAGTTCAAAAAGAGAACTTCTCCTCCCGCCAAACCCAAGCTCTAAGACGTGCCCACCGAGGTTTCTTGTAGACTGGTAGCTGGTATCTTCTTCCATGGGAACCCGCCGCAAATCGCGCGAACTGGTGCTGCAAATGCTCTTCCAGGCTGACATGGGGAAGCAGGGTCCGGATGACGTGCGGCGTACGTTTTGGAACGAACAGAGTTCCGTTGGCGAGGATGTTCAGGGGTTCGCCGAGGATATTTTTCAAGTCGCGAACGACCGCAGTTCAGATATTGACGAGTTGATCGAGCGCCATGCCGACAACTGGCGAATGGACCGCATGTCGGCGGTGGACCGTAATATCCTGCGGGCGGCGGTGGCTGAGCTGTTCGGTTTTCCAACGACGCCGCGGGCCGTCATCATTAATGAAGCGCTCGAGATCGCCCGAAAATTTTCCAGTCCGGAGTCGGTTCAGTTCATCAACGGAGTACTCGACAGCGTAAGCCGTGACCTGGAGAAGGCCAAAACTGCATCTTGACGTGCGACGTTTAAGGTCGCAAAGCCAGCAAGTCAGGATTGCAGGTCGTCGCAAAGGGCGAACCGCTTGCGTTCTGGCAGAGTCCCAGGGGAAACGCGATTTCCTGAAAGTCGCCTCCGGCGATCGTGCTTACGGCATGAACGGTTCCGTCAGAAGCGCCCACATATAGCGTGGTTCCATCGGGAGTGATCGCCGCCTGTAAGGGAATCGCATTGCCGGCCAGGCTGATCGCGGAAGTCGTATGGTTCAGTATGTTGAATACCAGAATGATGCCGAGGGGATTGCCGCTTGCGTCATTCGCCAGAATGTAGGCCGTGGAGCTGTCCGAAGAAATAATGAGCTGGCGGGGGATGAAATTCCCTTGCCCAAGATTGAAGAATGAAGACGTATTGCTGACCGTGAGGTCACCGGGGATCACGAGATTCGCCGGGTTCAAATCAGGGGTTACCGGATAGGGCCGGGGAAATGCGCATCCGTTTCCGCTGACAGCGGGAGTGAAAAGCTCAAGCCCAGGCGCTGCCACGGTAAGCATTCGACGATCTATCAGAGGTCGAATGATACTGGGAGCGGCGGTCGCAACGGAAGTAGTTACCACCGGCGGGGTTGAAGGCGGAGGATTGTTACATGTGGGCACAATGGACAGCTGAGAGATTGCGTCTGCGATATAGCCAAAGCTCCCACCCGGAAGGAACGCAACATCGTTGGCCGCCGCGCCCAGAGGAATCGTTTGTAACGCATCTACTTTCGAATAGACGTACAGGGTGGCGGCGCTTCCATTGCTTGCAACAATAAAGGCTTTGAAACTATCCGGCGAAAAGTCTGCCGCCACGCTTGTGCTCCCGGCCACTAACGGGATCGCCGTGGCGCTGTTGGCGGCTGTGTCAAAAACAAACACTTGCGGCGAGGAATTCGGATCCGCTATATCCGATATCACGGCCTTGCTTCCATCGGGAGAAATACTCACCACTTTCCCCACCACCGAGGTGTTCTGCGTTACTGCCGGCGCGGTTGCCGAAGGGGTGAATTTCATCAACCCCTTGGTTCCAAGCTGGCCGACATCGGTCCCGAGATATAGATTAGATCCGTCCCTGCTAAAGGCTATCGAATCGGGAGTTGCCGGAAGATTAACGGCGGTCCCGACGGTGTTCGCAGGAAGGGTGACTGGCACAATCGTTGATATGCACCCCGCGGTACCCTGACATCCGGAAGTCGTTACATAGAGCGTAGCCGCGACGGCTGTGGCGCCAGGGGCCGGCGTTACCACGACGTCAATCGGCGACGCAGGGTAGATCGGAAGCGATGGCTGGATGCCAATGTTACATGTAGGCGGCGTGCAGGATGCGGTCACCGAAGCGCCACCGGCGGCGGCGGCGGAAATTGTGCCCGCCGTATTCTGAGCAATCGCCCCGACAGCTGCGGTTACCGATGTGGGATTCGACGATGTCCACGTCAACGGGACACCGGTGATGACGTTGCCAAGACTATCAGTGACCGTTGCGGTGACGGTTTGGGAGGAACCCTGGGCCATGACAATGGATTTGCTGCTGTTTCCGTTCACCGAAAGCGCAATGGACTGAACCGGACAGGTTACGAAGCTTAACGGCACGCCCACTACGTTGCCGAGAGTCGCGAATATGGAACTTACGCCAGGAGTTCCCGCGGTCGCTTCTGTCTGATTTCGCGGCAATGCGGAATTTGTGCTGAGTGATACAACGGCAAAGTTCACCGAGGTCCACCCGAACTGCCCCACGGTCGCAGTAATATCAGAGCCGCGGCTGAAGGCTTTGGCGGCATACACCACCTTCTGCCCGGCGGTCACGCAGGGCGCACCGGGATTGCTCTGGCCGGTAACCGTACTCGCCGAAATATTGTCAATGTGCTGGTGAACGTACAAGGTTGTCGGCGGGCTGGTGACTCCTTGCGCGGAAGCCGTGATTTGAGCGACACCGGCCGGACCCGGCGTGCACACTTGCGGCGTGCTGATTGAGTCCCACGTGCCCGCACAGGCGGCTCCAGTCGCGGCAATTGTTGCTACGGCCGGATTACTGGAAAAATACGTGATTGGCTGCGTTACAGCGTTGTTCGCGTTATCCTCGGCCTGCGCGGTGAAGGTAAGGACTGCTCCTACATCCATCGAAGCATTCGGGCCGGGGCTAAGAGTCACGTTGGCTGGAGTTTGATAAGAGACTACCTTCGTGGCGCCACCGCTGCTGCAACCAGAAAGAAGGGTTGCGAGCGAAAACGCCATGATCGCTCCTATCAATCCTAGACCAGACCTACCCATTTACCCTCCCCGCCCAGGCAAGTTTTGAGGGCGGAATCCATTGTGCGCGTAAAATCAATCGTGGAGAAACTCGATGAAATACTCTAAACGCTTTCAGCAAGGTAAGATGCTCAAAGGAGCGCTGTTCCCGCACAAGTCACGGAAAAGATTGCCAGACGCAGATTTCGAAAATTCACTCTTCTCCACGAGATTCCGCCGGAAAACATCAGTGGCGCAAGAACCACATTAGCCAACCCGCGACAAAAATGCCGCCAATGAACATGGCGAAGCAGTAAAGGCCGTAGCGGACTTGGTCTCGCGCAACATTGCGCTGCGTGATTCCGAACACCACCGATGCGAAGACAGCGAACAGGGCAGCCGCATTGAAATGAGAGAGCGCCAGGCTCATGGCTTTTTCCCAATCGCAATGTGGTAAGCGTCTGCCACGCTAATAAAATTCAGCAAGCCGGCAACGATCAGAAACTTGCTCCCGTAGTCAGCGGTGGCGTGAGCGATTGCAGCCTGTCCCAGGTCCCGCGCCAGGCTCACAATATAGAGGCCGCCCGCGCCCACGTCGCCGATAAATCCCAGAATGTCCAAAATGTCTCCGCCATTCGGGCGATAGATACGTCCGTCCATCAGGATTCCAAGAACGAACATGGTGACGACCGAAACCATCAGCAGCAGTCCGCGAATCCATCGTTTCTGAATCAAATGCCCAGCGCCGGGGATCAGCCAACCGACTGCCGGGGCCACAATCGAGATTACGCTGATCGGTTGCGCCGGAACTTGCGCTACTGCCGTGTCCGGCGGGGTCTTCTTAACGGGCGAGGAATTGGCCATTCAGATGATCACTATTTCTCGTTGAATTTTACCAGTTACTTCGGCTGCCTGCTCGCGGACTAAGACGTTAACCTCGGTGCGGACGCCGAACTCGGGCAGATAAATGCCTGGTTCTATCGAAAAACATGAGTTCGCAAGAATCCTGCGCTCGTCGTGGATTTCGAGGTCATCCATGTTAGCACCGTTGGCATGGACCTCAGTCCCGATCGAATGTCCAGTTCGATGAATAAAATATTCACCATAGCCGGCATCTTGGATGTGGCCGCGAACGGCGCGATCCACTTCCCATCCCGCGATCGCCTTTTTGGCGGCGACTGCATCTTGCACCGCCTTCACTCCTAGATCACGCGCATCGCTTGCGATCTGGAAAAGCTGTATCAAGCGATCCGACGGGGATCCGCCCACAAATCCCATCCAAGTAATGTCATAGTAGACGGAATCGGGCGTATCTTTCCTGGCCCAGACATCCAGCAAAACGCAGTCGCCTTCGCGAATTGGGGCTGAGGTTTCGGCGCGAAGCGAATAATGAGGATCGCCGCTGTTTTTACCCGCCGCGACAATCGGGGGATTATCGGTGACCAGGTTTTCCCGGCGAAAGGCCTCGATGAACCACTGCTGGATTTCGCGTTCATGAGTGCCGCCCGTGCGGACGCGGCGACCGATTTCGCGGAACGCTTCCGCGGTGATTTTATCCACGCTGTCGCGCGCAGCAAAGTGGCTCTTTATCTGCTGCTCACTCCAGGTTGCTTCAAACAATGCAACCAAATCACCGGAGCTCACAACGTTCTTGCCCAGTCCGCGAATGAGTTCGACCGTTCCGCCATCCACGAGAGAGATAGTGAACACGACGTTATTTGGCGAGTACTGCATCGCGATGTCGCGATGACCGGAGAGCATGGTCTTAATCTTGTCGAAGAGCTCCTGCCATGCGGCATATTGATGTTTCTCTCCGGGGATCGTATCTAAATGTCCCGCTTCAATCTTGTGAACCAGCTTCCGGGGTTCGCCTTCGGCGGGGATGAGGTAGAACCAGCGCCGGGTAACCATCAGGTCTTTGGATAATCCGAGAACGCGATAGGCAATTGGATCGCGATGATGATGATCGTAAAAGAGCCATGCATCAATGTTGCGCTCGCGCAGCGCAGACTGAATGGCGGCAAGATTCATGGACAAGCGGTTATTCTAAATTACTTGGCTCGATTGCGCGAGGAACCAAGGGGAATTACGCGCAGGTGTAAGCGGCAACTGATACCATTCAACCTTGCTGGTTCTGCCTCAAGCTCAATCGCGGATATGAACATTGGATTATTCGGCGGTACTTTCGATCCAATTCACAAGGGCCACACCGCACTGGCGCGGGCGGCGAGAGATCATTTTAATCTGGGGCGAATTGAATTCGTGCCGTCGCATATTCCGCCTCACAAGTCGGGGCAGCCTGTAGCTCCCTACTTTCACCGGTATGCGATGGTGGTATTGGCGACGATGGCCGAGAAGAGTTTCGTTCCATCGTTGCTGGAGGCTCCGGTAATACGCTCAAGCGAAAAAACGGAGCACGAACGCCCATCCCCGCAGGTCAATTACAGCATTGACACGGTCCTGCGGGTAAAGAAGACCCTCAGGAAAAGCGACCGGTTATTTTTTTTGATCGGGATTGACGCCTTCGAGGATATTGCCAAATGGCGCGAACCGGAGGCGCTTCTCCGCGAGTGCGAATTCATCGTGGGCAGCCGTCCCGGATACTCCCTTGCCGACGTTGCCCATGCGCTGCCCGAAAAACTCCGGCCGAAACCGGCGGCAACCCGGCTTTTCACAAAGCTTTCCGCCACCGGCGATTTAGCATTGGCGGGGGTCACTTTGCACTTAATCGGAGATGTGAATGAGAAGGCTTCCGCTACTGCGGTTCGAGAGGCGGTCAAAGCAAAGCGGCCATTGACGAGATTCGTAGACCCACCCGTCGCCGAGTACATCAGGAAAATGGCGCTGTACAAAAAGGGCTGAGCCCACCTCCATGTAGGCGGCCCTTAGGAAATCGCGCTCCTCTTTGTCAGATAGAATGAATGCGCCGAGAATCCCCAACGAGACCGACGATCTACCGCATGAAAAAGAATGATCTGAAACAACAAGTATCAGCTGCCATTACCGCCTGCCAGGAAAAGAAAGCGGAAGACATCACGATTCTTGAACTTGAAAAAGATTCAGGAGCGTTCACCGATTATTTCGTCGTTTGCAGCGGAACAAATCCGAGACAGATCCAGGCGATTTCTGATGAGGTGGAAGACAGGCTCAAGAAAGCCGGACTGCGCCCGGCTCACGTTGAAGGATACAAGCAGGCTGAGTGGGTCCTGATTGACTACGTGGACTTCGTTGTCCACATATTTACCGAGAAGGCGCGCCAGTATTACGATTTGGAGCGGCTTTGGAAATCTGCGAAAAAGCTTCGGCCGGCGGAACTTATCGCACAAAGGGTCAGCCGCAAACGCGCGCCAGCCACCGCGAAGAAGCGAAAGAAGCGCGCCTGAGCTCTATTTCGTGATTAAATCTCAGCCGTGAAATTGACCGTCGCCTGGATCGGAAAAACCAAAGACCCTAACGTCCAAAAGCTGGCAGATAAATATCTGGAACGGTTGGCTTATTACGCGCACACCGAAGGCATTGCCCTCAAGGACGAGACGAAACTGCTGAACCTCTGCTCTCACGAAGGACGTACTGCAACGCCCCGCCTTATCGTTCTTGACAGCAGAGGTAGGCAGCTATCCTCGGAAGAATTGGCGGAGTTCCTCCGCAAGCAGCAGGATCAGGGTACGACTTCCCTATTGTTCGCCGTCGGCGGGCCCGACGGATTCAGCGAAGAGATTCAAAAAGCCGCAGCGTTCAAACTGTCCCTTGGGAAAATGACCTTGTCACACGAAATAGCTCGCATCGTATTGCTGGAACAGCTCTACCGGGCCTTCACGATTCTGAGGGGACATCCCTATCACGTGGGACATTGACGCTTCAGTGGCCCCATGGAGTGGGTACGAAGTTGCAGTACTTTCGGAATGTTTCGTCGTGCGGCCCGGAAGGATAGAGTGAATTATTCGAGGACAACCCATGAAAAACCTGATCGAAGTGCTTCGCTTCAAAGAACAGGAAATTTCGCGAGTGAAAAGAGAGATTGATGCTCTGCGAATCGCTGCGCAAGTACTGAGCGATGAGGGTCAACCGGCAAAGAGCCAATCCGGAGAATCGCGGAGAACGCTAGAGGTGCAGTAGCAACCCGCATAGCCATACGCACGCAGACATTCATTCGACTCCGCTCAGGGTACGGTCCGCTCGAGACTGCTGAATCCGGCGGATTAAAATCCAATCCTAGAAAATCAAGGCGGCGGACAGGAGTGTCCGCCCCACACAACCAGGAACTGAGCCTGTTCTCAGCGAAGTCGAAGAAGTGTCCGCCGCGCACTCAGCCCTGGTGCGAACAGGTACAATCAATTATTCACAGATATGGAAGACATTCGTCGTGGCCTGGTAATAGTGAATACCGGTCCCGGTAAGGGCAAGACGACCGCCGCTATGGGAACGGCGTTACGGGCCGTTGGGCAGGGAATGCGAGTGCTGATGCTCCAGTTCCTGAAAGGATCATGGCACTACGGCGAACTGGACGCGGTCCAGGCCTTCGGCGACAGATTTGTCATGAAACAAATGGGGCGCGGCTTCGTAAAAGTAGGAACCGAAAAGCCAGATCCCGAAGACATCCGAATGGTTGAGGAAGCGTGGGCTGAGAGCGAAAAAGCCATTCAGTCCGGCGAGTGGGACCTCATTATTCTGGATGAAATCAATTACGCCATCAGCTACGGCATGTTGAATCCGGCGAAGGTTGTGGAGAGCTTGAAGAAGAAACCGGAAATGCTGCACGTCATCTTGACGGGCCGCAATGCGCATTCCACAATTGTTGAGGTCGCGGACACAGTAACCGAAATGCGTCAGATCAAACACGCATACGAAAAGGGAGTGGTGGCGCAGAAAGGAATCGAGTACTGAGATTGAGTAATTTGGTAATTTTGTAATTGGGAAATTGAGAGGCAAAATCCCCCGCAGTACTTGGATTTTTCAATTACCAAATTACAAAATTTCCCAATTACCAAATCCCTCCATGACTTGGTTTAAACGACAATCCGGCGAACTGGAAAATACGGGTGAAAAGAAGGTCCGGACCGAGGGCCTATGGGTTAAGTGCGAGGATTGCCGCCAGATCATCTGGAAAAAGGACCTTGAAGACAATCTGAATGTATGCCCCAAATGCGAGAGGCACTTCAGAATTGGCGCGCAGGAGCGTCTCTCTTACCTGCTGGACGACAATCAATATGAAGTAACAGATGCCGGCTTGGCTTCGACAGATCCGCTGAAATTTGTGGATTTGAAGAGTTACTCATCCCGCCTGAAGGAAGCTCAAACTGCAACCGGATTGAACGATGCGGTGATCAATGCTCATGGCAAGCTGAATGGGCGCCCGGTGATTGTGAGCGCGATGGAGTACTCGTTTATCGGCGGAAGCATGGGAGCCGTTGTCGGCGAGGCAATCACGCGGGCCATAGAAAAAGCCACCGAAAGCAAGATGCCGCTGATCATTGTTTCGGCTTCGGGGGGCGCCCGAATGATGGAGGGCTTAATAAGCCTCATGCAACTGGCAAAAATATCCGCCGCATTAGCACGTTTGGACGAAGCCAAAGTTCCCTACATTTCCGTGCTTACCGACCCGACAACCGGGGGCGTGACGGCGTCATTTGCAATGCTGGGCGATTTGAATATAGCCGAACCGGGCGCGCTGATCGGGTTCGCCGGCCCTCGCGTGATCGAGCAGACGATTCGACAGAAACTTCCAGCGGGATTCCAGCGCAGCGAATTTCTCTTAGAGCATGGAATGCTTGACGCTGTAGTCCACCGGAAACAAATGAAGTCCTATATCGCGCGGGCTTTGGAATTCATGGATCTAACGGCCCCGACGGGTCGCCAGGCGTCGGCATAAGCGACAGAATCCAATTCCAGAGCCAAACCCTCTGCCGCCGCTGCACTCAATGTGCAGCTTTGTGCATTTAAAATATCCCACGCCGAACCCGGCGGTAGCTGCTTCGTTAGAAATCATCGCTCTAAACCCTGTACTTTTAACGTCTTCAGTGCCGCGATTCCGGCCGCGAGTCCCTTCAGCCATTTGGTCGCACACATGCTTCTATCCATTTCACCAAAGAGGCCGTAACAGCAATGATCACTCCATTTTCGCTACACCTCACACTGAGTCGTTCCAGGGTAATGGAGCGGCGCCTGCACTGTGCCTCCTGATTCCCTTCCTTCTCGCCTCTTTAAAAACGATGGCCCTAGCAATAGGGCCACTTTTTTGCCTTATTGAGAGTTCGAGGGAAGACGCAGCAAGCTGCGTCTCTACGGAACCTTAATGTAGAGACGTAGCCTGCTACGTCTCAGGCTAACTGCGCCATCTTGGCAGGCAAAGGGTGCTCGGCTTCGTAGGCCGCGATTTGGCCTTCATGTTCCAGCGTAAGGCCGATGTCGTCGAGGCCATGGAGCAGGCGGTGGCGGGTGGATTCTTCAATCTGAAAGGCGGCGGACCAACCCAACTCGTCCTTTACGGTAAGCTTCTCGAGATCAACGGTCAGCTCGTAATTTGGAACTTCACTCGCCATGGTTAGGATGGCCGCCACCTGCGCTTCGGGAAGGACGACCACTAAAACGCCATTTTGAAGGCAGTTGTTGGCAAAAATATCGGCGAACGAGGGCGCGATGATTACCCGGAAGCCGAAGTCCAGCAAGGACCAGACGGCATGTTCTCGAGACGACCCGCAGCCGAAATTCTTCTCCGCAACCAGAATACTGGCGCCGGAATAACGCGGCTGATTGAGCACGAACGTTGAATCGGGTTTCCCGTCCTTGCCGCGCCGCCAATCAAAGAAAAGAAATTCTCCGAAACCGGATTTCTCAATACGCTTCAAAAATTGCTTGGGAATGATTTGATCAGTGTCAACGTTCGCCCGGTTGAGAGGGGCGACCCGGCCGGTATGAGTTCGGAATGGTTGCATGGGTTCCTCCAATTTTCTGGGATTGGCGACTCGGAATGAAAAGCAGATTCCTCAGGAATAAATTCCTTCGGAATGAAAAAATGAGCCCGATGGTCATACGCGGGAGTGGACAGGTCACTGAAAGCGCCAGTTGCGAATATCCGTGAAGTGCCCGGTGATTGCGGCCGCGGCGGCCATCATCGGACTCACCAGATGGGTGCGCCCGCCCCTTCCCTGGCGGCCCTCGAAATTACGATTGCTGGTGGATGCGCAACGCTCTCCCGGCTGCAAAATGTCAGGGTTCATGCCCAGACACATGGAGCACCCGGATTCGCGCCACTCGAACCCCGCTTCCTTAAAGATTCTATCCAGCCCCTCTCGCTCGGCTTCCCGCTTCACCGTCTGCGACCCAGGCACTACCATGGCGCGAACGCTTGCCGACACATGATGCCCCTTGGCGACTCTGGCCGCAGATCGCAAATCTTCCAGGCGCGAGTTCGTACATGATCCGATAAACACGCGATCCACATGGATATCTTGCATACGCGTTCCGGGCTCAAGTCCCATGTATTCCAACATGCGTTCCACGGCTTCGCGGTCCCCGTTTTTAAGTTCATTCAATTCCGGTACGCGACCGCCGACGGAGACCACCATCCCGGGGTTCGTTCCCCAAGTCACAAACGGCTCGACCTTCGAAGCATTGACTTCAACCACAGTGTCATAGTGGGCTCCGTCATCGGAAGCCAAGGCTCGCCACTCGGCGACGGCTTCATCCCAATCTGCGCCATCGGGCGCGAAGCGGCGTCCTTTCAGGTATGCGAAAGTCGTCTCGTCCGGCGCAACCATGGCGGCGCGAGCACCGGCCTCGATGCTCATGTTGCACAGCGTCATGCGGCCTTCCATGGACAGCGCGCGAACCGCTTTGCCGGCATATTCAATCACGTGACCCGCGGCGCCGTCGGTTCCGATTTGCCCGATGACTCCCAACGCAAGGTCTTTCGCGCTGATGCCTTCGCCTAGACTCCCAGTGACTCTAACCAACATGGCCTTTGGCTTGCGCTGGGGTAAACACTGAGTGGCGAGCACATGCTCGACCTCGGAAGTCCCAATGCCAAACGCGAGCGCGCCGAATGCTCCGTGAGTGCTGGTATGGCTATCGCCGCAGACGATTGTTTTTCCCGGCTGAGTGAGCCCGAGCTCCGGGCCAATCACGTGGACGATTCCCTGCTCGGCGGAGTTCATATCGAATAGCGGAACCCCAAAATTTTTGCAGTTTCTTTGCAGCTCCTCGATCTGGCGCTTGGCAATGGGATCAAAAATCGGAGTGCCGCGCGGCTCTGTGGGAATATTGTGGTCCACGGTCGCTACGGTTCGATGGGGCTGGCGGACGCGCCGTCCCGCCAGGCGCAAGCCTTCAAATGCCTGCGGTGACGTCACTTCGTGCACCAAATGCAGGTCAATGTAAAGGAGAGGCAAGCGCCCCGCAGGATGGCAGACGAGGTGTGCGTCCCAAATTTTGTCGAACAAGTTGCGTTTTGCCACGTTAGCATTTTAGCAATAATTGCAGTCTGCGGAAGATGAGCTGTCGGGCAAGAGGCCGCGCGACTGAAAGTCGCGCCCCCCTCAAACCTGAAGCTGTGCCCCTGCCGCCTTTCCCAAGCTACCTCGCATCCAATAGAATTAACTCTTTGATGGAGATGACAATGGCGAAAGCTACGTTTGCGGCAGGATGTTTTTGGGGCGTCGAGGCTACCTTCCGGCAATTGCCGGGAGTCTCAGCGACGCGAGTCGGATATACCGGTGGGAAAATGGAGAATCCCACATACAAAGACGTTTGCACGGATACGACCGGGCATGCAGAGGCGGTGGAAGTCGAATACGATCCCGCGAAGATTTCATACGACAAGCTGCTTGACGTCTTCTGGGAGAATCATGATCCAACGCAGCTAAACCGGCAGGGCCCTGATTTTGGAAAGCAATATCGGTCGGCGATTTTCTTTCACGATGCCGAACAGGAGCGGGCGGCAAAGGCTTCCAAAGATGCGCTCGGAAAATCGCGGCGATACAGCAAGCCAATCGTTACGCAGATTGTTCCCGCGGAGAAGTTTTATGAGGCCGAAGACTATCACCAGCAGTATCTGGAAAAGCGCGGCCTGGCAACCTGCCACATCAAGTAATCGCATCCGCGATGAGCTAGTTCTTACAAATGAGATCGGCGCTTAATCATATGCGACGTTCGTCAATTCGTAGCGAACTGTTCGGGCTGGCGGCGTTTTTATTCATTGCGGCGATTCCCGCGATTTGCTCCGACACAAAATCATCCGATCTGGAAGCCATCCTTCAGAAAAGATACGTGGGGAGGGTTTTCACGTTGCGCGGTTTTTATGCCTACGATGACTTGCGCTACGACCGTGATGGAAATCCAATCGGCAAGCCCCCTGTTGGTTCATGGACAACCTCAATCGTAGCTATTACCGAGATGAAGTTATCAAACAATAAGGTCCAGTTGGAGGGGCCCAGATTTGCACTTCAGCGCGACCCCAATAATTTCGACCCCAACCTTTATCTGGGCGCAATTCTCTATAAACAGCGCGAGATGGAGAGCGCGAAAGTCTATCTTGACCGGGCAGTGAAGCTTGAACCCAAAAATCTCATGGCCCGCTACCAATCTGCCATGTGGAAGAGCACCTCAGGCCAGTACGAAGTCGCCGCCCATGAGTTGGAAGGTCTCATCCAGGAAGATCCCAACTGGCTGGAGCCACATGTTGAACTCGCCACGTTGTACTACAAGCTGCATCGTCCCGCGGATGGCGCCAGAGAACGTCAGATCGTCGAAAAGCTCACTGCGGAGCAGCAGGCCCAGGGACCGCCAAAGTAGTTCTTAAGAATCGGTTCGCCGATTCGGTGACTTTCAAGACGCGATCCGCTTCGACATTTTTCAGGGTTTGGATTATTCCCGACGGCCAGTGAATCTCTATCAATTCTGCCCGGTCATCCGGGCCGAGACCGAAGTGGACCGGCCCATCGCTGGAGGAAGCGTAGCCAACGCTCGTAGTCATGTGGTTGTATTGCGTACCGCTCTTGGTCACCAGCTTGATGCGAGCGCCAATGCCGTCCCGATTGCTTTTGGTGCCCCGAAGAGCAATATCGAGCCAGTGGCCAGTGTTCTGGCTGCGGTTCATCCAAATCTCGGCGTCTCTGCCGAGCGCGGTCACCACTACGTCAACGCGGCCGTCTCCGTCCAAATCGCCGAAGGCGCAACCGCGGTGACGGGCCGGGGGCGAGGCTTCGAGTCCTGCCTCTGCGGTTAGCGAGGCCCACTTGCCGCTTGCGCCAAGATTGCGAAACACGGTGTTGAATTGATTCACGGGCTGGCCCGGTTGGGAAATAGACTCAACGTGGCCCCGGCTCACGAATAAGTCCTTCCACCCATCGTTGTCGAAATCATATAAGCCCGCGCCGAATCCTGACATGTCGCGGCTGAGATCGCGCATGCCGCTCGGGGTGGTCACCTCCCGGAAATCACCTTTCCCCGTATTTTGGAACAGAGGAAACGTCTGGTTGTTGAGCGCGACGAAGGCAATATCGGGATAGCCGTCGTTATTGAAGTCGCGAAAATCCAAACCCATTCCTGAGATAAAAGTGCCGTCTTCCGGAAGCGCTACTCCGGCCTCGAAGGCGACTTCCTCGAACTTGTTCCCCAGATTGTGAAAAAGTGAATTGTAGGATGCATCATTGGTAACGAAAATGTCCTGCCGGCCGTCCAGATCATAGTCGGCTACTCCGACGCCCATGCCTTTGCCAACGTGGTCGCGGATTCCCCACTCTTTCGAAACATCCTTGAAAGTTCCGTCCCCATTATTCAGAAATAACTGATCGGGCTGGCCCTTGTAGAATTTCGGCGCGCAATAGTCGGCGACGTCACGGAAGCCGCACAGCGGTTTCGCCGAGTACGCCCACTGCATGTAGTTCACGACAAAGAGATCCAGGAGGCCGTCATTGTTGACGTCCACCCATGCTGCGGTGATCGCCCATAGCGGGCCGTACTGCGGATCGGGATGATTCAGTGCGGCATCCAGGCCTGATTTGAGGGTGACGTCCGTGAACGTCCCATTCCCGTTGTTGTGGTAGAGAGTGCTGTGGTGCAATCCGGCGACAAAAATATCGGGATACCCGTCGTTGTCGTAGTCCGCGACGGCTACACCCATGTCATAGCCAGTGCCCGCCACGCCGGCAGCATCTGTAACGTCGGTGAAAACTCCGTTGCCGTCGTTGCGAAAGAGGCGATTGCGGTATTTCGGCGAGTCCTTCTTGAGGGTGGCGATGTTGGCGCCGTTGGTAAAAAAAATATCGGGACGGCCATCCCCGTTGTAATCGAATACGGCGACGCCTCCAGGCATAGTTTCGGGTGCGTTTTTCGCGGGCGTTTCGTCGTTCTCAAGGCGAAAGGGAAGGGTCTTGAGCTCGAAGCGGATTGGACTCGTCGCTGGACCTGCGGACAGGCACGAAGCCGCAGCAAAGACAAATCCAAGCGTCAGAAACCAGCGAGGTTTCAAAGAGAACATATCGCTACAAAAAAACAGGGTGGCCGGAGCCACCCTGTTGATCATAATACGTCCCGGCCTAGAAGTAGTATTTGAAGGCAAAGGTTATCTGACGGCTGCCCGTCTTGAAGGCCGGTTTGCCTGTCGTGTTGACGTTCGTGTTTGTCGGAGAGATGCCAGTGATTTTCACCTGACATGGCGCGGCGGAAGACGAGCCATTCAATAGCTGACATTCCGCCAGGCTATTTTCGGTCATGAAGGAAGTCTTCGTAAAGTTGAGATTGTTATCGGCATTACCAGCCAGGTTGAACTGCGGCAATGGGTGGTTCAAGAAGTTGACCGCCGAGACACGGAACTGCACGCTTTGCCTCTCGGTAATCTTAAAGTTCTTGAATAAACCCAAGTCGCTGTCGAAGTAGGCCGGAAGTTTCACATACGGCCATATGGTGGTACCAAGCTGCCCCACCGGAGGAATCGTGAAGCAGTTGGGATTGAAGTACTGTCCAGACTTCAAGCCGGATCGCGGATCGCAAGTGACTACTGCCAGGACACTCTGAATGGCATTTGTGCCAAACTGGTATCGGGGGCGACGAAGCTGAAAGGGAGATTGGGTGCGATGAAGATTAATTTCTGAACCGCCGCGGATCAGCACGGGGGTTCCACATCTTAACGCCTCCCCGGAAGGCGTTCTTGTTATTTCCTTCTCTGGTACCGGGAGGCAACCTCTTTAATTTCTTAACATTGCCGCCTCCAATCACAATTTCATCCGGCTCCAGGGCGCTTCGCAGGAGCACCACTACCTCTCCCACTTCGCGCTCCCACTTCTTTCGTCCCAGTCGTTTCAGCGCGCCAAGGCCCAGATAGTCCTCGTAAGTTTTACCGTGCTTGTAAGGCAAGTGGGCTAACTCCATGGGTTCCACTACCCCGTCGGCAATCATGGCGGAACCCAAACCGGTCCCCAGGCCAAGGAAGAGCAGTCGTCCACTCTTGTAGCCTCCGAGGGCCTGCATAGCGGCATCGTTAATCATCTTTACGGGTTTTCCAAGTGCTTTTCGGAAATTGAAGCCAACCCATCCGCAGCCAAGATTGTGCGGCTCCCGCAAGGGCTTCCCGTGAACCACGGGCCCGGGATAACCGATGGAAACGACATCATACGAAGCGCCCTTAAAAGCCTGCTTAATTTTGCGAATCATTGCCTGCGGCGTCATCGCGGGTCCCGACTCAATCTCAATCTGGCGCGTGGTTCCGGTTACCATCGCCTTCACGTGGGTTCCACCGACGTCGAGTATCAGGATTTTTCGACTTTTCATTTCACCTCGCATAACAAATTTCAGCGCCGTCAGCACTTATTATGAGAGATTATCGCCGCCTTCAACCAAAACCGGACTGAACTGAGGGGGGCAGGATGAGGGGAATCTCTGATTGGCATATGCGGGCGCCGCCTCCGAAAGGCTTGATTCGTTTGGTGGGCGCTATAGGATTCGAACCTATGACTTCCACCGTGTGAAGGTGGCACTCTACCGCTGAGTTAAGCGCCCTGCCCGGAGCGAGCGGCTATATTGTAGCAAAGGAACAGTTTTCGGCTGCTCCCCGACATGATAGCCTAATTCATTGCCGCCGTTGGTTCAGATTATCGTTGGTTGAGATTATCGTTGAAGGGCGGCGGAAGCTGGCGGATGCCGAGGGATTCCAGACCATCGAATGTGCCAGTGGCGCCTTCTCCCGAAGGCGCTCCAGAGGCCTCGCCGGACGAGCCGGACCCGCAACTTTCCCCACCGTCAAGGGTTGACAATAGTGTGAGCAGCATAGCCATAGATCGCGGCTTGCTCCCCCAAACAGCAACCATCCACAAGTCCGGCTCGGGCGCTGGTCCGCGCAACGGCGGAGCCGGAGTAACGGCTGAGTTGACCGATGCCGACCTTATGTTGCAGGTCAAGGCTGGGGATGACTCTGCGTTCGAGTATCTGGTACACAAGTATCGCAGAGCGATGGTGAGCTTCATGTTCCGCATGGCCCATAATTCAGCCGCCGCTGAAGATTTGGCGCAGGAAGTTTTTTTGCGAGTGTATCGTTCGCGCCAAAGCTATGAAGCGAGCGCGAAGTTCACAACCTGGCTTTATCGCATCGCGACAAACCTGGCAGTGAATCATGCGCGCGACACGCGCCACCAGCGTCCGGAAAATACGGTTAGCCTGGATGAAAAAGATGAGGACACCGGACAGAGCCTGGATCTTCCGGACAAGTCGCTGACTGTGGAACAGGCAATTGTGCAGCGGGAACGCATGGCAGCCATCCGGGAACGCGTGCAGGCATTGCCCGAGCGTCAACGGATCGCAGTGCTTATGCACAAGTACCAGCAGATGGATTACAAACAGATTTCTGAAGTTTTGAAATTAAGTGAATCAGCCACCAAGTCTCTGCTGTTCCGGGCGTATGAAACGCTGCGCGGACAGTTGAAGGAATTTTTATGAAGAATGCAATAACAACGACAATGATGAAGTGCAATGAAATTCGCGAACTGATGCCGGACCTGGCCGCCGGTATCAGCGTGATCACGCCACAAATGGACGAACACATGCAAGCCTGCCCGGAATGCACGGTCACATTTGGGGAGCTTCGCCAGACCATGGCGCTGCTCGACGAATGGCAGGCTCCTGAACCCTCGCCCTACTTCGACTCCCGCTTGCGAGCGCAGTTGCGCGAGGAAATGACGAAGGAGCCGTCCGGCTGGCGGGCTTCTTTTGGCAGATCTTCCTGGATTCGCAAACCGGCGCTGGCATTTTCGCTGGCTGCAATTCTAGTGATGGGCATTTTGTTTCGAGGCGACGGTTATCGCTATAAGGGATCTGAATCCATGGTGATCGTGCCCGGCAGTGCCGTAAGTGACTTGCAGGCGCTGGACAAGAATCACGATCTTTATTCCAACTCCGATCTGCTCGACGATTTGGAGGTTCAGCAGAACGTGACGGCAAATCCGTAGTGAGAAATTGGCAGTCAGCAGGCAAATGTTCGGACTTAAAACCAATTCGGCACGGACAGTGTTGGTGGCGCTTGCGATTAGTACCGCCGGCGTGGCTCCAAGCCTCGCGCAAGCGAGACGGCAGCAATCGCGGCAGTCAGTCCCGCGCCCGCCCGCATCCCGCCCATCGCAACCGGAGTCTCGTCCTCCGCAGACCTACACCGAACCGCGGATGCCGCCTATGCAAGGCCACCATTCCGGCCAATGGCTGCGCCGGTATGGAGACGTCCCTGCGGAGCAGCAGAGACGCGCGCTCCAGAGCGATCCTCAGTTCCGCCGTCTGCCTCCTCAACGGCAGCAACAACTGGAACAGCGACTGCAAGACTTCAGCAGGCGTTCTCCCGAACAACAACAGCGCGTCTTGACTCGAATGGAGACCTGGGAGCACCTTACTCCGCAGCAGAAGCAGACAGTCAGGCAACTACATTCGGAGATGCGGCAGCTTCCCCCTGAGCGTCAGCAGGCGGTAAGAAATGCGATCCAGGCCCTCCGCGCCATGCCGCCCGACGCCCGGCGCCGGGCAATTCAATCCGGACGCTTCAGCCAATACTCGCCCCAGGAGCGAGAATTATTGAATGGCGCCACGGAACTTCCTCTGGCTCCGGCAGAGCAGCCGCGGAATTACGTTCCCAGGCCACCGCAGTGATTGTGTGGCGCGGACACTCTTATCCGCGGGAAGGTTTGAAGTTTCAGTAGAGTGGCCCGGGCTAGGACCAAGAAAGTCAAATGGGTCGGACAGGAATGTCCGCCCCACACGAGCTAGTTCATCAGCGCCAGCATCCTTCTAATGGATAATGCCGTTTGGCGAATTTCGTCGGAGTCCGAAGCCTCCGGAGACATTTTCAAATACTCTTCCAGATCTTCCGCGGCGGCCTTCGGTTGGCCCAGGCTGTAGCGCAAGAGCGCACGTTGTTTCACGTCCTCGGGAGAACGTGGATAAATCACCAGCAGCAAGTCCACCAGCGGAAGAACCTTCTTGAGATTTCGAGAGGACATGTAGACAGTCTTCAGGTTATTTATGATTCGGGTCAGCATCTGCCGCCGACTGACTGCAAACAGGAACTCGGGACGCAAGGTCATTTGACCGGAATAAATCTCGTCCAGCCGCCGCTGGCAATCCTGGGCGTTCAGAATATCCCCACCATTGAAACAATCAATCAAAGTCTCGCGGCCATCAATGTCGTAGTTCTTCAAGAGAAAATGCCCGGGCATGGCAACTCCAAATAATGGAAAGCCGAGTCGCCGTCCAACCTCCATATATATGAGAGCGAGAGTAATGGGAATGCCAAGGCTGCGATCCAGGACATCGTTCAGGAACGAATTGCGGGGATCGTAGTAATCGTCACGATTACCATGCAGGCCCGCCTGCTGAAATAAGACGTAGTTGAGCGCTGCGATTGTCTCTGAGGCATCCCCCACCTCGGTGATGCGTGATTCCGCCGATAGCGCAAGCTCATCAATGCGCCTTGCGTAAGACTCGATATTCAGTTCGGGGTATTCAGTACGCGCAATCGTCAGAGCGCCGCGGACGAGATCAATTTTCTCGTCGTCTACATGCGGTCCTACCAGCGCCGCAAAGGCCTCAGTAAGCCCGATTTGGCCCCGATTGCCCATAAAATGATGCTAGCAGAAATGCGAGTGGCCCGGCGAAGGAACATTCACCTTCGCAGTAAGTTCCTGGCAATAAAGGCGATGTTTGCGGGGCGTTCCGCGAGCCGCCGCATCAGATAGGGATACCACTCAGTCCCGAAGGGGATGTAAACCCGCATGCGCCAGCCATCACGGACGAGCTGCTGCTGAAGATCGCGGCGGATGCCGTAGAGCATTTGAAATTCAAACGAATTGCGATCAATTTTTTCCAGGGCGACAAAGGCCTTGGCCGCCTGGATCATCTTTTCGTCGTGCGTGGCCAGCCCGTGGTAAATGCCGCTTTTCAGCAGCGTCTTCATGAGCCTGACGTAATTCGCGTCCACTTCGGATTTCTTCTGAAAGGCAACTTCCGCGGGTTCTTTGTATGCACCCTTGCACAAGCGAATGCGAATTCCGTCCGTAAGCAGATTTTCGATGTCGGTCCCTGAGCGTCGCATGTAGGATTGGATCACTGCCCCCACACATCCTCTATTCCCCGGCGTGGAATGAAGCTCGCGAACAAAATCCAGCGTGCGCTGCGTATAGGCTGAGCCTTCCATGTCCACCCGCACAAAATTGCGAGAAGACAGAGCGGCAGCTTTGGCCACCAGCCGCGAAACATTCTCGCGGGCCAGGCGTTCGTCCAGATCGAGGCCCATGTGCGTAAGCTTCAAGCTGATATTTGCGTCGAGTTGCCGTGAGTGTATCTCGTCGAGCAAGCGGTGGTAGAGCTGAGCGCTGGCATCGGCCTCGGAAGGGTTAGAAACATTTTCGCCCAAATTATCTATCGAAACGCTGCGGCCGGATTGATTCGTAATCGCGGTAGCTCGAAGCACATCATCTATCTGTGTCCCGGCAACGAAGCGGCCCGATATTTTTTGTCCGATAGAAGAGCCTTCAGCCAGGGCACGCAGCGAAGCGCTGCTCGAAAGAGAAATGAACAACGCCCTCAGCAAGGGTTCCTCATTATTTTGAGCACATGGGCGTCGCCGCGAGGATAGTTTGGGATCACAGAAATTTGTACCATAAGCGAGCGACCTTTCTTATTGATCCCCTTCCACGGATTGCTGCGAGGGCGGCATTCAACGGGCGCCCGCAGCGGTGAATACTCACAGCCACCCCCACCCCCGGACGGAGCAGCGGGTCTGGCCAAATCCGCGCTAAAATGCGAGTGTGCTTCGAAGAAAGATAGCAATCCTGGTTAGTCTGTTTGTTGCCTCTCTAGCCTGCGCCCAGCAAGCGCCCCCTTCCTCCCAAAAGTCGCGGCCTCAAGTGAAAGTAAACATGCTGAACGTTTGCACTCCCTCAAAAGAGGAGCAACAGGAGATTTCTTCAGCTCTCTCTCGGGTCCCTAAACAGCCCTTATTTAGCCCTGACTTCGAGGTTGATCGCGGGCTCTCCACCATGGAGGAACAGCCGAGTTTCCTCCCCGTCAGCGAAAAGACCCTCGTTTCCAACGATTCGGACACGGCTGCGTGGGTGCGCATCCGGCGAGAGTTCGCCGTTCAAGCATTGTATTCAACGGTGCAATATTCCTTCAGCCAGGATCCGAAAAGCATGGTTGAGACTTTGGTGTTCAAGGTTCGCGACCCTAAAGACTTGCTCCAGGTTTCAATCGAGGATGACGCATCGTCCGTAACCAGCCCCGCCGCAATGCTTGCCACAAATACCCCGGTCAGCCGTATCCGACTGGAGCGGTTTGGAAAGGCGTCGGTGGTTTTGGCCCGCTGTCAGGCATCGGCGACAGGCCCCGCGCCGGATCAGAGGGCTTATGAGCCGCTTTTTCAAGCTGCTTCCGCCATCAGCTCAAACTACCGCAGTCTGTTGCGCGTGCCCCAAACTGTTCCGGAGGAGTTGGATCGGGTCGCCAGGGCCGGCTCGAAGTCAGCGACCGCGACACCTAAGAAAAAGCCCGTGGTGCACAAAAAGAAGTAATAAATCACAAGGAAGGGATTGCTCTTCTGGCATCGCCATTTTCCGATTTGAACCGCAAGTTGAAGTTGCTGAGAAAGCATTTGCACTCCGCCGGTCCTTTTGCTACTCTCGCCCCGACATAGCTTGGGAGGGGAAATATGGCCTTTTGCAATGCTTGTGGCAAGGACATCGGAACGGCGAGTTTTTGTCCCGCCTGTGGAGCTCACCAAAATGCGGCCGCCCCCGCGAGCGGTGCGGTTGCGGTCTCAACCGAAGGTCTTTCCGAAAACGTCGCCGGCCTGCTCTCTTATCTTATCGGCTGGCTGACCGGAATCATCTTCCTGCTGATTGACAAACGTCCATGGGTCCGCTTTCAAGCGGCGCAGTCCATTGTGGTATTCGGTGGCCTATTCGTCATACGAGTGGCATTGGGAGTGATGAGCCTTTCGATCGGAGGACTGATCGGCTTCGGCGTGTTGGGAATTCTAGGCATGGCAATAGGCCTCATCACGCTGGTTCTTTGGATACTGCTGATGGTCAAAGCGTATCAGCACCAAACTTTCAGGGTGCCTATCGCCGCCGGAATCGCCGATAGCATAGCCGGCAAGTAAGAATGCGTCCTAACTGCCAACGCTTTAATCTAAAAGACCCAGCAAGGAATTGACTTGAGCCGGCGGCCTCTTTGACTTCAAAGCCCGTGCCGCATTGTGTGCTTGTGCGCCCACAAATTCAACTCCAGCTAAACTGACAATTATGGATGATATTCGCAATGTAGTGATCATCGGTTCCGGCTGCGCCGGTCATACTGCCGCCCTATACACCGCTCGGGCAAAGCTGAAGCCATTGGTGCTTGAGGGTCATGAGCCTGGAGGCCAACTCTCGTTGACCACTCTCGTAGAAAATTTTCCGGGCTTCCCAGATGGAATTCAAGGGCCGGATTTAATCGAAAACATGCGCCGTCAAGCTGGCCGCTTCGGAGCCCAGTATCAACTCGGACACGTCACAAAAGTTGACCTCGAGACGAATCCATTTGCTGTGCATCTTGGGAAGGAAATCATTCATGCCCGTACTTTAATCGTTGCGAGCGGAGCGTCGGCGCGCTGGCTCGGTTTACCCAGCGAACAGGCCCTGATTGGCCACGGTGTTTCCTCCTGCGCTACTTGTGATGGATTCTTCTTCTCGGGAAAAGAAATCGTTGTGATTGGTGGAGGCGATTCCGCGATGGAAGAAGCCACTTTCCTGACTCGGTTCGCGACCAAGGTCACGCTTATTCATCGCCGGGAGGAGTTTCGGGCGTCGAAAATCATGCTCGAACGCGCCCAGCACAACGAGAAAATTCATTTTCTTACCAACACAATCGTGGAAGATGTTCATGATGTTTCCCAGAAGGAAGTAACCGGCCTCAAGCTACGCAATATTAAGACCAACGAGGTTCGGGACTTTCCTACCAGCGCCATGTTTCTCGGCATAGGCCATATCCCCAATACCAAGATGTTTGAAGGCCAGCTCGAAACTGATCAGGACGGATATCTGGTAACCGCGAATTATGTCTTCACCAAGGTACCCGGCGTTTATGCATGTGGAGACGTACAAGACCGGCGTTACCGTCAGGCGATCACCGCCGCAGGCTCCGGATGCATGGCGGCCCTCGAAGCCGAGAGATTCCTCGAAGACCCGACAAACCAGGAAACCACTTCATGAAATATCGAAAACTTGGAAGAACCGGGCTTGAAGTTTCCGACATTGCGCACGGGCTGTGGGGAATGAGCGGCTGGAGCGGGTCCGAGGAAAAGAAGTCCCTGAAAGCTCTGCAACTCGCGGTGGATCTGGGATGCAACTTCTTTGATTCAGCGTGGGCCTATGGCGATGGAAACAGCGACCGCCTGCTCGGCGAAATTCTTTCGCGGAATCCCGGCAAGCAGTTGTTTGCGGCATCGAAAATTCCGCCGATGAATGGGAAATGGCCGGCCTCATCCGCGGACAACTACTCCGAAGTATTTCCTGCCGCGCATGTGATGAAGTACACCCACCTGATTCTTGAGAAGTTGGGAACCAACTCGATTGACCTGTTGCAGTTTCACGTATGGGACGACGGTTGGACTCAGGAACCGGAATTTCGGCAGACCGTCGAGAAACTTAAGGCCGAAGGCCTGATTCGATTCTTCGGCCTCAGCCTGAACCGCTGGCAGCCCGAGAATGGAATCGCGGCACTACAAACCGGATTGGTGGACGTAGTGCAGGTGATCTACAACATCTTTGACCAGGCGCCGGAAGACAAACTTTTCCCGACTTGCGAAAAATTGAACATCGGCGTGATCGCCCGTGTTCCTCTCGATGAAGGCAGCCTGGGAGGAAAAATGACCGCCGATACGAGATTTCCTGCGAGCGATTGGCGTTCGAAATACTTTGGTCCTGAAAATCTTCCCAAAACTCTCGCCCGTGTCGAGAAGCTGAGACCGGTAGTTCCTTCCACCATGGACATGCCCGAGATGGCGTTGCGTTTCATCCTTTCTAATCCCGTGGTAAGTACAACCATAATCGGCATGCGGCAGCCCGATCATGTCAGGAAAAATATTGCAGCCTCAGACGATGGGCCGCTTGATCCGCAATTGTTGCAAACGCTAAGGGCTCACCGCTGGGATCGAACTGCGCAGCGCTGGTCGGATTGATATTGGGCGGTTGTGCCGTTCAGAATTCTTACGTCAAAGCGCGATCCAGGTGAACATATCCGCCGTCTACAAAAATGTGCTGGCCGGTGGTATGCCCGGATTTGGGAGAAATGAGAAACACCGCCATCGCCGCAATTTCTTCCGCGGTAGTCATGCGCTTTCCCAGCGGAATTTTCGAGAGGATCGTATTCAGCCTCTCTTCGGGGTCAGGAAACGTATCCAGCCATTGCCGGTAGAGCGGCGTCATAACCTCCGCGGGGATGATGGTGTTCACGCGAATGCTGTACTCCCGCAACTCTGCTGCCCACTCTCGCGTCAGGGCCATAACGCCGCCTTTCGACGATGCATATCCCGATGTTCCGCCCTGGCCCGTCACTGCCGTCTTCGAGCCGATGTTCACAATTGCACCCTTTGATCGCTTGAGATGAGGAAGGGCGTAGTGCGCCATGGTGTAGTAATGAACCAGATTGCGGTTCAGCGAAGCCACAAATTGACCGGGATCACCGCCTTCGAGTCCGACCTTGTCGTTGACTCCGGCATTGTTCACCAGGGCATCAATGCGGCCGAGCGCTTTCACCATCTCTTCAATGGCAAATGAACACTTCTCCGGGATCAGGAGATCAACTTCGATGAACTTGCCGCCCGCACTTTTTTGCTGTAACTCTGCGCTTAACTTCCTGCATGCTTCGGCATCGCGGTCCACGACTGCCGGAATTGCTCCTTCAGCCGCGCAGGCGTGAACGATCGCGGCGCCAATTCCCTTCGCACCACCGGTCACCAAAACGACCTTGTCTTTCAGTTGCAGGTCCAAACCCTATCCTCATCCTCGCAAATTAAAGTAGCCGCCATCCAATGGATAATCGGCGCCGGTTATGAACGACGCTTCGTCCGAACACAAAAAGAGTGCAAGCGACGCAACCTCTTCCGGTTCCGCCATCCGGCCTACCGGCTGCGCGTTGGATAATTTGTGAAACATTTCCTGCTCGCGTCCAGGATAGGTCCTCTTTAGATATCCATCCACAAATGGCGTGTGGACCCGCGCCGGCGAAATGCAATTGCAGCGAATGTTATGGCTCAGGTAATCCCTGGCGACCGAATAAGTCATAGCAATCACCGCGCCCTTGCTCATTGAATATGCAAAGCGCTCGGAAAGTCCCGTCGAACCTGCAATGGACGCCATATTCAAAATCACGCCCCCTCCATGGCCCTTCATGTGCGGGACGCAGGCGCGCATGCAGTTATAGACTCCCTTTACATTCACTTGAAAGATGCGGTCGAAGTCGGCCTCGGTGGTGCTTTCCACCGAGCCAATATGCGAGACGCCCGCGTTGTTTACCAGAATGTGGACCTGTTGGCGGCTCAAAAGCTCCTGGAATTTGTCGTCCACTTCTTCTTTTTGACTGACGTCGCAAATTATGGCCCTGGCGCTTCCACCAGCGTCAACAATTTGCTTGCAGGTTTCGTCCGCATCCTGCTGATGGATATCGAGGATTCCTAAAGATGCCCCATGGGCCGCGAATCTCACGGCGATGGCCCGGCCAATGCCACTGCCGGCGCCCGTTACCACGGCAACCTTGCCATCCAGACGAAAATCCCTTGCGCCGGCCATGAATTTGGCAGGAAGAATTTATTCCGTGACCTGCTGGGTGGATTCTCCCAAACCGTCAATGCCCAACTCTACGACATCCCCAGCCTTCAGATATCTCGGAGGGTTCATGCCCAAGCCCACTCCCGCCGGCGTCCCGGTGCTGATCACGTCGCCAGGAAGCAGAGTCATGAACTGACTCACATAAGTAACTAATGTGGGAACATCGAAAACCATATTAGCGGTGGAGCTTTTCTGGCGGTACTCGCCGTTGACCTTAAGCCACATGCCAAGACTGCCGTAGTTCGGGAGTTCATCCCTGGTTGCAAAGAACGGTCCCAGAGGAGCGAAGCTGTCCGCACTCTTGCCCTTCACCCATTGGCCTCCGCGTTCCAGTTGAAAGGTTCGCTCGGAATAGTCATTGTGCAGGACAAATCCGGCGACGTGATCGAGAGCCTGGTCTTTGGAGACATACAATGCCTTTTTCCCAATTACCACAGCGAGTTCGACCTCCCAATCAACCTTCTTTGCATTCCTCGGAATTACAAGCGGATCATTAGGCCCAACCAACGCGGTTGTTGATTTGAAGAAAATGACCGGCTCTTTCGGAATCTCCATCTTGCTCTCCATCGCGTGATCTCTGAAGTTCAGTCCGATGCATACGATCTTGCTTGGCCTGCAGATGGGAGGTCCCAAACGCACGGACATCGGGGCGCGCGGCGAATCAACCGCGTTCTGATCCAACCAACGGCGAAGTTCCTCCAGACCTTGTTTTGCAAAAAACGTCTCGTCATAGTCTGAACCGAAGCCGGAAACATCTATGCGAGCGCCGTCGGCGAGGAGCACCCCTGGGTTTTCGTGACCGCTATCGCCAAATCGAATCAGTTTCATATCGAAAAGTGTCTATAGTGATTATGAGCGACTATTGGGAAGGCGGCGTTGCAAAAGCAATACGAAAAGCATATGCATATTCGCCTTCAGGATGGTCTGGCGTGGTGATGTGCAATCCATCAGGCCGCTGATGGAATTGAAGACTGCCTGCTGTGCCGAGTAGCGAGACGGATTCGACCTTTTCCATCCCCGCGGTACCGCTTCCGAGCGAGCGAATGATTGCTTCATGAGTCGCCGGCCAGCCCAAGTCGATTGCGTAAATTGTGTTGCCTTTGCTGGTGAAGCGAAAATCATCGGAGGTATATGACTGGGTGTCGGTGTCGTGGAACGATCCTGCCGCTACCTTGGTTGGGCCTTCGCCGTAAATTCTCCACGGACGTGTCCCGTAAATAGCGTCGCCATTTGTTTTTAGCCAGGTTCCAACGTCAAGCAGCACTTGCTGCGCTGCTTCCGGTATGGTGCCGTCCGATCGCGGCCCGATATTCAAAAGCAGGTTTCCGTTCTTGCTGACAATATCCACCAGTTGGTGGACGATGAACTCCGGCGACTTATACGTGTCGTTCTCTATATAACCCCAGGACTTATTGCTGATCGAGGTGTCGGTCTGCCAATGAAGAGGGCGAATGTCGGAGAGTTGTCCGCGTTCGATGTCCAGCACTGCCGAGTGCTCTTCCATGGCGTAATCCTTGTAGTTGATTACACCGACGGGGCCGCCATTCGCGAGCGACGTGTTGTAGTAAAACGCGGCAAAACGGGTGAGGGCCGCGCGCACCGACGGCTGCCCGATCCACCAGTCAAAATACATGATGTCCGGATGGTACTTTTGCACGATTTCCGCCGAGCGCGCGAGCCAGTCATTGGTCCACGCCTCCGACAAATAAGTGAAGTCGTTGCTGAGGGGAGTGCCTCGCAAATTCGGGAGCCAGTTATGCGCAGGCCCATAAAAGGCCGCGTTCGCCGGATCGTTCACGTCTGACGAGATAGCCCTTCCAACGCCCATGAAGAAATTGTGCTCAACGCGATGAGAGGACGCGCCGAGATCCAAACCTTCGGCGCGAACCGCTTTCGCCAGGTCTCCCCAAAGATCGCGATGCGGGCCCATTTTTACCGCGGTCCAGTCTGAAAGGCTGTTGTCGTACATGGCAAAGCCATCGTGGTGCTCGAATACCGGGACCACATATTTCGCGCCTGACTCCTTGAAGAGCTTGGCCCAGGCCGCAGGGTCATAGTGTTCGGCTTTGAACATCGGGATGAAATCCTTGTAGCCAAACTTATCTGGCGGGCCATAAGTCGCGAGGTGATGCTTGTACTCTTCCGATCCGGGAATATACATACTTCGCGGATACCATTCGTTGCCAAACGCCGGCACCGAATACACTCCCCAATGAATAAAGATCCCGAACTTTGCGTCTTTGTACCACTCGGGTACCTCGTAATTCTTAAGCGACTCCCAGTCCGCGCGGAACGGCCCTCCATGGGTTGCTTTCTCCACATCTTGCAGAATCGTCGCCCGGCGTGCATCGTACTTCGCGCTGGCTCTCTGCCATATCCGGTCAATTGCAGCAGGATCTTGTGACGCGGTAGGTAGATCGGCGGACGTCTGCGCGGCCGCGGCCCGGATGAATAAAGCAATTCCCCCCGCAATGACGAGCAGTCGCGCAATTCGCCAAACTCGATTGGAGATTCCCCCCATGACTCTGCGCATTTCCTCCTTCGCCGTGTTCGTACCTATATTTGAAATCAACGTTTGAGACTCCCTTCAGATCAAGCTGACTCCAAAATAATGTTCGCGTACTGAATCGTGTCGCCGGTGCGAATCAACCCGATTGCCGACGGCACCCGTTTCTTGAAATCAACGTGCGGCTCAAAGGTTAAAGGCACCTGCCGCAGCGCGATACGGAATTCCTGTTCCGTCGCAGGCAGGTTGGCCGAGCGAAACTCCCCGGCCATAAATGCGGTGCCGAAATTACATTGCTCTTGCACCGCCCGCAACACGTCAAGAACGCGTGGAAATCCGCGATCTGCGATCACCAGCGTGTTGGTGTGGCGGACCCGGCTCAACAGCGAATTTATATTGGGATTGAGAATCCCTTGTCTCAGCATGAACTAGCTCTGGCTGATCACTACATCTTCAAGCCTGATTTTTTGTCTTTATATTCGACTCAACAACGAAAAGCTCACCACATTTTCCACGATTGCAAAGCCTGAATTCTACAAATGATAAACCTCGCTCGCCGTGGAACCGAGTATCCTATCCTTTTCCGTCGGGGTAAGCTCGCCTATCAGATGGCGGACGGATTCCAGCCACGTCCGGTAAGTAGAGGCGAGCAGACAGACCGGCCAGTCTGAACCGAACATCAGACGCGCCGGTGTAAATGCGCCCAACACAACATCCACATAGGGTCTTAAATCCTCTTCCGACCAATCCGTCCAGTTAGCTTCAGTCACCAAACCTGACAATTTGCAATAGACATTTGGGCGCGCCGAGCCAATTCGATGATATTGCGATGCCAAGGTTCCAGAACCTTATCGCGGATGCGCGGCTTCGCGATATGGTCCAAAACAAAAATCTGATTTGGATGACAGTCCACAAACTGGGTCGCGGCAGGCAAACGCTTTTCAAAAATGAGGATGTCATAAACCAGCCCCGAGCCTGCAAGAGCTTTTACTCCCCGATTAAAATCCGGCCGGTTGATGTAATTGTCATCAGGCTCATCTTGAATCACGTGCCGCAAACCCTTCAGCTTCTTGTGAGCCTTCAGGCGGTCAAGTTGTCCCGAAAAATCCTCACTAGCAATCGGCGCCCAACCAACCACCCCGCGCAAAAGAGGCGAACCTTCAGCAACAGACAATAACCAATCTGTCTCTGCGAGCGTTTGCCGAGCTTGGACTGCTACCGCGCCGTCAACTCCAGCGCCCGTCAACTCGCGATCCAGGTCCGCTAAAAGAAAATCACGTCGTAACGCCGGCATGGTGTCGTCAATCCACGCGAATTCCCGCGACGAGTAATGCCATAGATGGTGATGCGCGTCTATCATTTTCGTACACTTGGCGGACACCCACCGAAACGACTTCCGCCCCCCTCACTGAAGGTTTGCTTGAGTGGAAATCAAGGAATGATCGCGAGAGCCCCGTCCACTCTATCGCTTTTCAAGGCCGCCAGAGCTTCGTTGGCTTTCTCCAACGGATATGCCTCCACTTTGGGTTGAAGCTTAATCTCCGCAGCTAAATTGAGAAAGTCGCGCGCATCGCCGCGGGTCATGTTGGCTACGCTTCGCATCTGGCGTTCCCCCCAAAGCAGGCTGTCATAGTCGAATTCGGGGATGCGATCGAGGTGGATGGCATTGATCGCCACGACGCCTCCCTTTCGGAGACTCGACAGCGCCGCGATTACAACCTCGCCGCTCGGAGCGAATGTTACCGCGCGGTCGAGCTGCGCCGGCGGTCTTTCCGTAGCTTCTCCGACCCAAACCGCGCCGAGGGACTCAGCCAATTTTCGATGTGAATCTCCCCGGGTTGATACGTAGACTTCACACTTCCAGGATTGCAACACAGCAATTGCAAGATGCGCCGACGCGCCGAAGCCGAAAAGGCCGACACGCTCCCCTGGCCGAACTCCGGCCACGCGCAGACTGCGAAAGCCGATGATCCCCGCGCACAGTAGAGGCGCGGCATGCAGATCGTCCAAAGCTTTCGGCAGCGGAAAAACAAAATCGCCGCGGGTTACGGCATATTCCGCGTAGCCCCCATCCGTGGTGTAGCCGGTGAAAGTCGGCGAATCGCAAAGGTTCTCCAGTTCATGCTTGCAGTACCAGCATGTACCGTCAATTCCGCCTATCCACGAGACCCCGACGCGAATTCCAGCCGGTAATTCCGCTGTTGCCCCGGCAACCACTTCACCCACGATCTGATGCCCCGGGATAAGTTGCTTGCGGCGCTGCGGCAGTTCACCTTCAACAATGTGAAGATCCGTCCGGCAGACTCCGCAGGCACGCACCTTAAGAAGAACTTGTCCCGGCGCCGGAACCGGCTGCGGCACGTCCGCAATCTGCAACGGACGTTGCAAAATATCTTTCGGCGAATTCAGTATTGCAGCTCTCATGCTGATTTCCGTTCCATTAGGTTGAACAGCGGCTCCTCACTGCGACTGTTGCCTAACAAAGGCCAACTCTTCGATGCCGGACTTAAATTTCGGGAAGGCAACTTACCGATTAGTAAACATGGTGGCCAGGGAGGGAGTTGAACCCCCGACGCCAGCCTTTTCAGGGCTGCGCTCTACCACCTGAGCTACCTGGCCACGTTAGAATTCCAACTCAACCACAAACGCCGTACGAGTCATGTGGAGACGCGCCGACAAACTGGCGGGACTTTCCTGGAAGCGATGCCTGGAACAGCCCGATTATAGCAACCAACGCTCATCCCCTCAATTAAGCCGCGTCGATCGCGGTTAATTCTGAAAGAGCAAAGAGCAAAGAACAAAGAGCATGGTTGCCGCGCCCCGGAACGTTTGCATTACAAACCTTTCGCGCTTTTACGCAAACCGCAGAACATGGCAGCGGGATGTTATACCCGTCTTCTAATCATTCCATTTGCAATCGTAAATGCGGCTCGATTAGACCCGAACCAGTAGGGGATCTCGCGATAGTCGTCCACGTCGAACGCAACCAGATCGGCGTCTTTTCCCGGTTCGATTGATCCTTTTCGATCCTGCAAACGGAGCGACCACGCTCCGTTTATGGTCGCCGCAGTCAACGCTTCGGCGGGCGACATTCTCATATGCGTGCAAGCCAGAGACATCACAAATGGCATGCTCGTAGTAGGCGATGACCCAGGGTTGTAGTCAGTTGCCAGAGCAACGGGCACGCCTGCGTCAATCAATTTTCTAGCAGGAGGAAATCTATCGAGCCCGAGAAAATAATTTGCCCCCGGCACCAGAGTGGCCACAGTACTTCCTGCGGCCAGGTAGCGAATGTCGTGGTCTGTTACATAATCCAGGTGATCCAGAGACGCTGGATTAAACTCCAACAGAGAACGCAACGCCACGCCGCTTAATTGGCAAACATGAGCCCTGATTCCCAGGGAATGGGCGCGTGCGGCCCGGAAGATCTCTCTGGTTTCCGTTAGCGTGAAAGCGCCGCACTCGGTGAAAACATCCACAAATTGCGCCAATTGCCGTTTCGCCGCCCGGGGAATCATTTGATCGCAAACCATGTCAACGTAATCTTTACGCCGATTCTGGAATTCCCGCGGCACAACGTGCGCGCCGAGAAGTGTCGGCACCACCGTGCCTGGCCATCGCGATGCCGCGTCGTGTATGGCTCCCAGAGACTTCAACTCAGCCGCTAGGTTCAGTCCGTAACCGGACTTCGCCTCCACTGTTGTCGTGCCGCCATCCATCATCTGATCGAATGCCTTCAGAATTCTCTCGGACAAAAGCCGCTTGCTGGCGCCGCGGACATCCTTGGCAGTCGAACGAATTCCACCACCGGCTTCTGCAATTTCTTCATACGTTGATCCAGAGATTCTTTTTTCGAAGTCTAAAAGGCGAGGGGACACGAACGCCGGGTGAGTGTGAGCGTCCACGAAACCCGGCAGCACAATTTTGTTGCGGCAATCAATTTCGAGAATCCCTTTATGCTTTTTAATCCACGGGTCGCGAATTGCCTCTCTTGTCTTACCAACCGAAACAATTTTGCCGCTGAGGCACAGCACGGCACCATCCTCGATGATGCCGGGATTGGAAAGCGCGAGCCCGCGACGGGGGCCTCGGCTTCCCAAAGAAGGCCGCATGGTTAGAAGCTGGGCGATATTAACCAGGAGAATGCCGCGATTGTGAGGGACGGTCATCGCGAAAATTCTTATCCCATTCCCAATTCATTTGCGGACTCCAGGGGCGTACCGCAGCGGCGACAGATCACAGCTGAACAGTCGCCGCAGGTGAGTGGGTCGTTCACGGGGGCGGCGCATTTGGGACAGTAAAGTTCTTCCTCGAGTGAATTTGGGGCGTTCGCATTTTTCATGAGGAGCGCCAATGTAGCACGGGGCGCGGTGCTTATATTGCAAACCAGTGTTTCTGACATCGAAACTAAATTCCTAAATTCTCAAGAGCCGCAGCTTGCCCGCGGCGGCGGACCTGTATCTCGATGAATACGTTGACTAAAGAGACAGCCGCGGGCGTCACGCCGGGAATTCGGGATGCATGAGCCAGCGTTCGCGGTCTGATCTTCAGCAACTTCTCCTTCATCTCCTTGGATAATCCGCTGATGGAGCCATAGTCGAACCACTCGGGAATGGCCCGCTGCTCGGCCTTTTTGAGTCGCAGAATGGCGCGGTCCTGCTGCATCAGATAACCTTCGTACTTGATTTCAGTTTCCACCGACTTAAGCTCATTGCGCAGGATTGAAGCAATTTGTTGATCCCGGTCCCCCTGAGGGCTAAACAGGGACGGATCGAGATCACGCAGTACGGG
Source organism: Terriglobales bacterium (assembly GCA_050746185.1). GTDB lineage: Bacteria > Acidobacteriota > Terriglobia > Terriglobales > Acidobacteriaceae > PALSA-188. The sequence continues at coordinate 252,353 of JBOGLA010000046.1, read as the reverse complement.
GATTAAATTTTCTATTGCGATTTCGGGACGCTTCAAGATTTGGGTGCAGGTTTGTCCTGCCGCCGACGCGTCAAGAGACGGAAGCTCGCAGTCCGTTGGCAAGCCTTGCTCGGCAGGACAGCCTGGGACGGCTGTCCCCATGCAAATCTTTTCGATCATCATCGGCGTCAGCCGGGTCCTCGACAGCAAGTGCTTTAATGATTCCATTCGCTGCTGTTTCGCGAGGTAATCTTCCCACGCCGAATCCGAGATCAACCCCATCCTGCGGCCATGAGGAGTCAATCGGCGGTCGGCGTTGTCAATCCTCAGATGAAGCCGGAATTCGGCGCGCGATGTAAACATGCGGTAAGGCTCGTTCGTTCCCTTCGAAATCAAATCGTCAATCAGGATCGCCGTGTAGCCTTCGGTGCGGTCGAGAACGAGGGGCGGCTCATTCTTCATCTTTAGCGCGGCGTTAATGCCCGCCATCAAGCCCTGACAGGCCGCCTCTTCGTAGCCGCTGGTGCCGTTTATTTGTCCGGCCAGGAAGAGACGCGAGATCTTCTTAGTCTCCAGACTGCGATTGAGTTCGGTGGGGTCAATGGAGTCATACTCGATCGCATATCCGGGACGCAGCATGTCCGCCGAATCAAGACCGGGAATGGATTTCAATATCGCGAGCTGAACTTCAACCGGCAGCGACGTGCTCATGCCGTTCACATAAATTTCATGCGTGTTCAGACCTTCCGGCTCGAGGAAAAGCTGGTGCGTGATCTTGTCGGGGAACTTTACGATCTTGTCTTCAATGGACGGGCAATATCGCGGTCCTATGGATTGAATCTGGCCGCTGTACATCGGCGAACGATGCACGTTATCGCGGATGATGCGATGAGTCTCGGGCGTCGTCCATGCGATGTAGCAGGGGATTTGGGAGTCGTGGTGCGCGACGCGCTTTGTCCGGAAGCTGAAGGGTGTCGGGTCCGCGTCACCGGGTTGCGGCTCGAACTTTGTCCAGTCAATGGTGCGTCCATCGAGCCTCGGAGGAGTTCCCGTCTTGAGGCGGCATCCGCGCAGGCCGAGCTGCTTGAGCGATTCCCCGAGCAAGACAGCCGCGGGTTCACCGGAACGTCCGGCCGGATATTGTTGCTCCCCACAGTGGATCAGCCCATTGAGAAATGTGCCGGTCGTGATAATGACCGCTTCAGCGCCGACGGTCCGTCCATCGCGAAGACGAATGCCGCGGATGGTACCGCCCGGCGAATCGGCCGAGCCTTGCTCGGCTGGACAGCCGGGGGCGGCTGTCCCCACGTGATCCTCGATAATCAAGTCAGCCACTTCTGCCTGCTTGATTTTTAGATTTGGCTGCGATTCGAGGACCTCGCGCATCTTCGTCCGGTAGGCCTGTTTGTCGCACTGCGCGCGGGGCGACCACACGGCAGGCCCTCGCGAAGTATTCAGCAGTCGAAACTGGATGCCAACAGCGTCCGTGACCTCGCCCATGATGCCGCCGAGCGCGTCCACCTCGCGGACAAGATGGCCTTTAGCAATGCCGCCGATGGCTGGATTGCAGGACATTTGCGCGATGAGGTCGACGTTTAGCGTATAGAGGGCGGTCTTCAATCCCATGCGGGCTGCAGCCACGGCAGCTTCACAACCGGCATGACCGGCGCCGACCACAACCACGTCAAAATGTTCAGTGAACTGCATGGGAAATAATGCCACTTCTCATTTTAGCAGCAGGTTTAAACTACAAAATTACCCGATTGCGAAATTACCAAATCAATGGGGTCCGGGCAGATCCGTAAAGGTCGCGTCCTGCCACTCCGGCGATGGAAAGTACCAGTTGCTGGCCCCGGCTTCATGATTGTTTCCGCCTGATCCATATGAAACCGTTGCCGATCGCCAGTAGTCCATCCCCATTTGTAGCAGGGCGCCTTTTGAGATTCTAACGCGGGCTCTCACCGTGCAGCCCTCAAGGTTGCCTTCGGGAAGCATAGCTCGCGGTGAAGGACTCCAAAAATGCCAAACCCGGTCCGTCCGCTGTCCGACATTCAGCACAACCGCCGCCCGGTCTGATTCCGAGTATGTGAGCGGAATCGGTTCGTGATTATCCGTAGCGAACCACGGGTAACGCTGGTAAAGGCCTCCTCGTACATTGGGTCCGTCGTGGTTCATGATCACCTCCTTCCCGCCGACGCGACAGGACAATTGGGTGGAAGCGATCTCGACGACCGCTGTTTCGTAGCCGGGGACGCGCGTATCAGCAATGGCAATTCCCCAAAGCAATGCTGACTCGAAATCCGCAGGACGTGGCGCGGGGTTGACGTATCCAGACTTGAATTTTGCTTCATCGGGCACGCGGGGATCGGCCTGTGATTCGGACTTGATGGACTGTCCCAGTGCAGACGACGAGAAGACGCCAATGAAAACAACAAGGCAAAAACTTGGCCGAGTTTTCCGCATATCTCTCAACCTACCGCAACGCCCAATGATTTGCAGTGATGAACCCCCTGATCGCTCCTTTCGATTCCCGCTTCGGAATAAACCAGCCGGGGGCGGGATAGTTGTCTGTCTTTGGCTGCTCTCGTATGATTATCGCTTCCATTCGTCCTGATCGTCTTTCGGAGGCAACATCTTCATGACTACCCAACAATTCCTCGATCAACTCGACGCGCGCATCGCAAAGTACGATCTGCTTTGCCATCCTTTCTATAAAGCTTGGAGCGCGGGAGAGCTTTCGCGCGACGATCTCCGCGAATACGCGAAAGATTACTACCATCACGTCGAAGCCTTCCCCACATATCTCGCCGAGTTTGCCATCCGCATGGATGACTGCGAACTGCGGCGCGCTGTCCTCGCCAATATGGCCGAAGAAAAGGGAATCTCAGACGCCTCCGGCCAGGAATTCCGTGCTCACTCGGAGCTGTGGCTGGATTTTGTGGAAGGCATGGGCGGAGACCGAGGGATGAAAAATCATATCCCGGCTTCAGAAGTGGCAGAACTCACGCAATTCTTTCATCGAGCCGCAACCGATGAAGCTCCCGACCAAGTTCTGGCAGCGTTCTACGCCTACGAGTCCCAGGTTCCGCGAGTGGCCGGAGAGAAAGCGCGCGGGCTCCGCGAAATGTATGGCGTGGACGAAAAGACTTGCGCCTACTTCACGGTGCATGAAACGGCAGATGCCTTTCATGCCGAGGTTTGGCGGCGGCAATTGAGTAAAACAATCGAAGAAAATCCGGCAAGAGCCGGGCAGGCTTTGATTGCCGCAGAAACCGCCGCTAAGGCGTTATGGCGCGCCCTCGATGGAATCGAGGCGAAGCGGAGGGCGTCGAAAACGGCGGACTGACTGGCTCGAATCTATTATTTCCCCAAATTGCCGGGAGCCACTCCCTCCTGAAGAGAGAATATTCATGATTGACGCCACGACTACGACCGACCTCGAGACAACGGCTTCCAATTCAAACGGCTCTCCCTCCGAAAAATCACCGGTCGAGGTCTACGCCGTTTTTGGCGCCGAACCGGAAGTCCTTGCCTACGCCATGGCCAAGTACTCGCGCTCGGCGTTATCCATGAAGGAATCGCTCAAGGAAATCAGCCAACAGAAAGCAGAGAAATTTCTCAACACTTTTTATTTCCAGTATGGTCACCGCTCCATTGCCGACCTTGCCCATGTGGCCATGGCGATTGAGCGGCTGTCCATTCTGGCGGCCATTGCGGTGGCTGACGAGCAGCGCTGGGACGGCCAGGAGCGCTCCACTCGCTACCAGGATTTCAAGAAGAGTGGATACTTTTCTCCCAACTTCGGCGGCGGCGGGGAATCGCAAAGACTCTACCGGACCACAATCGAAGATCTGTTTACGCAGTACGAATCACTCTCCGAGCGCATGTTCCAGCATCTTGCGGGAACCACGCCTAGGCCCGGCGACATGAAGCAGGAAGCGTATGAGCGCACGCTGCGCGCGCGCGCTTTCGATTTTTCACGCTATTTGTTGCCGCTCGCAGCCAATACTTCATTGGGAGAGATCGTCAACGCGCGCACTCTCGAAACTCAAATCGCCCGCCTGCTTGCGCATACACATGCCGAAGTGCGTTCCCTGGGAGAACTATTAAAAGAAGCCGCCACAACATCCGCTTACAACGTTGGGGATGAATCGCTTCAAAAACTGGTAGAGGAAATAAAGGCAATTTCTCCAGAACTCGGAGAACGTGCCGCGCAGGAATTGCTGCGAGAGGTGAGAGTTGCGCCAACTCTGGTCAAGTACGCGACTCCCAGCGCTTATGAAATCGAAACTCGCCGCGAGTTGCGCGGTGTGGCGGCCGAGCTTATGGGAAACGTTGCGGTTGCTGCCGCTCCCACGGTTGACTTGCTTGATGTGGAGCCGCTCGAAATCGAGTTGGCGGCTACCCTCATCTATGAGCATAGCCATTATCCTTATCGTCAAATTCGGGGCTCAATCGAGGCAGCGGGTGAAGTAATCCGCCGCGAAATCATTGATATGGGGCTGCGACATCGCAGCCGCCATGATGAAATGCAGCGTGCATTCTGCGCCGGACAGCAGTTTCGCTTTGACATCCTGATGGATATCGGCGGATTTCGCGACATGCACCGGCATCGCCGCTGCATCCAGATTGGGCAGGAATTCACCACTCGCCACGGTTACGAGTCGCCCGATGAGTTGCAAGCCGCAGGAGTCCAACGCGACTACGACGAAGCCATGCAACGTGCGGCTTCCGCAGTGGAAGAGTTAGCCCGCCGCGGCTCACCCGAAGACTCGCAGTATGCGATTCCGCTGGGATTCCGCAAGCGAACGCTTTTCAAGATGGATTTCGCCGAGGTTGTTTATATCTCGGAATTGCGCACCGGTCCAGCCGGTCATTTTTCTTATCGCAAAGCCGCCTACGACATGTATGAGGCGGTCGCGCAAAAATATCCTGCGCTGGGAAAGTATCTCAGAGTTCACGACATAAAAGAGCCGGTGGATTTGCTGAAGCGCTAAGTGTTCATTCAGGCACAGCCTCCCCTGGCTGTCCTCGCCTAGCGCCACGTATTTACCAGGTGCATCAAACTTTCGGGATAGCGCTTTCCGGCGGCAGCCCCTTGCGGTGCAACTTCATCAATCCGGCGCAAGTCATCCGCGGTAAGTTTCACTTCGAGCGCGCCGACATTCTCTTCAAGATAATTACGATGCTTGGTACCGGGAATTGGCACGATGTCTTCCCCTTGCGCGAGCACCCACGCCAGCGCAAGTTGTGATGGCGTGCAGTTTTTCTGCGCGGCGATCTCCTGCACGCGGTGCACAAGGTCCAGATTCCTCTGAAAATTTTCACCCTGAAAACGCGGCGTATTCCGGCGATAGTCGTCTGCCGCCAGATCTTCGAATTTCTTTATGGCTCCCGTAAGAAATCCCCGGCCCAGCGGGCTGTAGGCGACAAAGCCGATTCCAAGCTCACGGCAGGCGGCAAGGACTTCATCTTCAGGATCGCGGGTCCACAGCGAGTATTCGGACTGCAAGGCGGTCATGGGATGAACCTTGTTGGCCCGGCGCAATGTGTGCGCACTGGCTTCGGAGAGCCCCAGATGTCTGACTTTTCCTTCCGTCACGAGGTGCGCCATTGCTCCAACCGTTTCCTCGATGGGAGTTGCGGGATCAACTCGGTGCTGATAGTAAAGATCAATCGTCTCGATACCCAACCGTCGCAAACTGTTCTCGCACGACTTGCGCACGTACTCCGGCTTGCCGTTCACGCCACGGACAGAGGGATTCGATGGGTCGCGCACGATGCCGAACTTTGTCGCAATCACGACTTCATCTCGCCGCCCGCGAATCGCTTTCCCAACCAATTCTTCGTTGATGAACGGACCATAAATGTCTGCCGTATCGAGAAACATTACGCCGAGTTCCAGGGCGCGATGAATGGTGGCAATAGACGCGTTGTCATCCCGGTTACCGTAGAACTCCGACATGCCCATGCAGCCCAGCCCGATGGCCGAGACCGTAAGATGATTGCGTCCTAAATTGCGGGTTTTCATGAGAGCCTCCGCGAAAAATGCGACTGCCCTTAGTAGATGCGAATTAAGGGCTTGGAGGATTCGGCGACATTTCCCACGTCGCAGGCGGGAATTCCAATCTCGCTCAAGTCGCGGACAAACCCTTCCGCATGGTTCGCAGCAATGGAGATTAGTAAGCCGCCGGCGGTCTGCGGATCAAAGAGAAGTGTCTTCAAGTCATCAGGGACTTCGTTCTCATACTCGACAACGCATGCGGCGAAATCGCGATTAGCCTTCAGCCCGCCTGGAATGTCTCCGGCGCGGACACATTCGAGCGCGCCCGGAAGCATCGGAATTTCAGCAGAGCGGATTCGCAACGAGACGCGGCTAGCCAGCGCCATTTCGCGGGCATGCGCTACGAAGCCGAATCCAGTCACATCCGTCATCGTGTGGACTCCGTATTCCTTGCCGGCTATCAGCTCCGCAGCTTTCTTATTCAGCGTGGTCATGGATTGAATCGCCGCTTCCACCCACGCCGGCTCGGCTCTGTGTTTCTTGATTGCGGTGCAAATGACGCCTGTTCCCAGCGCCTTGGTAAACACGAGATGATCGCCGGGTTTGGCCCCCGCGTTGGAAAAGACTTTTTGGGGATGGATCAGACCGGTGACCGAATATCCGAACTTCATTTCATCGTCGCGAACGCTGTGCCCGCCAATCACCGCGCACCCTGCTTCCATCATTTTAGAAAGCCCTCCGGCGAGGACCTGCTCGAGAACTTCCAAATCGCCTCCCGCCGGGAAGCAAACATGGGCCAGTGCGGTGATGGGGCGTCCACCCATGGCATACACATCGCTCAGAGCATTGGTGGCGGCAACCTGCCCAAAGATGTAAGGGTCGTCCACCATGGGCGTGAAGAAATCCACCGTCTGCACCAGGGCGGTTTCCTCATCCAGCTTATAAATTCCCGCGTCATCCGCGTGATCGAATCCTACCAGCACGTTCGGATCGGTTTGTTTTGGCAACTTGGCGAGTACCCGGTCGAGAAGAGCCGGACTCAATTTCGATGCGCATCCCCCCGCTTTGACGGTCTCGGTTAATCGAATTGGTTTTATTGCCGGCATAAATGAGATTGTGTGGCGCAGGCGCCCTCGCCCGCGAACGCCTGACCAGGCAGGCCTTCTAAGCGCTACTTCAATGATACGTCCGTCACCTGTATGTCAGGATAGGCGCGATTCCACTCGGCGCTTACGTGCTCAAATGTGAGCCGAAACTCTTTACTCTGTCCGGGCAATAGAGGCGCTTTGCTGAGGTCCCGGGTGTCAGGATATGGGCCGCTCCTGTCCAACAGGAAAACCGGTACGTCTTCCGCCTGAGCAACCTGTCCCATCGAATCGTGAAATATAACGTGAACAAGAATTCCCGTGACCATCTTATCTCCGCTGTTGGTCACTGTTCCATCAACGTAGGTGAAATTCGCGCCCACAAAATTCTGAGCTTCGCCCATCTTCAAATCTGAAATTTTAATGTTCGCGATATACGGTTGCGGAGCGCTCGGCTTTTTTGCCGGCGTCCGCAGCAGAAAAGCCGCAATCGCCACTACCACCACCACTAATCCAACCCCGAGAATGACCGGCCTCGATATGGATTCCCGCTGAACCGGCGAAGGTTCCATGAATCCGCCCATGGGGAGATTGTACTATCGGCGCGTCAATGCGGCCCGCGGGTTACTAGTGGCCATTCTGAAGATCCCGTGCCTTCACCAGCGGGGCCGAGAAATCTCGCGCGTGTCGAAGATGCATTCGCTCCGCATAAAAAACTTTGATATAACTCATAAGCTCTTTCGATTTGTACGCAAGCCTAACTCCCAGTACCCTGTTTCGTCGCTGCACAGTCCATCAAGGAACGGCGCGGCCCCGTCCGTCGCCATATCAAAGGAGATCCATGTCGAACGAACTGCGGAATTTTTTAGCTCTCTCATATGAGGAACTGGAAGACTTGAACCTCGAAGCCAAAGAGCAGCGCATGAAGCGCGTTGCGCCCGGCAAGATTCAGGAAGCAAGGCTCAAGTACCTGACCGATGAGAAGCGCATCAAGGCCGTAACCGTGCTGTTCAGCGACCTCGAAGGCCGGCTGCACATGCTGGATTATGACAAGAAGTTCCTGATCAAGAGTTGGGACAATCTCACCTTTGACGGTTCTTCAATTCGCGGCTTTACCGCGCAACGGGAGAGCGATCTCCGCCTGGGCATTGATTGGTCCGCGTTCTATTGGGCTCCGGCTGATTTTTTTGGCTCCGGAAAGGTGTTGGTATTTGGAGAAGTAATAGACAAGGGCGGCACACCGTATGCCGCTGACATTCGTGGCGTGCTGAAGGGCTTCGCGCAAGACCTCTATAAAGACGAGGGTTACACCCTCAACGCGGCTAACGAAATTGAAGGATTCCTGTTTCAAGGGGCGGACGCGGAACAGCACTATCACGAGACGTTGAAGTTCGAGTATGTGAACACCGGCGGCTATTACCACTCGCTGCCGGGCGATCCGCTGCGTAAGTTTATTGATACGACTGCGGAAGTGCAGCGCGCCATGGGATTCCAAAACGAGAAAGACCATCCTGAAGTCGCGCCTTCGCAATTCGAAATCAACTATGGATACGGCGAGGTCGTCGCCGCCGCTGACCAGATTCAGCTTTACAAGCTTATTTGCCGCCAGGTCGCCACAAATTTGGGAATGACGGCCTCTTTCCTGCCGAAGCCGGTCGTCGGCGTCAATGGCAGCGGTATGCATACCAATGTGTCGGTGAGCAAGGGCGGCAAGAATCTGTTCTGGGATCCTAAAGGCGAAGAGAAATTAAGCAAGCTGGGATGGTCATTTGTGGACCGCATCCTTACCCACGGCCTGGACATTTGCCTGCTCCTGAACCCGAGCGTCAACGCGTACCGGCGCCTTGACCCGCACTTTGAAGCGCCGAACCAGTTGAAGGCTTCGGCCGTGGATCGCGGCTCCATGATCCGGATTCCCATCGGTAACGATAGAAGCATGCGGGTCGAAGTTCGCTCCGTGGCGCCCGATGCCAATCCATACCTCGTGATGTATTCGATTTTCAAGAGCGGTCTCGATGGCGACACCGCCAAGATTAAAAATCTGCGCCAGGCCGAGCGCTATCTGCCGGATAATATCTACACCGCACTGGATCAATTCAGGGACTCCGCATGGCTCACCAAGATTCTAGGTGACGACGTAAAAGGCCGCTACGCCGAACTGAAGCAGGTCGCGGCCGACCGCTGCCCTCGCGCGTTGGGAACTTTCGTGAAAGCTCCCGAAGTGCAGTACCACCACGAAGTCTACAATCAGTTCATCTGGAATCTTTTCTAGATGGGGAGTGTGTGACGGCGGCCTGCGCTCGCCCGCGAAAGCTCTACGCAGAAAAGCGAAGACCTCCAGGGATGGAGGTCTTTGCCATGTCGCGACCGGGGTTAGTTGATGTCTTTGCTGATTGCAGACTGATCCTCAAGGCTCAGGATTCCACGTTCCCAGCTCTCAAGAATTTCAGGCGTGAAGCATGTTTTCGTGCCGGCGGGCTTCGTACCAGAGGGCGAGCTCGACCCGGTTCCAGAGTCCGAGCTTGTCATAGATGGCTCTGAGGTAGTTTTTGACGACATGTTCTGTGGTTCCGATTGCGCTTGCGATGTCCCGGTTTTTGAGACCTTGGGCCACGAGCTCGATGACACGTTGCTCGCGCTCGCTTGGACCTCGTTTTCCGTGCCGCTCCCCTCTTCTAAACATAATTGCCTCCGATATAAAAGTGTTGCGAGTTTTACTCGCTTGATGCCGGTCTTGATTCCAAATTTGACGAACAGGCGATTGAAATGCGCTTTCACCGTTCGCCTGGCAATCTTGAGTTCCTTGCCAATTTCGTCGTTTTCACACCCTTGCAGCAGCAGTTCCGCGATCTCCTTTTCTCGCGGAGCCAGTTGAAGAGCATCTTTCATGAAATCCCCCCAAAAAAGAGAACGCCCACACGCCAGGAAGCGCTTGCGCCATATGCAGTCTCTGTTGATTGTCCCCGGAGACCTACCTGGCGAAGGGCTAAAGCTTATAGCTGAGTCTTGTACCAAAATTAATAGCATTCACCATGCCATGTGGGCGCCGATTTTCACAAGTAACAGCCAACTCCGGACAAGTTGCCCCTTGACTTGGAGTTGCGCCGCCACAACGGAAGCGGGTTTGTCGGTTCAGCCGATGTTGCCAGCCAAACTGGCCGATGAGTTTCTCGAATCGTCCGGCCCAAAGTTATCTAAACACAGTAACAAAGAACGACTTGCAGGGTATGCCTGTCGGCATCGGCAAACATTCATTTTAGAACCGGGTTTGCGATGGTGCTGGGCACCCTGCCGACGCGTCGGCATTTTATTTCTAGTACCCGTCTTAGTCGAGGAGGACTAAGCAAAATGACTTATGTCAAAAGTTCCTTTCTACAGAGAGACACCAGCAACAATTACACGCTTGCTGGATAGAACCGACATTGTATCGGAGACTGTGCAAGCCGTAGAGACTAAGGTTACCGGCGGGTTCCTCCCGCGATTTTTGCAAATGCGATGGTGTGCGTTGTAATCTAGAATGAAATCTGCGGAGTCCGGGTTTGGTCAGTCTTTGACCTGGATGTCGCTCCCGACCTCGGGAAGTTTCCAACATATTCATAATTAAAAAGATAGAGGAGGTTTAGGATTTGACCGCTTCGACCAGCCACCTGATTCCGCCACATGGCGGCGAATTAGTTGATTTAAGTGTTCCACCTGAGCAGGCCAGTGATCTGAAGGGGCAGTCCCGCGAATGGCCTTCCTGGGACCTAACCCCGCGCCAATTGTGTGACCTGGAACTCCTGATGAGCGGCGGATTCTCGCCCCTGCGTGGTTTTATGACCCGCGCCGACTACGACGGGGTCTGTCGGAACATGCGGTTGGCAAGCGGCGTCCTATGGCCAATTCCGATCACCCTTGACGTCAATGAAGAATTCGCCAAGTCGCTGAAACCGGGGACCAGCAAGGTCGCGCTCCGCGATCCCGAGGGCGTGATGCTCGCGGTCTTGAATGTCGAGGAAATCTGGCAGCCCGATCGTGAAGCTGAGGCTAAGTCTGTATTCGGTACAGCTAGCGCCGCTCATCCCGGCGTGGATTATCTGCTGAATAAAGGGAATGGATGGTACGTAGGGGGCGCTGTCCAAGAAATACAGGCCCCTTCTCACTACGATTTCAAGAATCTGAGGCTTACCCCCGCGGAACTGCGCGCCGAGTTTGCGCGCCTGGGGTGGCGCCGTGTTGTTGCCTTCCAAACCCGCAACCCAATGCATCGCGCGCACGTCGAACTCACGTTCCGCGCCGCCAAGAACGTCGAAGCAAATCTGCTGATCCACCCTTCCGTCGGCATGACCAAGCCCGGCGACGTTGATTACTTCACGCGGGTGCGCTGCTATCAATTGTTGATTCCGAAATATCCTCACGGTACCGTGAAGCTGGCCCTGCTTCCGTTGGCAATGCGCATGGGCGGACCGCGTGAAGCGATCTGGCATGCTTTGATCCGCAAGAATCACGGCGTCACACATTTCATTGTAGGACGCGACCACGCCGGCCCGGGCAATGACGCGAACGGCAAGCCTTTCTACGGTCCCTACGACGCGCAGGAACTCTTCAAGAAACATGAAGCTGACATGGGCGTAACCATGGTGCCGTTCCAGATGATGGTGTATCTGGAGGATCAGGACCGTTACGTTCCCGAGGACGAAGTTCCGAAGGGATCTCGCGTTCTGAATCTTTCCGGGACGGAACAGCGCCGCCGTTTGAATGAAGGCAGTGAGATTCCTGCATGGTTCACTTATCCGGAGGTCGTTCAGGAACTTCGGCGCAGCTATCCGCCGCGCCACAAACAGGGGTTGACCATCTTTTTCACCGGTCTCTCTGGCTCGGGAAAGTCAACTATCGCCAATGTACTGATCACCAAGTTCCTCGAGGCAGGCGGCCGTCCCGTTACTTTGCTGGACGGTGATCTGGTGAGAAAACACTTGTCGTCGGAGTTGGGATTCTCCAAGGAACACCGCGATATCAATATTCGCCGAATTGGTTATGTCGCGTCAGAGATCACGAAGAATGGCGGCATCGCGATCTGCGCTCCGATCGCACCCTACGACGCAACCCGCAAACACGTGCGGAGCGCGATTGAACCCCATGGAGGGTTCATTCTCGTGCATATCGCGACATCCGTTGAGACGTGCGAGCAGCGGGATCGCAAGGGGCTCTATGCGAAAGCCAGAGCCGGAATATTGAAAGAATTCACCGGCATTTCGGACCCCTATGAAGTGCCGAAGGATGCCGAGGTTGTGATTGATACCGCCGAACTGACTGCCGAGGAAGCGGCGCAAGAGATCTTTCTTCATCTGGAGCGTGAAGGCTTCATCGGGTCGGTTGGGAGTTCGTCCTAGCAGGCTTCCTACTTCCCCGCATTTTTTCCAGCCTGCTGGAAGGTCGCGCATTGCGCTTTTCCGGAGACTCCATCTCATGCAAACCAAAAAGATTTTGGTGATTGGAGCAGGTCCAACGGGATTGGGCGCCGCGTACCGGCTGCAAGAGCTGGGCTACGAAAACTGGGAGCTGTACGAGAAATCAGATCACGTCGGCGGCCACTCTACTTCGCATGTGGATGAGAAAGGTTTTGTTTGGGATGAGGGCGGCCACGTTATTTTTTCGCACTATCCCTACTTCGATCAACTGGTCGAGCGGATGCTCGGCCCGGATGTGCATGAACGTATTCGCGAAAGTTGGATCACGACCGGCGATACCTGGGTCCCGTATCCCTTCCAGAATAACCTGCGGTTCCTTCCTAAGGCGGTGCAGCTGGAGTGCCTGTTGGGAGCGGCGAAGGCTGCTGCCAACGCCGGCGGCGGCGCAACTAACTTCCGGGACTGGATACTCGCCACCTTCGGCGAGGGCATCGCTCGAGCGTTTATGTTCCCTTACAACCTGAAAGTGTGGACCACGCCTCTGGATCAAATGTCGAAGTCGTGGATCGGCGAACGGGTGTCCGTGGTGGATTTTAAGCGGCTATTGGAGAACGTGCTGTACGAGCGTGACGACGTGAGTTGGGGCCCGAACAACAAATTCAAATTCCCTCTCCACGGAGGAACGGGCGAAATCTACCGGCGTATGGCACAGTGCTTCCCATCCAAGTTGCATTGCGGAAAAAAGCTGGCAGAAGTGAACCTGAACCGGCGCACGGTGTCATTTGAAGATGGAAGCGGCGACACTTTCGATTTTTTGATTTCCACGGCGCCGTTGGACCTTCTCGCGCAAGCTCTCAAGCCCGCCGACCCACGCCTATTGGAAGCGGCCGCGGAATTGCAACACAACGATCTCCTGGTGCTAGGGATAGGATTGGAGAAGAAGATCGAGACTGGCAGGTGCTGGATATATTTCCCCGACGAGGATATGCCATGTTACCGGACCACTTACTTCTCGCATTATTCGCCCTTCAACGTTCCCAACGGCGATACCGAACACTACAGTTCATTTATGAGCGAAGTGTCTGTTCCTCCGGGAAAGAAACTTGATCCGCAGAAGGCCATGGAAGCGGTAATTGACGGTCTGATTCGTGCCAGAATTCTCGAGCCCGCCGACCGTGCGAAAGTCGTGTCCAGATATCATCAGTTGGTTTCATATTCGTACCCCATTCCGACCCTGGGACGCGACCGGGTGCTCGGCATCCTGCAACCTGCGCTGATGGATCAGGGAGTATATTCGCGCGGCCGGTTCGGGGCCTGGCGCTATGAAATCGGCAATATGGATCACTCCGTCATGATGGGGGTGGAGGCGGTAAATCACCTCATTTCCGGAGAAGCGGAATCGGTTTTTCACGGTTCCTGACGCAACATGAACGAGACCGCCGCCAATCCGCAGTCCGGCACGAACCCAACCATCAGCGTGATCATACCGGCTTACAATACCGCCACGCTGATTTCGGCTTGCCTGGATTCGGTGTTCGCCCAGACCTACGAGAATTTCGAAGTATTGGTCGTCAATGATGGTTCGCCTGACACTCCACAACTCGAAAAGGTGCTGGAGCCGTTTGCCGACAAAATTGTCTACATCAGGCAGCAGAACAAGCGGGCAGCGGGAGCAAGAAACACCGCCATCGGAGCAGCGCGCGGCGAATTTCTCGCCTTCCTCGATAGCGATGATACCTGGCTGCCCGGTCATCTCGCGGCCCAGATGGGACTGGTGGGGAAAGACCCCTCGCTCGATTTGGTTTATGCCAACGCTTTGCTGATCGGCGATCCGGCGCGAATCAAAGAGTTCATGCAAAAGTGTCCCTCCGAAGGAGTGGCAAGCTTTGAATCCCTGATCGTGGAGCGCTGCCAGATTCCGATTTCCACAGTAGTGGTTCGAAAGAATGCACTCGTAAAAGCGGGCCTCTTCGATGAAACTCTGCTGCGTTGCGACGACTACCACATGTGGGTGCGAACGGCATTTCACGGCGCGGAAATTGGATACAGCCGCAAGGTGCAAGCTCGCCTGAATGAAGGCCGTCCGGGTTCGCTCGGAGCGTCCCGGCTGAAGATGGCAGAAGGCTATTGGGTGATTTTAGAAAAGCTGCAGAAAGACCTTCCCCTCAACCGGGACCAGCGCATTTTGGTTCAGCAACGAGCCGCGGATATTAAGGCCCGATGCTTGTGCGAAGAAGCGAAGAGCGAAATCGCCTCCGGACATTTTCCCAGCTCCATTCAGTTACTTTCCGAAGCGAACCAGCATCTTCGAAGCCCAAAGCTCGCGGTGGTTGTCGCCGGACTGAAGTCTGCTCCCCGAATCACCCGCAAAATTCTGGGTTATTGGGGGCGAATCCCCGGCCAAGTGCCTTCCTAACAATAAGTTCCGCCGGGTACTTGGGTGCGGAAACTGAATCTCCTTTCCTAGACAATTTGTGTTGACTGGGTACACTACTTAGTGAGCTTTGACGACGGCGTATGAGGGGCCAGGAAGTTAAATGATTAGACATTTGATTGCCGGCGCAAAACGAGTTTTTGGACTTCATCGTCCTCGCCGCAGTCTGCGGATTCTTCCTGACGATGTCTTCCTAGTCTCGTTCCCGAAATCGGGGAACACCTGGACTCGTTTTTTGCTGGCGAACCTGGTGTATCCCGATCAACGCGCGAGTTTCGGCAATCTGCATAAGCTGATTCCAGACCCGGAGGACACAACAAAGAGGCATTTCGACCGGATGCCGCGACCTCGCATCATCAAGAGTCACGAGTGTTTTGATCCCCGATATCCGCGAGTGATCTACATTGTTCGTGATCCACGGGATGTGGTGATATCGCAATATCATTACCACCGGAAGGTCCGGCAGATCGAGGACGATTACCCTTTGGAAAGATTCGTCGCACGCTTTATAGCGGGGGAAACGGGTCTCCATGGATCGTGGGGCGAAAACGTTGCGAGTTGGATGATGGCTCGAAACGGTCGTCCCGACTTTCTACTGTTGCGCTACGAAGACCTGCTCTCAGATACCTGCCGGGAACTGGCGAAAGTCGCCCGGTTCCTGGGTATGGATGCCAGCTCAGAACGGATTTCCCAAGCCGTGGAGCGCAGCTCGGCCGACCAAATGCGGAAATCGGAGAAGGCCGAGAGTAACCGCGCTACACTCACCAGGCATTCGCGCCCGGACATCTCGTTTGTGCGAGCCGCCAAGTCCGGCGGATGGAAGCACGAGTTGCCGGAGTCTTTGCTAATTGAAATTGAAACGGCGTGGCATCCCCTGATGCAACGGTTCGGGTACCAATTGGCAACGCGCAGTTCTGCGGAGTTGAGCGAACCCTGGATTCCGCTTGGAAGCATGCAGCGATGAGCCGCGTGGGAAATAGGTGGTCGCGAGATTTGTTTCACCAGCTCAGTTTGGAGAGGAACCGGCCTAGATCCACTGCGCGAGGGAATTCCCTAGTACAATCCGCCAGATTGCCCGTGTGCGCCGTGCCAGACGCGTCTTTCCATCCCCAATGCGAAGATCCGCCAGATGTTTATGCGAAAGTTCGAAACGAAGCGATTTTTTAAGAACCTAGGATCAAGCTGGTTCTCCCTGGCGGTCAATATGGTGATTGGAGTTTTCCTTTCTCCATTCATCATTCATCGTTTGGGCGATGCCGCTTATGGAATTTGGGTTCTTATCTTCTCGTTTACTGGCTATTACGGTCTTTTTGATCTCGGCATCCGTTCTTCGATCGTTCGTTATGTTTCGAAGTTTGCGGCGACCGATGATCACGAGGACGTATCGAGGCTAATTAGTACAAGCTTTTACACCTACAGTTGTATTGGCGCGGCGACCATGCTGGTCACGATTACGGCCTGCATATTTCTAAACCACATTTTTCATATTCCCGCCGCATTTCGCTTATCTGCCCGCTGGCTTCTGTTGCTGTCCGGGAGCGCGGTTGCGGTGGGTTTTCCTCTTGGCGTTTTCGGTGGAATCCTCGAAGGCTTGCAAAAGTTCTATGTCTTGAACTGGACCAGCATCGCCAGCGGGATTCTTCGTGCAACTCTGATCGTGATTTTCCTGGGGCGAGGCTACGGTCTTCTAACCGCCGCTGCAATCACCGTAACACTTCCTGCCTTGTCTGGCTTTGTTCGAACCGCGATTGCGCTGAGAGCGTTACCCCTCTCCCTGGAACTGAAACACGTCAATCGCAAGACGTTCCGGGAGATCGCGGGATACAGCGGCTTTACTTTTGTGATCATCATGGCTGTTAAGCTCCGCTTTCAGACAGATGAGATTGTCATCGGGAGCGCTCTCTCGGCAGTGGCAATTACTTACTTCTCAATTGGCGCGCGAATTGTGGATTATGCGATTGACGTGGTTCACAACCTTGCTCAGCTTTTTGTGCCCATGTCCAGCCAATCCGAGGCGACCGGCAATATGGATCGTCTTCGAAAGATATACATTGCCGGGAACCGTGCCTGTGCTTTCACCATACTGCCGATATCAGCCACACTGATCATCTTAGGAAAGTCTGTGATCGAAGCGTGGGTGGGCAGGAGATATGTTGAACAAAGTTATCCGATTCTGCTGATTCTTATTATTCCGGTTACGATAATGCTCGCTCAGGGCGCCTCCGGACGTATCCTGCTGGGTATGGGCAAACATCAAACCCTCGCAATCGTATCCCTCGTAGAAGGGATTTCGAACCTTGTGTTAAGTATTTTGCTGGTTCGTCCTTATGGAATTATCGGAGACGCGATCGGCACCGCGATTCCCTTGACCTGCACCATGATTTTCTTTATGCCTCGCCATCTTTGCGGCAAGTTGGGCCTCAGGGTTTCCACCTTCCTCCGGCGGGCTTATTCTTTGCCCGCAGTATTGTGCCTCCCGATGGTTGCAGTGTTGTTGTTGCTGCATCACCATTCAGTTGCGCATACACGCCTTCAATTGGCTATTCAGGTGCTCGCGGCAGGGCTCACGTACGGGCTTTGTATGCTGTGGGCGTTTCTTACGGAGAAGGCTTTTCATGTCGGCGATCTTGGTCCGTTTAGGGAGCACGCTGTTTTTGAGGTAATTCCAAGCCAGCCCGAAGGGACATATTAGATGCGGCTTTCCTCGGGCAATCGGGTACGGGGACGACACAAATGCAAGTTACCGATAAGAACTTATGGAGTACGGTACGATATTCAGCTATAGCGATTGACGCTGCGTGGAATTTGTATTGCGTCGCCGCGGTTCAGCTAGCTCCCCATTATCTTCAAGGGACTGATTGTATAGCAGGAAGAAGGTGTACCCCTGACTGACGAGAAGAGTTGTACCCGCAGCTTATAGGCGGCAGTATAGCAATGCTGATAGCCCTAAAGATTCTGATTGGATTGCTGGTCGGCACCTTGATTGGGCTGACCGGGTTGGGCGGCGGTGTGCTTCTTCTGCCGCTTCTGATTTTTGTTTTACATGTTCCTGCAATTATTGCCGTGGGATCGGATGCGGTTTTCAATTTCTTCACCAAAATAGGTTCCAGCTGGGTCCACCTGAGGAGAGGAACAGTCCGCCGCCGGGTTGTTGTCGCAATGGCGACTGGCAGCGTACCCGGCTCGATTCTTGGAGTCAGCTTTCTCGTTCACCTGCGTCATTTGTACGGTGCGGGAGTCAATGATTTTATTAAGATAGCCATCGGGATATTGCTGATCCTTATTCCCACCTTGCTGCTCTTCCAGCGCCGGATCGAAGATAGCGTCGCGGTTAGGCGTCCTACCGCGAAGTCGTTCCTCGGGATGACCGTGATCGGCTTGGTGGCGGGGTTTCTGGTCGGCATGACCTCCGTGGGGTCGGGCAGCATCATCATGATGCTGTTGCTTTTGTTTTACAGCTATCCCCCAAAGGTCATGGTAGGAACCGATATTGTTCATGCGGTGATCCTTACGGGCGTAACCGGCTTGCTGCATTATCGTGTAGGGAATGTCAATCCGGGTCTGGTAGGTTATTTGTTGATTGGTTCGATTCCTGGGGGGGTAATCGGGGCGAAGTTAAGTACGCGAGTCCCGGTACTCTGGCTGCGCAGGATTCTTTGCGCAGTTCTCCTGATCGCGGGCGCAAGAATGCTCTGGCCCTGAACCGGGACGGCAACAACTTGACCGGCTTTTGCGGGTAAGAATGAAAGCAAATTCGAACGCGGAGACTCTGCAACGAATTGAGGCGGCCATAGAAGCCGCCAGCGTGATTTTCGACCGGTTCACTCCCGGCGCCATCGCTGCGGAATACAAAGCAGGACACGACCCCGTAACCGAGGCGGACCGCGCCGTGGATGCGGCTCTGCGAAAGGAATTGCTTCGCGATGGTGAAGGCTGGCTATCGGAAGAGACAGTTGACGACCTTAGCCGTCTGAACAAGACTCGGGTTTGGATTGTGGACCCACTCGATGGGACTCGGGAATTTGTGACTGGAATTCCGGAGTTCTGTGTCTCAATCGCAATGGTTGAGGATGGGATGCCGGTGGCGGGAGGAATTTGCAATCCAGCCACAAAGGAAACCTTCATTGGCGCGCTCGGCACAGGGGTTCAATACAATGGCGAGAAAGTTTTTACCAGCCAACGCGCCAAACTGGAAGATGCTCTCGTACTCGCAAGCCGCAGCGAAGTGAAACGCGGGGAATGGGAGACATTCAAGTCCGCTCCATTCCAGATCAAGCCCGTAGGCTCAGTGGCGTATAAGCTGGCGCTGGTTTCAGCGGGACTGGCAGACGCCACTTTTACCCTCACTCCTAAAAGTGAATGGGACGTCGCGGCGGGCGCTGCGCTGGTGTTAAGCGCGGGAGGGTCCGTCCAGACATTGGAGAATGTGCCCCTGCGATGCAATAAGAGGAATCCATTGCTTTCCGGTTTGATCGCCAGTGGGCTCAATCTTCAGAAACCCTTAAATTCTCTGCTGAAGGATTACCTCCATCCTTCGGTTCAAGTTCAAGCTTAGGCGCCTCGCATGGTCTGTCTCATGTACCACGAGCTCGAGGCTGATGGGCGCGGCCCGTGTCAGGACAGCCCCGGCTATGTGCGCTACGTAGTCCAGGCTGCCGATTTTCGCGCTCAGATGAATCATCTGAAGCAGAAAGGATGGCGCGGCGTTGATGTAAGCGAAGCCCTTATGTTCCAACCCTCAAACATCGCTATTACGTTTGACGACGGATGCGAGACGGATTTGTTGATCGCGGCTCCAATTTTGCGGGAATTTGGTTTCGGGGCAACCTTCTATATCACAACGGGATTTCTGGGGCAGAGTGGATACCTCAGCGAAGAGCAGGTTCGCGCCCTGAGTTCCCTCGGATTCCAAATCGGTTGTCACTCTGTGACACATGCCTACTTTTCCGACCTTGATGACAAGTCGCTTAGACGAGAGATCGTCCCATCAAAAGAACGATTGGAACAGCTTACCGGCAAACCAGTCGAACATTTATCATGCCCTGGCGGACGCTACGACCAGCGCACGGTTGAAGTGGCACGAAGCTCGGGATATCGAACTCTTGCGACTAGCCGCACCTCTGTAAATTTTAATAATATGGACTGCTTTGCCTTGGGCCGGGTCCCGGTCTTGCGTAGTACAACCTTGCAGGATTTCGATAGCTACTGCGGGGGCCGCGGCCTGCGCGGCTTGCGTATCCGTGAGTCCCTTCGGCAAGGCGTGAAAGGCATTCTTGGAAACAAGCTCTACGACCGCCTGCGAGAAGATGCTCTAAAGAAGTAACCAGACCGGCTAAGCCACACGGATTACAAGATTCAGATTGAAAATAGGCGGAGAGTGGACCATATTAACGTTTGCATCTGAAAGCGTTTCTGCCAGCTTGAGAGACCAGCAATTCTCAAAATTGAATACCCGCATGTCTCTTGTGCTACACAGGCCATTGGAGTGTGATAATCCTGCGTCTGGAAATTATAAATGTCCTTCTCCTTAAGGCAACGCGCGTTTCGCTCCCTCCACAGATTAATCAACAGCCCGCTCCGCATTTCCGTCTTCGGCATGGTGTTTATTGTCGTTACTTTGATCATCGTTACAGCTTCCACGAAGGCCTATGGCAGCGGAACAGATGGAGTTAACTTCGATGGCCCTGCCGAGCTCCCGAGAATCTACCTTCAATCCACGCTTGCCGACACACCCGCGCCGGGTAATACGATCCAGGTAAATATTGGAGGGGATTTACAATCCGCGCTGAACCATGCGACCTGCGGCGATACGCTTGACCTTGAAGCAGGCGCCACTTTCGCGGGCACATTCACTCTACCGGCACATTCATGTGACGACGAGCACTGGATCATCGTTCGCACGAGCGCGCCGGACAGCTTATTGCCTCCCGAAGGCACACGCATCAGTCCGTGCTATGGCGGAGTAGCTGCTTTACCTGGAAGACCCGACTTTCATTGCTCTTCAACCGCAAACGTTATGGCGAGAATTGTCGTGGCAGGGCCAGGCGTTTCCGGAACGCTCCTGATTGCCCCGGGTGCGAATCACTACCGGCTGGTGGGATTGGAGATTACGCGCCCGCCCAAGAGCGGCCCTACGGTGAACCTGATTCAGGCCGAGGCAGATTCTAATGACATCGTGCTCGATCGTGTCTGGGTCCACGGCACTAGTCAAGACGACACACGGCGAGGGATTCTTTTGAGCGGAATGACAAATGTCGCGATCGTAGATTCGTTCTTTAACGACTTCCATTGCGTTTCGAAAGGAAGCTGTACGGATTCGCAAGCCATCGGAGGAGGAAGCAGCGATCTACCCGGGGGTCCCTACAAGATCGCTGACAACTTTCTCGAAGCCTCCGGTGAATGTATTCTCTTCGGCGGGGACCCTTCAACCACCACCGCAACCGACATCGAGATTCGCCACAACCATCTGTTTAAGCCGCTGATCTGGCAATCCGGCCACGCCGGATTCGTAGGAGGACGAAGTGGCAATCCCTTCATCGTAAAAAACCACTTCGAGCTAAAGAATGCCCAGAGAGTGCTTTTCGAGGGCAATATCCTCGAAAATAACTGGGGAGGATTCACACAGCTCGGGTTTTCCATCGTGCTCACGCCCAAGGGTTACATATCGAGCCATGACGGTGCGGTAAACCAATGCCCAACCTGTAAGGTCACCGACGTTACTATCCGCTACAACACGGTAAGCCATATTGGCGCCGGTTTCGTGATTGCGACAGCCCTTGCCGTTGGCAACGGCGTAGAAGTGCCCGCGCTCGAAGGTGCGCGCTACAGCATTCATGACGTGGTACTTGATGATATTGATTCCCAGAAATATCTTGGCAGTGGCACCCTGCTCCTGCTTGCCAACGGCTGGTCAAAGAATGTCTTAAATACCGTCGTGCTTAATCACATTACCGCATGGCCCAATATTCACCTGATTACCTTGGAGAATAGTGTTTTCAACCCTATGATGACTGGTTTTGTTTTCACTAACAATATTGTGAGCGCGGGTCAATACCCTGTCTGGCCGGGAGGAGGCGGGAATACGAATTGTGCTCTGACCGGGACTCCGTTGACTAATCTTTCCGAATGCCTCAGAAATTACGCTTTTGTGTCGAATGTGATAGTGAGCCCGCCGGCTGGAAATGAATCCTCCGACTGGCCTTCAGGTAATTATTTTGCGCGGGATTCTGACGCTGTTGGCTTCGTGAATTTCGATCAGGGCAACTATGAACTCCTGCCGTCCAGCCCATACAAGAATAAGGGGACTGACGGGAAGGATATCGGCGCAGATATCAACTCCATCCAGTTAGCGACCGCAGGAGCCGACTAAAGGAAGACGAGGAAGGCTTGCAGCGGCATCCCTCCCGCCACCTGAGGTTCGCGTCTAGCCTTTCACATTGATCTTTGAGAATGACAAAATGGCATGACCCGGCGTGGGCCTGCCCATGGACGTCGCCGGGTGGAAGGTTGTGAAGGTCATAAAGTTAATCAGCATATTCTTCACTGGGCGCGTCAGATCTTTCGATCCGGCGCTGTCGGAGAGTATCCGATAATCCTCAACCCGGCCGTCCGAATTTACGTAAGCCTCAATCACCAGCGAATCGTCGTTCACCGAACTCATCGCTGTCTCGAAAGCGGATTGCTCCAATTCCGGCGCCGTATTTACCATTAGCGGAACATCGGCGTTGCCCGCCTGGAGAGGAAGCGCCGAGAAGCCCATAAAAACGGCAAAGAGAACTACAGCCGTGGCAAGTCCGGCCATCGTTGGAAGCATAAAATCTCGAAGGGCATATTCAATTCGATCCCAGACAGGCTGCCGCGCCGAACTGTGGCGTTGAGCAATTTCACGGGAAATTGCCAGTCGAAGTTTCAGTGAAAGATCGGCGGAAGGTTTCCGGCGCGCGGTTACAGCAAGCAGTTGTTGGGTCTGGCGCATTCCACGAAATGCCATCCGGCAGGGCTCGCACCCGTTAAGGTGGATGTCCAACGCTCGCATCTCATTGCCTGTGACAGCGCTATCCAGATAAGCGGACAATAATGTTTTTACTTTCGCGCACTTCACGGCGTCACCTCAGAGGGCGCACCCGAACTACAGGCGGTTCGCCGAGACGGTATTCGAGCGTTTGTTTCAGGGGGAATTTCCAGGCCTAATTCATGCCCGTTTTCGCGTATGAATGGAACCAGACGCTGGCGCAGCGCCTCCCGACCACGGGTTAATCTGGATTTCACCGTGCCAAGAGAGGTTTGCATAATTTCGGCAATCTCGTCGTAGGACATTCCTTCCAAGTCGCGGAGAACAACCGTCGTCCGGTAAGGTTCCGAAACCTTCCGTAATTCCTGCTCCACTCTTGCCCGAATTTCTTCGTGAACGGCGCTTTCGAAGGGAGAATCCCCTCGGTCTACCAATATCGCAGGAGGGACGGCGCAAGGGTAATAGGTCGAACCTGGTTCGTCTTCGGCCATGGAAACCTCTTTTGCCTTGTGCCGAAACCACCATCGCCTGCGATTGGAAGCTTCATGAATCGCAATGCGGTAAATCCATGTCTTCAGGCTGGACTCTCCGTGAAAGTGTTTCATCCCGCGGAATACTTTCAAAAATACTTCCTGCGTTGTGTCCGCGGCGTCCGAGGGATCGCTTACCACCCGGTGAATCAGGCTGTATATAGGCTGGTGAAACTGGCCAATCAGGGCGGCGTAGGCGTCCTCAGACCCGCTCTTGAGTTCGGCAATGATCGCCGATTCCTGGGTTCTGATTCCAATCGCGCTGGCGAGATTAGCCAAACTCGTTACCCCGGCCAGAGTAGTCATGGCCCATCACAGATTATAGGATCTTTTTGAGTCCGCGCGATCACCCAAATATTGCTATGCTCTGCTCGTATTCGAAGGGACGAGAGGCTGGTCATACACGATATAGACCCCGGAAGAGGGGACAGAGTTCCGTGAAAGACGGCATCCTCAGGCCATTGTCCCCAGGAGCAGGGGACCCATGTAGGCTTATTGCGGCTTGCCGGCACTGGCGGGCGGAGGCGTGCCCGGCGCAGCAGTCGAGGGAGATGGCCCCGGTTTCGTGGGGTGTTTTGTGCTCTTGTGCACGACCCTTTTCTTCGCCGGCTTTTTTTCAGGCTCCGTGTCATCCACAATAACCTTCTTCGGAGGCGCGGCGCTAATCATGGCTTGAGCGTTCCGCAATTCAAGGCGCATTTGTCCTAATTCGTTTTCCTTTGCCGTGGAAAGCGCCTCCATCCGGTCGGCAACCGCGTGCCGCGACTTCTCCATTGCGCTCAAGTCGTTCTGCAAGGATTGAAAATCATCCTTCGAGCCAAATGCGCCCGCCGACTCGACCACGGAACTGAACACGTCGTAGAGCGCGTCGAGATTGCGATAGAGTTTAAAGGTCTGTGGCAAGCTTTCGGGAGAGTTTCGCAGCTGGCCGACAATTTCAGGCAACGCGTTTTGCAGATTCCGCTGGATGGATTGAACGTCCGAATCAGTTTGCCGCTTCGTGCCTCCGTCGGTCTTCCATTTTTCGATCCGCAACTTCGCCAGGTCGACCTGCGTCGTCTGCGACGCTTGTTGCAGGTCAGACAGAAGCTCGTTGAGTTGAGTGACCGAGGAATAAGAAACCGGCGCGGACATCCCCTGGGTATTCACGCGCTGGCTATTCGACGGTGCAGTCTGCGCAAAACCGATTGCGGGGGAAAGTAACAAGGTGAGCGGGAACATCAATATGTGGAGGAGGCGTATAGGCATAGTCATCGTTCAATTCAGGTTCGATATATGCATTATCCCAGTTTTTTCGGAGGCGCGGGCCTTTTCACCCCGGATTGACTATCCCATGCACCTGGGCGAGAATTAGCATACATCAGGACGTTCAATCAGTGGGCCTGTGGCGCAGCTGGGAGCGCGCTTCCATGGCATGGAAGAGGTCGTCGGTTCGATCCCGACCAGGTCCACCAAGACTCGGCCTTACAGTTCTTGTGGCTCCAGACGAAAACCATCCTTGATCTGGATCGTCAAAGGTACAATGGCGCTGATGCGGATGGTTCTGGACATCTTCGCGCAAATCTTTCGAACCCTATGGGCGCACAAACTGCGGTCATTCCTCACCATGTTCGGGGTTGCGTGGGGTGTGGGATCGTTGCTGCTGCTGGTTGGACTCGGCGAAGGCTTCCGTTCGGGAAACAAGCGCGAGCTGGCCGAATTCGGGGAAAACATCATGTTCATTTTTCCCGGCCGCGCCCCCGTGGTCGCAGGCAGCATGAGCTCAGCCCGAAATTATCTGCTCACCTACCAGGACTATGCTGAAATCCGCACAGAGGCTCCCCACGTCCTCAGTGCGTCGCCCGTCCTTTCTCGCGATGACGTCCGCGCGGTGAGCGAATTTGCCAGCGCCAACGGGCAGATTGCCGGCGTGGAGCCTCAATACAGCGGGATCCGCTATCTCCCTCTGAAGGAGGGCCGCTGGCTCAATGAACTGGACGATGGCCAGAGACGCAACGTGATCGTTCTCGGTGATGAACTCACCAGAAATCTTTTTCCGGGACGGCCCGCGGTTGGCGCAACCGTCCTGCTCAATGACATAAGGTTTGAAGTGATCGGAACCGTGAAGCGAATCGGGCGCGGCGATGAAAACCTGACTAACATGCGCGGTTACGTGCCCTTTCAAACCATGGCCGCTTACTTTCCGTTAAAGGGCGAGAACCATCAAAATTCCATCTCCCTTATTAACTATCAGCCTCGCGTCCCGGCGGAACACTTGCTGGCCCTGGAAGAAGTCCGCAAAATCATTGCCCGCAATCATGGCTTCGACTACCGGGATGACGACGCATTCGAAAATCTCGATACGGTTGAACAAGCCCAGACCATGGGCAAAATCTTCGATGCCATGAACATGTTCTTGGGCACGGTGGGCATCGTGACCCTGGTCCTGGGCGCGATTGGGGTCATCAACATCATGCTGGTGGCGGTCAGCGAGCGCACCCGCGAAATCGGATTGCGCAAGGCCCTGGGCGCCACCAACCGCAGCATTCTGGTTCAGTTTTTCCTGGAAGGTGTTCTTCTTACATTATTCAGCGGGCTGATCGGTATGGGATTCGCAGGCGGACTGATGGCGGTGCTCGGCACACTGCAAGGACCGGGGGGATTCGATCCTCCAAGGCTTGTGCCCACATCCGCAATTCTGGCAATCGGCAGCCTGGTGCTGGCGGGCGTGGCAGCCGGATTGTATCCCGCGCGCAAGGCGGCCATGTTGCAGCCGGTGGAAGCGCTCCGGCAGGAGTAAAGCAGGCTAACAATGTTTCGTGACTTGCTTCAGGAAGCCTACGGCGCCATGGGGCATAACCGCCGCCGCACTGCCCTTACCATGCTGGGCATGGCGTGGGGCATAGCAACGGTTGTGTTGCTGCTTGCTTACGGCAATGGCTTTGGGCGGGCCTGCGCCAACATCTTCGCGGAGTTCGGCACTCGGGTAATGATCATGGTCCCCGGCCGCACCTCAATGCAGGCGGGAGGACAAAAAGCGGGCGCGCCCTTGCGCTTTACCGTAGATGACGTGGATACGCTCACCACCAATATTCCCCAAATCGCCCAGATCACCCCCGAAGCATTCAAGCTGGCCAATATTCAATACGAGACGCGGACGTACTCCTTGAATGTATCCGGCAACTATCCCAACGTCATCTCGATTCGCGCTCTCAAACTGGCGCAGGGCCGCTTCTACAATGCGAAGGACGAAATGCAGCACGCCCACGTAGCCATACTCGGCTCCGAGGCTAAGGATAAACTTTTCTCCGGGCGCAACGCTTTAGGTGAACGAATCCGCATTGACGGCCTCAGCGTGGAAGTTATCGGCGTCCTGAAGCCGAAAATGCAGGCGGGCGATGAGAATACCAACACCATTATCTATGTCCCGTTTACCACGCTGGGCGAGATTAAAGACACGCATTATCTCGACTCCATCTGGTTCAACTATGAGACCCCGGCGTTTGAAAACCTGGAACAATCCGTACGCTCGGTGATGGCCGTAGAACACAAGTTCAATCCGGCGGATCGCCGGGCGTTGTTCGTCTTTAATGTCATGGAGCAGGTCCACCAGCTCGAAGTCATTACGCTCGGCCTCAAAATCCTGTTGGGCTTCATCGGCACACTGACGCTGGGCATTGGCGGGGTCGGCCTGATGAATATCATGCTGGTCTCGGTTGCGCAGCGGACCCGTGAGATTGGGGTAGAAAAAGCTTTGGGAGCGAGAAGCAGGCACATCCTGCTTCAGTTCCTCGCCGAATCTCTGGCCATCACTTTTATGGGCGGCGCGCTGGGAATCATCCTGGCGTACGCCGTCGCGATCTCCGTTGGAAGGCTCACTCTATACAGCGCGGTCGCGGCGAACGCGGAAGCCGGCGACATTCGCTTGATTATCGCCCCGAGCACACTGATCGTGGCTACCCTTATCCTCAGTTTGGTAGGGCTGGTCAGTGGAATGGTTCCAGCCATCCGGGCCTCGCGGCTGGACCCGATTGAGGCGTTGCGGTACGAGTAGCTTCGCACCGACTCAAGATGACACCCAACCAGGGAATGCAATGGGTCCTTCGTCGGGAGTGCCGCGCAAGCCCGGAACTACACTTGCTCGGGATGATGCAAAAAAGGAAGGACGGCTGAGAACCGTCCTTATTCGGTAAATCTGCTCGAACCTATTTCTTGCTCTTTTTCTTTCCAAAACTTGTCTCTACGGGTGCTCCAATACTCGCCAACATAGCCTTTGCGTCTGCGGCATGCGGTCCGGTGGGCTGAAGCTCCAAGTATTTGTTGAAGGCCTCAGCGGTCCCCTCGGGAGCTACCATTTTGTCTCCTTGAAGGGTGGCGCCACCGACGAGGTTGGTTCCCTTGTAGAAATATGCATCGGCATGATTAGGATCGGCGGCGATGGCTTTATCGAAGGCATCAATCGCGGCCTTCCGCATCTTCTCGTCATTGGATTTATTCGCATTGGTGAGCGTGGCGCCCAAATTGAAATAATAGGTACCGGCAGTGGCGGGATTTAACTGCGCCGCCTGGTTGTAGTCTGCTATGGCTTGATCAACTTTTCCGGTATTGGCCTCAGCCCTCGCCATGTTGTTATAGAGGCCGGCGAGTTGGGCGTTGGCGTCGGGCTTCGGGGCTTTTGCCATCGCCGCCTTCTTGAGGTCAATGGACTTTCCGTAGTCCTGGATCGCCTGGTCGAGCCGCTTTGACTTTTCGGCGGGATCAGTTTGCTTTTGCGCCGATCCGGCGTAGGCTTCCGCAAGGGCTGCCCAGAGCACATCCCGGTTCGGATCCATTTGATTTGCTTCCGTCAACGTGGTGACCGCCGAATCGAAATCGCCGGCTTTCATGGATTGATTCGCTGCCTGCAATTTTTCATTCAGGGTCTTGACCGTCGTCACTTCTTTCTGCTGCTGAGCTTCCGCTTCCTGCCGCTGCTTCAGTTGTTCGGGAGTCAGGCCAATTCTTTTGGCTTCATCTTGTTGTTCTTTTTGTAAATCGAAGTCCAGGTTGCCGGTGGCTGGGTCGCGAGTAATGTTCTGCTTATCTATATGGAAGAGCTCTTTACCATCTTGTAAAAGGGTTACCTTGTAGTTGCCGGGATCGAGGCCCAGCGAAAAGTATTCACCCTTTTTATTGGTTTTGAGATCATATTTCCGGCCGTTGTCTGTGTTCAGCCACTCGACCGTGGCTCCGGCCAACGGCTTCCCATCGCGGTCTTTGCAGACTCCTTTCACCTGGGCGAAATCCTGCGCCAACAATGAAGGCGCAATCACACCCGCACTCATCACGGCTAACAGCAGCACCATCAGATATCTTTTCATTTTGCCCTCCCCACTCGTTCTCTATTGTTTCGCGTTTCGCTAAGATTCCAAAGAACTCATTAAGGCTGTATGACTCTCAATGTTGACTAACATAAGGAACAGGGTCTGCCGCTCCAGCGTCCCGGAAGGCGCGCAAACGCAAAACGCAGCTGTCACACTCGCCGCAAGCTCGATCTTCCCGAACATAGCAGGACCACGTTAAATCTAAAGGCGCGCCCAATTCAAGGCCGAGCCTGATGATTTCCGACTTGCGCATTTTTATCAGCGGAGTCACGATTTCGATTCGACCGTCTTTGGTTCCGATCTTTATGACCTGATTAAAAGCATCGTAATAAGCGGGGCGGCAATCGGGATAGCCCGAACTGTCCTGCTCCACCGCCCCGATGTAAACCTTCATCGCGCCGAGCACTTCCGCCCAGCTCACTCCTACAGACAGGAAGTGCGCGTTTCGGAACGGCA
Organism: Terriglobales bacterium; assembly: GCA_050746185.1. GTDB lineage: Bacteria > Acidobacteriota > Terriglobia > Terriglobales > Acidobacteriaceae > PALSA-188. The sequence continues at coordinate 223,122 of JBOGLA010000046.1, read as the reverse complement.
CGTAAGTCACCGGAATTTCTGATGCAGCTCCCGCTGGAAGAGATGTTGGGACCGCGATGTTCGGGTCGGTGAGCGCCGAGCCACCGATCGCCCGCAAAGCATCATTCCGGACTACAAGGCGGTCGCGAATGTTCAACCGGTCGCAGATCGCCTCAAATGACCGGCGCTCGCGCAGCTCGGTGCGCTGGCCATAACTGACGTGGACGGCGGCTGCGTCGTGATCTCGTGTGGCCAGGGCTGCGCAGACTGCTGAATCCATTCCGCCGCTGAGAAGCACTACCGCTCGTGATTTTTCACCGTCAGGCTCGAATATCATTTTCGGATGGGGACTCTCGTTTGCTGATCAAAGACCCACATCTGCCAAAAAGCGGCAGATATGGGGCACCTGAACTATCAGACTCCCTTCAAGGCTGGATCCCAGATAAACTTGTGCAACTGAAGGCTGAGTCGGGCCGGGATACCGTCCGCCAGCATCCATTCAGCCAATTCTCGCGGATCGAGACAGCAATGCGACGCGTCTCGAGACCCGGTTGCGTTTTTGGCAAATGCCGGAGAAAAAAGTACCGCGTTCACCCTCCGGTCCAAAACGTGCTGCGTGACAAACTCTCGCGCAAATTCATAGTCGGCGCGATTACTTAGCACAAACTTGACTTCGTCTTTGGAATCCAGGGTGTCGAGATTTTGTATCCGGAAACTGTTTGCCTCGCCGGAGTTCGGGCATTTCACATCCACGACTTTGACTACCGCCTTGGGCACCAATTCCAACGGGCGCTCGCCGCTGGTTTCAAGCAACACGGTGAACCCGGCATTCAGCAGGCTTTCCATCAACGGTACAACCTCACGCTCCTGCAGCATGGGCTCGCCACCGGTGACTTCGACCAAGCCTCCTGCGGGACTCAATTGTTCGACTCGGCTGAGCACGTCTTGCAGGGACATGCGGTGGCCGCCGGTGAAGGTGTACTCGCTGTCACACCAGTCGCAGCGAAGGTTGCAGCCTGCGAGGCGCACGAAGACGCAGGGTAGTCCGGCATACGTGGACTCGCCTTGAATCGACTTGTAGATTTCTGTGATGTACATTGCGCGAGGGGCGAAATTATTCCGAATATGTTGCCGTAGTTGAGTCGGTCTCGAAGACGGTAACGTTCTTAACCCAGACTCTTCCGCCGGTTACGGCATTGAGCCTGTCATTCGCCTGCTCATAGAAATACTTTGAAAGATTCTCAGCCGAAGGGTTCAGTTCCGTAAAAGGCTCAATATCATTGATCATCTGATGGTCGAGACGATCCGTCACGTGCCTCATGACCTCGCGCAAGTCCTTGAAGTCAAGAAGCAATCCGGCTTTATCCAATTCATTTCCGGCGAGCGTGACCCGCAACTTGTAATTGTGCCCATGCGGATTCTCGCATTTACCCTTGTAATTGCGCAGGTAATGACCGGCGGCGAAGGAATCTTCCACTGTAACTTCGAACATGAATCCTCTTGATTGCGGCCGTAAAGCCTATTGTATCGTGGGGATGGGACTACCGGAGTTATTTGACCAGATCATCTAATGTAAGCTGAAGAAATCCTCTACCTCTTTGATTGCCGTGGTTCGGCGGTAATCTGGCAGGCTCTCGATAAATACTCTTCCGTAGGCTTTCTTCAGTACTCGATTATCCAGCAATACCAGCAATCCGCGGTCATGGAGGGAACGAATCAGCCTGCCGAAGCCCTGTTTCAGGCTGATCACCGCCGCGGGAACCTGGTATTGAAAAAATGCATTTCCACCGTCGGAGTCAATTGCCTTAACGCGCGCCGCGACGACCGGATCGGTGGGCACCGCAAACGGAAGACGATCAATGATTACACAACTGAGTTGCTCTCCCTGCACATCCACCCCTTGCCAGAATGAGGATGTGGCGAACAAAACAGCATTGGGCGTCAGCCGGAACTCTTCCAGCAGGGCGCTCTTGGGCGCAGTGCCTTGAAGCAACATGGTAAATTCCAGCTCTCCCAACAGCCGCTGGTAAATTTCTCTCATTTGCGCGTAGCTGGTAAATAACACAAAAGCGCGCCCACGGGTGATCTCAAGCAGTTTCCGGATTCGCTCCGCCGCCTTCGAGCCAAACTCGGGCGTGCGGGGGTCGGGCAAGTCGGGGGGAACATAAAAGAGAGCCTGATTTTCATAATCGAAATGCGAAGGGAGAATACTCTCGCGGGGATGCTCCAGCCCCAGGCGTCGGCGCATATATTCAAAGCTGCCGCCGACGGCAAGGGTGGCCGACGTCAGCACCGCGCATTCCAATTTCTCGAAAAGGCAAGACTTCAGGATGGGCGCCACGTCTATGGGCGTCGCCTGAAGAAATACGTTCGATCCCTCCCTACCGCCGCGACGCCTTTCAATCCAGAACACGGTATTACTATTTTCTGCCTCCATTACAAAGCCGAACTGCACCAGCAACTCCTGCGACCGGCGAACCAGGTTGAAAGCCTCTTCCGGCTTGGACGGAAGGTTTTCGAGTTCCGAGCCAACGCGACTCAATGCCTGCTGCAACGCCATAAACTCTTCGCCATTTTCTTCGAGGAAATCGCGGCGGTTGTCGAAGGCGAAGCGCCCGTCACCGGGCGGCAGCAGGGCAAAGAAGAAAGCTGAGCGTTCGCGAAGACTCTTCACCGCACCCGAGATAGCGGCGGACAGCATGCGATTTCGCTGCATTGAAGTTTCGATATCGCGGCAAAGTTCCTCAACCCGGCCGTGGTTGATGGAAATCCCGAAATAGTTGCCGGCAACGTCCTCCAGTTCATGCGCTTCATCGAAGATCACCGCTCCGGCATCGGGGAGGATTCCCGCGTCCGGCGCATGATCGGCGGCTTGCTTGATGGCGAGGTCGGCAAAAAATAAATGGTGATTGACGATGATGATGTCGCTCTCCATTGCTCTGCGATGCATCTCGGTGATGAAACACCGGTCCCAGGCGCTGCATTTCTGTCCCAGGCAGGTATCAGAGCGGGCATCAATTTTGTGCCAGAGGGCGCTTGATTCCGGCAAAGAGGATAGCTCCGCGCGGTCCCCCGTTTCCGTCGTTGTTTCCCAATCTACAATCGCGCGGTACTGCTCGATTTCCTCAAGGCCGCTCAGCACCGGCTGTCCGGTAAGGTCATAGAGCTTTTTTCGGCACAGATAGTTATTGCGGCCCTTCATGTAGCAAACTTTTAGTGTTCCGGCACCGTCAGGGAAAAGAGCCTGTTCAAGAAAAGGAATGTCTTTGTGAAAAAGCTGCTCTTGCAGATTCTTGGTTCCGGTGGAGATGATGACTCGCTTCCCCGAACGTATCACTGGCACGAGATAGGCGAGGGTTTTGCCCGTTCCGGTGCCGGCTTCGACGATCAAATGCCGCTTCTCCGCAAGTGCCTGCTCGACTGCCTGTGCCATCTGAAGCTGTCCGCGGCGGAATTCGTAGGCGGGATGGGTCCGGGAAAGCAATCCGCCGGGTCCGAAGAACTCATAGAGGCTCGGATCGCGCTTTTTCGGCGGGATTCCTCCAACAATCGAAGGCTGTGGGATGGAAGTCACGAGCCTCTATAATACCGACTGCTATAGCGACATGTGCCGAGATTCGTTGCGCGCGCAAACTAGAGTAAAGACGTAGCTTGCTACGTCTATGTGTAGCATCGTGCAAATTCGAAGACGTAGCAAGCCACTTCTCTACCCGGAGGAAATTCTTTGGCACTGCCGCAAGATCCGCTGTGGCACAAGGACGCAATCATCTATCAGGTCCACGTGCGGACTTTTTATGACAGCAACGGCGACGGCATCGGTGATTTTCGCGGCCTGGCTCAGAAACTCGATTACTTGCAGGAACTCGGCATCAATGCCATCTGGCTCATGCCATTCTTTCCGTCGCCGTTACGCGACGACGGTTACGATATTGCCGACTACAGGTCGGTTCATTCAAGCTACGGCACGATTGATGACTTCAAGATGTTCCTTGAAGCCGCCCATCAACGCGGCATTCGAGTCATCATCGAGATGGTGTTGAATCACACTTCCGATCAGCACCCGTGGTTCCAGGAATCCAGAAGTTCGCGTGATAATCCCCGCCGAGACTGGTACGTGTGGAGTGAGACCGACACGCGCTACCGGGGAACCCGCATAATTTTCACTGACACCGAGCTCTCCAATTGGGCCTGGGACCCGGTCTCCAAAGAATATTACTGGCATCGCTTTTTCAGCCACCAGCCCGACCTCAACTACGACAATCCAGCCGTGCGCGAAGAGATGTGGAGCGTAATGAAATTCTGGCTCGATATGGGAGTGGACGGCTTCCGCCTGGATGCGGTGCCGTATCTAGTGGAGCGCGAAGGAACGTCCTGCGAAAATCTCCCGGAGACCCATGCGGTCCTGAAAGACTTGCGAGCGCGACTCGATCGGGAGTTCCCCGGAAGAATGCTGGTGGCGGAAGCGAACCAGTGGCCCGCGGATTTGCGTCCTTACTTCGGGAATGGCGATGAGTTTCACATGGCCTTCCACTTTCCGCTGATGCCCAGAATGTTTATGGGGTTGAAACTCGAGGACCGCAAGCCAATCACTGAAATTCTCCAGCAGACGCCGGCGATCCCTGATCTCTGCCAATGGTGCCTGTTTCTCCGCAACCATGACGAACTCACGCTCGAGATGGTGACCGACATGGAGCGGGATTACATGTATGACGAATATGCAAAAGACCGGAGCATGCGTCTTAACGTCGGCATCCGGCGCCGGCTTGCCCCTCTTCTGGATAACGACCGGCGGCGCATTGAACTGATGAATGGCCTTTTGCTGTCATTGCCGGGCACGCCGATTATTTATTACGGCGACGAGATCGGCATGGGCGACAACGTTAATCTCGGGGACCGAAACGGCGTTCGTACTCCCATGCAATGGGACGGTGGTTGGAATGGGGGTTTCTCAGCCGCAGACCCCGAAAGCCTCTACTCGCCCGTCATGCTGAATCCTGTGTATGGATATCAGGCCGTTAACGTTCATTCCCAAAAACGCTCCGACCACTCCCTCCTTTCGTGGATGAAGCGCATCCTAAGAGTGCGAAAATCAATGCCTGTATTTGGGCGTGGCTCGATGGAGTTTCTTTATCCCGCGAACCACCGGGTTCTGGCATATGTCCGCGAGTTGGGGAAAGAACGGATTCTGGCGGTTAACAACCTTTCAAACTCCGCACAGGTCGTGGAGTTGGATTTAAAGCGGTACAAGGGCGATATTTTGATTGAGATGTTTGGAAAAAATATCTTCCCCCGAATCGGAGACCGCCCTTATCTGCTAACCATGGGCCCTTACCAGTTCTACTGGTTCCGTTTGCGAAGAATTTAGGTTGCGTTTTGATTTTTTTGGGGAGCTGGAGAGGGCAGCGGAGCGAATTTAGCCGAAATATGATCTTGAAGGGGACTGGCTTTCAGCCGATTGTCAATTCAAAGGAACTTACGGCGCGACTTAAAGTCACGCCCTTTCAAGTCAAGTGAAACGATATGCTTTCCCCACGAATGTTTCCATGTTGAACGGAGATAATTGATTGGCCGAAGAAAGCATTCTCGCCGATGATTTTCTTCGCGAGTTGATGAACGTCGGTGAAGTGGACATTCTCATCGGCGTGCCCACGCTGAATGACGCCGCCACCGTGGGCCAGGTTGTGCAATGCATACGCGCGGGATTGCTAAAATATTTTCCCCGCCAACGAGCGGTGATCATTAATGTGGATGGGGGATCAACAGATTCCACCCAGGACCTGGTTCGAGCCGCGTCCATCAGCGATTTAGCCCAGGATTCGAAACCGAATACCCTGCGTACCCTTCATTGCATCAGCACGAGGATTCAGGCGGAAGAGAGCAAATGGGCGGCGCTGCACACAATTGTGGCCGCAGCCGACCTCGTGCGCGCAACGATCTGCGGCGTAGTTTCTCCCGATTCCATCACTATCGAGCCGGAGTGGATTGAGCGGTTGCTGCGTCCTATGAGCCGGGACAATTTCGACCTGGTTACTCCGATCTATCGCAGGCACAAGTTTGACGGACTGTTGGTGCGGAATCTGGTTTATCCGATGACCCGCGCCCTTTATTGCAGGCGGGTGCGCGAGCCGCATCCGGCGGATTTCGGATTTTCGGGACGGTTGGCGAACTATTTTCTGGAGCAGGATATCTGGTCGCAACCGGCCACGCAGTATGGGGCCGAAACGTATCTTGTCGTTTCAGCCATAACCGGCGGGTTCAGGCTGGCGCAATCTTTTCTGGGCCCACGGCCGCGCATTGGCCATTCATCCGGGGATCTGGTGCTTGCACTGAGGCAAACCGTGGGCGTGCTGTTTTGGGCTTTGGGAACAAACTTTCCGGTGTGCCCGGCGAATGAGGCGGCAAAGCCTGTACCAGTGCTGGGACCAGAGGTTGAAGTGGGCCTGGAGGCGGTGCGAGTGAACCGCAAGCGCCTGCATCAGATGTTCGTGCATGGCGTGGCGGAACTGGCGCCGGTACTGTCTTCCATACTCTCTGCCGAAACTCTCGCGGAATTGAACCGGGCCGCAACCGAACCAGAAAATGCGTTTCGTTACTCTGACGAGCTTTGGGTCCGGACAGTCTACGAGTTTGCCGCCGCGTACCATCAGGAGGTAATCAGTCCCGATCATGTGATACAGGCGCTGGCGCCGTTGTATCGCGGAAAAACTTATACCTTTCTGCTCGAGAATCGAGACACAACAGCGGGGGAACTTGAAACCAGGGTTGAGAATCTATGCCTGACTTTCGAAGGGCTCAAGCCGTATCTGCTGGAAATATGGAATCGAAGGAAGTGAGGTCAAAATGTGGGACCTAATTGTGGAGCAGCTTACTCAGGCCACGCGCGAAATCATCGCCAGTACTGCGCGCTTCTTGCCGCACTTGCTGGAGATGCTGATCATCGTGGTCGCAGGCTGGATTGTCGCGTACCTCTTGAAATACATTTTGCGCAGTATGTTGCGATTGATGCGTTTCGACAGAATCTCGGAGCATGCCGGAGCGGCCCAACTTCTCCATAAGGCGGCGCTTCCAACGCCCTCTGTACTTCTCAGCCGCTTTGTTTTCTGGCTGGCCTGGCTGGGCTTTATTCTAATCGGCATCAGCGTGCTTGATATCGTGGGCATGCAGGAACATATCTCGAATTTTTTTGGATTTCTGCCGCGCCTGTTCGCGGCGCTGTTTCTGTTGTTTGTCGGGCTGTTGGCGGCGAGCTTCTTCTCCCGCGCTGCGCTGCTGGCGGCAGTGAACGCAAACCTGCCTTCTCCTCGGCTGGTGAGTTCCATTATTCGCGCGTTGATTGTAGTCTTCACTCTCTCCATGTGTTTTGAAGCCATTGGCTTGGCGGAGCATACCGTGCTGGTTGCCTTTGCCCTGGTCTTTGGCGCGCTCGTGCTCGGGCTTGCTATCGCATTTGGACTGGGAGGACAGGACCTCGCGAGACGTTATCTGGAAAGAAAATTGCGTTACGATGGCGACAGGAAAGAAGAGCAGGACGAGCTTTCGCACCTTTGATTGGACCAGTGATTTTTGCGTCCCACGCAATAACTGAACGCTCTATGAATGGCAGACAGGAGTCGGCAAGCCGATTGAATGGGACGGGATTGGTCCTGCTATACCTTCTGATGGCGCAAGTTTCCTTTCCTTCAGCTACGGACGAGCAGCTAAACCAAATTCCCTCAACCGAAACGATTGTTTCCCGGCTGGTCGCCGCGAATCAACGACGCGCCCGGGAGTTGCGGGGGTACCACGGAAAGCGGCTTTATCGTTTGGAGTATCACGGCTTTCTTGGAACGCATACAGCTGAATTGGAGGCGGAAGTAACGTACGCGGCTCCGGACAAGAAGACTTTTAAAATTCTTTCGGAGAGCGGCTCGAGAGTGTTAATCAATCGAGTGCTGATAAGGTTATTGGACAGCGAGAAAGAAGCATTTCAACAGCGCAATCGAACGCGTCTTGAGCTCAACCCACAGAATTACAGCTTCACACTCGTTGGAACGCAACCGACCCAACGCGGCAACTCTTATATTCTCTCCGTGCAGCCGCATGAAAAGACCAAGTTCTTATACACCGGCAGGATCTGGGTGGATGGGACGGACTTCGCGGTCACCCACATGGAGGGCGAACCCGCCAGGAATCCATCATTCTGGATAAGCCGCACCCAGATTGAATACACGTGGACAAAAATTGGAGATTTCTGGCTTCCCGCACACAACCGGTCTATTACACAAGTGCGCCTGGGAGGGACGGCGGTGCTGACGATTGACTATACCGACTATCACATCACGGGAGGCCGGAACGGCGGCAGGGGGGAAGGGGATAAATCCCTTCTTCCCGACCCTTCCTCGGTGGCGCCAAATCAGCAGTAAATCCTCTATATTCACGGGCCGGCGGCCTTAATGAACAGCAATATGCAAATATCGGTTACCATCGAACGATTTCTCCGCAGCAAACCAGCGGAAGACCGCATCAAAAAAGATATAATAGGAAAGGATTCCCGCGAAAGCATCACCCAGGATATTGAATGTCTATGAAATTTAAATCTGCGATTCTGCTTTCTTCTGCAGCTGTGTTGCTTTTTACTTTTTTCGGCGGAATGACCGGTGTTCGCGCCTCCAGCCGAAAAGATGGCGCGTATCGTCAGCTTCAGGTTTATAGCGAAGTGCTTTCGCGGGTCCGCAGCGAGTATGTCGAAGAGCCGAATATCCCTGAGGTGACCGACGGAGCTCTGCACGGCTTGTTGGAGTCTCTGGATTCGAATTCCAGCTATTTGAGTCCCGCCGAATACAAGGACTATAAATCGCACAAGACTGAGGCCAAAGGAGAGATTGGCGCGGCCGTCTCCAAGCGGTTTGGCTATGCGTCGGTGATTTCGGTTATTCCGGGCAGCCCAGCGGAGAAAGCAGGGCTTCAGGATACCGATATCCTAGAGGCGATTGAGGGAAAGAGCACCAGAGAAATGTCGTTGGCGGAGATACACAATCTGCTCTCAGGTCAACCGGGCTCAACTGTGACCCTGTCGGTGGTCCGCGCGACCCGGGCCGAGCCGCAGAAGGTAGTCGTCACCCGGGATATTGTCGCAATTCCTCCGGTGACTGAAAAGATGGTTGAACCTGGGATTGCAGAAATTAAGGTGGATGCCTTTACCAAAGGGAAGGCGGAAGAAATCGCCGCAAAATTGAGAGAGATCAAGAAGACGGGAGCGAAGAAGCTTATCCTAGATCTGCGAGACTGTGCGGAGGGCGATGAATCCGAGGGCATTGCCACTGCGAATCTCTTCCTTAATCATGGAACTATTACTTACCTGCAGGGGCAAAAGTACCCCCGGCAGGCATTTAATGCTGATCCCTCAAAAGACATTTCTGATCTTCCGCTGGTAGTTCTGGTAAATAAGGGTACCGCGGGTCCTGCGGAGATTGTTGCCGCCGCCATTCTGGAAAACGCACGCGGCGACGTGGTGGGCGATAAGACCTTTGGCAATGGCACGGTGCAGAAGGTCATTGAAATGAAAGATGGCTCCGCGCTGATTTTGTCCGTTGCGAAGTACTACACGCCCGGCGGCAAAGCCATCCAGGACTCCGCCATCACTCCCAACATCTTAGTGGCGGATAGCGACGATGACGCGGGACTTCCTGTCGAAGACGAAAATGTGGCGCCTGCCGCCGAACCGGAGAAACCGTCGGCGCAACCCGACGAGCAACTGAACAAAGCAATTGAAGTCTTGAAGAATCGAACCAGCTGAGCGAGCGTTTTGGGGACCTCACGGTTTTCCCGTCATGACTTGGAGGCGTCCAGGAACAGGACCGAATCGCGCGGTCTAATCTAGATGAGCCCCCTCTTACCCGAACAACTGCCCGCGGTTGAACCTCAAAGCAAGACCCTGTTCAGCCGTCTATTCTTTGGGATAATGGTGCTGATTTCCGCTGCTGTAGGGGCTGCTGCCGGGCTATTCCTGGTTTATTCCACCGATCTGCCCCAAGTGGAGGAACTGGAACATTACAGGCCAAGCTCGATCACGGAACTCTATGACGATCAGGGCCGCGTCATCGGTTCTTTGGCGCTGCAGCGCCGGGTCGTGGCTTCGTATGAAGACTATCCGCCCGTCCTGCGGGATGCCCTCGTCTCCATCGAAGACAAACATTTCTACAGCCACTCGGGGATTAACTTCTGGAGAATCGCCGGCGCGGCATACCGGGATATCAGATCCGGGGGAACCGCGCAGGGCGCTTCTACTTTGACTATGCAACTCGCGCGGAATCTATTTTTATCGCCAGATAAGTCTTTCCATCGCAAAATTGAAGAAGCCTTGTTGGCGATACAGATCGAGAGGCGCTTCACCAAGCCGCAAATCTTCACTCTCTATGCGAACCAGATTTCGCTCGGCCATGGAACCTATGGATTCGAAGCGGCGTCGGAATATTACTTCAGCAAGCCGGCAAGGCAGTTGAACCTGGATGAAGCCGCGCTGTTGGCGGGCCTGCCGAAGGCTCCAGCCTACTATTCTCCGATCACCCATCCTGAGCATGCGCTGCGGCGGCGCAATCTCGTTATCAACTCGATGCTAGAGGACGGCAAGATTACGCAGCAACAGGCGACGGAGGCGCGTGACCAGCCGATCGTTCTGAACGTGGCAAATGACCCAAATTCTCTTGCGCCTTATTTCGTGGAAGAAGTTCGCCGCTATCTGGAAAATAAGTACGGAAGCGATCAGGTTCATGAGGGGGGACTGCGGGTTTATACATCCCTGGGCATGGAATTGCAGACAGCGGCGAATCGGGCGGTGCTCGACGGACTGGCTGCTTACGAGCGACGTCACGGTTGGCGCGGGCATCTGGAGAATATTCTGGAAGAGGGGATATCGCTCGCGAACTACGAGCATCCCGATTGGCAGGACGACCCGGAAACCGGCGGCTATACGCATGCCCTGGTGATTTCGACCAAGACTGCCGGCACCGAGGTGAGAATTGGTCGCTATGGTGCACTGCTGACTCAACCTGACGTAGCGTGGACTCACCGCACGCTCAAAGAGATACTCAGGCCGGGGGATGTTATTTATGTGAAAGTACTGTCGTTCAGCCCCGCCAAGAAGCTGCGGTTAAGCCTGGAGCAGGATTCCGGCGTGCAAGGCGCTCTGGTATGCATTGATAACGTAAGCGGAAGCATCAGGGCGATGGTCGGCGGTCGCGACTTCAACCTTTCGAAATTCAATCGCGCCACCCAGGCGTTGAGGCAGGTCGGTTCCTCATTCAAACCGTACGTTTATACGGCGGCAATTGACCGGGGTGCGAGGCCCGACGACACGATTGTTGACGCTCCCACGATATTTCAGACCGATTCGGGGCCATATTTTCCACACAATTATGAGAAAGGCTTTCAGGGGACCATCACCCTACAGCGCGCCCTATCTCAGTCGCTGAATATTCCAGCTTTAAAGCTTGCTGATAAACTCGGGATTCAAACGGTGATAGATTACGCTCATCGCTTTGGAATTACTTCCACCCTGCCTCCGTATTTACCGGTAGCGTTGGGAGCAGCGGAAGAAACGGTTCTTGAGCAAACGTCGGCTTACAGCGTGTTTCCAAATGATGGGGTGCGGGCCGCTCCGCGTTTCATCACCAAGGTCACCGACTACGACGGCCGTGTCTTGGAAGAGGATTTTCCCGATGTTAAGGATGTTATTAGCTCGAGAACTGCCCGCCTTATGACCGCGATGCTGCGAGACGTAGTGTTGCACGGTACTGCGATTTCCGCCTCCACCCTCAAGTATCCGCTTGCGGGGAAGACCGGGACCACCAACAATTTTACCGACGCATGGTTTGTGGGCTTCTCTCCCTCGATTACAACGGGGGTGTGGGTCGGGTACGACGAAAGGAAAACGCTAGGACCGAGAGAGACAGGGGCGGTCGCGGCCCTGCCGATATGGATGGATTTCATGCAGGCGGCTCTGGCAGGAAGGGATGTGGGAAGCTTCGCGGCTCCTCCGGAACTTCCGCCGAACCCCGTGGCGCAAAAGGTGGACACTCCCGATGCGGCCCGCCCGTTCCAGATGCGCATTAGGGCTGAGCAGGCTCAACCTGCGGCACACTTCATTCGAAGATGAAGCTGAATTCAAGAGCCGCGGACAGGAGTGTCCGCGCCACACGGAGCAGGGTCTCGACTTAGTTGCCGCAATGGCGAAGGTGCTGTTCGTGAATGTAATTGTCGGTCATTCCTGCGATGTAATCGCACACCACCCGCGAAAGCGGCTCTGTGCGAGCCTTCTCCTGGTAAGCGGAGGGCAGGCTTTCAGGATGCGTCATCCAGAATCTGAATAACTCACCGATGATTCGCTCGGCGTCAACTTTGTCCGGATCGAGGGCCTCGCTGAAATAGAGATTGGCGTGCAGGAACTTTTTCATGCTCCGCCGTCTTTGTTCCACGTCTGGACTGAGCGCGACGAGGCGGGCCGAACAAAGTCTCACCTCTTCGAGGTTTCGGACACCAGCGCCGGAGATCTGCCTTCTTGTGTGCTCAATCAAATCCGTGACGAGTTGATCGAGCACACGTTTGAGTGCCTCATTGAATTTTAATTTTTCAATCGCGTTCGGATATTTCCGGTCGGCTTCGGCATAGAACTCGGCAAACACCGGCACGCCTTGACCGATTTGTTCAAGAGATAAGATATGAGACTCGTATCCGTCGTCCAGATCTGCGGTGTTGTAGGCAATCTCGTCCGCAAGATCAATCAGTTGTGCTTCCAGCGGGGGGCGCAAATCCAACAAATACTCGGAAAGCTCAGGATGCTGGCTGCTTTCATAGTCGCGGGAATGTTTGATGATGCCTTCTCGAATCTCGAAGGTCAGATTCAAGCCTCTGAATGACGGATACCGCAACTCGAAATCCTCAACAATCCGAAGCGCGTGAAGATTGTGATCAAAAAAAGAACCATGCTCCCGCATGGCGCAATCCAGCGCCTGTTCTCCGGCATGGCCGAAGGGAGGATGTCCGACATCGTGGGCCAGCGCCAGCGCTTCGACGAGATCAACATTTAAGCCGAGCTGCGAAGCAATCGTGCGAGCTATCTGCGCGACCTCAATGGTGTGGGTCAGGCGGTTGCGGAAGTGATCGGAGTAACGCCGGGTAAAAACTTGCGTCTTTGCTTCCAGACGGCGGAAGGCCCGCGAATGGATAATGCGATCGCGGTCCCGCTGAAAGTCGTCGCGGTAGGAATGAGGAGGCTCGGGATAACGTCGTCCGCGGGAATCACGCACCGCGCATTCGGCGAGCATGAGAAAAGTCTAGCAGAGGCCCGTCACTCCTATTTCTGGGCCGAATCCTCTTTTGCCAATTTCACTCGTGCGGATTCGAGTTTCTTCTGCACCTTTGCCATGTCGTCCTGGTCAATCTCAGCGGCCAGCGTCTTGTTCCACTCCTCGATCGCGCGCTCCCAATGAGCCGCTGCGAGCTTCAGACGGCCGGTTTTCTGGTACAGGTCTCCGAGGTGTTCCTGAACCGTGGGGTCGGACCCCATTCGTTGCAACCGAGAGGCCTTGGTGAGGTTGTCTTCCGCCTGGTCATACTTACCAAGCTTAAAGTACACCCATCCGAGCGAATCGAGATAAGCGCCGTTTGTGGGATCGAGGTCCACTGCCTTCTTGATCAGGGTCAAGGCCTCATCCAGTTTCACGCCGCGATCCGCCATCATGTATCCAAGATAATTCAGAGTCGCCGCGTCCTGGGGATTCCCGGCCAGCACTTTGCGGAACATATCTTCGGCGGGGCCGTACTGTTTTTGCCGTTCAAGGACCGACCCCCGAAGAAAATAAACGTATTGCTTCTCCTCGGGCTTGGTGGAAAGCTGCTCTGCTTTATTCAGCGCATCTTCGGCATCGGGAAACCGCTTGAGCCGTGTGTACATCTGGACCAAGGTAAGGTAGATTTCGCGATCGTCGGGAGTGCCCTTCAGCATTGACTTTACTTGCTGTAAACCGGCGTCGGCCTGTCCCATTTCCGAGATCTGTTCGGCATAAACGATTTTCAGGTCGCGGTCCTTGGGCAGCTTCTCAACGGCCTCTTTCGCCGTGTCGGTCGCTTGCTGCCATTGCTTTCCTTCGCGATAGGTATCAATGATTTCCTGGTAACCGCGCGCGGCATTCTCGTCGCCGAGGGGCAACATGGCGCGGAAATTTTCCATGGCGAGAGCATCGTTGTTGTTCTCCCGCTCCACGGCTCCAAGCCGTTCAAGAAAAACCGAACGCCGGTCTTTTTCTTCCTGCGAGTAGGAGTTATCCGGCTTTTCGCCCTTCTTCAGTAAATCCTGCAATATCTGCGCCGCTTCGTCGTAACGTCCCTCCGTCTCGTACACCTCCGCCATGTTGTAGGAAACTTCGGCGGAATCCTGCACCATGGACCCGGCCTTCTTTAAGTTCTCAATGGCGAGATCGAACTTGCCTTTCCTGCGATAAATCTCGGCGATCCGTATATAGGTCTTCGCGTCCTCCGGATTGGCTTCCGTGACGATCTTGTACTGGTCCAGCGCAGCATCGGTCTGATTGTCATTGAGCAGGTTATCGGCGAGCCCACGGATGGCGTCCAAGTTATCGCGGTCGAGTTCGATGGCATGCCTGTAAGCGTCAATGGCTTTCTTGTAATCTTTTTGCTGCTCGTAGGTGTAACCCAGCGCCGAGTAGAGCTTTCCAGAGCGTGCGGAGTCCGGCACGGAGCTCAGGGTTTGCGCGGCGCGGGCGGCATCGCCTTCATCGTTGTAAAGAAGCGCCAGGGTAGTGATGGCTTCTTCGGAATCCGGCTCGAGCTTAATGGCGGTTTTGAATTCCGCCTCAGCCTTGCGCAAGTCCTTATTCAGCGAATATAAGCGGCCGAGCAATAAATGGTCGTCACCATTATCCGGCTCGATTTTCAGAATCTGTTCGTATTGATCAATAGCGGCCTTTAGAACATTGTCCGAACCGGTGCCGCTGTCCATGTCACCAAGCGAGCGCAGATAAATGCGGCCCAGGAGTTTATGGGCTTCAAGGTTGTTCGGATCACGCTTGAGGATGTCTTGCGCTTCTTGCACAGCGTCGCGGATGCGGCCGGTTTTGGCGTAAAGCTCGGCCAGCCCGGCATTCAGGTATTCCGAGTCGGGGTCAGCCTCAATCGCGAGGCGGTATTCGTCAATCGCCTTGCTGGCAAGATCGCTCCTGGCATACACCGACCACTGGTCCTCATACATGTGAGCCATCGTGTAGTGGTAATACGATGCCGCCCTGTCCACTTTATGGGGCGCCGGGACCGCAGCGGCTTTGGCTGGATTCGCCGCTTGCTGCGCCAGACCGGTGGCAACCGCAAACAAGAGGAAACACAAACTGTAAATTGTCTTCATCAATGACCTTTGCATGTAAGGGCTCACACGAATTGGATGCAAATCAAGGCAAACAGGTGCTCACTTAATTGTAAACCCCAGCCCCATCAGGAAACGAGCAAAGCATCAACCGTAGCAAGAAAGCTTGCACCCGTAAGTACAAGCCTTATGGTTTTGTGGCGCTGACTGTCGAGAGGGAGGTCAGCCTTATCGGCCACCTCACCGGCACGGCAACGAATCTGAAACGAGGAAGATCAACGGCGACGGACAGGAGTGTCCGCCCCAGTTGAGCGGACTAATGCCTGAAATGCCTCACCCCTGTAATAACCATCGCTAAACCCACGCTGTCGGCGGCTTCTATCACTTCCTGATCCCGAACCGAGCCTCCCGGTTGGATGATGGCGGTGGCGCCGGCTTTCGCTATCTCTTGAACACCATCAGGGAAGGGGAAGAAGGCATCTGAAGCCGCGACTGACCCTTGAAGCGGCAAAATGGCTCTTAGAGCGCCGATTTTGCAGGAATCCACGCGGCTCATCTGCCCGGCACCGATACCCACAGTTTGTCCGTCCCGCGCATAGACAATAGCGTTTGACTTCACGTGCTTGCAAACCTTCCACGCGAATAGCAGGGCGCGCTTCTCTTCCGCCGTCGGTTGCCGCTGGGACACCACTTTCAGGTCTCCTTCCTCCACAGAACGCGTATCCGAATCCTGCACCAGGATTCCGCCGGAAACATTTTTGAGCACCGTGGTCTGCGGCAACGGGGTGACTTCCACGAGCCGAAGATTCTTCTTGCCGGCGAATTTGGCCTTGGCGCCTTCGTCGAATGAAGGAGCCGCAATCACTTCCAGAAAAAGTTTGGACATTTCTTCTGCCGTATTCGCGTCCACCGTGCGGTTCACTCCAATTACCCCTCCGAATGCCGAAACCGGGTCACACTCTAGCGCCCGTTTGTAGGCTTCCGCCAAAGACTTCCCATTCGCCACGCCGCAGGGATTCGTATGTTTGATGATGGCGCAAACTCGCTCCTCGAATTCCTGGGCCAAATCCCACGCCGCCTGAAGGTCCACAATGTTGTTATAAGAAAGTTCCTTGCCTTGAATCTGCCGGCCGTTGGCGACTCCTCCAGGTGACCCGTCCGAATAAAGGGCGGCTTTTTGGTGAGGATTTTCACCATAGCGCAAATCCAGGACTTTCTTAAATGACAATCGCAGCGTTTGCGGGAACGTGGCTTTGGACTGAAGTTCAAAATGGCCGTTCGAGCTCACGCGCTCGAGCGTAGAAGCAATTGCCGAGTCATATTTCGCGGTAACCGCAAAGGCTCTCTGGGCCAGGCGCCACTTGGTTTCCTTGGATAATTCTCCTTTTGCTTCGGCCATTTCTTTAGCAATGGATTCGTAATCGGCGGGCGACGTCACCACGGCCACGTCCTGAAAATTCTTCGCCGCGGAACGTATCATCGAGGGCCCGCCAATATCAATGTTTTCGACGACCTCCTCAAAAGGTACGCCGGGCTT
Source organism: Terriglobales bacterium (assembly GCA_050746185.1). Taxonomy (GTDB): domain Bacteria; phylum Acidobacteriota; class Terriglobia; order Terriglobales; family Acidobacteriaceae; genus PALSA-188. Next base: position 206,254 of record JBOGLA010000046.1, on the reverse strand, counting down.
GGACGCTGTCTCCTCGAAAGCGTAAAGATTGACCACAACCATGTCTATGGGCTGGATATCGTGCTCAGCTACGGCGCTAAGGTGGGACGGATTCGCGCGACGGTGAAGGATTCCTCCGTGAACTTTTGGATGCAGCGTTTTCACCCGGCCGTCCAGCATTTCGGGAAATCCGGTCAGGTCGGAGATATCCCTCACTGGAATTCCGGCATCTCGCAGCAATTTCGCAGTGCCGCCCGTGGAGATAAGCTCGATGTTCATGGCAGAAAGTCTTCGGGCGAACTCTACAACTCCGGTCTTGTCGGTCACGCTGAGAATGGCGCGCTTTATCGGCATAGGAATCTCGAATTCAAATTAGCAGCAGAAGGAAATTCTAACAGCCCTACGGCAGACCGTGCTGGCTCACCGACCTGACATTTGTCACTTCCGAACCCGTGGGATTTGGGCTAGATTCGCGAAATCGTTCGTGTGCTCAAGCCGCGCGGGCGCGTGATTCTCTACGACTTCATCTTCACCGGCGAGCTCGTGCAAATGTTGAACGCATTGGGGCTGCCGAACGCGAGACGCACGTGGTTACCCGTTAAGTTCACCGCCGCAACGCTTGATAATCTCAGGCCATCGGCGCGCATATTTCTCGAAGTCGGCGACCTCGTGGGCGTCGAGGGTATAGTGAATGCAGAGCGTCAACATAATTTCCTCCTCGCAGAGGATAACTCTTTCCAGCCCGCTCCTTCGCACCCGCTATTCGTATCTCAGTGCTTCGACGGGATCTAATTTGGAGGCGCGCATCGCCGGCACCAGTCCGCTGATTACGCCGACGATCAGCAATACAAACGTCGAAATCATGATGGTCATCAATGAAATTTGCAAATGGATGTCGGCCTTGCCGGAATTATCTTCGAACAACGGTCCCATGAGCGGGAGCGTTCCCACGGCTGCTGCGATGGCATAACTGATTGCGACGCCAATCGCTCCGCCGAGCAGCATAATCAGCAACGTCTCCGCCAAAAATTGCAGTTTAATGTGACGCTTTCTGGCTCCCAGGGCCCGGCGCAAGCCAATCTCCCGGATGCGCTCATCCACCGAAACCAGCATGATATTCATCACACCGACGCCGCCAATCCCCAGCGTGAGCGTGCCAACGAACGTGAGCAAAACCTGCAATCCGATGGTTAGCGCGTCAATGACCGGCCGGAATTCATCGCGGCCGAACATCTGAAAAGCTTTGGGATCGGTCGGCGAAAACTGTTGGCGCGTCGCCACCGCGGCAAGCACTTGAGCCATTGCTTTTTTTTCATACTGCGGAGCAATAGGCTCGAACACCATGACTGCTGCGTAACGTGTATTCCAGAGGTCGCCGGCGGTTGAATAGGGGATCCATACGGAATCGTCGTCGCTGGAGAAATAGTTGCTCAACTGGATCTTGCGCGCCATGACTCCGATGACGGTGAAGCGCACGCCGGCAATTTGCACCGTCTCGCCCACGGCGGGGCGTCCGCTAAATAGTTGCTCACGAACGCGGCCACCGAGGAAGCAGACTCTGCGCCTCTCCAGTTCATCGGTTGGACTGATCCAGCGACCTTCGGATGGAACTTCGTTGCGCATCTCGCCATATTCAGGACAAACACCGCGAATGGCGGCGGTTCCGACCAGGCGGTCACCATAAGCGATGCCGGGACGGCGCACGGTTTCCAGGCAGACATGCTTCACCAAAGGCGCCATCTCTTTGACGATGTCAAGGTCCGCTTTTTCCAGCACAACTTTCTTGCCCGCGCGTTGTCCCCCCGGTTGTTCGCTCGTCTGTTGGGGCCAGCAGATGACCACGCTCTTTCCGAAAGCGTCGAAACCGCCGACGAGGATGTGACGGAAACTTGAGCCGTACGCAATGAGCAGCGTCACCGTCGCAATGCCCCAGACAATGCCAAGCATGGTCAGAAAGCTGCGCGTGTAGTTGCGCTTAAGAGCGATCCAGGCTTCGCGAATGATTTCAATCACCATCGAGTTTGTGAAATGCTTCCGCGACAAGCTTTGAAGGGGCGCGCACGAATTTTTTATCCACCAGCCTCGAACCTCAAGGCTTCAATGGGATCCACGGATGCGGCCTTCCGCGCCGGATACAACGCGGAGAGAACGGCGACGGTTCCGAGAAGCCCGCAGGCGAGCAGCCCTGAACCCCAAGTCGGCAGAAGTCCCGCAAAGAAGTCGGGCATCGGCAGCAAATCCACCAAAGCACACAGCCCGTAGGCAACGCCCATGCCGACGGCGCCGCTGAGGCCCGCAATGAACAGCGCTTCGATAAAAAATTGCCGCAAAATCGTATGCGCCGGCGCTCCTAATGCTTTACGCACGCCAATTTCGCGGGTGCGCTCGCGGACCGCAACCATCATTACGTTCATCACCCCGAGGCCGCCCAGAACCAGGGTTACGATTCCGACAGCTCCCAGAAAATATTTCATGCCATCGGTCATCTGGCGGAAGGCTTTCGCTTCCTGCACCGTATCCCAGATGGGGCAAGCCTCTTTATCCGTCGGATCAAAATTGTGTAATCGTCCCAGCACGGCTTGAATTTCATGCTTGCAAGCTTCATGTTGCTCCACCGATTTCGGCGTGACCAGCAACTGATCAAAACTGTCGGCGGTCTGCGGAGGCTTGTTGGGGAAATCGCGGCGCATGGCTGAAAAGGGAATGAAGACTTTGTTGACGTCCCATCCGTCGTAGCTGGAATCCTGTTTCTTCTTAGCCATGACGCCGATCACAACGTAAGGAATGTCGTTGAGATAAACATTCTGGCCAATCGGATCGCGGCCGGGGAAGAGCTGCTTCGCCGCATCGGTTCCGAGAAATGCCACGCTGCGCGACTGCTGCTCGTCTTCCCAGTCATAAAAACGCCCCAGCCCGACATTCAGGCTGCGAATGGAGCCGAACGGCGGAAATGATCCGGTCACGGTAAATGCGGCATTGTTGTAATTGCTGTGCACCCGCAGATCATCCTGTTCAAGCTCGGGGATGGCATACTCGCAATCGGGAGACTCGGATTGAAGCGCCGGAACGTCGGAGTCCTGCCAGTGCGTGACCCGGCCCGCGCGCGCCCCGCCTGCCTGGAGGCTGGTGCGGCCGTGGAAAACGATCATCAGATCCTTGCCCAAAGTCTGAGCCTGCTCCTCCTGGCCTTTGCGCAGTCCCTCGCCCGCGGCAACCATGAGCACAATGGAAACAATGCCCCAGGCGATTCCGAACATGGTGAGAAAGGTGCGCAGCTTATGCGCCCATAATGTTCGAAGAACGTCGCCGATAAGATCGCGAAGAGTCATTGACAGTTGGACGCATCTAGCAGGCAGAGGTAAGCCTGGCTGCGTGTGAGTAGTACGAAAAATCAGGGAATTTTGTTCAGAAATTGATCGGAATGGTGACTGCGATTTCGAATTGTTTCGGGAGGGCGCTTTTCGAAGCTGAAGCGAAATTCGATTTCGGTTTTCTATTTGTCCAGATAATATTGAACCGAGGTGACGACGCGTACGGTCTTCATAACGCTGCTGTCGTTTGAAAAATTCCCCGGATTGGGCTCTTCGGCCTCGCCGCCTTGCCCGGCGGCTGAAATAGTAAACACTCCTTGATTTGCTTGGCGAATAGATCCAACTCTACTTCCAGAATCGGAGGCAAAACGATCTGCGGCTGCGCGTGCGTTTCGCGTTGCTTCGGTGATCATGTCGGGCTTGATGGAATTTAACCCGGTAAACTCGTATGTAAGCGCCTGGCCCATGCCTGGATCGTTACCTAACACAATTCCCTTGCCCAGAAGTTGAATGGTTTTCTGCGCGGCGTTCGCGACTTGATCAACATGGGAGGTACGCGCCGTGATTTGCTGTTCCACGATGTAGCGGTGAGGCGCCCGATTGCCGCCATATTCATTGGCTTGAGTATCTACAACCCGAACAACGCCGTATTCAATTTCTGAGGATAGAAAACCCTGCTGTTTAAGAAACTCAACAATCGCTTGCTTGTCCGCCTCTGTCTCCGCATATAGCGAAGACAGATCGTCTCCTGCCTCTTTATATCGAGGAGGCCAGATGGCAAGGTCGGATTTTACCCTGCGCTCAACCAGTCCTTTTACCGTTACGTAGCGATCGCTGAGCCTGGTTGCCTTGATTTGCGCACCAAGTATCCAGCCTCCAATAACGAGTCCAAGCGCAAGAAGAACTCCGAGCACTGCAGCGCTTGCGCGATCACCCAAGTTTGCAAAGTTCATATCTGAAAGCCTTCGAAAGCCAACTTTAGAGAAATTGATTACACTTACGATCCGGTAATTTTCAGGCGGAGCTCTTCAGGAATATGTTCCCTGATCTCCTGGGGGAGACGGTCATGCACGTGGCGGGCGCCGATCTTTGCCACATCCACCATCGCCATCGGCGCGGGCGTCGCAACCGCGACCACCAGCCAAATCAGGGCGGAGAGCGCGAAACCAGCCAAGGCGGCCAGCTCCAACCAGAAAGTATGGCGCGGCTCGAAATGACGAATCACGCCAAATGCCAGCAGAAAAACCGCGGCGGAGACTGAAGCCAGCACAATCAGCGCAATATCAATCGTCCGATGCAAGCGGCGGCGCGAACGGCAGTGCTCGCAGGCCGAAAAATGATCTTCATAATCCCCGCGCATCTCGGGAGCGAGCCCAGAAATGTCGTAACGCCAGCCGGCTAAAATCTTGCCTACAATCGAATCAATGCATGCACTCATAGGGGGACTACAGTTGAATCGCTTCCAGGGGCGCATTTTGCGCTGCCAGCATCACGCGGTTGCACAGCAGAGTCTGGCGCGGACCGAGCGCCTTCTCCGCCGCTTTGCGGGCGATTTCGGGATGGTTATTATGCTCCGAAAGATGCGCCAACACTAAGTACGCCGCTGCTCCATCATAGTCGCCGGCGAGAAAATCCGCGAGGGCTTCGTTCGAGAGGTGCCCTACCCTGCTCATAACACGCTGTTTAACCGACCACGGGTAAGGGCCGCCGCGAAGCATTTCGAGATCGTGATTCGATTCCATGACCAATACATCGCATCCCCGCAGATGATCGGAAACGTTCGGAGGAAGATATCCCAAATCCGTGGCAATGCCGACCTTGATGCCGCCGGCGCGAAAGGTGAACCCTACGGGATCCGCGGCATCGTGGGGAATCGTGAATGGCGTCACTGTTATGTCTCCGATTACAAAGCGCTCGCCGGAGGAAAATGTTTCGAGCTTCGCGACGCTCGGGCAGATCCCGCCGTCGTCCCGCAGCGCCTTGGCCCATGCCTCATGGGTCGCTCCGGTCATGAACACCGGGAGATTAAGTTTCGCGCAAAGTACGAGAAGGCCGTAAACGTGGTCCGAATGCTCATGAGTGATAAGAATTGCGGAAAGCGAATGAGGATCATGGCCCGCTGTTTTAAGCCGCTTAAATGTCTCACGACAGGAGATTCCCGCATCTACCAGAAGCCTGGTACTTGAACTCTCAACGATGGCGCTGTTTCCTCTGCTCCCGCTGGCCAGCACCGTAACCGAGACACCCATAATCGCAGCATACTCGTTGCGACTGTGGAAGCGGTAGTAACTTCTCAGCTTTCGGGACAAGGCGATCGGTCGGGACTTCAATCCGGGACTGATTTTCCGAATAGTTCATGAAAAGCCATTCTTAGGATGGATCCGCAATAGGCTCCAGCAATTCCGGTGACGAAACCTAGGGCGGATTCGTAGATTTGCGCGGCGTACGGCTTCTGGTGAAACAGCAGGTAGTCGCCAAGACGGACCAGGGGAACGAAGATGCCTACCACGATAATCCATCGCCACGGCTTTTCTGGACGAAGCACTCCCAGAATCATGGTCGAAATGAGGACAAATAAGGCAGTGATTAGTAGATCGCCAAATATCACGTCAATCACTCCTGCGCAAATTCCGAGAGCCGACCCTAACCCGTAGACGTAGAGATCGTTGTGTCTTAGCTTTTCTGTGGTCATAATCAACAGATCCTGCGTAGTGGCGGACGACGTCGTCCGACTGCGGTGTAAAACTTCGTTCCCCGGACGAGGGCGTCCGGGGCTACGTAATCTTGATCCCCGCGCCGCAATTCTCAATATTTATAAAATCCTCTGCCGCTCTTCCTGCCGAGCCGGCCTGCGTCCACCATCTTGATAAGAAGAGGGCACGGCCGGTACTTTGGATCACCCAAGCCGTCTTGCAGCACGCGCATGATGTCGAGGCACACATCGAGGCCGATGAAGTCCGCCAGGGTGAGTGGGCCCATGGGGTGTGCCATGCCCAGCTTGAAAACTTCGTCCACCGCCTCGGGAGTAGCCACGCCCTCCATGACGGCGTACATGGCTTCGTTCAGGAGAGGCATCAATACGCGGTTGGAGACGAATCCGGGTGCGTCGTTCACTTCCACCGCAGTCTTTTCCACTTTCATAGTCAATTCGCGCACCGTGGAAAACGTTTCGTCCGAAGTTGCCAGGCCGCGTATTACCTCCACCAGTTTCATAACCGGGACGGGATTGAAAAAATGCATTCCGGTTACTTTCTCCGGGCGACTGGTCAGCCCCGCAAGCCTGGTAATCGAGATGGAAGAGGTATTGGAGGCGAGGATAATTTCCGGGCGGCAAAGATGATCCAGGTCGCGAAAAATTTCGGCCTTAATATCCAGCCTCTCGGTCGCCGCCTCGATCACAAAATCGCATGCGGAAAGCTTCGAACGATGAAGAACAGATTCAATCCGATTGAACGACGCCTGTTTGTCCTCTGCCGATATTCTGCCTTTAGCGACTTCCCGTTCGAGATTCTTGCTAATAGTCCCCAACCCACGATCCAGAAATCGCTGTTCCACATCGCATAACGCCACCGAAAAGCCATGACGGGCAAAAACATGCGCAATGCCACTCCCCATAGTGCCCGCGCCTACAACGCCTATACGCTTAATTTCCATGGAATTTTCTATGGAAATCGAGTCTAACATCTGGCTGGTACCGGTGCAGGTAGAGACGTTGCTTGCTACGTCCTGGTTTGCAATACCGGAAGAGAGGACGTTGCAATCAACGTCTCTACAGGGCTTTACTGCCGGTCGAGAATATCGTCGAGAGTAACTTTTCCACCACGGGTGACGGTGACCACATGGCGCGCGCTTTTGAAACCTGACGCCGTGGCGTCAATCACATAGGTCCCGGGATTCAGGTAGAAATCCACCGGCGATAGTTTCTCCAAAAGCCGGCCATTTACCGTAATTTGTGAACCCCTCGGCTGAATCTTGATGCTGACAATTCCCATGCCGACAGGCTCACTGCTGCCGAAGAATTTTTTCAACTTGCCGACCGTCTTTATGTCCTCGGTGTCGCCGAGAGCATTTAACGTCGGAGAATAGTGAAATGTCTGTCCGGGTGAAAGGGTGGCGGTGGTGCTTTGGTCGAGGTAGCCTTGTTTCTTGACCAGAAAAGTATGCGCGCCTGGCTTGTCCAGTGAAATCTGCGCGGGGGTGACATGGCCGGTATCCTTGCCATCTACCACGATGGAAGCACCCACGGGGGCGCTCACAAAAAAGACCGTCGCCGGCAACTGTCGGAAGCTAATCATGACGGTGGACTTGCCGGCGGAAATCGCGTCAATGGTTCGAATCTCGGGAGCGAAGCCAGGCTTGTTGATGTAAACTGTATGCTGTCCGGGAACCAGTCCGGAAATATTGTACGGAGTAATCCAGCTGGGGTCGCTGCGGCCGTCCACCTGAATCTGCGCCCCGGCCGGATTCGAATTCACCATGAGCTCCGCCGGTATCACAGCCGGCGCGGGGGGCGCAACCACTGGCTTTGGCTTTCTCCGGGCTGCATATTTTCTGGCTGAACTTTGTGATTCAGCGTTTTGCGACTCCGGTGCGATTGGCAACTGCGCGGCCTGCGTTATCACCTGATTTTGGCTCCTTCTGCCATTTGGGCTTGCAGGCGAGCTTTCCGCCGGAGAAGTAACCGACGTGCCCTGGGATGAGCCGTCGTCTACCGTGTTTTCAGAGTGGATGCGCAGGGCGATGACGGCGGAAGTCACCAGAATGATCGCGGCTGCGGCTCCGATGGAATACAAGAACATTTTCGGCGGCGTCTTTTTCACTTCCAGGACGGCCTTTTTTGCCATCTCCCGCACCGGAAGCGAAACTTGGTCCGGCTCAGGCTTATTGAAGGAGGATGGCTGCGGCTCGTCCACGAAAACATCCTCAACTTCCACGTGCCCCGGCGGCAAAACCACAACTTCTTTCAGCGGAGGCAGTTCGTCGATCTCCGAGAAGCTGCGTTGACCGCCATTCCCCTTCCTGCTCTCATCCATCATCGGGTCAGTCTTAATCTTCGGCGCCTTGACCTCGGGCTCAAGAGTCGCGGACGACATCTTTATCTTTCCTTCGTTTTTCTCGATGACCGCATCAATGGACGCTTTGATACATGTGCTGATGAACTGCTGCGAAGAGTCCGCCTTCGCCGCTTTCAGGGATTGCAATGTCGGCGGTTGTTGGACGCCTGCGCCGGCTGCCATAGCTGACGCTTTCGCGCTTGCGGGGGCGGGTGTTTCCGTGCAGGCAACGGCGGCGTTGGAGACTTTCTTCAATTCAGGCTCGCGTTGGATGGGAGGCTGAACCTGTGAAGCTTTAAATGCGGCCGGAGGTTGAACGGTCTTATTGGCAGGCGCGGACTTTACGGGATTATTCTTGCATTTTTCGAGGTCATTGATCAGTTCCTGGCCGGACTGATACCGCTCCGCTGCGGACTTGGAGATCGCCTTCATAATGACGTCGCTAAGCCCAGGATCAACTTTCGAGTTGATCTCACAGGGCGGCAGGGGCATCAGGTCAAGCACCGCTTCCCTCACCCGGTTTGCGTCTTCTCCGTCGAAGGCCTTCTGCTGCGTCACCATCTCGTAAAGTATCGCTCCCAGGCTAAAGAGGTTGGAACTTGTGTCCAAAGGTTGGCCTTGCAACTGTTCGGGAGACATGTAGTGGAGGACCTTGGGCGTCGCAGGACAACATTCCGCGGCAAAGGCTCCGACCCTGGAAACTCCGAACGCGAGCATCTTTACAATGCCGTCCCATTGGACCATCACCTTTCCAGGCTCTAGGCTGTAATGGAGAACTTTGTTCACCCGGGCGTGATCGAGGCCTTGGCAGCATTGCCGCGCGATGTCCTGAACATCCCAAATGGAAAATACTTCTTTGCGCTCCAGCATGGTTTCAATGCTGTTGCCTTGCACATATTCCATGGTGGCGCAAAAACTGCCGTCAATTTCCCCCGCGCCGAATAGCATTGCGATGTTATGGGTGTTGAGGAGCTTGGAGCTCTCCGCCTCTTCAAGAATGCGCTTCACGATTGCCGGAGCTTTTTCTCCGAAGGGCTTTAAATCCACAACCTTCAAAGCGACGATCTGGCCGCCGGTCGGGTCGCAAGCCTTATTTACCGATCCCGTGGAAGAGCGTGAGATTTCAGCCTGTATTTCGAAGCGGCCAATCTTCGTGGACATTGGTTTTCGAGCCTCTTGCTATAAGGTCCCGGATCGAAGACGCAGGACTTTCAACTGTGGGGAGTATGCATAGGATAATGCCGAGTAACCTGAATTTGGGAGTTACGAAAGTGACTCAACTAGAGAACCGAGCGGCGCCGCAGGCGAAGCCTGCTCTGGATGACATTACTTCTGGCGCATGGTGGGCGAAGTTTAGTTTTGACGCCGGATGAGCAACGGGCCCCGTATGCAGCCCAACCCCATGTCATCCAGAGTGACCCTCGGCTCGCGAAGGATCTCGCGTCAGCCCAAAAGCAGAGCGGACGCAGATACGGGACACCTTCGGAGGCGATTTCAACTTCCTTCCCGCTCCCGCATAGATGAATGACAGGTCTTTAGAAAATAAAACCCCCAACCTCATGTCATCCAACAGATGACATTTGTCATTTAGGCCGGATGACGATTCGCACTACTTAACGTCCATTACATCGGCGAGGATTGTATTTGCAGGGGATGGTTGTCGAGATTGCGATTCATCCGCTATCCTTACAGGGTAAAATTCTCAATTAGTTTTGGATAGGCTGGCCCGGTCTGGGCATGGGTTACTTCTCCGAGGTTGAACATGACATTGGCAGGTTTTGTTCGCAAGAATTCTTTTCGAAATAAGCGCCGAAGCATCCTGACGGTTTTGAGCATAGGCGGCTCGCTGCTCCTACTTACCTTCCTGATCACCATCTGGCGCAGCTTTTATGACAGCAAGCCGACTGAAGAGTCGGCGCAGCGGCTGATCGTTCGGCATAAAGTATCGCTCGTCTTCAATTTGCCCAGCTATTACCGGCAGAAAATTGCAGCCATTCCGCATGTCAAAGAGGTTGTCAATGAACAATGGTTTGGCGGGCAATATATAGACGATAAGCCGGAACACTATTTCGCCCAGTTTGGGACAGATCCAACTGAATTGTTCAAGGTGTACTCGGAATTCAAGATGCCGGCTGACCAGCTCGCAGCCTGGCAGCACGATCGCGCGGGCGCCATCGTGGATGTGGGTCTCGCCAAGAAGTTTGGCTGGAAGATCGGCGACCGGCTGAATATTACCGGCAAAATCTTTCCGGTTAACCTGGAATTGACGATCCGGGGAATATTCACGCCCCCCGATCCAACCCAGTCCATCTACTTCAACAAAGACTACATTGACGAGGGCTTTCCAAGACTGAAGGGGAGCGAAGGCTTCTTCGCGGTCCTGGCCGATTCGCCGCAGGCGGTTCCGGGAGTGGCACAGGCAATTGACGCGGAATTTCGCAACGCCGACCGCCCCACTAAGACCGAGAGCGAACATGCCTTCCAGCTTGGCTTCATCGGCATGCTGGGTAACATCAAGGCCTTCATCATGAGCATATGTCTCGCTGTGGTCTTTACTATCCTCCTGGTGTCGGCCAACACCATGGCGATGTCCATTCGCGAGCGCACAAGGGAAGTCGCGGTGCTGAAAACGCTTGGCTTCACCCGCAAGCGCATCCTGGGGTTGTTTATCGGCGAGGCAGTTTCGCTCTCATTGATCGGCGGTTTCATCGGATCAATGCTGTGCTACCTGGCTGTAACCGGCATGGCGGCGCAGGGCGGTTATTTCACCGGCATGAAGGTAACCCCACTGACGATTGGAGCGGCATTGCTGATTGCGGCGGTGGTAGGGTTCTGTAGTTCGATTGTGCCGTCCTACCATGCGGCAAAGGTCAATATTGTGGAAGGTTTGCGTCACATCGGTTGATTAAAGTGGGAACGGTTGAAGGACAGGAATAAAAATGGCAATTCCCCTTAGTTATAACGTGCGTAATCTGCGGCTTCGCAAGAGCCTGACCATAATGACAGCCCTCGGAATCGCGCTTACGGTCGCGACGGCCGTCTTCATCATGGCGCTGCTTGCGGGCCTGGGCAAGGCTTTCGGCAGCACCGGCGATCCCTTGAACGTACTGATGCTGCGCAAAGGTTCGGACTCAGAACTGGCAGCGGGAGGAGTATCCCGCGACGCGGTTGATATCTTGAAGAACTTGCCGGGCGTCGCCAAAAACAGCAAAGGCGAGCCTTTGGTTTCGGGCGAGGACATCCTCGTAGTTGTGCTTCCGCGCAAAGGCGGCACCGGCGAAACCAATGTGACCACGCGATTCCTCACTCCGCTGGGAATCGAAATGCGCCCGAAGATTCACCTGATCGCCGGCCGCTGGTTTACCCCCGGACAACGCGAAGTCGTGGTGAGCAGTTCCATCAACAAGCGATTTGAGCACACAAATATAGGCGACACCGTACACATTGGCAAAGGCGAATGGCCAATTGTGGGAATATTCGACGCCAGCGGCACCGCACACCAGTCCGAAATCTGGGGCGACGTTAATCAATTGGTTACCGATTTCGAGCGCACCGTGTATTCATCGGTTTTGGTAAGGGCCACGGATCCGGCTGCGGCCCAGGCACTGAAGAATCGGGCCAACGACGATCAGAGGCTGGAACTCAACGGAATGCTCGAGCCGGACTATTATGCCTCGCAAACCAAGTCGGGCGCTCCCATCAAGATTGTGGGCTGGATCGTTGCTTTTATCATGGCGGTCGGTTCTTGCTTTGCCGCCGCCAACACCATGTATGCCGCGGTGGCGTATCGAGGACGGGAGATTGCCACGCTGCGCGTGATTGGCTTTTCACGGCCCAGCATTTTGACTTCGTTCATGCTGGAATCGCTGCTGCTGTCGCTGATGGGCGCGGCGCTTGGCATCCTGCTGATGCTGCCATTCAATGGCATGACCACCGGAACGCAAAATCAGGTAACTTTCAGCGAAGTCGTATTCAGTTTGCAAATGACGTTTCCTGTGGTGGTGTCGGCAATTATTTTCGCTCTCATCATGGGGGTGCTTGGCGGGTTCGCGCCGGCATGGCACGCATCGCGCCGGGATATTCTCAGTGCCCTGCGAGACTGACCAGGAACTTGCATCGGGAAAACGATGTAAATCATCATTTTAAATAAATGCCGATTGATACAAAACACGAAGACCTGCAAAGCCTGCGAATTGATCGCAACGCGACCGGCGGCGGTGAGCCGTCTCCCTGGGCTCGCCGCTTCATCATCGCCGGCATCGCTCTTCTTGTAATCCTGGGGCTGGGCGTGACCGCGTACCGCCTGTTCTCGAGCGATGCCCCGGAAGTACAAGTGGTCCGGGCGTCGGCGCAGAGCACCGACGTGGGCGGCGTGGTTCTCTCCGCCAGCGGCTACATTGTCGCTCACCACAAGATCAACTTGAATTCCAAAGTCACAGGACGCGTGAAGTGGATTGGCGTAGAAAAGGGAGACAAGGTAAAAGAAGGTCAAGTGCTGGTGCGCCTCGAAGATGATGAATTCCGCGCCCAATACGAGCAGGCCAGAGGGGCCGCGGATAATGCCCGCGCATATCTGGAAGAACTTCAGCATGGCTCTCGCCCTCAGGAAATCCAGCAAGCCCAGCACAATCTGGACGAAGCCCGGGCCACGCTGGTGGACGACAAGGCCACTCTGGATCGGACCCGGAACTTGTTTTCGCAGGGCGTGTTGTCGAAACAAGCGCTCGACGATGCGACCGCGAAGTTTGACTCTGACCAGCAGCGGGCGGATTCGTTGGACAAAGGATTCGAACTGGCTAAGATCGGCCCTCGTCCAGAGGAAATTGCGCGGGCCCGCGGAGCTCTCGAACAGGCTCAGGGGCAGGCGGACTACGCCAAATCCTTGCTTGACGCCACGGTGATCCGCGCGCCCGTAACGGGAACCATACTCGATCGTGCTGCCGAAAAAGGGGAACTCGTAACATCCGGATTCGCCAGCACGGCGGAGGGAGGTCCCCAGGGCCTGGTCGTCTCTCTGGCCGATTTGAACGATCTCCAGGTTGAACTGGATATTGCCCAGGATGACTTCGCCAAACTTAGCCCCAATCAAAAAGGAATTGTGACCACGGACGCCTATCCTGATCGCCATTACGACGGCGTGATCGCTCAAATTTCTCCCGAGGCAGACCGTGCCAAAGCCACGGTCCAGGTGAAAGTACAGATCCTGAAGCCGGACTCATATCTCAGGCCGGATATGAACGCCACCGTCCAATTCCTCGCGGATGAAAACCAACACGCGACTTCCCAACCGCAAGGCGTTTTTGTGCCCAGTGCCGCGATTCGCGATCGCAACGGCAAGAAAATCGTATTCCTGGCATTTGACGGCAAGGCAATGGCCCGCGAAGTGAAAATTCTGTCGCAGAGAACCGGCGGCGTTCTAGTGCAGGGCCTCAACGGCGGCGAAGACGTCATCACCGCGGGACCTCAAGATTTGAAAGACGGCGAAAAAATCAAGATAAAAGGACAGTCATGAGCACAGCTACTCTTCCCAATACTGCAACGCAAACCAAGGTGGTTCGCGTCCACAACGTCAGCAAGGTCTTTAAGCGGGATGCTTTCGAGGTCAAGGCCCTTGACGATGTTTCGATTGAGATAGCTCAGGGCGAATTTCTGGCGCTCATGGGGCCCTCCGGGTCGGGGAAAACAACCCTGCTGAACATGATCGCCGCCATTGACAAGCCGACTTCCGGCGAATTGCTGGTGCTGGGCGAGAATGTTTTCCGTTTTAGCGATTCCCAATCGGCCCATTGGCGCAACGTCCACATTGGATATGTTTTTCAGACGTTTAATTTAATACCGGTTCTTACTGCATTTGAAAACGTGGAATTGCCGCTTCTGCTGACCAAGCTCAGCTCGCAACAGCGTCGCGACCATGTTATGACTGCGCTGAAGTTGGTGGGACTTGAAGACCGCGTCGGGCATTTGCCGAAACAACTCTCGGGCGGACAGGAACAGCGAGTCGCCATCGCTCGCGCCATCGTCAGCGATCCCACTCTGTTGCTGGCGGACGAACCGACCGGCGATCTCGACAGCAACTCGGCCACCGAAATTCTAGATATTTTGAAACGGTTGAATGAAGCATTTAAGAAGACGGTCATAATGGTCACGCACGATCCGCACGCAGCATCGTACGCCCACGTCGTTCGCCATCTGGAGAAGGGAATGTTGCTGCCCCCGGGTTAGGTAGCTCAAAGGTTCTTTCTACGGGGCGGCCGGCAACACCTGAATCGTGTGCAGCCACGTCTCTGCCAGTTCCGGCCAGCCCGTAATCGGGAGCGCGGTGCGACGAAGTCCGTACCCATGCCCACCCTGCGCATATATATGCAGTTCTGCCGGGACCTTCGCACTTTTCAGTTCGCCAAAATAGACGATAGCGTTCTCCACGTGCACCGGATCGTCCTCGGCCTGAACCAAAAAAGTCGGCGGCGTCTTGTCGGTGACATGTATATCCGCGTTAGGCGCGAAGTTCTGCTCCGACAGCGCCAGGTACCCCGGATAAATAATGATCGCGAAATCCGGGCGGCAACTCACCTGGTCCGCGGCATCCACCGGATCATACAGACGCTGATCGAAGTGTGTGCTCAGAGCGGCAGCCAAATGGCCTCCGGCCGAAAATCCCAACACCCCAATACGTTTCGGATCAATGTGCCAGTCCCCCGCGTCCGAACGCACGATGCCCACGGCGCGCTGAGCATCCTGAAGAGCGGCCGAAGACTTTGGATATGGCCCCGGTTCCGGCACACGATACTTAAGCAAGACGCAAGTCACGCCGATAGAGTTCAGCCAGTCGCATACCTCGGTCCCTTCAAGGTCAATGGCGAGGATGCGATACCCGCCTCCGGGGAACACCACGACCGCCGCGCCTGTGTTCTTTCCCCTGGGCGCATATAGCGTGATCGTCGGATTCGAAACATTGCCCAGCCGAATTACGGGTCTGCCCGCAACCATGCGGTCCTTCGCCGTGATCGTGTCAATCTCCGGCCCGCTTGCAACCGGAGCACCGGGCGCTCCCTTCGGCCAAATGGATAGCGAGATGTGTCCCGGTGCAGGCGCCCACGCGGCCCTCTGAGCGAATCCGCTCGTCGCGACGATTGCCAGCGCTACAACCATAAACATTTTTCGCACGATCATGTCCTTTCAGTTTCAATTCCCTTTTTGCGCGCCATTATAATGCGGCGGCGGTAACGCGGACACAAATGGCTGCTCTTCCATTCGCTTCAATCCACGCCTTCCCCTTGTCATTCCAAGCCGTTCGCAGCTGCGCTAGCGCGGCGAGAACGCGAGAGGAATCTGCTTTTGCCCGAAAACAGCAGATTCCTCGCCGGCTGAAGCCGATTCGGAATGACAAAGGATTTAGGGTTTACGATTCAGCTTGAAGTGACAAGGGTTTCAGGTTTAACGTTCCCAACGGTTTGACTGCTTAACGTCTAGCTGAGACTGACGCTCTCCTCGCCCAGCTTTTCGTTGATCAATCGCGCAACTAATGGCTTCAGGCGTTCGCCGCTCTTCTGAAGCACGAAATCGTTGCTCTCATCTGACCAATCCAGTTTAAAACTGGTGGCCAGCGCTGAAATCCAAATCTGCCGGACCGGCGAATTCGGCGAAATCACAAATTTGCTGCCGTCATCGAAGGAAACGTGAAGCGCACCCGCTTGATCCTCAACTTCAAGTTCGGCTGATTCCTCAGCTTTCATCAGGCTTTTCTTCAGGCTGTCCAGCTTATTTTCCGCATGCTTGCGAAAATCGTTCTCATCGAGCATGGAGAGATTATAGATGCCTTTTCGAGAGTGATGAGTATCCAGTGTTTCCGAACTACCTTTGTATAGAATGTTGGCGGGTTCCCTCGCACAGTAAGATCGGCAAGTCTTTGAAATGGTGGGAGCGTAACAGATAATATGTGGAAAGTACTACCAGCTGTTCTGCAGTTCTCGATTGTGCTGGCGATTACGTCCGCCTTCGCTCAGGATACCTGTGCAACGATCCGATATTCGAAGCAACTTACGTATGGCTTTCACCCTCACCAGCTGTCCAAATCCGAGCAAGAAAAGAAGTCAAAGGAAATGGATAGTTTTTGGAACTTAGTGAAGCACAAAGGGCCAGACGGATTACGATGCATTCGCGAACTTGTCGAAACCGAGAGGGAAGATAAATATTTCTTGTTCGATGCTGCTTCGATCCTCACAACTTTTGATAAAACTGGTGATTCGGACAAGACAATCCTTGACGGATTGGTAGGCACCGATCTGCGAGACGTTGATCCCTCGGGGTACATTTACGTTGCGTTACAACTCTCTCATCGGGGCGACGATATTGGCCCCGCAGCGAACAAGTATCTTCATGCACCGGATGTGACCACTTATCTACCCGCACATGGAGGCTACGAACTCAATCGGACTCGCGGGGCCATCTTACTGTATGGCAGCCTGCCCCCAGGTTTAGTGGATAAATATCTCGACCCGGAGATTCGCGCCTCGGAGCCGGAGGTCCGAGACACCGCCGCTGTCATCCTGTCACTCAATATGACCGAAGACAGCTTTAGGGCTATCGCGTCTCTCGGAGCAAGAAGCGGCCTTTCAAAAGCCGCATTGGATCAAGTCGAGTCGGTCAGAAAATACCAGGCGGTTCCGGTGAGCCGACCCAGTAAATACACGCGTCAGCAAATGCTTGAGAAGATATCACGGCTACCCGAAGTTGAAGACGGCATCAATGACGCTGAGAATCGCGCTCTCGACAACAGTATTTACGCTGAAATCAACGACGGTGACCTCAATGCATTGAGAGAAGGGCGCGAAAGGATGATCCAGGGTGTATCCAACGAATCAGTTGAGGGGTACCTCGAGATGTCTCGAATCCTGCTGAACCTGATTAATGTCCTGGATCTGTATAGAACCTACCGCATTCACTGACTTCACATGAAAATATCCACATGACTGGGACCGGCATAGCCGCGCTTCGACAAGAAGTAACCCTACACCCCGATCACGCCCACCAATTCCTTCACCTCCGCGGCGCTTTTATCCAATCCTGCTTTCTCGTCGGCAGTGAGTTTGATCTCGATGATCTGCTCGATTCCCATTTCTCCCAACTTCACCGGCACTCCGACGAACAGACCTTTGATTCCATATTCGCCATCGAGATAAGCGGCGCAGGGCAGGATCTTCTTTTTGTCTTTCAAAATTGCCTCCGCCATCTCAGTGACGGCAGCGGACGGCGCGTAATAGGCGCTCCCGGTTTTAAGATACTTCACAATTTCAGCTCCGCCGTCGCGCGTGCGCTGCACCAGGCGTTCGATGGTTGCCGCATCCATCAACTCGGTAATTGGAATTCCGGCCACGGTCGAGTAGCGAGGCAATGGAACCATGGTGTCTCCGTGTCCGCCCAATACGAACGCGGTGACATTTTCAACGCTTACCTTTAATTCTTGCGCGATGAAGGCGCGAAATCGAGCCGAATCCAGGACCCCTGCCATGCCGATGACCCGCTCTCGCGGAAAACCGCTCATCTTGTATGCAGCCTGAGCCATGGCGTCCAACGGATTCGAAACAATAATCAGGATGCACTTCGGCGAGTGCTGCACAACTTTGCTGACCACATCTTTCATGATCTTGTGATTGGTGTTCAGCAGATCGTCGCGGCTCATGCCCGGTTTTCGCGGAATGCCGGCGGTAATGATTACAATGTCGGAGTTCGCCGTGTCTGCATAATCCTGCGTGCCCATCACATGGGAGTCGCGCTTCTCGATCGGCATCGCCTCCAGTAAATCCAGACCCTTGCCCTGGGGAACGCCCTCAATAATGTCAATCAGAACGATGTCCGCCAACTCTTTTGACGCGATCCAATGAGCCGCGGTGGCTCCGACGTTTCCTGAACCTACAATAGATACTTTCTTGCGCATGAATGCCCTTTCTAATTAATCTTTAACGGGCGGGGATGGCCGCCGCTCTATTTGTGCCCGAAGGAAGCACGTCTATGCTACACGATCAGCCGACTGGACGTAACGTTGACAATCCTGCATATCTCCCTTAGCATCAATAACTTGGTATCCTATCGCGCCCCCGGGAGCCGCATGTGATCAAGCTCGATATTATCAATGAAGTGGTGAACAAGACGGGAATCACCAAAACCAAAGCTGAATTGGCGGTTGAGACCGTTTTTGAAAGCATGAAACGTTCGCTGGCAAAGGGCGACCGGATCGAACTGCGCGGATTCGGCGTGTTCAATGTGCGGCCGCGGAAGACCGGCATTGGGCGCAACCCGCGGACGGGCGCCGAGGTGTCAATTCCCCCGGGAAAGGCGGTGCGCTTTAAGCCGGGCAAGGAGTTGCAATCCATTGATTGATTTGCGCTGGTCCGGGTGGTCGAAGTAGCGCCCCCGCCTTTAGGCGCGCCGTTGCTGCCGGATTTTCGATGTCTGATTCCATCACTCCAGTCTCTTCCACGTCCGACTTTTACCGCCCCATACCGGTGTACGTCATTGAGAGACGCCCACGCCGCTACTGGCTGCACATCCTCTTATTTCTAATTACGATTTTTACTACCCTGGTTGTGGGCGCGCGCATGGAATTCAACTTCCTGCACAATCAATCGGCATTCACCGTGGGGGATGAATTCATTCCATTTTTTCCAATCAGCTGGGCAGTGTCACACCCTTCGCGGCTGCTTTTGGGTATTCCCTTCTCCGGGACGTTGCTGATAATTTTGATGGCCCATGAAATGGGGCACTATCTTTACTGTCGCTACTATCGCGTATATGCCACGCTGCCTTTTTTCATTCCAGCGCCGACCTTGATCGGCACGCTGGGAGCCGTCATACGCATAAGGTCGCCGATCCGATCGAGAGACGCATTATTCGATATTGGAATCGCGGGACCGATCGCGGGCTTCGTGGTAAGCATAGTCAGCCTCGCCATTGCGCTCGGGCTTTCCAAACCGATGCCCGCCGGAATCGGTGCATCCGACTTGCTTTTGGGATATCCGCTGATTTTCCAAATGATCCACCGGGCACTGGCCGTTGTCCCGGGCTATCAACTCGCTGGACTTCCGCTCGGCCGAATTGACCTTCACCCCGCCGCTATTGCCGCGTGGGTTGGCATGTTTGCCACGGCACTGAATTTGCTGCCAACCGGACAACTCGATGGCGGGCACATCGTCTATGCTATGTGGCCAAAAGCGCATCGCTATTTTTCGTGGATCACTGTGCTCGCCCTGGTTTACATGGGCCAATGGTATGCAGGATGGCGCGTATGGGCCGGCCTGATCGCAGTGATGAACATTATCGGGTGGCGTCAACGCCAGGCGCCAGACTTCCCGAAGCTGCGCGGAGTGCGTTGGGCTGTGGCGTTATTGGGACTGATCATGCTGATCGTGACGCTGGCTCCAGAGCCGATCCGCACTTCCGCGCTGGAAGCTATGCGCTAGTGGCGGGCCTGGCGAGCGTTGCTCGCCCTGGACAGCCGAGGGCAGTTGTCCCCACGTGGTTCTGCTGACTTCAAACGCATCTGCCGCAAGCCCCTACTTCATGGGCTGCTTTTTTACCGTTGCGTCCGTGCTCCAGTAGCCGTTATCACTGTGGATGTTAACTTGCATTTGATCGCCCGAGACTTTTCCCGACACTATTAAGTTGACGGGATTCCCTTGCCACTGAGGCGCGACCGTGAAAGAAACATTGTCGCCTTCCAATTTACCTTCGGTAATGGGATACTCCTTTCCATCCGCCCCCGTCATAGTCCCAGTGATTGCATCCTTCTCAGATTTCAGAGTGAAGGCCGCGTTACCGCCGGTTTGCATGGGCCCGATCCACCTCCCCGTAAGATCTGCCGCCAGGAGCGCCGATGGAAGCATTACCACCAAAAAGAATGCAATCATCCAACGTGAAACTCGCATAGTTCCTCCACTTTTTGCATTTAATCTTTGCCAGGCTGATTAAGTTTGGCGCAATCAAAACGTGCGCGCCAGTGGAGAACGTCACTTTGAAAGACTGACAAATGTCAGGAGCGGATCCTAAGCATGAGTTGCAAAAGGGATTCATCGAGGATGGTTAATCCTCCGTAATTCGTGCGGTCATCCCTCCCGCCGGATCTCCACCAGCGATGGCCTGGGCGACGATAAGGCGGCGGGCCTCGACGCGAATTTTCGGCAGGTTCATGCCGAAGAGAACCGCGCCCCCAATGCAGGCCACGGATCCCATGCCGACCGTCAGCGGCGCTCCGATGCGATCGGCCAGTGCGCCTCCCAGTAGCGCCCCGAAGGGCGCCATCCCCATGAACATCATCGAGTACAACGCCATCACTCTGCCCCGTAACTGATCGGGGACCATGGCTTGAATCAGGGTATTGGACGATGACATTTGCAGCATCATGCAGAAACCAACCGGAACCAGCAGCGCGGTAGATAGCCAAAAGTTATGAGAGAAGGCGAACAGGGCCAGCGTCACTCCGAAGCCGCCGCAGGAAAATGCGACCCAGCGCCCGAGGCCGCGCACTCCTGTGCGGGTTGCGAGGGTTAGCGCGCCGAGGAGGGCGCCGATCCCGGTCGCACCCATCAGGATCCCCAGGCCTTGGGCTCCTCCGTGCAGCACGCGGTCGGCGAACACGGGCATGAGCACCGTGTAGGGCATGGAGACAAGACTTACCAGGCCCAACAGGAGCAGCAGTGCGCGGATAGGCGCGGTCTGCCTGGCAAAGCGAAAGCCCTCAATGATATTTGCCAACGGCGAGCCCGTCGGAGGCCGGTAAATGTGGCGCTCCAGGCGCATCAGCAGCAGTCCGATGATCACCGCAATGTAACTGATGCCGTTGGCAAAAAAGCACCATCCCTCTCCAATTCTTGCAACCAGGATGCCGGCAATCGCAGGTCCAATGATTCGAGCGCCATTGAACATGGACGAGTTCAATGCAATGGCGTTCATCAAGTCTTCTTTACCGACCATATCCACCAGGAACGCCTGGCGTGCTGGAATGTCGAAGGCATTCACGACTCCCAACAGCGCCGCGAGGACGAAAATATGCCAGACTTGAATTGCCCGCGTGAGCGTTAGTGCCGCAAGGATCAAAGCCAATATCATTGACGTCACTTGAGTCCCAATTACGACCCGCTGCCGGTTTAGGCGGTCAGCAACGATGCCGCCGATTGGCGCGACGAGGAATACGGGGATCTGACTCGCGAATCCCACCGAGCCCAAAAGAAGGGAAGATCCGGTCATCCGGTATACCAGCCATGCCTGAGCAATAGTCTGCATCCATGTCCCGATCAGGGAGATGAGTTGTCCGCCAAAAAATAGTTGAAAATTTGGGTGACGCAGAGCCCGAAACGTAGCGGAAAGAGCGCCCCCCATATAAGGAGATGGATGCAGCGCACCAGATACTCCTTCTTCGCTCGTCGTTTTGGAGACACCCGATGGAGTCAGATTCATTGTGTCGTTATGATGCTAACGTATAACTCGATCCCTTCGGCCGCCTCTTTCCAGACAAAACCTGCTTATCCTTGGATCGAAATCTTCAAAGAATCCGCGGAACACTGCATACGTGCCCTCTCGATTGGACCGTTGCCTGGGATTCCTCAACGCGGTGCTTTCCAACATCGCCGGTTTTGCATAGAATAGGGTCTCCAGAGCGGCGCTTCACTCCGAGAAACCCCGCTCCTGTGGCTGTCCGGCAACGTCCTGGTTTTTCGGCGAAGACTAAGAGGCATGGGGGATATTCGTCTGATTAGCGATTACAAAAGTCACTTGGCATGGGTGCCCTCTGTTCATACCATGCACGTAAGGGATCATTAATGAGGCTTTTTGAATGCAAGGCCTAGCGGTAACGTTTTTGACGGAAGACAAGGATCGGCAAGCGGCTCTGCAATACCGCGTTGAGAGCACTCAAAGTGGCCGGAATGTTTTTAGCCACGTGGGTTTTCCCGCCAGCGCGACCGATCCTATTTTGCGTCAGCTTCAGGACGTCCGCACCGAAGTAGTAGTGCTTGATATTGATCCCGCCAATGTGAAGCGCGCCATTGACGCCATTGAACTGATTCACGCCAATACCGCCGATGTCGCAATTTTTGCGGTGGGCGCCATGAACGATCCCAGCACGATAGTTGCCGCCATGCGGGCCGGCGCACGCGAATATCTCGAGCGCAATGCCGGTCCGGAAGCGGTAGTTGAAGCTTTCGACCGCTTCACATCTTCCCGCAGCAAGACTCGAACCTCCGCCGGGCGCGCACGTGTTTTCGTAGTGACGAACGCCAAGGGAGGGGCCGGGGCGACTACCGTCGCGGTAAATACCGCAATCTCTCTTCAGGAAACGCAGGGTGGCGTGCTCCTGGTGGATTTTGCCCCACTCGGTCACGCATCTCTTCATTTGAATGTTCGGCCGACGTTTGGAGTCGTTGATGCATTGCAGAATTTGCACCGGCTGGACACCTCTTTACTTGACGGTTTGATGACGGTCTGTAAGGGCGGTTTGCAATTGCTTGCCGGTCCGCAGCAACCGACGATGCTTGCGCCTACGGCAGCCGATCTCGCGCGTTTGTTTGATCTGCTGGTAACCCATTTCAAGTATGTAATCGTGGATTGTTCGGGCCGCAAGGATCAAACCGAACGATTCCTTTGCGACTTGTCAAACGCGGTATTAATGGTCGCGCAGGCAGACGTGGTCTCCCTTTGGAGTGCGAACCGCATCCGAACATTTCTTGAAGAGGGCGCCGGGCGCGATCGCGTCCGTTTGATCCTCAATCGCTATAAAAAAATCCCGGGATTTAACGACGAAGACGTGGAGAAGGCGACAAATTGCAAATTGCTTTGGAAGCTGCCAAACAACTACCAGATGGTTTCGCCGGCGATTGACAGGGGCGTTCCGGTTACATTCCAGGATAATCAGGACATCAGCCGCGCCTTCCGGGCGCTTGCCGCAGCCCTGGCGGACGCCTCCGCTATCGTCGAAGGATCACTCGATCTCTCCTACCAGCACGACAAATCCGACTCCAGAAAGAAAGCAGTTGGCCGTCTGCTGGTCTCGCCCGTTCGCGCAGGCCAGTAGGCCAATTCTGCGGGTGACTTAGCGACGCCAGCTATTTCCCGGCCGCAGCCTTGCCATCAATCTCGGCATACACGGCTGGGTTCGAGCACACCTCATAGCACCAGGCGTCAGTCCAGCTCTTGAGGGTAAAACTGCGGGGATCAATGATTGGAATACGGCTCGACCGTATGACAATCTTGCGAAAAATTCCTCCCCCAAGGGGAACCATTCCACTGTGCAATCGAATCTCTTCCACATTCCACAATCGTGGAAAAGTTGCGGCGACGGGTTCGAGCGAAATCTCGCGCCCCAGCTTCTTGAAGGCTGCTTCGCTGAGTCGGATGCCGCCCAGATTGTATTTCAAGACATAATCATCCGGGTTGTCGCCTTCCTCGCGTTCACCCGCTGTCTGAAACGCGTAAACATTGAACGGTACTTTTACCGTTTGCATGGCTTTCCGAATCCGCTTATCGCAGGATGATAAGCGGTCGCTTTCGTTGAGCGCGTCGGAGATCATGATCTGCTGCATTCCATCAGCCAGGTACACGGGAGCCGAGTTCTGATACGAAATGCCGAGGCCGAGCTCGAGCGTGGGAAGCCCGGCGCGCTCCAGCAATTGATTGTAGCCACGGACAATTTCAATCATCTCGCGCGCCAACACGCAAGCCTTGCTGACTCCGAGTTCCGGGTCCATTTCCCGTTCCAGAAGAGCCAGGATAATGGCGTCGCCTTCGAGAAATACTTTGGTGGCGCCATACTTATTTAGAAGCTTGTTGACTGGCTCATAGAAATTCAGGCTGAAATACGAAGCGGGATTCATTTTCCGCGCCATCAATGACTTGGTCAGGAGTGATGAATCTCGCACATCGGCCTTCACCACGACGTGACGTAATACTCGATCTTCTGTCGGCTTCTGCTCATGCGGAAGCAGGTATTCATACAAGGTGCCATTCATGGCAGAAAGATCGCGCATCTTTTCGCTGGAGATGATATTCACCTGGTTGAGCGCCTCGTTGAGGACCTCGAGCCGCCGCACATCGCGGTGATGCCGGAAAAAGTCTCGTAGAAAGCGGCCCGCAATTTTTGCCTGTTCATCGCCTCTGCAATTCGCCACCCGGGACACAGCCGCTGAAAGGCTTCCTCCGGAAAACTTCCCATGCTCGACGATGAGCTTTTCAACCCGGTTTCTTTCTTCTTTCGAGATGAGAGCGTTCTTCAACTGTTGAGCATTGATGGTGGGCGAATATTCATTAAGCAGCGGGACAACTTCGTAGGACGCGACAACGTGGTCCATGGCCTGTTCGCGTTCCAGCAGTTCGCGCCAGGCCATCAATCGGACTCTTTGTGAAGCCCCTTCGGGAGTGGCATCATCGGGGATGCCGGAGCCCACGAGCACCTCGGCATTTTCGGGCACGTTGAGCCAAGTCTCCAGGACGGCATCCTCGCCGGCTTCGGGCCCCAGTCCCACCACTTGAAGAAAGTCACAAGCCATGCGGCGACTGTTCCAAAACCGGTCCGGATCGCGGTCGAAATTTCCTATCATGACGTAATGCTCGGCATTCAAATAAATATCGTGAGCATCTTCACTGAAAAGCAGCGGAGTCAGAAATAGCCGGTATTCCGCATAAGTCTGGTTGCCGAATAGTGACCGCCGGGTACGCGCGATCGTTTCTTTTTCGATCTCCCGCAGGGTGCGGAAGAGTTCTTGCCCGGTCTGGCGGAGGATGGCTTTCTTCCCCACTTGAAAGGCCGCGACCTGTTCGCGGTATTCCACGGCCTTCTGCTGCCGGACGCCCTCGTAACTACTAAGCGTTCCGCGGCACCGTTCCAATGTTTGGGCGAACTGCACATTTAGCTCAGCGCGGAGAAATTTTATAATCGCAACCCTGGCCAGAACGTCCAACCAGATGTTTTCCCCAGCCTTGGCGCGGTTCAGCGCCGCCAGATGGATCTCAATCAATAGCGGTTTCAATGCGGACGGCTCAGCCTTCGGCCGGAGACGAGGAGCCGTTCTCACGCCGATGAACGGATTGTTTCGCGGAGTTTCCGGGTCTTCAGGAGTTTCAGCCGCCAGGAGATTCTTAACATTTCCGTAATGGACAATGAGCCGGGCAATTTGCAGTCTCGCGTTTTCGACGAAGTGCGGGCTCAGGAAAACATCATGCCTCAGGTTGTCTATTCCGATCCGCAGATCTTGCAAAGGCAGCGACGGAACATAGCTTGCGAGGCGGGGCGGTTCGAGTTCCTCCGCCGTCGGTCCAATCCTGAATATGGGGATTCTAGGCATGAATTTAAGTCAGTAACTGCGTTAAAAATGGTGATCGAAGGGGGAGCGGAGTTCGATTACCGTTTCGTAACTTGCTGATTTCCCTGCGTTCCACGAGCGTAACACGCGTCACTGGACGGCCCAATGTTACTCAAGTTGTTGTTCCGCTCGAAAAGCACCGAGGCGACAGCAGGAGACCCGTATTCGAAATAACCGAATTACTTCGGTCATGTGTCCCTCCGTTCCCATTGAGAATATTATCGGGAACGGTGAGTCATGAAAAAGATGCGATTTGTAATCTCCCTGGTCACCGACGATAACGATTATCAGATCGCGCAAGCCGAAGCTGCTGAAGAGACCGGCCGGCGTCTCGGGGTTGACGTACAAATCATCTACGCTGATAACGATTCCATCACCCAGAGCCAACAACTGTTGAAAGTTATCCAGTCGCACGCAGATGCGCATCCTGATGGAATTATTTTTGAACCAGTCGGTGGCACCGCCCTTCCGCAGGTGGCCAGAGCTGCCGCCGCGGCGGGAATTGGCTGGGTAGTCCTTAACCGGGATGTGGACTATATCCCCGAATTGCGACGATCGCATCGCACGCCAGTATTTGCCGTGACTTCCGACCACGAAGAGGTCGGACGGATCCAAGGCAACCAGTTCCAGGCACTCCTGCCGAATGGAGGGTCGGTACTCTATATTCAGGGGCCCAGTGAAAGTATTGCAACCAAGCATCGAACCACCGGCATGTACGAAACCAAGGGCGACATTCAGGTGAAACTCGTCAAAGGAAATTGGACGGAAGCCAGCGCCTACAAGGCGATCAGCTCATGGCTGCGCCTTTCCACCTCCCGCCAAAGCCATATGGATTTGATTGCCGCACAAAATGATGCGATGGCGATAGGAGCACGAAAAGCGTTTCAAGAACTTCCAGAAAGTGCCGGCAGAGACCGCTGGTTGGCCCTGCCCTATCTCGGCGTGGATGGAGTTGCGAAAACGGGGTTGGCCTGGATTAAAAGAGGATTGCTCACCGCTACCATAGTTCTGCCTCCAAATAGCGGAAAGGCGTTGGAATTGCTCGTGCAAGCCACGCAGGGCGGTTTTATCCCTCCGGAAAGAACCACTACGGTTCCAGTTGCTTTTCCGCCTACTGATGTTTTAGCGACGTCCCGTTCTGTAAAGTCCCGCGCCGTCTCCGTCTGAGAGTTCATCCTCAAAAAATTACGCCGCTCTGATTAAATTAGACAAATTTTCGCTACTTCAAATTCCACCCACGGGTCCGAAGCATCATTCAGTTCACCGGGATGCGTTCTAGGTTGCCGGGGTGTGAGATGCCAGGTAGAACCCATCATCGTTAGTGACTGTCCTACCCTGACATCTTTTTCGCGGTGGCTAGCTGTTCACCAAGTTGACAGAAGGCGGATCGGGCCAGGGGCCTCCACCGTCAGCCATCAGGCTGGCGACAGGGCCGGCCAGCGCGGATATTAATGCGGTTGCGAGCAGCACGAGTTGAAATAGCTTTGTCATGGATAGTTCCTCTGGCCAAATTTGGCTGAGCTGACTGTAACCACAACAGAAGAGTCCGCCGGAACGATTTGAGTTTTGTCATGAGTCCGTAAACTGTAACAATTGAAGAGTCAGATTATTGGGAATTTAAAATTTCGGAAGGAGGTTCCGCAGGACAAACCAAATCACTATGCACGATCATGCTTGTCGAATCTCGGATGTGCGTTGCCGGTCGCGATTACCCGCCGTGCGATGTTAGAGTAAATTGCCGTAAAGAACGACAGTTAAGGATCTACCCGATGAAGATTGTGGACGCGAAGGTAATCATTTGCAGCCCTGGTCGAAACTTCGTAACCCTAAAACTGATTACAGAAGACGGGATTTATGGCCTGGGAGATGCAACATTAAATGGCCGCGAACTTGCGGTCGCAAGTTATCTCACCGATCACGTCCTTCCCTTACTCATTGGCCGTGACGCGCGCCGCATCGAAGACACTTGGCAATACCTGTACAAAGGAGCGTACTGGCGCCGCGGACCGGTCACCATGGCGGCAATCGCTGCCGTTGATACGGCATTGTGGGACATCAAAGCCAAAAGTCTCAACACGCCGCTGTATCAACTGCTCGGCGGCTCATCCCGGGATTCCGTTCTTGTCTATGGTCACGCCAGCGGAAGTGGAATCGAAGAGACACTTCAAGCTGTCTCGCACTATATCGGGCTGGGCTATAAGGCGATCCGGGCTCAGTCTGGAATTCCCGGACTGGCGAGCACGTACGGCGTGGGCCGTGGCGCTTTGTATTACGAACCAGCCGAGAAGAACGCTCCTCCTGAGAATAGCTGGTCCTCGGAACGGTACTTGAACTTCGCGCCCGAATTATTTTCACGCCTTCGAAAAGAATTTGGCGAAGACCTGCACCTTCTGCACGACGCCCATCACCGGCTCACTCCCATCGAGGCCGCGCGATTAGGCAAGAGCCTCGAGCCATTTCATCTTTTCTGGCTCGAAGATCCCACACCCGCTGAACTCCAGGAAAGTTTCCGACTGATTCGCCGCCAGACCACGACTCCTCTCGCGGTCGGGGAAGTGTTCAACACTATTTTCGATTGTCAGCAGTTGATTCAGGAGCAGTTGATTGACTACATTCGCGCGACGGTAGTTCACGCCGGCGGAATAACCCACCTGAGAAAAATTGCCAGCCTGGCGGAAATCTACCAGGTCCGTACCGGATGTCACGGAGCCACCGACCTCAGCCCCGTCTGTATGGGCGCCGCTCTTCATTTTGATCTGAGCGTTCACAATTTTGGAATACAAGAGTATATGAGGCACACGCCGGAGACGGATAAAGTGTTTCCGCATTCGTATTCTTTCGACGGTGGACTTATGCATCCCGGCGACGCACCCGGCCTGGGAGTAGATATTGACGAATCACTGGCAAAGCAATATCCGTATCAGCGGGCGTATCTTCCCGTCAATCGCAAGCTGGATGGAACCATGCATAACTGGTAGGGGCAGGAATTTCAGTGCGCGCCCTTGCGGGGAAAAGCCGGGCTTTTGACGCAAGCGGAATTTGCTCGTTTTGGGGTGGGAGACGGGAATTGAACCCGCAACGTCCGGAGCCACAGTCCGGTGCTCTGCCAGTTGAGCTACTCCCACCGTAGGCTCTCGATTATAACAATTGCGGCGGCGGCTGTGCTGCCCGCGCTCCCGATTCAGAAGCTCAAGGACAAGTGTTTTTCGGGACCGAAGTAGCGCCGGTCCGCAGCTTCAAGGTGCGCAGGGCCACCACAAGAAGCACAAACAGCAGCGGCGCAATTCCAAACAAGAGAATCGGAGTTAACAAGTCTTCTCCGATTTCGACAGATTGCGCTGTCCGGTTCTGAAAATAATCGTTGAGTCGGCGTGCGGAGGAATCGGCCTGGGAATAGATTGCATAGCTCAGAACGGGATAATTCTTTCCCGAATTCAGCACCAGATAAACGTTACAGGAGGCACCACCGCGGCCTCCGACCTTTGCCGCAGGACAAAAGCTTTTCGCGCCTCGAATTTCCGACTCTGGAATTGCGAAGCTGCTGTTTGCCAACAGCCCGAAAAACCGCGTTTGCCGGATTTCACATTCGGCATCATTCTGAGTTCGGGTGCAGCGCAAGCCATCATCCGTGGGGCCAAAAACCGCCCCGAGTAACGCAGCGCTCATCAACATCGCCATCAAAGAAATGCCGACAACCCAGATGAATTGTTTCTTAATCATTGCCGATTCGCGGTTTCGTTGGCGGCCTACCCTCTACCGACGCCGACGTACTCGAAGCCCAGGGCGCGCAATCGGACCGAATCAAGCAGGTTTTTGGTGTCCACTATGAGAGGACGTTTGAGCAGATTCTTGATGCGGTTGAAATCAAGCGCGCGGAATTCGGGCCAACCGGTTCCGACCACCAACGCGTCCATGCCCTCCGCCGCGGCGTAAGGCGTCTCGCAGTAATAGACGGTACCATTCAGTTCGAGGCGCGCGTCAGGGATCGCGACGGGATCATAAGCTCGAACCCGGGCGCCTTTCGAAACCAGGTTGCGCGCGAGTTCGACCGACGAAGATCCGGCAACGGAGTTCGTATTCGGCTTAAACGCCAGGCCGAGGATTCCCACGTCTTTGTTCTGGACCGATTCGACGAATCCGGCAATCTTCCTGGCCAGTCCTTCGGCGAGGCTATGATTGACCTCTCTCGCCGCCGTCAGAACCTTGAGTGACACTCCATTCCGTTGGGCTAGTTTCGCAAGAGAATCCATATCGGATTCTGCAAAAATTCCGCCCATGCCCGCGCCCGGTTGCAGGCATCGCGGCGCGATCTTTTTATCCAGGCCAAGAGCAAGCGACAGGTTGACCGCGTCCGCGTTCACCTTTTCGCACAGAGTCGCAAGCTCATTGATGAATGAAATCTTGGTTGCTACAAAGGCGGTCGCCGACTCTCGAACCAGTTCCGCAGTCTCGTGATTGGTGACGATGACTGGAACTCCGCGCATCACCAGAGGATGGAATACCTGTTTGATCGCCAGTACCGCGTCATTAGAAACCGTGCCGAGAATAATGCGGTCGGGCCAGTTGAAGTCTTCCACGGCGCACCCGGGAGTAAAAAACACCGGCTGCGAGACGAGAATAGCTTTCAGTCCCGCATGGGCCAGGGCCTTTTCGATCGCAGATGTGGTCCCAACAGGTATCGGCGTAGTGATTGCAATGATTGGCGGTTTCGTCGCCACGCGAGCAATGCCGAGTACCAGGTTTGACAGTTCATCTGTGGTGTCTTCCGCAAGAAAAATAACGTGGGATTTGCGAGCGAAGGACTCGATATCGGTCGAATACACCAGGCGTCCGGACCGCACGTTGCGCTTGATCACTTCGTTAAGATTCTTTTCGTGAAATGGGACATTACCCTGCGCCATTTCAACCATTCGGGAACTGTCAGGATGGCAGCAGGTCACGGGCGTGCCAAAGTCGGCTAAACATGCCGAAATGACCGTACCGAGATATCCCGCGCCGTAAACTCCGATTTGCATTGGTCCTCCCCGGGCTTTCGGCTTTGGACCGGCGAACGCCCGGAATGCTGCCGTCAGAGCGCGATTCGCGCCTTTAACACGTCATGCTCTTGTGTACGCCCGTGACCTTTTATTGGCAACGCACGATAGGGACATGTACTGACGGAAGAGAAATATGTCCCGATGGGAATCTGGACAGACCGGTAACGAGCAATAGAAAGACGTGACTAACGCTTCAGGAGTGGGTGTCCGAGTTGAATTTCGGCCAAATCTACCCATCGGTTCGAACCTTGCTCGCGAACGAAGGTCAACTGATCCACTTGGATGCTGCGGCTTCCTTCAAACTCAGACCAGCGGCGCTGGGCAACGCGATAGGCTTCCTGCGCCTCGTCCTCGGCGCCCATTTTCACGATCGTCAAATGCGGCAAATATGGCCAGGGTTCTTCTGAAGACAAAACTGCACCGTTCAGGCGATCATGGAGTTCCCGCATTCGGAATGCCGCGTGTGCAACCCTGATAAATACGGTCGGAGTTACAGGAATAAAGGTTTCAACTTCTCCCAGGGAAACTTCGAAAGGTTCAAAGTGGCTGCACACTTCTTCGATCAGCGCTTGTGCGGAAGCTTCGTCGCCATTTAGGCACCGCGGCGGCAATAAGCTGAGATGAGCCGCCAGGTGGGGAAGATTGGGGTGCAGTTCCTGCCTGATACTACTGATAAATTCCCTGACTGGATCCTTCACGTAGGACACCAGTGCATACTGCGGAGCATATACCATGCAAAATAGATTATAGCCTCTGGCATCCCGCGCCGGGCCGGAACCGCGTTGCGGGATGAGTGATTACGGATGGCTCGTACAAGGCCACCTTGTCGAAACGCAAAGGGAACCGCACCAAGCCTGATATCCAAGGAGCGCGAGCTTAGAGAAATGAAGCGTCGAAACCGACGCGTTGTTCCTACCTTAAGGTATCGCCAGCGCGGCTGGCCTGGGATGAGCTATTGGCGGTTACTCGACCCATATGAGAGTCAGCGCCGGTAAACTTATTGCTAGCGCGAGGCTCCCGCAGATTTAGCCCGCGACTCTCCCCGGGGCAGCGCGGAAGATTGGCTGCTCTTTAGCGCATCCACACAGCTGCGGTCGAGCTTTTCGGGTGCATCCTGGTCCATCATTCCAAGCACCACCTGGAGGGGCAGAGCCCCGCGGTAAGGGCGCGGCTCACTCAAAGCCTGATAAACGTCAGCGACCGCGATGATGCGAGCCGCCAGAGGCATTTGCTCGGCGGTCAGGCCGTCCGGATAGCCCTTGCCGTCCAATCGCTCATGGTGCGCGGCGGCGACAAAAGCCAAATTTTCAAATCCAGAGATATTTTGCAGGATCAAACGGGTATAAGCGGGATGCAAGCGCATCACTTTCCATTCGGCATCATTGAGTTTTCCCGGCTTTTCAAGAATTGAATTGGAAACGCCCAGCTTGCCGATGTCATGGAGAAGCGCCGCTCGCCGGATCATAGTACGGGTGGACGGGGCCAGCATCATGGCCTCCCCGATGGCGGTTGCGGCAGCGGCGACGCCGACCGAATGATTGAAGGTGTAAGGCGACTTCGCATCAATGACCTGCGCGAAGGCTTCGCAGAGACTGTCAATTCTCTCAGGCGAGGCAGGAATGGCGGTACCCGGCTCCATCCCCAGAACGTATTCCCGCACGTTGGTTGCCTGAAGACGCTGCCAGATTTGTTTGTCTTTACAAAGAACGCAGGCCACGTCGCACAGTTCGGGATCAAACCAGGCGCCGCTGCGTTCCGCAACTACGCTGGCCGCAGTCGCGGGCCCGGAATTCGCGGCGAAGACTTCCATGGTCTGGCTGATGTTCATAATCTGCGCCAGCCGCGAAATCTCGCCGCCTGAGCGGCCCTCCGGATACCCGCCTCCGTCCCAGTGCTCATCCAAACTGCGAATCGCTTCTGCGGTAGCCTCAGTGAGGCCGATCTTGCGGGCGATTTCCGCGCCGCGCTCACAACGGGATCCAATCAACTCGGCATTATTGCGACGCTGGTGAAGTGCGACTTGCACGATGCGCTTGAGCCGGTGTCTTACCGGCGCGCGCGGCAGAACGTTGCGCCATAAATACCGGGCGCCTGACAGCGACAATTTGCTCCAATCCTCCAGCTTCACTTCCCGCTTCGCGATGATCTCATCGCAACCTAGAATTTGGTGCAATCGCGCTGCGTTCGTGCTGCATCCCGAGTCCTTGAGCAAAAGCGCATAGTACAAGTTGGAGCGGTCCGTTGCCCCCAGGCCAAGCTCATCCGCCATTCTCATTCCCAAAATACAACTGCGGATGGCGTGTCCCATCGGTTGGCCCTCGGTGAGGTCCAAGGCGACCGAGAGCGCGGACACAACATCGGAGAGTCGTATCGCGGTCGGCATCTCGGCATTTCTCATAAATCTCCGTGTGTGGTTATAGTCGCCCGGTATGCTGAGATTGAAAAGGTTACGCACGGGCCAGCGCAGGTCATGGCATCCGGTTACCGGAGTTTGGCTTGAGCAGTAATTTTGGAGCTTGGCTGGCGATTTGAGGATTCTCGGCGACCGGATTCTCGGACTTCTGTTCGGTGCGTACTTCCCCATCCATACTGCTCCCGCAGGCCGGCCGCAGAGGCCGCGCGCGGCGTGGTCGGGGATACCCGCTAAGGACGTGACCCTCACCCCAACCTAAGGAATGAAAGCGTCACCTATCTACTGGCATAAAATTGTCTTTATTCCCGCGTTGGGATAGACTTAAAGGATGCTGCCCCCGGCGTCGCCAGTGCCTTTCGGTGGTTCTTCATGTTAAGCGGCGAGAATTTCCACATAGGCGACAAGGTCGTTTATCCCAATCATGGCGTTGGAGTTATTGAACAGATCAGCAGCCGCACCATGGGTGCGACGGTCGAGCAGTTCTACCTCCTGAAGATTCAGTCCAGCAGCCTCAAAGTTATGGTTCCGTTCCATAACGTAGGAACGGTGGGCCTGCGGCGCGTCATCCGGAACGGCGAAATCCAGAAGATCATTGATTTCCTGACCGATGGCGATTGCGGCAGCAACGCCGATTGGAAGTATCGCTTCAAAGAGAACTCGGAACGGATGCGTACCGGTTCGCTGCTGGAAGTGGCGTTTGTTTTGAAGGGCCTGCTGGTGTTGAACCAGGCTAAGGCGCTTTCCTTCCGCGAAAAGAAAATGCTCGAACGCGCGCGCTACTTGCTGGTTAGCGAGATGGCAATGGCAAAAAACTGCGAGCAGTCTGAAATCGAAGATTTGCTTTCCAAAGCTTTGGCGAAGAGCAAGCTTCGCCTTCCCGACCTTTCAGAATTTCAGGCATAGCTGGCCGCGCGGCGGTTGCCCCTCATTCTCCCAGCCACACACCATACGGTTTCAGAGGTTCGATGTGATCAAAAATAATCTTCATCGCAGCCGTCACCGGAATTGCCAGCAAGAGTCCAATGGCGCCCCAGAGCCATGCCCAAACCAGAAGGGATATAGTCACGGCCAGCGGATTTAATTGCAGCCGGCGGCCCAGAATTTTCGGATAAAGCACATTCAAAGCAAGAATGTGCAATCCTAGGACCGTCAATACGATATACGCGAGCTCGGTAGAGGTCAGGTGTCCCAGCCCGACAAAAATAGGCGGCGCCATGGCGAGCAGCACTCCCATGTAAGGGATCAAACTGACGAAGCCGCTCATAAACCCCACGATGTAAAAGAAAGGCAGGTGCAAGAGCCAGAAAATTACGGTGCTGATCGCTCCCATGAAAAGCCCAATCAGCAAATTCCCCACCATAAAACTTCGAATCATGGCGGAAATCAAGCCGAGAGTCACATAAGCTGTATGCCGGTTATGCATCGGAAAAAGCATGACAGTAGCCGACCTGACATGCTCCTGCCAGGTCAGCATGAAATAGACCAGAAATGGAACAAATGAAGCTGCCAAGACAAACTGGCTAATCGAGCCCACCCCGCGAGTCAGCACATCAGTCCAATCGGTAGCGGGGCGAACGTTGACGACGCCCTTCTCTTTAGGATTCAAAACCTCAAGGCTCTCTGCCTGCCTCCGGAAACGCATTGACTCCTCGCGGACTTTATTCGCATATTTCGGCAAGTCCTGCACCAGCGAGACCGCCTGGTTGTAAGACGCATAAAAAATTCCGACAATCACCGCCACTAACAGGAGAATTGCAATCGCGGCCCCTAATGCTCGAGGTATCCGAATGCGGTTAAGCCCATCCACAATCGGCGCCAGAATGAAAGAGAGGAGTACCGCCACCAGCAAAACTGCCAGAACAATCTCAGCGTAGTAGCAGATTCCCAGGATGGCTCCGATGCCGATCAGGTTCTGAATCCACATCCGCCTCGGCAGTGGAAGCGCCGGTTCTGAGGGAGATGCAGGTTGAATTGACACTGTTTCGGTCGCCATATCCGATATCGTAGTCTACTCCCCGCGATTAACGCGGACATATAATTAGCCCGTGACGTCAGAAACCGTGCCCGTGCCATCTCAAGCCGCCATCCGTCCCCGCGTGCTTGGTTTGGACGTCGGTTCGAAGACGTTTGGGATGGCGGTCTCCGATCCGCTTGGCATTACCGCGCAGGGATTGCAAACCATCCGGCGGCAAAATAAACGGCTGGATTTTGCCCAGCTCAAGAACGTGATTCTTAAGTACGGGGTCTCAGAGATCGTGGTGGGATATCCGCTGCAAATGAGCGGCAGGGAAGGAACTCAGGCGGACAAGATGCGGCTCTTCGCCGAAGACCTGCGCAAACACTTTCGCGTGCCGGCACATTTATGGGATGAACGCCTCAGTTCAGCCCAGGCGAACCGCGTATTGCGGGATTCGGAAATGTCCATCAAACGGCGCGGCGAAGTGGTGGACCGGCTGGCCGCGGTTTTGATCCTGCAAAGCTGGATGGACAGCGCTAAAAGCTAAACTTTTCGCGGCTCATACGCGTTCGCGATTATGAATGAAAATGTTCCACGTGGGACATTTTGAGGCGCGCGGCAAGAAGCTAATCTACACGTACGAAAAATCACTTGATACAATCACCACGAATTCCAACCCGTCGAAAATCGCGACGGGGGCAGCCGCAGTTCAGTATTGATACGATGAAACCAACGAAGCGTGGATTCTGTACTTTCAAATTGTCCGGTCGGGAAAATCTCACGCTGATTCGATACCCAATAGCTTTTGGATTTGCTCCAGAGGCACGCCCTTGGTTTCCGGAACCATCGTCTTCACCCAAATAAGCTGAAGAACCATCATCCCGGCGAAAAACGAGAATACGTAGCCGGGAGAAAAAGCGGAGACCATCCGGGGAAAGAACGTGGTCAGCAGGGCGGCGAAAATCCAGTGCGTGAAACTGCCCAGGGTTTGACCCTCCGCGCGATGGCGATTGGGAAATATCTCGGAAATGAAGACCCAAATCACCGCTCCTTGGCCGATGGAATGGGAAGCGATGAACGCGAAGATGCAAGCCGGCACGATTGCGTAATGCTGGGTGAAGAACGCCCAGGCAACCAAGCCAAGGGAGACGATGTAGCCGAATGAGCCAATGATAAGAAGGGTCCGCCGCCCCAGCCGGTCAATGAGCCAGAGGCCCACGAAGGTAAAGATCAGGTTGGTGACGCCGATGCCAATGGATTGCAGCAGCGCGGCGCTCGCGCCCAATCCGGTCATTTCAAATATGCGTGGCGCGAAATAGAGAACTGCGTTAATACCCGACAGTTGGTTGAAGAACGCGATCAAGATGGCAAGCAACATCGGCTTGCGAAGACGGCGTGACCAGAAATCTCCCGAGGAAACGTTTTCAGATGAGGCAACCGCGATCTCATTGGCTTCCGCTTCGATCTCCGCCATTGGGGCCTCAGGCTGAATGCGTTGCAGAACCTTCAGACCGTCGTCGCGATCGCCCTTCGTGCCCAGAAGCCAGCGCGGGCTTTCGGGAAGGCCGAAGCAGAGTAGCGCGTAGAGGGCTGATGGAAAGGCGGCCACCCCCAGCATCCAGCGCCATGCGTTCTCGCCGATGCCCGCAAGAAGCGCGTTGGACACGAACGCGATCAGGATTC
Organism: Terriglobales bacterium; assembly: GCA_050746185.1. Taxonomy (GTDB): domain Bacteria; phylum Acidobacteriota; class Terriglobia; order Terriglobales; family Acidobacteriaceae; genus PALSA-188. Next base: position 169,476 of record JBOGLA010000046.1, on the reverse strand, counting down.
CAAAAACGATGTTGAATTGAAACATGCCAGCCAGCCTTCCACGGTACTTGGCCGGCGCAATTTCTGAGATGTACAGCGGCGCCACCACAGTGGAGATGCCAATCCCCAGGCCGCCGATCAGGCGAGCAGCGATAAAAGAAGACACATTGGTTGCGAACGCCGATCCCGCTGCGCCGACAAAGTAAAGAACACCGATCCAAAGCAGGGTAGCCTTGCGTCCGAAGCGGTCTGCGGGCCAGCCGCCGATCAGCGCCCCGACAACAGTGCCATAGAGAGCCGAACCCATCGCGACCCCATGCCACCCTGCACTCAGTCCCCATAGCGACTGAATGGTTCTCTCCGCGCCCGAGATGACCACCGTATCAAAACCAAAGAGAAACCCGGCGAGTGAGGCAGTGAGGGACCAAAAGAACACGCGTGCGTTCATAAAGGGATGGAGTGCCAAGCGAATGTTGGTTGACGCCGCATCCTTTGAAACTCCGAAGAATGGACGCGATTCGATTGGCAGGCTAAGGTACCGCAATGACCTGCCAGAGCGCAATTCAGAATGTGCAGGCACTTTTGCGCTGTCGCGAGGAATTAGTTTCTGTCCGGGGAACTCTAGATTCCTCGCCCTCTCGCCCCGCAAGCGCGGCTACGAAGGGCTGGGAATGACAAATCGGTGGGATGGGGGAGCCCATCCTGTCGCCTTCCGCGGCAGCAAAGCTGGCAGAAACATCAACTGGGTACGTCGCCTGAAGTACCCCGACCAATGACTGGCGGCGCACCTTCGCTTCTCATCTAGAATGGTCTCTCTTGCGCACATTGCTGAGGCTGTTTCCAGTTGCGATTATCGTTGCCGCCGCGTGGCTTGGGTGGGCGCTTTTCCTGCCTGTGAGGCCGGCGGGGCAGAAGTTTGTAATGCTGCGTCCGGGATTTTCGACCAGGCGGATTGCGAACGAATTGAAGTCCGCCGGCGTTATCCGCAGCGCTGACGCATTGATTGCCTGGCATTACCTTCATCACCGGCGATCGCTGAAGGCCGGCGAATATCTTTTCGAGAAGGAGGCCACTCCCCTCGAAATCCATCAGCGTCTTGTCGTCGGAGATATTTATGTTCACACGGTCGTGATTCCGGAAGGCTTCAACATTTTCGACATTGCGCAGGCCATGCAGGATGCTGGCCTGTGCACGAAGCAGGAATTCCTTGTCGCCGAAATGAACGGTTCGGGATTGGTCAACGATCTCGCGCCGGACGCAAAGACGCTAGAGGGCTTTCTCTTTCCCAATACTTATGACTTTACGAGAACCCAGAGCACTCAAGAGATGTTGGAGGCGATGGTGAAGCAATTCCGGCTGGTGGCAAAACAAATCGGCTTGACCTCGGACGTTATGAAGACCGTGATTATGGCGTCAATCATTGAGAAAGAAACGTCCGTCCCTGAGGAAACCCCGATTGTTGCGAGCGTTTACTACAACCGGCTCAATAAGAATATGGCGCTCCAGGCCGATCCCAGCGTTATTTATGCAGAGTTGTTGGCTGAGAAGTACACCGGCGCATTGCACCATGAAGACATGCAGTTCAGTTCTGCGTACAACACCTACATTCATGCAGGACTGCCTCCCGGCCCGATTGCCAATCCCGGCAAAGCTTCGCTGGAAGCGGCGATGCATCCCGCGGTTACCAACTACCTCTACTTCGTGAGCGACGGCAACGGACATCACCGTTTCGCTCAGAGCCTTGAAGAGCACAATAAGAATGTCGCGGCCTACAGGCGGGCGATGGAAGGGAAATAGGTCTCGGTGGTTGAACGGCTCAATGCTTGGACCGCCCCATGCGCAGGAATTTCTCCTCCAGGGAGCGGCGCGATAAATAGGCGATACCAATAGCAAGGCCGCTTCCCAAAAGAAAGCGCACTAACATGGCGGCGGTCGGCATGCCAACTGAAATCAGGGCTGGGAATGCAGGCCGGAATATGATCTCAATCAACTTGAAGACCAGAACGTGTATCAGGTACAGGCCATAGCTGATAAAGCCTAAAAACTTTAAAACAGGTCTATCCGCAAGAAAATGCCATCGGTTTGTTCCCATCAGCAACATGGACGATAGAAATCCCAGGCAAGCCACATTGCACGCCGTGCCCAGGAATGGCAACTCCAGTCGAGGATGTTTTAGAAGGATGATAAAGACGACGACTCCAACAATAAGCAGCGGCAGAGCGGCCCGCGACAGTTGTTTTCTCCTGAAGGATGGCCGGCGCAACCACAGGGCCAGCAATGCCCCCAGCGCGAGTCCATCGAGGTTGCACCACGTATAAATCTGGATGGGACGTTGCGGATCACTCGTAAATCCCGCGGTAATGGATCGAAGCAGGGGAGTCGTCGCAATGGTGACCGCGAGAAGGATTCCCAGCACGCGCGGCGAAAATCGGCGAACCGCCAGCGGCCACATCATATAAAAATGCTCTTCCACTGCCAGCGACCACAGCGGCCAATATTGAATTGGAATTCCCAAAAGGTTCGCGCTGTTGGCAAGAAATAAAATGCTTGCAACGAAGAACGGCCATCCAATCCATTTCCCTAGAATCAGGAGCAAAAGAGTGGCATAAAACGCTGGCAGTATGCGGAACGCGCGTCGCGTGTAAAAGCGGCGATAATAGTCAGGAGTGGTTCGGCTGTCCGCGAGGATGCCGGTAATAAGGAATCCTGACAACACAAAAAACAAATTCACTCCCACTCCGCCGTAGCTGCAAACGGCAAGTATCAGTTCGCCGCCGAGGGAAAGGGCCGTGTTCAGAGGCCATGCCATGCCATGAAGAAACAGGACCAGCAGTATCGCGATGCCGCGCACGGAGTCGAGTTCCGGCATGTACGGACGGATTATTGGCGCAGGCTGGTCAGAATGCATGCGGAACGTTCCAGTGCGCTTGGGCGGACCGCGTTGCGATGTTGTCAACCCGGTACTCGGCGGATTCACTGCGACTTCGCATCGCTTATACTCATCTAAGCCCTAACTAATCGAGCCCCATGCCTTCTGTTCGAAGACTGCCCATTCTATTTCTTTTTCTCGCGGTATTGCCTTTGAACGGCTGCCTTTTCAGATCACATGCGGTCAAGCCTGTGGTGACGCCGGCGTCGCTGAAGACGGCGACGCAGCAGCAGTTGATTGACTACATCAACACGCAGGCTGCAAAGATCCAATCCATGCAGGCTACGGTGGATATTGACACGACGGTAGGGGGCGCCAAGAAGGGGAAGGTCACCGAGTACCAGCAGATTCGCGGTTATGTTCTCGCCCGCAAGCCCGCCATGCTGCGCATGATTGGACTGATGCCTATCGTCCGCAACCGCGCGTTTGACATGGTGAGCGACGGCCAGAATTTCGAGCTTTGGGTTCCGGCCAAGAACCGGTTTGTGATCGGACGCAATGACCAGGTAACCAACAATCCGCAACAGCCTCTGGAAAACCTGCGTCCCCAGGCCATCTACGATGCGCTGCTGATCCGCGAAATTGATCCCATCCACGACATTGCCGTGCGGGAGAATCATTCTGACACGGTAACCGATTCCAAGGGGCACAAGGTGCTCAACGCCGACTACATCATTGAGGTGATACTGAAAGGCACGGAAGGATGGTTCCTGGGCCGCAAGATTGTATTCAGCCGCACTGACCTGCTGCCGTCCCGACAACTCCTTTATAACGAGTCTGGGGAGCTCGTCACCGACGCGCGCTATGAGGACTACAAGGAGTACGACGGAATACAGTTTCCTTCGCGGATCGAAATTTCGCGGCCGCAGGAGGAGTACGACATCACTCTGAGCTTTGTGAAGCTGGAATTGAACCTACCGCTCCCGGATGACAAGTTCGAGTTGGAAAAACCCGCCGACGCGGTGGTGATTCATTTGGATGAGCCGAAGCAGCCTCCCAGGGTTCAGCACAAATAAGGTTTCAGCGCCAATAAATGATCAAGCATTCTGCCAGGCACGGAATAAACCATGAATAAGATGGTATTCGCCAATCTCGTGCATCGTCCGATAAGGTCGTTGATCAGCATTGTCGCCGTCGCGCTGGAAGTGACATTGATTCTGCTGATTGTCGGATTATCGGTCGGCATGTTGAGTGATGCGCGTGACCGGCAGGCGGGCATTGGAGCCGATGTAATTGTGCAACCCCCGAACTCGTCGTTTATACAGGGACTTTCGAGCGCGCCGGTTCCGATCAAAGTCGGCGACATTATCCGCAAGCTGCCTCATGTTGCGCGGGTCTCGCCGGTGATCACAATGGTTTCCACGGCGGGCACGGTCGAAGTCATTTACGGAATTGATCTGAAAAGCTTCGAGGCTCTGGGCAGCCCTTTTCGCTATCTCGCGGGAGGCCCTTTTCAGGGACCATCCGATGTACTGGTGGACGATTACTTTGCCCAGTCGAAGCATGTGAAGGTGGGCGACTCGATTCCGATTTTGAATCACGAGTTCCGGATTGCGGGCATAGTCGAACATGGGAAGGGCGCGCGAAAATTTCTTCCTATTACCACTTTGCAGGAACTGAACGGCACCGAGGGAAAGGCTTCGGTCTTTTACGTTAAGTTGGATAATCCTGCGAACGCGGAGGCAGTGGTCAAGGAAATTCACAATATTCCCGGAATGGAGCAATATGCGGTTCGCTCCATGCGCGAATATCTTTCGATGATGACGCCGGCGAACTATCCTGGACTGTCGAGCTTCATTGATGTCGTGATCGGTATTTCAGTGGTTGTCGGCTTTATCGTGATCTTTCAGGCCATGTACGCGGCAGTGATGGAACGGACCCGTGAGATTGGGATTTTGAAATCCATTGGAGCCTCGAAGCTCTACATCGTGAATGTGATTCTGCGGGAGACCGTGCTGCTGGCCATTGCGGGAATTATCGTTGGTATTGTGTTCAGCCTCGCGGCCAGGGAAGGCATTGTCGATCGCCTGCCTACACTTCGGGTGGTAGTGAACCTAAGTTGGATTTTAAGAGCGACGGGCATTGCGATCGTTGGCGCACTTGCTGGTGCTCTGTATCCCGCCTACAAGGCGGCGCAGAAGGATCCGATCGACGCCTTGGCATACGAGTAAGGTTTCTTGTGGAGTCCGGTGCGGAAAGGTGAGGACACCTGCCTACGCGGGCATATTTTGTATGTGACGGCCGTCACATCAAATGCACTCGGGTTTCAGTCAAAGTTCCTGGTCTGTATGTTCCCGGGCCGAATCACCCACGCGACGGTTAACGTTCTCGACTTTCTGGCGGAGCGATTACTGCCTCAAATCAAGATCGCGAGCCATCTAAGAACCGGCCATCGCGGCGAAGAGGATGCCTATTTCTATTTGCGGCGATTGGGTTACATCATGGTGGCCAGAAATTTCCGTTCTCCGCGCAGGCACGGCGAAATTGACATGATCGGATGGCATAAAGACGTCCTCTGCTTCATCGAAGTAAAAACGCGCACGTCTCACGATGTCAAGCCCGCCGAAACCGCCGTTGATCGCCGCAAGTGGCGGCAGCTTTCAGCCACTGCCCGAGAGTACCTGCGTTCTTTTCCTTCCGATTTGGAGTGGCGCTTTGACCTGATCACCGTGTATTATGATCGGCAATCTGGCCTGCCTCAGTTCCAGTTATTTCAGAATGCTCTTCCTTCGTCGTAATATAAAATCCGAATTACCGCTTGAGGAGGAATTGCTCGTTGCCTGAGCTTAGAAAAGATCCAATTGTGGGACGATGGGTTATTATTTCCACTGATCGTGCTAAACGGCCTAGCGATTTTGCGCGCGAGACGATTCAACATAAAGGTGGATTTTGTCCATTCTGTTACGGCAACGAAGCCAAGACTCCGCCGGAGATTCAGGCTTACCGTCCGAATCCAAATGGAGGGCCTCCGCCGCAACGCGATTCTCCAGGATGGACGGTCCGCGTGGTTCCCAATAAGTTTCCCGCACTCGGCATCGAAGGAAATTTGGACCGGCAGGCCGACGGCATGTTTGACAAGATGAATGGCGTCGGCGCCCACGAGGTGATCATTGAGACTCAGGATCACAATGCCAGCCTGGGCACTCTGCCTCCGAAGAGAATTGAAGATGTGCTTTGGACTTTTCGCGACCGCATTCTCGACTTGAGGAAGGACCACCGGTTCAAGTACATCCTGATTTTCAAGAATCATGGCGAAGCGGCCGGGGCGTCGCTTGAACACGCACACTCCCAATTAATTGCCCTGCCTATTTTGCCAATTTATGTGGTGGAGGAAATTGAAGGAGCCAAGCAGTATTACATCTACAAAGAGCGCTGCGTTTTTTGCGACATCATCCGCCAGGAAAGCGAGGCGGGCATACGCGTGGTGGCGGAGAACGAGAGCTTTCTAACGGTTGCGCCCTATGCTCCGAGGTTTCCGTTTGAAACATGGATTCTGCCGAAAGAACACGAGTCAGCGTTTGAGAATTCTTCATCGCACACCTTCGAAAACCTGGCGAAAGCGTTGAAGGTTTTGCTGACGCGGGCGGATCGCGTTCTCGACAACCCTCCTTACAACCTTGTAATTCACAGTTCTCCCATACAGGACCCGATCAACGATCACTATCACTGGCACATCGAGTTCATGCCGAAGCTGACCAAGACGGCGGGATTCGAATGGGGAACAGGTTTCTACATAAATCCCACGCCGCCAGAGGAGGCAGCAAAGTTTCTGCGGGAGGCCAGCGTGGAGGACAGAGCGAGAACCACGGGCGCGCCAGTTTGAATCTACGGGGTAACCGGTTACCAACGGTACTTTTCAGGGACGCGAGTTCGGGATAAGGTTCGGCGATGAGCACGAAAACAAGAGTCCTCTGCGCGCAGTGCGAGTTGCCGGAGGCGAAGTGCACATGTGAAAAGTATTGCTGCAACTGCCAAAGCCAGATTGGCATCCGGATGTGTGAAGACGGATTGTATTACTGTCCGGATTGCCGCGAAGCCTGCGATTACAAAATAGCGGAGTGAAAGGCCAGACTGTTTCTGGCGGGCCCGGCCGCCGAGCTTCGCTTCGGCTGGACACCTGAGTCTGTGTCGCAACTCACTCTATACTTGATTTTAAGATGGGATATGAGGCATGAAGATACATGCCTAATTTTCAGTCGTACCATCCGGAACAAGCTGAACTATTGCCGGCCCACGTGCGCGATGTTTTGGGTTTTGGCTTGCGTCACTCTCTGGGCGACGATTGGCGGCCAGCAGATCACGTCTATTATTACCGCCAGTTCGGCCCGCGAAATGAATCTTAAGCCCGGCCAAACTGCGGCGGCGCTGATCAAGTCAACTGAGGTCATGATTCTGCGGGTATGAAGAGGGGGATCGGGAGTCGGTTCTCTCAGCGTGCCAGATGGGGAAATCGAAACCCGGAGGCAAGCCTTAGATTGGACCATCTCTCTTCCTCCGGGGATCGCAACAACAACGACAAAAACGTCTGCGGCGTTACGCGCGCTTTATCGCGTGGTAGATCACCAGGACGACCACCGCGCCAATCACAGCGACCAGCAGGCTATAAAGATTTACTCCGGTCACTCCATGCGCTCCGAACATGCTGAAAAGATATCCGCCGACAACCGCGCCGACAATTCCCAGAACGATATCCAGGATGATGCCTTCGCCGGTCTTATTCACCAGCTTGCTGCCGATAAACCCCGCGATCAGACCCAACACGATCCATGCCAAAATTGACATAATCTGTTTCTCCTTTATTGTCTGTTGTTAGCGTCGCCTGATTCTGTGAAGTTGAACCTGCACAATGTACTCTTTTTCCCGAAAATGTCCACTGCGAACTGGACAGGAGACTGACGGATCGCCTGACATGCGAGCAGTAGCTATCTTTTCCTGGCTTTCGCTGATCGTTTCGCTGGCTGCCGTTTAGGGGCAGCAGCTTCGAGGACGGCGAACTGGATTTTCTTCTCGACCGGGTCAATGCGATCCACCAGAACGCGAACCTTCTGCCCCATGCGGTAGATTCTTCGATTGCGCTGCCCGATGATCTCGCGTGTATTCTCGTGGTACGTATAACGATCGTCGGCCAGCGCATCGAGCGGGACCATTCCTTCGACAAATAAATCGGTCAGTTCCACGAAGAAGCCGAACTTGGTCACGCTTATGATGAGCCCATCGAAGTCTTCGCCGACGCGATTCTCCATGAATTTAACTTTCTTCCATTCCATGAGTTCGCGTTCCGCATCATCGGCCCGCCGTTCGGAGTGACTCGATTCGTCGGCAATTTCATGAAGCTCTTCGAGCGAAAATGGGCCCGAAACCGGGACGGCTGATTCGCTATGAGAAGGATGAGAAGAACGATGAGAAGAACGATCGCGGCGCTTTGACCAGGGCGAGGGCTTCTCCTCTTGAGAGCGCAACCCTGGAACAGGAAATATCCCTGTCGCTACATCGCCTTCCAACGCTTCAGGAGAATCCCGCAGCACTTGCTTCAGAATTCGATGCACGATCAGGTCGGGATACCGTCGTATCGGGGAAGTAAAGTGCGTGTAACTGGTTGCCGCGAGAGCGAAGTGGCCGAGGTTTTCTTCCGAGTAGCGAGCCTGCTTTAACGAGCGCAGCATCAGGAAAGAAAGGATTCTTTCTTCGGGCTTGCCTGCGATCTTTTCGGTCAATTTCTGATACATCCGAGGCGTGATATGTACTTCCTTCGGTATCTCGATTTTCCTGGCGTGCTTTCCGGCGCCATAATTCGCGCGCCGCTCGGACTTGAATTGCACACGCTGAATGGGCAGCGGTCCGACTCCGAGTGAATACCCGAATGTGGCGGCGATTACCTCGAAATCATAGACCCGCTTGGCATCCGGCTTTTCATGAATACGGTAGAGGGAAGCAACCCGTTTGGATTCCAGATAACCAGCAACACATTCGTTCGCGGAGAGCATGAATTCCTCGATCAGGCGGTGGGCCATATTGCGTTCTGAGCGGGAAATGCTTTTCATTAATCCGAGCTCGTCGAATTCAATCACCGGCTCAGGCAGGTCGAAATCAATGGAGCCGCGCCGCTCGCGTTTTCGATTCAGGATCAAGGCGAGATCGCGCATCATTTCAAATGTGGTCACAAGGTTGGAATATTTTTGGCGAGCCGACTCGTCCCCTTCGAGAACTGCGTTTACGGCGGTATAGGTCATGCGTTCGTCGGAACGAATGATTCCCTCGCATAGTTCGCAATTGAGAATTTCGCCGCGATGGTCAATCCGCATGACGCAGGAGAGAACCAGGCGATCCACCTGCGGGCGCAGGCTGCAGATATCTGTAGATAGTTCGAGGGGCAGCATGGGCACGGCACGGTCGGGGAAATAGACGCTCGTTCCCCGCAGGCGCGCCTCCTGGTCAAGCGGCGAGTCACGAGTGACGTAATGGGCCACGTCCGCGATGTGCACCTGCAATTCGAAGTCGCCGCCGTCTAATTGACGGACCATCACCGCGTCGTCAAAATCGCGGGCTGTTTCTCCGTCAATTGTGACAACTGGAAAACCTCTGAAGTCGCGGCGCTTGCGAACTTCGGCGGCAGGGATTTCCGCATTGATCTGCCGCGCCCCGGCAATAACCTCGGCGGGAAAACGATGCGGGATGTGGAATTTGCGAATGATGATCTCGACGTCCACGGCGAAATCGTCTTCGTAGCCGAGTATCTCGACAACGCGGCCCCGGGGTGGCTGCGTTGCCGATGGCCAATCGGTGATCTCGACATCCACGACCGCGTTTTCGAGATTGCCCCACTTGCGGTGTGACGATTGTTCGCCAAAGACGCGATCAACACTCTTCTTCACTGTTTTCTCAGGTTCATTCCGAACCTCAGCGGCTTCATGTCCGGTCGTTTCGGGCAATTCCATGCCCGGCGGGATAACAATTTCCTGCGAGACTTTTTGATCAATTGGAACGACATAATTATTCCGAGACGCATAGTGAAAGACGCCGACAACCGTGCTTTGCGCTCGAAAAACTGAGCGAACGATGCGGCCTTCCGCCCTGCCATCCGGACGAATGCTCCCAACCTCAACCAGTACGCGGTCGCCGTGCATGGAGGAACCGACAGCGGGCGGAGGAATGAAGATGTCTCCCACGAGACGAGCTTTCAGGCCGGGGCTAAGGGAAGTGGCATCGGGGACAACGAACCCATATCCATCGCGGTGCATGGTCAATTTTCCGGCGATGAGGTTTCGATTCGAGGCGGCCTGAGGAATGGAATAGCGGTCGGAGTCAACTTTGATGAGCTGGCCGCAGGATACCAACTGCCCCAGCAATTCAGAAAGCTCGGAGCGGCTATCCCCATGTAAACCCAATTCACGGACCAGTTGTTTGAATCCGGCAATGTGTTTGGGTTGGAGTTCGATCTTTTTGAGAAGGATCCGGGAGCTCAGGCTGGACGGCTTCATGATATGGCTTTCACTTTCAACTCACCACGCCGAACCTGTACTGTCAAAACTGCGAAAGCGCGGGTTATGCACCTTACCCCCATTTTCCTCAAGAATCGGGGCAAGCAATAAATTTCCACAAGACTGGATGCGGCTGGCGGAGTAGAATAGCAGCAACCAGCGCTCTGCAGACAGACCCATTTTATTTAGCTAAGGAAAGGATTTTCGCGAAATGTGGAAGCCTACGAATCAGCCGTCCTCGACACCTGTCCGCCCGAATGAGCCGGAGCGTCCGGCGATGCCCACCCCAAACATGTCTGCTCCAGTGAATGAGACTCCGTCGCCTGCCTCTCGCCCGGTGACTACCGCCACTACGGCAGACCAGGCCACCATCGGCAAATCCCTGGTCATCAAGGGCGAAGTCACTGGCTCGGAATCGCTCTATATTGATGGTCGGGTTGAGGGCTCGATCAATCTCGCGGGGAATCGCGTGACCGTGGGACGCAATGGAGTGGTTTCCGCCAACATCAACGCGCGCGAAATCGTGGTGCTGGGAAAAGTTCGCGGAAATTTAACCGCCAGTGATCGAGTGGACATCCGTAGCGATGGTTCCCTCACCGGCGATGTGGTTGCCGCACGCATTTCCATTGAGGACGGCGCATTTTTCAAGGGCGGAATTGATATCCGGAAAGGCGGCCAGCAAAAGCCCAACGGAGAAGAAGTCAAGACGGCAACCTCTCCCGAAGCCGTTGCCGCCCGGGCCTGAGCGGGATCCAATTTCAAAAGCAAGCGGCCGTCGTTTATCCGACGCGGCCGCTTTTTCTTTTGGCCAGTTTTTATTTTCACTCTCTAAGGTAAAGTTCCGGGCGCGCATACAGGGTTTCTGCGAACACCCGAACGACGCCTTGCATCCAACGCTAAAGTTGGCCGAAGAGAGGGTTTGACATGGCGCTCGCGACCACATTTACCGGACATTCGAGAAGGCTTAAGCCGAGAGATTTAAAGGCGATGCCGCTATTGGCCGGAATGCGTACTGACGCGGACGGCAAAGCTGTTATCAATGGCATTTTGCTGGCGGTTCCGGAAGACGAATACGCCTTACTGCGTCCTCACCTGGAACCTGTTGATCTCCCTCAGCAAGAAATTCTTTATGAGCCCGGCGAGAAAATTGAATTTGCATACTTTCCGAATGAGGGAATGACTTCGCTCGTAATCGCTGTCAGGGATGGGCGCAGCGTCGAAGTCGGACTCGTAGGAAAAGAAGGCATGGTGGGGACGCCGTTAGCAGCAGGAATGCGCAGCGGACCGTGCCGCGCAATTATGCAAATAGCGGGAAGCGGACTGCGGATCAGATCGGAGGTTTTGCAGGACACATTCCTCGATGCCCCAGAGTTGCAATTGGCACTAAACCGCTATGCTCTGCGCCAGGGCCTTGAAGTAGCGCAACTGGCAGCCTGCAATCGCCTTCATGACATTGAACAACGACTGGCCCGCTGGCTGCTGATGTGCCAAGACCGGGTTGACTCCGCGTTCCTGCCTTTAACTCATGAGTTTCTTGCTGAAATGCTTGGAACCGGACGCCCCAGCGTCAGCCTGGCTTCCGGGATATTGCAACGCGCCGGGTTGATCGAAAATCTGCGTGGAAAGGTGAAAATTCTAAACCGCAAACAGCTCGAAGGAGCCGCTTGTGAGTGCTACGGAATTATACAAAACTTTACCGGAACTCTAGGCCTGCGGTAAGCGTCACTCGTTTAACTACCTTCGTTCGCTGGCGAACAGACAACTATCCTCATCACAAATAGCCTACGCTCACCATCTGTAGCCGTCCTTAAACATCAGTTTGCAAGGAAAACTGTTGGAAGGCCCAAAAAACCGCAGTCAATCATCTAAACGCGGCGTGATGGCTGCGCGGCCGGGGATGCGTACAGACCCCGCTGGCCAGCCAGTGAGGAATGTTATCTTGTTGAACGTTCCGGCACGCGAGTTTGGCCTGATTCGGCCTCATCTGGAACCTGTTGATCTTCCTCCTCAGCTAATTCTTGATGAGCCTGGCGAACATATCGAATACGCATACTTCCTGAATGAAGGGCTGGCCTCACTGGTTGTTCTTACGAGCGATGGCCGAAGTGTTGAGGTTGCGATCGTGGGGAAAGAGGGAGTTGTCGGCACCCCTCTGGCGGTGGGATTGGATCGCGGACCTTACCGCGCAATTATGCAAATCGCCGGAACCGGATTGCGAGTGAAGTCAAAATTGCTCGAGCACACCCTTCAGCACTCCCCCGAACTTCGCCTGATTCTCAACCGTTTTGTGCTTATACAAGGATTGCAGATTGCGCAGATTGCCGCGTGCAATCGCCTGCACGAAATTGAACAGCGATTGGCGCGCTGGCTGCTGATGTGCCAGGACCGGGTTGATTCCGACTTGCTGCCTGTGACCCATGAGTTTCTGGCCCAAATGCTGGGAACAGGACGGCCGAGCGTGAGCCTCGCAGCCGGAATCCTGCAACGCGCCGGCATGATTGAAAACCTGCGCGGGACGGTGAAAATATTGAACCGCCACGCCCTCGAAGAGTCGGCCTGTGAGTGCTATCGCGCCATCCAGCATTTCAATGGCGGGCTTGGAATCCGTTAGCCGGGGCTCGGCTGGTACGAGCGGGCATAGGAACTTTGCGAAGGCCGTAGTTATTTTCGCTGCATGTGGAGTTTTTCTGGGCCATAACGACAACGCGGATTGGATACCTCTGTATCAGGACGCGCTCATCGAGACGGATCTCTCAATTCTACCGGCGAAGATTGAACTGGCTGCCAACGCCGTGCAAGCTTCACTCGAAAGATTCGCTCACGATTCGCGGGAGCGCGACGTCTTGTTGGACGCGCTTCGAACCTTGCAGGCGCTTCGCCGCGAAACCCGTTAAATGTTATGGTTCGAGGGCTGGGCTTGACTCTCCAGCTTGCCGTTGCTGTAACCGGCAGGTTGATTTTCACTTACGCCCTGCCCGGCGTCCGGGAGAAATTTTCTCAGCCCGTATCACGTCTGGGCTTCGGAAGTTCGCCCAGTGGCCGATACTCTTCGCCGCTTTAGATCGGTCGGAAGCTTTGATTTTGTGATCCAGAGTCCCGCCGCGACAGTGGCTGCCCAGGTGACGCCGACAAGGAGAAGGCTCTTCACGTCAGCAAGCCGGTTTCCGGACGTCATCACCGAGCGGCCGACGCTGAAGCTTAAGGCTCCGGCCGCGAGAGCCGTCGCCGCAGCTTTTCCGAGTTCGCGCCAGGGGAGTTCCGCGGCTGAAACCAGCTTACGGCGGTGCAGCAGGGCCGCAGTTGCAATGGTGTTTACAGCGATGCCGAGATCGGATGCAATGGTGAGGCCTACCGTGCCCCACTCCCGCTGCAAAGCCGAATACATTGGAAGAGAAGCCAGCAGGATGATCGAGCTCGCGATCATGGGCGTGAGCGTATCTCCCGCGGCGTAAAAGGCGCGAGCATACAAAGCTTGCGCCGCCCAGAAAACCAGGGAAAGCGTAAACCAGAAAAAGTACGTAGCAGTAATTTGCGAAGCTTGAAAGTCGAAGTGCCCGCGGCGGAACAGCAGATCTGTGAGCGGGAGCGCGGCGACCGCAAAAAAACCGGTAACCAGCATCGCGCAGGAGACCACGCGATAGACCGATCCGTTGACGCTGGCGGAAAATTCGCGCAGTTTCTTTTCGCCGAAAAGGCGTGCGAAGAAAGGCAGCGAGGCCTGCCCCGTGGCTTGGCCAAGCACCGCGGTCAGAACCATGAACAGGCGCTTCGAATAAGCGAGCCGGGCGATGTCGCCGACCGTTCCGGATGCGAAGTGACGGAGGATCCATTCATCGGCCGAAACCAGAGAAACTCCCAGCATCAAGGGGACAGACAGCTTCACCCAACTGATGAAGGACGGATTGAAGATGTCGAAGGAAATCCGGAAGCCCATACCCACACGGGCGGCGCCGATGGCGTTCATCAGAAAGGGGCCGACAAAAACCCCCGCGACGGCGCCATACGCCAGGGAGGCGATGCCGAGGCGATGAGAAAGCAAAACTCCTCCCAGAATAATGGAGACCGGATAGAGTACCGGGCCGAAGGCTGGATATAAAAACAGATTGCGGGATTGCAGCACAGCCGAGACGACTCCGCCAACGTAGAAGAACAGCTGCGCCGGCAGCAGGATGCGGGTGAGAAACACGCAAAGATCGAGGCGTCCGGCGTCGAACTTGGGAAACCACCAATGGCACAATTGCGGCGCGAAGATTTCCGTTACAATCACTCCTAAAATCAGCACGACGCTCATGATTGTGATGATGACCGAAAAAGATTTTTGCGCTTCGTCCTCCTTCTTTTCGGCGAGGAAGCGAGTGTAGATGGAGATGAAGGTGATGGAGACTGCCCCGCCCGCGACCAGATAGTTGAGAAAGTCAGGAATTGTAAATGCGGCGAAATAGGCATCCGTGGCGGGTCCCGCGCCGAAGCGCCATGCGATGTAGGCGTCGCGAACGTATCCGATCACCCGCGAAAGCATGACCGCAGCCATCACCAACAGGGTCGCGGAAAAAGCGGTGTGCTGGTGCGACGGCCGAAATAGTCGCAGCAGGCGGCGTACGGCGCTCAAAGAATTGCGGTCAGGAATGCCCCCGGAATTGACCATCAAGTCGCGATTCTACACGTAGACCCGCGGCTCATCTGGTGCGCCAAATGGTTCAGCACCGGAGAATCATCCATCTTTCTGGGTTTGGCAGATGTGGGCGTTTTGATTTGAAATAGTGATGTCCGGCGGTGGTTGCCTTCATCCGTGGTTTAGAATTCTGTCGCTAGATCTCATTTGCTTGGGGTAGGACCCGATCTTCGGGCTAATCACGAGGACTCTGAAATGCTGCGAAATAGCGTCATCACTTTAATCCGGCGTTGGCATTCTCTTGGCATCGCGCTTCTGGTTGGCCTGATTGCTTTTGCCAATCCAGCGTTTGGCCAGTCTCTTCCGCCCGCGAAAGCGTCAGCCCAAAACGTCGGTCGCCCGATCCCTCCGACGCGCGACCCACACGCTCCCGGCTATGTCACCGCGAAGGAGTTGCCCGACGGCTCAGTTCCTCCCGCGAATGTGGATGGCAATTTCATCATCGGTCCCACCCATAATCCTGCCCCGGAGACTTACGTCCGGAACGGCACACCTAACGGAACAGTGATTGAATTCACCATGAACTCGTCCGACAGCAGGATTTATCCGGGCATTGCGCGCGACCCTAACACCTTCGGCACGGTGGACCCAGCCGACCCGACGAAGCTCGTGGTCACGACCAGCCATCCGGCCCCATACACTCGGAAGGTAGCTGTTTATGTCCCCAGGCAGTATGTGCCCGGCAGCGTTGCGCCATTCATTGTAGGTGCGGACGGCCCCGACCGTTTGCTGTTTTCGGTTTTGGATGCCTTGATCGCGCAACATAAGCTTCCGGTGATGATTGCCATTTCTATCGGAAACGGCGGCGGAGATGCGCAAGGTAGCGAACGCGGCCTTGAGTACGACACGATGTCCGGAACGTATGCCGAGTTTGTGGAAAAAGAAGTTTTGCCGATGGTCGAAGCCGAGGCTCACGTGAAGCTCACCAAAGATCCTGACGGCCGCGCGACCATGGGCGGAAGCTCAGGAGGTTCCTGTGCGCTGATCATGGCCTGGTATCACCCGGAGCTCTATCACCGGGTTCTTACTTACTCGGGAACATTTATCAATCAGCAGTGGCCTTACAATCCGCAAACGCCGCATGGCGCCTGGGAATTTCATGAACACCTCATCCCAAACAGCGCGGCGAAGCCGATCCGCATCTGGATGGAAGTTGGCGACCGCGACCTTTTCAATCCGAACGTGATGCGCGATAACATGCACGATTGGGTTCTCGCCAACGAGAATATGGCGAAGGTACTCGCTGCCAAGGGATATCACTATCAGTTTGTCTTTGCCCGAAACGCCGGCCATGTTGACCGGGCAGTGAGACAGCAGACGCTGCCGGAAGCGCTGGAATATGTCTGGCAGGGCTATCCGTCTCCGCCCGCCAGGAATTAGTGTGGTCATCAAGAATTGATCCAGTGGGTGGTCCAAACTGCGCGCTTTGTCGCAATGGAAGACATTAGAATCATTGCTTGCAGCTAACCATCGAAAAATTAATTTATGGCGGGGACGGATTGGCCCGCCTGCCCGCTGACGATCACGGTCGCGGCAAAGCGGTGTTTATTCCATTCATCCTCGAAGGCGAGAAGGTGGAAGCCTCGCTCGTCGAACAGAAGAAGGGATTCGCGCGCGGAAGGGCAGACTTAATTATGCAGCCCTCGGCGCACCGCGTTGCGCCTCCATGCCAATACTTCAAGCGGTGTGGAGGATGCAATTATCAGCACAGCGATTATTCACATCAGTTAGAAATTAAGGCGGCAATACTCCGCGAAAATCTTCGACGCATTGCCAAGCTGGAGCTGGACGTCGAGCTACAAACCCATCCATCTCCTCCTTGGGGATACCGCAATCGCAGCCGCTTTAGCGTCCAGTTCGAGCCTCATTTTGCATTGTGTTACCACAAACTCAACTCGCATCAATTGCTTCCGGTCGAGCAGTGTCCAATCAGTTCTCCACTGATTAATCGCGCGCTTGAAAGGACTTTGCACTTGGGACGAGCAGGTGATCTGCCGCCGGGGATTCGAGAAATTGAATTCTTCGCGGATGCTGACGACGCAGCGCTGATAGTTGAAGCGTACTGCTCGGCCGATGTCCAAATGTCTGACGCGAACATATGGATGCAGGCGTTGCAGCATCGGATGACGGAAATCCTTGGGGTTGCGGTATTCAAGACAGGCGAGTCCAATTCTTCGCAGGGTCCCGGCAAAATTGAACAATTCGCCTCAACCGGTGAAACCAATCTTACCTATGGAACCCAGCGGGCCTCCTACCGCGTCAGCGCGGGTGCTTTTTTTCAAGTGAATCGTCATCTGATCGGTGAGCTTGCAAGGGTCGTAACACATGGATGTTCCGGCAATACGGCTCTTGATCTTTACGCTGGCGTTGGGTTGTTTTCCTCAGTTCTGAGCCTGGAATTCCACAGGGTAATTGCCGTTGAGTCGTCACCGGCTTCCTACGCAGACCTGCAATACAATTCCGCTGCCAGTTTAAAGGCGGTTCATTCCACAACAGAGCAGTATTTGAAAAACGTGGTGGGCAAGTTGCACCCTGATTTCGTGGTGGCGGACCCTCCGCGGGCAGGATTGAACGATGCGGTGATTGCTTCACTTACTGCGCTCGATGCGCCACGGATTGCTTATGTGTCGTGCGATCCTGCAACTCTTGCCCGCGATTTGCGTGGGTTGCTCGACTCCGGTTACAGTGTGGAAAATGCTCACTTGGTGGATCTATTTCCGCAGACGTTTCACATTGAAAGCGTGTTTCATCTGGTCCGATAAGCGTTTTTCCGCAGCTTGTGAGTCGCGTTCCCTCCCGCCGTCGCTTTAAGCTTTACTACGCCTGCTAGAATGCAGATTCTGTAGAACAAGGAGCCGGGAGCCAATTTGCAAATGACCTATCCCGCCGACTTCAAATACACCAAAGAGCATGAATGGATTAAACGCGATGGCAACACTGCAACCATAGGAATCACAAATCACGCGCAGGAGTCATTGGGCGATATAGTTTTTGTGGAACTTCCCAAAGTTGCGACCGAAGTCGTGAAGGGCAAAACTTTTGGAAGCGTGGAGTCGGTAAAGGCCGTCTCGGACTTGTATTCTCCTGCATCGGGCACCGTGACGGAGATCAATACAGCTCTAGCTACTGCGCCCGAAAGCATCAACAAAGATGCTCACACCGCGTGGTTAATAAGAATTGCATTGAAAGACGCTGCGGAACTGGACTCGCTGCTGAGTTCGCCTGATTACGAAAAGTTCGTTTCCGAGGAGAGCTAAAACCCGCGCGTGACAATCGTAGCCGGCGCCGGTTACATCTAATATCCATGCGTTATTTGCCGAAATCTCCCGCCGACCGCCAAGCCATGCTTCGGGCGCTTGGCGCTCGATCCATTGACGACTTGTTTTCGCCAATCCCCGCCGAATATCGGCTCCAGCGTGACCTCAAGGTCCCGCGTCAAATGGCGGAGTCCGAGATCGTGGACTGGTTTCGCGAACGCTCCCGGGAGAATGGGGACGCAAACGCCACCTTTCTCGGCGCTGGCGCATATTACCACTACCGGCCCGTAATCATTGATTCCCTGATTTCTCGCGGCGAATTTCTGACCGCTTATACGCCTTATCAAGCGGAAGTCTCGCAGGGAACGCTTCAGTCAATCTTCGAATTCCAGACGATGATTTGCGAACTGACCGGCATGGAAGTGGCAAACGCGTCCATGTATGACGGGTCAACTGCCGCCACCGAAGCCGTGATGATGGCTGTGAGGCTTACAGGACGCCGATCCGTAGTGATAGCCCGCAGCGTGCACCCTGAGTATCGCGAGGTTCTGGCAACAGATGCTCTTCATCAGGAAATGCCGCTATCGAACCTCGCTTTCACCGATGAGGGCCGCGTAGATTTGAGCGCTTTGGAGAAATCAATCACTCCGGATACGGCTTGTGTTCTTATTCAATCCCCGAACTTTTTCGGAACCATTGAAGATGTTGCGGCGGTCGCAGAGATTGCCCACAAGCATGGCGCGATGCTCGTAGTTTCAATCGCGGAGGCAATTTCGCTCGGCATCGTTGAGCCTCCGAGGCAGGCCGACATCATCGCCATGGAGGCGCAATCGTTTGGCGTTTCGCTGGGTTTTGGCGGCCCTTATTGCGGGGTGATTGCCACCAGGGAGCAATACGTCCGCCAGATGCCGGGTCGCCTTGTGGGCCAGACCACGGACAGAAATGGCAAGCGCGGCTTCGTTCTCACCCTGGCAACCCGGGAACAACACATTCGCCGGGAAAAGGCGACCTCGAACATCTGCACCAACCAGGCTTTGATCGCGCTGATGGCAAATATTTTCATGACCGTGTACGGAAAGGTCGGCCTGCGGGAATTAGCGAAACAGAATCTGGCAAAGACGTCTTACGCGGCAGAGCAATTCGGGAAGCATGCAAACCTATTGTTCGCAGGATCGCCGCGCTTCAACGAGTTCGTGATCCAAACCGCTGAAGATCCCTACGCAATCAACGCCCGCATTTTGCAAGACAAAATTGTCGGTGGACTTCCGCTTAAGAAGTTTTTCCCGGAGCTTGGCAACGCCTCCCTGTGGTGCTGCACCGAGATGACCTCGAGGTCCGCGATAGACGCGGTGGCTGGGGTTATGGCCCAAAGCAAAACGTCTCGGCGTCCGGCGCTTGAAGTCGCAGAAGAGGTGGTGCGCTGATGCATCCCACTCCCAAAGCTACTCGCCATACAAGCCAAAACGAAGGCTTGATTTTCGAAAAGTCATCGCCCGGCAAAGCTGCCTGGAAGCTGCCTGCGCTTGATGTCCCCGATATTGATGTTTCCCAGGCATTGGGCGCGTCTGAGCGAAAGGATTTGGGTAATCTACCTGAGGTCAGTGAGATTGAGATCATCCGGCACTTTACACGACTGTCCACTTGGAACTACGCCATTGATCTGGGAATGTATCCCCTCGGTTCGTGCACCATGAAGTACAACCCGCGGGTCAATGAAGTCGTGGCGCGATTGGAAGGCTTGGCGAATGCGCATCCTTACCAGCCTGAGAAGATTTCTCAGGGCGCGCTGCGAATTCTGAAAACTCTAGCCGACTGCTTGAACGACATCACCGGCATGGACGCCATTACTCTACAGCCAGCCGCCGGCGCCCATGGCGAATTAACTGGACTGCTCATGGTCAGGGCATTTCATGAATCGAAAGGCTCGCCGCGCAAGAAGATACTGATCCCAGACTCGGCGCACGGCACCAACCCGGCAACGGCCGCACTGGTTGGCTACGCGGTCGAAAATCTCAAGTCGAATGCGAACGGCATGGTGGACGTTGCGGCGCTGACATCCCAAATGAACGAGGAAGTCGCGGCGCTGATGCTCACCAATCCCAATACATTGGGAATCTTTGAGCAGGAAATTCACAAGATCGCCGACGTCATGCATGCGAAGGGCGGACTGCTCTACATGGACGGCGCCAACATGAACGCGCTGGTCGGCAAAGTTCGCCCCGGGGATTTCGGTGTGGACGTAATGCATCTCAATCTGCACAAGACGTTTTCCACGCCGCATGGCGGCGGAGGGCCGGGTTCGGGCCCGGTTGCGGTTAAGCAAATCCTCGAACCATTCCTTCCCGCTCCAGTTGTGATTACCAAGCCCGATGGAACACTGGGCTTCGAATACAACCGGCCCCACTCGGTGGGAAGGGTTCGCGCCTTTTACGGAAACTTTGGAATGTTCGTCCGGGCACTGGCATATATCATGGCCAACGGGCCGGATGGATTGCGCCAGACCACCGAAGATGCGGTTCTCAACGCCAATTACATTCGCAAAGGGCTCGAAGGCGCTTACGATCTGCCCTACAAGACTCCGACGATGCATGAGGTTGTTTTCAGCGACAAATTCCAGGCGAAAAGGGGCGTTCGCACTATGGACATCGCAAAGCGCCTGATTGATTACGGCTTCCATCCCTACACGACGGCATTTCCGCTCATCGTTCCGGGAGCGCTCATGATTGAGCCGACCGAAAGCGAATCCAAAGAGGAAATGGATTTGTTCATCGAGGCCATGCGCTCGATTGCGGAAGAAGTGGAAGAGGATCCAAAGATCGCCCTGGAAGCGCCCCATAGCACGCGCGTGTCGCGCCTGGACGAGACCGCCGCAGCCAGGAAGCCCGTACTGAGGTGGAAACCGGTAAGCTGATAACCTTGGCCCTTCGTCCCGGTCTTTGGCTTATTGCGGGAACTCGAATCCCACGCCTGCGGCAGAAAATCTACATATTGAGAGAGCATGACCTCCGTAAGAATGGACAAGTGGCTCTGGGCCGCCAGATTCTTCAAGACGCGCGCATTGGCGGCGCGGGCCTGTGAACTCGGCAGAATTCAATCCAATGGGCAGCCCGCCAAAGCGGCGCGGGACGTTCGAATTGGAGACATGCTACGAGTCATCAACGACGGAGGCGACTTTCAGGCGGAAGTACTGCTTCTCAGCGAGGTGCGTGGGCCAGCCTCGGTCGCGCAAACTCTCTACCGCGAGACCGATGCCAGCCGGGAGCAGCGCCTGAAGGTTGCAGCGGAACGTAAAGCAATGATGCAGTTCGAACGACTACCCGAAGGCAGGCCGTCGAAACGCGATCGCCGCAAGATCATCCAGTTGCGGAGTAGAAGTTGAGGTCGCCCGCGTATTCATGACCAAGCCGGGTTCGCCAGCTCAGTACCGGCTTCGCTTGTTCCGCCGGCGAGTTGTCCAATCCGGGCGCGCAGTCGCACCACTGCAACCGAATGAATCTGGGAAACCCTCGATTCTCCCACTCCCAGGACGGCTCCAACCTCCTTCATTGTCAACTCTTCGTAGTAATAAAGCACAAGCACCTGCTGTTCCTTCTGAGTTAGTTTCTGCATGGCATCCGCCAACAGTTTTTTCCTCTCCGAACGCAGGCATAAGATGAGTGGCGTTTCATCCGCATCGCTGGCGAGGTATTCGCAGAGATCTTTTTCCTCGCCGTCGCGAGGCGACACTACGCGCAGGCTGCCAATTTCGAGTCCATCAATCTCCCCCAGCAATCCTTGCAGTTCTCGCAGTGTCATCCCTAATTCGGCGGCGAGTTCCGGTTCGTTGGGAGTGCGACCCAATTCGCTGCGAAGTTTGCCGTACGCTTCATCCAACCGGCGACCTTTGCGGCGAAGGTCGCGCGGGCTCCAATCCATTTCCCGAAGGCTGTCGAGGATTGCGCCGCGGATGCGGAATTTTGCATACGATCCGAACTGCACATGCTTTTCCGCATCGAATTTCTGCAGCGCGTCAATTAAACCCAGCACTCCCGCGTGCACAAGGTCATCGAGCAAAACGTGCCGGGGCAGATGGTCGTGAATTCGGCGCGCGATGTAGCGCACCTGAGGCAGTTGTTGCATGAGGAGCCGGTCGCGCTCCTCAGTGTCAATCCATACCCCTCCGGCGGGTTCAGTAGGTTTAGCGGACACGTCTCTGTCCTCCCAGTCAGATTGCGCATTCGTACAGAGAGCAACGAGCGACGAGCGCCGCTGCCGGCATGGGCATCTCACGTGCTTTTTTGGGGGACTCAAAAGCAAGAAAGGCGGGCTAGCGAGCGGTACGTTACCCCGATTAAATTCCTGCGAGGTTAGAACGTGATTAGGACAGCATTAGAAATATCCAACTCTCGAGGGCCGTTCCCGTGATGGGAAGGTGGGAAAGGGAAAGGAAAGGAAAAAGAAATTACCCATGCAGTTGCGCAGGCGACTCCAACGGCGGACGATTGCTCAACTCATACCCGACGCCCCGAACGGTATGAATAAGGGGGCTCGGAAAGTCATTATCCATCTTGCGGCGCAGGTAGTTCACGTATACGTCCACGATGTTCGTAGAAGTATCGAAGGAGAGATTCCAGACATGCTCGATAATCATGGCGCGGGTGACCCGGCGCCCGACATTGCGCATCATGTACTCAAGCAATGCAAATTCCTTCGAAGTCAGCTCAATTCGGCGGCCGCCACGTTCCACCCTGCGCTCGATCCGGTCAAGCTTGAGATCAGCCACCGTCAGTGTCGAGGCTAATGGTTGATTGCTCCTCCGCAGGAGCGCCCGGATACGAGCCGACAATTCGACAAACGAAAACGGCTTCGACAAATAATCATCCGCGCCCATGTCGAGGCACTGTACGCGATCCTCAATCCGATTTCTTGCCGTTAGTACCAGTATCGGCATCCTGGGCCTATATTCATGCAGAGCCGTTAGCACGGTTACACCGTCAATCAGGGGCAGGCTTAAATCCAGGATTAGCAAGTCGTAATCGAATTCAGCCGCCATGGATCGCGCATGTTCGCCATTAGGGGAAATATCCACCGCATAGTGTTCGGCTTCGAGCCCTTTTTTCACAAAGCTAGCCACAGCCGCGTCATCTTCTGCAATTAAAATCCGCATGAGGTTGTTCTAATGGGCACCTTCGATTTTTACGCATGAAGAGGGCTGCGGAACGGAATTGCGCCTTGCAAGAAAGTTTTGGATTCCTGACTTAGGACGAGTGCCGAAATGGGAATACTTGCCGACACTCGCTCCCACTCCTGCCACGCGTGATAATTTGAGTGGACGATCAGCGCGCACTCTTTCCGTTGCCAAATTGACCCTTAAGACCCTCAAATCGCTCTGCGTGCCCGGCGCCCCGCTCTTGCTCTGTTCGGCGGCTGTCGTCGAAACCGGATGGTTTTCGCTGCCTGTAGTCCAGTTTTACCTTTATGCGGTGTTCGTTGCCGGCGCATTGCTGGCGTGGCGGTTCCATTCCAGCCGTAATCTGTTCGCGCTAATTGCTCTTCTGCTGGCGTACCGGGCCATGCAATTTTTTTCTCCCGGACGGCCTGTCTTACTTGGGCCGGGACGCATTGCGCTGGAGGCAGCGTCTTTCTTAATCCCGCTGAATTTGATCTTCGCGTCATTGATCAGGGAGCGGGGACTCGCACTCCCCAGTCTTGCTCCGCACATCGGGGTGCTTTTTTTTGAGTCCGTATTCGTCGCGATGATCTGCCGTCCCGGGCAGTTGAGCGGGCCTGCGATGATTCACCATCCGATCATCAGATCTGCCGGATCACACTTCACGACTCTGCCCCAACTGAGCGAAATCGCATTCGTCACGGCATTGATCGTGCTCTTAGTCAGATTTTTCCTCTATCGCAAACCGCTTGAAAGTGGCTTGCTTTGGGCCGCGGGCGCGGCATTTTTGGGCTTGCAAGCAGGGGGCATTAACAAAGCTGGAACCATCTATCTGGGCACATCAGGATTGATTTTGCTCAGCGCAATTATCGAAAATACATACGCCCTTGCATATCAGGATGAGCTTACCGGCTTGCCGTCGCGCAGAGCTTTCAACGAAGCCTTGGTGGCCTTGCCCGATCTGTATTCAATCGCCGCAGTGGACATTGATCATTTCAAAACCTTCAACGATACATACGGACACGAAACCGGCGATCAGGTATTGCGGTTGGTTGCCGGAAAGCTTGCTGCAGTCGGCGGAGGCGGACGGGCCTTTCGCGTGGGCGGAGAGGAATTTTCCATCCTGTTTCCGGGCAAAACTGTGAAGGACGTTCTGGAACAACTGGAAACGCTGCGCGCAGCGATTGAAGCCTCCCGGTTCCACCTGCGTTCGGTTTCGGAGAGGCGCGCCGAGCCGCGAGGATTAGATCGGCGAGACGCGATACCTCAAAAGAGCGCGAAACCCGCGAAGCGAAAGCGCCCTGATCACAAATCAGAACCTGCATTCTCGGTGACCGTAAGCATCGGCGTCGCGGCACCGAACTCAACTTCAAAAACCCGCGATGTGGATCAGGTCATCCGATTCGCCGACAAGGCGCTTTATCGCGCCAAACGGGCCGGACGCAACCGCGTTGAGGTTTTCAGTTCACCCCGTCCCCGGAGTCCGCGCGGTACGGGGCGTAGTATTGCGTCTTAGGAACTCTTGGTCAAGTGTGGCGCGGCCTGCCCTGAGCGGAGTCGAATGGGCGCCCTCGCCCGCGAAATCTGCGAATTGCAATCTGATTCGTTCAAGGAAATACCTAACCGCAATCCCGTGGGATTATTTTTCGAGGACATTTCATTGACCAGAATCCGATCGAGCGCGATGAGCGAACTTCCGGCAGCGGGCGTTCCCACGCTCGCCATTGTTGGCCGTCCGAATGTCGGTAAATCCACTCTATTTAACCGAATAGTCGGTTCGCGACGGGCCATTGTCGGCGACGAGCCCGGCATCACCCGCGACCGGCTTTATGGTGAGGCCGAGTGGCGGGGCCGCCGCCTTCGAATCGTGGACACCGGCGGCATCATCCCCGACGACAAAGATTTTATTCCCTCGGAAATATACCGCCAGGCGAAAGTCGCGCTCGCCGAGGCGGACGCAGTCATTATGGTGATTGACGGCCGGACCGAGGTGACCGGGCCAGACCTCGAACTCGCCAGACTCATGCTTCGTGGAGGCAAGCCAATGTTTCTTGCCGTGAACAAAATTGATAGCGATAAGCAGGAGCGTTTGGCGGACGAGTTTCACCGGCTTGGCATCAGGAAGCTTTTTCCAATTTCCGCCGAGCACGGGCGCGGTGTTGACGATCTGCTGGATTCCATTTTTGAGGCATTGAAACTCGACACCGCCAATCCGGAACACAAATCTGAATCGTGGACTTCCGAGGAGACAGCGGCGGACGACATCGAACCCGATGACTCCCAGGATGCTGCGAAGGAAACCAAGGTCGCGATCATCGGCCATCCCAATGTCGGGAAATCAACTTTGCTGAACCGCCTCACTGGAACTTCACGCGCAATCGTTTCTCCCATCCCCGGCACCACCCGCGACGCAGTGGACGAAATTGTCGAGCGCGACGGCCAGCGATTTCGATTCATTGATACCGCCGGCATCCGGCGCAAAGGTAAGACGCATTTGATGGCCGAGAAGCTTTCAGTGGTCATGGCGCGCAAGCATCTCGAAGCCGCCGATATCGCAATCCTGGTCATTGATGCGACTGAAGGTGTCAGTGCGCTCGATGCGACTATTGCCGGCTACGCGCACGAGAACGGACGCTCTGTAATTGTCGTGGTAAACAAATGGGACCTGATCACTAGCGGGCAAAAGCGCGGAGCGAGCCAGTCCAAGGCTGCGCGCATGCAGGACAGCAAGCGTCCGGCCGACCGCGAAGCGTATGAGTATAAACTTCGGGATTCGCTGAAGTTCTTGAACTATGCTCCGGTGTTATTTGTTTCCGCGTCAACCGGCACTGGCACTGAAAAAATCTTCCCGACATTAAAAGAAGTCGCCAGTGAACGCCGCAAGCGCATTGGAACCGGGGAGATGAACCGCTTCGTCAAGCATGTAGATTTTGACCGTGCCGCCGTTCCCGCCCGTCAGCAAGTAAAAATTTATTACATGACGCAATCGTCGGTCGCTCCGCCGACATTCGTGCTGTTCACCAATCGGAAAGTTCAACTACATTTTTCCTACCAGCGATTCCTGGAGAATCAAATCCGAAAAGCCTTTGGATTTATGGGCACGCCGATATGGATCAAGAATAGAGCGAGGGATTAGAGTCAGTTCGCGCCAGGCAGGTGCGAAACACCAAAAACAGGTACCCCAACAATCCCCCGAATGATCCGTAAACTGCTGCGTTTATGGGGCCGAGCATGAACAGCACCGTCTCAATGGAAGGGTCGACGGTGATACTGAGTGCACATCCTGGACAAATCGAGAGGACAAACCCAGCGGAAAAATGCCAATGGGTGGGAGCGAAGTAAAGTCCTACTGAAAGAAGGTAGGAAAAGGCAGCAAATCCTCCGAGCATCTTGATGGGAATCGACAATGGGGACTGCTTGCTTGGCCCGATTCTGCAAATCCGCTTGACCCAGGACGTGGGAATAACTGCAACCAATGCAGCAAACCCGCCCAGAAATATTAAGAGACCGGAGAAAACGCGCCATTCACCGTTGCCGATTCCCAGAGTCTGAAGCGTCTGGTAGGCTGGGCTAAGCAAGGCGGAGATCAATCCGCACACAAAAAACGCAATGCGTGAAGGTATTCCGATTGATCCTGTGCCCATAGCGACAATAGTACCTGGCTTCGACGCAGACATGAGCGTCGCAGGTACGTTACCATCCGCGTGCCCGCTTATTAAGAGCTTATAGCCGGGAGAGAGAGAACGCATGAGAGAAGTGATCGCCACCAAAGATGCCCCGCAGGCCATTGGACCTTATTCTCAAGCCATCCGCGCCAATGGATTTGTGTTTGCCTCGGGACAGGTTGCGATTGATCCTGCCACCCAGCAAGTTACCGGTGGGAACGTTGCCGAGCAAACTGATCGAGTGATAAAAAATTTGACAGCGATCCTCAACGCCGCCGGAAGCAGCCTGGAAAAAGTGGTACGATCTACCGTCTTTCTGAAAAACATGGGCGACTTCGCCGCCATGAACGAGGTTTATGGACGGTATTTCAGTTCAGATCCGCCCGCTCGCTCGACGGTCGAAGCGGCGCGTCTGCCCAAAGATGTACTGGTCGAAATTGATGTGATTGCGCTAGCATAACTGTTAGCCTTGTCATTCCATTATTGCTTGTCATTCCGAGCGCAGCGAGGAACCTGCTTTGCTTCGGCACAAAAGCAGCTTCCTCACTGCGCTCCGAATGGCAATTTAACCGGAGAACAAATGATGAAGATCCTGATTATGATTTCCGTCTTTGCCTTCACGGCCGCACTGTTTGCCCAGAGCCATCCCAATACCAACGCACCTACAAAAGTCACCGGAAAACCGACTACCACGCCGGATGGCCTCGAATACTGGGACATCAAAGTCGGTACGGGACCCGTCGCCGAGAAAGGCCAAACGGTGAAAGTGCATTACACGGGATGGCTTACCACCGGAAAGAAATTCGATAGTTCGGTGGATCGCGGCGAACCTTTCACCTTCAATCTGGGTCAGGGACAGGTAATTAAAGGATGGGACGAAGGTGTCGCCGGAATGAAAGTGGGCGGCAAGCGCCAGTTGCGCATCCCTCCCGACCTTGGATACGGAGCAAACGGAGCGGGAGGCGTAATCCCTCCCAACGCGACATTAATATTTGACGTGGAACTATTGGGAGTGCGGTAAGACTAAGCGAGATCAAGAGCGGCGGACAGGGGTGTCCGCCCCACACATCTAGGCTTTCACCACTTTGCCGCTGCGCAGACAGCCGGTGCAAACTCGGATGCGCTTATTTGCGCCCTTCACGCGGGCATGAACCGGACGCAGGTTGACGTTCCAGCGCCGGCGGCTCACATTGTGAGCGTGGCTGATCGTATTCCCAAACTGCGGCCCTTTGCCGCAAATGTCACAAACTTGTGCCATGAATACTCCCTTATAAGAATGATTAATGCTCATTTTAACGGACTAGCCCTGTTTCCGCCAACGTTTAAAACGGAATAGCCATCGCTCATTTATTTTTTATTCAACCATATCGTCCTGCCGGTAGCCGCCGAACGGCGCGCCGCATCCAGAATTTCCGTGACAATAACGTTCGTTTCGAGAGAAGAAAGCCCTCCCGGTTTCACTTCTCCCGCAATGACCGCCCCGAAATAGGCCAGTGGATTGTTGTATGGAGCCGTGAGAGGCTTAGCGAATATCTCCTCTTCCTGCCTTTTCTCTCGACGCACCCGAATGTCATCGCTGCCGACCGTAATTGCATATCCAGTCTGACCGTAAACTTCCATGTCCTTTCGCCCGAACGGCCAATTCCATGACGCCTGAATAATCGCCTGCGCTTTGGGATAGGTCAGAATTACGGTAGCCTCATCATCCACTCGCGGATAAATATCCGGCTTGATATGTTGAGTAACGGCGGTCACTGAGTCGGGACGACGGCCATCCATCAGCCACGTGACGAGATCCGCGCCGTAGCATCCAAAATCAAAAAGAGCGCCGCCTCCGTCGAGTTTGGGATCGGTGAGCCAAGCCAAGAATTCGGGTCCTACGCCGATCTCTTTCGGACCTTGATGGCCGTCATGAACGACAACCTTGCGGACATCGCCGATGTCATTCTGCTGCACGAGGTCGTACGCAGCCCGATTGCTGGCGTACCATGTTGTCTCGTAATTCACCAGAACCTGAATCTTTCCCTGACGAACTGCGCGTTCGATGGCGCGAGCATCTTCGAGACTGACAGCCAGAGGCTTTTCCATCATGACGTGGACACCATGGCGGGCGCAGATCTCCACCACACGGCGATGGTCATACGTTGTGGTGTAAACGAGCACGGCTTGCGGGCGGGTTTTCTCCAACATGTCTTCCAGACTCGAAAACAGTAGGCTGTGATCAATCCCGTACTCGTTCGCATATTTGAGGGACAGTTGCCGGCCGGGCTCGGCAATTCCGACCAATTGGATTTCGGGGCTGTGCAGAGACGAACGAAAGAATCCGTCCACGTGCCCGTGGACCAGTCCGACAATTCCAACTCGCAGCGGAGCGCGGTGCTCCGTTCCTAAGGATGGAGCCTGCGCCTGAAGCTGCGTCACCGCAAGGAAGCACAACAAACCTATTCCCAAAAAATACCGCAGGGATGCTTTCGAACCCAGACAGAAATTCATGTGAGCGGCGCTCTCCGATCGCGAAATGCGATACTAGTCTCTATGTCCGCTTCAAGCGATCCGAAGTCCGTGAAGGTCAGTCTAACCGCAGGCACTGGCGTGGAAATCGAATGGATGGACGGGCACAAATCGAATTATTCATTCCCCTTTTTGCGCGATGCTTGCCCTTGCGCGCTTTGCGATGACGAGCGAAGGAAGTCCGGCCGCGACTTTGGCGAGCCTCCCAAGTCTACCGCTGCTTTACCGATGTTCAAGCCTGCCGCCAAACCTTTAACGGCAGAGCCGGTCGGCAAGTACGCGATTAAATTCCACTGGAATGACGGGCATGAACTGGGAATCTACTCCTGGCGCTTCCTGCGAGATGTTTGTCCGTGCGAGGAATGTAAGAGCGCAAGGGCAACCAAAGCCGGATAAGACCACACCCGATTCCCAGCCGGCAGCTCACTCTTCGAGCACGGCGCCTCCGAATACGGGTCGGCCGCCTAGAGAAGTGTAGAAAGCATAGAACGTGATCGCGGCCATCAGCAGAATTCCGGCCAGGCTGATATCGAAATACCACGCGGAACTCTGGAGTGTGAAGGGGAAACCATCGAGTATGTTCCAGACAACGAAATCCGCTACTACAGCCAGGAAGCCGAAACGCAGGAGCAGGAAAGCAAATACGGAGCTCGTGATCAGGCTAAAAGCCAGCACATCGGGGGCAAACCCGCTCAAAGTTGAGAGGAACACGGCCATGAAAAGGACGAACGCCAGCGTCGCGGCCCACTGTTTGCGCAGCAAGGCCCGCAGAAGAACCATGACAAACAGAGCGGCAAGCCAAAACACGGGCGCATTGATCAAACTCTGCGACAGGAAGGCGATGATCGGACGCGGCCCCAGAAATTGCCAATCCGGGCCCGGGAGGGGTCGTGCTGGAGGATAGCCGAGCCAGCCGGGAACAAACCACAACAGTCTCCCAAGCACGACCAGAAACGCCGCCGCAAGACAACCCGCGAGCACATCGCGTCCCACCAAGGGATCCCGAATGCTTCCCGCCAGCAAACGGCTCCAGGAGACAAGTGCGGAGGGCCAGCGGCGGCGCACGTAAGGCTCCAGAGCAATATAAAGGAGCCATGTGAACAGGGCAAAGCCACTGCCCCACACAAGGCACTCGATGAAGCTGACAAATTCCCCGAAATCCGAAACATGATGCGCGCCGAAAAGCCACGCAACGACCCAAGCCGCATACACAAAAGCCGACAGGCGAAATGCTCCCCGCCGGTCGCCGCGGCCAAGCCGTAAGTTTCGGCGGGCGACCAGGGCGCTAGCCAACAGCACTAACAGAAAAAGACTCTCGAAAAGCACCAGAAAGACGCGGAGGCTGGTGGTCATGTAGTTCGGCTGCATACGGATGGGGCGCGTCCAGGGGCCGATCAACTCGAAGTAGACGGGCTTGCCCCGGTACGCTGCCGCTTCGATTCGCATGGGAACACTCGGACGTTCGGGAAGCGAGCCGGTCCATGCGGCGCGAACATCGCCATAGACTGGGGGCGTCCAACTCGGCTGTGCCGAAGACCATTTCGATTGATCAAGCCCAGCGGCCGAGAACAATAGCGACCAGTCAGGGGAGGTCACCGCGCTTGCCGGACTCTCAACTTGCGGAGGAACAGCGATCAACTGTCTTAGATGACCGCGTGGGGAAAGCCGAACTAGCGTCATCCCTGACACATCAAGCGGCGGGTCTTCGATCCACACATAACCGGACATGGGTGAATCCCCGAATATATTTTGTGTCGCGTATAGCGGAATCGGGCTGCCGCGATACCAAAACACGAACGCCCCGGTTTCAAGGTTGTCCCAGCGCGCCTTTGATTTGTCGTGTGCCGCGATGGAACGCAAGAAAATCCCAGATGCGTAGAGGCCCATAGCCGTGTCCACCGGAGGCTCCGAATAGCCGGCGCTTTGCAGAATTTCCCGCGCTTGCTCGGCTAGCGCCTCCGGAGGTTTTTCCAGCGGCACGCGCCGGTAGAGGGCGCTCATTCCACCCAACAGGATCGCCGCAATGACCAACACAACGACTGCTGCTAGAGCAGTCCAAGCTACAACCGGATGCAGGCCTTCGGTTGCTCCCGACGCGGCGACCATCTCGGGCGACGGCGTTTCACCTGCCGCCAGCGCGGCGGCCAGGGGATCTCCTCCCGGGAACGCGGCCGCGACTTGCCGCACCGAGGACGGGCGGAGCGCGGGATCTTTTTGCAGGCAGCGTAGAATTGCCACTTCAACGGTGGGATCAATATCCTTAACCACCGACGAAGGTGTTCTTGGGGAAGACTCCAGATGCGCACGACGCCATTCGATTGGCGTGCTTGCCTGATACGGCAGGCGTCCGGTGAACAGCTCATAAAAGACAAGCCCAAGAGAGTAAATATCACTACGAACGCTGGCCACACCCTTCGCAATCTGCTCCGGAGCCATGTAAGCAGGCGTTCCTGCGGTCTCGCTTCGGCCCGTGGCATCGTCGCTACTGAGAGCCAGTCCGAAGTCCGTGATGCGAACCCGCCCTCGACCATCGAGCATGATGTTGGCAGGCTTCAGATCACGATGCAGCAATCCGCAATCGTGCGCGGCGGCAAGTCCGGCGCAGATTTGGTGCGCGGTTTCCAGAGCTTTGTCTGCGGGCAAGCGGCCGATGCGCCGCAACAGCGACGCGAGGTCCTCGCCGTCAATGTATTCCATGGTGAGAAAGTGCTGGCCGTTCACCTCGCCGATGTCGTAAACCCGGCAAACATTCGGATGCGAAACCTGGCGGGCGTTCCGCACCTCGGCATGGAATCCGGCGAGAGATGCGGCGTCATTCTGAACTGAGGCGGGGAGAAATTTGAGGGCTACAACATTGCCGAGCTTGAGATCCTCGGCGCGGTAGACCTCGCCCATGCCGCCGCGTCCCAGTAAAGCGACGATCCGGTAACGCTCGACGAGAACCGTGCCCGGCGCGAATCCTCGACTTCCCATCGGATGAGAACTTGGGGGATCTGGCTTGGGCACGACCGGACCTTTATCCTGATCCAAAGTCGGCGTGTCAAGAATGGCAATCGGCCGTCCGCATGAAGAACAGAAGCGGACGCTCTCAGAAGATACGGCCCCGCAGCCAGAGCAGGTAACCATTCTGGCGGGATTGTATCCCATTGCGAGGTGATTGAGCCTCAACCATGATGACAATCGGGAAGCTGCAAAACCGTAATGCAGTGACTTGAATCAACCCGCCAACAAGAAAGGCCGGCGTTAAAGCCGGCCACTTCTTCCAGGCGAAATACTTCTGATCAGGAAAAACTACGCCTTCTTGGGAGCGATTGCGTCCTTCGCGGCCTTGGCGACGCGGAACTTCACCACGGTCTTGGCTTTGATCTGAATGGCCTCGCCCGTCTGCGGATTGCGTCCCACGCGAGCCTTGCGGTGAGCCTTCACCAGACGGCCAATGCCGGGTACCACGAACACGCCGTTTTTCTTGGTCTCTTTGATCGCGGTGTCGGCCAGATGCTCGAGAAAAGCCGCCGCTGATTTGTTGTTGGTTTCCATTGTCTCGGCGAGATGCCGGACGAGTTGCGTCTTAGTCATGCCTGATGCCATGAATCCTCCATGAAGTGAATTTTTCGTGCGATGCTGCATCTTATACTGGATGGTTGTGGAAAAGAAGTGTTTTTAGCCTTATTTCATGCGGTTTTTTAGTGGCAGGGCCATAAAAGTCCACAAAAACCGCTGTTATCCACAGGCGGAGTCAGAAAGAGCCTTGTTCCGTGAGGCCTCGACGATGGGCGAACCGTGCCTATGTAAGAAGTCCCGTGTCATAATACCAGCCGGAGAAATCGGTTTTGAGTTGTGCCATCTGCGAAAAACGCAAGGAAAAGCGCTTTTGCCCTGCCGTGCACGGGCGCATCTGCCCTCAATGCTGCGGTGAAAACCGCGAGGTCACGCTCGATTGCCCCAGCGATTGCCCCTACTTGCAACAGGCTCGGCAGCACGAAACTTCGCGCCCATTAGCCGATTTCGATCAGGCGGCGCTGTTTCCGCAGATTGAGATTTCGGAGCAATTTATTTACGAGCACGAACACCTGCTGCTGGGATTTAACTACACGCTGATGAAGAGCGCTCGCGCCAATTCTACACTCGCCGACAGGGGCCTAATCGCGGCGCTCTCCTCGTTGGCTCGAACGTATGAAACGTTGATCAATTCCGGCCTTCACTATGGGGCGCCCCTCTCCGGACTCGGACAGCATGCGGTCGTGGCCGAGCTTCAGAATATGGTGAAGGAATACCGTGAGGCGGAACAAAAACACGCCGGATACTCTAGTCTTCGCGATTCTAGCGTATTGCGTGCGCTCGTCTTTCTGCTTCGGATCGCTCACAGTCGTACTTCCGGGCGGCCGAAGTCGCGAGCATTCGTAGATTTTCTCTCAGTGCAGTTTCCCGAGAAACAGCCGATGATCGCTTCGTTGGAGGAATCCAGCGGAACAATCATCGCGCCCTAAGACGTGCGCCGGAAGATCGAGCTATAGACATTCTTCTGCGTAAAAAGCCGCGGACAAGAGTGCCACACACGACACGGCAAGACTCCAGTTCAGCCGCGCCGGATCTGATCAAACAGCGGTCCTACTTTTTCTTTTAGTTCTTCGGCCAATTCTACCCCTCGCTCCAGGACTTCTTCCGTCAGATCTTTGGCGTCGCCCGTCCAGTCGTCTAATGTTCTCTTCGCGGAGTCGAACTGGTGGCGCAATTCCTTTCGAACCTCCTTGCCGGTTCGTGGGGCATAGAGAAAACCAACCAATGCTCCCGCCCCCAATCCAACCAAAAGGAAAGAAATAGCCGTGCCAACACGACTGTTTTGGCGTTTCGGCTCCACTTCATATTTTTCTTCTCTCATAATTAAGCCCTTCTTCAACCGTTTACTGTCTCCTCTCTATTCTACTTATCTGGACAGTTCTTCGTTTGCGCGCCGGAATCCGGTTGTTGGGCGATCTCTTGTCTGAAGTGTCACGGAGAAGCGTGCTGTTGGCCTGCCACCCATTCGGCTTTTCCGTGTTCGCCATGGCTGACGGCGAATAATACGAGCTCGACTCGGCTTGAAATGCCGAGCTTGTCAAAAATATGAAATATATATTTCTTGATTGTATTCTCGGTGAGGCCGAGTTCCTGGGCTGCTTCACGATTGCTGAGTCCATCTGCTACCAGCGCCACGACTTGCTCCTCTCGAGGCGTAAGCAGCCTCAATCCCATGGCGTTTACGGTTCGCAGGGACGGAACCTGCGTCACTTCCTCGATCAGATACTTCAACTGCTCATTGTTGGCCCATATCTGCCCAATGTGAACGCACCGAATGCACTTGCACATCTGGCGAAACGGGTGCTCCGAGAAACAGAAAATTCCCCTGGCTCCTGAACGGAAGGCGCTGACTACAAAATCGCGGTCGTACGCGTCAACCAATAGAACCTTGTTAATGCCGGAAGCGACATGGAGCCGGCGCAGCAGAGTCATGTCGGGAAGGTTTTCTTTCGAGTGGCCCAGGTTCAAAACGGCAACCTGCGCTTTCGTGAACTCAATTACGCTGAGAATCGCCTCCAAGTTCAAAGGGCAGGCAGCAACCTCGAATTCTTTGCGGCGCCGCAAAGCGTTCACCAGCAACTGCGATTGCATCTGGTTCGAGTCAGCGACCAGCACCCCAATTGGATCCTGAAAAGCCCGTGCCAATTGCGGGGCTTCGGACCGACGTTGATGGCGGCTCAATTCGGACGCTCCTCATGAGAAATGACATGGACGCCGGCCAAGAGCGACAATCTGTTGTAGTCAGTCTGAATTCTCATCTCCAAATTGGCGTCATCCCGCGCTTGCGATGGATTTCCCGAGCTGCGAAACTGATCTGCGCTTGAGTAATAAATCCTACAGGCGCGCCCAGTCAGATTCTGTGATCTGCCGCCGCCCGATTGGGCTTCTGCAAGTGGAAAACTCCGCCTGCAAAGCCTCGTTTATTTCCCATTTTGGAAAACTCTTTGATTTTGCGAAGACGGAGCGGCGATTCCGCGACGACGAAGCGCACTCGGCTCCCCGCGCCGTTCAGTTACATCTCGCCGGGAATGAGCGCAAGTCCACCTTTGGATGCCCCACCTCAGTAGATAATTAAACCCGCATCTCTTCGAACGTATTCTCCCCGCGCGGCCCCGCTCATTCCTGTGGTTGGCGTAACTCAACCGGCGGATGCAGGCGATCGCGCCCTGAGCACGAATACCTACCTTCGTATACAGAACTTTCCATGTCTTGTTCGCGAATCTCTCCGCGAATAGATTGCAAGCAGCATCGGTGGCTGGGAATGATCTGGAAGAATCCTAAAACGCTTTTCGGAAGTGTGATTTTCGCTCTTGCCTGCGGAATGCTAACCCAGGCCTTGGCAGTGGGCCCCGCTCAGAAATCGCAGCCAGTCCCGGCTGACTCGAATCCTGAATCCGGGCAGACCACAAAAGTCGGTGTAGCGGATGGCATAGGGAATCCAAATTCCTGGAGTCCAGCCCTGACGGGGGAACGCCATCCGCTCTACCGGTTACACAAGAGCGACGTGCTCGACATCAAGTTTGCCTTCGAGCCCGACTTCGACCAGGTCGTCAGCGTGCAACCCGATGGCTTCATTGCGTTAAAGGGAGTGGACGAGATCTACGCCGAGGGCATGCGCCTCCCTGATCTGCGGGAGGCGATCCGTAAAGCTTACCTGCCGGTACTGCGAGATCCGGAAATCGACATCTTCATAAGAGACTTCGCGCGTCCATATTTTATTGCCGGCGGCGAAGTCGGCCGCCCCGGAAAGTATGACTTACGCAGCGACATCACATTAAGTGAAGCCATTGCCATAGCGGGCGGCTTTACCGAGCGGTCCAAACACTCCCAGGTCGTACTGTTCCGGCCTGTGACAGCGGATATCGTCGAGTCGCACCTCTTGAACTTGAAGGCGATGCTCAAGTCCAGGAATCTTGGAGAGGATATTCACCTTATGCCCGGAGATTTTATCTTCGTACCTCAAAACACTCTCTCCAAAATCAAGCGGTTTCTGCCGACCTCGGACATGAGTCTCTATTCCGCGCCGGCGAAGTTTTAAAGCGGCGATGGAGTGATGAGTAACGGCTTTGAAAGGACACGACTTCGGTCGTGCCGTAAGTTCTCGAATCTTGACAGTCGGCGCGGCTGAAAGTCCCGCCCCTTCAGGGCAAGCGGGATGCAACACAGAGAAGAGCCCATGGCGGAAGACCTGGTATTGATTCCGGCAACTGCGCGAAATGCCTCTCCAAGTTTACGCGACGTGGTTGCCATCTTCTTTCGCCAGCGGCAACTGTGGCTGGTATCGTTCGCCCTGATATTTGTTGTGATTCTTCTCTGGGGAATATTTCTGCCTTCTTATCAGGCCGAAATGAAGATTCTTGTCCGTAAAGGGCGGCTCGATCCGGTCTTGACTCCAACCCCCACCCAATCCCCGCTGATTGAAGATGAAACTGTAACTGAAGAAGAGCTGAATTCCGAAGTGGAGTTGATGCAGGATCAGGACACTCTGCGCGCGGTGGTAAAGGATTCGGGGCTGCTCTCAGGCTGGCGCATGCCTTGGAACTTGGGCGGTTCCGAAGAGGTCAGACTGGCGCGGGCGACTCGTCGCCTTGGAAAAAAACTTGACGTGGAGGCGGTGAAAAAATCTGCTCTCATCACTGTCACGTACGATTCTTCGAATCCCGACCGCGCCGCATCAGTGCTGCGCAGCCTTGCGGCAGCCTATCTTGCGAAACACCAACAAATACGGAGGCCGTCTGGTCAATTCAATTTCTTTGATCAGCAGATGATCGAGGCGCGGTCTGGATTGCAACAGGCGGCATCGCAGCTTATGGAGTTTACGCAGCTTCAGGGGGTAGTGTCGGCGCCCCTGGAGCGAGATATCGCGTTGAAGCAATTAAGCGACGCGGATGCTAGTTTTCGCGAGACCTCAGTTGCTCTGGCCGAAACGCGCCAGCGAGTGCGCAGTCTCGAAGCCAGCCTTAGAATCCTGCCGGAACGCGCGACTACCGTCATTCGAAATTCCGACAATCCGATGTTGCTCGGACAACTGAAAGTAAAGTTGCTTGAACTGGGGTTAAAACGCACCGATTTGCTCAGCAAGTTTCAGCCGTCTTACCGCGTCGTTGAGGAAGTGGACAAGGAGATCGCGGAGACGAAGCTTGCAATCGCCGCCGAAGATCAATCTCCAGTTCGCGACGTCACTACACAACCGGATCCCAACAACCAATGGAGCCGCGCGGAGTTGGTGAAGAATCGCGTCGAGGTTCAGGCGCTCGAAGCGCGGGCTCGTGCATCAGGCGCCGTGCTCGCGGACTATAAGGCTTCCGCTCACAGGTTAGGCGACCAGGCGATCGAACAGGAACAGCTTGTTAGAACACTGCAGGCCGCCGAAGACAAATACCTTCTTTACGTCAATAAAAGAGAAGAAGCAAGAATCGGAGACGCATTGGATCAGGGTGGAATCCTCAATGTGGCAGTCGCGCAGAAGGCGCGAGTACCAGCGTTGCCGATCTGGTCGCTATGGATGTTTGGATTCGTCGCTCTACTGACCTCCGGGACCGTCAGCACCTGGCTGGCATTCACGGCTGACTATTTTTCGCCGGCATTCAGAACCCCTGAGGAGGTAATCGCCTACCTCGGTTCACCCGTGCTGGCTTCACTGCCGGGAGACCCGAGTGTCGGGTAGATCGTTTGACATTCAAAGACTATCCAGATTTGCAGCATTCGCTTTAGGAGCGGTGAGCTATGAGCAGTGCAACCGTACTCGACGCATCATTCAGTTACGACGTTCCCACCACGAAAGCGATTCCGCCGAAAGAGAATACGGACTCTCTGATTTGGAATACCCAGCGTTTTGGCCGGGAGCAAGTTCGCTCTATGGTTCACCAGATCTTTTTCCCGGGCGGTGCGAAGGCGCCACGGCAAGTGGTTTTCACCGGAGTGGATAGTGGCGCAAATGTCGCTGAAATATGCCTCCAGGCCGGGCATGCGCTGTGCGCTCAAATTTCCGGCAGTGTCTGCATCGTCGAGATGCCTCCTCGTCCGTCTCTGTGCGAGGACGGGTGTGGCGATCAGCAGGCATCGTTTTCGGAACAATTTGATTGCTTGCGACAGTCCGCTCGCGCTTTGTCGAAGAGATTATGGCGTATCACGCCCGAGATATTTCTTCAAAACGAAAGGGAACTCTCGGTTGCATGGTTGCGCTGTCGCCGAGACGCGCTTCGTCTGGATTTCGACTACACAATTTTTCACGCCCCTCCAACTGGGCACTCCAGTGATGCGGCCCTCTTAGGCCATCTCTGCGATGGAGTAGTTCTCGTCCTGACCGCCAATTCCACCCGTAGGGTCACGGCTAGAAAAGTCAAGGAGAGTCTTGGCGCCGCCAACGCCCGGCTCCTGGGGACGGTGTTAAGCGATCGGCAATTCCCAATTCCGGAGGGCATTTACAAGCGACTATGAATTCGCCTGATTGGTCAGTGAACGTTTCTTTATCACTATCGAAACTATTGAGTTCGAGAGGACCGTCCATGCAAACTCTGCGCCCCCAATACCCAACTGCCGAAGATCAAGCTCTTGCCGCGCGTTTTCTTTCGCCTCTCCCAGCAAATACGACCGGGATTCGCCGGAAAATGCAATCAGCCGAAGTTGGGGCGCTGCGGCTCGCCCCATTTCACGTAATTCGACCGCGTAAAACGGTCTCGCCTCTCGCGATGCTCTCGAAGAGGATTTTTGACATCGTGTCTGCGCTCATCGGTTTAATTACGGTTTCCCCACTTCTGGCGCTGATTGCCGCGTTCGTTAAATTCGATTCTCCAGGACCGGTTTTCTATTCGGCGTCGCGCGCGGGCAAGAATGGACGCATTTTCGTCTGCTTCAAGCTCAGAACCATGGTCTGCGACGCCGACCGCATGAAAGACAATCTTCGCGCCAGGAACGAGCGTGAAGGCGCATTTTTCAAGATGGCCTGCGATCCGCGTATCACACGCATTGGCAGAGTCCTTCGCCGCTATAGCCTGGATGAAATTCCTCAACTTTGGAACGTTTTGCGCGGCGACATGAGCCTCGTTGGTCCCCGCCCGCATCCGCTCGACGATTTCCGGTTATACGTTCCGCAGGATTTGCGCCGACTGGAAGTCACCCCTGGAATCACCGGGTTGTGGCAAGTCACCGCGCGCACCGATCCATCGTTCAAGCGCAA
This sequence comes from Terriglobales bacterium, assembly GCA_050746185.1. Classification (GTDB taxonomy): domain Bacteria; phylum Acidobacteriota; class Terriglobia; order Terriglobales; family Acidobacteriaceae; genus PALSA-188. The sequence continues at coordinate 129,599 of JBOGLA010000046.1, read as the reverse complement.
CATGGCTCTCGATTTGGAATACATCGAGCGGTGGAACTTACTCCTGGATATTCGAATTCTGTATAAGACGATTTTTGCCGTCGTGCGGGGAACCGGGGCGTGAGTGTCCTCTCGCCGGCTTCGGAAGAATCCTCCGCAGTCTTTGCAAGACAATCTCGCGGCCTTATAGGGGACGCACGCGATGTAACCGTGCTGTCTCTGGCCCGGCCGCTACATGCTCTAATTGCTGAACCTTCAGTCCTCTTTATTGCCACCCTGGCCATAATGCTGTTTCGCCCCCCAGATGTGCACTTCTACTCGCTCGACCGGATCGCCTTTCTCGCTCTCATCTTCGTGGTCATGCTTCGAGCTTTGGCCCTGCAACAACCAGTGTGTCTGTGGGGGCCCGTAACTCTGCCCATGTTGGGCCTTCTCGTGATGGCGTTCGCGAGCCTGTTAGTAGAGCCCTACGCCACCGAAAACTGGAGCCTGTTTGCCGCAAAATGGCTGGTTCCATTCGTGCTGTACCATCTCGCCGGACTTGCTTTCACCAACTCTGTTTCAATTCGCCGCCTTGAAATCTTTACGATTGTGATCCTGGCATACTTAAGTCTTACCGCAGTCTTCTTCCTGCTCGATGCGCGATCACTGATTTATCCTCGGTACATTTTGAACGAGAATATCGGCCTGCACGCAGAACGCGCTCGTGGCCCATTTCTCCAGGCGGTTGCGAACGGGGTGACCTTAAATCTTCTGGGGCTCATTGCGCTTGATTCATTCCGACGCAGGCGCGTACGTGGAATCGTGGCTTTTCTGCTCGTGATTTCATTGCCACTGGCCGTGCTGGCAACAAGAACCCGTGCGGTCTGGGCCTCGTTCTTGGGTTCGGTGCTAATCCTGCCTCTTCTCTGTTCGAACTCAAGAGTGAGGCGCGCCTGTCTCGTGCTTCTTGTTTTGTGCGGCATCGGCGGCGGCAGCTATCTGCTTCTGGGGCCCACGGATGCTTCCCTCAGTGAGCGCTTACAGGATCCCGGGCCGGTTGAATTTCGCGTCGGCATGTACGCCGCCGGCTGGCAAATGTTTCTGGACAAGCCCATCGAGGGTTGGAGCGCAAATAGCATTCAACCCGAACTTCGCCGGCGCATCACCGATTTTCATCCGCCCTTTTTCTTGTTTCACAACACATATCTTGAGATTGCGGTCCGACATGGTTTGCTGGGGCTGGCGCTCTATCTCTGGGTCATCATTGATCTCTTTCGCGTGGGAGGCCGGCGCCAGAGTTTCAGGGCGGCCAACAACGGTAATTTCCTTGATGCCGGATTTCGGAAAGTTTGGCCGATGTTTCTGGCCGTATATCTGTTCAATGCGAGCTTCGTGGTTATGGGCTACCAGTTCGTTAACGGATTACTGTTCACAATCGCCGGAATACTGGCTGCTCAGAATCGCCACCCCCAGGTTGAGCACTCCTATTCTCACAGCAATATTGTTTAACCGATGGAATGCGCGAATCGCACACCGGAAAGAGAACCATTGCAAACGATTGCATACTTAACGAATCTGCTCCCCGCTGCCTCGGAGCCGTACGTTATGCAGGAAATCACCGAACTGCGCCGTCGCGGAATCGCAGTAATCCCATGCAGCGCGCGCAGGCCGCGAGGGACGAATAGGGATGAAAACTGGAAGCCATGGGAAGTGGAGACCGTCTATATCGAGCCTTTGCGGGTGCGTCTTCTGATTCGGGCGGTGCTTTTATGCATCCGAAAATCGAAAACAATCTCTGAGATCATTCGCAGCGCTCTATTTCACGACCGCGAACCACTGAGCAAAAGGGGGAAAACGGTTATCCACACTTTACTTGGGGCTTATTTCGCAGTTCTCCTGGACCGCACGAATACAGATCACATTCACGTCCACCACGGATACTTCAGTTGCTGGATCGCGATGGTCGCCGCGCGCTTGCGCGGAATCACCTACAGCGTGACGTTACATGGCTCTGATCTTCTTCTTCACCATGTGCATCTCGACACCAAGCTGTCCCACTGCCAATTTTGCGTAACCATTTCCGAATTCAATCGGCGGTACATCCTCGATCACTATCGCGGGATCCCTCCTGAGAAGATATTTGTTCGCAGAATCGGGGTCGAGCCGGGAGTCTTATGGTCGCCGCGCATCCCGCGAAAACCGCTGATGATGCTTGCGGTGGGGCGGCTGCACGCGGTGAAAAATCACGCATTTCTGATCCGTGCCTGCGCACAGCTTAGAATTCGCGACATCCCCTTCCTGTGTCTGATCGCGGGCGAAGGGAAAGAACGCAAGGCGCTCTACTGGCTCGTTCAGAACCTTGGCCTGCAGCGTGAGGTCGTCCTTCTCGGGCATCTTCTCCCACCGCAGCTAGACGTCTTTTACGCAATCTGCAATCTGCTAGTCCTCACCAGCCGCAGCGAAGGCCTACCAGTTGCGCTGATGGAAGCGATGGCCCGAGGCACAATCGTGCTCGCGCCAGGCATTACCGGAATCCCCGAGCTTGTCATTGACGGTAAAACCGGATTTCTTTTCCGTGAGGGTTCGAGCGAAGACTTCATCGAGAAAATTGAGACGATTAGTAATTCTTCTCCTGAGCTTTTGGATCGGGTGCAATCCTCGGCACGTCAATTGATTGCGAAAGAATACGATCGCAAAACAAATCTAGCAGCCTTTAGCGATTTGATACTCCGGCAACTGTCCACTCTCGAAACCATCAATCCCCATGAGAATCCTGTACTGCAACAAATATAACTTTCCGTTCAGCGGTACCGAAGCCTATCTCTTCGAAGCTATGGAAATGATGCGTTCCCGGGGGCACGAAGTCGCACTTTTTTCCATGAAGGATGCCCGTGGCGAACCCACTCCCTACGACCGTCACTTCGTGAACCAGGTGGATTTCAAAAGTCGGGGCGGGCCGGTGCATCAAGCCCGACTCGCGGCTCGTGCGATCTATTCCTTTGAGGCGCGCAGAAAGTTGCGTGGAATGATCGAGGCCTTCCGCCCTGATGTGGCGCATGTGCGCAATATTTATCACCATCTCTCTCCCTCCGTTTTGTGGGAATTGAAATGCCGGGGAATTCCGGTCCTTTACCACGTGAACGATTTCAAATTGATTTGTCCGAGTTACAACATGGTTTCGCGGGGAAGTCCATGCGAGAAATGCCTTGGAGGAAAATTCCGGCACGTTGTTACCGAGCGATGTTACAAAGGTTCGCCGGGCTCGGCCTGGGTACTGGCCGCGGAGGCTTACACTCACAGATGGCTGCGAACCTATGAAAAATGCGTTGACCGGTTCCTCGCGCCCAGCCGATTCGTAAAAAACAAGTTAACGGAGAATGGCTGGGACCAAACCCGAATTGATGTGCTCCCTCATTTCCAGGTCATCGCGGAGGAAACGCCGCCGAACTTCAGCCCGAAAACTCCTATTCTCTATTTTGGCCGATTGTCCGCGGAGAAGGGTCTGACTGATCTTCTCCAGGTGATGCAGCAGTTGCCGGAAATTCCGTTGATAATTGCAGGCGAGGGCCCGCAACGGGGCGAACTCGATCAACTTGTTCGCGATCTTCGCCTCGACAATGTCAGGTTCACGGGACAGCTCAACCGGGCGTCTTTGAGCAAACTAGTTGGCGCCGCCCGGTTCACGGTGATGCCGTCTCGCGCCTACGAGACGATGGGGAAGAGCATCCTCGAATCGTTCGCAAGCGGTCGCGCTGTAGTTGCTTCTGACTTGGGTTCACGCCGCGAGTTGGTGCAAGATGGCAAAACGGGATTGTTATTCCGCCCGGGAGACCTGCCCCAGATGGCGCAAGCCATTTCTCATCTTTATCAAGCCCCTGAAACCGCAATTCGCATGGGAAGCGAAGCCCGCGAATTTGTTCGAACAAATCACTCCGTGCAAAGTCATTACGCACAGCTAGTCAAGATTTACGAGGACCTCGCCCAAAGTAGCCCAACCGCTTCCGGCAAGAAGCGTTTGCACGTCGCCTTCATCGGCGGCCGGGGCGTGACGTCCAAGTACAGCGGGATTGAAACCTACTATGAAGAAGCAAGCAGACACCTCGTCAGCCACGGGCACGAAGTCACGGTATATTGTCGTTCCTACTTCACCCCCCCACGGTCAACACGTACTGGGATCCGGCTCGTAAGACTTCCCACCATCCGCACCAAGCATCTAGAAACATGGATCCATACCCTTCTCAGCACAATGCACGTGCTCTTCGGCGACTGCGATATTGTTCACTATCATGCGCTTGGGCCGGCTTTATTTTCATTCCTCCCAAGACTGGCGGGAAAAAAAACTGTGGTCACGATTCAGGGGTTAGCCTGGCAACGAAAGAAGTGGGGATGGCTTGCTTCGAAAGTGCTGCGTTTTGGAGAAGAAGCGGCGATTCGCTTTCCGAATGCCACGATCGTTGTATCGCAGACTCTTCAGAAACGTTACCAACTTCAACACGCGGGACAAATAAACTATGCTCCGAATGGAGCTACGATTCGCTTCCCAACGACAAGTACACGACTCAAGGACTGGGGGCTTGACTCGGGCGAATACATCCTTTATCTAGGAAGGCTATCCCCGGAAAAGAACTGTCATTTATTGATTGATGCGTACAAAAGACTCAATCCTTGCGTAAAACTCGTCCTGGCGGGCGGAGCAAACTATTCAGACCCATATGTCGCTCGATTACGGCAGCACGAAAGTAGTCAGATCCGCATGTTCGATTGGATGTCCGGCGCGGACCTCGACGAACTACTCGTCAATGCCCGACTATTCGTGTTGCCCTCCGACTTGGAGGGATTGTCTCTGGCGCTGCTTGACGCGATGGGGGCGGGAGTTTGTGCGCTCGCCAGCGATATTCCTGAAAATCGCGAATTACTCGACGGCGCCGGGTATACCTTTCGAAGGGGAGAGGGCGCCGATCTCGAAAGAATGTTGGAACTACTGATTGAGAATCCTGAACTGCGCCACAGCGCTGCCAAAAATGCGCGAGAACGAATCCAAAAATGTTATCTGTGGCCGCAGATTATAGAACAGGTCGAAGAAGTTTATTTGAAAGTGATGGGAAACTCGCGGCAAGGGCTTCGCGGACCGGCGTTGATAACCGGCAAAAACTAACCGGATTCAGCGCACAGGCACGCGCGTGGTGGCCCTCACACTAAAGAATGCCCCGTCAGTGATCCTTTTCTAAGACACCAGCCGCGCGATTCAAGGCAGCGGTTAGCGCGCTAAGTTCCTTCCTGGTGCGATCAAGGTCATGTTTGTCAATCGCCTCATTCACTCCCGGAATTACGACGGCCGCGTATCCCGTATATTCTCCAGGCGCGTAAATTGCGTGCCGGTACCAGGGACGTCCGGCCAGTCCTTCAGGAACGAGTAGAGCGCGTTCGACACCCATTAGCGATGTATTCAGGTTGCTCGCATCCGGCGGCGGATTCTTTTGGATAACAAGCAGCTTTGCTCCGGCGCCTTCAAATCGTTGTGCCGCCTTTGTCGCCCCCGCAAAATCCGGCGACAGACTTCCAAACTCGGTATCCGATTTCTTTTTCGCGGCTTCAATGTATGCAGTTATTTCTTTTCCGTACTCCTCGTAGTCATAAGGCAGGACATCGGCATCCGCCATGCGAATCGCTAGCAATCCGAAAACCCGCGCCATCTGCTGCTCATAGAGGAAATCAGGGTCGGCGAATTTCTTGAACCAGGTGAAATCATCAAACGTCGAATGATAGACGCCGTAGGGACCTGTCGAACCTATATCAGTCGAAGGCACACCCAAGTGCTGAAGAAAAACCGCATAGTCGGAACCGCTCCCCAAATCTCCAACCGGTACGTCCTTCTTGCCCGCCGCCGGTGGGCGGTACATACTGGTGCTGGTTTCGCGGGTGTTTACGGCCTCGGCGCTGGTTTGTTGCCATGCCTGATAAACCGTGCCACCCTTGGGGCTGGGAACCGCTTTGCTCGCATCGCGCAAGAATTCCTTCAGGCTCGGTACTCCGGAAGCACCGAATTTGGTGCCGGAAACTCCGACATCAACATTGAAATACGCGGCTGCATTGGCTAATTCACCTTCATGCTGTTCCCCCCACTCGGTCGAACCAATGAGTCCCTCTTCTTCGCCATCCCAACTACAGAATACGATTGTACGTTTGGGCTTCCATCCTGATTTCAGCAGTTCACCGACTCCGTGCACTGCCTCAAGCATGGCTGTTGTTCCGCTATTCGGGTCCACCGCACCGTAGACCCACGCATCACGGTGATTGCCCGCAACCACCCAGTCCTTGGGAGTCTCCATGCCTGGAATTCGCCCGATGACATCCCAGATAGTGCGGAATTGGTAGTCCTGAACGAGATGCATTTTCACTTTCACCGGTCCCGGTCCGACGTGATAGGTAAAAGGCAACGCTCCTTGCCAGGGACGCGGCGAATCCGGACCTCCGAGATGCTGAAGAATCGGCCATGCATCCGCGTAAGAAATTGGCGTGGTGGGAATCTTCGGCATCTGCGCGGAGTCTGCCGGCGAGATTCGCTTTGAATCCGGCAGATCGGGGACCGACGCGATTCCGGGAGTCGTGGGGTCGCCGGGGAATTCAAACATGTAACCAATGGAACCACGCTGCACGCCCGTATCAGGACGCCACGGGCCTTGCGGGTATTTGTCGCCTCGCACCCAGCCATCGTCGGCGGGATCGGAGTAAATTATAAGGCCGGCCGCCCCGTGCTGCTGCGCGACGAACGCCTTTACTCCGCGAAAATTTTCTCCATAACGGGCCAAAACGATCTTGCCGCGTACATCGATATGCATGTCTTCCAGTTTCTTGAAGTCGGCGGGAGTCGCGTAATTGGCATAGACGATCTCCGCCTCGACATCACCGGAAGGCGACATGCCGTTGAACGGCGTCACCACTCGCGGATCGTCCTGGAACGGATCCCCTTCCACACGTTCTCGAGTTGGACCGTGCATGTGAACATCTGTCGGCGCAGTCACATCCACACTGATTTCCTTAGGAAAATTCATCCACACGCGATATTCCACAATTTGGGTATCGAGGCCGGCTTCGCGAAACTTCTTCGCTACGTAATCCGCGGTCGTCTTATCTTCCGGCGAGCCCGCAACATGGGGGGCCTGGGTCAAAATGCGCAAATGTTCCTCGGCGAGTTTGGGGTCGGGTACCGCGAGAAAACGCGATTCGACGGCACCCTCTTCAGCGGAGTTGTGAAATCCGAATATTGGTTGCTGCGAGCTTGAGACTTTGGCTGAATTGCCGTTGACACTCGACGAAAAAATCGTCAGGACAACAATGCAGAAGGAGAAACCGACATTTCGACAGATTTTCATGGGCTCTCGGATGAAAGAGGTAAGTTAGCACAAGCCCACCGCAAGCGGCGAAGGAGAGTATTCCCGGTGCTCTCAGGTAGTCTTCTTCGATATGACACCAAATTCACCAAAGTCACCAAATTCACCAATATGTGCTATTATTAGCCTATATGAAGCGCGCCACAATGACTTTTCCCGACGATTTAGCTGAGGCGGTGGAGAATTACGTGCAAGCACAAGAAGCACGGCCATCGTTGACTACTGTCGTTCAGACGGCGCTGAGGCAATACTTGGGGGATCGGGGATTTTTAAGAAACCGCCAAACACTCCGGATTGCTCCCGCAAAGAAGGGGAGTGGGCACCGTAACGTCAGCCGGGAGCACGATTCATATTTGGCGGGCATGCGACTTTGAAACGAGCCGTTATTGGCGATACCGGCCCCTTGTACGCAGCGGTTGATCCGGACGACGAGCATCACAAGGAGGCAGCCGAAGAACTTGAACGATTGTCCCGAGAGAAGAGAGAAGTTTTCGTTGCTTACCCCACATTGCTGGAGGCCTACACTCTAGTCTTGTTCCGCCTCGGCAGGCACGCCGCGTCGCGGTGGTTACATGACATGGCAGGCGCAGTCCTAGTCAATCCTACACTTGAGGACTATCGGAAAGCTGCAATTAGAGTCGAGACTCTGGCCGATCAACCGATTACACTTTTCGATGCAACTGTTGCCAGCATGGCGGGCCGCCTCGACCTTCAGGTCTGGACGTACGATCATCATTTTGATTTGATGCGGGTCAAAGTGTGGAGATAATTGTTGCACGGATACCTGGAGACTGAAAACAATAAGCTACCTCACCTGCCCCGTCCCCATCACTTCGTACTTGGTTGAGGTCAATTCAGCCAGGGCGAACGGGCCACGGCAGTGCAGTTTCTGTGTGCTGACGCCCATTTCCGCGCCAAAGCCAAATTCGCCGCCGTCGGTGAAACGTGTCGAGGCATTCCAGTACACCGCCGCCGAGTCAACTTGCTTCAAAAATGTTCGCGCATTGATTTCGTTTTTGGTGACAATCGCCTCTGAGTGTTTCGTCGAATACTGGTTGATGTGCGAGATCGCCTCCCCGACCCCAGCGACCACTCGAACGGCGATACAGAGTCGCAAATATTCCTCTGCCCAGTCTTGAGGTTCTGCGGGTCGCACTGGCAAGCCCGGGGATAGCTTCACAGTCTTCTCATCCCCACGGACTTCGACGCCGCAGTCAAGCAGTTTCTTCACGATACGAGGAATGTATTCGTCCGCGATCCGCTCGTGGACTAAAAGCTTCTCTGCCGCATTACAGACTGATGGCCGCTGCGTTTTGGCATTGATCACGATCTCCTCTGCCATCTCCAGATTCGCAGACTCGTCAACAAATATATGGCAGTTCCCGGCGCCTGTCTCAATTACAGGCACCGTCGCATTCTCGACAACAAACGAAATAAGCTGCTGCCCCCCACGCGGAATCAATACGTCCACCAATCCGCGCGCGACGATCAATTCCCTGACGGAATCACGGGTAGTGGAGTCCAGAAGCTCGATTGCGCCTTCTGGTACTCCAGCGACGCTCGAAAGAATGTCCACTATCCGTTGATTGCTGTGGGATGCTTCTTTTCCTCCGCGCAACACGATTGCATTTCCGGTCTTGAATGCAAGGGCAACGGTATCGGCGGTCACATTTGGTCGCGATTCATAGATAATTCCAATGACTCCCAACGGCACTCTCAGTTTTCGGATGCGCAGCCCATTGGGTCGCGTCCATTCCGCAAGTGTTTCATAAACGGGATCGGGCAACTCGGCGACGTCTCGCATGCCTTGCGCCATGGATGAAATTCTTTCCGGATTCAGCAGCAGCCGGTCCAACATTGCGCCAGTCAATCCTGACAATTCGACGTCTTTGCGATTGGCTTCAAGAATGCTTGCGGCGTTCGCTTCAATGGCGTCCGCCATTGCCAGAAGGCCGGCATTCTTCTGGTCAGAAGAGATCTGTACGAGTTGCGCCGCTGCGCTTTTTGCCCGCAAGAGTTTGTCGCGAGTTGAAAGCGACGCATGGGCCGAGGCAGGCATTTAAGATGTCCCTCGCTGCGGAGGAAAGTAAGTTCCGATCTTTCGCTCCAAGGCCCGTGAAATCGCGTTGGCATTCCGTCCATTCACAATCGCGACGCTCACTCCCGCTTCGCTGGCGGCCTTCGCCGCGCGCAACTTTGAGCGCATGCCTCCCGTGCCTAATTTGCTCTTACCGTCGCACAATGCTTCCATTTGTGGAGTCAGAACTCGAACCGTCCTCAACAGGCGGCGACGCTTTCCATTCGAAATATAAAAACCGTCAACGTCGGTAAGTAGAAGTAGCCAATCGGCTTTGACCGCGGTGGCGAGCAAAGCGCTCAACTCGTCATTGTCGCCGAATGCGCCCACCAGTTCGCGAACCGAAACACTGTCATTTTCATTCACGATCGGGACAACGCCCAATGTCAGCAGTTCGTGCAAGGCGTTCTGCAGATTCTTATAACGGACCGGCGAAGTAAAATCGTCGCTGGAAAGCAGCAACTGCGCCACAACTTTTTTGCCAAAAAAGAGACGTTCATAGGTATTCATCAGCGCGCTCTGTCCGATGGCCGCGCATGCCTGCATCAATGGCACAGTGGACGGCCTTTTGCGGAGTCCCAGATTTGCCATTCCCGAAGCGATCGCGCCCGAAGTGACAATCAAATACTCATGTCGCGAAGGCTCGAGTTGATCCACCAAAGTCCGCATTGTCGCGGTATTCACACTCCCGCCAGGAGCAATGAGGCTGGTGCCGACTTTGATGACAAGGCGCATGGATACACATAATTTAGCAGTTCGACTAAGACATGGCACTTACATTGCCGGACCGAACTCTCGACCGGGCCTATCCGCATAGTTTCTGTTCGAAACACCTGTCCGCGTTAAACTGTTCCCATGCCCGTGAAAGACGGTACCCAAAGATTCTCCTCGCGCGTTGAAAACTACGTCCGTTACCGACCGGGCTATCCGCCAGAAGTAATTGACCTGTTAAAGAGAGAGTGTGGCTTGAACAGCGGTTCCATCGTTGCGGATATTGCCTTCGGCACCGGAATTTTCACCAGGCTCCTGCTTGAGCATGGGAATCGTGTGATTGGCGTGGAACCCAACGCTGACATGCGCCGCGCGGGAGAAGAATTTTTGCGGGCATATCCCCGATTTACCAGCCTAAACGGCACTGCCGAGGCTACGGGCATTCATAGCCACAGCGTTGATATTGTCACCGTGGCTCAGGCCGCGCACTGGTTCGACGCGGGCCAGGCGCGGGAGGAATTCCTGCGCATCCTCACGCCTGGCGGTTGGACTGTTCTGTTGTGGAATGACCGGCGCACCGATTCCACGAGATTCCAGCGTCAATACGAGCAACTGATTCTCAAGTACGGAACCGATTATCAGGAGGTCCGGCAACAGGGGATGACTCTGGGCATCGAAGGTTTTTTCTCGCATTCGTCTTTTCGCAGCGCGCAGTTCGAATACATACAGCCTTTGGATTTTGACGCTCTCGAGGGACGGCTATTATCTTCCTCGTACGCGCCACAAGAAGGCGAACCGAACTACGAGCCTATGCTGCGCGAGCTGCGCCGAATATTCGATGAGAATCAGGAAAATGGACACATCTCGCTTGAATACGACACCCGCGTTTACTACGGCCATCTGGAGTAATGGTCGCCCAAATAAGCACTTTGGAGAAACCTCATTTGGCTGACGAGAAAAGTTTTCACATGACTCCCGAGCAATTTCGAAGTCATGGCTATGCTGTCGTTGACTGGATCGCCGACTATTACAAAAGGATCGAATCTTATCCTGTACTTTCTCGCGTTAAGCCGGGATCTGTCCGAGCTTCCCTCCCGCCTGATCCGCCACCCATTGGAGAACCTTTTGCAACACTTTTGCGTGATATTGAAGACCTGATTCTGCCCGGCATCACTCATTGGCAGTCGCCGAATTTCTACGCCTACTTTCCCAGCAATGCCTCCGGTGCTTCGATTCTTGGCGACTTGCTCTCGTCTGGACTCGGCGTGCAGGGCATGCTCTGGGCCACCAGTCCCGCATGCACCGAGCTCGAGACGCACGTTTTGGACTGGGTGGTTTCGATGCTCGATTTGCCGGACAAATTTCTTTCAACTAAATCCGGCGGCGGCGTAATCCAGGACACGGCTTCCAGTTCGTCGCTCTGTGCTTTGCTGGCTGCGCGCGAGCGCTCTACAAATTTCAACACGAACACGCTTGGTTGCGATGGCAAGCTGGTTGCTTACGCGTCCTCGCAGGCCCACTCTGCAATCGAAAAGAATGTTCAGATCGCGGGAATCGGCCGCGAAAATTTACGGCTGGTTGAAGTGGACGAAAGCTACGCAATGCGCTCGGATTCGCTCGCGAAGCAAATTCAGCAAGATCGGTCCGCAGGATTGGCGCCATTTTTCGTCTGCGCCACGGTTGGCACCACTTCGTCGAACGCCATGGATCCACTTTATGAAATTGGCCCGATCTGTCGCGAGCATCGGCTTTGGCTCCACGTTGACGCCGCCATGTCAGGCACTGCCGCCCTCTGCCCGGAATTTCGGTACATTCAGAAAGGCATCGAGTTTGCTGACAGCTATTGCTTCAATCCGCATAAGTGGATGTTCACTAATTTCGATTGCGATTGCTTCTACGTGGCGGACCGCAAATCTCTGATTCAAACGTTCAGCGTGCTACCCGAATTCTTGCGCAACCAGGCCAGCGCTTCCGGCGAGGTTATTGACTACCGGGACTGGCAAATCCCGCTTGGACGGCGTTTCCGCTCCCTGAAACTGTGGTTCGTAATCCGGCATTACGGCATCGAGGGCTTGCAATATCACATTCGTCGGCATGTGGAGCTTGCACAACAATTCGCGCAATGGGTTCGAGAAGACGAACGGTTCGAAATAGCTGCGCCGGCGCCCCTGAACCTTGTCTGCTTTCGTCATAAAGGCGGCGACGGCGCGAACCAGGAACTCATGGAGCGCCTGAACCAGAGCGGAGACTTATATCTAACGCACACCCGCCTGAACGACCGGATGACGCTTCGATTTTGTGTGGGGCAAACCAACACGCAGATCCGGCATGTTGAAAAAGCATGGAAGCGGATTCAAGAAGAGGCGGCCGCTCTGAACAACCATTAGTCGTAGCCGCGCACGTTAAATTCCGGTCAGCTCCTTCAAAATTTTTTTTCCAAGCTTTTGCGCTTCCCCGAAAAATTTCTGATACTCGACAAATAAGCGATTCAACTCCAGCGATTGGTCCGCCGTCAGCTTTTTTCGCAAGATCATGTCTCGCATGTGCACCGGATTCGGGAGCGCTGCTTCTTCGGCAAGTTCTTCAAGCGCCGTGTCGGGGTTGTAGTGATACATGCGGTAATTCTACAGTGGAAGCCCTGCCGCCAAATAAGTTCCCCTTTTTGTCCATATCGCGGAATTTGCGGCACAACAGTGGGCATTGATGCCTAAACCCGCTTCTTGGACAGTTGGCAATGCTCTTCTCACACCCCTGATTTTCATTACCGCTCGCTCCTTCGCCATTCGGATTTGTCCATTGCTCTGCGGAACCTCCTACTTCCCAAGGGCACTCCGGCTCCGTCGGATATCTCGGCTGAGAGCTGCGTCCATCCTTTCCCTGGGTCCAAAACTGAGATATACCCCCCGGGAGCGAGTTCCAGTTGTTTTGAGATTCGCTTCATGAAGTCAACCCGATCCGCTTCTGTTGGCTCAAACCAGGATGGCGTAATGAAGTCTGACAACATCACGCCGTCAATTTCGTAGCCCAGATGATCGGCTTCCACGGCATCACAGACTTCGAGCGCAAAGAGTTTGCCGTCAGGAGATTCGGCGCACCAGTTGATCCACGGGTCGGCGAGCATTTCGAGTAGCTCGTGGCTCAGAGTCACGCTCCAGGACGATCCGCTGTTTATGTCGAGCGCGGCAAAAACCTTTCCCAGCGGCGCGCCGGTGCTTGCCAGTTCGTGATAGCCCAGCGCTCCGGCCTGATCGGGATTGTCTGTGATCACAACTTGCCACCATCCCGGTGTCAGCGGCTGCTTTTCAGGCAGGAAGGTCAGCGAACAATCCAGGTTCCAATAGGAATTGAAATCCCGGGTCACCTGTCTCTGCAAAGACGGAAGAACCGCTTGAACTTGCGTGTCGTTCAAGCAAGTGGAGGCATTGGTGATCGCAACGACTGGAATACTCATTCGTCACCTCACCACGCACGTGTCTAGGCCGCTCGCAACCACAGTGTTAGGCAAGCCACAAACTTGCTGGTTCCATTGCTTTTTGAGTCCCTTGGCGCTGGGAACTGTGATTTTCTGGCCAGCTTGGGATGTAGAGGGAGTTGCCTGCGGCATCAAGGCAGCAAAGCTTGCGACCGTGGTCAGAATCAAGTTCACTCCAGCCGAGACTCTGGCGGAAATGACAGGATCGCTGATGTGAGCAGACTGCAAGAGAACTGGAAGACCCTGAGTGATCCTGGCGATCGTGTCCTGAATCTTTTGAATCGTGCTCGCATTCGGATTCGCCTTGTACTCGTTATAAAAACTTTGCAGCAGAGACAGATCGCGGCTAGCCTCAGCGGAGATGTTTTGCACGGCAGTAATCTCCGCGGGATCAATCTGCTTCCCCGATTGCAAGGTGGTCACAAGCGTTGCAATGTTCAGCGCCATTTGGGTCAGAACTGGCAAATCTGCGAGGGCGGTGCTGAGCCATTGCGAAGTGCACCCGGTAGCCAGCAGGGAGATAGACAAGACAGAGGCAAGTACGACTCTTACTTTGGAATGGCGCGGCGATTTCAATAAACACGACTGCGTTCTGCAAGATACGGATTGCATATGAAAAGCTCCTTTTTAGGTTTGTTTGAAACGAGAAGCAGATCCCTCACAACTGAAAGTTGTTCGGAATGACAACGTGATAAAACATATCTTCGTCAAAGAGAAAAGCCACGATCCGTTAGGACCGTGGCTCTCTCAAAGACGCCTTGCTTAAAAACGAAAAGCTGAAATCTATGCGGCCTTCTCGTACGCGTGCGCCAGCCGCAGAATTGTTGCCTCGTCGAAGTGTTTTCCGAAGATCTGCATCCCAATTGGCAGTCTTTCCTTCGTCTGGCCGCACGGAACCGAAATGCCCGGAATGCCGGCGAGGTTGGCGGTCACCGTATAAATGTCGGCAAGGTACATCGCCAGCGGATCATGAGCCTTCTCGCCCAACTTGAACGCCGCCGTGGGACTGGTTGGAGCAATGATGGCGTCCACTCTCCTGAAAGCCTCTTCGAAATCGCGCATCAAAAGCGCGCGCACTTTTTGAGCCTTAAGATAGTACGCATCATAGTAACCGGCGCTTAGCGCGTAAGTACCGAGCATGATGCGGCGTTTCACTTCCGCACCGAATCCCAGATCACGGCTTCGCCTGTACATTTCCGAAAGAGTCCGGGCGTTGTCGGCCCGGTATCCGTAGCGAACTCCATCAAAGCGAGCCAGGTTCGAGGAGGCCTCCGCCGTGGCAACAATGTAATAAGTTGCTATTGCATATTCGGTATGCGGTAATGAGACTTCCACAACCTCGCACCCTAACTTTGCCAGGCTTTGCACCGCTGTTTCCACAGAGGTGCGGACTTCCGAGTCCAACCCTTCTCCGAAATACTCTCTTGCCAGTCCGATTTTCAGACCATGCACCGGCTTTTCCAGTTCCGCCGGATAGTCGGGTACCGGCAGATCGGCGGATGTTGAATCCATCGGATCGCGACCTGCTATTGTTCGCAGGACGATGGCGGCATCTTTCACCGTTTTTGTCAGCGGACCGATGTGATCAAGCGAAGATGCAAACGCGATTAGCCCATAGCGGGAGACCCGGCCATATGTCGGCTTCAGCCCAACGACTCCGCAAAACGAGGCTGGCTGGCGAATCGAACCTCCAGTATCCGTTCCGAGCGTGGCGACGGCCAAATCCGCCGCTACCGCAGCTGCAGATCCTCCCGAGGATCCGCCGGGAACCCGGCTCAGGTCTCGCGGATTGTGCACCGGCTTCCACGCCGAATTCTCGTTGGATGATCCCATCGCGAACTCGTCGCAATTCATCTTTCCCAGCATCACCGCGCCAGCGGATTCCATACGCGCCACAGCGGTGCAATCGTATGGCGGAATGTAGTTGCCAAGAATCTTCGAGCCGGCTGTGGTCCGAACCCCGCGAGTGACCAGGATGTCCTTAATGCCTACAGGGACGCCCGCAAGGGGCGGCAATGCTTGTCCCCGCGAGGACATTTCATCCATCGCCGCCGCTTTCGCCAACCCCCGTTCCTTCGTGAGCGTGAGGTACGAACCGATTTGAGGATCGTCCTTCTCGATCTTGGCGTAGAAAGATTCAGCCAGCGCGGTGGCCGTGATTTTGCCATCACGCAGAGCGTCGCGAGCGCCGTCAATTGTGAGTAAGTTGAGATCCATAGTGGCGGACGTTGGTCTTTGATCGTTCGTGTCGGTAGCCGGTCGCTTGCTGCTCGTTCTATTTGAGCGCCAAGGACCCGGGGGACCTACGACCAACAACTATCTTTCAATCACCTTCGGGACCCGGAAGAAAATTCCGTCTGAGTCTGGGGCATTCGCCAGGACCTCCGCGTGGGGCAATGATTTACGCAGTCCCTCTCGAATATCGTCGCGACTAGCGTAGGCAAATCGCTCGCTTCCTTGCATTGACTGGGCTACTCCGTGGCGGTCGGACACCTGTGCCATGGGCTCGACTTTCGAAGTATCCAACTTTTCGAGCGTATCTATGTGACCAAGAATGGAGTTCAAATCCCGAACCATGGACACCCGCTCCTCAGCGGTCAGGTCCAGATTGCTCAGGTCTGCAACATATGCGACTTCTTTTTCGGTGACCTTCATCTTTGATGTTCTCTCTGGCAGTGCGACGAATCGCGTCGCCTATCAACACCCAAGCCAGAACCGGAGCGGGATCATGAGAATTATCACAATCTTCCGCAAACCAACCGCAAACATGGGCTGGATCCCGGGAAAACACGTTGTTGGCTTGTCGTGTTTTTGCTGGAAGACAACTTCTTGAACTTAGGAAATTACCCTATATAACTATGATATCAAGTTCAACAGGTAATTGAGCCACGCTTTCGACAAATATATTTGCTTTGCATTCAAGTGCTTGCGCAAAAAAGAGCTCAAGAAGGGGCTTGACAAGAAATTGCTTGACATCGCAAAAATGGCCTTTTTTCGGTCAATTTGGGGGAAATTGGCTCAATACGAACTCCATTGCCGCTTCTTTCGAATTCCAACGTCCTTCAAGTTGTCCGTCCTCAACCGCGGCGAGAATCTCCTTAAACCTGGGACCGGGGCTGTACCCGGACGCGATCAAGTCGTTCCCGGTAAGGAGGGGCGCCGGAGAAATGGACTCGGGCGGCAGCGCGGCAATTTTATTTCGAGTGAAGTTGTAAAGGGTCAAGTCCCCATGGCTCGATTCGCAATCCAGGCGATGCAATTCCAGGTGTTCAGCGAAGTGCGGCATTCGAATGAATCTCTTGAATGTAGATTCTTTCATCCGCTCGACATCCGCGAATCGCATATGATTTTCTACCAGCCCCAGAATTTGATCTGTGTCGCTGTTCGAAAAACGCAGCCTCTGGCAAATTCCTTCCGCCATTTTTACTCCGATCTCGACGTGGCCATCAAAGCGGATGCGATCCGGTGCAATCCGGAAAGTTGGCGGCTTACCGACATCGTGCAACAGCGCACCCCAGGCAAGAGTCGGAGCGCAAGGCTGCGGCAGTTTGCTGAGCAATAGCATAGTGTGGACAAAAACGTCTCCCTCGGGATGAAATTGCGGAGGCTGTTGCACGCCCTTCATAGCTGACACTTCGGGAAGAGCCTCGTGCAGCAACCCCGTCTGATCAAGCAGCTTAAACGCCTCACGAGCGTGGCCTTCCGTCAACATTTTCGTCAGTTCTTCCGCTACCCGCTCGCACGAAACCTGATGAATTTCCGGGGCACACTTTTCAATCGCGGCCAGCGTCCCTGGCTCAATCAGGTATTGAAGGCGAGCCGCGAACCGGATAGCTCGGAGCATGCGGAGCTTATCTTCCCCAAACCGCAATTCTGGAACGCCGATGGCGCGAATGATGCCCGACACCATATCCTTTCGGCCGCCGACGAAATCGAGAACCCGATCAGAAATCGGGTCCAGCAATAAGCCGTTGATGGTGAAATCCCGGCGAGCGACATCCTCTTTCGCATCTTTGCTGAATCGCACCTGGTCGGGATGGCGGCCATCGGTATAACCGATATCGCTCCGGAAGGTGGCGACCTCAACCGCTTCGCTAACTTCCGATGATCCCTGATTCGCTGGTGCAGGCACCAAAACCACGCCGAACTGCGCGCCGACGGCGTAGGTTTCCGGGAAAATCCGTATGACTTCATCCGGAGTCGCATCCGTGGCGATATCGTAATCAGCCGGATCCCGGCGCAGAAGCAAGTCACGCACGCAGCCGCCGACAAAAAATGCCTGATGTCCGGCGTCTTGCAAAGCGCGCAGGACGGAAATCGCAAAGTCTTTCGACATCAGTGGTAAATCATATGCTTTTGAGAATGCTGCCGAAACGGGCTATTGCGTTCAAGCGGGGAGTTTCACTATTTTCTTCTGAATCGCATAGGTTACGAGCTGGGCTTTATTGTGGATGTCCAGCTTGCGCATGAGATTGAATTTATGCGCTTCAATCGTCTTTACGCTGCGGCTCAAGAGGGCGGCTATTTCCTTCACCGACCTGCCCTCGGCAATCAATTTTATAATTTCGCGTTCCCGCGGGGTCAGCGTGCTGCCGCGGGTGGTGGTGCGGGAGGTACGCGCGCGGACATCGTCCACCATCCTCCCCAGGATTTGAGGGCTCAAATATTTACGCCCTTGAAAAACTTCTCGCACCGCATTGATTACTCTGGGCGCGGGAGAATCTTTCAACATGAATCCGGATGCTCCGACGCTCATGCATTGCAACAGGTATTCTTCCTCTTCATACATGGTGAGGAAAATTAACCGGGTATTGGGATGGTTTTCAATCAGCACCCTCGCCGCGTCAAAGCTGGACATCCCCGGCATTCCGATGTCCATCAGCACGACATCCGGATTGAGTTCTCGAACCCTTTCCAAAGCGCCGGCTGCGTCGCTTGCTTCTCCGACTACTTCGAGATCAGGTTCGCTCTCCAGCACGCGACGCAACCCGTCCCGGAAGAGAGTGTGGTCATCAACGATGACGCATTTGATAGCCATGTTCGCGTCGCGTAAATCAATCTGCGTACTCGCCACTTAACTCGCCTTTGCCGTTGCATTTTCCGCGGACGGTTGAATCGCGGGCGGATGACCGGGTTCGACCGGTATTTCGATCTCAATACGCGTCCCCCCATTTTTCGCGGAGTCAATCTTCAACGATCCTCCCGCTTCTTCGGCTCGTTCCCGCATCCCGTCAAGGCCAAATGTTTCCAAGGGTGCGTCGGTCTTGGCTGTGAAGCCCACCCCGTCGTCGCTGATTCGCACCTGTATTCTTTTCCCGGAATTACCCAGGCTCACCCCGAAGTTGGCCGCGCCTGAATGTTTCGAAACGTTGTGCAGGGCTTCTTGAACTAACCGGTAGATTGCGATCTCGACATCGCGACGGACCGGACTCCACCGTTTGGGCAAGCGCAAATGTTGCTGCATTCCAGTTTGGTCGCTCAACAGCTTTGCTTCTCTCCGAATCGCGCCAAGCAAACCCATGTCTTCCAATGCCTTTGGAGAAAAGCGGCGAATGATCCGCCGCAAACCTTCGATGGTGTTGTCGAGGATCTCCAGGGCTTCCTGTGCCCTGGCTTTAACCGGACCATCCGGAGCCTCCCCGAGCAACATTCCCAACGAAAGGCGGAGGCTCATAAGCCCCTGGCCTATTTCGTCATGAAGGTCACGTGTGATTCGCTTCCGTTCGCTCTCCTGCTTGCGAACCAAAGACACGGACTGAACTGGGGCACGGGGCTGACTAGGGGGGAATTCACGGAGCGGCCTCCGGGGCATCGGCTCTGACCTCCGTGACATGCACCAATCCTTTCAGCCAGACCGTCGCGCGTGAGGGCGCCAAACTCAACGCTCCCATGAGCTACACTCTAGCTCCGTTAAGATGAGCTTTGGAGTCAGGAGTTTGCCCAGGCCATCAGATACAATCCAAAAGGAATGTTGCGATATTTCACCTCCGGCGAGTCTCATGGCGAGGCACTGGTGGCCTTCCTCTCCGGCCTTCCGGCGGGTTTACAGGTTGATCAGGCCTTTATGGACCGGGAACTGTGGCGCCGCCAGCAGGGTTATGGGCGCGGCGGACGGATGAGGATTGAGCGCGATACAGCCCACATTTTGTCCGGGATTCGTCATGGAAAGACCATTGGTTCGCCGATTTCAGTGATCCTGCAAAATAATGATTGGAAAAATTGGACTGAAGCCCTTCCTGTCGAACCCGGCGACCCCGGCAAACATAAGAGAGTGGCCTCGCCGAGGCCCGGCCACGCGGATCTTGCCGGGGCGTTGAAATACAATTTTGCTGAAGCTCGGTATGTGTTAGAGCGCGCATCCGCGCGTGAGTCCGCGGCGCGCGTTGCCATCGGCGCCCTGGCAAAGTTGTTCTTGCGCGAGTTGGGAATTACGGTGCTTAGCCACGTCATTTCGGTCGGCAAGGCGTCGGTGGATGTTCAACCTTCATGGGAGCAGGTTCAAGTGCTTTGGAAAAATGATGAGGTATTGTTGAACTGCGCAGATCCAGATGCCGAGCAGCGAATGAAAGCGGAGGTGGACAAGATTCTACGGACGGGAGACTCCGTGGGAGGAATTTTCGAGGTCGTCGCCCACAGCGTGCCGCCCGGCTTGGGGACATATGTACAGTGGGACGAGCGCCTCGACGCGCTGCTGGCCGCCGCCGTCATGTCATTGCAGGCCGTCAAGGCAGTCGAGATTGGAGCCGGGGTTAGCGCGGCCACTTCGCCCGGATCAGAAGTTCATGATGAGATCGGATATGGCGAAGCTGCGGGTTTTACTGGCTTCACACGCAACAGAAACAACGCGGGAGGAATCGAAGGAGGCGTCTCCAATGGCGAAGATATACGAGTGCGGGGATACCTGAAACCGATCTCCACCTTGCGCCGCCCATTGCAATCCGTGGATTTCGCCAGCCGCGAGCCGGTGAAGGCCGCCTACGAACGCTCTGACGTCTGCGTTGTGCCTGCCGCCGGCGTCGCTGGAGAAGCAATGGTTGCCCTTACCCTGGCGCGCTGCGCATTGGAAAAGTTTGGAGGCGATTCCATGGTCGAGACGCTCCGGAATTTTGAAGGCTACCGTCAACAACTGAAAAATTACTGATGATCTATCCCATCGTGAAATATGGAAATCCTGTTCTGGAAAAGCCTGCCGAGCCTGTCACCGTATTTGACGACGAGCTGAAAAAGCTGGTGGAAGACATGTTCGAATCCATGTATGCGGCGCGTGGGGTGGGCCTGGCGGCGCCTCAGATCGGCATTTCAAAACGCCTTGCCGTTATTGACATCACTTTCAAAGAGGATCCCGATGCCAAGCTGGTGCTGGCGAATCCCGAAATCATTCATAAAGAAGGGCGTCATTCTCAGAGCGAGGGCTGCCTCAGCATTCCGGAATTCCGCGAGGAGTTGTCCCGCGCTCGGAAAGTGACAGTTCGCGCCCAGGACGAAAACGGGAAGTGGTTTGAGAAAACAGGGGAAGAATTATTAGCGCGAGCCTTCCTTCACGAAACTGACCACCTGAATGGAAAGCTCTACATCAGTCATTTAAGCGCTTTGAAGCGGGACTTGATCAAGCGGAAAATTCGTAAGCTGATGAAGGCCGGGGAATGGTAGGCCAAGCGAAAATTTTCGGTTTCCAACGCGAAGATCAAGGTTCTCCGAACCCCGGCCCCGCTGATGCGCTATGAATCTCGTATTTTGCGGCACTCCCGCGTTCGCAGTCCCGACCCTGGAAAAACTTGTCAAGGCCGGATTCGAGGTGCGCCTCGCCGTTACGCAGCCGGACCGGCTTCGGGGGCGCGGTATGGAATCTGCATTCTCGCCCGTCAAACAGAAAGCTCTCGAATTGCAACTGTCAATTACTCAGCCGGATGGGATAAAAAACAATGTCGAGTTTCGCGATCAGCTTGCCGCAGCGAAACCGGATGCAATCATCGTGGTTGGCTATGGCAGGATCATTCCGCAATGGATGATTGATTTGCCCTCTCTGGGCAATATCAATCTGCACGCTTCGTTGTTGCCGAAATACCGCGGGGCCGCTCCAATCCAATGGGCTATTGCGGGCGGCGAAGTGATGACGGGCGTGACGACGATGCGGATCAATACCGGCTTGGATACCGGCGACATCTTGCTGCAAAAGGAAATTTCAATCGCCCCGGGGGACACCGCTTTAACTTTGGGACCGAAACTTGCCGCGATTGGCTCAGAAGTCATAATAGAAACTCTGCGGGGATTGCAAGCCGGAACCCTACACCCCCGTCCTCAGGATGATAAGGAAGCAACTCTGGCGCCAATTCTCAGAAAGGAAGACGGACGCATTGATTTTCATCGTGCTGCCGCCGATATTTGCAATCGCATACGGGGATTTCAACCCTGGCCCGGCGCGTTCACTGCCTTCCGCAAAAAGAACTTGCATATTTGGCAGGCAAAGCCAATACATCGCGAGATTTCGGAATGTGAACTTCTGGTCGAAGATGGCGATCTTTTTGTCGGATGCGGCGGAAACACTTCCTTGCTGATCACCGAACTTCAGCCCGAGGGCAGGAAACGGATGACGGCTCACGATTTTGTTCACGGTTACCGGCCGCGCAACGGCGAATTGCTGGGAAAATAGATTCATGCCCGTCTCTGCCGCCCGAAGCGCCGCTTTTAAGATATTGCTACGAGTCGAAGAGGAGAATTCGTATGTGGCGGACTTGTTGCATTCGTCCTGTTCCGCCGACCTCTCGCCGCAGGACCATGGTCTGGCGACCGAGTTAGTCATGGGCGTGCTTCGGTGGCGCTCGGTTCTTGATCAACAGATTGCAAAAGCATCGGCTTTGCCGCTTTCGAAGCTCGATATTGAAGTTTTAATCCCTCTCCGCTTGGCGGCGTATCAACTATTGTTCCTCGATCGCGTTCCAGCGCGAGCTGCCGTGAATGAGAGTGTCGAATTGGTGAAACGAGCACACAAGGGTTCCGCTGTACCCTTTGCTAACGCTGTGCTGCGCAGGCTTTCCCCCCGGCTTCCTGAATTGAAAGATGAGTTGTTTTCTTCTAGCGCGAGAACCATTTCACAACTGGCCGATCGCTGGTCGCATCCGCAGTGGCTGGTGGAACGCTGGAGTCGTCACTACGACCCAGACGTGGCGAGAATGATTTGCGAGTACGATCAGACTCCCCCCGAAACGGCCATTCGCTTGAGCGACCCGCTGGCGGAAGCCGAGCTTGAGCGGGAAGGGATTCAGCTTGCTCCGGGAAAATTGCTGACTTCCGCACGGAGGGTTCGGACTGGCGACGTAACGAACACAGCGGCTTTCCGGGAAGGGTGGGTCAGCATTCAGGATGAAGCCTCGCAATTGGTGGCGCTGCTCGTGGGCAAAGCGGAGGATATTCTTGATTGTTGTGCTGCTCCCGGCGGGAAAACGCGAATCATAGCGGAGAAGAACTTTGGCGCGAGGGTGCTGGCAATGGATTTGCATCCGCATCGGGCGCGCCTATTGCGAAGGCTCGTGCCTGCGGATAACGTGAGTGTGATTGCCGGAGACATCGTTCGCGTTCCAATGAAGAAACTCTATGAAGCTGTCATAGCGGATGTTCCCTGCTCAGGCACAGGAACGCTGGCCAGGAATCCGGACATCAAATGGCGGCTCAAAGAAGAAGATATCGTTGACCTTCAGGGGCGGCAGATCGCGATTCTGCAATCCGCGATGAGGCGCGTCGCTTCCGGAGGCAGGTTGGTTTATTCAACTTGTTCGCTCGAGCGGGAAGAAAACTCAGAGGCAGTTGAGAAAGCGCTCGCAGGCGACGATTCTTTTCGTTTGGTCAATTGTGGGGAAATATTGGATGAGCTTCGGTCACACAACGAACTGGCCGACGGTCTGGATTCGATTATTGCTGGGCCTTATTTGCGCACAATCCCGGGGATGCAACCCTGTGATGGTTTTTTTGCAGCGGTTCTAGAAAAAATGTAAGTCCTTATCCTGTTTTTTTCTTAGAAAACGGAAGTGAGCCAGCAGCGTATGCGGTCCCCCATACAGAAATTCCAAAGCGATATTTCCTCCTGCGAACCCAAGCAAATTATAGTTTCCCATTCGGAATGCATCTTTGGCGTTATAGCGGTCCGGGAACCACCCGTACACAGCAGCCGTGGTACCGACGTAGGGAGCCACCAACGCGGGGAATGAGAATACGGGATGACCATCGTCGCCCCTTCGGGCGCCTACCGTGGAAATCACGGCATGACCCAATCGTGGGAATATCCCCTTGCAAGCGCACCGGTAATAGACAGTATCCTCGCGGAACACCTCGGCGAGTCCATACCGCGTCGTCGTCGTGATCGCCGCAATTCCGAAGTCCGACCCGAACCGCTTGCCGTACGCCTCTGCACCTTGCTTCCACTCTGGAGGAGTGTTCTGAGCCTGGTTGATCCCGGCAGCGAATGCAGCCCCCAGAATCGGATACGGGCCGAAGGCGTCAAAAAAATAGTTACGAAGTTTGGTCCTCTCACTGGGACGAACGTACACCACCGCCGGTTCCTGTTTAGCGCTGCCTGGTGAAGACGGAAGAACGGGGTTGGAGTTCGCCGAAGTTGTGGCCGATTGTGCTGCGCCAGATGCCGTTAGCACGGTAAGGATCAATGTCGCGACCTGCAAATGGAAAATCCAGCACAATTTCATGGCAATCTCTCCTGGATTCCCGCACCGACGCTCGGCGATTAATCCATTCGGCGTTGCAACAGTATAGGCACAAAATTGACAGAGCCATCCTAGCAGACTGATCGTGATCATAACCGATTGTGGTGAGTGAATCGCGACATCAACGAACGCTGAAGTTCACAGAAGTCCCTTGCGGTACTTTTTGCCCCTGGCTGGGGTCCTGAGAGACGATTACGCTGGCTGGCGTCGCGGACGAAACAGCCACGGTGGGAGAAGGAGTTACCGGTGGCGCTGCTGTGGCGGGCATGGTTGTCACCAGGGGCGTGGAGAGCGAGACCTTTCCAATTTCGAATCCAGCATCGCGCAATACTGAGGTCGCGGCTCCAAGCGGCTTTCCGACAAAACTCGGCATTACGAATGACTGTGGAAGCGGGCCTTCGCTGACCAGAAGGCCGATTGTGGGCGCTGAAATTTCGCTCGCGTTTGCGGAAGGGTCTTGCGCTATGACTCTGTCGTCCGGCATTCCGGGGGCGGCTATTTGAGCGACCGAACTAATATCCAGCCCACGGCGGCGTATGTTGATCTCGGCGGCGCGCTCGCTTTCCGCCACAACATCCGGGATTTGCACCCTTTGGGGGCCAAGGCTTTCAGCAACCCTGACTTGCCAACCCCGGCGCACTTTGGTGCCGGCAAGCGGCGCCTGAGACACGATGCGTCCTTCCGGAACCGTAGAGCTGTAATATTGGCGGTCGAGCTCAATAGGCAGTCCATCCTGTTCGGCGATTCTGCGCGCCTCAGTGGGAGTTTTACCGGAAAAGTCCGGTACAGTGACTTCCCGTCCGTGGATGGCAATACGCATTGCGGTAAGCGCCGACACTAGGGCGACCACCAGCAAGATCAGCGCGGACAGTACTAATCTGAAGAACGATCTCATTTGGGGAATGAGAGATTATATCCCGATCAACAGGTCGTCTCGCTCCCGCTTATACTCTTGGCATGACCCCGGATGGCGAGCTTCTGGCCACGCTTCGCAAATATTGGGGATACGATTCATTTCGTCCCCTTCAGGCACGGATTGTAGCCAGCTTGCTGGCCGGACACGATACCTGCGTTGTTATGCCAACTGGCGGAGGCAAGTCTGTCTGTTATCAATTGCCGGCTTTATTGTCCGGCAAGACGGCCGTGGTTGTCTCCCCGTTGATTGCGTTGATGCAGGACCAGGCCTCCCAACTGGCGCAGATGGGGATTCCTGTTGCGGTTTTAAACAGTTCGGTCGCTGCCGGGGATCAGGCGGCACTGATAGCCAAAGCGCACCAGGGTGAATACAGGCTCCTATATTTTTCTCCGGAGCGGCTGGGACGGGCCGACACAATGGATTGGCTCCAACAGGTCCCAATCGCTTTTTTTGCCGTGGATGAGGCTCACTGCATTTCAGAGTGGGGACACGAATTCCGGCCCGAATACCGTCAGTTGAAGCGTTTGCGAACGTCTTTTGCCGATCGTCCCATCGCGGCATTTACCGCCAGCGCGACCCAGCGGGTGCGGCATGACATTCTTGGCCAGCTTCAACTACGCAATCCTGATCGGTACATCGCAAGTTTTCATCGCCCGAACTTGCGATATCTGATCCGGGAATGCCGCGGCTTCGAGCAGCAGGAACTGGTATTGGCAGCGCTGGGCCAACATCCGGAAGGCAATATCATTGTCTATGCTCCGACTATCGAGACCGTGAAGCTGACGGTGAATTTCCTGAACAGCGAGGGGATTCCGGCCGTCGCTTACCACGGCAAAATGGATGGAACTGAGCGCCGTCGCAATCAGGAGCAGTGGATGTCTGACGAAGTTCGCGTGTTGGTTGGAACCATTGCCTTCGGATTGGGAATTAACAAAGCAACGGTCAGAGCCGTGATTCATCTTTCTCTTCCGAAGTCCATCGAGCAGTATTACCAGGAAGCGGGACGGGCGGGCCGTGACGGCGCCCCGGCGGATTGCATACTGCTTTGGCAAAAGCGCGATGCCGGACTGCTGGTGCACTTCATCGAACAAGTCGCCGATCCCGCGGAAAGGGCGCGCTCGTGGGACCGATACCACACGATTCGTAGTTTCGTTGAATCAAAAGATTGCCGTCACCGCTATATCTGCTCGCACTTTGGCGAGCGCGCAAAGTGGGCGAACTGTGGCTCTTGTGACGTGTGCGGAAACTTACCTGAATGGCTCGCTCTGGGCGGCACTTCAAAACGCAGCGGACCAAAATCCGCCCGATCTTTCGGAAGGACTACGGGAATCCAAACCGTACCGGCTACCCAAGCGAGGGCGTGCGCTGACGCCGAACTGCGCGAACACCTTCGGCAGTGGAGGCGAGAAGCGGCCAAACAACAAGGGGTTCCGGCCTTCGTAGTAATGCACGACACATCGCTGGAAGAAATCTGTCGCATGCAGCCGGCGTCAATCACGGAGTTGCTCCGCATTCATGGTTTTGGAGAACGCAAAGCTGCGTTGTATGGAGGGCAAATTGTTGAAACGTTGAAGAGCTTCCGCGCAGGAGCGCGGTCAACTCCGTTGAAAGACAAATGATCAACCGAATGAATACACTGGGGCCGGTTTAAGGCAGTTTTTATATCAGGGTTCGCCAAAATTACGCTCTCTGGCCTGGCTCTGAGCCGTTGTAGGCTATAATCTACTGATAATGCAAGGCTTAAAGTCAAAATGGTTTGGCATCAGAACTGTAAACGAAAGTAGGCGTAGCAGCATCATAGGTAGGGTTATTTCGGATACTGTGGAGTGAGCAACAATCGGGCGTGGGCTCATTCAGCAAGAATTTTCCTGGGGCGCAGCCCCACACAACTTGGAGGAAGTCCAATGAAAAAGCGTGCTCTCGTTACCGTGTTTGTCGCCGGTGCATTGTGCCTGCCGGCTATAGCGCAGCAGAGTAGTTCAACAGCGCAAGATCAAAATACCGCAGTTCAATCCCAGACAGCGCCGCAAGCCGCTGACCAGACAAGCGCGACCGGGAAGCCGCTGCAACCCCCTTCTCGCGAAGGATTCTGGGGCCGGGTGAATCCATTCGCGCGCAAGAAATATGTCCAGCGCCAGACAGGTCCAATCCGCGACCGGTTGAACGAACTGGATGAACTGACGGCCACCAACAGCAAAAATATCAAAGACGTGGACTCGCGCGCGCAGCAGGGAATCCAGCTTGCCTCGGCAAAAGCAAATGAAGCCGACGAGCACGCTGTAGATGCCGGAAACAAAGCGCAAGCAGCTCAGCAAACCGCGATGCAAGCTAACACCAGGATTGGAAATGTCGAGCAGGTGGTGAGCAATATTGACCAGTACAAAGCATCGAACCAGACTGAAATCCGTTTCCGTCCCGGGCAGAGTTTTTTAAGCAAGAACGCCAAATCAGCCCTTGACGATCTGGCCACTCCTTTGAAAGATCAGCACGGATACATTATTGAAGTGCAGGGTTTCTCATCCGGACGGGGACAGGCCGCAATTGCGACGTCGCAAAAGATGGCTGACTCGGTCGTCCGTTATCTCGTTGAGAACCACGATGTGCCCGTATATCGTATTTATGTGGTTGGCATGGGCAATGCTCCTGTTGCCTCTGCTGACGAACAATCAAAGACCCGGCATACGAGCGGCGGCCGCGTAGAGATTAGCCTGTTGAAGAACAATCTCGAGCAGCTTTCCTCAAATGCGATGCCGGCGGGACAAGATCAGCAAGTCCCAGCGAAGTAACCAACAACATAGAGCGGTCCTCCCCAATAAAAAAGACTCTCGCGCAAGCGAGGGTCTTTTTTTAAGCCGATTCCCAACTTGAAAAGCCGCTTATTGCGGTGAGGGAGCAGTCTTGTCTTCCACTTTTCGCGCGCCCTCGTCAGTTTTCTTGGCAGCTCTGTGCGTCACCTTCTTGGTCGTGTGCTTTACGGCATGGCCAGTTTTTTTGGCTGTTTTCTTAGTTGCCCTGCCAGTATCCTTGGCGGCTTCCTTCGTTTCGTGCCCGGCGTCTTTCATGTCCTGCTTTGCGCCGGTACCCTGAGATATCGCTGTACCCGCGAGCGCAGCACCCAGCAGGACGGTAAAGCCGAGTTTCTGAATAACTTTCATTTACTTTTTCTCCAATTAAGTTAGACGGTCTCGTGATTTTATCAATATAGCGCAGGATGTATCAGCTTGGGAATCTGAAGCTAGGCCTCGCTAGTGTGTCAGTTTGATGAGGAAGCGGGCCAAACGCTCGATTTTCGGGTCGCAAGTAGCGCAACGCACCGCGCGGCTCGCCCAGATAGTTCACTGCGCCAAAGAGGTTTGTTCAGAATGACAAGCAAGCTGACCCAGAACCCTCTCATGCGCCTTAAAATTTTAGAGTCAACCGAGCCTATCAGGGTAAAATTGCCTGGACACGACTAATTCAGCATCTTCACTAAGGTCCAACCGGAGGAGAGATGGCAGACCGTACGAAAGCCGAAAGCTCCACGCAGGAGAATGATCGCCCCAATCCCAACAAGAAGCTGGTACGAGTCTTCGACACCGAGCAGGAATCGGAAGCGATTATCGTAAACGGCCTGCTGCAATCCGCGGGCATTCAATCGGATCTGACCTCGCTGGACGCTCCTCAAGACATTCTGCCGGGTGTCGGGGGCAGTGTCATTCTGGTTCGCGCGGAGGATGCCGAGAGGGCTCGCCAACTCATTGCAGAGTCAAGGCGCGACGCCGAAGACGAGACGGCTGAAGTTGATATCAGCGGGGATCCAACAGGGCAGGAATAACGTTCTTCCCATCGAGGTAGAAGCTTACCGCCCCGCTAACGTCCGTACGATAAGTTCCAACCTTCATCTGGGCGAGGCGCTCCAAAACCTCTTTGCGCGGATGTCCGTAGACATTGCGCGCCCCCACCGAGATCACGGCAAAGCGAGGATGAACCGCCGTGAGGAATTCCTCCGCGGTGGAGGTTGCACTCCCATGATGAGCGACTTTCAGGAGGTCTGCCTGCGGCTGCTCTTGAGAGATAAAATTTTCCTCCTTGCGTTCCGCGTCGCCTTCCAACAGGGCCGACGTCGCTCCGTAACTCACTTTCAGCACCAAAGACGTGTCGTTGGGGCGCGATAACTGAATATCCTGCCGCTCAACCGGCGCCAAGATTCTCACGATTGCACCACCCATTTGGAAGCGCTCTCCCGCGAAATGAAGAATTACCGGAATGTGAAGGGTCTTCGCTTCTTGAACCACGCGCTGTAACTCCGGCGACGGTGAATCCACACCCAACCACAGTTCGCGAGGATGGAAGTTCGACAACACGGCCGCCATTCCGCCGATGTGGTCTGCATGCGCATGTGTTATTGCGACGGCGTCGAGATGTGAAATTCCGCGTGACCAGAGATAGGGAGAAACCACATCTTCGCCAATGTCGAGATCAGAGTGCATCCATGAAGGCACGCCGCCGGCATCAATCAACAAAGTGCGTCCGGCAGGAAAAACCAGCATGATGGAATCCCCCTGACCGACGTCAATCGCTGTGACCTCCAACACGCCCGCACGGAACTGTGGGCGGGGAGGGACAAGGCTGATCCAAACTGCAGTCGCTGCCACGCCAGCCAACCCCATCGCCACAAGACGCGCGCGGCATCGTGCCAGGAATACCGCGATGACAAGGGCGCAAGACGAGAGAACGGCAATCCACAGCTCGGGCGTGGCCACCCGCGCTTCGGCTATTCTCAAGCCGCCCATCCAATGAACGGTCGCTCCCACGGTTCGCAGCGCAATTCCTGCAACCACTGCAGGACCCTTTGCCAGCGTCACTGAAACGCGCCCCAGAAAAAGGGCCGCCCCTGAGGCAATCATGATGATCTCAGTCAATGGCACAACGAAAATGTTTGCCGGCAGAGAAACAATCGCTGCGCGATGAAAATAATAAGCCATCGGCAAAACAAACCCGGCCTGAAGAAGCACGGAAATGAAGACAAAATCAAAGGCGACGACCATAATGCGGCCCACTCCCGCAATCACCATCCGGGGGATGTTTGGACCTGCGAAACGCTCCAACCGGACCGCGATCATACGAAGGTCGAGTCTCAGTTGCACCAATTTCGGCGATAACGACAGGTCATAGCTGGTCGAATCAAGACTTCGGAATGCCCGGGACAGTGGCTTCGTTGTGCGCTCAAGGATTGGCACCCCAATTCCTCCGATGATGAGCACGCACAGAAAACTCAGCTGGAAGCTCGCGCCAAACAGTTGCGACGGATCAGCCACAAGTAAGATGAGCGCCGCCGCGCCAATAGCGTTCAGAATGGATCGCTCGCGATAGAGCAGCCGTGTAAGCAGATAGAGAGTGAGCATCAGTGTTGCCCGCCATACGGGAGCCCCGACATCGGTTAAAAGCGCATAAGAAATTGCGAGAGAGACGGTAATTGCGCTGGCTGCAACATCGTTCACGTGAACCTGGCGTAGAAGCCAAAACGTTGCCAACGCCAAAATCCCAACCTTTAGGCCGGATATGACCAGCACGTGGTAAGTGCCGGTGCGCTGAAAATCGGTACGAGTGTCCCTCCTGAGGAAGGTATCGTCGCCGAGCATGATGGTGTCAATGAGAACCGACTGTTCAGGTGGCCAAAGAGAGTGGATCTCTCCGATCAGGCTGCGATGAAGGCGAGCGCGCCACTGTTCGAAACGACCCCCGGAAAATCCTGGAAGCATTTGTACGTCGGCAATCTTAGCTGATCCAAGCGCCGCGATTCCCTCTTCGGCCAGGTATCCCGCGTAGTCGAATGCTCCTGGATTCCGAAAATTGCGAGGCAAAGAGAGTTTGACAGGAAAACGAAGCCGTTCTCCGTAGTGAATTGCGGGTTGCACGGCAGATGAACGTCCCGAAATCCCATCTCGGCCTGGTTTGCTAAATAAAGTGATTCGCAAGCCCGCGCGAATCTGCGACGTTTTTCCGGCGGCAGTGATCTGTTCGCTTTGGACGTCTATCTTTTCAACATCCTCGGCAAAATCTCTTTGCTGCCACGTCCCCTCCCTTGTAACATGGCCGGTTACGAAGACTTCGTCGCCATCTGCAAACCGAACAATGCTGGGGACGGCCGGATTCGCGGGGCTGCGCAACTGGATCGCTATTGCGCCACACGCAAAAAATGCGAACACCATGAGGCTAAACGCTGAGAGAACCCGCCTGCGGAGGAAATATGTTCCTGAAAATGCGAATACAGCGATGGCGATGAACCACCAGGTGTCCGTCCGACAGGCGTGCTCGCCAACCCACAATCCTGCGGCGAAGGCTGAGGCGCCCCACAGCAATGGCAGCCTGGGATACCGAAGGTGAACTGCGTGTACCGCCCGAGCAGGTTTGGAATTCAGAGATTCACATCATTCACTAAATGTTGTCCTCGGGCCGTTTACTCCTAACCGCTCAACAACCAGGCATTCTCGCCGCGACTCAAAAGTCGTGCCCTTACCAATACATTGCGGACCCGGAGGGGCCTGAAGCCATCAGTTCTTCTTCGGGCGCTTGTAAAACGGCGTTGGCACAATTACAGAGCCAACCCGTTGATTACGTATCTCGACGCTCAACTTCGATCCGGCTTCGGCGTATTCCGGCGGAACATATGCGAGGGCTATATTTTTCTTGAGAAACGGCGCATAGGATCCGCTGGTCACATATCCAATTTCCTTCCCGCCAACATCGAAAACTCTATAGTCATCGCGAGCAATGCCGCGTTCGATCATCTCCATGCCCACCAATGTGCGTTTAAGTTCACCGTCTTTAGCCTTCATCAACGCGGACTTTCCGATGAATGAAGGCTTCTCCACCTTGCAGAAGCGGTCGAGACCGGCCTCCCAAACATTTGTGGTAGCGGAAATTTCGTGCCCGTAGAGCGGCAACTTAGCCTCAAGACGCAAAGTGTTGCGTGCTCCAAGCCCGCACGGAAGCACGCCGAATTCTTTTCCCGCCTCGAATATCTCATCCCACACGCGGGCGCTCGTGTTCACGTCCGATGAAATATAAATTTCGAATCCGTCTTCCCCGGTGTATCCGGTGCGTGCAATCAGAATATCCCTCAATCCGCAAACTGTTCCTTGGGTGAACCAATAGAATTTGACAGCAGAAAGATCGGCGTCCGTAAGCTTTTGCAACAAATCCGCGGCCTTCGGTCCCTGGATCGCAATCTGGGTAAATTCGTCAGAGAGGTCTTCGACTTCGCAATCGAAGTTCGCCGTATTGTCGCGCACCCAATTGAAGTCCTTTTCGCGAGTACCCGCATTGATCACCAGGAGATATTCCGCGTCTCCCAGGCGGTGGACCACAACATCGTCAACGAAGGTCCCCCGCGGATACAGCATGGCGGAATACTGTGCCTGGCCCATGGCAAGGCGGGACGCGTCATTCATCGAGATATGCTGCACGGCGGAAAGCGCGTCCGGGCCCGATAGCCGAATATCGCCCATGTGGCTTACGTCGAAGATGCCAACAGCGCCACGAACCGCATTGTGTTCGGCAATGATTCCCCCGGCGGACGGGTACTCCACCGGCATGTCCCAGCCATTGAAATCCACCATCTTTGCGCCCATTTTTCGATGGATCGCATTCAAGGCAGTTTTGCGAACCGCGGTAGGTGTCGCCTCAACGGAAGACAAGAGAAATCCTCGTCGGACAATGGCTGTGAAATGAAGAAATCGGACTTTTACCCTAACACGCGTGAACGGGCCGCTTCAAGGTTGAACCGGCAGCAGCCGGCCTGTGAATTCCCTTATGGAACCTAGCAGCCCGTGTCTAAAGTCTGGCTGCTCACCTTGGCGAGCCGCCGAAAGGCCCAGACTGTCAGCACCGTAAATACGGCCGCTTGCGCCACGTGTATCCAAAACCAGTTGTCAGTCCCACTTTCCAAAACCAACCGACGCGCAGCATCGCGCGGCCAGATCAGGGTGAAGAAGACTAGTAGCCCCACGAAGTGAACAGGGATTGCTGGCAGGATCGAATCGGTGAGGTAGGCTGTGGCGCCGAATGCTATACCCACGAGAAAGTAGAAGAGGAGCTTGGGCCACAGGAAGCCTTGTGTCGGTCCATGGGCAAGCGCGAACACAACTGATGAGATCACGACCGCGAGTGGGGCGCGAAACTCGCGTTCGAGGGCGACCTGAAAATATCCGCGAAAGCCAGCCTCCTCCATGAAAGGAGCAACCAACGACCCCATCAAGATCATGAGTGCTACCGTCATTCGCGGATAACTCGACACATCCGAAAGCACGTTGGGTGGCATCTTCACCAACCGGAACAGGACGATCCAGATTCCAG
This sequence comes from Terriglobales bacterium, assembly GCA_050746185.1. GTDB lineage: Bacteria > Acidobacteriota > Terriglobia > Terriglobales > Acidobacteriaceae > PALSA-188. The sequence continues at coordinate 96,022 of JBOGLA010000046.1, read as the reverse complement.
CCAGCGCAACCACCGATAGAACACCCGCAACCCATGCCCACAGGTACGTCTGTCCGGATTTTCTATTGGCTCTCAGGTAGCGGCGTCGCGCTTCAGAAGTGCTGCGTGGCCAACCGCTCCCGCCGAGGTAGCCCCACGCCAGCCACAGCAGAAGCCCCATCGCGGGAACGGACCAAGGTACTGTAGGGCTGCTACGAAGATTGGTGACGAGCAGGGCACTCCAGATACCGCCGGCGAGAATGGTGATGGCAAATGCCAACAGACCAAAGCCGATTACGTTCAAAGTGCGAGTAGAGAAAGAACGCTCTTCCTCCATCCTCCGCCTCCGGACTGCTGCGCTGGACTATGCTGCAATTTAATCACTTTGCGCTGAGATAGTCTCCGGTTAAGTTTGAGGAATGGCGATGGGGACGCGGAAGCAACGTCAGCGGCAAGAGGAGCTTTGGTACCGCCGGGATCTCTGCGGCGATTGCACGTGCGCGGGAAACGGAAAGTACAGAAGAAGCTGCTGCTACAAGCGGCGTGCAACTTGGCCCTGCTACTCCGGAAGATGATCGGTTCGGGGACGCCGCGAGCAATGCAGGACGCGGTGGCTGTTTTATTTTTCGCTTTGATGCTGTTCATCTCGGCCATCAACACCGTTTCCGGCGCCGCAGCACTCGTTCCCACCATCCTCCTGCGCCGAATGCCGCATCGCAACCGGTTCGTTCAGCAGAAACCCACTGGCCGAAAAAGCACGTTTTAGACAGGGGCTGCTAGACATTGGAACTATGACACCGTTGCGGGAAACCGCGCGAGATTTGGGCTTTACTCTCTCCCCGCTTCGGTTAACATAAACGTATATGACTATGAGGACTATTGCGGCGTCGGTACTGATACTTTTCACCGTTTCCCTGGCTTGGACCCAGGATTTAGCTTCCGAGCTTCATCCGCCAAAGGGCGCCAAAGTGGCAATTGTTGTTTTTGAAGACCTGCAATGCCCCCTGTGCCGGGTTAGCGCGCCTCTGATAAAGCAGGCCGGAAAGACGTACAAAATTCCCGTCGTGATTCATGACTTTCCGTTACCCATGCACAACTGGTCCTTTGAAGCGGCTGTGACCGCCCATTATTTCGACGCGCGCTCCAAAGCTCTTGGCGTGGAATACCGCGACTATATTTTCGAGCACCAGCCCGAAATCACTCCCCAGAACCTGCGTACTTTTTCCGACAAGTTTGCCGCCGACCATAAGATGGCGCTGCCCTTCGTGATTGACCCGCAGGGGAAACTTGCAGGCGAAGTGCGCGAGCAACGAGACATGGGAACCCGGATTGGAATTCATCAGACGCCGACGATTTATGTCGTGAGCGATAAACCGGGCGGAAGGCCTTACATCGAGGTAACTGACCGCAGCCAGTTATTTCAAACCATTGATGCCATCGAGCAGGATTAGAACCTCAATTGCAGATTGAAGATTTTAGGTCGAAGATCTCAAGTTAGCGAATCTGTGACGATCTGCAACCCCCAATCTATAATTTTCTCAACCCCTTTCGAACGCATATTTCTTTTCGATCTCAACTAAGGCAGCTTCCATTTCCGCTTCAAATCGCTCTTTTTGCGCCATCAGCGCCGCGTTTGCCGACGCCGATTCTCCCTGGAGCGTAATCAATCCTTCTTCTTTCAGATTCCGCGCCAACGCCAAGACATGCGCCGGAGCCGTTTCGACGTACAAGGCTTCCGCCGGATCACCGATCCACACAGGTGTTTCCGCCACCAGCGTTTGCCAATAAAGTTTTCTCAGCAGTAGCCTCGAAATCTCGTCATCGGAAGTCTTTCCGAACACCCACTTTTTGTTCTTAAAATCGTAAAAGCGGCTGGAGAAATGAACGGGCACAAGCTTCCCCGATTTCACGAATTCGATCTGCCTGCGGTCAACCTGTTTGCGCAAAGCATTGATGACGGGCGCTTCCACATCACTGGCGTCGAGTGAGGGCAATATCTCGCGCACCGTTGCCGAAAGATTAACCGCAACCGGCGCATGCAGACCACCTGAGTTCTCAAGCCGCACGTCAGCATGCAGCACCCAAAAATCCGCCCCGGATGTGGATTTATGGAAAGGCCAATCCAACTGTAGGGATAGCGGGAGCCCCGTCAGTGTTGGGTAAACCTTATTTGCGGTTTCGACCTCTTCAGTCATAAGCCCTTAGATTACCGTACTTCCAGTTGACAGAAAACGGCAGGCGTCTGAATCAGGCTCTGGGCGTGGGAAAGCAGACGTCAGAATGTTCTGATTCGCGCAGCCCTGAGCTCAAATCCTCATCCAGTTCACGCTGCCGTATCATTTCGGGAAAAACGACAGTCCATCCCAAACACGCGGATACCCCAGTAGTCTCAAAGCCGGGTAATTTAAGTATTGTAATGTTACCCGTTCTTTCGTAATCTCTCCCAACCCCGATTCCAGATGTCATAGTAGAACGCAAATGACTCCCGGTTTGCAGCGATTTGCCGCGCCTGCTTTCCTCACTCTGCTCGCGTTGTCGGTGTCAGCTGGGTTGGTGAGTTGCGGCGGTTCGGCGATCTCGCCGGTGGTCTCCAGTACTCCCGCGGCGCCGCCCGTCTCATCGAGTCAAGCCACCAGTGCTAAAGAATTCTCGCATCTCCAGGCCGGAGCAGGATGGACGGGGGCGGCTTTACTTCCGTCCGCTTACAACGTCTGCTCGACTTGCAGCCCTGGCGGGCCGCAGGCCACATGGTCAATGTCTCAGCAAATCAGCACGCCATCCATGAGCGGAAGCTCAACCGAGACGGACATCGGCGGAGCAACGGCATTCTCCGATATTTTGTGGAATAACCACCTGATCGGAGACTTTTCGTCCCAGAACGAGCCTGACCAGGACCACTCCTTATTGCCGACTCTGCACAATTTCACTTATGACGTGTATTTTTATTCGACAAATCTGCCTGCCTCGCAGGCGCTCGAGTTCGATATCAACCAGTTTGTTGACGGAAAATCCTACATCTGGGGGCACGAATGTCGAATAGCCGGCGGTAACGAGTGGGACATCTGGGATAACCAGAATCAAGCATGGCTGCCCACCGGGGCCGCCTGCAAACCCCTTAACAACGCGTGGAATCACGTCGTTATTCAAGTTCAGAGAACGGACCAAAACCAACTATTATTCCAATCAATCACTTTGAATGGACAGACCGCGACCTTGAACCACACCGAAAATCCCACCTCGAGCAACTGGTTCGGAGTCACCATCAACTATCAGCAGGACGGCAATCGAATCCAGGAGCCATACTCGGTCTGGCTGGACAATCTAACCTTCAGCTACTGGTAAAAGAGTGGCGCCGGGACGCCCCAGCGGCAGGAATTTAAGACCGAAAAAGAATGATTAAGAAGAAGGCAGCCGGACCTGTAAGCCGAATTCTGTCTGCCGAATTGCTCCGGCAGGACGGTCATTCCTCTGGGCCGCGCATTACTGCGAGGCTCAAGCGACCTACCCGGAGGTTGTGACGCGCCGAGCCGGCACGTGCGCGGGCGAACCCGAACGTTCCTCCCTATTTGGTCTTGCTCCGTGTGGGGTTTACCATGCCTGCCGCATTACTGCCGCAGCGGTGCGCTCTTACCGCACCTTTTCACCCTTACCCCGCCGGTTCCGCAAGCTCCATGGCGGCGCCATCGGAACTTGCCGAACCAGCGGGGCGGTATATTTTCTGTGGCACTTGCCGTCGAATGGTCCCATCAGTGAAAAAATGGGGCATCCTCCCGGACGTTATCCGGCACACTGCTCTGCGGAGTTCGGACTTTCCTCCCTCCTTACGGAGAGCGACCGTCCGGTCCAGCTGCCAACAAGCCATTATACGATGAGGCCTGTGGCTGGATGTTGCTGTGTGGCGCGGGTGCCCTTGCCCGCGTGGTCCGCGCCGCACATGACCTTGGACAACGCATCCAATAATTAGTACATTCATATCCCTGATGGCTCTTCGTACATTGTTTTTGTCGCTGTTGTTGACCGGTACAATCTCTCAGATCCTGCCGGCTCAAGCCTCTCCGGACTCGGGCAAGCAAATCTCATCTCCCGATCACAAGCTCTTAAGCCGTCAGTACAAAGAAGGCGAGAAGCTCTCCTACCACATGAAGGGTACGAATCAGGACCGGCAGGGCACTCTGCGCTACGAAGTCCAGGCAGATGGAGTCGTAAAAAAGAATGCGGCCGGGCGATTTATCGAAGAGTTTAGCTGGTCGAATTTAGTCGTGAACGATAAACCGACTCCTCTTTCCCCTGCAAGCGCGAGTTTTCGCCAAGAGGTCTCGCTCGAGCCGGGATACACGCTTACGATCCCCAGCCTCAGCCAGGTTGATCCTATTTTGATTGGTCCAATCACGGACCTCTTGACCTTTTATGCGGACATGACGGTAGCGGTTAGCCAGGGCAATCTGGAACATCCCGCAGACCGTTTCTATTTCAAGCACGGCAGCCCGAACTCCTGGGCGGACGGCAACTATGCATTGATTGGGGAGGATTCAATTGACTTTGACGTCGCGCTCGCGGACGTGAATCTTCCCGATAGAATCGCGACCGTAACGGTTCGGCACGTACCCCCAGCGCAGCCGGAGGTAGAACTTCCTGCGACATGGATGCACGCGCCCGTCGCCGATACTCCCAACAACTGGGTCCAGGTAACCAAGAATTTCAGCTCGAAGTCGGCAGCAGATAAGTACGTGGCCTCGGTGGGCAAAGAAACATTCGACGTTCAGATGAAAATCAATCTGGAAGACGGACGCATTATCTCCGGCAGCATTGATAACCCTTTGGAGGTCCTGGAGCGGGATTGCTCGGACCAGACCGCGAGCACCTGCGGCGATCCTGTTCGCTACAAAATTCACCGCCACATCGAGATCCAGTAAAAGTGGCCGCCGCGCGGCGGATCCACCATTTCCTGCACCCGCCCCGCCTGCTGTTAGACTGAACCTTATTCTGACCTCAGACGTATCACGATAGAGCGTTCGGCCAATGAATACTCTCGAAGCCATCCGTATTGCTGTGCAGTCTCTCTGGGCCAATAAACTGCGCTCGGTGTTGACTCTACTCGGCGTCGTAATTGGCATCTCCTCCGTTATAGCGGTGGTCACTTTCGTAAACGGGATCAACAGCTACATGGCCGAGAAGGTCTTCAATCTTGGGGCTGACGTTTTTATCATCAGCAAAATGGCTCCCGTCATCACTAATTTCGACGAATACATGGAGGGCTTGAAGCGTAAGGACATAACGATGGAGGACTACCGCGCCATACAGGAGGGCTGCCGATACTGCTCGTCCATTGGCGCGGTTGAGGGAAACGGCAATGGTACCGTCAAGCGCGAAATGCAATCCATGAGCGGAGTTTTTGTTCGGGGAATCACGCCTTCTATGACGGCGATTCTGAATATTGATCTGGGCAATGGCCGCATGCTTAACGATACCGACGAAAACACGCGCTCCAATGTCGCGGTGATTGGGACCGACCTGGTGGACAATCTTTTCCCCGATACCGACCCCATTGGAAAGGAATTGCGCCTCGATGGCCATACCTACCAGGTCGTGGGAGTAGCGAAAAAACAAGGCACAACCCTGGGGCAGAGCCGCGACAACTTAATCTTGATTCCGATCGGAAGCTACCTCAAGCAATATGGCGTTCACAGCAGCATCACCATTTTTGGCAAGGCGAATGGCATTGGGAACCGCCTGGACGCTGCCATGGACGACGCGCGGGTCATCTTGCGTGGCCTGCGCCACGATATGCCGGGCAAGCCCGACAGTTTTGAAGTTGAGACCAACGCCAGCCTGCTGGGAATCTGGGCGAACCTCACTGGAACATTTTTCATCGCGATGATCGGAATTGCGGCTATTTCATTGGTCGTCGGCGGCATCGTAATCATGAATATCATGCTGGTCTCGGTCACGGAAAGAACGCGGGAAATCGGCATTCGAAAAGCGCTGGGAGCGCGCCGGAAGGATGTGCTGATGCAGTTTCTGATTGAGTCCGCGACCATGGCCCTCATAGGCGGAGCGGTCGGTGTATTGTTGGGCATCGTCGTTGCCAAAGGAGTGACGGCCCTGATCGGAATGCCGTCCGCTATTAAGTTATGGGCGGTAGCGGCCGGACTGTTGGTCTCGGCGAGTGTGGGAATATTCTTCGGAGTGTACCCTGCGCGGCGTGCGGCCACCCTCGATCCGATCGCAGCTCTGAGATTTGAATTGTGAAATCATTTTGTAATTTGGCAATCGAGTAATTTTGTAATTGAAACTCCAACGAGATGGATCGTTGGTTTTGGTTTTGAAATTACCCAATTACAAAATTACTCAACCAAATGTTCTTATGATGCGCAAAGGCGACTACGGCGAAATCGTTCGGATGGCGCTGGACACCATTCGGAGCAACAAGCTTCGCTCCGGCCTGACCGTGCTGGGCATCGTCATTGGTGTTGCGGTCGTGATCGCCATTTCGTCAGTAGTCAGCGGGCTGAACGATCAGGTGATGGACTCGATCACCAGCCTCGGGTCGAACTTGATCTTCGTGTACCACATCCAGCCATTTAGTCTTACGCGCCCCACCCAGGAAATGCGTACGCGCAAAAAAATGACGTTCGAAGATTACCAGGCATTGCAGGGTCTGCCTCACGTTAAGGCGGTCACGACTGGCATCCGTTATACCGATCCCCATTTCGGCGCAGGTACGTACACGGTGAAATACGGAAGTCACAGGGTAAAAAATACTATCTTAGAGGGCGATACCTATACTTGGAAGGATGTTTACGATCTCGGCGTCGCCTCCGGCCGCTGGTTCACGCAGATAGACGAAGAACATCACTCCCCAGTCATTATTCTGGGATCAGATACTGCGGCGGAACTGTTTCCGCAAGGCAGCGCTCTGGGCAAGGAAATTAATATTGAAGGCGAACTGTTCACCGTCATCGGCGTGGCGTTCCCGCGCAAGAGCGCCTTTTCGAGTGGCAAAAATGCGGAAGACAATCTGATCTTCTTCCCATGGGGAACGTTTCACCAATTGCATCCTGAGTTGAAGGGCTTCTGGATTACCGCCAAGGCTACATCGCAGGCAGATATGCCGCAGGCGATGGATGAGATTCGTGAAACCCTTCGGCGCGTCCGCAAGGTGCCTCCTGGAAAGCCGGATGGATTCGAGATTTTCACCCAGGACTCGATGTCCGACTTGTGGAAGCAGCTCTCCGGCATGATCTTTATTTTCATGTTCGCGGTTTCAAGCGTGGGGCTTATCGTCGGCGGCGTCGGCGTGATGAATATCATGCTGGTCTCGGTCACGGAACGAACCCGCGAGATTGGAGTTCGCAAAGCAATCGGCGCGCGAAAGCAGGATATTCTCATGCAGTTCACCCTGGAGGCTATAACGCTCACGGCGATAGGCGGGATTATCGGTGTATTCTTCGGGGCGACCGTCACCAGGATCATTCCGGCCATCTGGAGTTCACTGCCCGCGCATATGTCAATGTTCTGGGCTATTTTTGGCCTCGCCTCCGCAGCCGCGGAAGGATTGCTCTTCGGCATTTATCCCGCATGGAAGGCGGCCAACCTCGATCCCATCGAATCTCTTCGGTACGAATAATCCTCCGGAATGATTCATCACATTGCGAAGCTCATCGAAAGCATTGCGATAATTGGCACAATCTCCGGCATAGCCTACAACTTGCTCTGCCTCTCGAGCGCCGCGAGCTTCCTGCAACAGTCAAAATCAGCGGGCAAGAGTGCGCGCGCCGCACAACACTGTCCTCCTGTTTCTGTGTTGAAGCCGCTGAAGGGTACTGACCCCCAAATGTACGAAAATCTTCACACTCATTGCTTGCAGAATTATCCAGATTACGAAATTGTTTTCGGAGTCAACGACCGGAATGACCCGGCAGTCGCGGTGGTGGAGCGGCTGATGCTTGACTTTCCAAAGCAACCAATGCGCCTGATACTTTGCAAGCCGAACATGGGAGCGAATGTGAAGGCTGGCAATCTCGCGCAAATGGCAGCCCAGGCGCGAAGCGAATACCTGGTCGTGAGCGACAGTGACATCAAGGTCAGTCCCCATCACCTGCGTCGAGTCGTCGCGCCGCTTCACGACGGAAAGATTGGATTGGTGACTTGTCTTTACCGCGGAGTAGCCGCTGCGGATCTGGGGTCAAGATTGGAATCCGTTGGCATCAGCACCGACTTCGCTCCCGGGGTGCTTGCCGCGCGTACCGTGGAAAACGGGATCCGCTTCGGATTGGGTTCCACACTCGCGTTCCGGCGCGGCGATTTGGCCACGATCGGCGGATTCGAATCATTTGCCGACTACCTGGCCGACGATTACGAACTGGGAAGTCGCATAGCCGAATTGGGCTTGCGAGTCGTGCTTTCGGAAGAAGTTGTCGAAACGGTCTTGCCCCACTACAGTCTTGTTGCATTCATGCAGCATCAGTTGCGATGGGCTCGTACCGTGCGCGATTCGCGCTATTGGGGCTTTGCCGGCCTGATTTTTACCTTCGCTTTGCCATGGGCGTTACTCGCAGTTCTGTTTTCCGCAGCCGGATCGCCGGTGACCTGGAGATTGCTTGGTCTTGTTTTATTTCTCCGGTTGGCGGTTGCAGTGGTGGTGGGTAGGCTTCTTCTCGAAGATAAGCATATCCTGCGGTTGGCCTGGCTCATTCCCCTTCGTGACTTGTTAGCGCCCTTCGTTTGGGCGGCTGCGTTGGTGGGCAATACCGTGGCCTGGCGAGGCGAGCGCTTCCGCCTGAAACAAGGAAAGCTGACCCGCTTGTAAGCGGATTGAAGATGATGTTTTGATGCGGTGCTCTCAGTTAAATCGATTCCTGAACCTCAACATTTCTCTCCTGCGGAATGATTCGGCCATTCTTGGTAAAGCTGTATGCTTCACCTCTCCAAACGAATTTCCGTCCCATGAAACTGAGGACCCAAATCAGCCATCCCTGTAAATCCCGCAAAGGGTAAAGCCAGGACAAGTAGAGCGAGGGGCGGTCACGCATCAAAGCCCATCCCACCGCAATGGATTGGACAATTCGATTTACCAGGGCAGCAGCCAGCAGAATTGCACCGAGAATAGGATGCCCTAAAGCCCCCGCCGCAATCATTCCTAAAATGCCGAACGGTAGAGCGTAAGTCAGGCCGGTTCCCACGTGCCCCAAAGGCCGTGAGTAACGTGTGCTCTTCATCCATCGCAACTGGTCCCCGAATGTGCGGCGAAATGGACGCGGGGTGAGCACATGTTCAATGAAGTAATGCGAAAAAATGACTTTGTATCCGGCGAGCCACATCTTTTGCCCTAAGACATAATCATCCGAATAGTAATCCGCTGTGGTTGCGATTCCGCCAATCTTGCCGAGCGCTTCACGGCGCAGCGCCACTGCCGGGCCCAGCGCGAACCGAATGCCCTCCACCATATCGGCGACCACGACGCCAGACGGCATTTCCACCGACATCCCCAGGGCTTCGAGCAGCGACCAAAAGTCGCCGGCGGGCTTTCCTCTGTAGAGACAGGTCACGAGGCCGATCGCGGGGTCCAGCAGGGTGGGGATGATGTTTCGCAAGAAATCCGGGCCAACTTTCACGTCGCTGTCGCTTATAACAAAAAACTCATTCGACGACCATGGAATCATTTTGCTGAGCGAAAAAACCTTTGCGTTGGGCCAGGTTGGTGGGCCTGAGATCACGATGCGGCTCAGAACATGCGGATACCGCTGAGCAACTTTCTCCGCCACCCGCAGGGCGGGGTTCTCGCGATCGCGCGCTCCGATAATGATTTCAAAAGCCGGATAATCTTGCTGGAAAAAGCTTTCCAGGTTCTCCTCGAGCTTGAGTTCCATTCCATGCACAGGCTTGAAGACAGTTACTGGAGGAAGAGTAGATTGGAGACTAAGGGCAACCTTGCGTGCGGCTTTCGACTCCTGATGAAATCGGAAAGCTCCGACCAGGACCATCAGAAGGTAAATTGTGGAACTTGCGGTCCCGAAAAGCGCGATGTAAAGCAGTATTCTCCACAGAAGAACCGCGGGGCTCACGGCCGCATTCCAGTATTGCTATTAGTGAAAATGAACTTGCCTCCGCTGCGGGCCAGCAGATATCGGGGCGCGTCGTGCAGCTCTTTTGGATTCTCCTGATCGCTCCACAAGAACACGGTGTGATGTCCTGCCCATAACACAGCAAAAGATGCGTCGGTCTCGAAAACGTGCGGCGCATCAGGAAACTTCGACCCATACCAAAGATTTCCGCTGGGTTCATGCAAAACGCGAACCGGTACTCCGATATAGAAGTTCAACGTGGAGGCCTGATCGTATCGGCCGTCAATGACGATCAGATCGCCTGGCTCATAGTGCCGCTTTATGGCCATCGCAAGCTTGCTGGAGGAGAGGATAGGAGAAAATGTAGCAAAAGCAGAGTGAATGCAGGTCAGAAGGCCGACCATCATCAGCGCGAGCGCTATATTTCCGCGTCGAGGGCGTCCGCGCATTCTGAACCACAAACTCAGGCCCGCTCCCAGCATCAATGAAATCATGGCTCCGATGAGAGGGCCACGGAACGCACCGAGCGCTTGCGGCGTCAAGTCTAGAAAGTGTCCCAGTGACAAATCGTAGTCCTGAGGGTTTTTTTTCAGAAGTTCGGCCAGATCGGTCGCCGGGACCGGCGTCCGTGACGAGAGTAGAATTGCAACCCCGACAATCGCAAACACGATTGCAATAGTCACCAGTGCGTAAGATGAAATTCGCCCATCCTTCATATCTCTCGGAGAAGCGTCCGGACCTTCCTCCTTCGCCAACCATCCGCCGATCAGCAAAGCCAGTCCCGGAAGCGCCGGAATCGTGTAGTACTCCTGGCGAGTCGAAAAGCTAAAAAAACCGACGATTACCAGAGCCCATAATATGAACAAGAGGTTCGCTTGTTTCCGGAGGGAAAGGTTTGCCCGGAATTCCCGCCATCGTGGAACTTCCCTCAAGGCCTGCGGAAGGAAGACCGCCCAGGGCACGAGCCAGACAATCATCAGCCCCCAAAAGATCAACAACGGAACGGTGTCATAGCCGGGAGGCACACGCTTATTCAGATATCGCAGGAATTGTTCGTTGATGAAGTAGAACCATAGAAATCCCTTCACCGCGCCTTGGGCGGGATTACGCAAGGCGGCCAGAATATGCCAGGGTGCGGCAATCAGTACAAAAATCGCCCAACTGGAAATCAACCGCAGCTTAAGCAAATGACGAAGGTTCTTTGTGAGAAAAAGGTAGAGAACGACGGTCCCCAGTGGAAAGACTAACCCGATGAGACTCTTAGTGAGCACGCTCAGCGCGCATGTTGCGGCGAAACCCCAGCAGGTCAATCGGGAGGGACGCTCCTCCTGCAACGATCGAAGAAAGAAGTAGAACCCCAGTGTCAACCAGAGTCCGACAATCAGATCTGGAATCTGGAAGCGGGTGTAAATATAAGGCCCAACCGCGGTTCCCAGCACCACCGCAGAATAGAGGCCGCCGCGTTCCCCGTAAGCTCGTTTCCCCAACGCATAAGTCGCGATAAAGAGTGCCAGCGCACCCAGCATGAGCGGCAAACGCGTGCTCCAGTCGCTGACGCCGAAAATGCTGTAACTGGCGGCCACGCCCCAATACATGAGCGGAGCTTTTTCGAGGTAGCGAATGCCGTCCGTATAAAGGGTGACCCAGTCGTGGCGAAGAACCATCTCCCGCGCGGCCTCCGCGTGTATAGTGTCAACGTCGTCGAGTAGAGGAGGGGTGAACATCCCCGCAAAATAGATTGCGGTCCACATGAGGACAATCAAAAGGAGAGAGATTTTTTTTCGCGCTTTGTCGGAAGTCGAATCTGGACTGAGGGGAAAGCCGATTGTGGAGGCAGGTGACCGACTCATGCAGTATTCCGCACTGATTATACGGGATACTTCGAGGTTAGAAGCCTAGCGGCCGGAGCCGGATGCAGCCCTGGAATAGGAGGTTCCTTCGATGACCTTTCTGATTTTGCGGGAAAGAGTTTTCAACGAAAATGGTTTTTGCAAAAAGCTCGCAGGCAATCCAGTGGCTCCCTGTCGCGTGACCGTGGTTTCCGCGTACCCGGAAACGAATAGCACTTTCAGTTCCGGCCTTGTGGCGCGCAATTGTTCAACTAGTATTCCACCCCCCATGCGCGGCATAACTACATCAGTAATCACAAGATGAATCGGCCCGCTGAATTCGGCGGCTATGCGAAGCGCCTCTTCTCCATTTGCCGCTTCCAGGACGATGTAACCATTTAATAGCAGAAATTCTCTCTCCGATTCCCGCACCGCGGATTCGTCTTCGACGAGCAATATAGTCTCGCAACCATGTGGTACAGACTTTTCCAGCGGCGCCGCGCGGGGCCATTCGCTAATTTCGGCCTGCACACTCGGTAAATAAATCTTAAAAGTCGTTCCCATGCCAGTTTCGCTATACACCCAAATGAAGCCTCCGCTTTGCTTGACAATGCCGTACACGGTGGCGAGACCAAGTCCGGTGCCTTCGCCTTCTTCTTTCGTGCTGTAAAAGGGGTCGAATATATGCGGGAGATGCTGCGAAGCAATGCCGACGCCGGAATCCGTAACCGTGAGCAGAACATAATCGCCGGAAGGAACCATGGCATGTTTCTGTATATAGGCTTCCTCGACTTTGATGGTGGCGGTTTCAATCGTGAGTTTCCCTCCACCTGGCATCGCGTCTCGGGCATTCCCCGACAGGTTCATCAGCACCTGCTCGATCTGCACCGGATCTGCTTTTACAATTCCAATATGCGTCCCGGGAGTGAAGACGAATTCAATGTCCTCTCCGATCAGGCGCAGCAGCATCCTGCTGACTTCATGAATCACCGAGTTCAAATCCAGCAGCTGCAAGGTCTGGACTTGTTTGCGGCCGAAGGCGAGCAGTTGACGCGTGAGATCGGAGCCGCGTCTTGCCGCTCCCATAATTTCCTGCACATTGCGCCGGAGCGGATGTCTTGAGCCCAGCGAATCAAGCATCAGCTCCGCATAGGAACTGATCACCATCAGGATGTTGTTAAAATCGTGGGCAACTCCGCCCGCCAGGCGACCAATGGCGTCCATTTTATGGGCCTGCCGAAGCTGTAGCTCCAGGCGGGAGAGATCCGTGATATCGCGATTGGTAGAAATGAAGTGAGTGATTTCACCCGAGCTGTTCCGTAAAGGGGTAATCGTCGTCGCTAACGAAAACGTTTCGCCATTTCGCTTCCGGCCAGCGACATTTCCCCGGAAGGTGTCCCCCGCAACGACTGCTCGCCAGATATTCTCGTACACTTGAGGGGCTTCGTCCGGGGATTGCAGAATACGCAACGAGTTGCCGAGAGCTTCGTTTTTCGAATATCCAGTGAGGACCTCAAATCCTGGATTTACGTATTCAATAATTCCTGAAAGGTTCGTGATCACAACTGGGTCCACAGACTGTTCAATCGCCTGCCACAGCTTCCGCAATAGGTCATCCGTGCTCTCAACCGGAGACTGCTTGACCTTCCCCGAGCGCCTTCGGGGCAGGACTTGTAGTTGAGACCGAGCCACATCCCTCTTCTTTCTGGGCGACATAAGGAAAAAGCACCTTCTTGAGACCCATCGGAGGCAAGACGTAAAACCATGTTGGTATCTAAGAGAGTCTGGGGAAAATGGAGGGGCAGGGACGACCGAAGCGGGAAAAGTGTCCTATTGGGACGGAGGCCGTACGAAAAGGGGAGCGTCAGCGCATTTCGTTCAACTGGCGTAGGGGCCACGGTCGAAATCCAAGGGCCACGTGTACTCATGTAGCCCTTGGCGAATTCGGAGGTTGGACTACTTTATTTAGGAGGTTTAGTCGAGGTCCCAGCCGGCTTGGCAGTGGCTCCCGCCGGCCTTGCCGCTGGCTTGGAGGCCGGATGACTGCTGCTTCCGGTAGACCTCGCCGGGGGCGCGATTCCTGATTCCGCATTGTAGGCATCAACGACGGCTTTCGTAATGTCTACCGTTCCGTTTTGCCAGAACACGGGTCCGTTAGGCCATGCACTGGACGTATCCACAATAATTCCGAATCCGTTTTCTGCCGCATACTTGCCGATCATCGGAGCCATCTTCTGGAGGATGCGTTGCGCGATGTCATTTTGCTGGCTTTGAGCATCGTCCCTCGCATCCTGCACGGAACGCTCGAGTGATTTCTGCTTCTGCTCAATCTGCTTCACCAGAGCTCCGCGAGAATCATCGTTCAACTTCTCGCCCTGGGCGCTAAGCTGTTTCTTCAGGCTTTCCACTTCGTCATTCTCGCTTTTCAACTCGTTCTGCTTGGGTTGCAGCTTCTTTCCGAGCGCCTCGAAGTCTCTTTGACCTTCGTTGGTGGCGAAAATTGCCTGCTCAACGTTGATGGTACCCAGCCGGGTTCCGGTGCCGGTAGCAACCGCCGAACCGGCGGAACTGGGGGCCGACGGCAATGCCGCGGCGGGATCGTTCGCCTGAGCGAACGCGGCGGCGGAAAGAACTGCGGTTGCAGCCATAGTCAGTGGAAGAAATCGCGCAAGCCAGCTTGTCATTGAATGTTGGTGCTCCTTGGGAATTGTCTTGACTTACTCAGATAAGGCGCGCTCCAACTAAGGACGCACTCTTACAACGACGCCGGCGTTCCGCAGTCGAGCGTTTCCCGGTTGAACCTGGGTCATCCTCATTCTGATGTAACAATTAAGAATCATTATAGGTTCCCTGCTAATCTGCCGTCAATGTCCGTTCTGTACTCGTCCAGTAGATGGGTGTAGATGCTCCAAGATCAGAATAATGTCAAGGCTCAGAGCTTGGCGAGAACGGCAGACCAAGCCTTCCGATGCGAAATTTCCGATTTGTAGGCTTCTAATTGGTTAGCTGTCTCAGCCAGAAACTCTCTCCTTCCATCTTCGCCGACAATGGACAATAGCGTACTGCAAAGCTTGACTAAGTCCGTGATGTAAATGTTCTGACCGCTTGCGAACTCTCGATCGATTAGCGATTGAACTTCGCTATCTTCTGACGGGAGACTGCCCTGCGCAATAAAAAAGATCTCAGACACCTGCTTCTCGCGTATGGTGCGCAGCTTTGCTTTCAACTGACTAATGGTGATCTGCCGATCTTTCACCTCTACCGCAAAGACAATTCGTCCTTCCTTCGTGGTGCACTCAAGGTCGGCAAGCATTCCGCTCGGTTGATCCGCGGCCGTGATTTTTCCACGCTTTACTTGTTCATAAAGCGCGAACCTATTACCAATAATGGTGAATAAGGCACATGAAAGCGCTAGAAGACGATCTCCACCAGACTGCTCAGAAAGGAAATCCTGAACAGCTCCGATAGTTCGTCTCAGACTCACCCTTCGCGGCAAGCCATAGATAACCCGAACGGTCGAAAGACGTCGGTAAATTTCAGTCAGGACCTGGCGAAACGCCAGCTTCGCGAAGCTTTCATCCTTTCTCCCCTCGACCGCATTAAGGACGACGCAGAGCTGATCCCATCCAGTCTTATCGCGTTGGGGCCCGCGGTAGGACAAAGACACCTCAGCGACGCGTAGCGGATTGCTGACGTACGGCTCCTGCGAACCGCCAAGTACGTTTTCATTTTCCTGGTCGAATGGAACGATCACGCCATGAGCAACCGTTCTCGCGTCAAAGGCACCAGCCCCGCCACGCGACATTTGAATACACCGGCTGTCGAGTGAGGGATCAGCTAGTTTCGATAGTAATTGGGTAGGGAGAACGTAGCGATACGTCTTCGTAGAGCCGTTTATCGAAAGTTTCACGGCTTTCAGCAGTTGAGGGTCGTCAAGCCAGTCTTTCAATTTCTTCGATTCGGCAAGAAACCGTATACCCTCCCATTCAGTTCTAAGAATTTCGCCTGCGGTATCGGTCAGCATCTAATTTGGAGACTAACTGCATCAATAATTAACCCAGAGCGCTTCTTTCCGGAGCTTCTTCACAGAATGGCACATCTTCGCCGCCGCATCGAGTCTTTTAAAAGTCTTGTAAAGAGTATCCATCACGTCGCAGCGATAACCAGAGATCGCCACTTTGCCCTTCACTCCGCCCAGCACAGAAGCGAGCCTCCGGTGTTCCTCATCTGTCATTTCATTTCCGTATGCCTTGTCATCGGCGCGTGACGCATGGGGATACGGCGGATCACAGTAAAATAGAGTTCCTTCACCATCGTAAAGTCGAATTACCTCGGTTGCCGGGCGGTTCTCGATCTGTACCCGCAAGAAACGTTCGACTATTTCTGGAAGGGTGTTCACGCTACCTAGCCATCGCGATACGACACCGGACATGCCGCCGCGAGACGTATCCTTGCAGTTCGCCCAGCGGCCAATACTAGCTGTCTGCGCCAGTCCTGTGCGCACTTGCCGAGCTCGTATAAAAAACCTGCGCGCCCTTTCGAACTCCGGGATTTTATGGCCATTGGTGGAGCACGCGATAAAAAACTCTTCGCGGGAAAATGGAGTCAGCCCGATGGCTCTTACGAGTCTATCGCCTTCTTCACGCAAAACCCGAAAAAACGTGGCCACTTCTCCATCCATGTCGTTATAAGTCTCCACCGCCGAGGGGGAGCGGTTGAGCAATACAGCGGCGGATCCACCGAAAGGTTCGCAGTAATGGTGGCAAGTCGGAAGCAGCGGGAGGAGCCAATCAAGATGGCTATACTTGCCGCCGTACCAGCCAAATGCAATGAGCCTCCGTTTTCTTCGGATCGGCTCAATACCGCTTTTTCGGGCAGTTGCGTAGAAGAGATCTAACTGCTCATCATCGAGATAAATAGGAGAGGGGATTCCAGCCATTCTTGTCCGTGCCTTTCTTCTACACTTCCGCGAAGCAGGCGGCAACTGTGAATCATTTGCAAAACTCTTTCATTAATCTATTGCGTTGTACCACATATCTGATTACGAATAAATAGCGAAACCTGTTCCGACGATACGGCGGATGGGGACGCCGTCCAATCCGAGAAATATCCTTTTCCGGGATGGCTGTCCCTTGCCTATTTATTAATGGTGTGGCGCGGAGACTCCTATCCGCCTCCTCGGACCCATCAATTAGAACGTCGTTGCAACCGTGAAACGGAATGTCTTGCGGGGTTCCCTCAACTGATATTGGGGAGAATAAGCATTCTTCGTAATCTGGTAGGTATAGTCTCCGGCAGCCCCGGCTGGGAACATCCCTCTGGTGATTGGGATTGGGGAGTTCACGGTGGTGTCCAACCGCACGGGATTGTAGGCCCAATAGACTCGAAATGGCGCGTTGACAATGGGCACAAAAACCTGCAACTCCAGCCCAGTAGACATTCGCGGCGTCCAATTGGTATTGGGAGCGGTGGTCAGGTACTGCGAAAAGGCCGGAATCGTCGAATTGGGCGCGCCGGGTAATTGCCCGCCCACGCAGTTGAATGCGATATCTTCTGAGGGGCACCCGAAAGCGGTATTGTTAATAGCGGTGAGTTGGCCCGGGTTGATGCGCAGTGCGGACTTTCTGAGAATGGGATCAATCCCCACATCCACAAACGGAGCCAGGGCAACAGGCCCGGCAATAGTGATCCGGTATTCAAGATTACCGACCACGCTGGCGTCCCCCCCGGGAAACGTGATTTGATCCACTGGCACCTGAATGTTGTAGCTACCCTGCAACGGGTTACCTGGATTTTTGGGAACGATCGTCCCGTCCGGGTTGCGCAACTGGACAGATGTCACAGTCGGTAAAAACGCGACGGGCGATACCGACCGGATATCGAAGCCGCGGAGATCGTTCTCGCCCCCCATATAAAACCGTTCAAACGGCGGAGGCACCAGCCCGCCATATCCAGTGAGGAAAGAAGCTTGAACGCGATATCCGACGGTATTACGGCGGTTCTGCACCGGGAAGAATCTCTTATATTCAAATACCGGACGAATAGTCCGCACGGTACCGCCGAGACCCGCAATCTCGCTGGCGAAGTAAATACTGCTGCCGCTGTGGGGAGAAATACCGCTGTCCAAAGTATTTTTGGAATAGCTCGGAACGACCTTGCTGGTGACGATTCCGTTCAGCGCGTTGGGCCCGCTGACGCCGCTGAATGCCAGATAAGAAAAAAGCGATTTCGATGCTGTGGTCAACGCGACCAGTGACGAAACGTCGTAGGAGTAGCTGATGCCGACGCGCTTAAAGGAACGGTGCAGGGGGTAGTTCAGCGACACACTGAAACCCTTGCTCGCCTGGGTGTAATTCTGAAGGTTCTGCAAGTAGGCGGAAGGCAACTGCACCTGCTGCCCGGTGAAGAGAGCCGTTTGTTGCGCCTGATCATAGGTGTACTTGCTTCCGTAAACGGTAAATCCAAGCTGGAGGGGCCGATCGAACAGATAGGGCTCGGTGAAACCGAACATTATATTGCGCTCCAAACTACCGATGTCCGCCGACACGGAGAGCGTTTCCCCCAAGCCAAGGAAGTTGTTAGTGCTATAGCTAAGTCCGATAAATGTGCCCGCGAGTCCGCTCACCCCTCCCGTCAATCCGATGCTGTTCTTGCCCTTTTCATGGACCTTCAGGGTGAGATCCACCGTCCCTTCTTTTTCGTCCAAATGACGGTCGGTCACATCGGGATCGTCCGGTTTCAACTGGTCGAAATAGCCCAACTGATTCAGCCGTAGGAGGCTCTGTTCCCACAAAGCCTGGTTGTAGACCTGGCCTTCTTCGAGAGCAATTTCGCGCCGGATCACTTTATCGCGGGTGGTCGTGTTTCCAGTAAATTCAATGCGTCGTACCGTGAACTGCTTGCCCTCGTCAACGTCAATGTCGAAATAGAGGAGCTTCTTTGCCTCATCGGGCCGCGGAGTGGGAATCGCCGTGAAATTGATGTAACCGTATTGTCCGTAGGCCTTGCGGAGATTTTCCAGGCCCTTCGCAATTTTGCTGCGATCTGCAATATCGCCGTCTTTGATGGGAAAGAGTCCACGTAGAGCCTTCACATTGTTAAGCGCTTTCGTGTTCTTGAAGGTGATTCCACCCAGGCGATAGCGTTCGCCCTCTTCAACCGGTATGGTTATGTCCACTGCCTTACCCGCCCCACTCTGGAGCAAGGGAATGTGAAATCCGGTGTGCCCGGTGTCATGAATGTGCGTTGTAGGAGTTTGCACCACGGCGGTGAAATAACCGAGGTCTTGAAGTTTTTCGCGAACCCGCTCGGTATCTTCATCAAGCTTGGTGGCGTCGTAGGTCTTGGCGAACAGATTTTCCAGGAATATGGAGTGGGGAATCCCAATCGGCTTCAAATTCTTCATCGCGCTTCGCAGGACACGGCTCTTGACCCGTTTGTTGCCTTCAAAGGTGATCTTGCCGACCTTGACCTTGGGCCCTTCTTTGATCACGAAAGTCAGCCCCACGGCGGCGGGAGGGATGGGACGCACTTCGGTTCGAACCGTGGCAAACTGCCGTCCATGTTCTGCAAGAAGGTCCCGGATTGTAACTTCCGCTTTCTTCACTTTGGTTGGGTCGTACTGGCTTTCCTGGGAAAGGCCTACTTTAGCGAGCTTAAAGCGGTCCAAGACGTCGCTTTTTGAAACCGAACTCAACCCCGTGTAGTCTATTTCCCGAATCGTTGGGCGCTCTTTCACGTAGATGTGAAGTCGCCAGCCTTTGGGCGTCTGCTCACGTTCAAAACGAATGTCTTCAAAATAGCCGGTATTCCAAAGCGCATTAAAATCTCGCTCGATTGCCGCTTGATCGTAAACATCGCCGGGCCGGGTAAAGATTCTTGCTCTAATGCTGTCTCCTGGAATTCGCCGGTTTCCGTGAATGACAATGTCAGTGATTACGTCCTGCTGAGTGACAGCCGACGCTCCCAGCATCAGGGCAATCAGCAGCCATCCGCCGACTCGCCGCAAGCTCCTTCGACAAGACTCTGAGAATGATGGAGATGCGGACGCGCCAAAGGGCCGGTCAGGGTGGGAACGCGAGCCGCCCTCAGTCCGGGCAGAGTAATCCTGACGAAAGCGGTGAATCGCTAAGACCTCGGTTTGCTGGAGTATGGAAAACCGCAATTATACGGTAGAGCAGTGGAGAGCGTCCAAGTTGCGTGTCAAATTTACATCTTAAGAAGCGGCCTGAAAACGCTCCACTTCAACCAAGACGGAATAAAAGGTGGCGGAGTTGCCCAAGTCCGTAAGTTTTTCCGAAGTCAGCACGTTGATGTTCTTGCTATTTGCCGACAGCTTGGCCCAAAAAAGACTCGCTGAAACTACGCCAGGCTGCACTTTGCCATCCACCCTTGCGGTTAGTACGATCTCGCCGCGGCGGTTGAAAACTCGAACTCTATCTCCATTGGTGATTTGACGCGCCGTTGCATCTTTGGAATTTATTTCGAGCAGCCCGAGCTCTTCCATTTTCTCGACCGACGGAAGATTGGAAAAAGTCGAGTTCAGGAAATTATCAGCTTTTCTCGCCAGCATCTCCAAAGGAAAGTCCCTCGCCTGAGGACTGTGACGGGATTCCGTGGGCGGCGTAAACTCCACCACGGGATCGAGGCCCAGAGACTTGAGCGATTCGCTGTAAAGTTCAGCCTTTCCACTCGCGGTCCCGAAATTTCCCGAAGCGAACGGCAGGAAAGGAACGGGCTGTGGAGGCCTTGCTTGTGTGGGGCGGACACTCCTGTCCGCCGCCGTTGCATTTGCCGTATCGTGCTGCGATGGAGCGACGGGCGTCTCGCCCGTCAACGATAGATCCCCAAAGTGCAGGCGCACATGGCCTTCTTTCTCCAATCTCGCGCGATCAATTCCCGCGAGCATTGGATTGCCCGAAGAGAGAGCTTTATCCATCATTTCATCCACCGATTCCCGAAAACATTCGTCTTGAAAGCCCATCCTGTGCGCCAATGCCCGGAAGGTCTCAACATTCGAGCGACATTCCCCGAGAGGCTCAACCGCCTGGTCAGACATTTGCAGATAATAGTGGCCATAGGACGCCTGTAAGTCTTTGTGCTCGAAGAAGGTCGTGGCCGGAAGAAGGATATCCGCATAATCAGTTGTATCGGTAAAAAACTGTTCGTGGACGACCGTGAAAAGATCGGGCCTTCGCAATCCCCGAACCACTTCGTTGTGGTTGGGGCAAACCGCCGCAGGATTCGAGTTGTAGACAAAAAGCGATTTGATCGGCGGTCCGGTCAATGAGTTGAGTGCCGTCCCTAACTCCACCATGTTGACCTTGCGAGCCGGACGCCCGAGCGTATTCAGCATCAAGTCGGCGCGCTTTAATCCATCTTGATCGAGTCCGAACGCTCCGCTGGTGGAAAGCTGCAATCCGCCTCCAACTTCTTTCCACGAACCTGTAATGCATGGCAGCATGGTGATGGCGCGGGTTGCCATTCCGCCGCGCTCTGATCGTTGTACTCCGTAGTTCACGCGAATCACCGCGGGACGAGTAGTGGCATACTCTCGCGCCAGCTTGACTATGTCCGGCACCGATATGCCGGTCCATTGCGTTGCGCGCTCGGGAGGATACTCCGCAACTTTCTCTCGGAGTTCTTCGAAGCCGAGTGTGAAGCGCGAAACGTAGTCCTCATCGTACAAATTTTCTTTGATGATGACGTGCATCATAGCGAGAGCAAGCGCAGCGTCGGTTCCAGGATTGATCGGCAAGAACCAGTCGGCGCAAGCCGCGGTTCGCGTGCGATAGGGATCAATGACGACCAATTTCGCGCCCTGGCGTCGAGCCTCTTCGATGAACGGCCATAAATGAACATTGTTCCCATGAATGTTTGATGCCCACGCGATGATGTAACGCGAGTGCGCGAACTGCTCGGGTTCGGTCCCGACCTGAGTTCCAACGACTGACTTCAAGCCTTCTTCACCGGCAGTTGAACAAATTTTTCGGCCTAATTGGGATGCCCCAAGACGGTAGAAGAAACGGCGATCCATGGATGCACCGTTCAACGTTCCTAGCGTACCGCCGTATGAATATGGCAAAATTGCCTCGCTTCCAAACTCGGAAGTTATCTCTTTGAATTTCGCGACGATCTCATCGAGAGCCTCGTCCCAAGTAATTCGCTGCCATGCTGTTGGGTCAAACGTTCTCCCCTGCGTGGGGGCAGACGATTGGGTTTGCCATCGCGGGGAAACGCTCCGCTGCCTGTCCGGACCCTTGGCTTTGGTCCGCCGCATGGGGTAGAGCACACGATCGGGCGAGTACACGCGGTCGAGATATTTGGCGACTTTGGCGCACAGGAATCCACGCGTAACCGGATGTGCCGGATCGCCCTGAATCTTCGTGGCCCGGCCATCCTGCACGGTAATCAAAACCCCGCAAGCGTCCGGACAATCGTGCGGACAGGCTGCATGAACAACTTTCTTCATGAATGCGATGATTATACGATTTGAAGGCTTTGGTTTTGGCGTGATGTTGGTGGCGGCGCGTGGACTCGAACCACGGACCTACGGATTATGAGACCGTCGCTCTAACCACCTGAGCTACGCCGCCATGGCTTTCCGGCTGCATCGCAAGGGCAGGGCAAGCCGCGTTTCGATTCTAAGAGGAGGATAAATCAGTGTCAAACAATTGGTATTGTCCCAATTCAACCGCTAAGGACACAAAGGTACACCCAGGAACCCTTTGGATTTGAGGCTTCGCGTTCTTCGTGGTTGATTGAGTTAGGACACCCGCAAACAGTGGTGCTATTGCCAGGATGCTTACAAAGAGCAAGACTATTACCGCATGAAAGCACTGGCCGTAATTCCCGCGCGCATTGGTTCGACTCGACTGCCGCGGAAGATGCTTCGAGAAATTGACGGAAAGCCCTTGATTGTCAGGGTATATGAAGCTGTCCGACTGTGCCCAATACTCGACGACGTTGTAGTCGCTACCGACTCAGACGAAATTATGAAGATCTGCGCCCACCATGGATACGAGGCGCTCATGACGTCCAGTTCACATCGCAGCGGCACCGAACGGGTGCATGAAGTGTCGAACTTGATCCCAGCGGACGTTTACCTCAATGTGCAGGGAGACGAACCGCTGATACGTTCAGAACACATTTTGGCGCTCATCGAACTGATGTCCGATCCAAAGATTGAAGTGGGCACAGTAAAGACGCTCGCAGACGCCCGCGATGTTAACAATCCCAACGCGGTGAAAGTCGTGACGGACGGCTTCGGACGAGCGCTGTACTTTTCGCGAGCGACAATTCCCCACGATCGTGACGGCCGCGGCAGCGGCGCCTATTACAAGCACCTTGGATTCTATGCTTATCGCAAATCGGCACTCGATCGTTTTGTGTCGCTCCCGGAATCGTTTCTCGAACGCTGCGAAAGGCTCGAGCAGCTGCGCTTTTTGGAAAACGGCATATCTATTTACGTGATGGAAACAGCCTACGATACGGTGGGTGTTGACACGGAAGATGATCTCCGAAGAGTAGAGGAGATTTTACGAAGCGGGCGATAGCCCGGACGAAGGCTCACGACGTCCAGGCACGTGCCGCGGCGATCCGACGGGAGATCGCGGGATGAGAATGGAAGAGCCATTCCACCCATTTTGATGGAGTCCGCTCAGCCAGATTCTGCTCCGCCAACTTATTCATGGATGAAATAAAAGGCTCGACGCTGTCAATGGATTCGAAGGCGTAGCGGTCCGCCTGGCGCTCGTTGTATCGTGAGTAAGCATTCAACGCAGGTAACAACAAAAACGACAGTACCGTAAACACGAGAATAAGCAAGGGAAGATTCGCGAAGTCAGATAGGGTCTCAAACATGTGTAACCGGTCCACGGCATAATGCAGCACCCAGTTGGCGGCCCAAAAGCCCACGAAGGTCGTTGCCGCCTGCATGCCTATGCTTTTTAGAATGTGCCGGTGCACATGATGTCCTAACTCATGCGCAAGCACGGCTTCGATCTCGTCGGCCGAGAAATTGTTCAGGAGCGTATCCGCCAAAATAATGCGCCGAGTGTTTCCCAGCCCCGTGAGCGCCGCGTTGGCTTTTTTGCTTTTTTCGGAAAGGTTCCACTTATAGACGCCGCGTACCCTGGTGCCGGCCCGCTCACCCAGGCGTATCAGCCGCGATTTCAGATCATCGTTATCAAGCGGTTCGAACTTGTAAAAAATAGGAAGCAAAAGCACCGGCGCGAGCTGGGCCAGAAGAACGAACAATCCCAGGAACATCAGCCACGCCAGGAGCCACCAATGCTGCGGATATTGTCGAAGGATGAAGTACAGCAACTCGACGACGATGCTGCCCAGCACGAGTCCGACCAGAAAGCCCTTCACCTCATCCCAAATCCAGGCTTTCGCGCTTTGGTTCGACAAGTGAAATTGATGTTCCAGATGGAAGCCGTAGTAATCTAGGCCGGACCCCAGTAGCTTGCCGATCACCATCAGCATCAACACATAAAAGAAAACGGCGAGAGCATAATGTTGAAAGGCTGCGCGATAGGCGATATCTCGAAGCGCGCCAGTCCATCCTGTAACCAGCACCACGAGCAGAAGACCGAGCCCTATGATGAAATCCGCGATTCCGAGCCAGCGGTGAATTCGGTTATAGCGCCGTGCTTCGGGCGAATCCGTTGCGGCAGGAGATGTCTCTGCTGGCGTCATGCACCTTTGATTATGCCGCAAGAACGGCAGAGAAACGGAAAGATTCTGCTCACGAAGAGCCGGAGACCAATGGTATCTGCGGATGAACTGCAATGGGTTCGATTATGTGTTTAGAACAAATGCCTCGGCATCGGAAAGTATTTCACTCACCAGGTCGGGAGCGGCTGCCTCCGCATAGACTCTGAGCAAAGGCTCCGTGCCTGAGGCTCGAAACAAAACCCAGGCATCGGCCCCATTTCCATTGACCGGCGCATCGAAAAAAAACTTAACGCCATCAAGCCCTTCTTTTCGTAGAACCGGGTAATTGCCCAACTGGTTGGTGCGTTCATCCCTTGCGCGTGAAATCGCATTGTTTTTGACTTCATCTGAAATGTGCAGGTCTCGGCGTCCGTAGAAATGCGGGCCATACTCGCGCTGCAAGTCGGACACGAGTACACCCAAAGGCTTGGCTTCCTCAGCCATAACATTCGCTAACATCAGAGAGTTCAGAATGCCATCGCGTTCCGGCAGGAAGCGCGAATACCCAATGCCGCCCGATTCCTCGCCGCCGATAAGGATTTCTCGTTCCATCATCAGGTCCACAATATATTTAAAGCCAATGCAACACTCGTTCAATTTTCGGCCATGCCTGGCTGCAATTCGATCCAGCATGCGGGTTGTATTGAACGCCCGGACCACTTCGCCGGGCCATTTCTTCCGCTCGAGAAGCCATCGCAGGATGACCGAAAATATCTTGTGCGAATCCACGAAACTGCCGTCTTCCGCCACCGCTCCGATACGATCAGCGTCCCCATCGGTGGCAAATCCGGCGTGGCAGTTTTCCTTAACGACGGATTCCTGAAGCAGGGCGACGTGCGGTTCAATGGGTTCCGGATTAATTCCAGGAAACAGTGGATTCAGTTCTTGTCGAATCGCGACGTGCGAAATTCCGCGGCTCTCAAAGATGTCTGCCAGCACGCCGCGTCCCGAACCATACATCGAATCAATTGCGAATTTGAAATTTGCTTTCGCGATCAGGTCAAGATCCACAAACCGGGAAATGGCTTCGATGTACGGCTGTTTTAAATCCACTTCTTCGATGGCAGCTCGTTGTCCCTTCGGTACTGAAACGGCGGGAAGCTCGCCCTCGATGATCTTCATGATTGCCGGTGTGGCGGAACCGCCGAAACTGCCCTTGAACTTCACTCCATTCCAATTCCATGGATTGTGGCTCGATGTGATCACCACTCCCCCTGCCGCCTTGCGGTTCCTGACGGCAAGAGAAATAGCGGGAGTTGGAGTGTAGTCATTGGCAAGGGCCACAGGGATTCCCGAGGCGGCGATTGTCTCCGCGGTAACGCAGGCGGCCCGATTGGAGGCAAATCGCGTATCGTAACCCACGATCAGTCCTGCCTTTGGATCTTCGTGCTTGAGAACGTATAAGGAGACCGCCCCGGCGACGCGGCGCACGTTTTCGAACGTGAAGTCATCGGCGATAATGCCCCGCCATCCGTCTGTGCCAAATTTGATTTGTTGTTCCATGCGGGATTCGCCGACGGCGCTATGTTAAGCGATCAACTTTTTGTTCATCGAGGTACTTCACGACCTTGCCAACGTCCTGCGAACGATCGCGCGTAGTGATCAACAGTGCGTCCCCCGTATCCACAACCACAAGATTGCTGACGCCCACGGCTGCGACAAACTTTCCCGGAGAATGAATGTAGTTCCCTGCCGCATCCAGCGTGAAGATGCCCTTGCTCGAGATCTGGTTGCTGCCCGTGGTCGAATGTTTTGCGGCGTGATGCTCGTATAGCGCCGCCCAGGAGCCGAGATCGTTCCATCCGAAGTCCGCGGGCAGGCAGAAAATATTTGACTTGCCCTCGCCCTTGGCGGAGCGTGGCTCCAGCACCGCATAGTCAATGCTGATATTTTCGCATCTGGGATAGAGGCGCCTGAAAGTAGCGGAAAATTTCGGCGTCCCGAAGGTAGCGGCAATTTGCTCCAGCACGAGCGCTGTTTTCAGAAGATGCTCTCGCAGCGCGTTCGCCAGAGTACGAGCGCTCCAGAGAAACATGCCGCTGTTCCAATAGTAGTTCCCTGCGGCCACGAATTCCGCTGCCCGCTTGGAGTCGGGCTTCTCGGTGAACCGCTGAACCTGCAACCCTCCGCTCCGATTCGCTGAACCCGCCTGAATATAACCGTATCCGGTTTCGGGGCGCGACGGATGAATTCCAAGGACAACGATATTCTCCCCTTTCGAAGCAATCTCGGTGCCCTTTTGCAAAACGCTTATGTATTCCTTTTGGTCGCCGATCACGTGGTCAGAGGGAAACATCCCAATGACCGCGCCGGGAGAGGTTCGTTCCAAAATAAAAGCCGCCAGCCCAATCGCGGGAGCCGTATTGCGCCCCGCCGGTTCGGCGAGGACTTGCTTCTTCTCCAAGCGCGGCAACTGGCGTCCAATTTCTCTTCGAAGGTCATCGTTGGTGATGACCCAAAACCTGCTGGCCGGAGCGAGACCTAACAGTCGCCCCATGGTTTGCTGAATCATTGTCTGCTTGCCGTCGAGCGCGAGAAGTTGCTTCGCGCGGCGTTTGCGGCTGAGGGGCCAGAAACGGGTGCCGCGGCCTCCGGCAAGTATCACGGGATAAAAATGGCTGTTCTTCTTCGCCATAGGTTTGAGTACGTAAACTTTGCTGGGGCGCGGCTTTAACACTCCGCGGAAGACGTCGTGGACGGAATCAGCATTCTGAAGGGATGCGACTTTCAGTCGCGCCGTCAATCTTTCGAAATGACACTCGCCACGGCTGAAAGCCGGCCCCTTCAAAGCCTCTTTCCACGACTGTGCTTTTCCGCATACTTGAAGAGACGTGCCTCACCTTTACCGAATTACATTCGCGTCGCAGGCTCAGCCACAATCCTTCCCGGCACGCTGCTCTTCAGGAGCTCAATTGACCACTGGGGATGAATCTCAAATCCCCCAATGCACGCCGGAACGACCACCGCATCGCCCTTCGCCAGAGTAACTGCCTCCATTCCGTTCGCATTTACGATCCCGCATCCCTCGACCGCAACCAGTATCTGCACCGATGTTTTGCCGGATTCATCCTGCGTCTGAAATTCCTGCGACTGCTTCAGTTCGTAAAGATCCACGGAAAAATGCGGAGCCGCAATCATTCGCGACCGGAGATTGCGCGTGCCATTGATTCCCGAAGGGGCGGGACGCACCACCTTGCCCGATGCTACTTTTTCCTTTACCGCAGCCATGCCCTGTTTCAAATGCAATTCCCGGGGGCGCCCATAGTCATACAGCCGGTAAGTAGTGTCGGACTGCTGCTGTGTCTCGACAATGATCGAACCCGGGCCCAGCGTGTGTACCGTTCCACCCGCGACGTAGATCATTTCGCCGGCATATATGTTGATCCAATTAAGAAGCTCCTCGGCACCCTGATCGTGAATCGCCTGTTCAAACCGCTTCAGTGTCACGCCCGCTTTCAATCCAAGCCCGACCTGCGCGCCCGGCTTGGCGTGAGCGACATACCAGCATTCCGTCTTGCCGCACGGCTGTCCAATCTTTTGTGCGCATGCATCATCGGGGTGCACCTGCACCGAGAGTTTCTCGTGAGGGAAAAGGAATTTCATGAGCAGAGGAAATTGCTTCTGATTCTCCGCTGACTCGCCGGTCAAAGCTGGACCGTAGCTTTGGCTGAGTTCGGCGAGCGATTTTTCCCTTAGGGGCCCGTTCGCAACCCTGCAATTGTCTCCGGTCAGCCACGCTTCTCCAATTTTTTCGTCAAAGCGATGGCCGGAATAGATAGGAGATAAATCCTGCGTTCCCCACGGACGAGGGTCAAAGGCAGGACGCATAAGCAATGGATAAAGAGCACTCATGTTATACGGACGACGCCTGCCGCACAGGCGAGAACCGGTTTAACCATCGCGTTAGAAGCGAAAACGTGCAGAGAGGCTGCTTTAAAGAGATTTGTTTCTCCTAGAGGGACGCCAACAACGTGCGCATGCGTTCCAATCCGCGATCAAGTTCACCCACGGAATTAGCGTACGAAATTCGAATATGATCGCGGGTTCCGAATCCTTCACCTGGTACTGTGGCCACATGCGCCTCACGCAATAGCGTGCCGGCTAAATCGGCGGGAGAATTGACTCCTCCGCGCCCAAAAAATGCCGAAATATTGGGATAGGTATAAAACGCGCCCTCAGGCAATGTGCAATTCACTCCCGGAATCGAACGCAGACCCTTGACCACGTGATCGCGAAGCTTAATGTATTCAAGGCGCATGTCCTCCACGCACTGTTGCGGCCCCTTAAGGGCCTCGACCGCGGCCTTCTGCACGATCGAAGTCGGATTGGAGGTGGACTGGCTTTGCAGCTTTTGCATCGCACTCACTATTTGCGCAGGGGCCAGCACATAACCAAGCCTCCAGCCCGTCATCGCGTAGGTCTTGGAGAGAGAACCAACAATCACCATGCGTTCTCGATATTCAGGCAGCGAACCAACAGAGAATTGCCGGCCCGTGTAGTTCAGGTAAACGTAACATTCGTCGGAAATAACCCAAATGCCGCGCTCGGACGCGACCCTCATCACCTCCCGCAGGTCTTCGGGCGTCATTACCGCGCCGGAGGGGTTGGACGGTGAATTCAGAATGATGAGCTTGGTTCGCGACGTGACCAGGTTGGCCACCATTTCCGCGGTGACCCGGAAGCCCTGTTCTTCATCGGTTTCGAGCAGAACGCAATTTCCTCCCGCGTACCGGACGATGTCTTTAAACGACACCCAGTAGGGAACAGGAAGAATCACCTCGTCGCCGTGGTCCACCAGTACCTGAATCGCATTGAATAATCCATGCTTCCCGCCAACCGAAGCCATCGTCTCCTCGCGCCGATAGCCGGATCCAAAGTCCGCGGCGTGCCGCTGAACAATTGCGTCGCGCAGTTCGGTGGTTCCACCCACGGCGGTGTATTTTGTAAAGTTGTCCTGAATGGCGGCAATCGCGGCATCCTTGATATGCTGCGGGGTCTGGAAATGTGGCTCACCCGCGCCGAAATCAACTACGTCAATACCCTGCTGCCGCAGTTTATCCGCCTCGGCCACTACGGCCATGGTTGCGGAAGGTTCGATCCGGTTTATGCGTGCCGTAAGCTTCGCTGCTGGAGTTGCTTCAGTAACTGGCGTCATGCTTCGTTTCCTGTCCTCTTCTTCCTGTTCCTGGTTCGCTTTGCCGAACCTTCCAGGCCAATCGCCGGATCAAGCTTTCCGCGCAGCCTGTCCTCAACGAGCTGCGGTACCAGTTCCCTGATCGAGCCGCCGAGACGCCCGACTTCGCGTACCAGCCTCGAACTGAGATAAGAATACTGTTCCGCCGGCATCATGAATACGGTTTCCAGATGTGGCGCAAGCTTGCGATTCATGAGCGCCATCTGAAGCTCGTATTCATAGTCGCTGAGCGCGCGGATGCCCCGCAACACTGCACTGGCATTCACTCTCCCGGCGTAATCTACGGTCAGGCCATCAAAAGTATCTACTCGAACATTCTTAAAATGCCGGGTTAGCTCTTCCAGCATATTGCGGCGCTCACCAAGGCTGAACAGCGGATTCTTGTCCGGGTTGCGTAAAATCGCAACTATGAGTTCGTCAAAAATCTTGCTGCCACGCTCAATTAAATCCAAGTGGCCGTTCGTTGGCGGATCGAACGAACCAGGATAGATGGCGATGACCTTCTTCAATTTTCCCCGTTCTTGTCGCCTCTGCGCACACCAATGGGCGGGATAGAACGATTCTATTCGGCAGAAAGGAGAAATGGCAATCTTCTGCGACCGGGACGAACTCGACGCCAAAGCCTATCTTCTTCACAACATCGGTCAATCCCGGTACAATGGCTGGCTTCCACCACAAATCAATGTCTACCGGCAATCCCCGCCGAGAAAAGATGTCGCAGACGCGCCCCAGCCCCTATTCGTTGACGGCGGCGCTCTTGTTGGTCGCCATGGCAGTCCTCGCCGGCGGCGCTGCCTTGCGCGAGTCCGTGACCGTGGACGAGGTCGCCCACATCGGAGCGGGCCTCAGTTACCTGCAAAAATTCGACCTGCGAATGAACGAGGAACATCCGCCCCTCCCTAAGATATGGGCTGCAATTCCACTGGTGATTCGAGGAACGCATGCGGACTATTCGCACATTTCGTGGACATTCAGCGAAAAGAATTTTTTTGGGGCTGTCATGGGCCAATGGATCTTCGGGGCGTGGGTCTTGAATCATTGGAATGATCCCGCGAAAACAGTGGCGTGGGCGCGGTTTCCAATGCTGTTGATTATGCTCGCGTTGGGATGGACGTTGTTTGTAATCGGATGCCGTTTGGGCGGACATTGGGGAGGCCTTCTCTCTTTGGTTGTTTATGCCAGCTCCCCAATCTTTCTCACCTTTGGGCCATTGGTGCACACCGACGTGCCGGTGACGCTCTTCAGCGTGCTCGCCTTGTGGACTTTTGCGGACATATGGCGCGAACCGAGTCGTCAGAAATCGCTATTGTTTGGCTTGTGCCTGGCGGGTGCGATTCTCTCAAAATTTACCGCCGGAATTCTGTTTTTCGCCTTCGGCATTTTTGCCGTGACCACCCGTTGGTGGCCGGTTGTGGGGCAGCCCGCAGAAAAAGGCGAACGGCGCATTTGGAGGAAGCTCCGGTGGCGCTCCTCCCTACGCGGAATCGCCTGGGCTTCCGCAATCGTGTATGCGTTTTATTTTATTTTTTCGATCGGCCAAACCACTGACATTCTCAATTTCGTAGGTCATGGTCCCATATTCATCCCCATACGGCGACTGCTGATGCCGCCATGGCTCTTTCTGCGCGGTTTGTTTATGGTTCTCATTACCGCCAGCCGTCCCACATTTATTCTCGGCCATTCTTATCCGCACGGCGTGTGGTTCTATTATCCAGTCCTATTCTTCTTAAAGTCGCCATTGGGTTTTTTGGGCTTGCTGCTGCTGGCCGCCGCGCTCCTTCCGTTTCGCAGACGCATGGCAACCCCGTCAGCCGTCGCTGCTCAGTACTGCGTGCATTGGCGGGTGTTATGGGTTTCTCTGGTCGTGTTTACCGCTGTGTGCATGCTAAGCCGGCTCGACATCAGCATTCGTCACTTTACGGTGCCGGTAGTGCTGAGCATGCTCCTGCTCGCGCCTTTACCCCACATGTTGAAGCAAGTCTCGGTCAGGGCTCCTCTTGTTGCGAAACTCGGGACAGCACTCGTCGTCATCCTTGCAGGTGGTTGCGCGGTGAGCGCGGTGCGAACCTATCCTTACTTTTTTCCTTATATCAATTCTCTGAGCTTCGGCAGGCCCGCCTACGCGCTGATGGCGGATTCGAATGTAGACTGGGATCAGTCCATTCCGGAAGTTCGGAAGTTTGTTGAGAGGCGCGGACTACAAAAGCTCGCCCTGGACTGGTATGGAATGATTGACAGCACACAGGACGTTCCAGGCGCTTATGTCTGGAATTGTCAGCAACCAAAAGCAAATGATGTGAACCAGTGGGCGGTGGTATCCGCTAACCTGATCTTCGATTCCCGCAATTGCGCCTGGCTTTTGAATTATCCCCGCGAAATCCTGGCAGGTGGAAGCATGCTCGCGATTCATCTGCCGCAGGCAATTCCAACCGCTGGAACCCCCGGCGGTCCGCCTCTTCCTTCCGAGTATCACCAATTCTTTGGCGTCCCTTTTGACATCCGCACCGTCATCATGAATCTCGTGCGTGATCCTGACAAGCTGCCGGAAGCTTACGCGGGAATGGTGGAACAGTTCAAAAAACAAGCGCAAGCCGGGAAGCAAGGCCAAGCCAATCCGGCGCCTCGACCGCCGGCGACGCGCTGAGGCAGTGAACTATCGGTTCATTGCTTTCGCGGTTCAAGGTGGAGGATAATTCCAGATAGCCGCGACTCGCCCTGCGTCCCCAAGGCGCCGACATTACTGTGAATCTGCCGAATTCCATCACGCTCACCCGCATCTTCAGCATCCCCCTACTGATCTGGGTCCTTTCGACCAGCCATCTTCAGGGTACAAACGGGGAGAAGGAATTATTCGCGTCGGCGCTGTTCATTGCGGCTTCGATCACCGACGGCATTGACGGATATCTGGCTCGCAAGCGTGGTCAGATCACAACCATGGGGATGTTGCTCGATCCCCTCGCGGATAAGCTCCTCATAGCTGCGGCCTTTATCACTCTCGTACAGTTTAATCCCCGGCTGGTGCCGGCCTGGATGGCGGTCGTCATCATCGGGAGGGAATTTCTCGTAAGCGGGTTGCGTTCTATTGCGGCTTCTGAAGGATTCACCATTGAAGCCAGCAATCTCGGCAAATTCAAGATGGTGGTGCAAATCGTCTCGGTGGTCGCGGTCATCCTCGATCATCGCTGGACGGAATGGCCGATTTACGGGAGTTACTTTTTCCCGGTGGATTTGATCGCGCGCCTGGCGATCTGGTTCATGGTGGTGTTGTCGCTGGTGTCGGCTGCGGACTATTTTGTGGCGTTCTGGTCAAAGATAGACCGGCGAGTGGTGAAGCGCCGCCGGCGTGCCTTCGTGCTGAGCCGGCGAAGGAAGCGCGATGTCCCCGCGATCTGACAATCCGGAATTGAACGGAAGCGTAGAAGTTTCCTCCCAGGATTTTACTTACGTGGAACGCCGCCGACTGCTGGCATTGGCTCACGAGGCTATACTGTCAGCGCTGGAGCACCGCGAAATTTCTTTAGTGCCCTCGTCTCCACGCTTCGCGACTCCACGCGGCGCGTTCACCACCATTTATCTCCATCGCAGACTGCGCGGTTGCGTCGGTTTTCCGCTGCCGATGGTCCCGCTTTACCAGGCAATTATCGAAACGGCGCGTGGCGCTGCTTTCGAAGATGCACGTTTCCCGGCTGTGAACTTGGGGGAAGCGCTGGAATTAGAAGTGTCTTTGAGCATTCTCTCACCGCTCCGGACAATCAGCCCTGAAGAAGTGCAAATCGGAATTCACGGATTGCTGGCAAGCCAATATGGACGCCGGGGCCTGCTTCTTCCCCAGGTACCGCTGGAGCATGGATGGGATCGCATCACTTTTCTCGAGCAGACTTGCAAAAAAGCTGGCTTGCCATCTAGCGCATGGCAGTCAGGCGCAAAGATCGAGGCATTCACCGCTGAAATCTTTGGAGATCGGGATAGGGTCTAAACCTGCGAAACAGGATGGCGATATCTGTAGAGACGCAGCTTGCTGCGTCTCTACCATTTCTGCATCGGAAAAATTACTGGGGATCCAATTCCACGTCATCGCCGAGATGAACATCCTCGAGGGCGAACACGATCATGCCGGTTGAGGTCGTCGGCGTGGTGCCGATGATTACGATTTCCCCCACCGAGCGGCGTGGCAGGTCGGCTACATGAATCTTCGCTCCACTTGTTTTGTTGAAGAAGTTCGGCTCAATGGATGGAGGCTTTTTTTGCGTATCTTCAGACGTGGATGCCTTGAACGACAGGGAATCTACCGGGTCGTGCAGGTCAGCCGTGTAGGAACGAACCGCACGAAAATAATCTCCCACCTTTACACCCTGATTCGAGCCTACATTCATATAGACTTTGAGGCCCGTTCCCAATTCTGAATCAAAATCTTTGGCCATCAGGATTCTGCCATTGACCTGATGATCGTGAGGCAGGAAGCGATCAAAGCGGATTTGAGGGTGGAATGCCACAGTTTGCTTTTCGACAAAAGGAACAGCAAAATCCCCGGGATTTACTGGATCGCAACTGAACTCGATTTGCGCAATTGCCATCTTGCTGCGGGTATCCACGATGCGCACACGAGCTTCCTCGCCGTAAGGCCTGCCAGTTGCCTTTATCAGAGCGCGTTGTCCCGCAAAAATTTGGTATTCGTTCACGTCCCGCAGTTCCCGGACAATCGTGTATTCCTGCCCGGTCTGGTATCCACCACCAGCGAGATAAACCATATCTCCATTAACAAACTTAGTGGTGGTTGGAGTTTGTAAGCCGCCGGCTACAAAACTCGCATCCGGGAGCTCCTTGGGGCTCAAGAACCCGGAGCAATAGAGGTCGGCGTAAGTTGGCGTCTGTACCCGTTCGGTGGGGAAGCTTACCGTAGTCGGAAGCGTGCCTTGAGGTGCTTCCTGACTTGCAATCGAAACGGCCTCCTGGGCAACCGCCGTCACCGACATCGCCATGACCAGCAACAGTCCTATTTTCTTCATGTTACCTCTGGTCCCGGGATTCGCAATGCCTGCGCCCGGGCATCCCTTAAGTAAAGTAAATA
Source organism: Terriglobales bacterium (assembly GCA_050746185.1). Taxonomy (GTDB): domain Bacteria; phylum Acidobacteriota; class Terriglobia; order Terriglobales; family Acidobacteriaceae; genus PALSA-188. The sequence goes on along the minus strand of JBOGLA010000046.1, from coordinate 61,168 downwards.
AAGGGCTTTCAGTCTGGAAGGTACCAATGGCCTCGTGCGCGGTCAAGGTTACGGCGGTGTAACGCCATGTAGGTCAACTGGCTTCCTGTGGCAAGATTTGTTAATCGCCTGTTGCATCTGGAATTACGCGCCTGTAATATCGCGCCGACCGCTCATAACGATGACAGCCTCCCCCGGCAATCCAACAACCCGGCTCTTGCACCAGCGGCTTCCGCGCGTTTGTGTCGCCGTGACCGGGAACGACCCAGCCGAAATGATGGATAAGGCGGAGGCGCTGGTTCGCGATAACGCCTTTATCGAGTTCAGGTTGGATTATCTTTCCCATCCGGCGCGGGCGGTACCGAAGATCAAGAAATTCGCCGAATACCATCCTCACGTGACCGCGATAGCAACTTGCCGCCGTGTGGCGAGCGACGGTAAGTTTCGCGGTTCCATCGCATCGCAACTCGACATTCTGGCAAAATCGTCGGCTGCGGGATGCCAGCTGGTAGACATCGAACTGCAAAGCGCCGTCCGCTGCAATCCGCAGCAATTGCAGAAATTACGCTCCAAAGCGGCACTCGTGCTCTCCCACCACGACTTTCGCTCAACCAAGAATCTCGACAAGACGCTGGAAAAGATGGTCTCGATTCCGGCGGACTTTTACAAGATTGTGTCTACGGCCACGACCCTCTCCGACAACGTCACGATCATGAAATTTCTGGAGGAGAATGGCGAACAATATTCGTTGGTAGGCCTGTGCATGGGCGAACAGGGCATCATCAGCCGCGTTCTGGGAGTGCGCGCAGGCAGTGCATTTACCTTCGCGGCGGTCAGTCCGGACGAGAGAACCGCTCCCGGGCAGGTGACCGCGCAAGAATTGCGAAGCACATATCGCATTGAGCAGATTGACGCGGCAACCAGAGTGTACGGCGTTGCGGGCGACCCCGTGGCCCATTCGCTGTCCCCTGCCATCATGAATGCTGCGCTGAGCCGCGAAAATGTTAATGGCGTATATGTCGCGTTGCACGCAAAGACTCTGAAGGATCTGCTGACTTGTGTTCGCGAAATTCCAATTCATGGGCTTTCGATCACCATGCCGTACAAGCAAGCGATCGTCTCACACCTCGACAATACGGATTCGCAGACCACCAAAATCGGCGCCTGTAATACCGTGGTGCGTGCTCAGGATGGCAAACTTTACGGGTTCAATACCGACGCTGTAGGCGTCGTGCGTCCTCTCGAACAGCGGATCACTTTGGAGAAAGCAAGGATTCTGGTGTTGGGCGCCGGCGGCGCGGCCCGCGCAGCCGTCTTCGGATTGAAAGAGCGCGGCGCCGAAGTTTACATTCTGAATCGTAGCGCGGTCCCTGCGCAGAAACTGGCGCGTCAAGCCAAGGCCCGAGCCATCAAGCGGCCCGATCTCAAGAAAGTCAGCTTCGACGTCATTGTCAACGCTACACCGGTTGGGATGACGAATACCCGCGAGTCCCCTTTGACCGCCGACGAAATCAGATCCCGCTATCTTTTCGAGATGATTTACGATCCGCCGGAAACTCAGCTTGTAAGGCTGGCCCGACAGCGTGGAGTCGAAGTCATTCCCGGGATGGAGATGTTCGTGCACCAGGCCGCCCGCCAGTTCGAAATATGGACGGGAAAACCCGCTCCCTGGGATGACATGCTCAAAGTTGTCAGCGTGGCGATCCAGCAGCGCAACGCCGCGAAAAACGGAAACAGGCCCGCGAACAAATGATTGCGTCTGGGCGGGCGGGTACTCCTACACCATTTCTGTCCCCCACAAATCGTGAAGATGAATGATTCCCTGAACGTTGCCGTCAAGGTCCACGACGACTAGAGATGTGATCTTCTTTGCTTCCATCCGGGCGAGCGCGGTGGCCGCGAATTCCCCTGATGCGATGGTGCTCGGATTTCTGGTCATGCATCGCGAAGCCGTGAGATCGAGAGCGTCCTTCCCGCTCTGTTGCAACAATCGCCGGAGATCTCCATCGCTGATAACACCAACCAGTTTTTCTCCGTCAACCACTGCGGTCATGCCTAATTTTTTGCGCGACATCTCATAAATTACGTCAGGTATTTTCGTTTCCGGAGTTACGCGAGGGACATCATCTCCGCCGTGCATGAGCGATTCGACCTTTGCGAGACGCTTGCCCAGTTTGCCTCCAGGATGAAGGTTGGCAAAATCCTCGACCTTGAACCCTCGTTTTTCCGCGACTGCCATCGCCAACGCATCTCCAAGCGCAAGCATTGTCGTGGTGGAAGCAGTCGGCGCAAGACCCAGAGAACAGGCCTCTTCGGCAACGGAGGCGTCAAGAGCGACATCTGCGGCAGCGGCCAGAGTTGAAGTCTTTGAGCGATCCTGCGGCCCGATCTCGTCGCCCGTCATCGCAATCAATTTGAGTTGCAGCCGTTTAATTGTAGCCAGCAGCCGAAGAATTTCTTCGGTCTCACCGCTGGCGGACAGAGTAACCAAAACATCGCCGGCGACCAGCATTCCCAGATCGCCGTGGACCGCTTCAACGGGATGCATAAACAATGCCGGCGTTCCCGTGGAATTGAATGTCGCGGCAATTTTACGCGCGATGATTCCGCTCTTGCCCATTCCGGTGACTACTACCCGCCCGGCGCAGCTACAAATGAGATTAACCGCTTGATCAAAAGCCTCCGCCATGGGACCTGCAATGCGGTCGGCCAGCGCGCGCAGCGCCTCCGCCTCGATGCGCACGACATTTTCCCCAACGGATTTCATGCGAGAGAGGATGTTAGCAAAAGCAGCAGTGAAGATGTTAGCCGAGCAACCGCCGCGAATCACCAGACCCGGCAGGCGTTCGCGCTCACCATTGGCTGCCCGGTCTTGCAGCTCCAGGCTTGCTCGAACTCCGGCATATTCTGGACCGTACCGTTCACGCGATATTTTGCTGGCGAGTGCGGGTTCGTTGCGATCTGCATGCGCAGATATTCAGGGCGCTCTTTCGCGCACCATACCCGTCCAAACCCAAGGAAGAACCGCTGATCAGGAGTGTAGCCATCAATTGTTTGTGCCGCCTTTGCGGTGGGGTCCTGGGCTATTTCACTGTTTAGCGCCATCAGCGAAATGCGTGCGCCACCGTTATCCGCGGTATTCTCTCCCAGTGTCAACCTGCCGTTGAGCTTGAGGTCATCAACCGGGCTGAAACTTCCATACTCATTCGCGATACAACTGACCCGCTTCTCAAATTCCTTCGCGTCTCCAGGAGTCCACCAATCGCGCAAATTACCTTGCGGGTCAAATTGACGTCCCTGATCGTCAAAACCATGGGTCAGTTCGTGACCGATTACCAGGCCGATGCCACCGAAGTTGATGGCGTCATCCATCTGCTTGTCGAAAAATGGCGGCTGCAATATGCCGGCGGGAAAGACGATCTCGTTCAACGAAGGATTGTAATAAGCGTTCACCGTCGGAGGAGTCATAGCCCATTCCCCTCGATCTACCGGTTTGTCAATTTTATCTATTTCGCGTTTCGCCTCGAACTCATTCGCTCGAAAGAAGTTACCCAAGAGATCGCCGCGCTCGATGGGGAGCTTGCTGTAATCTCTCCACTTATCGGGGTAACCAATTTTATTATTAATCGCGGCGAGCTTCAGGTGGGCGTGCTTCTTGGTCTCTGGAGACATCCACGTCAAACCGTCAATGTCTTTTCCTAGCGCCTGTTCCAGCGCAACCACCATCTTCAGCATTCGCTGCTTCCCATCGGCGCCAAACGTTAACTCCACGTAGCGCTCTCCCAGCGCTTCGCCCAGCGCATTGTCGGTGGCGCTGACGCAGCGCTTCCAGCGTTGTTGAATTTCGGCCTGGCCCGTTAAGTCACGGCGAAACTGAAAATTCGCCTGCACAAAAGAATCCGACAGCCAAGGCGCGGCGAGGCGGAGAACATGCCAGCTTGCATAAACTTTCAAAGCATCGAGCGACTCAGAGTCTAATATTCCGTTCAGCTTGTGGAAAAAATCCGGATTACGGACGTTGAGCGAAGTGAAGCTCGGCGAGCCCAAGCCTTCGAGATAGTCATTCAGATAAAGATTGGGTGCGATTGTGCGCGCTTCTACGATCTCCATCTTATGGTCAATATTTTTGGGGTTGCGGCGCATGGTGCGGTCCATCGCGGCGTTCGCCAGGGCAGTTTCAATGCGCAGCACGATGTGCGCGGAGTCGGCCGCCCGCTCCGGTGATTGTCCGGCAAGCGTAAAGACCTGCGCCGCGTACTCCACCAGGTGCTTCCGCATCTCAATCATCTTCGGCGTTTCCTGAATATAGTAGCTGCGGTCGGGAAGCGAGAGGCCATCCTGATCAAGGTTCGCGATGTCCATGGCGGCGTTATGCAAGTCGGCGCTGGAGTCGAAGTCGAAAAAACTGTTGGCGCCGATAAGGTGATCGTGAGCGATAGCCTCGATCAGCTCTTTCTTGTCCTTCACCGCGGCAATGCGATCCAGTTCCGATTTGACCGGCTCGATTCCCCTGGCGTTGACAGCCTTTTCATCCATGCACGAACTGTAGAAGTCGCCAATCTTCTGATCCACCGGATCCCGCTTTGGGTCGCCCGCCGAAACCCTCTCCAATATGCCTCGCATGATCGCCATGTTGCGATCGTGGAGATCATTAAAGCTTCCCCACGAAGCCTGGTCCGGTGGAATCTCCGCCTTCTTCAGCCAGTCGCCGCAAGCGTATTGATAAAAGTCAACGCACGGATTGACGGTCTTATCAATATTGTCAATGCTGAAGCCGGGAGGAAGTTGAGAATTGGTCTGAGCAAGTACGGGAAGTGCAAGCAACAACAGAAGAGAGAAGAGAAGAGAACGCAGCGTCATCAATTACCTCGTTGGGGATATCGTCCCGATATTTTAGGCCTAATTGGTTTAAACGGACAAGGCGAGAAAAGGTTAGCGCGCGAATTCAGATTGTTCGGATTCAGATGTGGAAGAGCGACTCTGCTGAGCCGAGTACGCAGCCCCTGAAAAATCCGCCCCTCAGGGCGTGCGCGGGGCCAAAACCCGCGACCCAAAATCAAACCGCCTCTACGCGTCCATAAATGGCCGATCTTCGGCGCCGCCGCGCGGAGAAGAGTGTCCGCGCCCCATGTGCCAATCTGGCTACTCCGGGACGCTGTCCGGCGGCGGCGTTCCGAAGGGAAATTGAATGGAGAACTTGTGCATGATCGGGCCCTTCTTGCCATGATGCGTGTGCGTGTATGTACAAATAATCGTGTTGCGCTCGTATGTGCAGGCATCGTGGCGGTAAGCCATCTCTTTATCAAAAGGGCAGGGATACATCCCGGGTACGAACGTTCCGTAGGACGAACCCAGCAATGCAAGCATCAAAACCACGTATTTCATAGGTCCTCCAAGAGGGTTAGCGGGCTTCATGACGAAGGTAAATGCAATACGGAAGCCAAACGCCATGCCGTTGGAATCAGTTACTTAGGTGCCTCGCGGACCGGTATGGGAAAGACTTTTCCCTCGGGAAATCTCCGGGATTGGATAACTTAGAGTAAAGTGTAAGCAGACCTTTGGCGCAATTAAATGTATTTTCTGGGAACCCGCTTTGAGATGCTGCACAGAATCTCATAGGGCGTCGTGTTGGCCAGCTCCGCATGCTCCATCGCGTCCACGGTGAGTTTGTTGGACGATCCCAACAATACGACCTCATCGCCAACCGCGGCGCCGGGGATGCCGGTGACGTCGGCGAGGGTCAGGTCCATCGAGATTCGGCCAACGATGGGAGCGTAGTGATCGCGGACAATCACCCGGCCGCGAGAAGATAATTGCCGGTTCAATCCATCGGCGTATCCGACCGGCAATACCGCAATGGTGGCAGGCGCGGATGTGATGTAGGTCCCACCGTATCCTAGGGGCTGATTGGCGGGCATTTTGCGAAGCGAAAGCACTCGCGTCTTCCAGTTCAACACGGGCGCGACGTTGATGTCCGGCGCAACGCCCGCTACTTCCCTTCCGCCGCGCTCAAACGGCAGGTGATATCCATAGAGCGCGATACCGGGGCGAACCATGCTATATAAAGTCTCCGATCGCGAAATGACCGCGCCGGTATTGGCCGCATGGAAGTATTGAGGATCGAATCCGGCATTTAGGAGCATGAGCCGGGCCTGGTCAAATCGCAGCAATTGATCCTGAACTGATACGGCATCCAAAATTTCCGAGGATGCGAGGTGAGTGGAAATCCCCTCCAACTGCAGGTGGGGCGAATTGTTCAGCGCTCTGCAGACCGCAGGCAAATCTTCAATCGGAGCGCCCAGACGGCCCATGCCGGTGTCCACTTTCAAATGAATGGCAAAATTACGACTGTCGAGCGTACCTGCGGCTTTGTCGAGAGCTTGAATTTGTCCTGGCTCCCAAACTGTGGGAGTCAATCGCAGCCGGACAATCTCAACTTCTTCTCCCTGCCAGAATCCTGTCATCAAAAGAACGCGGGCCAGGACGCCGGCTCCGCGAAGCGGAATAGCCTCATCCAGGGAAGTTACGCCGAGCCAATGTGCTCCTTCTTGCTCGAGGGCAAGCGCGCATTCGACGGCTCCGTGGCCATAGGCGTCGGCTTTCACCACAGCGCAGACTGTCACTCTCTTGCCAACATGACGTTGAACCGCAGCGAAATTCCGGCGAAGCGCAGACAGGGAAACTTCCGCCCAGGTCGGGCGGGTGGCGATTCGCGCTTCCGCTGATGTCGCTATCGTGCTCATCTGTTGTGATTATATTGCCGCGGGAGTTGCGAAGGAGATTACGGGGGTGCACGAGGTGATTCTTCAAAACCGCGTCATTGCGTACGCTCGCGCTGTTTGAGCCATTCCAGAAACATCTGCTCAATCGGCTTGTCGTAAGTCAACATCATGTGGCGGACGGTGTGTCCACTCACAAAATGACATACTTCTTCGGCAAGATTTTTCGCATGGTCGCCGGAGCGTTCCAGCGATTGAGTCATAAAAATGACTTGCAGGCTGGCCTGATGATGCAGATTTTCGGGATTTTCGATATGGCGCATGAAAATCAGATTTCTCAGCCGGTCCATTTCTCCATCGGCGCGGAGCACTTCGATGGCTTTCTTCACATCGCGATTCGAAAATGACAGTCCCACGTCGGCAAGCATTTTTTCCAGGATGGTCGCCATATTGGTAAGGTCGTGGCGGTCCCTCGAATCCAAACGGTCTCCGGCGGCTTGAGCACTGCTGGCAAAGCTGAGCAGCAGATCCCCGATGCGCTCCAGTCCAATCATGATTTTCATGCATGCCAGCAACTCCCTGGCCTCGGACTCGTTGACTTTGGTTATTGCGAGGGTGACGCCAGCGTCCATTTCCATATCCATTCTGTCGAGGGTTCTTTCGCGCTCGCGAATGGTGGAGAGCAAGGGGGACGAGCCGGTGGCGATTCCTTCGGCAGCCGCGCCGGCTGCCTCCTTTGCTACCTCGCACGCCTCAATTGTGCTGGTGACGAGGTGGGCGTAGGAGGCCGACGGCCCTGGATTCTTGACGCTTGTCGCTGCCATGCGAGGTACCCTTCAGATTTAAAAATTGCGCTCCAGTTATCGCCGTTTCTCACACTACGCCACCAAGACGAAGAATAGGTTAATATTTCCACAACTTTGTTAAAAACAGGTTAAATCTGAGAGCCTGAGCGATGAGAGAGTCACCTAGAAAAGACGTTCCTGGCGTTTCAAATTTCCGAAGGCGCCGATGTTTGCCAGAGCGAATGTGAAGCGGAATTGATTTTCGTTTCGCACTGATCCCAAGGCAAAGCGACGATATTCGAGATCCACTCCGCAGCAATCCCAGTTGTATGCGGTTTGTATGGACCCATATTGTAAAGCATTGAGATTGGCGTCGAATCCGATACTGGTAGCCCCGCTGAAGCCGCGTTTTCCCACGTGTCCATAGCCCAAAAGCACGCGGAACTGGTTAAACGTCTGCTCAGAAGAAGCTGAGCTGGTTACAGCGGCAGTATTGACCTGGGCTACCTGAATTCCACTGGCGGTTTGCAGAAAAGCGTCGCCGCCTCCGACGGTAAACTGTCCGAAGCGGTAGTTGAGGAGAGCGGTGCTGGTATTGATGCGCCGCTGCTTGAAGTCATAATCGAAATCCCATTCAAGGTCGGAGCGCTGGCTGTTCTGAATGCGAAGCCGCGAAATCAGCGGGGAGAGATGTCTCGGCGCGGTCAGGAAAGAGATTCCGGTCAGGTCGAGCGTGGTGCTGAACACGTTGGGACGTCCGTCCACGAGCGCTCCGCCGAAGGTTGGATCGAGAAAGTATTTTTGAGCGAGCTCCCAGGTAACGACTTCGCGCGTCTGCTGGGATTGGCAAGTCTCTTCGGAAGATTTTTCTCGCTCCGGTTTTTCCCTTTCCCATGGCACGGAACTTGGGGTCTCGGGGCCGCCGACCATCAGCGTGGTCATGCCCTCCGTTTCACAGTCTTCCTTAGTTGAACTTGACCTTGAATACAAGCGATTCACTACCGAATACTCAACTTCATTAGTGTCGCTTAAGACATCCCGCTCGTCGAAACGAATGATGCGAGGAAAGTCATTGATCCCGGTCACGTAGTTATAAACGATTCTGGGCTCGATCACGTGCTTCCATTTGCGGCCAAGCACCTCGCGGTCGAATACCTTTTCCAAAGGCGGAGGCAGGAGTTCGACGGAGCCTTCCAGCGCTTTGCGGTCAATGACGCTGGATTTCGGCGTTCCTACCTGGCCGATGGGCAAAAGCTGCTGGGTGTAAAGGGTGTCACGGATGCCAAGTTCTGAACGAAGTGACCAGCCATCAAATTTCAACGGAAGAGAAAGGTTGGGGGCGGCGTCGAAGCGTCCTACAATCGGCGCGGTTCGGAATGTGGGTTCGCTGCGGGAGAGGCCCCCGGCGGCGCCGTCATAAGACCAGAAAAACGGGGACTTCGCAATCTGGTGATCCACGCTGGAAAGCTCCACCCCAGGGGCGTGCAGGATCGTAATTGAATCGCCAAGCGTCGTACTTTCAAAATTCTGATAACGCTGCACTGAAGCGTTGTAGAAAAATCCCCTGGTTGCGTTGGATAAAAAAGCCCGGGATTTCACTTCTGAATTGACCGCCTGAGTAAACACATCATTAAATGCAAGCCGGAATACAAAGGAGCTCAAATAATCAATGTTGGCGACGCCGCGGAAGTTATGGGCAAAAGAACCTTCCGCGTCCAGCCGGACTTCGGCACCGCTCTGGTCCACGCCGTTCAGCCCGCGGTCCAGGACGCTGAAGAAGCTTAGGTCAACAAACGAGTTGTCACTGGGACGGGCGCGAAAGTTGCCCTGGGGAGCCCATCCGCGCCTGGAGAAATATTCCGCTCCGAGCGTTGCGTCCATGCTCCGGTCAATGGCCCAGAAGACGGATTCTCCCAGAATATTGCCCTTGGTAGAAGACCTGCCAATATTGGGCACGAGAAAACCCGAGTGTCTCGGAGCGCGCTCAATGGGATGAGTTGCAAACGGCAAATATAGAATTGGAATTCCATCAATACGAAATGTGCTGCGATAGATGCTCGCGTTTCCGCCGACTTCCACCACGACCTTATGCGCATAAAACTGCCATTTCGGACGCGGCAATTCACAAGTCGTAATGGTTCCGTCGTACACAACGTAGTGATCGGGCCCCGTCTTGCGCACGGACTTACCGCTGAAAACGAATGGAGTCGGCGACGTGAGAATCAACCGCTGACCCTTCAGCCGCATGCCGATGGTTCCCCGCACGTTTTCAAAGTGGCCATTTTCCGACTCGATGTTGTAGGTCCCTCCACTGGCGCTTATGTGTTCGTCGTTGGGGCCTCCGTCAAGCAATACGTTGCCATCCACGGTGGCTTCCCCCGTGTCGCGGTTGTAAGTCATTTCGTTGGCCTTGAGAATGAAAGTGCCGTAGTGAATTTGAGCTTTTCCGTGAAGCTTGATGACGGGACCAACTAATTCCTGGGTGATGGCGCGCCAGGTGACATCTTCGTACGCTTGCGGCTGTTCCTTCGGGGCGAGGACGGGCTGCGCCGAAGACGAAAGCAACTGGCTGGTAACTAACGGGGGACGCAGTAACAGATGACAAACGAATGCCGCCGTGATAAGCAATCGTAAGCGGAATTTCATTGCTCGTGTAAAAGCTTTTCGAATCAAGGGATCCACTAGCTGGAATAACGGTGACCTTAGCATGTCACTGGCTTGATGGCAAAAATGCCGACCCTACGTGTTATTTGTCGCAGACATACTTCATGAGAGCCAAATTTGAACTCGACCGAATTACCCTGGCTCCCACCGAAAATGAGCACGCTCCGGCCAGAACTGCCTCACCGACGGTTTCCGAGAGAGTTCCGCGCGAATACCTAGATACTGAATCTTTCGATTCCAGATCCACCGACCCAGAATTTCTCGACTCTCGGTATGATGCTACCCAGAACGATTCCGCAATCAACTTAGATAGAGTGTCCGACAAGCCTTCTCACTTTGTAGTGGAAGCGGAATCGTCGGCTCGAAACGGCGGTTCTCAAGAAAATCCACGTTTAAGCAATGAAGCGCCAGTCCCCTTCGCTGGGGATTCCTCGGCAGGCTCCAAGGAAGCGCCGTCGAAGCAACACGATTTTGTCGAATTCTCCAAGACGCCCGCCACTCAATCGGAAAGAGACGATACCTGGCGGCGTGAAGTAAGTGCCCGTTTGAGCAAATATCAGGCGCGCAGGCGGCTCCGGGAACCGCGATACCCTTCGTTACAGTTGAAGTTCGAGTCGCAGGAAGCCTGGCGCAGCCCCTCTCCCGGCGGCGACGTAGGTCCCGCTCCCGGTGCGGCCACTGCCATCGTAGAAAAGACGGAGAATCCCCTTGCCGAGATGGAGTCAAGGAATTGTCCGCCGTCGAAACCCACTTCCAGAATTATCGAGTTCCCGCGATCTTCGGCGGGCGCGCCGAATTACTCGGAAGAACTCGCGGAACCCGTCTTTGATCGGCCGCGAATCCTGGAGGCTCCCGAACTCGTGCCCGCGGTTCCCGCGTTGGGGGGCATCCTGATCGAACCTGTGGACGTTCCAGCGGAAGAAAAGCGGCCGGGTTTCGAAATGCCACTCCAATCGGCCCGGATGGCAAGGCGATTTGCAGCAACCCTGGTCGACGCAATTATCGTCTGTGCAGGGTTGGCATTTTTCGGATATGTCTCGTGGCGAGTGGCAGATTTGATTCCTTCGTTTCGGTCTGCCGCCTCGATCCTGGGCGTTGCGGGGGCGATTCTGTGGGCGGCTTACCAATATCTGCTGCTGGTTCATTGCGGAACTACTGCGGGATTGAAACTGGCAAAGCTCCGGCTGAGCAACTTTGATGGCAGTTCAGTTCCACGAAAAATGCGACGCTGGCGAGTACTCGCGTCCACGCTGTCCGGCCTCTCCATCGGGCTCGGATACGCCTGGTGTTTCCTCGACGAAGACCAATTGTGCTGGCACGACCGCATCACGCGGACCTACATCGCCCCGAAGTCGTGAACTGGGCAAAATTAATTGCTCGTGTGGTGCGGACACTCTTATCCGCGGCCTTTGAGGTATGCTCAACGGCGCCGGACAGAGCCTGCCCTGAGCGTAGTCGAAGGGAGTGTAGCCCCATGCGGGCATCCGCTAATCGTCCTGACCAGTATTTTGAATCGAAGCGCCATTGTGCCCTTTATGTTAGATTTTTAAGCTTGTATCTTCCGAAGCAAAACTAAGTGTCCACCCCAGTACAAAACATGCGTCCGGCGGTCAAGGTGTTTGTCGCCACCACCGTGATGCTGACCTTCATTTCTTTTTGGCGCGCGTCGGCCGTTGTGCTTGCAGATCTCGCGTCCTCGGCTTACTACGCGGGCGGGGACGCGGAGAAGGTCATCGGGAAGAGCGCGCCCTGGTTCATTCTCGCGGTCATGTTGTTCAGTTATGCCGTGCGTGCGCTCTACATCGAATCGAGTAGCATGTTTGTGCGCGGCGGTGTGTACCGGGTAGTGAAAGAAGCGATGGGCGGAACCCTGGCGAAGATATCGGTTTCCGCATTGCTTTTCGACTACGTGCTGACCGGGCCCATTAGCGCGGTTTCGGCCGGACAATATCTAGCCGGCTTCGTGGAAGATATCGCCCGCTATTTGCACCATCCCTTCGCGAACTTCCCGGAGAACACATTTGCCGCCGTCTTTGCCGTCGTCATAGCGTCTTACTTCTGGTGGAAGAACGTTCAAGGCATTCACGAATCCAGCGGAAAAGCCCTCCAGATCATGATCGTCACCACCATCATGGTTGTCATATTGATCGTGTGGTGCACGATTACGATTTTGAGGACGCCGATCCAGGTGCCTCCGAACCCGCTGCACGCCGGCGTGGTACCGCTCACCAAAGAGTCCATGGGGTGGCTTTATGGCTCGTGGCTGAGCCACCTGACATGGATCATCGCATTCGTCGGTTTCGGGCATTCGGTACTAGCCATGAGCGGCGAGGAAACCCTCGCCCAGGTGAATCGCGAGATCGAGCATCCCAAACTCAAGAACTTGGAAAAAACCGGACTGATCATTTTCATTTACAGCCTGCTTTTCACCTCTCTGGTTTCGTTCTTTGCGGTGATGATCATCCCGGACAAAATCAGGCCGGATTATTTCGCAAATCTCATCGGCGGTATTTCAATGTTTCTTGCCGGACCCACATGGGCGAGGCTGAGTTTCCGGGCCTTCGTAGTGCTGGTCGGGGTGCTGATTCTGGCGGGAGCGCAGAATACTTCCATCGTCGGCGCCAACGGAGTGTTGAGCCGTATGGCAGAGGACGGCGTCCTGACATCCGGCTTTCAAAAGCCTCATCCGCGCTTTGGAACCAGCTACCGCATCGTGAACCTGATCGTGCTCATGCAGATACTCACGATCATTCTGACGCGTGGAAATGTGTTTATTCTCGCTGGACTCTATGCGTTCGGAGTGATCTGGAGCTTTGCGTTTATGTCGCTGGCCGTGGTGGTGCTGCGATATAAAAATCCCGGAAACCGGGAGTGGCGAGTGCCGGGCAATATCAGGCTTTTCGGCAAAGAAATCCCCGTCGGTCTCTTCGTCATTTCAATTGTCCTGTTTGCGACCGCCCTTGTTAATTTGTGCACCAAGTCCGAGGCAACCATCGCGGGCGTTATATTCAGTGGGGTTTTCTTCGGGATCTTTGCCTATTCCGAGCACCGGGTCGCGAAAACTAATAAGGGCAAGCCCGAAGGGTTGGCGCAGTTCCGCGTCTACGGAAATGAGGAACTCGGCAGCAATGAACTGGGAGTGCGTCCCGGAAACGTGCTGGTTGCGGTACGGGACCCCAGAAATCTCTATTACCTGCGCGAGGTGCTACGCCGCACCAATACGACAAAACAGGATTTGGTCGTCATGACCGCCCGCCTGTACCACCGTGAGCACTCCTTCAGCGCCCGGACGGTTTATGAAGCCAACGAGATTTTCGATCACTACGAGCAAGAACTCTTCACTGCGGCCGTTTCGGTGGCGGAAAAAGAAGGCAAGCCGGTGTCGCTACTGGTTGTTCCCGCGGGCAACGTATTTGATGCGATCGTGGTCACCGCGCAACGATTGGATTCCAGCCGAATCGTATGCGGATTGTCGAACAAACTCAGCAGCGATGAACAGGCAAAACTCACCGGAGATGCGTGGGAACGCCTGCCGGAACCGAGGCCGCGTCTGATTGTCGAAGTCCACGAACCGGACGGCAACGTGCGTGAGTATCCGCTTGGGCCGCACACGCCGCGAATGCGTTCTCAAGATCTCGAACTGATGCACAAAGTCTGGCTCGACATTACCTCGGACCCGAAGTATGCGGGGGCTCATCATTACCACGTCGTTGCCCTCGCCCTCGAGGAATTGCAGCGGGAATTGGACAGTCCAGACCGCGCCGCCCTGCTGGCGAAATTACTGGATGAAATGCACAAGGATTTGCCCGGTTAAGCTCGGAAATCGAAAGGCGGCGGGCGCCCGGCCTACCGTCACGAGACGATGGATTTGAACTCATTCAAAGCGTCGCTAGCAGAAGACGCGCCACCCGATGCGCCAGCCCAGCTCGCTGCCCTCTGGTGGGATGCAAAGGGCGACTGGGCCCGCGCCCACTCCTTAGTTGACGATCTCGAAACTCCGGATGGGATGGCCGTCCACGCATATCTGCACCGCAAAGAAGGCTCCGTTGATAATGCCGAGTATTGGTACCAGCGTGCTGGCCGGCAATTTCAACGTCCCACTCTCGAAGCCGAGTGGGCCGCCCTGGCTGAGAAGCTGCTTTCCGGCGACTCGAAATGGTAAACCTGGGTGCGGACGAGGGAATCCCTGGTCTTTTTTAAACTCGATTAGTCCCAGGCCCGGCCTGAAGGCGATGTAGTCGGGTTCCTACAATCTTCCTGTTAACATCAATTCGTGGCAAACACCCCTGACGTTCGAGTACGCTTCGCCCCTTCTCCAACCGGGCGCCTGCATGTTGGAAACGCTCGCACCGCGCTGTTTAACTGGCTCTTTGCCCGGCATCACGGTGGGACGATGGTCCTCCGCATTGAAGATACAGACATCGAACGCAGCGAAGCGCGATTTGAAGATCAGCTGATCGCTGACCTCAAATGGCTCGGCTTGGATTGGGATGAAGGTCCGGATTTGGGCGGACCGTTCGGTCCCTATCGTCAATCCGATCGCGTGCAACTTTACCGCGAACATGCCGAGCGGCTGCTGGAGGAGGGCAAAGCATACTTATGTTTCTGCTCCGAGCCTGATCTTCAAAAGGAACGCGAGCTTGCGCAAGCAGAACATCGCCAGCCGATCTATTCGGGCAAGTGCCGGACGATTCCCCCGGAGGACGCCAAACGCAGACGGGAAAGCGGCGAGGCGTGCGCCGTCCGATTGCGAATTCCGGAGCGTCCCATCCGCTTCCACGACATTGTTCACGGCGATGTCGAATTTTCAAACGAAGTAGTCAGCGATCCGATCATTTTGCGCTCGAACGGAATGCCGGTTTACAACTACGTGGTCGTGATTGACGATGCGCTGATGAAAATCACCCACGTTATTCGCGGCGATGACCATCTCTCGAACACTCCCAAACAGGTTGCGCTGTACGAGGCGTTCGGCTGGCCGGTGCCGGAATTCGCGCATCTTTCCACAATTCTCGGAGCCGACCGGGAGCGGCTTTCGAAGCGCCATGGCGCGACCTCGATCGCCAACTTTCGGGAGATGGGAGTTCTCCCCGAGGCATTAGTGAATTATTTGGCATTGCTCGGCTGGGCGCCAAGCGGCGGGACGAGAGAACTCTTCAGCATCGAAGAGTTGATTAAGGAATTCTCTCTGGAGCGCGTAACTCCTTCTCCCGCGGTGTTCGACATGGAGAAGCTGTACTGGCTGAACCGTCATTACATTAAACATAGCTCTCCAGAACGAATCGAGAACCTGGCGCTTGATTATTACGCGCGCATGATGTCGGAAGAGCGAACTGAGAAGTTCGAGGGCACGGCGACGACCGGCCACCCGTGGCCTACGGAGGTAGTGAAGTGGTTCGGGAGTGTCACGCAACTATTAGTGCCTTCAGTGGACCGCCTGGATCAACTCCCAGAGCGGACCGCACCAATCTTCAACTACGATCCAAAGGCGGCACTTGCGGATCCCGGCAATGCCGAAGTGCTCGCATGGCCAAATACTGATGCCGTGCTCGCCCGGTTCCTGTGTAAGATTCTGGAGGATGAATCAGCCGCCGAGAAGCGGTTAACCGCGGAGCGGTTCAAAAGAATCGTCAATGACGTGAAGGCGGAAACCGGAGTCAAGGGCAAAGAATTATTTCATCCAATAAGAATTGTGATTACCGGCTCGCACTCCGGTCCAGAGTTCGACAAGCTGATTCCAATTCTGGAGGAGGGAAGCCGCCTTTTGGTACTGAAGCACGTTCTCAGCGTGCGCGAACGCGCGGAAGAGTTCGGCAAGGCGAGGAGTGCATAAAGTGCGCCCAAGAAAAACGATGGAGCGACGGGCGTCCTCGCCCGTCCATCTTCCTTCGGCAAACATGATGCACCTGGGTGTAGAGCCGACTTTCAGTCGAGCCGAGTAATGTTTTGCTATCCACACGGCCCAACTCAGGTGGGGTCCTACCCTCAATTCGATGGAATCTCCAGGATGTTCGCCAGCGCGCTTCCCAAATCTTGATATATGAATTTATAGCCGCTTGCGAGAAGTGCGTCGGGACTGACACGCTGACTCGCCAGCAACACTTCTTTCCCCATCTCTCCAAACGCGAGTCGAACCGCGAACTCCGGTATCCGAAACATCGCGGAACGGGACAGCACGGAGGCCAGTGTCTCCGTGAATTCCGAATTTCTCACCGGCGCGGGCGCAACCAGGTTCACTGGCCCTTGCCGGGCGTCATCATTGAGAATGTAGAGAATCGCGCTTACAAGGTCTTCCAGGTGGATCCAACTCATCCATTGCCGTCCATCGCCAAGTAGCGCGCCTAATCCAATTCGGAACGGCAGCAGCATTTTTTGCAGCGCGCCACCGTCGGCCGACAGTACAACCCCAGTCCTTATCTGTACCGTGCGTACACCCGCATCCGATGCGGGTTTCGTAGCAGCCTCCCATTGACGGCAAACTTCAGGAAGAAATCCATCACCGGAGGCGCTGCCTTCGCTCAATGTTTCATCGCCGCGATCACCGTAATAACCGATTGCCGAAGCACAGATCATTACACGCGGAGGGCGCGAAGCCCGCGCCAGCGCGTCGCAGAGATGCGCGGTGCCATGCACGCGGCTCTCGAAAATGCGCTTCCTTTTCTCTTTCGTCCAAACCCCGGCTATGGGTTCCCCCGCCAGATGAATGACGCCATCAAAGCCGGAGACCACTTCGGGGTTTACTGATTGCGATGGGTCCCACGCAATATGAGCCCCCGCTGAACTTTTCCCACGTGCGAGGCGAGTGATTGCAGTGCCTCGTGCCTCAAGCGAAGGAACTAACGCCGTTCCAATAAATCCGGAAGCTCCGCTAATAAGAATGCGGAAAGAAGTCATCACATCTCCATCGCAAATGTAACAGATGAAAGTGCCCGGGGCAGCGATATCCGGCAAGCTTTCGATATAATCAGAACCAGTAAACAAGCTGCGGGATAAGGCTTTCATCTCCCTCCCATCGCCGCATGCCTAGCGACAAAATGGGAACTCTTCGCCAACAGTTCGCGACCAATGTCCTGACCGTCACCAAATTCCGCGACCTGCTGCGAACCATGCGGGATAACCGTCCCGGCGATGATCTGGAATTGATCCGCAGAGCCTACGAATTTTCCCAGACGCACCACGCGGGACAAACACGGGCGTCGGGCGAACCGTACCTGGCTCATCCGCTTGAAGTCGCGCTGGTACTGGCGGAAATGAAGATGGATCCGGTCGCCATCGCGGCAGGCCTGCTGCATGATTCAGTCGAGGACACGTCCGTCACCATCGTTGACATTCGCAAGGAATTCGGAGAGCAGGTCGCGCACATCGTCGAAGGTGTTACCAAAATCAGCAAGATTGATTTCGCCACTCACGAAGAGCAGCAGGCCGAGAACCTGCGCAAGATGATGCTGGCGATGGTGGATGACATTCGGGTGGTCCTGATCAAACTCGCGGATCGCCTGCACAACATGCGGACGCTCGAACATTTGCCGCCGGAACGCCAGTCAAAGATATCGAAGGAAACCCTTGACATCTATGCTCCCATCGCGCACCGCCTGGGTATGGGGAAAATCCGCGGCGAACTTGAAGATTTGGGCTTCCGCTATCTTGATCCGATTTCCTATGACCAAGTATCGGAGTCGGTGGAGGCGAAGCGGAAAGAAGGCGAAAGGTTTCTCGCGCGGGTGCAGCAGTTTCTGCAAGACAAGCTCAAAGAAGCCGGAATTACTGCGCGGGTGGAAAGCCGCATTAAGCGCGTATACAGCATTCACAAAAAACTTCAGCGCCAGCATATTGGCGTCGAGCAGGTTTACGACCTCTATGCCATGCGAGTGATCACGCAGTCGTTACAGGATTGTTACGGCGTGCTCGGCATCGTGCACAACGTCTGGCGTCCCGTGCCTGGGCGCATCAAGGATTTTATTGCCATGCCCCGGCCGAATTTCTACCAGTCCCTGCACACTTCGGTCATCACCGAGGATGGCACATCTTTCGAGGTGCAGATACGCACCGAGGAAATGCACCGTATCGCGGAGGAAGGAATCGCCGCCCACTGGAAGTACAAGGACGGCGCGGTCTCGGCAAAGGACGAGCAGCGCCTGGCTTGGCTACGCCAGGTTGTGGAATGGCAGAGGGATGTCTCCGATCCCAATGAATTTCTGTCCACTTTAAAAATAGACCTTTACCCGGAGGAGGTTTATACCTTCACACCCAAAGGGAAAGTCGTGGTGCTGCCGCGTGATGCCACTCCGATTGATTTCGCCTATTCCGTTCACACCGAAGTAGGGCACGCCTGCGTGGGCGCGAAAATTAATGGCCGCATGGTCCCGTTGCGCCATCGGCTGCGCAGCGGCGACATTGTCGAGATTATGACCCAGGCCGGACATAATCCGAGCCGCGACTGGCTGTCAGTCGTTAAATCCTCGCGCGCCCGCAACAAGATCAAGCACTGGCTCAATCTCCATCAGCGGGAGCGCGCCATCGAAATCGGGCGCAAGCTGATCGAAAAAGAAGCCCGCAAATATCACGTCGCCTTCAAAGAGATCAAGGACGAGGTATTGAGAAAAATCGCCTCCGACTACGGCCTTGGGCAAGTGGACGATCTGATGGCCGGCATCGGTTATGGAAAATATTCCGCCCGCCAGGTTCTCGCACGGTTGACTCCAGCGGCGACCGAACCGCAAAGCTCTCCGGACTTGGGGAAGCCCGGCGGCTTTGCCAGCGCCGTCCGGCGGGTATTTGGGGGCGACAACAACAACGCGATTCGCGTAAAAGGGCAGGGCGATCTGCTGGTTTACCGTGCCCGTTGCTGCAACCCCATCCGGGGGGAATCGGTCGTGGGATATGTGACTCGCGGCAAAGGCGTGGCCGTCCACTCCGTGAATTGCTCCAACGTCATGAATTTAATGTACGAGCCTGAACGCAAGATTGATGTGGAGTGGGCAGGTGATGAAGAAACGCCGAGTTCCTATCAGGTAAAGCTCACCGTTTTCTGCGACGACCGCTTCGGGATGTTAAAGCAGATCACTTCCGTCATCAGCGACACCAAGACAAACATCCGCAACATTGAAGCGCGCACCTCCAACGGTCAGGCCAACGTGGATGTAGTTCTGGATATCGCGGACCTGAAGCATCTGGAAAACATTATCAACGGCGTCCGCAAGATTCCCGGCGTGCACGATGTCCAGAGAATTCAGAAAATTTAATGGAGTCTTGAAAAAGCTGCCGATAGAGCTATTGCATCACCCCGCGCTGGGCGATTCCAATGTTGTCTCGAGTACTGTTCTTCACCAGATACATCATCTCGTCGGCCTGTCGGATGACGTCATGCGGAGTTTTGGCGTCGTGCGGGTAGGTCGCCACGCCCATCGAAGCTCGAACGTTCAAGTTCAAGCCTTCTTCCTTACAGAACATGCTGGTGCGCAGGCTATCCCGCAACCGTCGCGCCACCACTAATGCAGAGTCTTTGCCGGTCTGCGGAAGAAGAACCACAAATTCGTCGCCTCCGTAACGGAAGGCGTAATCAATCAAACGGAGCTGCGCCTTGATGATATAGCCGATCTCAGCCAGCAGCTTGCTTCCGATCAGATGTCCGTGAGTGTCGTTGACCTGCTTGAAATGATCCAGATCAATGAAGACAACAGTAAACTCGTAGCCAAAACGCGAGGAACGGTAAACCTCGGTCTCCAATGTTTTGTACAAATGCCGGGCGTTATAGAGGCCGGTGCAATCGTCGGTGATGGTGAGTTCTTGAATTTTTTCGACCGAGCGGGCGTTTTCGATCGCGATGGCGGCATAGTCGCAAAGCGCTTGCAGAAAAAACAATTCCTGCTCGCCGAAATGCCGCATATCAACGTTCACCAGTTGAATCACTCCCAGCACGCGCAACTTCGAGCGCACCGGTACGCAAATGACAGAGCGCGTTTCCCACTTCGTCATCTCGTCAACCCGCTTGGAGAAGCGAGGATCTGAAGCAACATCCGGTACGATCAACCTTTCTCCGTGCTTTGCCACATAGCCGGCGATACCTTCGCCCACTTTAAGGCGCAAATTAGTCAAAGAATCCGAAGCCGCCCCTACGGCGATGGCGAAGTACAGTTCGTTTCTCTCGTGATCGAGCATCAGCAGAGACCATGTCTCCGGACGGAAGTACTCCGCCATTTTGTCCATGATGGTTTGCAGGATTGAATCAAGGTCAAGCGATGAGGTTAAAGCTTTGGCAACATCATGGAAAATCGTGAGTTCTTGAGATTGACGGCTAAGCTCGGCACCGGTGGCCTTGGACATGGGGGATAAAACCTCTAGTGTCGGGCAGAAGTGATCAAATTATATGCGTCCCCAAATTCATGGGCAATCAACCATAGTAACCACCGCGTAATCGCATCCAGGAGTTGATGTAATGCGATCGGCTAAGAGGATCGCAGATATCTAACCTACTTCGACAAGCCCGTAACTCTTTTGCCATCGGGATCGCATGTACTGCTGGGCGCGTTTAATTTCATCCGATGATATACCCGCGTCGTTCAGCACACACGCGGCTTCCCGCCTGGCAGCCTCAAGCAGGTCGCGGTCCCGTGTCAAATTCGCCAACTGGAAGCTCGGCATGCCGGCCTGCCGGGTCCCAAAAAATTCGCCCGGTCCACGAAGTTCGAGGTCGAGTTCCGCCAATTGAAAACCGTCTGTAGTTCGGACTAACGCATCCAATCTTCGCTCGCCGTCTTCGGACACTTTTCCGCCCGTCATGAGAATGCAATACGACTTGGCGGCGCCGCGGCCGATCCGCCCCCGCAGTTGATGAAGTTGCGCCAGGCCGAAGCGCTCGGCGTGTTCAATCACCATCACGGTGGCATTGGCAACGTCCACGCCAACTTCAATCACGGTCGTGGCCACGAGAATATCCAGGCCGCCCCTTTGAAAAAGCCGCATCACCTGTTCTTTTAACTCAGAGTCCAAACGTCCGTGCAATAAGCCCACGCGCAGTTCGGGAAAGACGCGACCGCTCAATTCTTTGTACATCTTGATGGCAGCTTTGAGTTCGTTCTCTCCTCCCTCTTCAATCACGGGATAGACGACATACGCCTGGTGCCTGGCAGCAACCTGTTTGCGGACAAACTCCCAAACTTCCGCTGACCTTTCATCCGATACGCGTCTGGTAACAATCGGGGTTCGCCCCGGCGGCATCTCATCAAGCGCGCTCACGTCCAGGTCCCCATACAGGGTCAGCGCCAGCGTGCGCGGAATGGGAGTCGCAGTCATCACCAGAACGTCGGGTTCGGGCGGAGACAGCTTTTCACTATGTTCTTTGGGGCTGGCTGGCGGATGATCGTCCCCACTCTTTTTCATTAACCTGAAACGTTGAATCACTCCAAAACGGTGCTGTTCGTCCACAATCACCAGGCCAAGTTTTGCGAATTCCACCTTTTGTTCAATCAGTGCATGCGTGCCAATTACCAGCTGAGCATCCCCCTGAGCAATGTGGCGGCGCACATCGCGCTTGCGGTCTTCTTCCAGGGACCCGGTAAGCAGGACCACACGATAGCCGGCCGGTTCAAGAATACTTCGCGCGGAAAACCAATGCTGCTGCGCCAGGATTTCGGTCGGCGCCATCAGCGCAACCTGGTAGCCGTTTTCCATAGCGATAATTGCTGCTTCAAAAGCAACAATGGTTTTTCCTGAACCGACGTCGCCCTGCAAAAGCCGGCGCATGGGAAAAGGAGCGGCCATCGCCGTGGCGATTTCCTTCAAAACAAGCTTCTGCGCGGCTGTGGGATGAAACGGCAATATCTTCTTGATCGCCTGGCGCACCCGCTCGTCGAGCTGAAATGTGATTCCTGTCTGCGCCCTCTGTTGCCTTCGTTTCATCTCAAGCCCAAGTTCGAGAAAAAACAACTCCTCGAAAATGAGCCGAACGTGCGCGGGAGTGCGCCACGATTGCAAATCGTGAAAGCTTTCGCCGGGATCTGGCCAATGCACTTCCCAAAGAGCTTTGCGCCGGCTTATCAGTTTCATGCTTCGGCGGACCCGCTCCGGGATTGGGTCGGGCAGTTCAGGCGCCAGATCTTCAAGAGCCGCATGAATTATTCGTCGAAACCAGCGCGGGGTGAGTTTACCCTGACCCGCCGATTCGTAGATCGGCACAATGCGTCCTATTTCAAGCGAGCCGGCGACTTTCTCTTCAGCCGAAGCCCCGTCGCTGTTATGATCCTCCGCGCGCTCCTCGGCAATTATTTCGAACTGCGGCTGAATGAGTTGCAGCTCTCCGCCGCGCACATCTTCCTCGACCTTGCCGTACAGGGCGACCAACTGCCCCGGCTTGAATTTGCCTTCCAGGTATCTCGCGTTGAACCAGATACATTTCAGCCTGGTTCGCCCCTGTCCGGCGGTCATTTGAAAAATCGGCATGCGGCGGGTGCGAAAAAGCCCTGAAGTCCTGACTTCCGCGATCACCGTTGCCATCTCTCCGGCTCTCAGCTCTGCGATTCCGCGAGGGTTTACCCGGTCTTCGTAGCGAAAGGGTAGATAGTGGAGCAAGTCATCCACGGTATGAATATCCTTCGCGGCCAGGACATCGGCGATTCGCGGACCTACTCCCTTGATGTACTGCACGGAAGTAGAAAGTTCCAACATCTCTGGCATGTTAACAGGGCATAAACCCGCTTGCTTCATCGGGATAGCGGAGGGTCGGGACGCAACGTTCAGACTGCTTCCATCTCATTGACTTGAGCGCCGGGATTACGTGATGAGGTTACTTTCGGAACATGGGTAACCGGGCCATCCAAGATAAAATCGGGCTGGAAATATGCAGAAGATCGCCATCCTTTACGATGCCAGCCAGGCGGTACTATCCACCTTTGATTTGGATGAAGTGCTGAGCCAAGTCCTGGCTATTGCCCGCGAATACTTCCACTTACAGAATGTGGCAATTTTATTGTTCGATAAAGATACGCAGGAATTGTATCTGCGATCTCAAATTGGATGGGATCCGGGCAGCGAGGCCGTAAGGGTGCGGATTGGGGATGGCATCACCGGCGCTGCGGCGGAACAGCGCCAGCCGGTTTACGTGCCCGACGTGGCTCGCGACAGCCGGTACCGAATGTCGGCCCGGAGCTCAAAATCGCAACTCGCGGTGCCGCTTCTCGCGCGGGGCGAAGTCGTCGGAGTGCTCGACTGCCAGAGCGAGAACCTCGATCACTTTGATTCCGAAACCATTGATTTGTTGCTGCTGTTTTCCACCCAAGCCTCCATGGCGTTGCAAAATGCCCGCCTGTATTCTCTCGAACGGCGCCGGGCTCTTCAGCTCGAAGCCATAAACGCGATTGCTCAACAAACCACCGCCGTTCTGGATCTGAAAGAACTGCTTTCCAAAGTCTGCATTTTAGTGCAGAAGGCTTTTCACGTCTCTCACGTTTCGGTATTGCTCAAGGATGAAGACGATATGGTGGTGCGAGCCCACCACGGCAATTTGACCCCGTGCATCCCGCAGGATGGCCGGTTATTGGCGGCCGAAGGTTTTTGGGGAAGGACCCTGGCGTCCGCCAAGACCCTGATCGAGAATGACGTCAGTAACATTCCGGGTTCAGTTGGTTTTTATCTGGAAACCGCTTCAAGAATGTGTATTCCGCTGGTTTCCTTTGGGCAAACATTAGGCGTTCTGGTTCTCGATAGTTCCGAAATTGGCGCGTTCAACATTCAGGATACTCAACCTCTGGAATCGGTCGCCGACATTTGCGCAACCGCCATCCAGAACGCTCACTACGTCGAGCGAATGAAGCAGCTCGCTTATCTGGACGGTCTTACGGGTATTTTTAACCGGCGCTTCTTTGAACTTCGCATGGCGGAAGAGCTTGAACGCGCCCGGCGTTTTGGGGCCGGCATGGCCGTTATTATGGTTGATATTGACCATTTCAAGCGACTGAATGACGAATTCGGCCATCTCATCGGCGATGAAGTTTTGCGGCAGGTTTCCTCGATTTTCCACCAGCAGTTGAGAAAAATTGATGTGGTCTGCCGCTATGGCGGAGAAGAGTTCGCCATCCTGCTCTCACAAACCAACCCGGAGCATGCACTGATGGTCGCTGACAAGCTGCGGGGAATGGTCGAAGAGTGGCAGTTCCCGGGCGTGCCGCGCCCCGTAACCATAAGCGCGGGGGCCGCGAGCTATCCCGATAACGGGACCACGCGGGATGAACTGGTTAAAGCCGCCGAC
The DNA here is from genome assembly GCA_050746185.1 of Terriglobales bacterium. Taxonomy (GTDB): domain Bacteria; phylum Acidobacteriota; class Terriglobia; order Terriglobales; family Acidobacteriaceae; genus PALSA-188. The sequence continues at coordinate 36,779 of JBOGLA010000046.1, read as the reverse complement.
GCCGGACTCTACGCGGCGAAACAAGCTGGACGCAATCGCGTATTCAAAGCGCCTGATTCGAGTAGGACTTCAAGCCAAGCCAGCGGGATGTAGGCTCGCGCTTTGTGTTCTGCTTGCTATCCCTTGAAGCCTCCCGAAGCCAATCTTCGACCGTCCGTCTGTCGGAATCGGAGAGTGTTGGCGCAGCCTGTTTGAGCATGACCATGAACCAATCAATCTCTTCCGGTTCGGTCGGGTACCCGATATTGGTGTTCCGCTTGTTGGCCCTCGATGTTCCGTCTCCGGCAATGCGGTTGGAGTTGACGATCAGTTTACCGTTCGGATCAAGGAAAACAATAAACGGGATACCTCCATGGGAATCACCACCGAATCTGGATAGCATTTCTGCTCCGCCGGGGTTGTTAAGAAACGGCTTTTTCCCAAGTTCTTCTTCCACGCTGACGTGCGCGACGACGAAGTTCTTTTCAATAATGGGCTCGATTTCTGGGGAATCCAGAAAGGCTTGGAAGCGTTTGCAGTATCCGCACCACGATGCGCCGAACACCAGGAGAATATTTTTATGCTGTTCAACAGCGCTGAATTTGGCTTTCGCCAGGATATCCTCCGCATTCGCCGGACCTTGGGCCGACACCGCAGCCGAAAAACTGACCAGCAGCAGCGCAACAGACAACACGCGTATTCTTCGCATAACCGGTAGTTTACAACGGGCGCGAAAGGCAGCCAAACCTGCGCATCAAGCTCCTGCCTTGAAGCGCCCCGCCGGTCCCCGTAAACTAAATACAATGCATGTTCACGCCAGCCACGGGCAGCATTCCACGTCGCGAATCCTCCAGATCTCGCTGGGCGTCACTCTGGCATACATCGTCCTTCTGGTCGTCTCCGGAATTCGCGCCCATTCGCTGGCCCTTCTTTCCGAAGCTGGACATAACCTGTCCGATTTTCTCGCCCTCTTGCTCTCCTGGATAGCGGTTTACCTGCAATCGCGGCCTCCAAGCGCGACCAAAACTTATGGGTACCATCGCGCCGGAGTGCTGGTTGCGTTGGTGAATGCCGCGTCTTTGATGGCAGTATCCTTTCTGATTTTCTACGAAGCTTTTCGCCGCTTGCAGCATCCGGAGCCGGTTCATGCAGGAACCATGATGGCCGTGGCCGGGGCGGGAGTGGTAATGAACGGCGCCATCGCGCTGATGCTCTGGCGTTCGGATCGCGACGTGAATATCCGCAGCGCCCTGGTTCACGAAATTGGAGATACGCTTTCCACCGCCGCCGTCATCGCAGGCGGATGGGCGATTCTGGTGACCGGGCAGTCATGGATTGACTCGGCGCTGTCAGTTGGAATCGGCGCGTTGATCCTTTGGTCAGGATTTGGAATTGTCCGCGAAACATTGAACATTCTCCTCGAAGGAACGCCGCGTGGAATGAAGCTCGAACTGGTAGAAGCCGCCATGCGCGCCGTGGATGGAGTCCACGATGTTCACGATTTGCATGTCTGGAATATTGGCTCGGAGACCCGCGCCCTCTCTTGCCACATCTCAATCGCGGACATTCCGCCGTCCGTCAGCGAGCGCATTTTGAAGGATGTTAAAGAATGCCTGCACCAGGAGTTTCGCATTGACCACACCACCATTCAGTTTGAACATGAAGTCTGCGAAGTGGCTCATGGATGCGTGATCCCGGTAGGCGACGAGCAACACCAGCACAGCCACTAGCGATCCGTGCTTGTGTGGCGCGGACACTCGAGGTACGCGGCCTTTGACCCGAAAACCTTGGTGCCGCAGGTTCGCGGCAGTTCTTTGGCCGCTAACATGGGCCGAGGAACAATCGGGCCTGGCCGCATGATATTTGGGTATCCCGATCTCCTGCCGTCCATCCCGACTCGATTCTCGACAATGCCGATTTCCCGCAATGCATGGCGATGAAAGCGAACAATCCCCACCGACCTCGCTTGAAGGTACGCGTATCCTAGGTTAGCGCCGAAAAACGGTGCGAACCTGGGGCACCGGGCTTCCTCAATATTTCACCCAAATTCAAAAAACTCGATAAGATGATGCCGACCCGATGTTGCACCCGACCTCCAACGAAATTTATCGCTTTGGAACTTATGAAGTGGATCTGGCTTCCGGAGAACTGCGTAAGTCGGGAATCAAGCTGCGCCTGCCGGATCAGGCGTTTCGCGTGCTGGTCTCGCTGCTCGAACGGCCCTCCGAAGTAGTCACAAGAGAAGATTTGCGCGCCAAACTTTGGCCCAATGGCACGTTTGTGGATTTCGATCATGGATTGAATACCGTGATCAACAAGCTCCGGGAAGCATTAAGCGACACCGCCGCTAATCCAAGGTTCATTGAAACCCTGGCACGCCGCGGATACCGCTTCATTGCGCCGGTTGAATTCGTAGCGGGAGCACATGCGGAAGAAGTAACCGTTGAACCAGCGCCCCTTCCGGATGCGCTCAAGCCGCTGGTCCGCGCGGTTCCGCAAGCACCGGCTGTATCGTTGTTAACTGCCTCGTTGTTAACCACCGCCGACGAAGTGCCGGCCGCCAACCGCGGCAGAGTCCGTTTATTGTTCCTGCTGCTTCAGGTCATGTATCTGATCTTTTACATCACCGCGCTGGCGCGTCTCGGCCGCATCCAGGATTTGCTTGAACAATTTGCCTATTCGAGGTGGATTATCGCGGTGCTGATAATCTCCGCCAGCATCGGCATACCGGTCCGCTTATACCTGATTTCCGCGACTGCATTCGACCTGCCTGGCTTGACCGCGAAATTCAGCCGTCTTTTCATCGCTGTATTGCTTCTCGATTGCTCGTGGGCCATCGCGCCTTTTTTGCTCACGCCGCAGATCGGAGTCGGTCTCGCTTTGGCAGCAACCGCAGCCCTTATCTATTCGCCCTTTGCTCAGCGGGCGTTGCTTTTGATCGCAGATCGGACAAATACTGTGCCCTCCCGTTCGTGATGCGAAATCTCCGCAAACACCCATCTGTCGCCGGCTATGAAGTTTGCAAGACAGCAAATCGCAATGCTGAGCAAATTGGCGAAAACGACGGGAATCGCCAAACCGCCAACAAAGGCCCACATGAGCAAAATATTTCCAACCATCGAAATCGCGCCATTGCTCAGATGAAAGCGCAGCATTCTCAATGGCCAGCCGTTCACATTCGCCAATCTCCGATCACTCCATGTGAACTTTTCATGCCAAACGAAATTGTGCAGTAGCGCCGCCTCGACAGCCGCTCCGGTCGAAACAACATAGTTCCACGCAAAGCTATTAAGCAGATACAGGGTCCCGAGCTGGATCAGAATGCCCATAGCGCCAACGAAAGCGAACTTCGCGGTTCGGCTCCACAAGGATCGTCGCGACACGCTCCTCTTCATGCGATTCTCTCTTCCCGGTAGAGCTCCGCGGTATGCGACACCGCCGAGGCAATCAGCATGATCATCATTCCCAGGATTGCGACTGAACCTCCGATATCGAACAAGCGAAATTGCCTGCCAAATAGCCTGATAACGGGGTGACTGAGCAGCGCAAAACTTCCTGCGGCGAGCAGAATCCGGATCTCGGTGGGGCCGAGCTTCCAGTAAGAAAGCTTGAACCTGCCCAATGTATAAGTTGACAGGTAAGCTTCGATTGACAGCATCAGGAACGCCGTCAGCATTCCAAATGCAATCGCGGGATGCACAAATCCCGACAGCGCAAGTCCGCCCACCAGGAAAAGCGCTGCGAATGTGTCTGTTATGTGGTCAACGTAGAATCCATATCGCGGACGTTCCAGCTTGCGAAAGCGGGCGAGCGTTCCATCCAGGCTGTCGCCAAGCCAGTTCAGGGCGATGAAGAATATCCCCAGCAGCAACGCGCCATGATGCCAGCGGGACACGCCATAACACACACCAGCCAGACACTGCGAGAGGAATCCTAGAATTGTGAGATGGTCGGAGTTAATCCATCGCGGCGTGACTTCGGCGAACCTGAGGAGGATTGCCCTTTCTGGTCCGGAAACGATACTTTCCTGTAGGCGGTTTGCGGACAGGAATTTCAACGGCTGAAGCCGGATAAGACTTGAACAGTTCATCTCGAATGCCTCCAAATTGAATTCTGCTGGAGGCACTTTGCGGCCTGGCATCGGATGAGGTCAATCTATTGCAGCTCAGAAACGGAGCAATCCTGTCTCATCTCCTAAACTATTGAAGGACAGGAGAATCCCGCCAGTTCTCGCGCGCGCCTTCTGTCTAAAATGAGAAAATTGGCCTATAAGGTTTTTTCTAGGTGGTCCCTGCCAAGAGAGAAGGCAGAAATTGATGCGCTATGGAATCCTCTAGCCAGACCACACAGCGTTCGCCCAAAACTGAATGCACTCTGGTCATCATGGCGAAAGCGCCGAGGCCAGGTGCGGTCAAGACCCGCCTGGCTCCCAGCCTTTCTCGCCTTTCTCCGACGGCCGTCACAGATTTCTATTGTTGTCTTCTGGACGACACGCTGGCGCTGGCGCGGTCATTATCATTGCCATCGGGGTCACTGCCATCGGGCGATGTGGAAGTTGCCATCATGTGCCCGGAGTCGGATGTAAACGAACTCGCGCAGTTGGCCGGCCAGCGGTTACCAGGCAGGCATTTATCAGACAATCCAGTGCGCGTAGTTGCGCAGAATGGTGAAGGTCTTGCGGCAGGCCTCACTTCGGTATTTGCGCACTTCGCGGAAGGCGATCAACGGCGCGTGATTGCCTTCAACAGCGACAGCCCTCACCTGCCACGTTCTGTTCTCGAAGACGCGTTCGAAACTCTGGCTGCACATGACGTAGTCGTCGGACCGACGCACGACGGAGGCTACTACCTCGTCGGGGCAAAAGCTTCTCATCCCACGCTTTTCGCGGGCGACGGAATGGGCACCAGCAGCGCGCTGGAGAGACTTCTGTCGCGCGCGCGGGCGCTTGAGCTTTCCGTAGATTTCACAGCTCCTTTTTACGATATTGACGTGGCTGACGACCTGACCCGGTTGGCAGAGGAGTTGCGCCAGTATCCGGCAAGGGCGCCACGCACGGCTGCGTGGCTGAACAGGCTGCTGAAGAAGCCGGAATGATACCTGGCTTTGAAAGGCACGGCTTGCAGCCCTGCCGTTAGTCGGTTTCTTGCCGATATACGGCGCGGCTTTAAGCCGCACCCCTTTAAGTTCCTTGCGCGCGAATTTTTCCGCAGCCTGTTAGACAATGGGAGCTTGTGGCCGCAAAATTACGTGACGGGCACGAGAAAATCTTGAAGATCAATCCCGAGTGGAGAGTGTACATACTCGGCGTCATCTTGCTGGTGGCGCTAACTATCTGCTCCCGCAACTTCGGTGATCGAGGCGGACCATACTTCATGGCCTCCTTGACGCTTGCGGGCGTCGTGTATTTGTTAGCGGTCCGCGAGTTTTTTCGCGGGCGCGCCCGCGCCACACGAAGATTCCCCCGGCGCGTTGTCGTCATTGGACTTATCCTGGCTGCGGTGTGGCACGTTGAATTCCTTCGGCTGCCACCGGGACCTGACGACGATGTTCATCGCTATGTTTGGGATGGCCGCCTTCAGAGGCTCGGACACAATCCCTATCTTGTCATTCCCAGCGATCCCGCCGTTGAGAGCCTTCATACCCCCGAAACCCGTAACTTGAACAATCCGGATTTGCCGAGCCCATATCCACCGGGAGCGCAGCTATTCTTCCGCGCCGTAACCGCCATTCACGAATCTGTCTTCGCTTTCAAAGTAGCGTTCGTAGTTTGCGACCTCGGAATTGCCCTCGTGTTACTCGATGTGTTGCGTCGTAGCCGGCAGCCCGCGTACCTGGTTCTGGCGTACGCCTGGAACCCGTTGTTGGCCATTGAGGTGGCGGGGAGCGGTCACATTGATATCGTCGGCGCGCTGCTGTTGGTGATATCCGTCGCCGCCCTCGCGCGCCGTTGGCGGGCGGTTGCGGCCGTAGCGTTTGGACTGGCGGTTGCGGTTAAATTCCTGCCGATTGTATTGCTGCCTCTCTACTGGAAGCGGGTTCGCATTCGTGACGCTGCCCTCGCCGCTGCCGGGGTCGCACTCCTTTATGTTCCTTTTCTCAATCACGGCCGCATCCCATTCGGCTCGTTAGGCACGTATGTGCAGAGTTTTCGCTTTAATGGTCCTGTGTTCGCGGCGCTTGCTCATGTGGCGCCGCCGCAGTTGCTGGCTGGGCTGGCACTGCTCGTCGGATTAGTGACTGCAACCGGGGTGAGAATGAGAAGCGCAGCGCTCGAACGGTTTCCGGGAAAAACCTCTACCGCAGAGGGCTCAGAATTTCACGGAGAAGATGCCACGGCGTTTTCTCTGTGTAACTCTGTGTCCCCTGTGGTTCCAGGTTTTGAATTTGTTTGGCCAATGGCAGCGACTCTTTTGTGCGCACCCGTCGTATTCCCCTGGTATCTTCTCTGGCTGCTGCCATTTCTCACGTCGTCCTCTACGCTGCCGGTCGCGGTCTGGACAGTTAGCATTATCGCCGTTTACATTCAATGGCACTTGCGCACACTTGGCCATCCGTGGGGGTCTCTTCCTGGTTGGATCATGACGCTGGAATATGGATGCGTAGCAGTAGCAGGCGCAATTCTCGCCTTGCGCCGGTGCCTATTAACAAAAGCCATCTCCAAACCCGGCGATTTTGCGCGTAGATTGCAACTATGAAAGCGCTAAAGCTTGCCTTGACTGTTCTGTCGTGTTCGGTGTTGTTCTTTCTCCCGTTTACTGCGGCCGCACAAGCAACAACAAGCGAGGCAGAAAATAGGAGTGGCAGCGTTTGCGTTTTGTCCAACGCCCAGATCCGCCAACCAGAATTTCACCAGGGAGTACAGCTCGGGAACAAGAAGAACGCCGATTGGTGTAGAGTGAAAGTCGGGCCTTGTTGGAGATAAATCGCCACTATATTTCTGTGGACCGGGTCGTTGCGAGACGACTTGCAGCCTAAAGCGTGGCGCACTGACGCGACTCCTCGTCCGGAAGCTTTTGTTCGCTGCCCCACCCAACGCCCAACATCTTTCAAGGAGAAGCAACATGAACACCCTCGACTCCATGCTGGAACGTAACAAAGACTTTGCTGCTCAGCAGTCGGCTGCGGGCGCACTGATGCCCTCGCTTCCGCGGGCGATGCCGAATGTAAAGGCGGTCATCATCGGTTGCGCCGATATGCGTGCGGATCCGGCTTATGTACTTGGAATTAAACCGGGCGAGGCCGTCGTGCTGCGTAACATCGGCGGCCGAATCACCCCGGGACTGTTGGAGCAGTTGGGCCTGCTCGGGCGAATCGGTGAGCTTGCCGGAGAAATTCCTGGAGGCGGCGGGGAGTTTCACCTCATCGTCCTTCAGCACACCGATTGCGGAATGGCTCGCCTTGCCGGCGACCCCGCCTTGCTGGCGCACTATTTTCAAATACAGGAAGGGGATCTCAAGAAAAAAGCGGTCAGCGATCCTCGCGCGGCGGTTGCCGTGGACGTTGCTTCGCTTCGGGCGATTCCCGCATTGCCGGACGGGTGGCTCCTCTCCGGCCTTGTCTATGACGTGGCGACCGGACTGGTTGAGGTCGTCGTACCGCCAGCGCCGGTTCGGAGTTCGTAAATATCCCGCAACCGCTCATGCTCGACGAATCGGATACGTTCATTCGTAAAAGATCAGAAGCAAAGTCTCATTGCGAAATATAAAAAAACATGTCATTTGGAGTGAGATGAAGCCGATACTCCAATCAAAAAATAGACACACTGTCATTCCGAGGGACCTCAGTCCCGAGGAATCTGCATTTGCTTTAGTTGCCGAGCAATGCCTCGACGACCTTATAACTTTCGCTCAGCGCCAGGCCCAGGCCCTCCGGGTTCTTGCCTCCGGCCTCTGCCATGTCGGGACGGCCTCCGCCTCTGCCCCCAACTTTCTCTGCGACCGGTCCAATAATTTTCCCCGCCTGCAACTTGCTGGTGAGGTCTTTGGTAACGCTCACGATCAGAGCAACGTTCCCGTTCGTGGCCGAACCCAGAATCACCACGCCCGAGCCAAGTTTATCGCGGAGCTGGTCCACCAGAGTGCGCATCTGCTGCCGCTCGAGATTGTCCACGCGATGGGCCAGGACTTTGACGCCCCGCACTTCCTTCACGTGTTCGCCGGCCAAAGCGACGGTGGATGATGCGGATTTCATCCGCGCCTGATCGAGTTCGCGCTGTAGCCGCTTGATCTCGCTATCTTTCTTTTCCAGTTCGAGCCTGAGTGCCTCGGCAGGAGAAGAAAGCGCTTCACCAGTGGAGGGTGCCCCATCTGTTCTCGTTTTTTGCGAAGAGGTAGGCCCAACGAAGCTCGCCACAACGTTTTCCAGTTGGTGATCTTGCTGGAAGTGATGTAGCGATCCCTCGCCGGTGACGGCTTCAATGCGGCGGATTCCCGACGACACGCTTCCTTCTTTCAAAACCTTGATTAAGCCGATCTCACCCGTGGCGTCCGTGTGCGTGCCGCCGCAGAGTTCAGTCGAGAAATCGCCAATCTTGATCACGCGAACCCGGTCTCCATATTTTTCGCCGAACAGCGCCATCGCCTTGTATTCGTTGATTGCAATGTCAATCGGCACATCGGGAATGACTTCGACCTTTTGGTTGCGCAGGACTTCTTTATTGATCAGGTCTTCAATGTCCTGGAGTTCTTCATCGGCAACGCTGGTGAAATGTGAGAAGTCAAAGCGCAAATGATTGGGAGCGACGAGCGAACCGGCCTGCTTGACGTGCTTTCCGAGGACTTCGCGGAGCCCTGCTTGCAAAAGATGCGTAGCCGTGTGGTTGCGCATGGTGGACTGGCGGATCTCGGTGTTGACCGCGGCGTTCACTTTGTCGCCAACTCGAAGTGCGCGGGTGGCCCACCCAACGCGGTTTTCGTTGGGTGGGGATTTCATGACAACCTGATGTGCCCGCACGCCCTGCACCGGGTAATAGCAGCCTTTAACCTCGGCAATGATCGTGTTGTGATCCTCGGAGTAAAGCCATCCGCGGTCGCCGACCTGTCCGCCGGATTCGGCGTAAAAAGGCGTATGATCAAGAATGACCTCGCCTTCCTCGCCGGATTTCAGTTCCTGCGCGCCTTGACCGTTCTTGATGATGGCAAGGACCTCGCAGCTATTGGCGCGGACGTCGTGATATCCGACGAATTCAGATTTCGGAAGCTGTTGATACGCGGGATTGGCGGCTTGTTTGGCAGCGCCTTTCCATGAAGCGCGAGCACGGTCGCGCTGCTCGGCCATGGCACGGTCGAAACCTAACCAATCGAATATTAGTCCTTGGTCGCGCGTCGCGTCTTCGACGAAGTCTGGCGGTACTCCAAACGTATCGTAAAGTTTGAACGCTTCTTTACCCGGAAACTGGTCAATTCCAGCGGCGTCAGCCGCCGCGCCCCATTCGGCGCTGAGACTATCGAACGCTTCTTCAAACTGACTCGATGGCTGCTTCGTGGGGGCGTCAAATACTCGGCGAAAATCGTCGTTAACAGTTTGAAGGGTCTTTGCCATGCGTTGCATCGATTCCTGTGGCTGGTTAATAAGCTGTTCGGCTTCAGCAAATACATAGTCGCCGATCCCTGCCATCTGGTGCTGGAAACCTTGAAGAACTCTTCTTCCCAACAGCAGCACCGGGCTTCCACTCGCTTGTTGTGCCGCTTGCCTTGCCAATGCGGATACGGTCCGAAGATGACCATGCAGCCGTTCTAAATTTGGCGGACGAGAAACTGCGGATCTCCCACGTATTCCTTCGATCGCCTCGTCGAGCATCTTTAGTCCTGGCGTCAAGGTGCGTGCGAAACTCCTCTCCTCAGAGTGCACAACTTCAGATACCTGATTGGCGCTAGCACTTAGCTCCGGGTATGCACCCTGCATCAGATCGCGCACCGCGAAGACCATCTTGTTTAGAAATGGTTTCGTTTGGCCTAGGAGCCTTCCATGCGTGATCGCTCTGCGAATAATCTTCCGTAGCACATATCCCCGGCCTTCGTTCGAAGGGAGCACTCCGTCCGAAATGAGAAAAGTCGCGGCGCGAGAATGATCGGCAATCACTCGCAGTGATGCGGCGGAGTGATGAACCGGGATTGTGTGGGGACGGGCGCCCTCTCCCATCCGGCGGAGCTGAGCTCCGCTAGATTTTTGCAAATCAGAAGCCGTCGAGCTTTGCTCGACCGGACGGGCGGGGACGCCCGTCTCTCCATTATTTGTCGAGGTTCCGGTCAGTTCTGCTGCTCGCTTAATTAACGGCACGAACAAGTCGGTGTCGTAATTCGAAATCACTCCTTGCAGTACTGCCGCCAACCGTTCCAACCCCATGCCCGTATCAATGGACGGTTTAGGCAGAGGATTCAGCTTCCCCATCACATCGCGGTCGAACTGCATGAAGACGAGATTCCAAATCTCGACGTAACGTCCGCAATCACATGGAAACTTGCAATCGGTGTGTCCGGCATCGGACCCTGCCGGGCCCATATCATAGTGAATCTCGCTTGACGGGCCGCAGGGGCCTGTATCGCCCATCTGCCAGAAGTTGTCTTTCAACCCGGATTCGAAGATGCGCTCTTTCGAAACACCCTGCGCGAGCCACAGATCGTAGGCCTCGACATCGCGCTGCAATCCGCCTTCGCCGTTAAAGATCGTGACGTAGAGTTTGTTTTTCGGAATCCCAAACCATTTCTCCGACGTGATCAATTCCCATGCATAAGCGATTGCGTCTTTTTTGAAGTAATCGCCAAAGCTGAAATTCCCCAGCATCTCAAAGAATGTGTGGTGCCGATTGGTGAATCCGACGTTTTCGAGATCGTTGTGTTTTCCGCCCGCCCGAACGCACTTTTGCGAAGTTGTTGCGCGGTTGTAATCGCGCTTTTCGAGGCCAAGAAAGACGTCCTTGAACTGATTCATCCCCGCGTTGGTGAAGAGGAGCGTTGGATCGTTGGCGGGGACAAGCGACGACGAATGGACATCTTTATGCCCGTGCTGGGCGAAGTAGTCCAGGAATTTGCGCCGTATTTCTGACCCGGTCAGCATGATGCGTGAGGCTTCATTCTAGCATTCGGGTTTGGGGCCGCGTGACCTCGGCGAGAAGCAGGAAAGCAGATTCCTCGGGGATAAATCCCCTCGGGATGACAACGAATTTGCGCAATGCAAATTCGGGTATAGACGCCTGACGATGACAAATGTTGTCCGAAGAAATGCAGGTTCCTCGCTCGGCGCTCGGAATGACAAGTTTTGATTTTATTCATTAACTCGGACTGACACCGCTCTCTAGGTCCCCTCAGATCGACGTTTCCTCTTCCAACCCTGTTAACGTCTCATCGTCCACGTTCCACTTCTTCAGGATTATGAAAATTGTTTTTGACGCGAATCCCGCCCGCATGAGATGCCGGAAAATACGGGCGGCCTGTTTTTGATTCTCTGGCTTCACCAGACGCTTCCGTCGTAGATAATCGCGAGCCTGCTTTTCGTCGCTGACTTCGTCATAGACGGAAGCGACAGCCTTCTCGATGACTTCGCCATGCACGCCTTTTATCTTGAGATCAGTAACGACGCGCCTGCGGCCAAATTTTTCATTGTCACGGCGGAAAGAAGAGTACGCCGCGGCATACCTGGCATCGTTGAGATATCCCTGATCCTTGAGCTTGCGAATCACGAGTTCTACCAGAGTCCGACCGTACTCAGTTTCCGCTTCGACTCGCGGGCGCAGCAAGCGCTTCAATTCCGCGACGGATCGCATGCGGCGTCCCAAAGCGCCAATTGCATAGGCGTAGAGTTCCTCTTCGGAATCAGTTTTTCTAGGACGAGGGAATGGCATACCAGATAACGCTACCGCATTTGGAAAAATAACGCAGACCTCAATGAATCCAACGGCTCCTACGATTCATTTTTTTCGCTTACCCAACAATGCGGTTACTTCTGTGCAAAACTAAAGTGACTTTGGACTTGCGTTCAATACATAAGGAACGTTACCATTTAACTGTTCCCAGCGGCCATGCTTTCTGGCTGGCCCTCCGCGCCCCTTAGCTCCCGGCGCCAAATGGACAGGATCCAAACGGACTCAGATTCCAGACGGAACATTGATCCAAGCTAATAACGATCCAAGCTACTAACGATCCAGATATAACGACCCAAGGTAAAACGATTCAAAACGAAAAGACTGTTATCGCACGAGTTTATTCACGATTTGCCTCGCCGCATTGGGTTCATAGACCTACTAAGCCAGTGCGACGGATAAGCCCTGCTGGAACAGCAGCGTAATTAACCTTTCGCCTTTGGGCGAACATAATCAGAGCGTAAAACGAGAAAAATATGAATGCTGGACCAGGACGCCCCTCGAACGGAGGAGGCAGAAACCGACGGAGGCGCAGTCGCCGTCCGTCAAACCGCAGTGGCCATGCCTCAGACCGCGATCGCAATCAACAAAACAGCGTCTACAGCGCTCCCATGGATCACAGTTATCGAGCCAACATGGGTGGCGGAAACGGTTCCCGCCAGGGCCGCCCCCGGCCTGGGTTTGCGGCCGCCTACGCTCCCGCCGATCCCGATCCGTTGCCGGTACGCGAAGGCGCCAATTCCCGCATCTTTGCCTTTGTGGATGATTTGTTCTTCCAGGCGAAGATTCAGGAAACCGCCCGCAAGCTCAACGTGAAGGTAGAATTTTGCAAGGCTGAAAAGGATTTGTTGGAGCGCATCAAGCTGAATGGCGAAGAAAAACCTTCCCTGCTCATTTTCGATATGAACAATGCGAACGCGAAGCCACTGGCGCTGATCCCAAAACTGAAGGCAAAATTGATGAAGACTTCGGTGATCGGATTCTTATCTCACGTTCAGGGAGACCTCAAGCAGAAGGCCCATGAAGTAGGATGCGATATGGTGCTTCCCCGCTCGGCATTCTCGCAGAACCTTCCGCAATTGCTGCGCCGCCACGGCGCGCCCGAAGAGGAATCTGCAAGTTAATTTCTTCTAGCTGGGGAAGTGAAAGTGTACGTCCTGCCGCGAGGCAATCGCGACGCCGTTCATTGTGGCCGGAGTGAAACGCCAGTTTTTCAGCGCTTCCAGAACTTTATCTTCCAGTCCGTAACCCAGGGACTCCAACACTTTCGTATTGGCGACGTTGCCCTTCTCATCAATCGTAACCTCTACAACTACATCTCCCGCGACGCCGGATGGTATGTCCGACCGGTCCACTGCGGGATTCGGAAATACGACGGGCAACGCGGGCCGCGCCTCGTATCCCGTTTGCGGGCCGGCCAGCGAAGAACCAACGATGGAACCTGCCCGCGCCGACTCGACCGGAGTCTCGGGAGCCGGTTGCTCCATTGGTTTCGGAGTTGACCTCTCAGCTTTGTGCGAATGCTTATTCCTTGGCTTCGGCGCCGTCAGAGCCGCATGGAGCGGTGCGGATGAAGGTCCCAAATACACGACTTGTACGGACAGTCCTTTTCCCTGGTTTCCGAAAGCAATGGAAGACGGCTGTATAAATCGCGGTCCGGCGATAATCACGAAATACAAGAGGGCACAATGACCCGCCAGCGAGAAGAGCAGGGGCTTGCTCAGGCGGAATGGTTGGAGCTGCCGAAACATACAGGTCAAATGCCCCCGAAAACTGACAACACAATTCTAGCATTGGGCGCAATAGGTCGAGTGTGCCAACCAGGCGGGGCAAGGCATCTGGTGGCCTTAGATCCGAACCCGAAACGCGCTCCAAATCATGACAACAGAGGCATTCAGCCAGGTGGCCAACCAAGCTTCCGGCCGCCGATCAGGTGGACGTGCAGATGAAAGACCGACTGTCCGGCGCCGGGGCCCACATTGAGCACAGTTCGATATCCATTCTCGATTCCGCGCTGGCGGCCAATTTGGGCTGCCGCAATATGGCATCGGCCGATAATCTCGGCATCCTCCGCCGAAGCTTCCTTCAGCCCAACAATGTGTTTTTTTGGAATGATCAACACGTGAGTCGGGCCTTGAGGATTCAAGTCTTCGAAAGCGAAAACATAATCATCTTCGTAGACTTTTTTGGAAGGGACTTCACCGCTGATAATCCGGCAGAAAATACAGTCAGACATTTGGGAATAAATTTGTAATTGGCTAATTTTGTAATTTAACTGCGGAATCCAGGGAGTTTGAGTTACTAAATTTTAAAACTAACTTTTACTTCTTCAGGGCTACCAGAATGACCAATACAACCGGCAGATAAATTACCGAGGCGTGAACCAGACGCCTGGCCAGGAGGGTCGTTGCAGAACTCGCCAATTTCGTCGAATGGTAGAGCAGGAACCCACCCGCGATAAACATGCCAAGTACATACGCCAGGCCGCCTCGATCAATTAACGGGAGCATCGTCGTCACAATGAGAGCAATGGTAAAAAAGATGATCTCGGCGCGGGTAAACCGGCTGTCGGCATCGAAGCGTGGAAGCATTCTATAGCCCGCGCGCTCGTAGTCCTCTTTGTACATTAAAGCGATGGCGAGAAAGTGCGGGAATTGCCACAGAAACAAAATGGCGAATAGAAACCATGCCTGACGGTCAATCATGCCGGCCCCGCCGGCCCATCCAATCAGGGTTGGCATAGCGCCGGGAATTGCGCCCAGCAGAGTGCAGAGCGGGGTCACCCGCTTCAGAGGCGTGTAAACCAGCAGATATGAAAGCAGCGTGGACACAGCCAACACCGCGGCCAGGGTGTTTACCGTTGCCGCCAGATAGAGTCCGCCGCCAACGCTGAGAACAACGCCGAAAGCCAACGCTTGCAGGGAACTCATTCGCCCCGATGGTATTGGGCGGTTCGCGGTACGCCGCATCTTCCCGTCCCACACCCGTTCCATCCACTGATTGAGCGTGGCGGTTCCACTCGCAACGAGCAGCGTTCCGATTAAAGTGTTGATGAGGCCCGCGAATCTGAAGCTGCCGCGCGTCGCCAAATAATAGCCCGCTGACGTGGTCATCAGAATCAGCAGATTCACTTCGGGCTTCGTCAGCGCGTAAAAATCCCGCAGTTTCGACGTCAAAGTCCTCGCCTCGGCCGGTTCCGCAATCATTTGGGTTGTGGCCATGCTCTCCTGTTACCAGCGCTCGTCGGACTCAACAGTATACCCTTCGCGCTTGAACTGATTGCGCTTCCGGTAAGCAAAAACCGAAATCGCCACTGACATGCAAGCCGGCGGGATCATGAGAACAATAATCCCATTGCGCAAGGCTTGGATCATTCGAGCCCCGGCGGATGCAGCCTGGGTATAGCACAACGGACAACCCTGAGAGAAGGCGGGCATCGGGATGATGAGGATTACGAACGCCGCAAAAGCCATCACAGCCAGACGTGAAATTCGGTGAGTGTTCATAATGAATCGTTGCAAACGAGCAACAGCCCCTTCAGTGATACTTGGAAAATGGCGCCCCCGACAGTAGGCGGAAACTATCGGTCCATCCATAATTAATCGCACCGAGAACAAAGAGTGTAAAGATAGCGACAGCAATGATCATACTGTGCTTTTCCATCGCCAAATTCATAAAAAACATAATTCCTAACCCGGCTTCCATAATTCCCAGGGCCGCCATCCGCGCAGCCATTTGCAATCCGTCAATGTGCTGATACGCAATTACAACCTCTATCGCGGGGATTACTAACATGCCAATATAGACCACGAAATACTTGCCCAGTCCGCTCTGTTTTTCGACGGTTTGCATATTGGTATCTCCTTCCGATTTTTTCTATTTCGCGAGGCTTGAAAGATAAACAAATGGCACCACGAACATCCAGACAATATTGATAAATTGCCAAAAGAGGTTGCAGTTCTCGATATCGGTTGCGCCGTAACGCCCTCTTTTGTACCCAAGCCCTACGATCAGCAGCGCAATCACGCCGGCTACGACGTGCAGAAGCTCCAATCCGGTGACGCTGAAGTAAAGGCCGCCGAAGAGGTTCGACCCCCAGGGGTTGGTGTTCATCCGCACTCCCTTGTCAATCATGCCCATCCATTCCCGAAGATGGAGAAGAATAAAAACGATGCCACCCGCCATCGTGATGAGGGTCCAGCGAAATGCGGCTGGCCGATCATCTCTCTTAGCGGCGCGTAATCCGAAAACCATGGTCAGGCTGCTCGTAACCATGATGAACGTCATGATCATTACGCTGATCACGGTTGAAGAATCAAACGGCCTGGGCCAGTTTGGCGTGTAATTCCGCAGGAAGCCGTATGCGATCAGGCAAGCGGCAAAAGTCATTACGTCGGAGATGATGAACAGCCACATCGCCAGCTTTTTGGCGGGAATCGCAAAAGGCGATGGCTCCATCGCGGGGACATGATGGCCTACGGTTAAGTCGGCTTGGCTCACGGCGCCTCCTCCTCAAAAGTGACTTTGAAAGCACTTACAACTTTGCCCATAACAGCCACAACAGATAAAGCCAAAGAACGTCCATAAAATGCCAATAGGTGACGGTTGCGCTCAAGGTGCTGCGGCGGAGAACCGATTTGTTAAGTCTGACTATCGCGCGACCTAACCCGCCCAAGCCGCCCAGCACGTGCAATGCGTGCGCGGCGGTCAGGACGTAGAAGAAAGAGCTGCTTGGATTCGTGGCAAGGTAGAGTCCTTGAGCCTTGAGTTGGAGCCATGCCACATATTGGCCTGCCACGAATATCAATCCCAGAACCAGAGTGACGTACAGCCAGCGCGCCGGGTTCGCGGCCTGCGACCTTACCCCGCCCATGAAAGCAGCCACTCGGCGGCGTCCTATTTCAAGGGTCACGCTGCTGGCTAACAGAACGACGGTGTCGAGATAAAGCATAGACGGCAGCGTGAAATGGCGCCAATCGTTTGATCCCCCCTGACGAACAATCAGGGCGCTGGTAAATGCAGCGAACGACATGCAAATAGCCGCAACACCAACCCATATCGCGCTGCTCGATGGCGGCGGCGAGTAGTCTTCGACATTTGGAAGAGTGCCGCCTCGGGACGACCATCCTCCGTTACCCGAATGTCCCAATGCCGGCGCCGGGAAGCGGCGTGCTTCTTTTTTTGGCGGTTCGTGGACCGTGGTTGCCATAAAATCCTTCGACCCCTAATTCAGGTCTGAATCCTCGCTCCTGCGATTCACTTTTCGTCTCGCACCGTGGTTATTTGCTCGGGCGAGTTCTGCATAACATAGTCGCCCGTCGAACCCTCAATCCCGTATTGATAGGGGTCGTGATAAACGATTGGATCTTTGCCGCCGAAATTGTTCCAGGGTGGAGGCGAAGGCATAATCCACTCGAGGGAAGTGCACTCCCACGGGTTTGCGGGCGCCTTCGGGCCTTTGAAACGGCTGTAAATCAGGTTGAAGAGAAAAATCAACTGGACCGCGCCGGTAAACAGAGCGGCAATGGTGATGAACTTGTGTACTGGGATGAGCGGCACCAGATAGTCATCGGTGAACGCAGAGTAGCGGCGGACATTGCCCGCCATGCCGAGATAGTGGAACGGCATGAAGATCGCATAGGTCCCGATAAAGGTGAGCCAGAAATGGAGCTTTCCCAATGTCTCGTTCATCATGTGTCCGGTCATCTTGGGGAACCAGAAATAGGTTCCGGAGAAAATTCCAAACAACGCGGCCACCGCCATGACCATGTGAAAGTGCCCGACCACGAAATACGTCGCGTGGAGCATGATGTCAATGGACGGCTGCGCCAGGAAAAAGCCGCTGACGCCGCCGCTCACAAACATTGAGATAAATCCAAGCGAAAAAAGCGACGCAGAGTTGATCCGCAACTTAGAACCATACAGGCTCCCGATCCATATCAAGACGACGACAGTGGAGGGAATCGTAATGAGCAGCGTTGGGAAAGAGAACACCAGGGAGGAAAACGGGTTCATCCCGCTGACAAACATGTGGTGCCCATAAACCATGTAACTTAGAAAAGCAATGGACCACATGGAATAGATAATCGCCTTCATGCTGAGCATGGGGCGGCGCATGTTGGTGACCAGAACGTGACTGACGATTCCCATGCCGGGGACGATTGCGATATAGACCTCGGGATGTCCGAAGAACCAGAACAGGTGCTGCCAAAGCAGAGTAGATCCGCCGGAGTGGGGCAGCAGCTTGTCATTCACCACCAGGCCGGAAGCGATGAAGAAACTGGTTCCCGCCAGGTGATCGAGAATCAGCAGAATGCACGCGGGCAACAATACCGCGAAGGCCGTCAGACCCATGCAGGAGGTAATGAACCAGGCCCAAACGGTGATCGGAAGTCGTCCCAAGGTCATTCCCTTGGTGCGCATGTCAAGCACCGTGGAGATGAAGTTTAAGGAACCAAGCAGTTGCCCGATGCAGAAGATGCCGATGGCACTCGCCCACAGCACTTGACCGGTGCCCTGTCCGGGTCCGGCGATGCTTCCAACGGCGCTAAGCGGGGCATACGCGGTCCAGCCCGAGAGCGGAGGACCGTCGCCGACAAAAAAAGCCGAAATCAGAACGCAAAAAGCGGTCAGCGTCGTCCAGAAGGACATCATGTTGAAATGCGGGAACGGCATGTCTTCCGCACCTACCTGAATGGGCAAGAAATAATTGCCAAAGGCGGCAAATGGCGCCGTGGTGAGGACGAAGAACACCATGATCGTCCCGTGCATGGTCATCAGCTCAAGGTAATATTCCGGGGTCATCAAGCCGCCCGGAGCCCCCGTGCTGGACAACCATTGCAATCCGGGGATGGTAGCGTTAGTCCAGGCGAGATGAATTCTCATGAACCAGGAAAGCACCATTCCAATGAAGACGGCGACCAGGGCGAGCCCGTAATACTGTTTACCAATGACTTTGTGATCCAGGCTGAAGATGTAGTTCTTGATGAAACCTTCGGGAGGAGCGTGATGCTGCGCTGCATGTGCCGACATATCGGACATTTGCTCACCTCGGAACAATCTGCCCGTCCGAATGGCCGCGGACGGTCCGGCAAACTACTGGTTTGCTGCCTGCTGCTTCAACCAATTATCGAAATCGCTTTGAGACATGACTTCCAAATATGCGCGCATGTTGTAATGACCTAAGCCACAAAGTTGGGTGCAAACGATCTCATACTTGCCGATTTTGTTGGCGGTAAAGTGAAGCGATAGATCCAGGCCCGGAACGAAATCCTGCTGAACGCGCAATTCCCTGACATAAAAAGAGTGCCCGAGGTCCTTGGAATGCATCAGCAGATGAATTTCCCGGTTGACGGGAATCGCCATTTCGGCAGTTACAATGTCATCTTTTGAATCCGGGTCATTGGTCGTATCCAAGCCAAAGAAGTTCTGATTAGCCTCATCAATTTTGTCGGGATGGAGAGGCCCGAATTTTCCATCCGGCCCCGGATACCGGAAATAGAATGCGAACTGGCCAGCCTGTACTTGAATAGGCATGGCATTCGCCGATGGCGCGGTGAAGTATAGATTGGCCCATGCTTTCGTTCCGAAAGCACCCAGCGCCAGAACCTCCGTGCCGACCAGGAGGAATGCCGCCAACACCAAGCCCATCGAGCCTCCTGGGAACCTTCCGATTTTGGCGTCTTTGCTGCGGCCGGAAAATTTCCAGATGAAGATGGCCAGGATAAATTGCGCGGCCAGAAATGAAATTCCCGCCTCGGCCATGGTTTCCGAGAACTGTTGATCAATCAGCGGTCCATGGGTGGAGATGTCCACGGGGGCGACCCAGACGTGCATCACGATGGGAACTGCCGAAGCTATTGCAATCAGAATGATCGTCACTGCAAATAATTTCGCCATGGCTCGCTCCTGTCTCAATGAGACCGCGATTTTGCGGAGTGACAAAGGCCATCAACTTGACGGCCTTTCAGACGCATTTTTTCATCAATTTTACTTGGCCTTAAAAGTGAAACTGACCGAGGTCGGTTTGCCAGCGGCCACCGTTACGCTCTGTGTTTGTGTTCCATAGCTTTCCTGCCACGCAGTTAACGTATATTTTCCGGGCGCCAGCCCTTCCAGCTTGAAATCGCCGCTATTGCTGCTGACCGCATAAGGGCCTTTCACCACCGCCATATAGCCGTGCATCCAAGGATGAATATTGCATTTCACGTTGATGGCAAGTTCGGGATTGGCCCAACTCACATCGAAAGGCTGAGACCCAGGCGGTTGAGACTTATTCCACTCGGAATTGTTCTTAGGCTGCGGGTGGATATTGTGCGATGTCTGGTCGCTGTTCACCACTTTGAAGTGCTGGCCCGGGTTCATTGCCATGACGTGGGGGATATATTGGCAGCCTTTCTGATCCCAGATTTGTACGTTGGTAGAGCTCCCCTCGTTTCCCGAAAGACCTTGCGAGGCATAGACGACGACATTCTGTAAGCCGCCATTCGGCCCTACAACAACGGTTTCAACTCTTACAGGATTGGCGGCGTGTTCTTTGGCACAGCTCGGCTCCTTGGACATGTCAATGGCTCTCTCATGCGGCGGCGTCCCATCGAGCTTCACGGTTCCGCTGACGCTGCCTCCGGAAGGCGGCGCGGCATCCACCTTCTGACCTAAAATCACCACCCCCAGCGCCATTAATGAAATTGCGCAAACCAGCGCGGCAAATTTGTATCGGTACCCGGTATTCATAAAATCCTCTCTCTTGAGCGCGATCTACTGTGGCGGAGCCGATGCCGGCGGTGTTGCCGGAGCCGGTTCCGTCGCAGGTGCTGGCGCATTCGGATCAATTGGCTTCAATCCCAGTTGCCTGGCGATTTCTCTTTCTTTCGTATGCATCGGTTGCAGCGTACGCAGGTAGAAAACCAGTTCCCAAGCCTCATCCGGTTTGACATTGTCCGCAAAGGAAGGCATAGGTGTGCCATCCAGTCCGGTCATAAAAATTTTGTAGATGTCCTGATCTGAGCTGCCGCACTTCGGCCGCGCACCCTCGGTGAAGTCGTAAGCCTTGATTGGACGGTTCAGGTCATCCTGCAAAGTGTCAGCAGAAGGGCCGTTCGCTTTTCCCTCGACTCCGTGACACTTCCAGCATTCCAGCTTCTGGAACAATGCTTGTCCGGCCTTAATCCGCTCCGCTGTAACTTCCGGTTCCGGCGGAATTACAATAGGCGTCCCTGGCTTTTCAGTTACGAACTTGGGCGAGAAGTGCTTGACGTAGGCAACTAGGTCAGCCCGCTCATGCTTAGTAAAAGTATTCCATGGAGGCATGTTTGAGCGATCCAGTCCGCGAGCGATGGTATCGAACAGATCCTCATCCACGGGTAAAGTTCCTGTCGGCGTGGACCGGCATTTGAACTGTCCAAGAGTGAAGTTTCGCGGCTTGGGATCAAGCCATTGAGCGTTTTCTCCTTCTCCGTCCCCCTCTTCGCCGTGGCAACCCACGCAATAACGGCGATAGTTCGTCTCAGCCGCCCGGGCATGGCCTGTTAAATTCCCTATATGGCTCTCCATTCCCAGTCGTTGATCTTCGGCATATTTGGTTTGCTGAGCAAGGGAAATTCCGGATAGCAGAAAGAAAACGCCTACCGCTACGCTTACATGCAAGAAATGTTTTTGTAGAGTCGAGCGCATCGCTATCCCTTTCTAGAAGTCGAAGTCGAAGCCAAGTAAAATGCTGCTGCTGGTCAGGTCGCTGCCATCCGGCGCGGTCCCGCGTTGCCGGATCCATGAATATTCGTTATGCCAGGCAAAGCCCGCCCGACTGGTCATAATGGGATAATACCGATACCCGAAGGTGTACATATTGAGGTTCCCGAAATTTGATGGAGTAGCTGGATCTGCCTGTTGAGACACGCGCTCCCACTCGGAACGCTGAATGAAGATCAACTGCGGACTGTACACAAAGTGAGTTTCAAGCAAATAGCCATTCCAGGTCGGTGCTCGAGCGCCCGCCGGCAGGGTGGTCCCAGGCGTGTTGTTATTGGGCGCGGCTCCTCCCAGAAAATCTCCGTAGCCCGCTCCGAACCACTCGCTATCCCGGCCGTGTTGTGTCACAGTCAGGAAGTCCAGCTTGCCAAAGTAAAACAACCCCACAAAGCCCTCGCGGCTAAAGGATTTGTTGCCAATTGCAGCACCCGGAATGATGGCGCCATTTTGAGTCTGGTAGGTAGTAGGGGCTTCTCCGACCATGGCATAAGCCCCGATGCGATCCACTCCAAACTTGCCTACATCGAAGGCCTGGCTGGCCGCGAAGAATCCGCTGTATGCGTTTCCGTATTGCAGGCCGACATTGCCGTCGGTGGAACTGAGCAACGCGGCAGACACGCGAGTGCGGTCGTTGTAGGAATGGCCCATCCACTCCACCCCGAGTTGATTGTCCCCCAGTTGGCCAAAGATGTTTCCATCGCCTTGCGGACGAAAATGATAGGTCTGGTAAACCCCGGAAATGCTCGTCAAGGTCAGGATTCGCTTCTCGGATACGAGGTTATCCAGCTCGAATTTGCCCAACTTTACGTTGAGCCATGAGCTTCCGAACAAGTTGTCAAGCCGTGCCATCACCGTCTCAAAGTGGAATGAAGCCGTGGCGTCGGAAGAAGGCAGCACATAGAAAGAAAGATTCTTTTCCAGGGTGCCGCCAGTGTGGAAGTCAAGACCGGTCAGGTCGAAACCGTGCGACGTGACCTGGATTTGCCCTGTGCCGGGCCCTGCCGCAGTATCAACCAGAACTTTATCCGTGCTTTCCCGGTGCCAGTTCGGGGTAATTCTAAAAGTCGCGGGCCAATAGGATGGATTTTGCCAGATCGGCGAGTCCCGGTCATTCATCAGCTGATAGCCGTTGTCTTTGAATTTTTGACCGAAATAGTTGAGCATTGGCCAGGCTTCATGGCAGGCCGAGCAGCGTAAGCCATATTTGCGGGCGAAGGCAGGTAAGGCGTTAGCGCTGGAGGTAAATCCTAGAACCAGGAAAAGGAAAAACAATACGGAAGCGAGACTCCTGCGGAACGAAGTCATTCAGCCCTCCTGACAGGCAACGAACAGCTATCGGACAGCTACGCTCACCCCACAAGTGCGCGTGGACGCACTAATTATCATGTTGATTATGGCGGTGTCAAGAAAAATCAAAAAAACTGATTAAATCAATCTGAGGAAAGCATCGCCACAGGGTTCAGATTCCCCGCAAGACAAGCTTTGCAATCTGGTGTGCCATGTTTGTTGCACCGTCCCGGTTTTGTCCCAGCGCCACCGGCCGCAGAAAACCAAAACCGAATCCCAACAATCCGACAAACCTTGCCAACGCGCTCAGTTCTTCGACGCTCAAGGACTTACATTCCCTAAAACACGTAAGACGTTCAACGATGGCATCGGCGTGGCGAGAGGTGCCAACCCGGCTCAGAATCTTCCCCACCTCCGGGTCCAGCAGCGCGCGAGGAATGATTACTCTGAGAAAGTCCCGGTCTTCCCACATGCGCTCAAGTTCCCACTCCACCAACTGAAGAAACTCGCTGTTGAAACTTTCAGCAAGCGGCACTTGGGCGTTCAAATCCACAACTTCGCGGGAAACCCGTTCCCGGATAATGCCGAGCAACAACCCCTCCTTCCCGCTGAAGTACCGGTGAATCAGTCCTTCGGCACAACCGGCACTGGCCGCGATTTCACGAGTAGTGGTAACCTCGTACCCTTGGGCGGCAAAAAGTTTTGTAGCGGCGAGAATGAGGGCGCGTTCTTTGGCGGCGCGATCCCGGCGGCGTTTTGGCCCGGCTCTGGCGCGGCTGGCAAAAGCCTGACCAAGGCCCGACGACCTGTGCGATTTACGGACCGGCGGCGTATTTTTCATGGCTTTCAGAAGCACAAGTGGTAACGTCGCCAACGGTATGACCCCATGAAGGCTGTGATGTCAAGCATTAGTTTTGTTTTCCCGAAAATTCCGGGCGAGTGCCTTTTCCCAAGCGCCTGTGCGTTATTGGCCGCCTTCGTCATGCTGGCGCTGACTTGCCCGCTCTCGGCGCGTGAAAAAGCTAAGAAGGTGGACTATGGAGCGGGACTGATGGTGGAAATGGCGTCCCCCGAAGCTGAAGTCCTGCAAGCGGTTGAGGACGTCTCCAATGACGGAATTATCGAAGGGACGAAGGAATACAACAAGGACGCGAATGTGAGCGGTGCGGTCGCCGCGGCTTCAACTCCCGTGTTTCCCCCATGGACTGGCCCGGGAAAGGCGTTTTACAAAGTCCGTACCGAAGCCCTTGATCCGCGCAACTTCAAAGAAGGCGGCGATGTCGGCACCCTGGCTGTTCGCTACATCGTGCACGGTACGTCGCCCGCCAAGACCGCGTTGCGTATTGATGCCGTCTTCGTTGAAGACTTCAGGCGTACGGTTCATACTTCCAACGGAATGGTTGAATCGAGCGAATACAAAGAGATCAACGATCATCTCGACCAGATGCACCTGCGGCAAAAGGAATCCGAAGAGGCTGCCAAGAAGCGCGAAGAAGATGTAGCCAGGCGGGAACTGTCGCGAGCCCCAGACGCCAACAACGAAGCGTCCCGATTAGCCGCCGCCCAATTCTCCAACCAGACTCTGCAACAACATGTGCAAGATTTGCGCCACCAGGTCGAGCGCCGGATCGCATCTTCAGGCGCGGCACTGAAGTCTGCTCCCTTTCACAGCGCCAGCGCCTTGAAACCCCTTACTCCGGGCACAGACGTTGTGATATTGATCGTCACACCCTACTGGTACGGAATAGAAACGCAGGATGGACAGCACGGCTGGATTTTCCACGAACAGTTGGAGCC
Source organism: Terriglobales bacterium (assembly GCA_050746185.1). Taxonomy (GTDB): domain Bacteria; phylum Acidobacteriota; class Terriglobia; order Terriglobales; family Acidobacteriaceae; genus PALSA-188. The sequence goes on along the minus strand of JBOGLA010000046.1, from coordinate 12,112 downwards.
CTTACCGTGAAGAGGTTCGCTATCGAACTCTGCGGCCTCGTGACTTTACTCGGCCTCGTATCCTGCGTCTCCGCAATCGCCAGTGAAAATCAGGTCTCTGCCGGACGCGCCTTTCCACAATCCAAAGCGGCAATTGAAAAAATTCTGAAGACGCTCCACTCCTCGATTTCGGGCCGCTTGCCAACGCTGGAAGGATTTGCGGTTCCAGGCGAACGTCCGCTGGACCGTTTTCAGCGCGCATACTATCAATGCGCGGTTCAGGTCACCGCAGTTCCCTCCGGCGGATCCGAAGTCCGAGTGAACGCAAAGATTACCGCATGGTATAGAGATCCGGTTCCGTCGCGTTCTGGATATCAGACGTTGTTATCCAATGGGCGGATCGAAACAGATCTTTTAGACCAGATTGCGGATGCGCTTGGCGGAAGCAGATCGTCTGCGAGCACGAAATCCGATCATGCGCCGATGGCCGTCCCCAGAAATTCAGGCGCCGCAGTTGACGATAGGGCTGAGATCTCGGCTCCGATGCCGCGTCTTCCGGAAAACGCAGTGCATGGGCAGACCGGACTCGCCCAGAAGAATGCCGGCGGATCGCTGACGGCAGAAACCGAAGCCGCAGAAAAGCACGAGCAGGAATTGGCGTCGGAAGCCAGGAGCCTGGAAGAGATTCTGCAAAATCAGGCTCATCCGGGCAACCTGGTGGCAGTGAAAAAAACCGGCGCCCCAATCCTGCAAAGCCCCAATGTTGACGGCAAAATTCTTTTCCCCGCGACGGCGGGAGACGAATTCGAAATCCTGGACATGAGCTCCAACTGGGTTCACGTTCGAATCTCGGGGATTTCCCGAGGTTGGATTCGCCGCTCTGAGGTGGAAATGCCCGAAGCCTTTTCCGATGCGAAGCCAGGCGCCCCGTCGCCCGATAAGGCCGAAGAATTTCGGATCAGCAATGAGCAAGTTGCGCCGTTCCCGGGCGATTGGGAGCCGCTGCGCGGGAAAATAGTGAGGATTGTTACGGTTCAAAAGACAACAGAAGGCGCGAACGATCCGGGTGTACAGGCACGACTTAAATTTGCAAAGGCTGTCTTTATGAAGCAGTATTCGGACCTCGCCAACGCCAGCGATCCCCCAGCCGGCATCGTCGTGATTTTCGATTCAGAGGACGGCGGCATGATCGCCGCCAATCTATCCACATTAAAGAAGTGGCGGACTGGCTCTGACTCCGATGAAGTGGAGTGGAAGGAATGTTTCTTTGATCCACCCGAGCTTGCTGGAAAGTAGAATGCTCCGGCCAAAAAAAGTTACGATGGGGCGACGGGCGCCCTCGCCCGTCCATAGCGGCTGTCACTTCCAGAAGAAGCCCGCGATCAGGAGCGCTACCTGCGCGGTTACAAGAGAAACCCAAATCCGCTGCCGCATGCGAGACCGCCGAAGATCTCTTTTCAAATCGCTTTCGAGGGATTGCATAAACTCCATTTCCCCCGCATCAATTTTCGGCTTCGAATCCAGAACCGGAGTCCGCGTCGCCCCGGAATAAGTCAGCTTCGGTTTCAGCGGCAGAAGAGATTTGGGACCGCTAATGACTGCGGACCAGTGCACCAGCAACAAAAAGCCGGGAGAAAATCCCGGATCGGCGGGCATCGAAGTCAACTGAAGCGGGGCTTGTCTCTCCGGCGCGGCGGCATCGGCGAGATTGCGCAGGAGCGATGTCCACCACATATGATTCAACTGGTCGCCAATCAGTTCGCCGACCTCGACCGGTCGCGATTCCAATTGCAACGGCGGCAAAGTCTCCGGCGAGATTACGTCCCCCAGATTGGTGAATATGGTTCTGTACCAAGGCAAGGCAAGGATGTCGCCTGCTAACATTCCCGTATCCATGGGCCGGGAGGTGAGCAAAAGCGGCGGCAGCGTTTCGGGCGAAAACCGGTCGCGAAGATTTCCCAGCAAAGATTTCCAGAGCGGCCGGGTCAGGCTTTCCGGCGGGGAAAAGTCAGGTTCGTATGCATGGTTTTCGTTAACGTCGTTGCCAAGAGACAGTTGCGCGGCGTTGTCCTGGGCAGGCATTTAATATTCGTGCGAAAATCCTATGTTCCAGACTCGAATCTCTTCTAACAGTGTAATTGGATCAGTCAGGAATGCCAACTGAGCCGCGCAGCGGCGGCATATCTTAGCCCAGGACGTAAGAGTCTGTGTGAGAACTCGACTTTGCGAATCACCGTGGAATGTGCTGCCCGATTTCAGCCGCGAAGCGGCGGCAGAATGCAAGCCCCGGGCGAAAGCCCGGGATAGAAAGTTGGGAACGGTCGAGCCCATCGGGGCGAAAGAATAGTTCTCAGACAGACCCTTAAGTCCTGGGAACGCAAGAAATGAACAAGAACGCGTCCCGGAAGGGACGCAAATTGCACACAGACGATCCTTATGATCAAAGCCGTCCGAGGAACTCGCGATCTGCTTCCGCCGGAAACGGCGCTTTGGAATTTTGCCGAAGCCACGGTTCGCGACGTTTTCCGTGTGTATAACTTTCACGAGATCCGAACTCCGATTTTCGAGACGACCGAATTATTCGCGCGCGGCGTGGGCGAAGAGACGGACATCGTCGCGAAAGAAATGTACACTTGGGAAGATCGGAATCGCGCCCAGAGCGAAAAAGGTCAATCGCTTACCCTGCGCCCCGAAAACACCGCCGGCGTGGTTCGTGCCTACATCGAGCACAAGCTTTGGGATAGCGGGCTAAACAAGCTTTATTACATCGGCCCGCAGTTTCGCCGCGAGCGTCCGCAAAAGGGGCGGTATCGCCAGTTCTACCAGATTGGTGCGGAGGTCATCGGTCCGGCTAGCGTCGGCAGCGAATCTCCGGCGCGTGATGCCGAAATTCTTGAATTGCTGGCGACATTATTAGACCGGCTCGGAATCAAAGGCTGGACCCTGCAATTAAATTCCGTCGGCTGCGCAAACGACCGCGCCGCCTACAACGAAGCGCTGCGAAAGGCGCTGGAGCCGGTGGCGTCGCAAATGTGCGCGGATTGCCAACGCCGTGCTGTGACCAACCCCTTGCGGGTGTTTGATTGCAAGGTTCCCGCGGATCAGCCGATTATCGAGTCCCTTCCGCGAATCGGCCAGTTTCTTGACGAGCCGTGCCGCAAGCATTTTCAGCAAGTCCAGGACATCCTCAATTTCGTTGGTGTCGAGTTTCATATAAATGACCGCTTAGTTCGAGGCCTCGATTACTACACCCGGACTGCTTTCGAATTTACCCACGGCGCTCTGGGTGCGCAGAACGCGATTCTCGGAGGAGGGCGGTACGACGGGCTTTCCGAATCGCTCGGCGGACCTCCCGCGCCCGGCATAGGTTTTGCCATTGGTGAAGACCGGTTGATCTTGGCGCTGAAGGAATCTGCCGAGACTGTTCAGCCGAAGCCGGACGTTTACATTGCCCCGCTCGGCCCAGGGATGAATCGCGAAGCCGCCCGCCTGGCCAGAGAATTACGAAGACAGGACATAATCGTCGAACTGGGCGATGAAAGCTTTCGTCTGAAGAAGTCTTTTGAAATTGCAGCCAAGCTGCGCGCCCGACACGTTCTAATCGTGGGAGAAAATGAACTCAAGGCCGGTGCCTTTGCACTTAAGAATCAGCAAACCGGCGAGCAGATTTCAGTCCCTCGCGCCGAGCTCGCAGCAACGATCCGCAAGAAATCGTAGCCAGCAGTTCACCTTCGTCAGATGCCGGTTGACTGTAGGATGTCATCCCATCTACCATCGGCACCATTCAAATTCTTAGCATGGCCTGCCAAGGAGGATCTATGAAGCGTATTTCATCGGCAATGTCTCTATTCATTGCTTGCTTTTTAGCATTGATTTTCGGTGCGCAGTGTTTTGCCCAGATGCCGACTCCGGCGCCGGAGCTTAAGAAACTCGATTTTCTGGCGGGCAACTGGCACGACGACGCTGATATGAAGCCAGGGCCAATGGGGCCGGGCGGGAAAATGACGATGACCGAGAAAAATGAGTGGATGCAAGGCGGCTTCTTCCTGGTCCTCCATTCCACTTACGACAGTCCCATGGGAAGCGGCAGCGGCATTGCATTTATGGGCTACAACCCGGACGCCAAACAATATACTTACGACGAATTCAATAGCATGGGCGAAGCGAACCATTCGAATGGCACTGTGGACGGCGATACCTGGACCTGGCTCGGCGATCAGAAAATGGGCGATCAAACCATCAAAGGCCGCTTCACCATGAAGGTGCTTTCGCCAACTTCTTATTCATTCAAATATGAGATGTCGCAAGATGGCGCGACCTGGAATACCGTGATGGACGGGAAGTCCACCAAGGCAAAATAAATCGGTTCCAAACCTTGACCGCCGCTGCAAAGGGATTGCTTTTCGTTCGAGGTAATTAGTCTTTGGGTCAATTAATCTTTGTCAATTAGTCTTTGGGGTAACTAATCAAATATCAGGACGGCCGACGCAATTACGGTCGTCCACAATCCCCGTTTGTCTCCCACCGCTGATTGAGTCACGTTAGCGGTCCGTACGATCTTGTTCGATATCCGGTAGATTTCTTTCTTCTCATCCCACGACCGGTCCGGATCGAATTCCACGTTAAGCGTGGTGGCGAGCATCTCGGCGGCGAGCTCTTCGGCGTAATCCCCGGCCGCGTCTTCCGACTCTCCAAATGAGTGATGTTCGCTGAGATAGCCGTAGGTGTTGCGGTCCGCCGGAATGGCGACCCCAATGCTCGACGCCATGAGGCGATGCGGTTCGCGAGTTGAATTTTCGGCCACGACCGAGAATACGACTTCTCCGGGACTCAAGTACGTCAGCCCTTGAGAGCGCGGTATCAATTTACATTGGGGCGGAAAAATTGAAGACACGCGAACTAGATTTTGTGCGGCAATCCCGGCATCGCGCAATGCCAACTCAAAGGAGGTGAGCCGCTCCTTGTGTTTGCCCACTCCCTTGGTGAAAAAGATCTTCTTGGGGACCATGTCTCTACCCAATTCGTTAGTCCTCCCGGCGATGGGTTAATGAGCGTCAAATCTAACATAGCGAATCGTTACGGGACGATTAAAAGTTGGGTTCAGAGGGGGAAATCTCGTGGCGGTCCGGTTGACGATCCTAGAGCCTGTGCTGATTATTCCATTCGGGCTTGAGGCTTGTAATCAGGCTAAGCTCTAACGACTTTCGGGTATCTGTTTTCACGAACCAAAGCTCGATCTTGTCGCCTCGGTCTGACGCCTGAAAGATGCGCCGATTTACTCGACAATTCGTAGACTGGCCACCCACAAAGCAGTTGCGGGGAGAAATCTGCCCATAGCCCATGTTGAAGCGCTTTGAAAGGTGGACGCATTCCCCAACATAGCAAGGACTTCCATTCATTGTAAGGATGTAGACCCCCTCGACGGGCAGGTTAGCGGGGATTCGAAATCTGCAGAAAGGTCCTGAACCTTCTTTGTGCAAGACGAGGTCTCTCCGGTAGCAATCGAGGACATGCGGAGAGTATTCGACTGTCCTTCCATCCACGGTGCGCTCGGGGCGGATCTCGCAGATATAGCTGGCCCGGGAGTCGCCAAACTTCCGAGTTTCCATTTTGACAAAAACCTCGTCTTGGGCGGGTGCAATTTTATTCAGATTTCCTCGCCCGGGAGCGCCGGCGTGCCCCGGACCTCCAACTCATGCCTATCACAGGCGCTTCTTGGAAAAGGCTCTACCCGATGCCGACTTAAGATACTTCTCGAACGCGAAGGCCTGCTTCTCGTTCGTAAAGGCAAGATAGGTTTTGGTGCTCCAAGGCGCGTATTTCGATGTGTGCGACACCTCTCCCGCATTGTGCTTTTGCAAACGGGCCCGCAAGTCGCTCGTGACTCCGACATAGTGACGTTCCGGATTTTCCAAGCTCTGAAGAATGTAGACGTAGGTCATGAAAGTGTGGTTATGACGTGGCTCGCCGAGCCCAAGCTCGCGAAAGCAAGGTCCACGGAAGAAGTCCGGCCTTCGCCCTTTGGGCCGCCGGCGCAGCAGCCTTCTCTCGCTGATTTCCTTGGCCTGCCGAGCCGTAGCTCGCCGATCATGGAGGTAGACGCCGCTGCGATGTCAAATCGGCGAGCGAAGGCTGGTGGACCCGGAGAGACTTGAACTCCCAACCCCTGCGTTCGAAGCGCAGTGCTCTATCCAGTTGAGCTACGGGTCCGCGCGCATCCGCTATAATAATAAAGTATGCCGATTCTGAAAAACATAGCCGCCATCGCCAAAGGCATGAGCATCACCTTCATGGAGATGTTTCAGCCCACCCAGGTGGAAAATTATCCCGATGGTCCCGGTCCCCTTCGCGGCGCGAAATTTCAGGAAAGATATCGCGGCGTCCACGTGCTGCAACGCGACGAAAATGGATTGGAAAAATGTGTCGCCTGCTTCCTGTGCGCAGCCAATTGTCCCTCGAATTGCATATATATCGAGGCCGCTGAAAATACGGCGGAGAATCGCGTAAGTGGCGCGGAGCGATACGCCAAGGTTTACAACATAGATTACAACCGGTGCATTTTTTGTGGGTATTGCGTCGAAGCATGTCCAACCGACGCCATCACCCACGGCCACGGCTTCGAGCTGGCGACATTCAACGCCACCAACCTGGTTTACCGAAAAGAGCAGATGCTCGCCGCCATGCCGGCCCATATGGGATCGAATGCGGTATTCAATCAAGCTGAGGTGATCGGCGGAGCCCCGGTTCTACCGGTGCAAGGGAGCTAAGTTTTTCAGGACTTTTATTCGATTGAGACGCCGGTCCCGGAGCGGGCCGGCGTTTGTGTTAGAACCGTCGTTGGTCGTGCGTCGTCGGTCGTTGGCGAGGCCGACTGCACTAGTTAAGCAGGATTTTACCAACGACGAACGACCAAGGGCCAATGACTGCTTTTATGCCTGATTTTATACAAACCGTTCGTGACCGGGTCGTCATCTACGACGGTGCCATGGGCACCAATATCCAGAGGCGCAATCCGACCCTCGACGACTATTGGGGCAAGGAGAATTGCAGCGAAGTGCTGGCGCTTAGCAGGCCCGATATTATTCGCGACATTCACGCGGATTTCTTCGGGGTTGGTTGCGACGTTGTGGAGACGAATACGTTCGGCGGCACGCGCATTGTGCTTGGTGAATTCGATCTCGCCGGCCGGGTTGAGGAAATCAATCTGGCGGCCGTAAAGCTTGCGCGTGACGTTGCGCAACAATTTGCTACCAAAGACCGTCCACGATTTGTCGCTGGATCAATTGGGCCTACAACTAAGCTGCCCTCGCTGGGGCATATTGGCTTCGACGCGATGTTTGAAACTTACGTCGAACAAGCTTTGGCCTTGATCAAGGGCGGCGTGGATGTCCTGCTGATCGAAACCGCGCAAGATTTGTTGCAAGCGAAAATTGCGGTCGCCGGCGTATTCGAAGCCATGCGCAAGGCTGGGAAGCGGCTGCCGGTTACGGTCCAGGTCACTCTGCAAGAGAGTGGGACGATGCTCCTGGGGACCGAGATTGGCGCCGCGCTGACGGCTCTCGAACTCTTCGACGTGGACGTGATCGGCCTTAACTGCGCCACCGGGCCGGCGGAGATGAATGATGCCGTCCGCTATCTATCCACTAATTCGACCAAGCAAGTTTCGGTCCTGCCCAATGCCGGATTGCCGCAAAATGAAGGCGGGCACGCCGTTTACAAGCTGAAGCCGGAAGAACTCGCGCAATATCACAAACATTTTGTTCAGGATTATGGCGTACGAATCGTCGGCGGATGTTGCGGCACAACTCCACAGCATCTGAAAGCTGTCGTAGATGCTTTGTCGGGTGTCGAACCCGCGAAGCGTGACGTGAAACCGGCTGCGGCGGCGTCCAGTGCCTATACATCCGTTCCGCTCGATCTTGATCCCAAGCCTTTGATCGTCGCTGAGGAAATGAATACCACGACTCGGGTGGAACATTTCAAGGATCTGGTTCGCGGTAAAAAGTACGATGAAATCCTGGCGCTGGCGAAAAAGCTGGTCACCGAAGGCTCGCACATGCTGGATTTGTGTTGCGCCATCGTCGGCGAGGACGAGAAAGATTACATCACTTCAATTTTGGAAAAGGTCGCAACCCGCGTCCCCGCGCCCATCCTCGTGGACTCCACCGAAGCCGATGTCGTCGAAGAAGCGCTGAAGCGCATTCCGGGCAAGGCCATCATCAATTCCATCAACTTGGAAGACGGCGAAAAGCGGACATCCAAAGTCCTGCCCATGGCAAAGCGCTATGGCGCCGCCGTGATCGCGCTGACGATTGATGAAGACGGAATGGCTCTCACCGCCGATAAGAAGACTGCGATTGCAAAACGTATCTACGATCTGGCGACGGAGAAGTATGGTATTCGTCCAGTTGACATTATTTTCGATGCCCTGACGCTGCCGATTTCCACGGGACAAGACGAATACCGCACGGCGGGAATCGAGACCCTGAACGCGATCAGGCAGATAAAAAAGGAATTGCCGGAGGTAAAGACAATTCTCGGCGTGAGCAATATTTCTTTTGGTTTGGATGCCTATTCACGCCGAGTGCTGAATTCCGTCTTCATGCACGAAGCGGTGGATTATGGCCTCGATATGGCCATTGTGAATTACACGAAAATCTATCCGTTGTACAAGATTCCCCAGGAAGAAGTTGAGCTTGCCCGGAAGTTGATCTATCACGACACTTCCGACGGCGATCCGCTGCAAAAATACATGCAGCATTTCGCGGGAACCAAAGGGAAGGCGCATACCGAAACCGCGGCCCATGTCGAAGCGCTCTCGGTGGATGACAAGCTGAAGTACGCCATCATCAACGGGGAAAAGTCCGTGGGCGAAGGCGCGCACAAACAGTCACTCGAAGCGCTCTTAGACGATGCACTCAAACAATACACCCCGCTCGACCTCATCAACACTGTATTGCTGGATGGAATGAGAACGGTGGGTGAGTTATTTGGCGCGCGCAAGATGCAATTGCCTTCCGTGTTGGATTCCGCCTCGGTGATGAAGCAGGCGGTGGCCTATCTTGAGCCGAAAATGGAAAAGAAATCCGGCTCGCAAAAGGCCACGATTGTTCTGGCAACGGTGAAGGGCGATGTTCACGACATCGGCAAGAATCTGGTGGACATCATCCTCACCAATAATGGATATCGCGTGGTGAATCTTGGCATCAAGCAGCCGGGAGACGCGATTATCAAATCGGCGACGGAGCATAAAGCCGACGCCATTGGACTCAGCGGTCTGCTGGTGAAGTCCACGCTCGAGATGAAGTACGTGATTCAGGACTTGCAACGGCAGAATCTGGATTTTCCTGTCATCTGCGGCGGCGCGGCGTTGACTCGCAAATACGTCGAAGACGATCTGCGCAAGGAATATTCGAATGCGGTGTTTTATGCCGACGATGCTTTTGCCGGATTGCACATCATGGAAGACCTGGCAACCGCGAATGGTAAAAGGCAGGCTCGACTTCTCGAAGGGCGCACAGTAAAGGAATACGCCAAAGCCGCCGTGGTTGATAACGAAACCGGGCCGGTATTTGCCGAGCGAAGCAGTGTCGTTCGAGATGCCCCGAATATTCCTGTCCCTCCTTTTTGGGGCGTCCGCGTGCGGAAAGATTATGACCTGCGCGAAGTTTTCCAATACATCAACGACACCGCATTGTTCAAGAATCAATGGCAGCTAAAGACGGCATCACAGGAAGATTACCTCAGGTTGGTAGAAGAGAAGTTTCGCCCCATAAAAAAGCAGTTGCAGGACGAGGTCATTGCCGGCGGATTGTTTGAGCCGAAAGTTGTGTACGGCTATTTCCCCGCGCAAAGCGATGGGAATGACATTGTGGTCTATGATCCGGAATCAGTCGGACATTCGGGGACATTGCCACCTTCGCAGCCTCCGGAACTTCTTCGATTTTCTTTGCCGCGCCAGCGCGAGGGCCGCAAGTTGTGCATCTCGGATTTCTTCGCTTCGAAGTCGTCTGGAAAGATGGACGTTCTAGGGCTTTCGCTTGTGACAATTGGGTCCAGGGCGTCGGTCGAAACCCAAAAACTTTTTGAGAGTGGAGAGTACACAAAATATTTATATCTGCACGGGCTCAGCGTGGAGACCGCGGAAGCTCTCGCCGAGTACTTGCATAAGAAGATGCGCGAAGACCTGGGGATTGCCGGCGAAGACTCTCCCCACATCCGCGACCTGTTTCATCAGAAATATCGCGGATCACGCTATTCGTTCGGATATCCGGCCTGTCCGAACCTGGAAGATCAGACAAAATTGTTCGCGCTTCTGCACCCGGAAGAAAGTGTGGGTGTGAAACTCACGACAGGATTTCTGTTGGAGCCGGAGCAATCCACGTCAGCGATTGTCGTGCACCATCCGCAAGCCAAGTACTTTGTAGTGTGATAAGGATGGTGTGGGGTCGCTTACTGTAGGGCTGCTCACCCTTATTAATCGTGGGCTAGGGCCCGCGCCGCCGCCGCCGCTGCCGGAATTATTGGGGCTGCACAAACCTATGAATACGCAGTATTCGTATGCTGCCGGGATGTCCAGGCAGGCGCTTAAGTTATAGAAGCAATCGGAAGGGATCTGACTCCCGTCGAAGGCATCTAGCCCGCTCGGATCGGTCGCATTCAACGGATTGTTCCCCACATACGCATACCGGTTCCAGGTCTGCGGATTCGTCGGGTCAACCGCCGCTATCCCCGCCGGATCGGGTGTGATCCATCGCCCCTGCGCGGAATTGTATTGCCGGAACCAAGTGTTTTCCAGGTTGCTTTCGTTGTCGTGCTGGTGTCCGGTGAACTGAAGCGCATACCAAGGACTGCCGGTGCAGGTTTGAGCGTCGCCAAAGGCAAGGCTGGAGCAATTCTGATAGTTTGCCCCGGACACTGTGCTGAGCTCCGCACCGCCCTGCACAACTACGTCTCGACAAAAGCCTTCTCTCTTATCGAGGGCCACCCGCCCCGTCTATCCCCGCATCACTCCCCGGACCCATCTATGGGCCACCGATTTCAGTTCTCTCGCGAGTACCCCTCGCGGATTAGTCGCGGCGAACTTTTTGAGGATTGCACGAGCCCGGACAGTTCCGATCTCCGACAGAGCATAAACGCACCACTTCTTCAAAGACGCTGGCTCTCTGCTCATCAAAATTCCGCCCAACGTTGAGGATGCCCGATCCTCTCGCATGTTCCCAAGCGCCTCCGCAGCGTGGGATCGCACTTGTAGGCTCTCACTTCGTTTCCTGAGGATAGAAATGAGGACCTTTGCGCTCGCCTTGTGGTTCAGGAAACCGAGGGCGTAAATCGCCCCAATGCGAGCCCATTTTTTATAAGATTCATTTGAGGCGATTTCCGACAGCAGAGTCGGTTCCGTTTTCGCTCCCTGAGAGACCATTCTTTTGGCCCGGTGCCCCAGGTTCGCGGCCGTTCTTTGGACGCTAACCTGGGTTGAGGAACACTCGCGCTCGCCCGCCCAACGTTTGGAGTTCCCGATCTCTTGCCGTCCATTCCGATTCGACCTCGACGATTCCGATTTCCCGCAACGCGTAGTGACGAAAACTGCTCCATCGCCATTCTCCCGGCCCGGTGCCCCAGGTTCGCGGCCGTTCTTTGGACGCTAACCTGGGATGAGGAACACTCTCACCGGCCCGCCTCCGGTTCGCGTCTCCCGATCTCTTGCCGTCCATTCCGATTCGATCTCGACGATTCCGATTTCCCGCAATGCGTAGTGACGAAAACTGCTCCATCGCCACTCTCCCGGCTCTTTGACCAGCCCACGCTTTACCGGATTGCGATGCAAATAGCGTAACTTAACTTTGAATTCTCGTTCATCCCGGACATTCCGGTCGTAGTACCGCTTTTGCCAGAATGATCCCGCGCCCGCCCGGTTTCGCACTCGTTTCGCCGACGACAACTTCAGATAATGAATCGCCTCCGCCAGCGTGGCTGGTTTCGGCTCGCTGACCGGAAGGTGTACATGCTCAGGCATGATTACGTATCCGTAAATACGCACGCCGAAGCGGCGCCGCATCTGCTCTAAACACTGAACGAACAGATCGCAAATATCCGGGGAAGTGAAATTCGCCTGGCGGCGATAACAACTGAA
>JBOGLA010000045.1:0-104969 GCA_050746185.1 Terriglobales bacterium | reverse complement strand
GACCTGTCCTTAGTACGAGAGGACCGGGATGGACGAACCTCTTGTGTTCCAGCTGTCGTGCCAACGGCATAGCTGGGTAGCGAAGTTCGGTTGTGATAACCGCTGAATGCATATAAGCGGGAAGCACACCCCAAGATGAGATCTCCCAACCCGTAAGGGATAAGAAGGGCCCAGGAAGACTACCTGGTTGATAGGCGGGAGGTGAAAGCGCAGTAATGCGTGAAGCTTACCAGTACTAATCGCCCGTTCGGCTTGACCATAAAATTTACTCGGAACATCAGTCGTTGGTCGTTAGTCGTCAGTCCTTGGTTCGAACCTGGACTGAGACTGAAGACCAAGTTTCTCAGTACTGCCAGAACTTGGGCAGGAAAAGAAACAGAGATGACCTTCGACTGTGCGCCGACGAATTTTCGAGTCTTGTCGATGTAAGAAAAATAGCTTGTCATTCCGAGCCGTTTTGCCGAATTCCTTCGGCGAGAACGCGCGAGGAATCTGCTGTTCCCAATCTATTCAGTTGTGAGGTTTCGTTCTCGAAGTGTTTGGACGATGCTCTTTGAAAATCAATTCACTCCAGCACTGTCATCCCGAGTGCGGACGAGCCGCGCTTGCGCGGTGAGGCAATCGAGAGATCTGCATTTGCTGGAGAAATAGATCGTCGCCGCAAGGCGACACCGAGATGGCGTAGAGATCCTTCGCTGAAAGGCGCTCAGGATTTCGGCAGCAGGCTCCCAATCGCCGCCCAGCGGCGGCTCATTCACGCCTGCTAATCGCCTCAACTTGTCGGTGATCTTACCGCGGGGGATCCACCCGTTCCCATCCCGAACACGGAAGTTAAGCCCCGCAGGGCCGATTGTACTGCACGCGAAAGTGTGTGGGAGAGTAGGTCGTTGCCGGCATTAAATAAAGGCCAATCATGGAAACATGGTTGGCCTTTTCCTATTAGGTCGCACGGGGTAACCGGCCCAGAGTTTACATAATTAGATGTTCTGTTTATTCCTTCAACAGCGGATAAAGTAGCCGTTCAAGAAGTGTGAGTGGACGGGCGATAAAAATGACTTCTCCCGCCCTCGCATCTATTGGGGTCGCCATCGACCACAATTCGCGACCTTCTATAGCTCCCTTTTGAATTACTTCTGGTGTGGCCGCAAGTGCCGGTGCCGCGCATCCGCAACGCCAGTACTCCGAGGTTAAGTGAGCCCCGACCGAAAGATGTGCGGGCGCTGGGTCGGGTAGCGAAAACTCTGCAATACCATTCCCATCTGTTTCGACAGTTTGGAGCGTAACGTACTTGGCGGGAAGTTTCTCGCCTTTCTCGTAAAGAAGAGTCACCGAGACTTGTTCCCTAGGCATCGGGCGCCCGTTCTTGCCATTGATGATTCGAACTTTGATTACCTGACCGAAGCAAAGGGGGCCGAACCACAGGAGGAGAAGACAAACTGAAGAGTGGAAGGAAGCTCTCATCATTTTCAGCTCCGCGCTTCAAGCGCATGGCTTAGCGATCCTTCACTGCGCTCAGGATTTCGGCTGCGGGCTGCCGCTTTCGCTCATGCCCGCAAGCGTCTCAAGTCAAGCCCCGCAGGGCCGATTGTACTGCACGCGAAAGTGTGTGGGAGAGCAGGTCGTTGCCGGCATAAATAAAGGCCACAACACAGAGATGAATGTGGCCCTTTCCTATTCATCGCTCGTCTGTTGATTCTGCTGCGCCTCCCACAGCAGCTTGGCGAGGTCAACCCGGCCAGCGGCCTCGAACAACGCAGGAAAACCGTCGTCATCAGATGTACTCCCTTTCGCAAGCAATGCGGCTAACCCACCCGCCATTGTCTTATTTAGCGCGTCAACCTTTTTCGACAGCATCTCCATGTCGATTGCCGCGCAACGCTCCACGCTCTGCTCAAATGACCGCAATTCCATTTTCAGGCTGTCCACACGCTGACTAATTTCATTTATCTGGGCGCACGTGTAATCAACCGCGACAACGAATGCAATCATTGTGACTATCCAGCCGATCAACAACCACATTCAGACCTCCTACTAACTTCTGGCGTTCTCCTCAATTTCTCGCCACGCGCAAAAAGCAGGCGCATTGTCGACCGCTCGTGGAATAAACTCCTCCATTCTATCTAACACGTCCTGGCCGTTTCGGGTTCTTTCCATCAGTTCAATGAAAATCGTGTAGTTAGCTACACCCTCAGGTCTGCGTATGTCGATTCTCGCGGTGTCCGGCAGATTGCAATTCCTATTTATCGCCCCCGTGCTGTCGAAGTGACGCAACCAATCGAGGCATTCGGGATCATTTCGATGCCTGAGTGCGTAGAGCAGGCTCGAAGCAATCACGTCGGCTAACTGGACGCCCTTGTGGTTTGGCGAATCGACAAGTTGTATAGGGCGGACTAAGTTATAAGTAATCAACTCGGGTCTGCCGTCCATAGCAATGTACGTCTTATCGGTCCGACCTACCATGCAGTCAAACGCCCCGCGCAGGGCTTCGAGTGGTTTTGACTTGTCGCAGTAAACATCTAGCTCGTCGAACCTCTCGCCCCAATGACACAAAAGAGAGTTTACTGCGGTGTCAGAGAGATCGAGTACCCAATTACCAATTGCACCTAAATTGCCGACGCTGTCGAGTTCACGAAGCACAATCTCGCGATGAGCTAACGCGAACTCCAAGATTTGCTCGGAAACCCTATGGGCCACCCCGGATGTCCCAGAGATGCCAAATAGCCTTTGAAGGCCTGCAACGTCCCGTTGCCTCATCATCTTTTCGAAATCTATCAAAAGATCATGTGCAACGCTCTCACCCGTTGCGATAAGTTCGACATACAGCCAATGTGCTACGAACCTGTGAAAGCCGACGCCGTAGAAGAGACTGCTTTTGTCGGCAATCACCGGCTCGAAGATGTACTCAAACAGTTTGCAGCAAAGAGCGAAGGTTTTGTCAAAAACTATGCTGCTCGAACGATTTAGACACTGGCTCAATATTCTTGAGATGGCCTTCCTGCCAAGGGTTGTTTTGGTGAGATTCTTTCCCTTGAGTTCGGCTCCTTGAACTCGGAAATCTCGGATGGCTTGATTCACGCATTCATCGGCTTCCGCCGTCGAAATAGCGACGCTGGAAAACACAAAAATCGGAGAGTTCTTGTCAGAAAGGTAATTTCCCGAAAAGCCAGATTCGTCAAGATAGACTTGCATAGGCGCACTCGCGGCGACGCTGAGGGGCTCACGCGTCGACCACTCAATTATATTTTCGCGGCGCCCGCATCTTCACGTGAAAACCATGCAACGTCCATTTTTTCCGAAAGGCGCGCGTGACGGGACCCCGGCTGCATGGAAGGACCATCGCTCAACGGATAAAAGGTAAGCCGGGGATTACAGGCTGATCGGAGCCAAGTGAGATCCCTTCGGCTTCGCTCAGGGTAAATCCGTCGTTGCCGGCATTAATAAAGGCCAATCATGGAAACATGGTCGGCTCTTTCCTTTGTTGCACTGGTAATCTTTCGCTGAATTGCCGGTTTCTGCTAGCATTTCCTGATGGCAACCGCGAAATCAACGCAGCGCAAGGTAACGAGCGCAGCACCCACCGCACGCGGCCGCAAAACACAGTCCTCACAAAAGACAACCGTGCGGGAGCTTTACGCCCGCCTCGAAAAAACGAAACCCGGCTCCGCGAACTCGAAGCGCATTTCAAGGAAGATAGTCGACGCGATCGGCTAGGTCATGGCGGCCGTCAGAATCAGGCCCCCAAGAGATGCGCGATGCCGTGCTTTCCGCGAACATCTTCGGGATCGAGTTGACAGACGATGCTTCGCTGCGGGGATGGCAATAGAGCTTGACGAATGGCTCAAGAGTGGACCTGACGCGCCCGATCTCGATGAGGCTCCGCACGGCTGGCACAGATCTTTCGACTCCTTCACGATTTGCGGCGAAGGTGAATGCATCAAGACCCTCTTCACAATTTATGCCCCAGGTAAACCCAGACAGGGCAGCATCGATTTGGACAAATGGTCGGCCTCACCTTAAGCCCCGCAGGGCCGATTGTGCTGCACGCGAAAGTGTGTGGGAGCCTTTCGACTTCCCCTTCGACTACGCTCAGGGCTTCGGCAAGAACAGGATAAAATCCGGCCGTTGCCGGCATTAATAAAGGCCAATCTCAGAAATCAGATTGGCCTTTTCCGTTTTTGGGATCGATGTCTGCGATAAACCGGCAGCCACTCTCATTTTCGAACGTGAAAGAAGATTATGGAGTTATATTTGGCGGCTAGGAAAAGAATATCCCTGAAGGATTCGCTCGGAGGTTCGAAATGGGCGGTCAGGAGGAACTATGTGCATCACCTGTGAGCGCGAACTATGGGGCGAGCACCGAGCGCTCGAGAGCGAGTTCTTCGAGCCCTGCAAGACATGCAGCAAGTTCCCTGGCACCAGTTCCGATGGAACCTGCTATCACTGTTTCGCTATTGACAGCATGATCGACGAGTGTCCCGAGTGCGCGGGCAAACCATGGAGTGAGGAATTCCTGGAAGCCAAGAACGAGATTGAAGGCCCAGACAAGCTGCTGGTCCCGTTCTAGAGTCGGGAAGCGTAGGTCGTTGCCGGCATTAATAAAGGTCACGCTCAGAAATGAGCGCTGGCCCTTTCCTGTTTAGCCAGGCTCAGCTCTCGCGTGGGTAGAGCCGCGATGACGCGCGGATTGCGGCGACCATGCAGGACCGGGATCACGGCCTTCGGTTTTTCTTCTGGCGCGTAGGCGATCACGAAATCTCGCACCGACTGAAATCTCAGGGGTTGCGATGTGAGATCAGCACGGGTATGACCCTGGTGGGGAAAAGTGACGAGGGAACGGATCTTCTCGTAGATTTCTTCGCGCACTCGGTCGGCAGCGTCAAGGTTATCAGCAGCGATGTATTCCCAAATGTCGTCGAGGTCTGCGTAGGCTTCCGGGTGGAGGAGAAAATCGTTCATGAACGAGCGCGACGGCTGTCGTTCTTGCTCTTCTGGCGGAGGCGGGCGAAGGCGTCTTCACCATCCACGGGTTTCACTCGGCCGCTCTTGAGGTCGTCATAGCGGCTGTCCAGCATTTCGCGCGTCTGGGCTAGTTCTTGCAAATATCCGGCCATCGCATCCTCGACGAGATCGTCGGGCGCACGTCCAGTTTTGGCAGCGAGTTCCTGGAGGCGGGACTCGGTTTGCGGGGTGAGATGCACTTCCATAGCTGCCAGTTTAGAGAGCTGTGATGGGTGTGTCAAAGCGAATACAAGTCGAGAAATCGAAGAGATCCCTCGCACAAAGCGCTCGGGATTTCGGCAGAAGGCTCAGACGCCGCGAAAACGCCTCAAGTTAAGCCCCACAGGGCCGATTGTACTGCACGCGAAAGTGTGTGGGAGTCCTTCGGCTTCGCTCAGCGGCTCCTTCGACTGCGCTACGCTACGCTCAGGATTTCGGCTGCGGGCTCCCACGCCCGCAAAGCGCCTCAAGTTGCCGGCATTAATAAAGGCCGATCATGGTCGGCCTTTTCCTTTGTTGCACCGGTAATCTTTCGCTGAATTGCCGGTTTCTGCTAGCATATTCTTATGGCAACCGCGAAATCAACGCAGCGCAAGGTGACGAGCGCAGCACCCACCGTACGCGGCCGCAAGACAGAGTCCTCACAAAAGACAACTGTCCGGGAGCTTTACGCCCGCCTCGAAAAAACGAAACCCGGCTCCGCGAACTCGAAGCGCATTTCCGAGCAGATCGTCGACGCGATCGGCTAAGCCGTGGCGGCCGTCAGAA
Organism: Terriglobales bacterium; assembly: GCA_050746185.1. GTDB lineage: Bacteria > Acidobacteriota > Terriglobia > Terriglobales > Acidobacteriaceae > PALSA-188. The sequence goes on along the minus strand of JBOGLA010000045.1, from coordinate 99,203 downwards.
TCAGGCCTCCAAGAGATGCGCGATGCCGCGCTTTCCGCGAACATCTTCGGGATCGAGTGGACAAACGATATTTCCTTGCGGGCATGGCAATAGAGCTTGACGAATGGCTCAAGAGCGGACCGGAAGCGCCCGATCTCGATGAGGCTCCGCACGGCTGGCATAGGTTTTTTGACTCCTTCACGATTTGCGGCGAGGGCGAGTGCATCAAGACCCTATTCACGATTTACACTCCGGGCAGGCCCAGACGAAACAGCATCGATTTGGATGAATGGTCGAAACGAGGGTAGCTTTGGGCGGCGTATGTGTATGGCCCGCTTGGGCGATTGCGCTGAGGCGCGGTTCGAACACGGAAGTTGAGATCCCTCGCAAACGCGCTCGGGATTTCGGCTCGCGGCTCAGACGCAGCGAAAGCGCCTCGAGTTAAGCCCCGCGGAGGGCCGATTGTACTCTCACCCCATAACGCCAAGCGCGGGCGCGATCGGGACCCCGATGCGCGCGAAAGCGTGTGGGAGTCCGTAGGCTCTGCTCAGGATAAAATCCGGTCGTTGCCGGCAATAATAAAGGCCACACTCAGAAATGTGCGTGGCCTTTTCCTTTGGTTTCGATTGTCCTGCTCTGGATGACATTACTTTGACGGCCGACTCCTGCCCAGTTTTCGACCGCTGGCGCCATGTGCCGATACGTCCAGTAATTTTTCCGAGCATCCGAACTCTCGCAGTCACGTCCTCGAAGACCCGGCACTGAGGTAGACTTGCTCTATGCGGGTCCTCGGGATTGATTGCGGCACCGAATATACCGGCTACGGAGTGGTCGAACTCAACCCCAATGAAAAGCTGACCTGCGTGACATGCGGCGCGATTAAGCTTTCGCCGCGCGATCCCCTTTGCGAGCGCCTGGCGGTAATTTTTGATCAACTCGGACAAATCATTCGCGAACACCACCCTGACAACGTGGCAATCGAGGAAATTTTTTATGCGGTAAATATAAAGTCGGCGCTCAAACTGGGACAGGTTCGAGGCGTGGCGATGCTGGCGGCGTCCTCGGTTGGTCTCACGGTTTCCGAGTACGCGCCGCTCACGATAAAGTCTGCGGTAGTTGGCTATGGCAGGGCGGAGAAGTGCCAGGTCCAGCACATGGTGACGCGATTGCTAGATCTTTCCAGGATTCCGGAGCCACCGGATGCCGCCGATGCGCTGGCCATTGCAATCTGCCATTTGCATACCGCAGCGACCCTGCAAAGACAGGGCGCCGTTGCGGGGTAAAGATCTCGTGCTTCTGCACCAATCTTCTGGCAGACTATAATCACTCGAAAGAATATCCTGGCCTTCTTTTGGCCTCCCTTATGCCCATACTCTGGTTGCATGTGGCGCTCGGCTTCTATGCGTTCGGATTGCTGTCAGCGCTGCTTACGCTTATCCGTCCGCCCGGTTTGCACCGTTTCGCGTTGCCCGCGATGAGCGTCGGCATGGTCTTCCACTTTGTCTCGCTGGTTGAGGCCGTCATCCCTTATGGGCCGATTGCGCTCACCTCCATGCCGCACGCCGAGTCGTTGCTGGCGCTGCTCGTCATGACTGCGTTCATGATTGTCTACTTCGTTTACCGGACGACCTCTCCGGGCATCATTATTTTTCCGTTGGTATTCGTGCTCACGTTTGCGGCTTCTGCGCATCAGCAACCTTTTCTGCTTACGTCTCCCGTTCTCAGCGGATGGCTTATCGCGCACATCGCGCTTATATTCGCGGGCTACGCAGCCTTGTTCTTAAGTTTCGCCGCCAGCCTCCTATATTTAATTCAGGAACATAGGCTGAAGTCCAAGAAGTCCGCGGTTACTTCGCGTCTTCCGGCGCTGCAACAGATTGACGAAATTGGATATCGCTCGCTGTTGCTGGGCTTTCCCTTCATGACCCTCGGCCTGATCGCGGGCATGGTTGTGGCGGAAGGGACCTTCGGGCGACTGGACTTTCTTGATCCAAAGATTTTACTTTCTCTGCTGATGTGGGCGGTTTACATGATCATGCTCTATACGCGCTGGAATGCTGGATGGCGCGGCCGGCGGGCAGCCTACCTCGCCGCAGGAGCTTTTGTAACGGCGCTGATAGCGTGGTCGGCAAATTATTACAGCGCGATTCACAAGGTCGTTCAATCGTGAACTTTCAGCTCATCGGGGTGAATCACAAGAGCGCTCCAGTGGAAGTCCGCGAGCGTCTGGATATTCCGGTGGGGAGGCTTCCCGACGCGCTCCGGCGACTGGTGCAACATCCCGGCGTTGACGAAGGAGTAATTCTTTGTACTTGCAACCGCGTCGAAGTCTTGGCCCAAACGAGAAACGGCAGCGCCGACCTGCGCGGGTTCCTGCGCGATTACTTTCGCGTGGAGCCCTCCACCTACGAATCAAATCTTTATGAGTTCAACGAACGCGAAGCCATTCGCCACTTGTTCCGCGTGACCGCCAGCCTCGATTCCATGGTCGTCGGCGAACCGCAGATACTTGGACAGGTAAAGGAAGCATATGCGGCGGCGAGGGCCGCGGGGGCGGTTCATTCGCATCTGGATCATTTGTTTGCCCGGGCTTTCGCGGTGGCCAAACGGGTGCGCACTGAAACCAGCATCAGCGCTTCAGCGGTCTCCGTGGCATCGGTCGCGGTCGAGCTGGCAAAAAAGATTTTCGGATCGCTCAAAGGTAAACAGGTTTACCTGGTGGGCGCGGGAAAGATGAGCGAGTTGGCCGCTCGCCATCTTCTGGCTCACGGAGCTGCGTCCATCTTCGTGGCGAATCGAACGCATGAGCGCGCCGCGGCACTGGCCGAGAAATTTCATGGAGAAGCGATCCTGTTCGAACAGCTTTACGATACCTGCGACCGCGCCGACATTGTCATTACGTCCACCGGCGCCCCCCACGCAATTTTCCGCCGCGAGCATGGAGAGTTGTTCCTCAGCCGGCGAAAGAATCGCCCCATGTTTTTCATTGATATTGCCGTACCTCGCGACGTGGATCCCGAACTGAATAAGATGGGCGGCATCTTCGTTTACGATATTGACGATCTGGCGCAGGCCGCCTCCTCCAATCTTTCCGACCGAAAACAGGAGGCCGATCGCGCCGAGCACATCATCAATGCCGAGGTAACTCGTTTTCAGGATCGCTTACAGGCCCTTACCGTGGTACCGACAATTCTCTCTTTACAGGACCAGTTGGAAAGCATTCGCCGGGGGGAACTTGATCGCGTCAGGGGACGCCTCGGATCGCTTTCCGCAGAGCAGGAACTCGCGGTCAACGCGTTAACTCACGGCATAGTAAACAAGATCATGCATACGCCAATCACCACGCTGAAGTCGGCTGCGAAAACTACGGATGCCGCGACCTTAGTTGAGGCGGTGCGCCGGATGTTTAACCTCAAGGAAGAGAAACAGCAGAACGAGAGGAGCGGAACGCAGGCCAAGGTCGAACCTCCCAACGATACTGGAACGGAATATTAGTGCCGCTCCTCCGCATTGGAACCCGGGGATCTCAACTTGCGCTTTGGCAGGCGGACCATATTGCCGCACTGCTGCGGGAACGCGATATCGGAATCGAAATCATTGTAATAAAGACCAGCGGCGACGCGATCACTCACGTTCCACTGGCAGCCGTCGGCACAAAAGGGATGTTCACAAAAGAAATCGAGGAGGCCTTGACAGAAAATCGCGTGGATCTCGCCGTCCACAGTTTGAAGGATCTCCCCACCCAACTTTCATCCGAATTCGAAATCGCGGCGATTACCCAACGCGAAGATCCTCGAGACGTATTCTGTTCGATTCATTACAGCTCCATCGAGAAACTGCCGCAGGGAGCGCGCGTCGGAACCAGCAGCTTGCGGCGGCAGGCGCAGTTGAAGGCAATCCGATCCGACCTTGATATTCAACCCCTGCGCGGCAATGTAGATACGCGGCTTCGCAAGCTCGAAGAGAACGACTGCGATGCAGTCATTCTCGCCGCTGCGGGACTCAATCGTCTGGGGAAAATGGATCGCGCCAAACAGATTCTCTCCCCGCATACGATGTGCCCCGCCGCGGGGCAGGGGGCTTTGGCGATTGAAATTCGTGCCGGCGACCGCGAAACCGCAGCGAGCCTTGCGTTTTTGAATGACGCCGCGGCGCGAACGGCCACGGATTGCGAGAGGGCCGTGCTGAACAAACTGGGCGGAGGCTGCCAGGTTCCCATCGGCGCCCTGGCCGAACTTCGCGGCCGGCACATCAGTCTTACTGCCGTAGTAGCGCGTCCCGACGGCACAAAAGTCTTGCGAGAATTCCGCGAAGGCAGCGATCCCATTCAGTTAGGAGAAGGCGTCGGCGACCTACTGCTTCAAAAAGGAGCAGACGCCATTTTGGAGCAAGTTTACGGCAAAAAGGTGATCGCGCCGCAGCAACCATGAGGCCGGGACATCATTCGGCGCCCTCAATCCTGTCAGTCCGAGCCATTCAATCGGCAAGTTGCCGACAGATTCCTCAGGGATAAGTCCCTTTCGGAATGACAGTGTACGGTTTTATATGTTGCCAGGCAGCCGCATTGCGAGACTGTCGCGGGAGTGCCGATACAATGGGGAGGAACCTGCATTTCGCCCGTGATTAAAGCAAAACGTAACCCGCCCTTGTCCGGCATACGCGTCCTCGTCGGACGCGCCCGTCACCAGGCTTCCGCGCTCACGTATTCCTTAATTAAAAAGGGAGCCGAGGTCCTCGAAATCCCTTTCATTGAAATCCGCAAACCCCGATCTTACAAACCTCTCGATGAAGCCATTAAGAAATTGCATACGTACGATTGGTTGATTTTCACCAGTGTTAACGGAGTCGAGGCGTTTTGGGAAAGGTATAGGAAACTAAAACTCCATCAACCACCCCGTTTGAAAATTGCAGCCATCGGTCCCGCAACCAAACGCGCCATCGAGAAGCGTGGATACAAGGTGGCCGTCGTACCGAAAGAATATATTGCCGAGTCGGTAGTGAAGAGCCTGCGGAGTCGAATAAAAGGTAAGCGCGTTCTTCTGGCCCGCGCAAGGGTAGCCCGCGATGTGATCCCACAGCAATTACGCAAGGAGGGCGCGCGCGTTGACGTGGTTGAAGCCTACGAAACGGTGATTCCGCGAATCGGGCGTTCGCGATTGAATGAGGCGCTGAATAGCAAGAGCGGGCGCCCGCAAGTGATCACATTCACCAGCTCATCGGCTGCGAAAAACTTCTTCGCTTTACTCGATGCCAAAGACGGAGACGACGCGGCAAAATGTAAACGCCTCCGCGAACTCGGCGACATTCGCATCGCCTCCATCGGTCCCGTAACATCCGGCACCCTGCGAACTCTAGGCTTCAAGGTCCATATCGAGGCTGCGGAATATACGATTCCAGGTTTGGTCGCGGCGATTGTCTCCGCATTCGCCAGCGGAGAATAAATTATCCCATCAGGCTCTCTCGATCATAACCGATTTCACCGAGATGTCTTTCATCGGCTTGTCCTGGTTGTTTCTTGGAAGGCCGACAATCTTGTTCGCGACTTCCTGGCCCTCCACGACTTCTCCAAAAATTGTGTGCTTGCCGGTCAGCCACTCAGTTGGAGCAAGAGTAATGAAGAATTGAGAGCCGTTCGTGTTCGGCCCGGCATTCGCCATTGCCAGTTTTCCGGCCTTGTCGAAGCGGTGCGGTGACCCTTTGGTTTCGTCTTCGAACTGATATCCGGGACCGCCAAAGCCAGTGCCCGCAGGATCTCCGCCCTGGATCATGAAATCGGGAATCACCCGATGAAAAATAGTTCCGTCGTAAAGACGGTCTTGGCTCTTTTTGCGGGTCGTCGGATGCGCCCACTCGCGTTTGCCCTCGGCAAGATCAATAAAATTCGCGACCGTCTTGGGAGCATCCTTCTCAAAAAGGCGGCAAACAATTTTGCCTTCGGAAGTATCAAAAACGGCGTACGTTCCTGGTTGTCTGGTCATCGAGTCCTTTCGTGTTTTGTTGCAGGGTGGAACTACAGAGCCTCATCTTCTCATCATTGTGAACCAGCTTTAGCACTGAGGAATCTGATCGTTCACTGCGAACTGGTTGAAGCTTTCGCGGGCGCTTTCTTGTGCACGGGAGCCGCCGCAGGCTTATGGGCGACTGCACTTTTGCCAATCAAAATGTGTTTGATTGTCACTGGCTGATAAGGACGATCATTGGAATCCCGGGCCATCCGGGCAATCTGCTTCACCAAATCCACACTCGCGTCGTCGCATTGGCCGAAGATCGTGTACCCCCCATTGAGACTGGGATACGGGACCTCGGTAATGAAAAATTGCGAGCCGTTCGTATCTAGCCCAGCGTTTGCGTACGCCAACCGCCCCGGCTGGTCAAAGAGCAGGTCGGGAGAAGTTTCATTCTTGAATTTGTATCCCGGATCGCCGGTGCCGTCCCCTTTGGGATCGCCGCCCTGAATCATGAACTCCGGTATCACGCGATGAAAGACTGTGCCATCGTAAAGCGGGACCCCGTGCTTCTTCTTGCCGGTCACAGGATCGGTCCAATCTTTCGTGCCTTTTGACAGCCCGATAAAATTAGCGACGCCGATTGGCGCCTTATCAGGAAAAAGTGTGCACGTCAGCTTGCCCGCCGTAGTGTCAATGACGGCCGTCGGGTGGGAAGCGGCGTGCGTGGCAGGTCTCCTGGCGGGGGCAGACTTTCTGGCTGTCCCGGTTTGCGATGATGCTCCTAAAGAAAGTAGAAGTGTGGCCGTTAAAACAAACGAAATATTACGCATTCAATAGTGCTCCATTGCAGGGAATAAAAGGCTAAAGCGGAAGTTCAATTTTACGACATCCCGGCGAAAATGTTTTAGCAGCGTTGGTTCGTGTGGCAAGGACACGTGCAATTTACCTCAGTGCTTCCATCGCGCACTGTACGCAAACATGCAGCGGCAGGTCAGTGTCAATAACTGTTTTCGGAAATTTGATCGCTTCGAACTGCGCTTTCACCCGCAGGTATAAGGGGAAATCACGGTTCGCCGCGGGATGTCGGTCCTGCGTCCCAGGGTCCGCCAGGCGCTTTCGCGCGGTTTCCTCCGGGCAGACGCACTCGATGATCCGCCAGCCTTGATCTATTGCTCTTGCAGCTTTAATGACGGCGTCAATTTGTGAGATCCGCGAAAACGGCCGCCCATCCAAAAACACAACTCGCGACGGGTCCTTTCGCAGGATATGCTCTGCGGCATCGAGAACTACCTTCATGCAGAAGTCATCTTGTTCGGTAGAATACTCAATGTCCCGTTCAGAGAAAAGCGCGGCACGAATGGCGTCTTTGTCCAGCACAGCCCCGGACAGCAACGCCGCGAGTTCCCGGCAGAGCGTGCTCTTTCCGGACGCCGGCAGGCCGGCCATGATAACGATCATGTGTGGTGAAAAATACTGACTGAAGTAATTAGCGGGTGCTTACTCTTCGGGAACGCCGTCAGGAGTGCCGTTCGCCAGGGCGCTATCTGCTGCAACGCCTTTTTGCCCTTCCAGCATCTTTGAGTCGCGGAAGTCGGTGTACCGTTCAGAGACCATCACATGAAACACCCATTGATGCCGCTCTTCTTCCGGTTCCACCAACCCCAGGTCCCTGAGCGGAACCATGTATTGCTCCATCCATTTGATTTGCGCGCGGCTCATGCCCCGGCGCTGAATGTCCACGGTGATCCCAGCTAGATGGGACGATGCAGTCTCGCCGGTCTCCGGGGCGGCGTTCCGATTGTGGCGGCGCAACTTTTTCTGCACCACAACGGTTCGAACAGCGGAATTTACCTGGATCTGTCCATGAAACTCTTTGTAAAAGTCGGCGCTCACATCTTCCAGAAAATCGCGAGTCCAGGGGCGGCAGTAGCGGCGATCAGGGTCGAGCCGCGGATCAATGCGAAGCGTCTGGCTGGGAACAATGGGAACCAGTTCGTCGCTCGCAATCAGTTCCTGAAGCTCCTGGTCATCCTGAATTCGCGGCAGATCGAGCCGGTCAATCTCTTCATTCTGCCGAATCAGCGAATCGTGCGAAGGGCGGAACACAGGATTCCAGAACATGTGACGGCGGTGCGAATGATGTACCCGGTAACGACGCGGGTAACGACCCGGGCTATGCCGATGGCGCGGAGCGATGTACTGATGGAAGCCGAACGCCTGGCCGCACACTGCGACCGCTAACAAAATAACCAGCCCGATCGGCCTGTGATTTGCGCGCTTCATGACCGTTTCATCTCTGCCCGCATTTTGATGAGAAACAGGCGGCAATTGTAATCCACACATTGAGAATATCGTAGAAGTTATTTTTTGGAATGTTACGCCCACTGGACCTTTTGGTAACCGGTTACTCCCGGTTACCCTGCGGTTCCGGACCTTTATTATCTATTATCTGTGGAATAGGTCGCCAATCGCCTGTTTCATGACTTCCCCTCGCGGGTGACAGGATTGCGCGCGATCTCCATCATCGAAAATCACATTCATCCCCGGATGCCACGCGAGTTCAAATTCCTGCCAATAAGGCTCGGCGCCGGGATTTAGCCGGCGGCGAATTTTGAAAAGAACTTTCCTGTCAGCCATCTCTTTTAGGCCTGTTTGGCAGCAGTCGGGATCCCCACCCAATGCCCAGCACCAACCACATCACAAACAGAATGACATACTTCAGCGAATTCGAAGCGGACGCATGCATCCATTGAACGCCGCTATAAATCGCGCCCCCAAGCCCCAAGGCCAGCATCGCAATGGACAAGTTGCGGCTTAATTGAGCATGCGTCATCAATACTTTCTGGCTCTTGGCGGAATCAGCGAAACGTCCACCGCTTCCTACTCAGACTTCGGTTCGTCTGCGTCAGGCGCGAAATATGCTTTCGTGGTTTTCAGGAAATTCTTGTCATCGCGCTCCGGAAAATCCGGCTTGTAGTGCGCGCCCCGCGCGATTCATCCCGCAGAGCCGCGCCCTGAGCGATCACCCGGGAAATTTGCTGCCTGCCACTAGAATCCTTATTGGTGCGGAAGTGACCGAAAAACATTTCATTATGTTAGCGCACCGGAATGGAAGTCAAGGCGAGACCTTTGTCATCCTTCTTTGTGCCGTGAAAGATCTGGCGAGCCGCGCGAAACGTTGCTTTATTTGCGAGTCAACAATCGCGCGCTTTGCTCGCTTCCTCTACTTGACCTTCCACTACTAACCATCCCTGCAGCCATCCCGAAACACGCGGATGCCATCTTAGCCATTGTCCAAATCGGCAAGTGATTGCGGGCCATAGATTCAGATTCAAAATTATTCAAAGGAGCTCTTGTCATGGCGGGAAAAAACACAGCAGCATTCGGTATTTACCAGACCCAGGCGGATGTCGAGTACGCGGTTGACGCGCTACGGGCAGAAGGTTTTCGTAACACGGACGTTTCGGTATTGTTCCCGGAGAATAAGGGAACGAAAGATTTTGCGGTTGAAAAGAACACCAAAGCGCCTGAGGGAACCACCGCGGGAGCCGCTTCTGGCGCCGTGGTTGGCGGAACCCTGGGCTGGCTTGCCGGTATTGGCGCGCTGGCCATTCCCGGAATCGGTCCGCTCATTGCTGCCGGCCCCATCGTCGCGGCTCTCGCCGGCGTGGGCGTGGGTGGCGCGCTGGGCGGCATTACCGGGGCGCTCGTCGGAATGGGAATTCCAGAATACGAAGCGAAGCGCTATGAAGGCCGCATCAAGGAGGGCGGGATTTTGCTCTCTGTACATTGCGATGATTCGAATTGGACGAAGAAAGCGAAAGAAATTCTGGAACGCACCGGCGCTCAGGATGTAGCTTCCACCGGCGAAGCCGGCGCCGACTGGCAAAAGTCGGACAAGCCCATGCCACGCGCCAGCTGATTGAATTCAATCGCGTCTGGTCCAAGATAAGCCCCGCCACCTGCGGGGCTTATTGTCTCAATCGCTTTCGCCTTTTCCGCAGCACCGATATCTCGAATCCATCTATAATCGTTTTTCCGCTGAAGGACATTCATGCCGGCAAGCCGGACTCTATCTCCGCAAAATGTCGCCGCCGAAATTCCCGCGGTTCCGTTGACCGTGGAAGGCTATTGCGTTCTGCACCAAATGATGCGTTTTCGCTGGGCTAACTGGCGCGAGCTTGAGAAATCGCAGCAGGCGGAGATTATTAGTCGGGCAAGCGAGTGGTTATCCAACGCGGAACAGAACTCTTCCGGGCAATCGGGCGCTTATTCGCTGCTCGGACACAAAGGCGATTTGATGTTCGTTCACTTCCGGCGGTCGTTCGACGAGTTGAACCAGGCGGAGCTGCATTTGGCTCAACTCCGGCTGAGTGATTTTCTCGAACCAACCACCTCTTATCTTTCGATTATTGAGTTGGGACTCTACGAATCTACGATTAAGGTTTACACCGAACTCGCTCAGCAGGGCGTCGAAGCGCATTCGGAGGACTGGAAGCGTGCCATCCGCGACACTCTCGACAGGCAAAAGGAAGCGATGAAGCCCAGGTTGTTTCCGGAACTTCCCCCGCACCGCTATCTCTGTTTTTATCCCATGGACCGGCGGCGGGGGGAGCAGCAGAACTGGTATTCGCTTTCCATCGAAGAGCGCGCCCGCCAGATGAATGAACACGGCCTGGTGGGCCGGCGTTATGCGGGAGAGGTAAAACAGATCATCACCGGTTCGATCGGTTTCGATGATTGGGAGTGGGGCGTGGATTTGTTTGCCGATGATCCGCTGGTTTTCAAAAAGCTCATTTACGAAATGCGGTTTGATCCCGTGAGCGCGGTCTACGCGCTCTTCGGGCAATTTTACGTTGGACTACGCGTCCCCGGAAAAGATTTGGCGAAGCTGTTGAGCGGAGAACTGCCGGGAAATGACAGAACTGACTGACTCGGGACTCATCTTGACGAAACCGGCGTCCACAAAGAACCAGGAGTTTATCGAATTGGTGATGCACACGCATCCCAAACTAGCGGTTTTTGATTGCGATGGAACTCTATGGGATGGCGACGCGGGGGAGGGATTCTTCGATTGGGAGCTCAAGCGCGGTGTGATTCCCGACGAACTGGCTCGCTGGGCGCGTTCGCGCTACGCCCAATATAAGGCCGGCCAAGTCAGCGAAGATGACATGTGCGGTGAAATGGTAACCCTGCACAACGGATTGCTCGAAGCTGACGTCCAGCTTTTAGCCACTCAATTCTTCGAAGAGAATTTCGTCCGCCGCATTTTCACTGAAATGCGCGAACTGGTGCATCGTCTCCAAAAAACCGGGTGCGAAGTCTGGGCCGTCTCCTCGACGAACGAATGGGTGATCCGCGCCGCAGTCAAGCAGTTCGAGATTCCGGAGGATAATATTCTGGCGGCGGCTGTCCAAATTGACGAAGGAACCATCACCGATCGCCTGACCCGTGTGCCGTCCGGTCCCGGCAAGCCTCGCGCCATCCGCGAGGTGATCAAACGCAATCCCGACGCGGCCTTTGGAAACTCGCGTTGGGATGCCCACATGCTGGAAATGGCGCGGAACGCATATGTAGTCAACCCCAACCCCGACCTCGAAGAAACCGCGCGAACCCAGGCGTGGCCGATTTACTTTCCAGAAATCCCTTCGCGGGTGTGAACGCTTCGCCTTATTTTGCAATGGTCCCCAATCACACGCCTGCCAGAATCGCTTGCTTGCAGCCGAGCGCCACGGTAATTCTTGCCGCCGTCAGAGAACTGGACTGTATCGTCGCCTGCACTAAATATTGCGTGGATGTATGTCCGGAAATTTTATCCGGCAAGCGGCCTGTCATCGTCGCCGAATCCTGGACCGCAAACTGCGAGCAGATTCTTGCCGTTCGCCCCGATCTGGTGATTGCCTCCGTCCCCTACCAGGAAAAGGCCGTGTCCCAGATATTGAAGGCTGGGGCGCGATTTCTAGGTTTGGCTCCGCGCGCCTTATCGGATATTTACGGGGATATCGCAATCATCGCCGGAACGGTTGGAGCGTCCGAACGAGGCTTGAAGGTTATTGCCGAGATGAAAGATCAAATCGAATTGATTCGCAGGCAAACATCCGGCATGACGCACCCTCGCGTATTCTGCGAGGAATGGGGCAAGCCGTTAATTGCATCGCAGCCCTGGGTCGCTGAGCTGGTGGAAGCCGCAGGCGGGGAATTTGTCGGCTCGCCAGGGGCAAAAACGTCCGCAGAAATTGTGTTCGCGCAGAATCCAGATGTTTTAGTTTTTGCCTGGTGCGGTGCCGGCGACCGTGTTCCGCTTGAAAAAATGATTCGTGAACGTAAATGGGACGGAATGTGCGCCGTCCACAGCGGACGGGTCTATTGCGTGAGAGATGAATTTTTGAACACGCCCGCGCCGACTCTGTTGCACGGTTTGCGCGCATTGGCCTTCGCAATTCATCCCGAGATTTTTCCACAGCCGCATGGGCTACGATGCATCAATCCGAAATCAATCCAGGGGGCATCGTGAAGCGGGTCGTGGCGGCATTGATCTTCAAAGATGGCAAGATTTTGGTCTGCCAGCGTACCCGCCACCAGACCATGCCGCTGAAATGGGAGTTTCCCGGCGGAAAGATTGAAGAAGGCGAACAACCGCGAGATGCGCTTCGCCGCGAGCTGGACGAAGAACTTGGAATTCAGGCCAGTGTTGGAGACGAGGTGGCTCGAATCCGCCATCAATATAAGAATGGAAGCTCGGTAGAGTTGCGCTTTTTCGTGGTCCGCGAATACAAGGGCGAACTCGAAAATAAGATTTTTCGCGATATGCAATGGTCCGAGCGCGCTGAATTGCCGTCGTATGATTTTCTGGAAGCAGACCTTGAATTGGTGAACGATCTGGCCTCAGGAAAACTGGTTTGACCTGTGGCCCGGACATCCCTTCGGCTCCGCGCAATGCAGGCTCTGTACGCGGCCTTCGAATTTGATGGGGATTCCTCATCTGCGCTGTAAACCGTCAAAGCATTTACAATCCCAACATTCATGGCGAAACCTAAAACACAGTTGGCCGGCAAGCCACTGGCGGGCAAATCGGTCTTAATCACTGGCGCGGCACGCCGTCTGGGACGAGCAATATCCCTTGCTATGGCAGCCTTGGGCGCGGATGTCGCCATTACGTTCCTCACGTCGGTTCGCGAGGGTCAGTCTACGGTAATTGACCTTGCGAGCTTCGGCGTGCGTGCTATTGCGTTGCGCTGCGACGTCACCGACCCAAAGAGCGTCGCCGACGCGGTTCGCGACACAAAAAAAGAGTTCGGCGTCCTGGACATCCTGGTGAACAACGCCGCCAACTATGGCACCGTCGAGTTCGAAAAGCTCACAGTCAAGCAATGGGATGACATGTTTGCCTCGAACACGCGAGGCCCCTTCCTGATGTCTCAGGCATGCATGAGGCTATTGCGGGAGAGGCGCGGCAAAATCATCAACCTCGGTTCTCTCGGAGGATTGCGCCCATGGCCGACCCACGCGCATTACTGTTCCTCGAAGGCCGCCCTGCATATGCTTACTTACGTGATGGCCAAGGCGCTGGCGCCGGAGATCGCCGTCAATTGCGTGGCGCCTGGGATGATTGACCTGGGAGAAAAGTCGGCATCCACATTCATGAAGCGGATGGCGGGAGAAACTCCGATGCAACGCAATGGAACAGCCGAAGACGTTGCCGCCGCGGTCTCATTCTTCGCGACGGCGCCAAGTTTTATTACCGGACAGATTTTAACCGTGGACGGAGGCCTTGGGCTCTGAGTACGATTATGACCGCAAATTTCAGACTTCCGCAGTTGTGGGATCTATCACCGACGTTACTTCGGAGATGCGGTTTGCCGGAAATCCGCCCTGCTGGGCGTGTTTCCGGATCATATCTTCGTTGGGCGCGATATACACGCAATATATTTTGTCTCCGGTAACGTAGCTGTGCACCCACTGGATTTGAGGACCTAAGTTCTGAAGAACACCGCAAGATTTTTGCGAGATTCCCTGGAGTTGCTCGGGACTGAGGTTTCCTGCGCCAGGAATCTCCCGCTCAATAACATATTTGGGCATGCCTTCCTCCAATTGCGATCGCGGGGGATCGCTTTCGTAAAAACATTTGTGGCGGCCCATTCTAGAAGGCGGCGCCTGAGTTTGTCATCTGGCAAGATTCGCGATCTCGTGACGGCTGTTATCGCACGTTCGCCCGGGTTCCAAATCGGGGCGATTCTGCTTCTATGCGCTTCGCTGGGCGCGGCCCAGGCTCGGCCCGAAGATGGAGGCCACGAAATCGCAATCTGGACAGGCGGCGGACACTCTGTCCCGGGAGGCTTCTCCAATGTCGAAGCCTGGAACGTGGGCGCCCGCTATGGATGGATTCTGACCCGCCCGCACGGCCCCGGTTTTCTCAATGGACGCTTTGAATATGCCGTGGATGTGGTTCCATTATTCATCGTGTTTCAGCCTGCCCAGACAGCCTACGGCGCCGGCTTTAATCCCCTGAATTTGAAGTGGGACTTTGCCACTCGCGGACGCTTCGCCCCTTACTTCGAATTGAGCGGCGGAGTATTGTTTACGAATCACGACGTACCCACCGGAACGAACAATGTGAACTTTACCCCGTCCGCCGCAATAGGGACGCATCTGTTAGGGGAGAAATACAATTGGAGCGTGGAAGTTCGATACCTGCATATCTCGAACTCCGGGCTGGCAGTGCCTAATCCGGGCCTCAACACCGTGCAAGTGCGGCTTGGAATCGGCCGATTTTTTAAGCATTAGGGCCGGCGGATGGCTCCATCCGCTTTTCTGCATTGCACGCGTAGGGACAGGATGTCCTCATCTGTCCGGTCGCTCATTTCAACTGACTCACAACCGGCAATAAAGATTGCAACCCAAAATCCACAACACCTGGCCCAGCCGACGCCGATCCCAAGACCAGAACCGCTCCATCTATTCCACCGGCAGTTGGCTGAACGCTTGCGAGTCCGTTCACGTCCGACAAAACCGTGGCCTGTGATTGCGCCAGGATCACGGGGATCGTCGGCTGCGAGACTCCGCTTTGTGCAATCCACAAAATTGGCTCATTGTTTGGAGAGCGGCCAACCACGGATTGAAAAAGCACACCCGCGCCGAGAACAGGATCTGGCGGCGTTGCCTGATCGGTCACGCGCACCGTCACCGGCGCGAAGACGGCTCCGACAGCTACGGCTTGCGTGTCTCCCGAAACTGGCTGCATTTGGAATTGGCTAATCGGTACTGTCGTGGCGTTCCAAACCTGGCACGGGGCATTTGCAGGCGCGACACACGCGCTCACCTCAACATCGCCGGAGAGCGCAACTAACTGGAGGCTGGCTGTCGCGTACCCATTCGCATCTGAGGTCGCGGCTGCGGAGCTGAGGCTGCCAGAACCTTTCATCACCGAATAGTTCACCACTTTGCCGCCGACCGGCGAACCATTCGAGAGTACCCGTGCGGTGATCGGGAGCGTCAGTGTTGCGCCCTGTGCAATAAACGCATAAGACGAAGCCAGAGAAATATCGTAAGAGGATGAGGACGACCGGCCCACAACCGTTGTCTGCACCTGCTTTGGGTTCACGTAAGACGCCGGGGCCAGCTGGGCGGTAATGGTCATCGCTCCGGCCGCCAATACCGTGAGCCCGGTCGCTGCCTGCCCGCTTTCGTCAGTCACGACAGTACAACTTGCGCCGCCTCCGCAAACGGAAAATGCCACAGCCGGCGACGACGTAAAGAAAACGCTGGCTCCGGGAACCGGCGTCTTGCCATCGGGCGCAAGAACCTGCACGCGAATCGGGTTGACGAGCTGGCCTCCAACTGGGATTGCCGGGTTAGGACCGGGGAGTAAGCTGATGGTGTCATTCGGCCCGGCCCCGTAGATCAAAGCACTGGTCATCGTCGAACTGGCTCCGGTCGAAGCATCCGCGAGCAAGACATCCTGAATCCCGTCCTGCATGGGCGGAGCATTGATCAAGAGCTGTTTTGTGGAGATAGCTAACAACGGAGGACTCGCCGCGGCAATGTTGACGCCGGTATTGCTGAGGAATCCCAGGCCTTGAATGGCTATCGGCGTGTTCCCGGCGACGCTCGCTCTGGCGGGAAATACATCATCACCATAGAGGACTCGCGCGTGGTAAATGTAGTCAGGGCGGCCGTCTCCGCGATAATCGGCAACGCCCACCCGGAATGAAGTTGTTTGAAGCAATGTTGCGTCCAGCCGCGTTTCCCCAAAAAATGCCGTATTGAACGCCGAGGGCGTATATGCCGGCGCGGGCGAGACGCCCGAATCCGACAATCCCCACATCCCGGCGACAGGTTGAGCTTTGTTGATCACCGTCGCGCCGAATTCGTTTACCGCAGAAACGATTACTGACAGCGTGCGATTGGCTTGAGCATTGAACCAGAAATAGTCCGTACCACCGTATGAGTTCAGCGAACCTGTCCAGTTTCCGCCCTCCGGCAGGGGCGCAGGTGAAGAGTAGGTCGTCGGCCCATACCAATTCGATTTCTGAACCGCGCTGTTCTGCATCAGAATATCCTGCTGCACGTCACCGCCCAGCGATACCGTCACCACGAGCGGCTGGAAAGTTCCCGATGGCGTAACCTGCAGCGGCCCGTAGGGTCCCACATCCTGCGACCATAAGGAATCTATGGCCTCCACGCTCAGCTGATATTGCGCACTTTGGGCGCCATTTGGAACCAGCAATCCGGATAAGTCAAAGAACCCTTCGACGGTAGGATCCGTAGCGCCGAAATTCGTGAATGGCTGTCCAGTCGCATCGTTGAACCCGGAAATCTTATTTCCTGCATTTCCCGTGAATAGAAATCCCGAGACCGATGTGGCTGCGTAGGCTCTCGATGGCAGCTGGGTCGAGGGATCAATCCATCTCGCAACTACATTCACGCCCTGCATGCCCTGCGCCGATTGCCCTGACGATCCCTCAAAGTACACGTTGCCATGGATTCGCGCGGTTGCTTGCGAAGAAAGCTGTTTGCCGGGTAAGCTGCCGGAATTTTGAGAAGTGATGGGGTACAGGCGAGTGAGCGCCGCCTGATCGTCCATCTTGGGGTAATAAGGATTGGTCCATCCGCCGTTCGAATAACACAGGCTGATGGGCACACAGTTGACCGAATCGGATTCATGCATTACTGGAAAGCCGTTGTAATCGTCCGCTGTTGCTCTGGGACTGCCGGTAATGACGTTCAGGTTCAGTTGAGACCAATCGAGTCCCAGGACCCTCCCCATCACCCGGACCAGGCGATATTCCATGTCCGGCACTTGCGACGCGTTCTGAACGCAATTGCCATTCAATACGATCAACGCGTGAAGAAAATGGGCATCGGCCCCAAAATTATCAATCCCGCCATAAGCCGCATTGTCGAAACAGGATTCACTGGCCCCAGCGCCTTGTCCAAGAACCGCATCGGTTACCGAACCGTCAGCGTCGTAAACAATTCCCACGGGCGTGGCTGTCGCAGTCGGCATAATGTCGGACGGGATATTAATGCTGCCGTCAGGATTCACGCTGACGTTCGCGCCACTGACGTCTTCGGCGAGTTGCCCTGCATGCACCGTTGCTACGGCTGCGGTTGAGATCGACGACCATTGGCTCCAAGCGTCCGCGACAAGTGCGTCCGCCCCGGCACCCGAAAGGACCGAACTAAGATTGCCCTGATCGGTATAGTAATTGACCGTCCCTTGCGGCCAGGTTAGCGGAGTGCCCGCCGTTCCCGAGTTGAAGAAAGTAGTTCCCGCGACATATTTCGGCCCTCCCGCCATCATGGGCTTCGCAAAGAAAATAAATAACAGCGCGAAAATCCAGACCGCAACAATTTTCGCCCGCGCGGGAACCCGCCGCTCGCCGCCTATCCATTTCTGGACACTCGCGATCATTTCAATATTCCTGAATCTCGTGTTGAATCGCACGGGAGAATTCCTTCCAAGTGATTTGGTTTTTGCCTTGCCATCGGCTCGCGAGCGCCGGATCGGTCGAGATCGCCGAAATATGCTCCCGGTTCAACAACACCCGGCCGTAGGGATCCAATTGAAACCTGCCAAGCTGGCGTCCAACTGGGCTGGTTAATCCCAACTTCCCCGGCGCGAAAAGAAATAACGTTACCCGCTCGCCCACGCGATAATGCTCCCCAGCCTGCCAAAGCCCGGCCCACTCGCGAATCACCAGAGTCTGACCCTTGCGAACACCTCGAAATGCGTTTTCCACATGAAAAGTGATTTGTGTCGCGCCAAGGCTATTCCGCGAGCCAGGTTCAATCATTGAGACTGCTGTAACCGTGCCGGAGAAGATGTATCCCGCATTGCGGGTCAGATGTTGAAAGACTGGCGTTCCCATCCGCGGCAGCATTGAGCGATTCTGTGCGAAGCTGCGCACCGCCAGACCTGCAAGCAAACAAAACAGCGCGGCGTTAGCAACGGAGAGCCTACGTAGAGACAACTGCATGGCAACCCTCGTGAATTCGAAGGCAGCCTCTGACGGGGAGAGTTGATTTTACTTGGCGGTTGCAAGCCCCGATGTGTTGACCGTCACAGCGCGCTTGTGATGAATGAACATTCAGAGTTGATGGATAACTCAGCAAGACGGAAGCGTAACTCAACTCTCATTTAAGATCCGACCATTGGGGGGATCGAAGGATACGGGCTGATTCTCGCGTGACTGCTGCGCCACTATCTACAGTGTTGTCAATAGCTTACATGGAGTACCTGGCCGATAAGAAGGTGCGGCGGTCACGTCGGAAGCTGCTTGACGCAGCCGCAGAATTTCAAACGCAATTTCTTTTCTTGCCAGAAGCCTGCTTCATGAATATTATCTTTTGCTCATTGCACAATTACTCAAATGTTGTGCATGTTTTTAAGTTGAGGTTGCGGTAATTGCAGTCCAATCTTCAGCGCACGCGACGGGCTCCGGAATTTTGTGCCGCTCTTTCGGCGGCGCAAAGTTCAGGGGCTTTTCTCTTTTTTTGCTCTGAGACTTCCGCAATTCCCGCATCCGCGGTTCGGCTTCCCGCATTTTCCGAGGGGGTAACGATGAAGCTCGCGCTTCGCGGAAAGTGAGGGGATTCAAATTTGGCGAAAGGAGTAATTTCTGTGAGAGAAAAAGGTACAGTCAAGTGGTTTAACGGGGCCAAGGGGTATGGGTTTATCCAGCGCTCCACGGGGGAAGATGTATTCGTACATTTTTCCGCAATCCAGGAAAACGGCTACCGCACCTTAAACGAGGGCGAGACCGTGGAGTTTGATCTGCTCAAGGGCCCAAAAGGGTTTCAAGCATCAAACGTGAGCCGGGGATAGGAGCAATTCAGGGACGTCGGAGAAACCCTCTCAGCTTCCCCTGGGAGGGTTTGTTGTTTGTGCAGGCCCCAGGTTCGAGGATTATTCGGAATCCACCAGGAAAACTCTGATTAAGACTACACTCTGTCATTTCGAGCGGAGTCGAGAAACCTGCTGTTTCTTTTCGGAACTTGTTCAGAGTTTCCCTCGGCTCTAAATGCAGCCTCCTCTCATACAAGGACATCGGTGAGATATCTGAGCCGGAAACCGTTGGTCTATTTAATGCCATTTCTCCACCTTTGTGCTTGCATAGTGATCTTGCTAGCGAACGTCGAATCCGGAGTGCATTACTTAATACTTGTGGACTTTCCTTTTTCAATTATCCCTGCAACGTTAGGGTGGCCTCGAGACAACGCACTGTTTTGGTTTAGCACTCTGGGCACACTGTGGTGCTATTTCCTAAGCTATATCGGGTATATCGTAATCAATGATTTTTTGTCTCGTTCGAAACGCAGCTGAAATGTGTGCGTAAAGACTTAGCGGGCTACGCCTCTAAGGGCCGATGTTCACTGTGCGATTTTCTGCCGCCGATCAACGCCCTCTCAGCTTACCCTGAGAGGGTTTGTTGTTTCCGGCACTTGAGGCGGGAACCGCCCACCCATGCCAAAGAAGGCCTACATGGCCCGCCGACTTTTTTCCTATTGAGCTATAATTCTCCCCACTTCTCATGGCATTGTCTCCCGGAACGATTCTTGGGCATTATGAAATTCGCTCGCCAATTGGCGCCGGCGGAATGGGCGAAGTGTATCACGCGTTCGACACCCGGCTTGACCGCGAAGTCGCGATCAAAGTTCTGCCCGAATCCCTCAACTCCGATCCTGATCGCTTGCGCCGCTTCGAGCAGGAGGCGCGGGCCGCCGCAGCGCTGAACCACCCCAACATTCTTGCGGTGTACCAAATGGGGACCCACGACGGCCTCTCTTACATGGTGTCGGAGTTGCTGGAAGGCGAGACGTTGCGGGAGCGGCTTAGGCGCGGGCCAATACCGCTGCGCAAAGCAATTGACTACGAGGTGCAGATCGCGCACGGTTTGGCAGCTGCACATGACAAAGGCATTGTCCACCGCGACCTGAAACCGGAGAACTTGTTCCTCACCAAAGACGGACGGGTCAAGATTCTCGACTTTGGCCTGGCCAAGCTGATCCAGCCAAAAGATGACTCCGGCCAGATGAATACGCTCACCCAGGGAACTGACCCGGGTATGGTGGTGGGGACCGCCGGCTACATGTCCCCGGAGCAGGTGCGAGGAAAGGCCGCCGACCATCGCTCCGACATTTTTGCCTTCGGCACGATTCTTTACGAGACAGTGACGGGCAAACAAACGTTTCGCAAGCCGACGTCGGCGGAAACCATGAGCGCGATCCTGAACGAAGAACCGGAGGCGATTTCGCAGCTCACGCCGAGCGTCCCTCCGGGATTGGAGCGGGTCGCGCGTCGCTGCCTGGAGAAGGCCCCGGAACAGCGCTTTCAATCGGCGTCCGATCTGGCCTTCGCGCTGGAAGCATTGTCGGATTCGGCGATCACCTCGCCTACGGGCGCTCACGTGCAGCAGAGCCCGAAACCTAAGCGCCTGCCGATCGCAATTGCAGGCGTTATTCTGATCGTGCTCGCGGCTGCGGTCGGAGCTTATTTTTGGATGAAGCCTTCGGCGGCGCCCGTGGTCTCTAATTACACTCAGCTTACCCATGACGGCCAACCGAAAAGCCTGGGCGCCACTGACGGTACGAGGCTCTACTTAGACGGCCCCGGTTACCAGGGCATGGCGGAAATGTCCGTGTCCGGCGGCGAACCAAAGAAATTATCCATTCTGACTTCGAATAACATGTTTCCCCGCGCCCTGTCGCCGGATGGGTCGGAGCTTCTCGTAGTGGACGGTCAGGGCCTCCCTCCCAAGGGGACATTCTGGAGTCTGCCCATCCTGGGTGGTTCCCCGCGCCGGGTTGGCGATCTTGTTGGGAATGACGCCGTTTGGTCGCCGGATGGCAAATTGCTGGCTTATGGCAATGATAGTGACTTGTTCGTGGCGAAGGCGGACGGCGCCGAATCGCGCAAGCTTGCCACAATAGACAGTGGTGGTTTTATTCAGTGGCTGGTCTGGTCCCACGACGGCACCCAATTGCGATTTACAGATGCACACTTCGACTCCAGGGGTCCCTCGATTTGGGAAATCTCGGCGGATGGGAAGGACTTGCATCCTCTTCTTCCCGGCTTTCATAACCCTCCGGATGAGTGTTGCGGCGGATGGACTGCCGATGGGAAATATTTCGTATTTTTATCGGCGGGACAGATTTGGGCGCTGCCGCAAGGGAGTGGTTGGCTTCACGCCGCAACCAAACCCATCCAATTAACCTCCAGCCCCATGGCGCTCTCCGATCCGGTTCCCAGCAAGGACGGCAAGAAGCTGTTTGTAGTCGGCACCACGACTCGCGGTGAGTTGATGCGCTACGACCGGAACTCTGGCCGGTTCGCGCCCTTTCTTGGCGGCATCTCAGCGGAATTCGCGGCCTTTTCGAAGGATGGCCAATGGGTGGCTTACGTTTCCTATCCCGACGGTGCCCTGTGGCGCAGCAAAGCGGACGGTAGTGAGCGGCTACAGCTGACCTCCTCGTCCGATTATGCCTTTCTCCCTCGGTGGTCCCCCGACGGCAAAGAGATCGTGTTCTTTGTAACGCCTGTGGGCAAGTCGTCGAGAATCTATGAGATATCAGCCGACGGCGGGAGTCCCCGGCAACTGATGCCCGACGATCCGCATCTGCAACAAGACCCAAACTGGTCTCCGGATGGGAAGAAGATTGTCTTCGCCGGCAGCGCAAATGGCCCTACTTCAGCGATCCACATCCTTGACTTGAAGACTGGCAAGGTTGCCACACTGCCGGGATCGCAGGGGTTCTTCTCGCCGCGCTGGTCCCCGGACGGCCGCTGTATCCCTGCGTTATCGAGCGACTCGAAGACCCTTTCCATGTTCGACCTCCAAACGCAGAAATGGGTCCAACTTGCCACGGGCACGTTCGGCTGGCTGAACTGGTCGAAAGATGGGAAGTACATCCTTGTTTTTGATCGCGACGCAGCGGGCGACTTTGTGCTCAAGATTCGCCTTAGCGACCATAAGGTAGAGCGAATTGTTGATTTGAAGAATTTCGCCACTACGGGCCGCTACGGGGCCTCGCTGGCGGTTGCGCCTGACGATTCGCCATTGCTGCTCCGCGACGCGGGAACCTACGATGTGTACTCGCTCGACTGGCAATCGCCGTAGCCCGTTCAACGTAGCTCCAGCGACACCAGATCCCCATTCGCTTTTCCGCCCAGCTTGTAATTCACCAGAACCGGCAAATGCTTCCAGTCGCATGAAAACTGGTCAGCCCCAATCAGAAGCAGCGATTTATAGTCAGTTGTACGCAGCTTTAGAACCTTTCCCGCGCTCGACACGATAAGAATCGCCGCGGGAGCCTGCGAGCAATCAACGCTGGTAAGCGTTCCTTTCAGAAACTTCACTGGCCGTTTATCTGGTTTTTCGACTGGCGGTAAAGGCGCGGTTTCCGGCGCTGCGTCCTCCGAGTCCGAAGAATCCGAACTGTAAACTGTCTGGGTTCGCGATGACTGCCCCGCTGCCCCCTGACCAGTTGAAGCCGTCGCATTGTCCTGCGGCAGAATGCCATACTTCTTTAAGGTCGGAAGGTCGCCGAGGTCTTTCCGCGCCTTCCGCGCTATCTGAGGATTCGGACTGCTTTTCAAGCTGTTGAGCAGGTTCGTGGCGTCGTCCCATTTTTTCTCTGCCATATCAATCACCGCCAAGTTCAACACATACGTCTGATTGCGCGGGCTGAGTTGAAGCGCGGGACGTATCGCATCCATTGCGGAATGCATTCCCCCGCCTTGCACCCTGGCCATGGCGAGCATGTTGTAAGCCTCAGCGAACTCCGGGTCCCAATCAATGACCGTGCGAAGGTCCAGCATCATGTTCGCAAGTCCGGGAATTTCTCCGCCGCTTGCCTCGGACTGCCGATACTTCATGAGCGCCGAGTAGTAATGCACCCATGGATCTTTGGGATCAAGCTGCGATGCCTGATCCAACTCCGCGTTCGCCTGATCGAACTCTTTTTTCTGCATGTGGGCCCATGCTAACGCCCGATGCGCAATGGCATTTTCCGCCTTCGGATCGTCTGTAATGCTCTTTAGTTGCGCCATCGCCTGTTGAACGTGTTCCGGCAAACGCAGCTCCATTTCGGCGACTGACGCTTCCGCTTCCGCGTCGGAAACGTTGGCCGCGCTCGTTCCAATGTCGCCCGCATCCAGGGTTGGCACGTGGTAAACCTGATATTCAGGAGAACTCAACTGGAAGGTCTTCGTGTCCGGTTGCTTCGAAACGTCCAACGCAAGGAACAACGGAGTCAAGCTCTTGAAATAATCCTTCACCGCCTGATCGAACTGCGCCGCCGCCATGCCGTACGCCTGCTGAATTGCCTCGGGGACAGGCAGTTTTTTATTTTCGACCAGATCAAAGTACGTTCCCGTCTCCCCCAGCTTATTTTTATTCAGCAGGTAGTGCACGACCATCCACGACTGCGCGTAGAACAGAGTATGATGCGAGCCCTCCTGGTATCCCGCCGCGTATTCGTGCATGGCAAAAAGGTCAGGGATGGATAACCAAACAGGTGCCGTGAGTTGCTCGGTGAGCGATCTCGGGGCGCTCCGCTTTTGCGCCTGGTTTCCGAAAATATCCTCGTCCCAGGTCACACCCAGCTCGGGATCGCTCCCCATACCAGCCTGATTGCCGCCCAAGTGGATGGATGAAAAGTATTCCGCAAAACCCTCATCGAACCAGGGCTGCGTAGGCGGATAGTTATAGTTCAAAAAATAGTGAGCGAGTTGATGGGAGACCGCAAGCCAGCTTTCCGGCTCGAACAAATTTAAGACGATGTAGTCGCGATCCGGCCCGGCAACAAAAAAACCGGGAGCGGTGATCGCCTGACTCTGCCGAATTGGGGCAATGGCTGCATATTCGTTATCCGTTCGCAACGCGATGACGTCCAGGGGCTCCGACATGTTCAGGTTCTTTCGATAAAGAAGCTGCCCGAAAACCGCGCGCATCTGCTCCAGCCGCACCGCAACTTCGTGTCCCTTATCTTGGCCCGCGTCGGTGAGCACGGAAAAGTGGTCAGAGCTTACGCGAATCCACTTGGCCTTTGATTCCGCCGCCTTGGCGGGAACTTGAAAGGAAAGTATCGCTCCACACAGCGTGAGACTACAGATGATCGGCCTGAAACCGCTCCGGAAGCGATGCATGGGGTGGCGGGAACCGCTTAAAAACGATGCTATCACGGTCAGAGGCAAGCAATGGGGCTGCCAGGCGTCTTCGCCCGTCTCTCCATCAATCCTAACTATGGTTGCAATTTTCTAACCGCCCATTCCGCCGATTCCGTAACCACTGCATCCTCATCAATCTTCAGATTCTCCAGTGTCGGCAGAAATTCCGGATCGCCGCTGTTCCCCATCGCAATCACCGCATTACGCCGCAGCCCGCTGCGCTTCGCGCGCTTGATGACTGAGCCTCGAAACTTCTCCCGAAATTCCTCTTGACTGATATTCGCCAGCCACTCCAAGGCAGGATTCACCAGGCCTTCCCGCGGCTGAAACTCCGGAGCGTTTGTAATCGGCGCTTTTCTATTCCACGGGCACACATCCTGGCAAATGTCGCACCCAAAGACATGGCGTCCCATACCGGCGCGCAGGTCTTCGCGAATGCTGCCACGTTTTTCGATGGTGAGATAAGAAATACAGCGAGTAGCGTCCAACTGATAAGGTCCAACAAACGCCTGCGTAGGGCAAGCATCAACACAGCGCGTGCATGTGCCACAACGGTCAGCCGCCGGAAGATCAGGCTGCAAATCGAGAGACGTCAGAATTACGCCCAGGAATAACCACGATCCAAGCTGCTGACTCAGAATGCATGTGTTCTTGCCGATCCATCCAATCCCCGCGTATTTGGCATAAATCCGTTCAACGATGGGTCCGGTGTCAACGTAGCATCGCGTTCTCACCTCGGATCCCGCAGCCGCGCGCAGACTGTCTTCAACTATCCGCAGCCGCCGCATGACCGCGTCGTGGTAATCTTCACGCCCCCATGCGTATCGCGAAATCCATCCCTCGCGCGTGTGATGTTCGTCAGTCGAACGCGGCTGAGACGTGTTGTAGTTAATTGCGCAGACAATCACGCTGCGCGCCCAGGGAAACGAAGCGCTCGGCGACGCCCGCTTCAGCCGCCCCGAGTCGTCCCGCGCTTCCATATATTTCATTTCGCCCGCGCGGCCCGCTTCGATCCATTCAGGAAGATGAGCGAGTTCGGAATGATCGCGCAATTGCGCGATGCCTGAGAGCTCGAAGCCGGCTTCGTGAGCCGCGCTCTTAATGAATTCCGCGATTTGGTTGTTGTGGATCAAGTATCTCCAGTGGCTAGGCCTGACCGGTAAGAGCAATGCTTTCACAGGCCGCTGGTAAAAAGGCGGACAGCCACACTGTAAAACTTGCCAGGTCTTGTTCCGGTTTTGCAGACGCCCGGCTTCGCGGTATCTTAGTACTATGCAACTTCATGGATGCGGGACTGCGCTCGTTACCCCGTTTCGTCGCGACGGCTCCATTGACGAGGTTGCGCTGCGAGATCTCGTCGCGTGGCAGGTGGAATCAGGAATTGACTTTCTCGTTCCCTGCGGAACCACCGGCGAAACTCCCACACTCGCTCACGATGAGTGGTTGCGGATCATTGACATTACCATCGAAACCGCAGCCGGGCGAGTCCCAATCGTAGCCGGCGCGAGTTCAAACTGCACCGCTGACGCCGTTGCGAAGGCGAAGGAAGTATCGGAAAGGCCGGGAGTGGACGCAATCCTAACTGCGTCTCCTTATTACAACAAGCCGACCCAAGAGGGCCAGTACCAGCATTTTCGCGCTGTAGCCGAAGCGGTGGACAAGCCGGTCATTCTTTACAACGTCCCGAGCCGTACTGGCGCGAACATTGAACCGGCTACGCTGGCCACGCTCGCGGAAGTTCGTAATATAGCCGGCGTCAAAGAGGCCAGCGGAGACCTCACCCAGGTCGCGGAGATGTGCAATCTTCTGCCTGAAGCGTTTTTAGTTTTCTCCGGAGACGATGCGGTGACCTTGCCTGTTATTTCGCTCGGCGGCGTGGGAATTATCTCGGTGGCCTCGAACGAAATTCCGCATGAACTGGCCGAAATGGTTCGATCGGCACTAAACAATGATTGGAACGCGGCTCGCCGCATTCATCGCAAATACTTGCCGCTGATGCGGGCGAATTTCATCGAATCCAATCCTGCGCCCGTGAAAGCCGTGCTCGCAATGATGGGGAAGATCGAAGAAGTATACCGTCTCCCGATTGTCCCGATGCGGCGGGAGACGCGCGCGAAGTTACAGAAAATTGCGTCGGAAGTCGGGCTGCTTCCAAAAAAGGGGACGGAAGCCAGCCAGGCTGCGAACTTTTACCTTTACGAGAATTGGATGGCTGGCCCGCACAAGGTTGTCCTTCACCGCTCGACTTGCAACCAATGCAATGCCAATGGACATGCTCCAACATCCACATCCGATCATGCCCGATGGCATGGACCGTTCCACACGCTCGACGAAGCTCGCGAGGCATCGCGCTCCCTGCCCGCAGTGCTGATCCGCAGCGAATGTAAGTGCATCTAGGGCTCGAAGCCATTATTTCTTATTTTTCGCGAGAGCCTTACGCACTGTTTTCGCAAGCGGCGGAGGCATCTTGTTCAGAGCGTGACGGCTGAGGTCTTCGGCTGCTTCGCGCAAATCATGCTTCCGCATCCAGGTGCGATCGAGGCGATATCGCGAAATGGGAACCACCGTTCCTCCGAACCGGCGTAAAAAATTATGTGCCCCACCTAGGGAATGGCGGCGCAGTCCATGCCGGCAGGCCCATTCGATTCCGCGCCACTGTAACAACTCGTTTGGCTTCAGGTGTAGAAACTCATCCAGAGAATTGTTCGTGGCGGATTCGAACAGGCCGCCGAAAAAAAATCGGAATACATTGATCGCGATGACCTTCCCGGAAAGGCGCGCGAGAAATATGATCCGGTTGGCGAGATGAGAGGCTTCTGCGAAAACCTCGAATGTGGTGGTTTCCCCTTGCAGAATCTTTCTATCGGTTTGTCGCCAGGCAAGGTAAACTTCGTAAGCTGCAACTATGTCTTCCGCTGAAGTCGCCAACGTTACTTCAATCCCGTTCTTTTCTGCAAAACGAATGTTTCTGCGCCGGTCTTTGGAAAAGTTTTTAAACAGGGCTTCTGGACCCAGTGTGAGGTCGAGTACGACGCTGCCTTCGAGTTGCCGCCGCTTGAAACCATGGACTAAGAAGGGGGGGAGTTCCAAAGAGGACCATGTATAGACCGAGATCAATTCCGCCGGTCCGGCAACAGCCAGTAATCCGCCGGCCAGGGCGTCCAGGGTAGCATCCATATCTCCCGAAGTATCCAGGCTGACCTGTGGCCGGGAAGCGACTCCGCATGTGACCTCTCCATCTTCGCGCAGACCGGTCAGAATGCCGTTGACCGTTTCGCCTTCAACAGCCAGAACGGCGAATGGACCCTTGCCGGCCCACATTGGCACCAGAAAATACTCGGGCGCGTTGAAATGTGATGGACATTCGACCCGCGTTAAACAATCTCGCCACTTGCGCTCAACATCAGGCGCGGGAAATTCCTCAAGAATTATGAAATCCATCGGCTCCTTGCCGAAGCTGAACTAAATATGGATGGCTGCGCGAGTATGAATATGATAGCGCACAGTCTGATACAAGAGAGATACACACGGGGAATCGGCGTGGATCGTGTGTTACAAGGTGATCGGTTCTCTTTTTTCCAAAGCTCCGTTAGTAAGTGCCGGGGACTAGAGCTACGCCGTCCGCGCCCTTGACGATGAATGATTTCGTAATAGTATCGGTCGGAATGTTGTATTTGACTGCCAGCCAGAGGCACCCAATGTACAGATTGCCTTGCCCATCTGATTTGATTCCATCCGGGAAACTCATCTTCCCTGTCTGGTAAAAATTGAAGCTGGAAAGATCTGTGGGAACTTCTATCAGGCCTCCCGATCCCTTCTCATCGTGGGAAATCCACAAGTGCCCGGTATAACTGTCAAAGGTCATTCCATCACCGCCATTTACCCCCTGATGGGCTTCGAGAACCAGGGTTTTCAGCACAGCACCGCTTACCGGATCAATCTGGACGACTGTGTTGTGGTTGGCTATGACAAATAAATGCCCCGAATCGTCGTAGGCGAGACCATCGGTTGTGCCCAACTTCTTGGTGAGAATTGTCGTGGTGCCGGTGGCAAAATTAAAGCGCATGATCTGGCCCCGTGCGTACACACTGATCAGCATATTGTTGCCGTTTGGTTCGATCAGTAAATCTCGGGCATACTTAAGTCCGCTAACCAAAACCGTGTTGGTTCCCGTGACTGGATCGAAGCGATAAATATCTCCCAAGGAGGGAACCGAGTATATGAGTTGGCCTTGGGAGTCTACGATCAGGTCATCGGGTTTTGCGCCAATGTTATAGAGCGTGGTTACTATCCCAGTGTCGAGATCCAACTGCTCGAGTGTTTGCAGTGGTTCATTCGCAATGTAGAGTTGTTGCGCCGCCGAGAACGCACCGGTTAGGGCCATTAAGATGGAATAGACAAGAACCGCCCGAGCGAAGTTCATGCGAATCCTCATTGAACGCGAAAAAGAAGTATTTGAAAGGTTGCGGGGGGGTTACAACCGTAGGGGCAGATCATATCATACGCCATGGCCAAAAAACGGATTAATCGAAGTAGAATAATTGCGTTTCTTTCAAGAGCTTATCCTGCGAGTAAAAACCGTCAGATCCAGCATGGACACTAGCGATTTGAAAATTTTCGATGTGAAGAAAAATCGTTGCCGAAGGCGAAATTGTGAAAAGATTTGCATATGAGCGTCCGGAATAGATTTTTCGCGCCCGCAATCGCGTTTGTAGTCTTTACTACCATCGCCTTCGCCAGTGAGGGCAACGACGCCGCACAGGCGGCCCGATTTGACGGCCCTGCGGAACTACCCCGTGTGTACGTTCAAAGTTCTGTGAGCGCCACTCCCGCGCCCGGTCGCGTATTGGAGGTCCACGCAAGCGACAATCTGCAAACCGCAATTGACGGCGCAAAGTGCGGCGATACTCTGAAACTGGAGGCCGCGGCTACTTTTCGGGGCGTGTTTCGCCTGCCCGCCAAACCTTGCGACGATTCTCACTGGATTATCATCCGCACCAGCGCGCCCGACGCAAGCCTGCCTCCTGAAGGGACGCGCATTTCTCCGTGCTACGCCGGCGTCGCGTCATTGCCGGGCCGTCCGGATTTTCACTGCGCCACCGCCAAGAATGTGCTGGCGAAGATTGAATTTGATGGTGATGGCGGCTCGGGGCCAATCCTGTTCCTTCCTCACGCGAATCACTACCGGCTGATCGGGCTGGAAATAACTCGCGGCAACCCACAATTTCATGTGCGCAATCTGATCCAGCCAAAAAATCCTGAGGATACGGCTGACCATCTTGTGTTTGACCGGTTGTGGCTGCATGGAACCGCCGAGGACGAAACCAAGGGCGGCATACATCTGAGCGGCACTACATTCGTAGCGGTGGTGGATTCCTACTTCACTGATTTCCATTGCATCGCGCGAAAAGGATCATGCACTGACGCTCAGGCTATCAACGGCGGAGGCGGGGACGAACCCGGCGGACCCTACAAGATCGCCAATAATTTTCTGGAAGCATCCGGCCAATCCATTATGTTCGGTGGCGCCCCAGGGACCACGACTCCCGCCGATATGGAAATCCGCGGGAATTATTTGTTCAAGCCCATGTTTTGGAAACCGGGACAGCCTGATTTCAGCGGCAGTTATACGGGGGATCCTTATATTGTGAAAAACAATTTTGAACTCAAAAACGCCCAGAGAGTTCTTTTCGAGAACAATGTACTCGAGAATTGTTGGGGCGGATTCACACAAAAAGGCTTTTCAATCGTTCTCACGCCCGTCAACCAGGGCGGGAAATGTCCAAAATGCCGCGTCACCGATGTCACCATCCGCTACAACGAGATTCGGCATGTGGGAGGCGCGCTGAACATAGCCACCGCAACCGGAAGTCATTTTGTTTCGTCTGGCGGCGAGAGGTATAGCATCCACGACCTTCTGGTGGATGACATAGATGGCGCGAAGTATGGGGGCCCCGGTTCCTTCGCATTTATTATCTCTGTCGCGCCGCCGCTCAAGAGCATTCACATGGACCACATCACGGCGTTCCCCGAGCGCGCGATTCTGTCGGTCATAAACCGTGGCCCTGAAATCGAAGATTTTGCCGTCTCCGACAGTATTTTCAGCGCCGGAGAGCGCCAGTTGATGGGTGCGGGAGGTGGGCCAACGAACTGCGCGCAAGCACGCGACGATCCAGGCACGGTGTTAAAGAATTGCTTTGCCAATGCGTCGTTCACCAACAATTTGATCATTGGCGGGACTGGTAATTGGCCCCACGGAAATATCCTGGTGAAACGGGCGACCGATGCCGGCCTTCGTGATTTCAAGGGCGGCCAGAATGGCGACTATCACTTGTGCCGTGGAAAGGAAGACGGTGCAGATTGCGCTAAAGCCTCCCCCGCGCTGAATAGGGGTACCGATGGCAAAGCCCTTGGAGCGGACATTGAAGGTATTGACATCGAAAAGGCCATCAGCGGAGTGAACTGAGAATTTCCTTCGAATTTGTTACCCGGAAAGCAGCTAACGCATTCCCTGAAAGGCGTGCCCCTTCAAAGCGGATTCTACTCTGGGCTTTTTTCGCAAGCTGCTGGAGGCTGGGAGGGTTACCCGATCTCCGATGGGCAAGCCCCTGGGAAGCAGTTATCATTTCATCAATCGCATGCCTTCAAATTCAGCTCGATGCACTTGGCCTGTCTTTGTAGTGGGATGCCACCGCTCGGGAACAAATCTGCTTTACGATACGCTTCTATCGGCGGGCGGTTTCGCGATTTATCGCGGTTACCTACCGGTCCACAAGATGTTAATTCCCCGTTTCGGCAGCCTCCGCGACATCCGAAATCGCAAAAATCTCATTCAGGCGTGGATTCACAGCAAAGGATTTCGCAGATCCGGTCTTGACGCCGACAAACTAACGAAAGAGCTGATCAGCGGGGCCAACACCGGCGGTGATTTTATCCGCATCGTGATGGATGAAGTCGCGCGCAAGCAAAATACTCCGCGCTGGGCGGTTTACGATCCGGACAACGTACTGTACATGAGGCGCATTAAGAACGAAATCCCGAACGCATTGTTTGTTCATATCGTGCGCGACGGACGCGACATTGCGCTTTCTCTTAAAAAGATGGGTGAGTTCCGGCCTTTTCCCTGGAACCGAAAATCGGCCAGCCTCGAAGCGACAGCCTTGTATTGGAAATGGATGGTGGAAAACGGCAGGAGAAATGGCAAATCAATTCCGCAAGATTATCTGGAAGTGCGTTTCGAGGAACTGGTCAACGATCCCAGCAACACACTGAAGATGCTTAGCGCGTTCGTGGATCAGGAGTTGGACTGCGAACGAATCCGATCCGAAAGCCTGGGCAGTCTGCAGGAATCGAATTCATCCTTCCGGCTGGAGCGCCGGCAGAATCCTGTGAATCGCTGGAGAGAAAAATTGAGCGCGGCGCAAATCGCAGATATTGAAACACTCGTCGGCGATTGCCTGGAAAAATCAGGGTATAAACTCACAACGACCGCCAACCAACGCGCGCCAGGGCTTCGACATGGGGCTTCGAAGTTTTTTTATCCCACATTCTTCAATCTGAAGCGATGGATGAAAACCCAAACACCAGCGGGGAGAATGACGAATCTCTCGGCTCTGGAGCTCGCGGCATCTGGTGAAGCCGAGGGAATCGAGACAGAGCTGTAATTCGCGCTTCTTCTTTATTTGTCAATCAGAATATCTGGATAGCTCACCATCCAGCGCGACGCGGGAGTGTTGATCTTTGCCCATTGCTTAAATTCGTAAAAACCTCTGTACAGCATCCGCTTTCTTCGGATTGCGCCCTTATGGTTGGACAAGGCTTTTGCGGCTAAAGCGTAACCCAACTCCTGAAGATAATCGCCGACCAAAGCTTCAAACCACGCCAATTGATCGGCAGAGAATTTGACCCTCCAGCGCCCGACAGGCGAGAAGTTGCCTTCCCGCAGGTCTTCGTCGAATGAGGTAAGAGGGTTTTTTACCGAACCGATGCTGGCTTGTTGAATTCGACTATATGAAAGATCGTGCTGGATGAATTCCCCCAATCTCGCCAGGGCCGCCTCCGGTTTCATGACCAGATCTTCGTATCGAATTTCCGTATAACGCGAGCCGACCTTCGCGCCATAGTTTCTGGTCTTGCGCACGATCCATTCCCAATACAATCCCGCGGCCAAAACGCCATTGTTCTTGTCCCACGGAAGGGGCCGGCTCCAATCTCTCTTATCCAATGACAAAGCCACATCACGCCCGTCGCGAATAATGTGGACAAAGTAAGCATCCGGAAAATCCCTGGAAATTCGCAGCATGTGAGGAGCGTTGGTCGGCGTCGAATCAATCCAGCGATCCACTCCCTGCTTCTGCGCGATCTCCTCCATAACGATTCTCAGGAAGTCGCTTGCACCGTGGCATTCCGCAAAAACCTTCTGTTCGATCACCTGCTGGTCCAGCCCGGAAACCTGGAATGCCTTGCTCCCGATCCAGTCCCGCATCATTCGCTTTTTGTTTTTGGTCTGACTGATGTCACCGTAAATCGGTTGCAGAACGTCAAAGACGTTCATTTGAGTATGGAACTCAGCGAAGCCGCCTGCTGACAGCAGCAGATGATAAAGGAAGCTGGTACCGGACCGCGGACAGCCCACGATAAATATCGGTGGTTTCATGCTCTATGAGACTTGCAAACTTTCATCCTTGCAGCTTCCTGCCGGCTGGCGCCCATGCCCTCTTGCCGTTCAGTGTAACGCCCTATCAGCGGGTCATCAAAATACGGTATGTTATTTGACAGATGATCGGGACCTGCACAGAGTTCATCAAGGACGACGGAGTCATCCAAGTCCAGCACAATGATCCGGATAATTGCTTTGAAGTGCTCCTTTTGCCCCATCGGTTAGACCTCTACATCCCGAGAAAGAGTTGCCGGACAACATTTCCCCTGGAGTTGATCGAATATCTGGCGGAGAGGTGGAATTTTGCGTGGTTCTGCGACAGCCTTTCTCGATTCGACCCTGCGGATGCCGTCGCGAAGACGTTAAGAAACCAGATGTTCAGCTATTTCGCGCCGGAAGCTTTCAGGGGTAAGAGGCTTTTGGATTTTGGCTGCGGCGATGGCGCGTCCACTTTAGCGATTGCTGCAATGCTGCCGGAGACTGAGATTGTTGGGGTCGAACTGGATTCCTCTCTGATAGAA
This sequence comes from Terriglobales bacterium, assembly GCA_050746185.1. Taxonomy (GTDB): domain Bacteria; phylum Acidobacteriota; class Terriglobia; order Terriglobales; family Acidobacteriaceae; genus PALSA-188. Next base: position 65,426 of record JBOGLA010000045.1, on the reverse strand, counting down.
ACTGCAAATCATGTTCGGTCTTTCCTCAAGATGCCCAATGTGCAATTTCTTTGTTCTCCCTCCGGCAACGAACTGCCAAAAGGAATTGGGGATTTCGATTTTGTCATGCTCAGCGCCGTCTACGAGCATCTGCTTCCCGAGGAGCGAAAGATCGTGATGCCTCTGCTCTGGTCAATTATGAGACCCGGATCGGCGATCTTTATTAATCAAACGCCTTACCGCTATTCGCCATACGAAGCCCACAGCACGGGATTGTGGCTCATCAATTACATGCCGGACCGGATGGCGCATTTCGCGGCGCGCAATTTGGCCAGACGCAATCACGAGATTAACAAGTCTCCTGACTGGAACGTGCATCTCCGCGGAGGTTTGAGGGGAGGCACTGAGAAAGAAATTGTCCGTAACCTGACTCGCGGCGATACAAAAGCGGCACGCATCCTTCAACCCCGGCAAAATGGCTTGCGTGACCGGGCTGACTTTTGGCTTTCTTGCACCAATCAACGACGCTACCGAACGCTTAAAACCTGGATTGCCCGGGGGTTTCGTGTCACTGATCGTTTATGGGGCACTATCCCCAGGCTCAATCTGGAAGTTGTAGTAGAAAAGCAGCGCTAAGCCTGGAGCCTTGACATCATTTCACCTGCGAGGCTTTATCTCCAAAGATGCATAAAGATCCAGCCACTGCTTGCGGACGACTTCCCACGAATAGCGCTGTAATTCCTGCTTGGCGTTAGCGGCTAAACGCGACGCCAGTTCTGAATCCTGCAACACGCGAATGGCATTTTTCGCCAAAGCAGCGGGATCGCCGGGTTCGGACAATAGTCCGGTGCGCTCATGGTCAACGAGGTACCTTATGCCTTCGGGCGCGGTGGTAATAACGGGAGTCCCAGCCGCGTACGCTTCCAGAATTGAGACTGGCATATTGTCCAGGCGGGAGGCGTTAATGAATATATCGGCGCGGTCATAATATTCTGCCATCTGGTCATAGGACGCGACTCCACCAAAGGTTACGCCGGGAAGGCCCAATTGCTTCACGATATCCCGAATTTTCCCCTCGGACGGCCCACCGCCCACTAACTCAAGGCGAGCGTCAGGAAAAACTCGCTGCACTTCGGCAAAGGCGCGCACCACTACGTCAATTTGATAATAGGGGTGGAATCCTCTCGTGCACACCAGACGTGGCCGCAGAGGTTTTCGAAGACGAAATGAAAATTGAGCGATATCCACGACGTTGGGCACTACTTTTGCGGCCAGCCCGAATTCCCGAAACACATCAGAAAGATATCCGGAGGGAACGACAAGCGCATCCACTCTCCTCAGAACTGGCACGGCTGTGCGAAAACGCCGGAGGTGATCCCTGGCCTCTCCGCTGTGATAGTGAAGGATCACTTTTTTCCTCAGCAATCGCGCCAGCAGCCATGCCGGGACCGGCGCAATCAGAAACGACCAGTATGAAGCGGAGAAAATATGGGCGACATCCGCTCTTTTCAATCCGCGCCATAGTGCCAGCAAATAAAGAGGCTCGCGCGCGATAGTACGCAGTAAAGGAATGCGATCTATCCATTTGAGGCCGCGCGGAAATGGGGGATCAATTGGGACGAGGCTGGCTTCGACGCCGGGATCGTCGCGCCAGTTCCGAACTAACAAGTCTGCCTGAACCGACTGCCCGCCAACATAACGCAACGACGCGGCTACAATGCTCACGCGGAGCGGAGCCGGCTTGCGCACCACCCGTTTAAGATTGCGTATTCCGGATCGCGATCGTTTTCTCTCGAGCAAGTTGGCGTACAGAGCCTGGTGCTGGTTTTGCATTTGTTTGATAGTGAAGTTTGCCTGCGCATACTTTCTCCCATTCTGTCCGACTGCCCAGCGCATGCTCTCATCCCGCAAAAGCCGTTCGACTGCGGCTGCCAACTCTTGATCGTCGCCCAGGCCCACCATGATTCCGCGGCCTTCCGTGATCAATTCTGGATTCCCGCCAACGCGTGTGGCAACGACGGGCACGCCGGCCGCCATGGATTCGATAATCACATTGGACAAGCTTTCGGATGACGATGGCACTACAGAAACGTGTAGCGAGGCCAGCACTGCGGAAACATCCTGGCGGTCGCCCAAAAAAAGGACACGGTCTCCAATCCCCAATTCGTCCGCCCATCGCTCAAGTTCCTCTCGCAATGGTCCGTCGCCCGCCAGAACGAATTCAACATTTTGAAATTGCCCATGAATTCTCGCGGCGGCGCGAAGAAAGCTGAGGTGATTTTTCGCTTTGCTGTTCATTCTTGCGATCATGCCGACGCGTAAGAATCCCGCGCGTTTCGGAAGTGATGGTGCAGCTTCCGCGAAACAGGAATCGGGGAGCCCGTTGCCAATGACGAACACGCGGCTCTCCGGGATCCCTCGTTTCAGGAGAATTCCTGCCGCGGCGCGCGAGTTGCAGATCACTGCATCGCACCAGCGAAACATCGTCATCTGTGCCCGGGACTGCGCCGGGCTGAGCAGGTCGCCGAGTTGACGCTGGCTGCCAATCACAACCGGCACGCCAGCCAGGCGTGCCGCGGGAATCAGGGTAAGATTTGTGTAGAAGTCAAAAGAGTGAGCGATCGCGATATTCAGCGTACGCAGATGGCGGCGAAGCCTGAGCCGGGCGCGGATTGATTCCAAACCATAGAGGCTGCCGCCTAATCCAAACTGCGGCACGTCACCTAATCCCTCCAGAAAGGGTCCCCGCTGCTGGATACAGCCAAGATGCATTCGAAACACAGATGGATCCAGGGACTTGCATAAAGCCGCGAACTGCCGCTCGCTCCCTCCTGTTTGAAAGCTGTCAGTCATCAGGAAGACGCCTGGCAGAGACCGATCAAGGATTGGCTTCCCCAGACCAGATTCCCCGCGATATTGATTCGTGGCGGATTCTTCCATTGAAGCTTCGCTCTGCACGGTTGCCGTCATGGTTTACACAGAGCGTTCCCTAAGCGCGAAGACTGGTTCAGGCGGCTGAAGATTAGAAACCTGCAACGCTTCCATGAAGTTCCGCTGCCACAATTCAAACATCAGCAACCGCCAAATTCGGGCGGAGTGGTCGCGGCGTTCTTGAAAATGTTCGTCCAGCAGACTGCGTATGCCGGCAGGATTGAAATACCCGCGTTGCAGGGTCCGAGGTTCGAGCATGACGGTCAATATCAGATCCTTCAATTCATGCCGAATCCAATGCACCAGCGGCAGCGAAAACCCCTGCTTGGGACGATGAAGAACTTTCCTCGGCACTCCAACGCGTTCGGCCAATTTCTTAAGAATGTATTTTTGATCTGTTCCCCGCATCTTCCATTCAGAGGTGAGTCCAGTCACCCACTCAAGGAAGACGTGATCCAACATCGGAACTCTGACTTCAAGGGAGGTCAACATGCTCATTCGATCTACTTTGGTCAAAATATCGCCTGGAAGATAAGTCTTGCTGTCAAGGTACAAAACGCGGCCAAGCGGGTCGTCCGCCGGGGCTTCGTCAAGAAGTACGCGAAAAGGTCTCAGCGGTTCCGAACTGCCGAGGAAATCAGCGGAAAGAACCTGCATTTGTCTTTGAAAAGGCTGAAACGAAACTCCCTCCGTGTAACGGTCCTGCCAGGGAAGGGAAATGCTGTATGCCAGGCTTCGTCCGGGCACGTTGCGAGGAACAAGCGGATGAATCTGTTTACGGTACAAGCGGCCTGCCCACGGCGGAATCCATCCATATCCATGCGACCGGTCCTGGAGGTGGATTCGATAACGTTCGTAGCCGGCGAACGCCTCATCCCCTCCGTCTCCGGACAAGACGACAGTTACATTTTGCCGCGCCAGGCAGGAGATGAAATACGTGGGCAACATGGAGGAATCGCCGAACGGCTCCTCCATGCAGCTTGTAAGCTTCTCCACCGTTTCGACTACATTCGGCTCCAGAATTAACTCGTGGTGTTCCGTGCCGAACCTCTCCGAGACTATTCGCGCGAAAGGCGCCTCATTGAAATCGGCTTGCTGAAACCCAATTGCGAAGGTCTTCACTGGCCTCGAACTGCTGCGGGCCATCAGCGCGACTACAGTGGATGAATCGGTCCCTCCGCTAAGCATGGCTCCCAGGGGAACATCCGCAATCATCCTTATGCGAACCGCTTCCTCAAGTTGATGCTCAAGCTCGCGCAAGCATTCTTCTTCATTCGCGGGAGAATTCGTGCCATATCGCGGAAAGTCCCAATACTTGCGGATAGAAATTTTGCCGCTCTCAAATTCCATCAAGTGACCGGGCGGAAGTTTGTGGATGGATGAAAAGGCAGTTCCCGGGTCGGGGATATATCCGAAATAAAAATACTGGAGCACGGCCTCCGGATTGACCGTCGCCAGTTCCGGAGCGACCGTTAAAATAGCCTTAATTTCAGAGGCAAACAGCAGGCGGCCATTTGCCAGCGCATAATGAAGCGGTTTCTTTCCGACGCGATCGCGCGCCATCAGCAGCCGGCGCCGACGGTCATCGTAAACAGCAAAAGCGAACATGCCACGAAGCTTCTGAACGCACTCCGCTCCCATGTCTTCATAGAGGTGAACAATTACCTCGGTATCAGAGTGAGTGGAAAAACGATGACCACGGTTTTCGAGTTCGCGGCGAAGCTCTGGAAAGTTATAAATCTCGCCGTTAAAAACCACCCAAACGGTGCGGTCTTCGTTGAATATCGGCTGATCACCACCGGCCAAATCAATGACGCGCAGCCGCCGCATGCCCAAGCCGGAGCCATCCTTAACAAAAATCCCCTCGTCATCCGGGCCTCTGTGGACAATAGCCTCACACATGCGGTGAATCGTGAACTGATCCACTCTGGCGCCAGCACGGCTATCTACGATTCCTGCAATCCCACACATGATCTAACCTTTCACCGCGACTGGCCAAATGTTCTCATCAATGCAAGAAGGCGAACCGTCGGGATTTCTTTTCAAGCGGTAGTTTCGATAGTCGCCGGGATTGCCTGCCCGCCCGTCACATGCAGCGAGAATAATATTCGCCATTTCGCGTGCGGTGACGAAGTGAAGTGTTTCGTTTCTCTCCGGCGCACCTTCCACCAATTCGCGAAGAAAGCGCTGCATGGAGTCTCCTAACACGGCATCTTGCTGCGTTGGATCCATGCTATGGCAGTGGAGTTTGATGAACAGCCAGTCGGGTCGGCCCCGCACGCAAATGCCTGCCCGTTTCCATAGCCGCAACCGACGTAAGCTTGGGGGATTGGGCTTGGTCAACGCGCCATTCTCAATACTCAACCAACGCCCGCCATCAGGCGAATCGAAGTTTGGGAGCAACGGGCCTTGAATCATGAGCGGGAAAATTTCAGGTCTTCCCCCGACCCTGAGGTCGGTTCCGTTGCGATGGGCGGCCCGCTGTTCCAGGGGGAACCCACATTCGTACAGTGAATTTATTTTCCCAATCTGCGCTGGGTGAAAGGGGGCCGTCGGCAGGGTGAAGTCTGCATAGCAGCCTGTGTCTGCCAGTAATTTCATCTCATCGTCCACACCGCAGTTCACGCCGCCCGCGGAATTTGCCAGCGCAAAGTTGCCATGGACGAATGCGTAACGCGGAGTGCCGCGGCCATCCAGATAACAGAGGCAACGGTGCTGGTGTGCCAGCGCATCCCTAAACTCGAGCAATTGGCGGTGGGTGTTTTCGGCGGTGTCGGGTGCAGCCATCCCATGGTGGAGGTGAATCTCAATTTCGCCCCATCCCTCAGCACAGTGTTGCGACAATCGCTCGACAAGGTCTCGGTCGTATTGCTCGGCGGGATAAAAATAAGTGTGGCGAAAGGGATAGCCGCCGGCATCCCGCCATTGTCCAACGGCAGTGGGATAGTTTTGGCACCAACTTTCAAGCCGCCGTTCCTGAACTGCGCGCGGGGCATGCTGCACTCCTCCATCAGCGTGGGGAAGAACAGACGGCTCGAAGTGATCAGCCAGCGCCATGACCAAATGAACATGGCCTCCGCCGGAACCGCGCCTACGAAAGCTTTGAAACAAGTAATGGGGAAACCACTTCGCCCCGTAGATCATTTTGGAGGAAAGGGTCATGCGTTCAAAGATTCTCCAGGCTCGTGAAGTTCCGCGAATCTGGCATTCGGAGGCAACCCCGCCCAATCCCGCGATTGAGCAATTTCAGAAGCGCGCAGCATGGGAATTTCGTCCCGCTTGAATTAAGTATTGATCCGATTTACGCAAAAGTGGACGCGATTCGGCGGATGCCGGATCTTCGATGGGCCGCTTCTCAACTATGGCAAGCAGGACGCTAGTATATGCAACTGCGAAGAACGGAAAGAACTCATACGCCTCAGGGGCAAAGAGCGCGCCCACGACAAATCCGATCAGAGAACTGTGCAGTGCCCCGGCAAAAAGAGTGGCTTCAGCCCCCAGTTCCCTACGCCGCAACTTTCGAAGATTGGCGAATCCACTGTAAAAAAACATGAAATACAGGACGAGAGAAATAATCCCTCCCTCAGCCGCAACCTGGAGGTATGTCATGTGAACCTCATGCCAGCCTCCCGAAATACTCTTGAAGTTGTAGACGCCAACCCCAAGTATTGGGTAGTGCTCAATCACTTCAACCGCACGACGCATGAGCATTGCCCGCGCCTCAAAAGACGAGTAGGCCTTTCCCTCGATGGCGGTATTCAAATTCTCTCCTGAAATTGCAGTGAACCGGTCTACTAACTGCCTGCCCGCCACGGCCATTAGCAAGGTCGAAAATACCAGGACGATAACGATTAAGTAAGCCCGTTTCCCTTTGATACCGAAGTGCCACAGACAAACAGATCCCGCGATTACCAGGTCAATAAATCCGGCGCGGGAGGACGTCAGGAAAAGCGAAGCACCCATAACCAGCAAGGAAAGGGTCCACGTCACTTTGATCAGCACGCTCTTCGAACTGAGAAGGAAAGCCAGACAGAACGGGAGCGAAAGAACGATAGCAAATGCCAGGTCGTTTGGATTTCCATAAATCCCTCCCAAAACCCCTTCCAGTCGCGGGTGAGAGTGTCCTTTGGCGATCGAAACTATGGCAATTATCGCCACCGAAGCAGCCTGTATAAAAACTATCCGCCGCAACCTCTTGAAGTCTGTGACAACCAGAAAGGTGAGTACCCAGGCGACGTAAACCTTGGCGAAATCAATAGTATTAATCAGCGCGCCGCCTTTCCATATAGGGGAAAGTATTGCGGAAACGAACAAAATAAGAATCAGAGCCAACAGATAGCGCGATTCCTTTGGGAGTTCACGAAACTTTCGCCGGTTTTTTCTCGGAAGCGCCAACAATCCCAATAGAGCAAAGAACACCGAAATCTTAGCTAACGGAAGATACTTGATCCCGGGAATCCAGTCCTCGGGGCGGGCGCAATAAACCACGTAGAAGGCACAGAGCCAGGTGAACGCGGGGCTCGAGCCTTTCGCCACGAGAGGATTGGAATGAAGCGAAACGTCAGTTGCCGAAACCCGCCCCTCTTTTGTCATTGCGTCCAGTCGCATGCTTGTCAAACTTTCGACTCGGGAATTTTGTCCCGCAGGTTCAATTGAAGACACGCAGGGATGCCACACCTGTTTTGACTATGGTCCTCCATCAACCAGAACAGCGCGAGGCTGACGGGAAGCAGTGGATTGAGTAATCCCCCGACATTACTAATCTTACATCGGGCGGGAACAGCCAATAGATTTCTCGAATCATTGGTAACCTGCCGCTGACGTCAATTCGTCACCAAGCAATTTGCATCGCGGTTACTGAAGTAATGTAACTTCCAGATGGCTGGAGCTTTACCTTTCTCTTCGAAGGGAAAAGCATTTCCCTGCATTCCTCCGTTGGTCATGTCACCGACGCAACGCTTTTCTTCCATCCGCTTCAATCCAAACGATCTCTTGATTGGCGAGAACCTTGCATACGTGCTGATAGGTCCTGGAGAGTTGCAAATGGAAAAAGCGGTAGCGGGTAAGCAGTCGCTTTCCATTGGTAACTCGGTTTCGAGTTCGATCTGAAGGCGAGGAAAAGTTCTATGGCGAAGTTTCTGCGATGCTTGCCGTTAATTGTCTTAGGTGTCATGACCGCGTGCGGCGGAGGCGGTATTTCCAACAATAGCGGCAATACCGGCGGCGGATCTAAAGCCGCTGTCCTTCAATCCATCGCGGTCACGGCAAACAATCCATCTTTTCCTGCCGGCCTCACCCAACAATTCACCGCGAGCGGCTCTTATAGCGACGGCACCTCGAAGGATCTCACCAGTTCCGTGACTTGGAGTTCGTCCAATTCCAGAGTCGCCACGATTTCCGCGACTGGAGTTGCCAAAGGAGTATCGGCCGGCTCGTGCACCATCACGGCAACTGAAACCTCCATCTCTGGGACCGCCTCCCTGATGGTGGGTCCTCCCGCGTTGACTTCGATCACCATCAGTTCAGTCGCTCCCTCGGTTGCGGCTGGACTAACCGACCAATTCACGGCGACAGGAAACTATACCGACGGCAGCACCCAAAATCTCACCAGTTCAGTCACGTGGACGGTTTCCAACGGCTCGGTAGCTTCTATTTCGAGTAGCGGCCTCGCGTCCGCGAAATCCAATGGCTCGGCCGTAATCACTGCCGCGATGGGAAGTATCAGCGGAACCAGTTCATTGACTGTCGGTTCTCCACTGTTGGTCTCCATATCCGTCAATCCGGCCAGTCCCTCGGTCGGCGTCGGTCTTACGGATCAGGTCACCGCGACAGGAAACTACACTGATGGCAGCGCCCAGAATCTTAGCAGTTCAGTCACCTGGAGCGTCTCCAACTCAGCTTTAGCGACAATTTCAAGCGGTGGCCTGCTCAACGCCATATCTAACGGTTCCGCGACCGTCACCGCGACTTCTGGATCAATCACCGGTACCGCGCCGCTTACGATCACCATATCTCTAGTCTCGATATCTGTTACTCCGGCGCTTCCAATGATCGCACCCGGCACAGCTCAACAGTTCAGAGCCACCGGAACTTTCACCGACAACAGTACTCAGGACATCACCAGTTCGGTAACTTGGAACTCTTCCGACACGACTAAGGCCACCATCATTACCTCCGGGCCAACCAGCGGGTTGGTTCACGCGCTGGCCACGGGCTCGTCCACCATTATGGCCTCCTCCGGGAGCATTTCCGGTTCAACTACTCTGACGGTCAGCCACGGCAAACTCACGTCCATTGCCGTGACTCCGGCAAACAGCACGATTCCCCTGGGAATCATTCAGCAATTCACTGCCACGGGAACGTTCGACGACGGCACGACCCAGGACATCACCAATACGGTTACATGGAGCTCTTCTCAACCCTCGCTAGTGTCCATAACGGTGAGCGGAGCGGCGACTGCTTTGAATCTTGGAACCGTGACAATTACCGCAACTGCGAACACAATTACTGGAAGCACCGCGCTGACGATAAACGCGGCCAATCTAAACTCGCTATCAATTCAACCGTTGAACCCGACCATAGCCGCGGGGACAACTTCAAAATTAAGCGCCATAGGCCTTTTCAGCGACGGAAGCACCCGCGACGTAAGCATTCAATCAGCCTGGATTTCGTCAACGCCAGGCGTCGCCACGGTCGCTTCAAACGGAAAATTGCAGGGCATAAGCGCAGGCCAGTCTACTGTTACGGCGACCCTCGGATCCCAAACCACATCCGTGACTGTTACGGTGAGTTCTGCGACTGCCGTCTCCATTTCAATCACGCCGTCCATCTCATCCGTCGCGCCTGGAACACAGGTGACTTTCGCTGCTACGGGGCTTTTCACCGATTCGACGACGCAGGTCATCTCCAGCAACGTCACCTGGTCATCGAGCGACACGACCGTCGCGACAGTAGGCAATAGCGGCGGTACGCGCGGAATAGCCACCGCCGTGGGCACAGGCAGCGCAATCATCTCGGCCACCTTTGAGGGCGCCTCCGGCACTGCGCAAATGAATGTCTCGGGAGCCAACCTGACCGGCGTCACAGTCAATCCCGCCAGCGCAGTCATCGCCCCGGCGTCCACGCAACAGTACACCGCAATCGCTACTTACGACGATGGCACTTCTCAAAATGTAAGCACCATCGTGACGTGGAGTTCCTCGGACACAAGTGTTGCAACCGTGACCGCATTTGGCCAGGCAACTGGGCAGTCTTCCGGAACGGCAACCATTGAGGCGGATTTCGGAGGAGCATCCAGCACGACGACTTTGCTGGTGGAATCGTCTGGAGCTTTGACGTCAATTGCGCTCAACCCTTCTTCTGCGACGATTCCAGAACAGATTATCGCCCCCTTTACCGCCCTCGGCACTTTCGCTGATAACAGCCAGCAGGATTTGACGTCGGTAGTGACCTGGACGTCATCCAAGGCGTCAGCCGCGACCGTCAGCAACGTCGCAGGTTTCAGGGGCTTCGTAACTGGAGTTGCCCCAGGAAGTTCGACCATCTCAGCCGTATTCGCTGGTCACGCTGGAACGGCGCCGGTGGCGGTCACAAACGCTACTCTGATTTCCATCAGCATCGCCCCCGCAAATCCCGTCATCACTCTAGGGACGGGGCGAACTTTTACAGCCATGGGGATTTTCAGTGATGGAAGCGCGGTGAACCTCTCTACGCAGGTGGCATGGAGTTCGTCAGACGTGAGGGTGGCAGTTATCAACGCCAATGGCCAGGCGACCAGCGCCGGCTCCGGAACGACAACTATCACGGCAACCCTGAATGGCGTAAGCGCTGATACCACCCTGACGGTGAATTAGCGGGCAATTTAGTCCGCAAAACAATGGCAGGCTTTCACGCCTGCCATTTTTCAATTTCGCTAATCAGTACTCAGAAAGCTGTTTCATCGCTTGGAAGAGATCCGACACCTGCGGCAGAATCGCATCTTCCAGGATCGGCTGGTACGCAATATACGTATCCTTCGCCGCCAGCCGCCGTACCGGCGCGTCCAGATGTTCGAACATCTGGTCCGCGATTCGCGCGGCGATTTCCGCGCCGTACCCCCAGCTGAGCGTGTCCTCATACGCCACCAGGGCGCGATTTGTCTTTTGTACCGATGCGGAAATCGCGTCCCAATCAAATGGATTCAGGCATCTCAAATCAATAATTTCAACTTTTATTCCGTGGTCGCGCTCCAGTTTTTGCGCAGCCTGAAGAGCCCGCGGAACGACCGCGCCATAAGTTATCACAGACAAATCAGTACCCGGCTGTACGACGCGAGCCTTCCCAAACGGAATCATATAATCGGGTCCCGGATACGGTGCGCGTCCATACGTTTCCCGGTAAAGCCGCTTATGTTCCAGGAACAGAACCGGATCGTCGCAGCGAATCGCCGTCCGCAGCAACCCCGCAGCATCCAGCGCATTGGAAGGAAAAACCACGCGCAGTCCCGGAATGTGTGTAAACGCGCTTTCCCCGCACTGAGAGTGGTAGATCGCGCCTCCGGTAAGATATCCTCCGATGGCGACTCTGATCACTAGCGGGGCGGAAAAGCCATTGTTTGAACGCCAGCGGATGACCGGCAATTCGTTTCGCAATTGCATCATCGCCGGCCAGATATAGTCAAAAAACTGAATTTCCACCACCGGCTTCAGTCCCCGGGTCGCCATGCCGGTTGCCCGGCCTACGATATTCGCTTCCGCTAACGGGGAATTAAAAACCCGATCCGATCCAAAATCACACTGCAAGCCGGACGTCAGCTTGAAGACTCCGCCCTTACCCTTGACCATTTTTTCTTTCAAATACTGCTCCCGGCTGCAATCGGCAACGTCCTCGCCAAATATAATGACCCGTTCATCTCTCTTCATTTCATCGCGTAGAGTTGCGGTGATGAGGTCGGCCATGGTTTTCGGAGCGACTTTCTTTGCATCGGGCCGCGTATCAGGGGCAGTCACTACCGCCGGCGAATCGAAGGCCTCGGAGGTCGGGTCTAGATCAGGAGAGTAAACATACTTGCTAACGCTACCAGGATCGGGAATTGTGGCTGCCAGCGCGCGATCCACCGCGATCTGAAGATCGTCATCTACTGTCTTCTCCAGATCCGTAATGCCCTTTTCATCCAGAATGCCTTCCCGGATCAGAAACATCTGCATCTGCGGCACGGGATCTCGCGCGGCATCCCGCTGGCGCTCCGCATCGGCCCGGTAAAGGCGCTCGTCGTCCGATAAAGAGTGTGAATAGGGACGGATCACGTGAGCATGAACAAATGCCGGACCATCGCCGCCTCGACAATAATTCACCGAACGTACGAAGGCCGCATAGGCCGCCACCAGATCCGTGCCATCTATTTCCTCGAAGTGGAAATGTGGGAAGTTGGCCACCAGTCGCGAGATGTTCCCCCCCGGCGTTTGCACTTCGACCGGGACGGAAATCGCGTATCCGTTGTCCTCGACCAGAAAAACTATGGGCAATCGCTGGTTCGACGAAGTATTCAGAGCTTCCCAAAATTCCCCCTCGCTGGTGGTGCCGTCGCCCAGCGAAACCAGCGTCACTTCATCGTCATGGGATACAACGTCCTTGAACTCGCGATAATCTCCGGCAACTTTCCTGGTGGCGCCCGGATGGGCGGCGAGATATCGCCCAACTTCCGAGCAACCTACTGCTTGCAGAATCTGGGTGCCGGTGGGGGATGAACCGGTAACGATGTTCAGCCGCGGATAGCTCCAATGCGAGGGCATCTGGCGGCCACCCGAGCTGGGATCATCCGCGGCGCCTACGCCCTGCAGCAGCATTTCGTACGGAGTCGCGCCCAGGGTCAGGCAAAGCGCACGATCACGGTAATACGGATAAAACCAGTCGTGGCCGGCCTTCATCGCAAAGGCCGCGGCGACTCCCACTGCCTCATGCCCGGCGCCTGAAATCTGGAAAAAAATCTTCTGCTGCCGCTTGAGCATGATCTCGCGGTCGTCCAGACGTCGCGAGGTGTACATGATCCGGTAGGCGCTTACTAATTGCTCCCGGGAGAGCCCTTCGTAATTTCTGGTGATGCGACGCAGGTTGCTGGGAACGCTGCCTTCGGTCATTCCGGCTGGCTTCGGATTGGCTTTCGTGGTCGCCATTCGGCTACCTCATGCGTGAAGGTCCCTGTGCATTGTAAATCCATTATGGCGCTTCCGAATATACTGGATTAGCCCTACAGGCTTGGGCGCCCAGCAGCTGAATGATCAAGTTTAACCGAAAGTTCGATCCCCCCCTGATCAAGTTCCTGATCTTTGATTTGGACGGCACGCTCATTGATTCACGGCTGGATCTCGTTCATTCGGTCAACGCCATGCTCCGGCATTTTCGGCATCCCGAATTGCCGGAGGCGGTTATCGCTTCCTATGTGGGAGACGGCGCTCCCATGCTGGTGCGCCGTGCTCTCGGTGATCCCAGCGACGAAAAATTTTTCAATCAAGGCCTGGATTTCTTCCTCTCCTATTATCGGGAGCATAAACTGGACCACACGACGGTTTACCATGGGATCACCGATTCACTGCACCGGATCCAAGGCTCGAATGGATCGCCCCGCCGCATGGCAGTGCTCTCAAACAAGCCAGTGGCGCCGTCGCGCGCCATTGTAAAAGCGCTTGGACTCGATGAGTTCTTCATCCGCGTGTATGGCGGCAACAGCTTTTCGACGAAAAAGCCGGACCCACTCGGGGTAAACACTCTATTGAAAGAAACCGGTCACAGCGCTGAGGCTTCCATCATCGTTGGCGATTCGTCCATTGATATTGTGACTGGCCGGAACGCCGGAATCTGGACATGCGGCGTCACCTATGGCTTTGCCCCGCAAACTTTGAGTATCGAACCGCCAGACGTAATGATTGACCGGGCGGACGAATTGGCTGAGCTATTTGGGTGATGAGCCCGGCAGTCTTTGCCGGAGCTGATTCTGGTTGAGAAAATCGGCGACAATCCATGCCGCCCCGGCTATGGCCAGATTCTCCGCGTTGCCGGCCCAGTTGAACAGCTTATGCGGATCGGCAAAGAGCACCGGCAGCCATATCAGCAATCCGAAGCCGATAATCATCGCTGTAAGTAATCGAGATGCCAGAAGGGCTGAACGTCCCGAAAGCAACGCGATGGCCGCGAGCGCAAACGCAATTGTGGTGGTTATCGCCCAGAACATTTGTCCCGGAGGAATCCACTTCGGGACGAACTGAGCCGTTCCAGAAAGATAAAAGAGCTGCTCCAAAGTGAATGAGACAACACAGACTCCAAAAAATATGTAACCGATTCGTGCCGCTCCTGTGTCTCGTTCCGAGTCGCCCCGACTGAACGACGCGTAAACAATCAGCGCCCCCGAGACCAGAGAGAACTGCTCGAAGAAGTTGCCCCAAGGATCATAAATCAGCGGCTTCGCAATGACGTGCGGCACCCAGAGCATCGCAAATACAAGGTAGATGGCGCCGAGGGCAAAAGCCCCGGCCCGCGCTGTTCTGGGCCATTGAATCGCCAGGCCGCCAAAGATTTCGATTGCAGCGGCAATGTACACGAGGACCTCACGGTGGGGAGGGTTCCCAAGCGGGCCAATCTGTTGCCAAGTATTGAAGTCGCGCCATACTAGAGTGATAACTCCAAAGCCGACGGCCGCCAATCCATACACGTGACGTCCGAGATAAATTCTCATCATCTGATTCTCACACAATCTACCTTGGCTTCATGGATGAGGCAAGGGCAAGTGAAGTCCGGCGGGGCCTAATCCGATCAGCCACAAAGGACACGAAGTAACACGAAGGCGCTCAAAATCAGGGGGGCCTTCGTGTACCTTTGTGCCCTTCGTGGTTAAATTAGGTAAACTCCCTTTACCGATGACCGGATTCACCTCTCGCGAACTCCGCAAATTGCGCAGCCTGAAAAATCCGTTCGGCGTCCAAAAATTTCTTGACGACATGCCTTACCATCTGTCGAATACTGCGTGGTCCCCCCGGCGCGTTCTGAAGGAAAATGCCGCGCACTGCTTTGAAGGCGCAACCTTTGCCGCGGCCGCGCTTCGGGCCAATGGATATCCTCCGCTGATTCTCGATCTCGAAGCTGAAAATGATACGGACCACGTTATTGCTATTTATCGTGTTGGCCGTCATTGGGGAGCCGTTGCGAAATCCAACTACACAGGATGCCGCTATCGCGAGCCGGTCTATCGCTCGCTGCGGGAGCTGGCTCTGAGTTATTTCGACGTATACTTCAATCTTCGCCGGGAGCGGTCATTGAGGACGTTTTCGCGGCCGGTCAATCTTGCTCGGTTTGATTATCTGGATTGGATGACCACCGACAAGCCGTTATGGTTCATCGCGGAATATTTATTCGATATTCATCACTACCCGCTTCTTTCATCTGCGATGGTGAAAAAGCTGCACCGGTTGGACGACCGTTCCTTCCGCGCCGGATGCTTAGGAAGAGCGGAAAAGTCGCGGTGAGCTACAGCGGAGTAAGGAATACCATGTTCGACTTAACTTCACTGAGGGCGGTTCTTTTCGTCTACAAGAATCACTTTACTCGCATATTCGCGCGCCTCTTTGTCTTCAATCCAGAAGAAAGCCGTGACGATTACAAGATCTCCGACCTCAACTAATCTCGCGGCGGCGCCATTCACGCAGATTTCGCCGGAGCCTCGCTCAAGAGGCAGTGCATAAGTCTCGAAGCGTTCGCCATTGTTCACGTTCCAGACGTGGACGGATTCACCGTTCAAAATCCCTGCTGCATCCAGTAACTCGCCATCCACCGCAATGCTGCCCTCGTAATTTAGGTCCGCGCGGGTGACGGTAGCACGGTGAATCTTCGACTTCATCAGCTTGACTAGCATTCTGCGGTTTCTTCCCTCATTGGATATTGGCGCGGCGTGGTTGATCGTGTTTCAATCCACGAATTTCGCGGACAAAGCCTGCCCTGAGCGCAGCAGAAGGGGTGTCCGTGCCACGCGATCCCGGTGGTGTTGGGAAAAGAAAACAAGGAATCGGCTGAATTGATCCGCACCTAGAAGCTGAAAGCCAGGCCGCCACGGACCGTGCGCGCGGATTGAACCAGATAAACCGTCTTGCCGTCGCTTCCCAAGACAGGTACGTATCCCTGGGCCAGCAGGTTTCGCACCTCAATAATGGCTTCCATGTGGCTGGGTATGAAACCGGTGCCGGGAATCGGCTGCCGCAAAAACATGTCGAGATATGGATCGCCGCGTCCTGCCGACGTATTGAATAAGTCCACCGGAGTGAGCGCCTGGCCGCTAACCCAGCCATACGACGCAACCCAGTGCGACTTTGTTGCCGGAACGGTCCCGCTCATTTTCACGGTCGCGCTGTGGCGATTGCGCACCACGCTCAGTTGGCGGGCATCTGCCAGCATAACGTTCTCTTTTCCCAGGTCGAGAACACCCCCATAGCTGTAATCCATGGTCGCCGTAATGTCGGAGCTCAACTTTCTCTGGAAGACCACCCGAGCGCCGTGGGTGTCGAGATTCTTCCCGCGGTATGTGAACGTTCCAGAAAAAATATCAGGGAGAACCTGGCCGCTGTCACCGGACGTTTCACCCACCCCAACGAGAGCCGGATCCGAAACCCGATCGGAATACACGGCAAACTGCATATTGTTCTTGCCGGAACGGTGGGAGACTGAAATTTCCTGATGATGCGCGTGTTCGAGCGCCGCCGAAAACCCTGCGACGCTCATCCGGGGAGCGGCCTCGCTGAATTCTTCAGCGGGGGAGTTGAAATCCAGGGCGTCAGGCCCAATGCCCGAGTCCGGCACCGAAGTAGCGTATTGATATTCCACCACGGTATCGGGAGAAACATGAAAGTCGGCGGTCCCGAACGGCCGAACTACGCTCACCCGCCCCATAAACTGAACCGTTTGCATCTCACTGCCAAAATTGAGTTCGAGATTCCCGAGGCTCAGATTGTCAGACGTGGTCAACGCAAGGGCCTGCAATGCGGCTCCGCGCAGGTTGGGATCCGGCGAAGCCAGATTGTGGAAGGTGACCGCCATCCGCGGCTCCGAGCCGTTTGCCATCTTCCGGCTATAGGAAGCCCGCAAGACCGTAGCGGGCATAACCTGGCCATATCCAACATTTCCGCGAAGGACCACCGTACCCTCGGTAAAAAGCGACCGCTGAATTGAGAAGCCCGTGGACATATCGGAGGAGCTTCCGAATCCCTCTGAGCCGGAACCTGCAAGGAATGCCAGTGTGCCTTTCAGATCGTGATCTCCTGATTTCGCCTGAGAGGCGGCCAGCGCGCTCGGGTCCACGGACCGCAAAATGGAGCGGTTCGCCGCCGACCGGAGAACCCACTTCCAATCGTCCTCGCCGGTCGCGCTTCGTGAGGGGGCGAGACGGACGGAATCGAATAGAGTACTGAGCGTCACGTTGAGGATTAAGATGGCGCCTGCGTGCAGACCTACTTGCTCGTGCTCCGCCGTCAGGAAGGATGGCGCGGAAACTCGAATGCTGTAAAGACCGGGACGCAAGCCGGTGGCTGAGTAAAACCCCTTTTCGTCTGTGAACACTTTGAGGCTCTGCATCGCCGAGCCGATCACTTCGACAACCGCACCCATCTGGGGCGCGCCGGCGGCACTGCGAACGTATCCCGATATGGAACCCGGTCTCTCGGCAGCATAGGCCGGAATTACCAGGCCCATGGCAATCACGAAGCATCCAAGCTTACGAAACATGCCACCACCGCCTTTCTGCAGACCTATTCAACGGAAAAGGTTGCGGAAGGATCCACAGTCTGCTTTGACAGGTTGTCATTGACCTTGATCTGTATGCGGTAAATTCCCGGAACAAGATTGGCCGCCGAGAGCGTCTTCTCCAGCGTCATCTGATCCCCGATATTTCCCATGCGGTCCGTAGATTCCACGGTGTGAATCACATTCTTGTTCGTTGCCGCATCCACCACATTGTATTCAATAGTGGCGGAAGGTCTGTGGGTTTTACCGTCAACGCTCAAATTATATACCTGCATCCAGAAATTTAGCTTCTGGTTGCGCTTGAAACTGACCGGCTTGCCGTCAGAAGGAGCGACGCGGGGACGCACTTTCGTTGACCCGATCACAAAACTTCCGGTGCCTATATTTTTTGACGCTACCGGCTCCATCTGATCGGCAACAATAAGCGACGAAGCGTCAAGTTTATCGTCGGCGAAATCTGGAACGACGATGCCTTTGCTCCACGTGCCTTTGCGATCGCCGTTCACATCCTTTACCACAATATCAAGGCGATAGCGGCCTGGACGCAGTGGAAGCGCCTTCCAGTATACCGCCGAATTTTCCGTGGCTTTCGGCAATAATTCCGCCGGGACGTCCACCTGCACCGTATCTTCAAAAGTCTGCGCCGGCCGGCCCGCTAACGTGGTAACCCTCCCGAATATATTTACGGTTCCAAGCTCGACGCCATCCTTATTTACAAAGGTGACGTCGCGGTTTTTCATCTGGACAGTCACTGGGACCAAAACGGTGTCACCTGTAATCTTGACGAAATCCACCCTGACATCGAACGGCATCAGGTTGTATTTGATTCGCGTCCTGACCACCTCTTCCAGGTCTTTGAACTTCACCGGCGGCGGAGCATTCAGCTTTGCATATTGTTCCAATATGTCGAACTCTTTGGTGTTTTCCTGGCCCGAATTCATGGGATTCATGCCAGTCGAGGAAATGCCATTGTCTATACGATTCGCCTTAGAGCTGAGACCCATTTCTTCGTAAATGGTGAGTCCCGCGCCCGGCGTGTGGAGCAGGGCGTCTTTCTCGTTCTTATCCATGGTCATGTGGTAGTCGCCACACATGCATGTATCCACAAACTCGATTTCGACCTGTTCGCCGATTTCGTCGAGATGGCGATAGCGCCAGTCCTCGAACGGAAAAGTGGATGTTTCCCCGCCCCCCTCATCAATCGGACGCTGGTACGTTCCACCGGAGGGATGAGAGTCAATCTCATCGGGAGGCCCAAACTTGATATACATGCGGCCTCGATCCGTCCGCCAACCCTGAATGCCGGCTGCGAAATGGTCGTTGGCGTATTCGATCCTGCGGTAGTGCTCGTCCTTAAATTCGTTGTCCTCGCTGTCGGGGTCCGGGTTGCGACGCTGCCAGAAGGCCTCAATAAACTGGTCGCGCTCTTCGTCGTTGGAAAGCTGCTTGAACGCCTTGCGTTCCGCGGGCGTAATGATGTAAACCACATCCTCATCCAGCCACTTCTTATAAGTCTTGCTCAATTCCTGATTCAGAGATTTGGCATTTTGCCTTTTCTTCTTCTCGCTGATGGGCCGCTTTAACGGGTCGCCCTGCTGGACCTCCTGGTCCTGCTCTGCCGACGCAGCGGGCTTTTGCATATCGGCGCTGTCCTGCTGCGCGGGCAGCACGCCCACCGCCATGAAGGACGCAAAAAGAAACGACAAAACCAGGCGATTACGCCAATATGACCGGGACATAGGCGGGATACTCCTTAGAAACAACTCTAGTGGCTCAATTCTATGACTATGGGATGCGGCGGCGCAAGGCGTGGGTGCCTCTATTTCGACACCTCCTCCTTGTTGAGACCGGGCAAAAGGCTGGCCGCACCGCGCGCCCCATGGGTCACAAGGTATAATCTCTCGTTGTTAGTGCCTGAAGCCATATCCCTTCGTGTGGCTGTCCTTAAACCGGGGAACTTTAGCACCGCCGCTCCCGTATCTGAGAGCGGAAGGTGAAGAAGTGCTTTTTCGCGCTAAACGCTAACAGCTCAGGGGTCAGAACGAGCATAGAAATCGAGCACATTAATCGAGCGTGGTAATGAAGACCTGGAAGAAAATTGCGATTATTGGCGGAATAGTAATTGTCCTGGCCGGCATCGTCGGATTCACCGTTCATCAAAGTCACAAGAACCTGGTCACGGTGCAAACTGGCAAGGCGGCGCGGCTGGATATTGCGTCCGTGGTCAGCGCGTCCGGCGAAATCAAGCCGAAAACCTATGTCAACATCGGCGCCAATGCCTTCGGGAAAATTGTTCACCTGTACGTGAAGGAAGGAGATCACGTCAAAAAGGGCGAATTGCTGGCTCAGCTTGAACATGTCCAGTCTTCTGCCGACGTGAATGCAGACCGAGCGTCGGTTGACGCGTCGAAGACCGATGCCATTGCGGCGGATGCAGCATTGAATACCGCGCTGGCCGACTTGAATCAAGCGAAGGCCACTGCCGAACGCGCCCGGCTGGATTGGAGCAGGACGCAATCTCTGTATAAAGACGCTCTCATTGCCAAGCAGGATTATGACACGCAAAAGGCGACCTGGCAGACCGCCGAAGCCGGTCTGGCACAATCGCAAGCGAAAGTGGCGCAGGCGCGAGCCCAGAAAGAGTCCGCCGACAAGCATATTTCTCTGGCGGACGCAAACCTGACACACGCCGCCGACGTTCTTCGAAAGACCACCTACTATGCTCCTTTTGACGGGATCATTACCAATCTTCCGGTTCGGGAAGGTGAAACGGTTGTCATTGGAATTCAGAATTCCCCCGGCAGCACTCTCATGACCCTCTCGAATATGTCCACAATCACAGCCGAAGTCGAGATGGACGAAACCGATATTATGAGTGTGAAATTGGGCCAACCGGCGGCAGTCAGCATAGACGCCATTCCGAACAAAACGTTTAAGGGGGTTGTCAGTGAGATCGGCGATAACGCCATCGTGCGTTCGACCGGCGTCGCGACCTCGCAGGAGGCAACCGCGAACGAGGAGGCAAAAGACTTCAAAGTCGTGGTCACGCTGTCCGATCCGCCGCCGGACATTCGCCCCGGATTGTCAACCACCGCGAAAATCACTACGGCCACTCGCAGCAACGCCTTGACTATTCCCATTCAGGCGCTCACTGTGCGCCGCCCGGAAGATTTGATCGAAAAAGGCCAGGAAAGCGGATCAGTGCATGCAGCCGAGCCGCAGCCCCAAACTGAATCCCAGAAAAATAAACAGAATCAGGAAATTCAAGGCGTCTTTGTGATTCGCAATCATAAAGCTGTATTCGTTCCGGTGAAAACAGGAATTTCCGGAACTACCGACATCGAAGTGCTGAGCGGCCTCAAGGAAGGCGACGAGATTGTCACCGGAAGCTACAAAGTCCTACGAACCATGCGTCCAGGGGTCAACGTCAAGGTGGATAATTCTGCTCCCAAGATACAGGAAGAAGGCTCGTGAGAAGTTTGCCGTCGCGGCGCCCCACGTTTTATAGGCATGGAAACAAACGACCGAGGATGATCTAACGTTCGTTGAGTCGGTTCGTCAAAGTATAGATACCCCAAGATCGGAGCGGGTGAGTGTACCCAGAGAAACAGGAGAACAAAATGGCAACCGCAGAAATTCTTAACATTTCGCCGCCTTTGGAATCAGCCCCGCCTGAGTCCTGCATGATTGCCACCATTGACCTGTGGAAGACGTATGACATGGGATCGGAGCAACAGGTGCATGCTCTGCGTGGAGTCAATCTCCAAATACGCCGCAATGAGTATGTTGCCATCATGGGACCCTCCGGCTCCGGCAAATCAACTCTGATGAACCTTATCGGGTGTCTTGACTCGCCGAGTAAAGGCGAATACTGGCTGAATAATCAAAGGGTCAGCGAACTCGATGACGATGAACTCGCCCGCATCAGGAACAAGGAAATTGGTTTCGTTTTTCAGACCTTCAATCTCCTCGCCCGCGCTACGGCGCTCCACAACGTCGAGTTGCCTTTGATTTACGCCGGCGTTCCCTCGGAAGAGCGCGTTCAACGGGCGAAAGACGCCCTGACGTCGGTTGGCATGGAATCGCGCATGACGCACAAGCCGAATGAATTATCAGGAGGCCAGCGCCAAAGAGTGGCAATCGCCCGCGCCCTGGTAAACCGTCCGTCTATCATTCTCGCCGACGAACCTACCGGCAATCTCGATTCGCAGACTGGCAACGAAATCATGGCCCTGTTCGACCGGCTTCAGGCGGAGGGAAACACCATCATCGTGGTGACTCACGAACATGACATCGCGGAATATGCGCGGCGCGTGGTTTACATCAAAGATGGAGTCGTAGAGCGCGATGAATTGAATCAGAAAAATTAGCCGGCATGCGCTAATTTTCTCTCAGGCGGTGGCTGCCTCGGCCTTAAATTCCATTTCTGGAGATGCTGCCTGAGCGCTACTTTCCTTTTCGAGGGACGTTCGCTTTGGATGATTTTGTTTCTCAAGAAACTTTGCATTCGCCGCGAACAGAGTAGCTAGTGAAAAATAGCCGACCGTCATTAGCATTACGATCAAGAGGCTGGCAAATCCGCCCAATAGAAAGAGCTTCACAACAACCTCCGTTTCGCTCCGAAGGAAGCCCGGGGAAAGCCTGTATAACGAATGCCATCCTATAAGGTAAACGCCTTAGTGGGAAGGGCAAAAATAGGCCTATTTTTGGAACCTTTGGAAACCCAGAAGGATCACCTCGGCTGTGTCAGGAGGCAGCGGAATTCCGGCAAGTTCTTGGAACGTGATCCATTTCAGATCCTTGCAGTCGCTGGCGGCCCGCACTTCTCCCGAGATCGGGATGCAAAGAAAGTCAATCAATACATAGTGATAGAGGATTCGGCCTTCATCGTCCGGAATGATTCGGTCATAAACGCCGAGTAGCGCCGTCGGTTCAACCACCATTCCCGTCTCTTCCCGGACCTCTCGAATCACGGACTCCCGTGCCGTCTCGCCCAACTCGACCGCCCCGCCGGGGATGGACCACTCGCCGAACAGAGGTGGGTTTCCGCGCTTAATGAGCAGAACCTTTCCCTGGTCAATAATCACGGCGCCAACTCCGGCAATGGGCGCATCGGGATAGTCGCGTTTCATAGGCACAAGCAAACCTCGCCGCTCGGCTCCGATTCTAAATAAAAGCCTTTTAGTTTAACTGTGTTAAAAACATTGTCATCTCGGCCGCAGCGAAGCGGAGTGGAGAGACCTTGTGTTTTAACCCGGGTTTGCGGCGCGAGATAGAATGACCCTATGGCTCTGGAAGAATACAAACGCAAACGCCGTTTTGAGGAGACGCCGGAACCTCCGCCAAAACTCGGGACGAAAACCGGCAACCGTTTTGTAATCCAGAAACACCGGGCTACCCGTCTTCACTACGATTTCCGCCTGGAGATGGAGGGTGTGCTGAAGTCCTGGGCCGTCCCCAAAGGCCCTTCGCTCGATCCCGCCGACAAGCGGCTCGCCATGCAGGTCGAAGATCATCCGGTATCCTATTTCGATTTTGAGGGAACCATCCCTGAAGGCAATTATGGCGCGGGTACCGTGATGGTGTGGGACGTCGGAACATGGGAGCCGCTTTCTCCAGATCCCGTGAACGGAAAATATGTACCCGGCACGGCTGCCGAAGCGGCCGCAATGTTGAAGAAGGGAGACTTTAAGATCCGTCTGCATGGCAAGCGCATGAAGGGCGACTTCGCTTTGGTTCATATGAAAGGACGGCGTCCCGGAAGTAAAGGCACCGAATGGCTGCTGATTAAAAAGCACGATGATGAAGCCCTCGAGGGCTACGACATCAATCAATACGACAGTTCAGTGTTATCCAAACAAACCATGGCCCAGATTGCGGGCGATGAAGATTCCGCGGAGTGGAAGAGCAGCCGTCCCGCCTCTCGCGGCAAATTGAAGGCGCCCTGGTTGGCCGAGACTCTGGCAAAGCTGGATAAGAAAAAGCGTCAGGCCGCTCCGGAAAAGGCAGCTACCAACGTAAAAAAAAAGAAAAAAGTAAACCGATAGGATCTAAAGAAAAATCAAGGGCGGCGGACAAGAGTGTCCGCCCCACACGAGCAGAGGGTGCCCCATCCAAGCTCCGCTTGGGTGGGGATTTCCCAAGCGTACCCGTGTCGCAATTGGCGGGAGCTGCGAAAAGGCCCGCGCCTCATGCGATCCATCCCATGCTGGCCACTGCAATCGAAAAGCCCTTCGACGATCCCGCCTGGTTATTCGAAGTGAAATGGGACGGTTATCGCGCGGTCTCGTTCATCGAAAATGGCAAGGTGCGCCTGGTATCCCGCAACCAAAACGACCTCACGGGACGATACCCGCTGCACGCCTTACCGGAATTCATCCGAGCGAAGACCGCCATTCTCGACGGAGAAGTTGTCGCGCTCGATGAAAAAGGACGGTCGTCCTTCAGTTTAATGCAGCAACGCACCGGCATAAGAAGCGGCGGGAAGCGGGCGGCCCCACGCAGCGAGGTTCCAGTAATTTATTACGTTTTCGACCTGATTTATTTGGACGGATACGATCTTCGCCGCGTATCTCTGGAAGAGCGGAAGAAAGCACTGGCCGGAATCATTACGACGAGCGAGATCCTTCGCTACTCCGATCATTATCCCGGCAATCAGGGAGTCGCGCTCTTCGAGGCCGCCAAGAAGCAGAGCCTCGAAGGCATCCTGGCCAAACGCGGCGGGAGTTGCTATGAGGAACGACGCTCTCGCGAATGGCTGAAAATCAAAGTTACTCAGACTGCGGATTGTGTCATTGGAGGCTACACCGAACCGGGAGGAAGCCGCATGTACTTTGGCTCCATGGTGCTGGGACTCTATAACAAGAAGGGCGAATTGATTCCAGTGGGTCAGGTTGGAACCGGATTCGATCAGGCACGGTTAAAGCAGATGTTCGAGATTTTGAAAAAGCTGGAAACCAGCCGCAATCCGTTTCAAGGCAAGGTTGATGCTCGAAGAGTGCACTGGGTAAGGCCGGAGCGAGTCGCGGAAGTAAGATTCACCGAATGGACTCATGAAACGGGCGAAGGTGGAGTCAAGCTGAGAGCCCCCGTATTCCTGGGATTGCGAGAAGATAAAGAACCGAGAGAATGCACCTTTGCGGATCAGGCATTGAACGCGTAGGGGTAAGGTGTCCTCACCTGCCCCAAATATCAGATCAGCACGACAAACGGAGCGATAGGGCGCCTCGCTCCCCAATATCGTCTTTATTTAACTACTTAATATACTTACTTAATATCCTTCATCGCCAGCAGCGTCCCGTAATCCCTGCCCGAAGGCTCAACGGCCCGCGCGACCACTCCATCAAACGCATCACGCAGTTCAGGAAACTTGGCGACCAGCGCTTTCATCAATGCGACATTGTCCTGGAACGTTTTGGTGGTGTCGGAAACATCCGCAGATTGATATTTCACAACCAGATCAAGGTCTTTATCCACCAGCAGGGGGAAAACCGAAGTGAGCTTGTAAGTCTTGCCGCCAGCCGACAAATCCACCGGACTACCCTCCGTAGGCATGTCCGGCGGCTTCACCGTCTGCGCTTCTTCATAGAGCTTATCGGTCCGCAGCGTGTACATGAACGGAACCGGAGAGATCAGTTCGCGGGCTTGCTGGAGGTAAAGCCAGGCATTGTGAGTCTGCCCCTTCGCCTTGAATTCGCGCGCCCTGGTTGCAAACCAGTCTCCATCATGTCCCTTGGTCTGGGTTTCTCTGACGAAGAATCCGCCAAGCTTCCACGCCGTTCCTTCGTGCTGGAGCACGAACGAAACGGTGTAGGGTTGTTTGGCCGTGGGCACATCAAGAATCACGATTCCGTACTCGCCCGGAGGCAGATTGGGGATTACAAACTCCGAACTGGTTGCCGTCTGTCCATTGGCTCCGAACACGCCGCACAAAAATTCGGCGCGCGCGAGAGGCGCGGTTCCCTGGGCGCGTAACAGGAACGGAGGCCGCGGGTTCGCCTGAGCGCCCGCAAACTCTGCTTTGTGATCGCTAACCGCAGTCTCCACGCTGGAGAAATCCGACGCAAGGCTCGGAATCGCATTTTGCCGCAATGAAGCCGAATCGCCTCGCGCCGCCATGCCAAAATAATTCCTGGCTGTAGTCGTTAACGCGGATTTCGTCGCCGCATCCATGTCGTCGGCGGTCAGGCATGTCTGGCCATGCGCTGCATTGACGGTAACGAAAACGAGAATGCAGGTCAGCCATTTGCGGTTGGACAAAACAATTTTCAAGATATTCATAATTGGGCGGATCTCATCCACTCCTTGCAAGTACAATCTTAACTCTTAATGGCAGACGGCAAAGGGCGCCTTTACTTAGTTTACTGGCTCCCCGTGCTATACTTTTCATCTAGTTTGCCTTGGGTAAGCTAATGGAGGATTGTTATCGATAAACGTTTTATCCGCACGAACGACCGCATTCGAGCCCGCGAAATTCGCGTGATTGGGGATGAAGGTGAGCAGATAGGCATTTTGACCCCCTACGATGCACTGAAATTAGCCAAAGAAAAAAACCTGGACTTGGTGGAGATCTCGCCGACCGCAGTTCCTCCTGTCTGCCGCATTATGGATTACGGCAAATTTCTATACCAACAGGAGAAAAAAGAACGGGAAGCCAAAAAGCACCAGAAGACGATTACCGTAAAAGAAGTGAAGTTTCGTATCAACGTGGATGATCACGATTACGAAACCAAAAAGAATCACGTGCTGCGATTTCTCGATGAAGGCGATAAGGTGAAAGCAACGATCTTTTTTCGCGGACGCGAGATGACCCGCACCACTCTGGGACGGCAGATTCTGGAACGCCTGATCAAAGACGTGCAGGATAAGAGCATTGTTGAATTCCGGCCGCGCCAGGAGGGCAATACCCTGCACGCGATTCTGGCGCCGAAAAAAGATACAGGACAGAAGCCTCAGGCTGCGTCGCAAAGCCGGGCTTAACTCCAAATATTTCGCAAGCTGAAAGCTCGTTCCTGAGAACCGGGAACTGGGTTTGTCAGCTTAGCTTTGCAAGAGGATCGCATGCCGAAATTGAAAACACATAAAGGCGCCGCGAAGCGTTTCAAGAAGACTGCAACCGGAAAAGTCAAGCGCGGGCACTCGCATCTGCGCCACATCCTGACCTCGAAATCGCAGCGGCGAAAAAAGAAGCTGGGACGTTCGATCTTGGTGAGCGATGCGGACACACCGAAGATCAAGCGCATGATCCCGTATTAGATTCCGTGCAGAATCTATTGCGTAGGGACAGCCGCCCTCGGCTGTCCTTGCCGGATGGAAGATCCGGCAGTGGGCGTGTGAAGAGGCGAATGTAAACGTTCCTACCTCCAGCCGCCGTTAAATAGAAAGTAAAAAGGAGCACGCTATGCCTCGTGTAAAACGCGGAACGAAACGCCGCGCCAAACGTAAAAAAATCCTTGACCGCGCCAGCGGTTATTTCCTTACAAAATCAAAACTCTACCGCTCGGCGAAAGAAGCGGTCGAGCGCGGATTGAAATTCGCGTACTCCGGCCGCAAACAGCGAAAGCGGCAATACCGGTCGCTATGGATCGTGCGCATCGGCGCCGCCGCCAAATTGAGCGGCATGAGCTATAACCAGTTCATCCACGGACTTAAGCTGGCCGGCGTAGAATTGGACCGCAAAATACTTGCTGACCTGGCAGTCAAAGAACCGGATGCGTTCAAGAGCCTCGCAGAACAGGCCAAAAGTGCTATCGTCGGGGCAGCTTAGTTCGCTGTCAGCTTTCAGCAATTAGCTATCACTGTAGCTTCGGCTTTCATTTTGATAGTTGTCATTCCGAGGGGGCGTTAGCCGCCGAGGAATCTGCATTTCAGCATTTTCTTGTAATTCCGAATGGCTCTAGCCATGAGGAATCGGATGTTAAGCTTTTTCTCGCTGCTCGATTTAATCCGTAGTGTCGGGACGATTAGGGTGCAGCCGCGTAGCGGCGGCAGATATTAGCCCAGGACTTAGTCCTGGGTGAGTATCAGCTGTACAAAACGCGTCCCGAAAGGACGCAATCACTTCAGCCATGAAAGACAAGGCATCGCCTTACTCGGTTCCGGCCCTGAAATCATTCTCGGCTACCGCGCTCGATGAAGCCGCGGAAAAACTCATTGCGGCTCTGGATGCGGAATCGAAACATATCGGTGACGAGGCGGACTGGAAAGCCTTCCGTGATCGCTGGCTCTCCCGCAACAATGGATTGCTGACTCAGGTCAACGATCTCTGGCTGAAAGCCGCCCCGAAAGACGCGAAGCGTGACGCGGGTCAGTGCGTCAATGAACTCAAAAAAAAAGTAGAATCCCAGGTTGAGCGAGCAAAAAGAGCTCTTTCAAGCAGTCCCCATGCCCCGCTAACTCAGGCGAGGTCGAAGAAAGCACCAATCGAGCCTCAATCAATCTCCGACGATATTGACATTACGCTTCCCGGCATCAAGCGGCCGCTGGGCGCTGAACATCCGGTCGTCAAGACGATGAACGAAATTGTTTCCATATTCCGCGACCTCGGATATTCAGTTGCGGAAGGCCCGGAAATCGAAACTGACTACTACAATTTTGAGGCGCTGAATTTTCCTCCCAATCATCCCGCGCGCGATACGCAGGATACTCTGTTCGTCGCCAACCAGGAATCTAAGCCGCCGCGCGACCGTTTATTGCTGCGTACCCATACCTCGCCGGTACAGATTCGCACCATGGAGAAAATGAAGCCGCCGCTTCGGATCGTGATTCCCGGGAAAGTGCATCGTAACGACGCAGCCGACGCGACGCACTCGCCGATCTTCCATCAAGTTGAAGGGTTGGCCGTTGACGCCAACATCACTTTTTCTGATTTGAAGGGCACGCTCGACCATGCGATGAAAGCTCTCTTCGGATCGAGCGTAAAGACGCGCTTTTATCCGTCATTCTTCCCGTTTACCGAGCCCAGCGCCGATGTTCAGATTTCCTGCATATTTTGCGGAGGCAAGGGATACCGCGATGGCGCTCGATGTCCGAACTGCAAGTCCAGTGGCTGGATTGAGCTGCTCGGATGCGGCATGGTTGACCCAAATGTGTTCGGCTTCGTGGACTACGACTCCACCAAAGTCTCAGGATTCGCCTTTGGAATGGGCGTCGAACGAATTGCAATTCTGAAATATGGGGTGAATGACATTCAGTTGTTCTATCAGGGAGACGTGAGATTCTTGGAACAGTTTTTGTAAGAGCTGTCGTGGGAATGTTCTTCATCGGATTTAGCGGCGAGGGCGCCCGCGCCACACAGCATCCGCGCCACACAACATCATGAAAATATCTCCTGAATGGCTGCGCGCCTTCGTTGATCTAAAGGTGAACACTGCGCAACTTGCCGACGATCTCACCCTCGCCGGAATTGCCGTCGAATCCACGAGCGGCGAAGGCGATACTGCCGTCTTCGAGATGGAGATTGGAACCAACCGGCCGGACGCCATGAATCATTACGGCGTCGCCCGCGAGTGCTCGGCCATTTACAACCTTCCCCTGAGAGTAATTGAACCGAATCTTCCACAGTCGGAGGGCGAGACGAGATTTGAAATCGAAATTAAAGACGCCGGCGGCTGTGCGAGATACACCGCCAGAATAATTTGCGGCGTCAAAATCGAACGTTCCCCTGAACTCATCGCGAAGCGTCTGCAAAGCGTGGACCAGCGTCCGATCAACAATGCCGCCGACGCATCGAACTACACGCTTTGGGAAATGGGACATCCAACCCACGCATTCGATCTTGACCTGCTTGAGGGCGGCAAAATAATCGTTCGGCGCGCGTCCCAGGGCGAAACTCTGAAGACGCTCGACAGCGTGGACCGAAAACTTTTCGTGGACGACCTGATCATCGCCGATGCTAAGAAGCCAGTCGCGCTGGCGGGCGTCATGGGCGGCTTCGACACCATGATCACAGCGAAGACCAAAAACATTTTGATCGAGTCGGCATGGTTTGATCCCGTCGCAATTCGCAAGAGCTCTCGACGCCACGGGTTGCATACCGACGCATCTCATCGCTTCGAGCGCGGCGCAGACTACGGGGCTACTTCCCTGGCGTGCGCTCGCGTGGCGCAGCGAGTTCTCGGAACCGCGGGCGGCCAGCTTCACGGTTATGAGATTGATGTGATTGCCCGTGCGCTCGATCAAGCGCCGGTAGTTCTACGGATGTCCGAGGTTCATCGCATCCTTGGCGAAAGGCTCGAAACCAGCGAAGTATTGCGGATTCTGCGGGCCCTCGGCTTCGAATTGATTCCGGAAGCCGGCCTCGAAACCGAATTTACCGTCCAGATTCCCAGCTGGCGGCTCGATGTCGAACGCGAGATAGACTTGATCGAAGAAATTGCGCGACTGCACGGCTACGATAAGTTTCCCAACACGCTGCCGGCTTTCTCAGGATCGGTTAAAGATGAGCCATCTGCAAAAAAAGATCGCACGCTAAGAACCGCGTTGCTGGCTCTGGGCTACAACGAAACGATTTCCCCGACTTTTATTTCGCCTCGGGATGCCGGGCAATTCTCGACCGCCTCTACCATCGAAC
This sequence comes from Terriglobales bacterium, assembly GCA_050746185.1. Classification (GTDB taxonomy): domain Bacteria; phylum Acidobacteriota; class Terriglobia; order Terriglobales; family Acidobacteriaceae; genus PALSA-188. The sequence goes on along the minus strand of JBOGLA010000045.1, from coordinate 35,188 downwards.
TGGCCAATCCTCTGAGCGAAGAGGCCTCGGTGATGCGGAACTCCATGGTCCCAGGCATGTTGAACATGCTGGCTTACAATTTGAATCGCGGCGTGGAGAGCGTCCGTCTGTTTGAATCCGGCAACGTATTCGCCTCTTCTGCGGATGAGTCACTCGAAAGCAAGCAAATCTGCATGGGGGCGGCCGGCAACGCGGTTTCTCCTCATGTTCACCAAAGTGCGCGACCATTTTCATTTTTCGACCTGAAGGGCGATATTGAAATTGTGCTGCGGCCGTTCCAGAGCGGCGAACTTTTGTATGACGAGAACGCCGCGAGTTATTACGTGGCCGGACGCGCAGCGCGGGTGATGATGGACGGGGAAATGGTGGCTGAATTTGGCCAGATTAGCGCCGAAGTGGGCTCTCCCCGCAAATTGCGGCAGGATATTTTCATCGGCGAAATTTATCTTGGTACGCTCTTCAAACATGAACTGCGACGGCCGAAATTCGTTCCGCTGCCGAAGTTTCCCGCCGTCGAGCGCGACTTCTCTTTTATTTTCGAAGATTCTGTCATCTTTGAGAAAATCCAACAAGCTATCGCCGGGCTTGGCCTGAATGAACTGCGCAGTTTTGTTCCAGCGGAAATCTTTCGCGGAGGGTCCGTTCCGTCCGGCCAGTATTCGATACTGCTTCGCGCAACGTTTCAGTCTAACGATCGAACCCTCAGGGAAGACGAAATCGCAAGGTGGACATTAGAGATTGTCACCGCATTGCAAGAATTGGGCGGTAATCAGCGGGCCTGATTTCCCCGCTGCCACCCCCTCCGACGCCCGCGGACGGCGGCTTCTCCTCGGATCGTTCCTCATCGTCGCGATGTCGGGCAAATTCCGAAACCGGGGGGGCCGAAAGTTTTCGAACACAAATTTTATCTCGGAGACTGACACGGCGGAACGTCCACTAACGGCATCCAAGTGATATTCGTGGCGAATGAAACTAAAACAAATTTAAAGGAGACGATATGGCAGACGTAAAGCTGGCGCTGTGGGTGAAGCTGGAGGCGAAACCGGGAAAAGAAAATGACGTGGAGAGCTTTTTGAAAAGTGGACTGGCGCTGGTCGAGCAGGAACCGGAGACTGCCGCATGGTTTGCGATCAGGCTGGGGCCTGCAACGTTTGGCATTTTTGACGCATTCGCCAACGAGCATGGACGTCAGGCACATCTTTCGGGCAAGGTCGCGGCGGCGTTGATGGCGAAGGCCCCGGATTTGCTGGCAAAGCCTCCGGCGATCGAGAAAATTGATGTGATCGCAGCCAAGCTATAGTTTCTGCGACAGTCGTTTAGCAGCCTGGTCGCGCGAGCCGTCCCAATCCTTAGACGCGAGTGAGAAGATTTACATCTGAATGATGATGTAGCGAGGGACTCAGGATGATTCGAAAATTGAAGAGTGGCGGGTATCGTTTGTATTCGCGGAAGAAAAATCCCAAAACGGGGAAACGACGGAACCTTGGAACCTTCAGCACCAGGAGCGCCGCGGTTAAGCATGAGAAGGCCGTCCAATACTTCAAACACGGTTGAAGGGAAGGCGCGATCGGGAGAACGGCAAAGAAACGGGATTGGGACGGGCGGGGACGCCCGCCTCTCCATTATGTGTGTGAACTCGGTCAGGTTTCGTCCTGGAATTCTCAATACAAAGGCTTCCCGCCTTCGGGTCTTGTTTTCCAGCGGCGATGCACCCAGAGCCATTGATCGGGATAGCGGCGAACGTAGTGTTCGATAATTTTCGTGAATGACGCGGTGTTCGCAATTACGTCCGCGTCGTCGTCTCCCGTGCGGATCAAGTTCACGGGCGAATCAAAGTGCAACCGGTATTTTTGCAAAGCCGGATCCCACACCGTGAATCCCGGAACCACTGCGGCATCCGTTCGCAAAGCGATTCGCGCCATGCCGCTCGCCGTGCACGCGGCAATGCCGAAGAAGTCCACGAAAACGCCTTGGGGCGGAGTCATGTTCGTGTCCATAAGAATTCCAACCGTCTCTCCCGCCTTCATTGCGGAGAGCAGCCCGCGCACGAAATCGTCCTTATCTACCGTGGAGTTGCCGTGCATAGTGCGGTATTGCCGCGCGAGGCGGTCAATGTAAACGTTGTCGAGAGGCCGCATCACGATGTGAAGAGGATGGCCGTACAGCGAATGCGCGAATGCGGAAAGTTCCCACGCCCCCAAATGAGCGGTGAGAAACAGGACGCCTTTGCCTCGCGCCAGAGCGAGCTCAAAGTTTTCAAATCCGTCGTACACGACGACCTTGCTGACATTTTCGGGCGTGTATTTCGGAAACAGGCAGAGTTCAGCCAGCTGACGTCCCATTGAAGTGAAAACACCTCGCAGGATTGCGCCACGCTCACGGCGGCTCTTTTCCGGAAAAGCCAGTTGGAGATTCCGCATTCCCACTCGCCGCAAACGGCCGTGGAGAAAGTAAACCTTCCAAGCCAGGGAAATGCCGGCGGCCCGCGCCAAAGGACGAGGCAGCGCGCCGATGGTCTTGACGATCAACCAGACCAGCGCGTATTCAAGTCGCTGACGCATATTCCCGGGGAAGTAGCAACCAAGTCCGCCGTAAATGGCGGAGTCGCAATAAGAAAAAAGTACGGCGTCATATCGGACCGAGCGAAGGCAGGGCCCTCCGCCGGGTAGCGAGCGTGGCTCTCAGATCCTTTGACGGCACGACTGGAACAAGTCGCGGAAAAAGTTGCAGTAGCGGAAACAGGCCGCCTGCCCAACGAGTAACTATGCCTTTTCCGTCAATTCACGAAGATTATCGCTGCCGTTACTTGCTGGCGTCCTTCGCCCATTTAGAAAGTGTCTGCAGGAACGGATATGCTCCCGCGGGCGCTTCCGATGTTTCCAGAGACGTTCGGAAAGGGATTACCCGTCCATAGAATTCTCTGGTGCTATCGCGGTCCTGCTTGATGGCGGCTCCGTTTAGTTCGAGGCCGGCAAACACGCCGCGCGCTCGGGAGTAGCTGAGAACCTGGGCGCGCATTTTCCAGTCGGTGTCGGCGGCCGCGTGACGGCCCACGGGACCTGCGGCGACGCTGGCATCCGCGCCCAGTTTGAACTTGCTGGACAGCAGATTGTTCATGCCTTGCTGATTCATGATCAGCATCACCAGATCAACCGCCTGGCCTCCGATTTGCAATCCGAAGCTTCCACCCTGAATGCTGAAGAATGCGGGCGCGCTCCAGCCTCGATGGGTGCGGCAACTCGCCACGCCTTTGCCATACCGGGCGCCAAAGACGAATCCACCTTTCAGCATTGAAGGCACAACCGCGACACACTCCGCCGAGCCTAATACTTCGCTTGGGATGCCATTATCAGGCGTACCCTCGATTTCGTCGAGGACGGAAGCGGCGGCCTTGATCCGGTCTTTGGCTTTATTCTGATCATCTTCATCCGCGGCAAAGGCTGCGGCGGTCAGGCAAAGTGCGACACACAGAACTAGAAGTCTTTTCATTGCTCCTCTTTTCTTAATAGTTCGCAGGTTGATTCTAAAGGATTAACCCGTGGAAAAACGGGGAGTTGTTGCCGAAGGAAAAGATGTGTTGATTAGTAGGGCACAGCAATAAAAATCGGGGCTGGAAGTGGCGACCCTAAATCTCCATTCCCAACCCCTTCTCCCAGGTTCTGTGGTAGGTGAATGGAGTATGGGTTAGGCCTTTAAAGTGGACAAGATTACCGACGGGGATGTCCGAAGGTAACCACTCTTATCTTGCGGTGACCAGTGAATGGGTGATGGCGTGGACTGACAGTGCAATACGATTTTGCACTCCAACCTTACGCATTAATTTTGCGACGTGCGCCTTCACCGTGCGCTCCTCGATGCCTAGAGCGGAGCCGATTTCTTTATTGGAGCGGCCTACGACCAGCATCTCCAAAACTTCTTTTTCGCGGTCAGTAAAAGTGACGCGGCCTGCCGGAAAGATGCGGCCGGGCGAGGTGCTCACGCGCTCGATGAACATGGACAACACGTGGCGCGGCGCCCAGACTGACCCCTGGTTGACGATTCTGATGGCCTGAACGAATTCCGCGGGTGAGGCAGCCTCGTCCACATAGCCCTTTGCGCCCGCAGCAATGGCTTTCAGGATGGTTTCCTCGTCCATCCCCGCTCCGGTCACAATGATGCGCAGGTCGGGACGCGCCGCCTTTAGGCTGGCCATCAGATCAAAAAGATTCTGGCCATTGCGGTTTCCGAGAAGAATCAAATCAATTCCCTGAAGCCCGCTGATCTCGGACATGGAAGCGGAAATGAGCTCGAAATCCGGCTCACAGTCGAACAGGGCACGGAATCCCACGAATCGCAAGGGATCGCTTTCAACTACCGCCAGTCTTATGAGCGGTTTCTTCGCCAGCGCGGTCTTCACAGCAGTCGCAGCTTTCATAGCCGTCCTATGGGAAGGTCGAATGTGGCTAGCTTAGCGGCATTTCCCGCGTATGCAAAGCTTAGTAAGCCGCTGCCAATTACGGGGGTAACATGGTATGCATCTAATTGAAACCAGGAGGCCGGATGAAAACATCGTTTGGCGGAAGAATGACGGTTATTTTGGTATTCACGGCGCTTACGGCGGCGGCCCAAACCACATATCAGCCCAAGTTCCGCGGAGATCCGGCCCGCTCTGACTCAGAAGCCAATGCCCTTGGATATATGCGGACTCTGATTCGAGCGCAGAAGCAATATCAGAAGAAAAATGACAAATATGCCACCAGTCTCCGCCAGTTGGTTCACACCGGGACTTTCACGCGCCGAATGACGCAAACCGATCAGGGCGATTACTCGGTCGGCTTTCATTCCCGTAAGAATGGAGATGGATACGAATTAACGCTCACTCCAAAACAGCTCGACGCGCAGCACCGGTCGTTTTATGCCGATGAGGACGGCGACATTCATGCGGATGAAGAAAAAGCAGCGACAGAAGATTCGCCGAAACTGAAGTGAGGATGGCTGCCATGTTTTTCATCATAAAGATGTTCACGTAGCGACAGCCGTGGGCGGTCGCCATTATAATTTTGCGGGGGACGCTAGTCCTGCCATACGAAGGCGTCGAATACGCGGTTGGTATCGAATCCCAGATGCCTATAAAGTTCCACAGCACGGCTGTTGGCTTCGGTAACGGTAAGCGAGAGCAGGGAAAATTTCCTTTGCCGCAGATTGGCTGTTGTGGCCGCCAGCAAACCTTCACCAATCCCATGAGAACGGAATTCGGGCAGCACGCAAATCTGGGTGACGTGGCCGACATCGTGGCGAACCTGCGAGCAGAGAATCAGCCCGACGATGGACCGCGTGCGGCGATGGGTCGCCACAAATGAAGACTCCGGATCAAAGGTGCCGCATCCGGGGAAGCGAACGATGTTATTCAGGAACCTCAACGATCCGCTCAGAGTGCGATATTGGTCGTTGATCTCGGCGTCTACATGGTCGCGATAGGCGGATGTAATGACGGCGGCGGTAGGCTGGTAATCGTGTTCTGACCAGCGGCGAACTTCTATTTCTTTATCCAGCGCACTTATTTGGCGGAGCGGATCGCTCAATCGCAAAACCATGAAGAGGCGTTGATGGCGTTGGAATCCCCGCTCCGCAAACGCGTCACCCATCGCCCCGCTTTCATGCGTGAGCAATTGAGCCTCAACGCGGTGAATGCCCGGCGATTGTTGTAGCGTCTCGGTTACGTGCAGCAGCAATCTCGACTCCACCTCGCGGGAGCCGGGAAGATGATCGCGATTTGCAACGAAAAGGTCGCCAATCACTCCTTTGTTCCCCTCATAAACAAAAAATGAGTATCCGCAAATGAGGCCTCGCTCGATTGCCGCATAACCGGGAAGAATTCTGGCGTCCAGGTAGCGCAGGATCATGTCGGCTGAGTTGCGATAGTCCCAAGAGAGCAATTTTGCCCAGACTCCGATCTCCGCGTCCAGCAGGGGACGCAAGTCACTGGAAGAAAAGTGCCTGAGATCCAGAATTTCCAAGGGTCTCTCAAATTCGCGATCTGCCCGCATCGCCAACTGCGAGTGTAGCGGAGGCTGATCACTTCTAGCTACTGGCTGCCGGTTACAGCGTTGCACTCAGCAACTACTTCTTTGCGCCGACCCAGAAATAATCCAACTCCTGGGGCGCAAAGGTGCCCAGGTAAGACACTCGACGGCCGGCGACGCTGCTTGCGACCACGGCCTGCGATCCATGCGGCGCGACGACGAGATGTTCTCCCGCCGGAATCTGATGGAGTTCATAGCGCGGGATGGGGCGATTGAGATAGAACGACAGGCCGAATTCGGTTTCGCGGGGAGCTTCGAAGACTGCAACCTGCACGTTTCCAGGTTTCAGCTGGAACTGGGCAATCGCGTTCGCCAGCGGCCTGGCGGAAAGATAAGCGTCGAGCCATGGGGAACCGGCGCGAAGCACTACCCCGACGATTAAGACGACCGGAATCAAGGTTGCGAAACGCAGCATGCGCAAGCCGGAGAATTTCAGCAGCAGCCCGATGCAGGTAGCACATAATGCTGCGAGCAGGATAGGCACAGTTGCTCTGCTCCACGGAATTCTGTGCTGAACCAGGATGTATTGGATCATCAGCGCGGGAAACAAAAGACTGCCAGCCACGATCGAATGGGCGGCAGTCTGCCAAAGACGCAGCGATTCATTTTTCAGGAGATGCAAGCGAATGTAGTCCGCGACGAGCAAGGCTCCCGCAGGAACCGCGGGAAGGATGTATCCCGGAAGTTTCGATTGCGAAATGGAAAAGAATACAAGCGGCACAATTAGCCAGATTATGAGATAGAGGTTGAAGCTATCATTTGGCGCCGCGTCTTCTTGTTTTCGCCACCGGGAACGGATGTCCTCGAAAATCGCGATTACTGCAAAAACCGTCCATGGAAGCAGTGCGAGCAGCGTTACCGGCGCGTAATACCAAAAAGGCTCGGGATGGTGGTACAGATTCGTTCCGAAGCGCGCGAGATTGTGCTCAAGGATGAACACCCGAAAAAATTCCGGATTCTTGATCTGCACTGCGACATACCAGGGCAGCATAACGGCCAGGAGGATGGCAATCCCCGGTATCCAGAGCGTTTGCAGCAGAGCTTTAGATTCGCGTTTCAGAGCTGTAAATAGAGCGATAATTAACACCGCCAGTAGGAGAGCCACCGGTCCTTTGGCGAGTGCTCCGAAGCCCAAAAAAAAGAAAAAGAGCGATAAATAAGTCTTGCTTCGACTTTCGTACCATACGTACCACGCGAGCATGGCGATGGTGAACATCGCAGCGAGAGGCATGTCTGTGGAAGCTGCACGAGCGAATCCAATGATTGCGGCACATGACGCGGCGATGAGGGTGCCGTCAAGATGAGATCCGGGCCGGAACCGCTTTAAGAAAATATAAATCGCGATAACCATCAGTGTGGCGTCAGCTGCAGAAGGTAATCGGGCAACCCAATCGCTGACTCCGAACACGCGATAGGCAACCATGGCTTGCCAGTAATAGAGAGCTGGTTTTTCCAGCCACGGAGTTCCTTTGAGAGTGGGAGTGATCCAATCGTGGCGCGCCAGCATCTCGCGGGCAACCTGCGCGTAGCGCGGTTCGTCGGCGCCGATCAATCCGAAGTATGAGAGGCCGAAGAAGAATAAGAAACCGCAAAAGCCGGCGAGAAGAAAAATGTCGGTGGCGAGACGAGAGGAAGATTCCAGCCGCCCGGTCGAAGCTCTTCCCGTCATTCCGTTTCCCAGCTTCGCAAGAGGGCGTAGACGCTGACGGCGACCCAGGTAACTTCCATCACCACAAAACCCAGCTGAAAAGGACTGAAGGCTATGTAGGCGAGAATGCCGGAGCCGGCCGCGTTCAAGGCGTTATAGGAGAATTTTCGGGAATCCATCCATTTCAACTGATGACCGATGTATCCAATCAAAACAAGCAGCGCGCCTGCAAAAGAGAAGGCTTGCCGAACGAATGAAATATGCATGCAGGTTATTGTATGGACCGCGATGGACGGAACAGCGCTAAAATTCGGGACAAAGCATTTTGCAGCGGCCCCTCGAGAGAAAATCCGCTGGCGCATTCGTGTCCACCCCCGCCGAAGTGTTCGGCGGCCAGCGCGACGTTGACATCGCCTTTACTTCGCAAGCTGACCCGGATGCGCCCGTCTGGAAGTTCGCGAAGCAGGATCGCAACCTGCACGTCATAAATCGAAAGCGCGTAATTTACCAGTCCTTCACAGTCTTCTTCCTTCGCAAGAAATCGTTCCATTTCTCCCTGTGTCACCCAGAACCAGGCAAGAGAACCTTCGCGTTCCAGATGCGAAAGGGCCGCGCCGAGCAGCCGCATTTTCGCCGTGGAGTGTCCGAAATAAACGTGGCGGGCGCATTGGACCGGGTCCGCTCCGGCCAATACCAACTCACGCGCCAGCGCGAAGGTACGCTCGTTTGTTCCTTCGAATACGAACGAACCGGTATCAGTGAGCACGCCGGTGTAAAGGCAAGCGGCAATTTCAGGCGATACATGGATGGCCGATTCCCTCGCCATGCGGTAAACCATTTCCGCCGTTGCCACCGCTTTGGGATCGATCCAGTTCACGTTGCCAAAAGGACGGCCGCTCACGTGGTGGTCAATATTAATGACAAACTGGTTTTCGAAACCTTCGAGCCGGGTCCGCTGAATGCTGTCGCATTCCAGGACGATTGCGGCATCGTAGTCTCCGTTGACGCGCTCAGCTTGCAGCACTTTATCTGCAAACGGCAGAGATTGGTAGATTCGCGGAACGCCATCGCGGAGCACCACACGGGCTTCTTTCCCCCAGGATCGCAAAATCTGCCAGCAGGCAAGGGCCGAGCCAATGGCATCGCCATCGGGCCGTGCGTGCGAGGTCAGCACGAACCGGTTACGTTTCTCAATTTGTTTGAGCACCTCTGTCAACATAACTGCCAGCCCTGCTTGCCACGCTCTCTAGCCGGTTTTCTTTTTTTGGGCTCGCTTGAGAAGCTGGTCAATCCTGGCTACGTGTTGGCCAGAACGATCCACCTGAAAGTACAGCTCGGGAGCGCGGCGAAGGTGAAGACGTTCCGCCACTTCGTGACGAATGAAACCAACAGCCGCGGTCAAACCCTCCATGGTGCGCGCCGCTTCGGCATCGTCGCCCTCCACGGTTATGAAGACCCGGGCGGAACGGGAATCGTCGGCAAGGGCGACGCTGCTCACGGTCGCAAGGCCGATTCGCGGATCGCCCAGCTCCCCTTCGAGGATCGCAAGAATCTCCTCGCGCAGAGCTTCCCCCAGCCGTCCGCGATGATATTTGGCTCCCCGGCTCTCCACCACAATTTCGCCTCAGAATAAAACGGATGAGAATATCAGAAAAGCTCAAGTGGTTTCAGAAATATTCCACGAATGAATCGGCTACGTCGGCCCCGGCATTATTGGCGATTCGCGTTGCGTGCCGTTCCACGTTCTTCATCAATCCATCGAGATAATCCCGAGAGGATGAGACGCCGGCCACCCCAATTGTCGCATGGTTCCACAAACTGCTTGGTTCGAGTTCAGCGACCGACACGTTGAAATGGGCGCGCAACCGGTCTTTTAAACTACGTAAGACTTGCCGTTTATCTTTAAGAGACTGCGCGGCTTCGATGCGCAGTTCGAGGGTGAGAAAAGCGATCAAGACAGTTTTCAAGTTTCGAGCAGCAAGTTTCGCAGACCCGGGATGAGCCGCTGATAAATCGAAACCGGAAACTCGGAACTTGAAACTTTCTTACGCCATGGCCTCGGCTGCGATTCGCTCGGTCACGAAGGCTTCAATCACATCGCCGACCTTAATGTCGCCGTAATTCGCAATCGAAATCCCGCATTCCATGCCGTTCGTTACCTGGCCGGCATCGTCTTTGAAGCGGCGCAACGATCCAACCTTGCCGGTAAAGACCACAATATTGTCGCGCAGCAGCCGCACTTCGGAATCGCGTTTAATGGTTCCGTCGCTGACCACGCAGCCCGCAATCGTACCGACTTTAGGAATACGAAACGTCTCTTTCACCTGCGCGCGCCCCTGGTAAGTCTCTTTAATCGTAGGATCGAGCAGGCCGGTCATGGCGCGTTTAATCTCGTCCTGCAACTCGTAAATGATCGAGTGCAGGCGGATGTCAACTTTCTCCTGATCAGCCAGTTCCTGCGCCTTGCGTTCCGGACGCACATTGAAGCCAATGATGATAGCGTTTGACGCGGATGCAAGCAGCACATCGCTTTCGGTGATGGCGCCAACGCCGGTACGCAGAACTTTGAGCCGTACTTTGTCATTCGAAAGTTTTCCCAACAAGTCGCTCAGAACTTCGACCGATCCGCCAACATCACCCTTCAGGATGATGTTCAGCTCCTTCATCCCGGCGGTCTTGATCTGTTCCGCCAAGCCTTCGAGCGAAACGCGCGAACTTTTGGCTAACGTTGCCTCGCGGGACTTCTGCTCGCGGTATTCGGAAACTCCGCGCGCTTTATCGCGGTCAGCTACCACCACGAATTGATCGCCGGCCTGGGGCAATCCCTCCATGCCGAGAATCTCGACTGGCGTGGATGGAGGAGCCTCTTTCAGTTCGTGTCCACGATCGTCAAACATGGCGCGAACTTTTCCATAAACGTTTCCGACCACGAAATTATCGCTGGCCCGCAATGTTCCGTTCTGTACCAATACGGTTGCAACGGGCCCGCGCCCGCGGTCGAGTTTGGCTTCGAGCACAACGCCGGATGCCGGACGGTCAGGGCTGGCCTTGAGATCCTGGAGGTCGGCGACCAGGCAAATCATCTCCATCAGCAGATTCAGGTTGGTTTTCTGTTTTGCCGAGACATCCACGAAGACCGTTGTTCCTCCCCATTCTTCTGGCATGAGGCCGCGGTCCGCAAGCTGCTTCTTTACCCGGTCGGGCAGCGCGTCGGGCTTGTCAATTTTATTCACCGCAACGATGATCGGCACTTCCGCGGCATGAGCGTGGTCAATCGCTTCCACGGTTTGCGGCATGACGCCATCGTCCGCAGCAACAACCAGCACGACGATGTCGGTAGCCTTGGCGCCGCGTGAACGCATGCGGGTAAACGCTTCGTGACCGGGCGTGTCGAGGAACACGATCTGACGGCCGTAAGCGGGAGACTGCTTATCCTGAATCGCGACCTTGTAAGCGCCGATGTGCTGGGTAATGCCGCCGGCTTCTCCTCCGGCAACGTCGGTCAGGCGGATGGAATCGAGCAGAGTTGTTTTTCCATGATCCACATGGCCCATGATGGTGACGACGGGCGGCCGCGGAACGCCTTCTGACGCAACGCCTTCCTCGGTCGTCGCGGAATCGGCGGTGTCTTTCGCCGCCTGCTCTTCAAAGCTGATTACATTCGTGTCCGCGCCGAAGAAGCGCGCCATCTCGCTGGCCAGTTCCGTATCAAGAGTCTGATTGATGGTCGCAAACACTCCACGGGCGAGCAACCGGGCAATAAGATCCTTGGCGCGAATGCCAAGCTTTTCCCCAAGATCCTTAACGCTGATGCCTTCGGTGATGGTGATGCTGCGGGTAATCGGCTGCGGCTCGTTCGACAAAGACAAACGGGGAGGAGGAACATAGCCCTTCATTGGGCCTTCCTTCACGCCGCGCGGAACGTAGCGCTGGCCGGGCCTTCGCGAAGGCGCTCCGGGACGGGCGCCCGGACGGGCTGGTCCCGGGGGAAGGCCGGGTCCAACGCCCATGGGCCGCGCACCTGTCGGCGACTGCCGCGTGGGATGCATGGGACGACGCTCGCCAGGACGAACCGTCGGGCGTCCAGCGATAGGCGCGCCTGGTCGCGGACGCTGAAAAATTGGCTGACCCGGAACCGGACGTCCCGGCATGGGACGCGGAGAAGTTGCGCGCGGCGGAGCGCCTGGGACGGAAGACGGAGCCGACTGCGCGGGCCGAATTGGGGCTTTGTAAACCGGACGCGGACCGGTCTGAGGCACAATGATTCGTGGCGGACCTGGCGCAGACACAGTTGGGGCCGAGGAAGCTGGCGGCCGCATGGTGGGTGCCGTTTGCATTGACGAAGACGGCGCCAAAGGCGTAACGGTGGCTCCCGCGGGTCGCGCCGCCGAAGGCGTGCCCGGAACATCCGGGCGCTTTACCGGAGCCGTGAACGTTGGCCTGACAGGGCTGGCTGGCACCACGAATTTCGGGGCCGGAGTGTCCTGCGCGGCAGGCGACGGAGGTGAGACTTTGACCGGCAACGCGGAAGCGGGTGCGCTCTTCGTTTCCATCGGGGGCGCGATAGACCCCGGCGCGGCTTTCGGCGGGCCCTCATGCGGTTGCTTGCTAATGATCGCCTTCAGGGCATCGCCGGGTTTGGAAATGTGCGAGAGATCAATCTTGGTCTTGATTCCGTCGGTCTCGGAACGGCTGGCGCGCGGAGCTGAACCGAGCTTTTGCGCCTCGCCGGTGGAACGAAAATAGTTACGAACCTTATCCGCTTCGTAGTCTTCCAGAGAGCTGGAATGGGTCTTCTTCTCGGTAATCCCCACCGCGGTAAGAGCGTCAAGAATAGATTTGCTCTTAACTTCCAGATCTCTGGCCAAATCGTTGATTCGAATCTTACCCATCCGCCCTTTCGTGTCCGGCCTGTCCCGTTAAGTCTTCATATCAACCCCTCGGTACCGGTCAACAGTTGTTGGTATCGGCCCACACCGTACTACCACAACCCATTTTCATTATATTTAATTGTCCGAAGAATGATCCTTCGGCGGTTCCGCGTCTTGCGCTTCTTCAACCGCTTCGGAATTTTCCGGAGTTTGCTCACCTTCAGTTTCGGAGGCGGTCACAGATTCAGATCCCTCTCCCCCTGATGCCTGCTCGGTGGGTTCCGCCTCGCTTGAGGTTTCCAACCCCGTATCAACGGGTGTCTCCGTCCCATCGCTTTCAGGCGGAATTGCGGCTCCCGCCTCCAGTTCGCCGCCTTCCACGGGCAACGGTTCAGCGCCGTCTAGCGTGGCGAAGTAATTATTCACTGCGAGACTGATTTTTTCCACTGTCTTCGGACCGATTCCTTCAATCGCTTCCAATTGTTCCGGAGTCATATCGGCCAGAGCCTCGACCGTGGTCACGCCAGCAGCGGTCAACTTCTCCACCAATCCCTCGCCGAGACCCTCAACGCTCTCGAGCGGAGTAGAGCTCGAGCCGACGAGCCGCGACATTTCCTGCTCGACTTCCTGCCGCTTTTCTTCCTCACTCTTGATGTCAATTTTCCATCCCAGAAGCTTGGCGGCAAGGCGCACGTTCTGACCCTTCTTGCCGATGGCAAGGGAGAGCTGCGTGTCGTCCACCACCACTTCGAGGTGCTTATCGGAAGTGTCCAGCACGGTGACGCGGCTTACCTTGGCGGGTTGCAAAGCTTTTTCCGCGAAGGTGACGGCGTCCTCGTGGTATTCAATGATGTCAATCTTTTCGCCGCGCAATTCGCGAATAATGGACTGCACTCGCATGCCCTTCATCCCGACGCAAGCCCCCACCGCGTCCACATCTTTGTCCTTGGACATGACCGCAATCTTGGTGCGCTCTCCGGCTTCGCGGGCGATGGCGCGAATCACGACGGTGCCGTCGTAAATCTCCGGCACCTCTGTCTGAAAAAGATGCTGCACAAGTTCAGGCGCGGCGCGCGAAACCACCACCGCAGGTCCCTTGGAAGCCCGCTCAACGCGCGCGATCACCACCCGCAAACGCTCGCCTATGGCGAACGATTCCAGCCGGGATTGTTCCTTGCGCGGCATGCGAGCTTCGGCTTTTCCGATGTCGAAAATTATGTCCGGCCCCTCAATCCGCTTCACCGCGGCGTTAACAATCTCGCCCACGCGCCCGATATATTCCTTGTAAACGGTGTCCCGTTCAGCTTCGCGAACTTTCTGGAAGATGACCTGTTTGGCGAGCTGGGCGGCAATGCGTCCCAGAATCCCTTCCGTAGGCCTGGGGATTTGCAGTTCACCTCCGACTTCCACGTTGGGATCCAGCTTGCGCGCGTCGAGCAGCGTTACTTGAAGCACGGGATCTTCGACTTGTTCTGGATTTTCGACGACCGTCTTCACCGCGAACGCATGAATCTTGCCGGTGTCTTTATCCAGTTGGGCGCGCAGATTTTCCTGCGATTTGTAGTATTTCCGCGTCGCCACCACGATGGCATCTTCGACCGCACTTACGACAATCTGCGGATCAATGCCCTTTTCCCGGCTCAACGCGTCAATTGTGTTGTATAGCTCGCTTGCCATAAATTATTCCGTTATGAAAACCAGAAATCTCAAAACAGCCTAGAATTCAGGCGTCAGGTTGGCTTTCTCAATGTCAGCCAGGTCAATTTCCAGCTTCTGAGCCGCCAAATCTTCACCCTGCGATTTCTTCCGCGCCTGCGTCATATCTAGCGTCAGCCGTCCATTCTCAAACTTTTCCAGCTTACCTTCGAAGTGCCGGCTGCCGTGCACTGGATTTCGAGTAGTGAGCTTAATCCGGCTGCCGGTATAGCGTTCAAAATCCACTGGCCGAAATAGCTTTCGGTCCAAACCCGGCGACGAAACCTCCAGCACGTATGAGTTGCCTGGAATGACGTTTTCGACGTCCAGAATCGCGCCGAATTCGCGGCTGAACTCCGCGCAGTCCTCGTGCGTGACTCCGCCCGGCTTGTCAATGAACACGCGCAGCATGCGGGCCTTCCCGCCGCCCCGCAACTCCACTTCCACCACTTCAAGGCCTCGGGAGGCCGCGACTCTTTCCGCTATCTCCCGCACCTGTTCGACATCAAATGCCATGAAGCCAATGAGTTACAAATCTCAATTCCCAGCCCGAGATTCACCCCAAACTAAAAAATGGGCTTGCGCCCACTGGTGTGTTTCGCCAAATCCCGGTAACTACACAACAGTTTCCAATTACAAATATACGCTGGCCGGAATTAAAAGACAAACCCCGGACGCATCACCGCAACACTTTTGCCTGGTTTTGCGTCTAACCTGTTTACAAGTTTCTGGGAGCGTGAAAAGAGTGCTCCTGCGTCGCGCAGAAGGTATAATCTCGAAGCTCATAATTTCTGGAGGAAGTGAATGACCGACCCGCGCGACAGCGCTTTTTGGATGCGCGTCAAGGCGAATCGCCTGACATCCACGCTTACGATTTTGGCCACTTTGACGGTAGGCATTCTGATCGGAACCGTTATTTCGTACGGAGTGAAGGGTCAGGAAGGCAGGAAAGCTTCTGATGCGACGCCTCTGACAGTGCCATCCCCACAAGTCCTCTCCAATCAGTTCTCTCAGATCGCAAAGCAACTTGAGCCGAGCGTCGTAAACATCAATACCGAAGCCACGATAAAGCAGGAGGTGAATCCGCACCATCCACGTGGAAATCCAGACGATGATCAGGGGGGCCAGAATCCGTTCGATGATTTCTTTGATCGCTTCTTTGGTGGTCCGGGAAGCAATGGGGGCGCGATCCGCGAACATTCCCTTGGCTCGGGGGTCATTGTCGATCCCAAGGGCTACATTCTCACCAATCGTCACGTAGTTGAAAAGGCCGACCGGATCAGAGTTAAGCTCCAGGATGATCCGCCGGGCGTGCTGCATGATGCGAAGGTTGTGGGCGAGGACCAGGAAACCGACTTGGCAGTGATCAAGATTAACGTTGATCGTCCCCTGCCCATCGCCAAGCTTGGGAACTCCGACAGCATGCAGGTCGGCGACTGGGTTCTGGCAGTAGGCAGCCCATTTGGATTGCAGGAAACCGTCACTGCGGGCATCGTTTCAGCAAAAGGACGCAACATTGTGCCCAGCCGTCAGTTCCAGTCGTTTATTCAAACGGACGCCGCCATCAACCCCGGAAACTCGGGAGGTCCGCTTGTAAATATGTCTGGCGAGGTGATCGGCATCAACACCGCAATTCTCACTGACACGAATGCATATGCGGGAGTGGGTTTTGCTCTGCCGTCGAACACCATTGCCTCAGTTTATAACCAACTCATCGGCCCAGAGCACCGGGTCGCCCGCGGTTCCATTGGAATCGAATTCCCGGCGCAAGAAAACCCCGCGATTTCCCGGATCTACGGCGTGCAATCGGGCGTGGTCGTTTCCAGCGTGGTCCCCGGTACGCCGGCCGAAAAAGCTGATATCAAAGTCGGAGATACAATCACTTCCGTTGATGGCAAGTCAGTCAAGAACGGAGACGAGCTGGTGGCCGACATCGCCAGCCGCAAACCCGGAACCAAAGTTACACTGGGCGTGGTTCGCAATGGTAAAAAACAGGAGACAGCAGTGACGGTTGCGGACCGTTCCAAGCTCTTTGCCGCCCGTGGCGGCGACGAAGACGAAGGCGGTGCGGAAGCGGCCCCCAAAGAGAGCCGTCTCGGCGTGACAGTTCGAGGGATAACGTCGGATATGGCTGACCGCCTCGATATTCCCGCTGGAAAGGGCGTTATCGTACAAGACGTCAAGCCTGGAAGTTTCGCCGACGATACCGGCCTGAGCCGCGGCGATGTCATCCTCGAAATCAACAAACAGCCTGTAAATAATGAAGACGACTTCAACCGCATCCAATCCAGCCTGAAGAGTGGGCAGGATGTCGTCTTTCTGGTTCGCCAAAGGGGCGCTGGCCGCCAGGACGGAACTATTTTCCTGGCCGGGACACTTCCGTAACCCATGAACAGAACCGGTAGGGCTGGCCTTCGGAGCTGATTCAGGGGATCATTATTCATGTGGCCGAGGTGAGAATTGCAGCATAGGAATTTTTGGCAGTTTGCTTTTGCGGGAATTGTATTGGCATTGCTGTCGGCAACGACGGCGCATGCCAGTCCTTCCACGTCTGTGAAAAAAGCGTCTGCACATCATTCCTCACATCATCGCCGGTCGCGCAGGCACGTTGCCAAATCGCACGGACAGCAGAAGATTGATCCCCAGCGGGCGCTGCAAATCCAGCAGGCCCTGATCCGCCAGCACTATCTTGATGGGGAAGCTTCCGGAGTGTGGGACGACGCCAGCCAGCGCGCTATGGAGCATTTCCAGGCTGCAAATGGCTGGCAAACAAAAGTTGTTCCCGATTCCCGAGCGTTGATTAAGTTGGGCCTCGGACCTGACCAGGGACATCTGCTCAATCCCGAAAGCGCCATGACATCTCCTCCGCAGCTCTCTCCCCGGAACGCGACGACAGAGTCTTCCTCCGGCACCGGACAGGCTAAATAACTGAGAACAGAAAACTCCCCACTGTGAACTGATTTCTTCCCATCTTTTGGCCAGGGTTCCCCCGTTCACGAAGACTTGCCCGCAAGCTATTTCCTGGTGGTTGGCAACGGAAAATACGGCAGCGGCATTCCATTCACAATCGCTCGAGGATTGTCCTCCACCAGTGCCCTCGCAACTTCCGAACCGTAAGTTTCCTCAACAACTTCTCGAGCAAACGACAATTGCGGAAGCCGCCTCGTGTTGTTATGGGCGTCGGTTGCCAGAACGTGAACCGCCTCATTTTTGAGAAGCGATTGGGCCGAGCGCCAAGCCCGCTCGCCCCATAACCCTGTGATCGAGGAAGCAGTAACCTGCACGACGCAATGCATTTCTCTCCACCGCAGAACTCTCTCCGGATCCTGCTGAAGAATCGGATTACGCTCCGGATGCGTGATTACGGGCACCATTCCATTCTCATGCATCTTCGCCAGGCACTCATCTACCTGTGCCGGAATGCTGTAGTTGCTCAATTCGACCAGAATGTATTGAGTTCCTTCAATGCAGTATCGCGACGGCGCAAGCATTAACGCCTGGAAATTTTCGTATGACAGATGGAAGTCACAGCCCAGGCTGAACCGCGGAAACTTGCCAATCCGCTGCCTGAGCGTCTCCAGTAAGCCGGACAAGTATTCACGGTCATAATGGTAGCGATCATTGGCATGAGGGGTAGCAACGATGTGCTGAATGCCGTCGGCGGAGGCCATCCGGCACATTTCCTCCGCCACGTCCCAAGATCTCGGTCCGTCATCTACTTCCGGCAAAATGTGGCAGTGGACGTCAATCAAGGCTTGGATTCCGGCGGGAACTCATTACTCCGATTTAAGCAGATTTTCTCGGAAAAGGCCAAAGCCAATCGAGGGACGGGCATCCCCGCCCGCCATGTCGGGCGGGACGCCCGACTCTCCATTGAGCTCAGGTTCGGAACGAACCCGATATGCTAGATTGAGGTTCGGGGGCCTGTAGCTCAACGGTTAGAGCAGCAGACTCATAATCTGTTGGTTGTAGGTTCAAATCCTACCGGGCCCACCATCCAGTTCGAGGTCCCTCGACTTCGCTCAGGATTTCGGCACGCGGCTCGGACGCCGCGTTGACGCCTCAAGTTCAAATCCTACTGGGCCCACCATCCAGTTCGAGGTCCCTCGACTTCGCTCGGGATTTCGGCACGCGGCTCGGATGCCGCGTCAACGCCTCAAGTTCAAATCCTACCGGGCCCACCAAACTCCCGCCGTACTATTGGTGTGTCTGCCCCAATTCCTCTGTGACCGAATCAATGAGAGCAGCCTGGTCTTCGAGTGCTTTCGCCACTCGCACAATCTCGTGTTCCGCCTCCGCATATCTCTTCTGTTCGATACCCTCGCGCACGCCGGGAACAGTCTTAGGCTCATAGCCCGTGTACACTCCGGGAGCGTACAGCAAGTGCTTGTACCAGGAACGCCGTGGTAGTCCGTCGGGGTTCGTCAACAGCCGTTCGCTCATGATGAGCTTTTGATTCAGCGCGCCGAGCTTTTTCGCAAACTCGTTATCCCCGAGATTAGGCTGTATCTTCTCCACCGCCCCCTGATAACGCTTCGCGCTGCGCGTCAAGGATTCCACCGCATTCTCCAAAGGCGCAAAATTCAAATGTGGAGGGATATCCTCGCTGGCTGGAGCCACCGTTGGCCGTCTGGGATCGAACGTCGCCTTGAAGACTCCCTCCTTCAATTCCTGGTTTCGCTCCCGAGCCTTACTCTGCTTGTCGGCCAGGAGTTTCTCTAAATCCTTGCGGTACATATCAACGGTGTCGGCGAAATCCACGAAATCGAAAGGCAGCACTTCCGCATCTGCCAGCCTCATCACCGAAGTGCCCACCGTCTGCGCCATTGCCCGACCATATACGAAATTTGTGTCCGAAAAATGTGTATACCAGTAAAAGTCGTCGTAAATGGAGTGATAAATCCCTTGTTCGTCTTCGCCGCCGTATCCCAGGTCGAGAGTGGCAATGCCCAGGTGGTCGAGAAACGCGGTGTAATCGGTCCCCGAGCCTAACGCATCAATCCTTAAGTCCGGCCGTTGACGCAGTTCCTGGCGATCCTCGGCAGATTTGGCTTCCGCGATCCTACTCAGTTGGGCTCGCTGCCAGACCGTCATGTTCGTTTCGGGGTCGTTGATGTCGCGGGCCACTCCATTGATGAAGTGCTCCAGGCTGTGCGATCCGCCCATGTTCAGCACGCCGCGATCGTTACCGTCGGTGTTGAGGTAGACAGCGGCATGGGCCCGCAACTCCTCCGCGTGGGTTTCCACCCACTCGGTCGAGCCCAAAAGCATCGGTTCTTCCCCATCCCATGCCGCGTACACGATGGTTCGTCTGGGTTTCCAGCCTAGCTTTAGCAATTGCCCGAAGGATCGCGCTTCTTCGAGTAAGGCTGCCTGCGCGGAAATTGGATCCTCTGCGCCGTTGACCCACGCATCATGATGGTTGCCACGTATGATCCACTCGTCCGGAGCCTCGGTGCCCGGAATCTTCGCGATCACGTCGTAAATTTTCTTGATGTCCCAGTTTGACTCGATTTTCAGATGAACCCTGGCCGGGCCCGGCCCGACGTGGTAGGGAATGGGAAGCGTGCCGCGCCACGTTTTCGGAGCCATCGGACCGGCCAAGGCGGCGAGCAAAGGTTGTGCGTCTCCGTAGGAAATTGGCAGTACCGGAATCTTCGTAATGCTCTTCGCGTCCTTAAGCGGCAGGCGCTTTGCATCCGGAGTGGCGCCAACGCCCGGCGTCAGGGGATCGCCCGGGCTGGAAGACGCGAAGTCCATGACGCTGCCCCGCTGCACTCCATCCGGATTTCGCATCGGCCCCTTCGGAAACACGTCGTCTACCGTATAACCGTCGTCCTTCGGCTCAGAATAGATCAGGCATCCGATTGCTCCGTGTTCCGCGGCAACCTTCGGTTTCACTCCGCGCCACGAATGATAGTACTTGGCGATTACGATCGCGCCCTTCACCGAAATGCCCAGTCGCTCTAATTTTTCATAATCCTCCGGCACGCCGTAGTTCACAAAGACCAATGGAGCCGTCACGTCGCCGTCAATCGAATATGCGTTATAGGTAGGCAATTGTTCGGATTTTTGATTTGACGTCGGGTCCACCGCCAACGCGGGCTCTTCCAGTTTGGCCGTGAACTTCGTCGGCGCGATCATCTCGACCAAACGAACCCGTGGCGTCGGAAACAGAACATCGAATGTCTCGATATGCGCGTCCCATCCCCATTCTTTGAAATGCGCCAGGATCCATTCGGCGTTGTCTTTATCGTACGGGGAACCTACATGATGCGGCCGCGCGGAGAGCCGCCGCATGTATTCCTTGAGGTTCGCCGGATCGGGGATGGCGCGAAACTTTGCCTCCCATCCGCGCTCGCTCTGGCTGCCGCGAGGCGAGTATCCAGCCAGGTTCGCTTCGTCTGCGCCATAAAATGACGACGGAAAAGCCAGGATAAAGATCAGTAAGGTCGCGGCAAGCCTTCGCATATATTTCCTCTTTCAGTTAGGAGTCCGCGCCATTATAGCCGCCAGTGCCCGGGACCGAGCGCGCAACCCCACCCTGCGCCTGGCGGGCCCAATTTGCCCAGCCAATTCCCAACTCGGAACCGCAATTCCGTTACTTCCGTTACTTGTGACACCAAACTTCCCTTACTACGATAATCATGTAAGAGTCCGCAAAATGAAGATCTGGAAGTTGGCCAAAAATGGTTAAAAGCTTTCTTATTTCCCTGCTGCTGTCCACAGCGGCGGTGTTGCCTTGTATCGCGCAGAACGGCTATCAGGTGATAACGGTCACCAACGGCGGCGCCATCACCGGAACCGTCAAGTGGTCAGGTCCGCAGCCTCACGCGTTAAGCGTTCCCGTAACCAAAGACCCGCAGATCTGCGATCCCCAGTCACATAAACGAATGGACCTGGAGCGCCTGGTTATTGGGCCGGATGGCGGAGTCGCCAACACCGTGGTTTATTTGAAGAATATCTCCAGTGGCAAGGCAATGGACCTGCCCGAGGCTAGACGCTTTCTGGACCAGAAGCGCTGCCGTTACGTACCTCACATTCTGCTGGTGCCTGCCAGCGGCGACCTTCAGATGCAGAGCTCGGACGCAACCTTGCACACCATCCACATGGAGGGCGCGGCAACATACAATCTTCCATTTCCATTCCAGAATCACGTAATCTCGCGCAACATGCAGACTCCCGGAATCGCGACCTTAAAGTGCAATGGCGGCCACGTCTGGATGAACGGCGTAATGATGGTTGTAACGCACCCTTACTATTCAGTCACGGGAGAGAATGGAAAGTTCGAGCTGACGGACGTTCCTCCGGGCAACTATGAGATCGTGGCCTGGCACGAAGGGTGGCATGTCTCCAGGAACGAGGACTCGTTTGACGTGCTCACGGAACGAAAAGTGGAGCGTCCGCTGTTCACTGATCCGAGAACATGGCAAAAGAATGTCTCAGTGACGCCCCACGAGACTGCGGCGGTCAATTTCGTATTGTCCGAGAAATAACCCCGCCCCAAGCCTTCGCACCTGCGCGCAGGTATTCCCTCAAGCGTTGAGGTTTTCTGGCGCAGCTCCAAGGAAACTCTGAGCAAGTTCCGAAAAGAAAGAGCAGGTTTCTCGACTTCGCACAATTACCCGTAAACGGGCAATTGTGCTGCGCTCGAAATGACAGAGTGTAGACTTAATCAGCGTTTCGCTAACTCGGTAATGAACAGCCCCCGGTCATTTTCATGAGAAGAACCTGGGGTTCGGCCCCGCTATCCAGAATCTGCTTAATCTGTGCCAGTTGAACAGGATCAAAGTGGTTCGTCCATCGGTACAGATACTCCAGAGTGTATTTCGCCACTAACAGTTCGAGCTCCGCTTCGGAATTTACTTCGTTTGTCGCAGCCGTATTCTTATGAGTGCTTTCCATGGCACAGCGTACGGCGCGCCTGGATTCCCGTCCAATTCATAATTCTTCTGACATTGATAAGGAAGATTGAGGATGCCTCTGCGAAGAGCGATACGGAGTTCCATGTTAGAGAGCCTCACGTTCGAGAGGCCTATTCGAATTGCCTCGCCGCGTGGTCGGATGCGAAGCTGCCCTCGAGGAGTGCTGCTTGCAGGTTCGTCCGGGAAACTCTTTTCAGCCGGCCCGAGGGCTGACCCACTTTTCGAAATTCAAGAAGAAGAAGCGATCTACATCACGCTGAATCTCCTGACGCGTCACTCCGCGGCCGTCTTCCAAAAGCAATTGATATCGCTCGCTGAGAATAGGCTTCAGCGTTCTCCGCGTGTTTCGCCATTTGTAAATGACTTGCTCGAGAACACGGGCATCGGAATGTTGAGGGATGAAACTCGCTCCCAGTAATTCGATTCGCTCCCTGGTGACCTCTTCAACAATGGAAGGATTATTCAAGAACCACCAGCAGCCAAACGGCATGAGGTTGTTGAATTTCCGCGCGTAAACGCAGAGCTCGTGCTGATTCTCGCGGCTGAGGACGCTCACCAGAAATCGGTTGTCAGGATAGTCCCGGCATAAATTCTCCACGGCGCGAAGGTCCGCTTTGCCGACGCCGTCGCCGGCCAGGCGAATCCTGGGATTGACCTGGCGCCTCACCCCGATCATAAGAGATAGCGGTAGATTGAATTCGCGGCACGAAGGCAGCACGGCTTCGCTCAAGATTTTGCTGCGGGCTGTATCCTCCGGAAACAGGAACGTATCGGGCAGCGAAACCGCCATGTACACCGGGCGCATGCGCTGGTTCCAGTCGGAGAGGAATCTGCGAATCTCCGTGATCGAGTTCCCGGATACCCGATCATCCACTCTATATCCGTGGCTGGTTAGAAGCCGGTGGTTCTCCGGCCAATCCCACAGGATCCGATCCAACCGAAGCACAGCGTGAAATTGGGGGTCGCGTTCGATGCCATTCGTCCAAACTTCGCGCTCTTCAGCATGCAGCGGATCGTTGGTCATCACCACCGCTTTCACGCCTGACATGCGAAACACGTTTCGGATGTGCGCGTCAATGTTCTGATCCCGGAAGAATGACCGCGATTCGGACAGATCGTCGCTGTCGGTGGGAAGATTGAAGGCTTTCAGAACAGCAACGACTCCTCTCGTGGACTCCGAGACAGGGGTATTTTCAACAAACAGAGTGCGCCAGATGGCGTCCGCCTGATCACGTTTCGAAAGAGACCAATACTGCTCGGGCCTGACATCAGAGGAGCGGAAGAATTCCGCCTCGAGATAGTGATAAGTCAGCAGTTCGTCAATGCCCCACAGCCCGAGTTTGCCAAATGAAGGGGCATACAGATGGGTATGCATGTCCACGAGCTGCGTCGTCGCCAACACATCTTCCACGGTGGGCTGAATCTGATCTCCGGTGACTTGATCCGCGGAACGGAAATTTTCCCTGGATTGCGATGTTTTGAAGGCTGAAGTTTCCATTTCTAGCTTGCGATTACTTTTCCGGAAGCCTTGGATTGCTCGACTGGTGAACGCATTCCGAGGCACCCCTAAATTAAGATCACAGCCTGCGCGTGTCAAAGGAAAAAAACTGTCCGGCAGACCCGAGAGCCTTTGCGAGCGCGGCTCTCTTTGGTTCCTAATTGCGACATCAATACTTCTATTAAGATAAAGTTTAACGGCGGAGATATTCTCGTGCCTTACTACGCGCTACTCTATGCGTTGGCGGATGATTATGTTTCGCGGCGGGCGGCCTTTCGCGAAGGCCATTTAGAGTTAGCGCGCGCAGCTCACGCGCGAGGAGAAATAGTTCTTGCCGGAGCCTTTGCGGATCCCGCTGATAATGCTCTGCTTGTCTTTCGCGCCCCCGATGCGTCGGTTGCAACGCGCTTCGCCCAACAAGATCCCTACGTCTTGAACGGACTGGTCAAGCGCTGGATAGTCCGTCAATGGAACGTTGTGATCGGCAACGATCCTGACTAGCGCGTCGGGTCCTCGGAAGCAACCGAACAGACCATCATGGCAATTGCTGGACATGTGACCCGAGAAATGCTGGAACACGAATCGCCCTTCCGGCAAGAAGCGAAGCGGAAGAGGGCACAGCGGGAAACCGAAGAAAAGAATAAGAATGAATTGGTCGGGACGGGCAGATTTGAACTGCCGACCCCTCGCACCCCAAGCGGCTCTGAAGACTCAGAGTCGAAGTAAATAAACTACTTCTGGTTTTCCGGTTGGTCTCTTTCCCCCTGTTTTTTTCCAATTGCGTCACAAAAATGTCACAAGGTTCATGGCTGGTACGACGACCTTTTCAGGAGGCTGCTGTTCCGATGAATATTGCTTCCGCTACCAGGCGCGTCGCAGTTGTAGCGAAATTTTCAGCGGTTGCTCGTTTCGAGGCCTTCGACCCGTGCCGCCGCTGTTTGCTGAACGAACTCCAGCATGAATTTGCGGTCGCTTCGCCCAAATGCCCATCCCATTTTCGGAAGCACGGTTCCAAACAGAACCAAAGCTGGCGGCACGGCGAGTCCTACCCACGTGTCTCCGGTCGTGTGGTGACTCCCAGTGAGCACGTCGAGCAGGGTGAGCACAAATATCGGGGTTCCGCAAAGGACAGCGAACGCAAGCCAGAAACGCATGAAATATCTCGCCCAGCGAGAAGCATCGAAATAGCCTTGGATTCGGCTGCCTCCGGTCTGAGCTTCAATCGTCCCATAGAACTCACCTGCGAAATCGTTGCGGCCGTACCGCCGCTTTTGCAACCTGAAGGTAGTCTTTCCAACTTCACCGAGCACCGGTCGCTCACCTTTATAGCCAGAGAGCGAGAACAGTGTTCTTTGTTCGGGGTCAATGGAACGGCGCAATGCATCCATCACGGTGGATGGGGCAAGTGCGGAATGCAACAAGACCGTTGGGCGTCTCATCTGAGCACGCCTGCATTTTCGCCTGAGGATGCTGGTCATGTCCACAAAATGCCTGTCGAGGACTGCGACCGCACGACCGCGGCATCATGCCATCACCAAGTTGGCCGAGTCGTCCGAAGCAACCGAACAAACCATCATGGCAATCGCTGGACATGTGACCCGAGAAATGCTGGAACACGGATCGCCCTTCCGGCAGGAAGCGAAGCGGAAGAGGACACGCGGGAAACCGAAGAAAAGAATAAGAACGAATTTGTCGGGACGGGCAGATTTGAACTGCCGACCCCTCGCACCCCAAGCGAGTGCTCTACCAGGCTGAGCCACGTCCCGACGGAAGGTCCCACCGCATCGGCATTTCACGGTGTGGGGCTAACAAAGGATTTTACACCACGATACCGAAAGCCCGGCTCAGTGTCCAAAAAATGAAAAGCCCCACATCTGCCAAAGACGGGCAGATGTGGGGCACCGTTAGTTAGTGGACCTACTGTTGCGTCACAACATCTCTTGACTTTGATTTCAGCACGAAGTTCACGTGCCGCTCCTGGTTTAGGCGGACCGTTTTGGAAAGATCAAGGGCTTCGAGCGGAATCAACCTTTCTCCCACATTCTCGCTGAAGCAGTGGACCTGATTGGCTTCGATCCAGTATTGGTCCGCGAGAATCGCGCTGCCGTCTTTCAGTGCGAGCAGCGTCGGCTCCGCCGTCAGAGGACGTTTGGATACCACGGCAGTTTGCATGGTGTAGGTTGCCTGGCGCACAAGGGGGGCTGACGGAGTGCCGGCTGAGGCTGGCAGCATGGTTGTACCGTGAGAACGAGGATCCTGCGGCGCCGGGAAATATCCGCTCGGAGTTGCCCATCGCGGCATTGGAATCGCAGCGCGTACTGGAGCAGGGACTTCGATGTCCTCCATCAAACGCAGGGTCATGCGGTACTCGCCCTTTAGGGTCGGATAAGGACCGCGCCGCGGCAGAGTAAGGATTTTCTCCGGCCACAGCGGCGGCAACGACCATTCCACGGCATCCCGCACCGGGTGCCCTTTTCCATGAATCTTCCCTGCCTTGTCAACCTTGTAGTGGGGTGCGGCGATGATTTTGGCCGACAGGGGAAGCGCCAATGGACCGGGGATAATAACCCGATCAAAGTCTATCTCCAGCCATCCCTTGCCCACGAAGTGGCCGGGATTCTTCGCCTCCTGAAGGCGTCCCGTCAAATAGGCCCCGCGTGGAAACACCGAATGGCCAAAACTGGTGACGCTGCTGAGATAGCAAATGGTTGGATCTCCGACCGCCACCGTTTTGGATGAGAAGTTGGGCTCATCCAGGGTGCAATGAAGAAGAGTTCCCGCCGGAACGAAGTCGGTAGGTTGCGCCATGACGTTTGCCGCCAGGCATAGAAAAAGTAAGAAGCAGAGAATCAGTAGCCACGGAGTTCGGGTCACGGTCGGCCTCCTGCCGCGCGGGATGGGTACGCTTCGGTGGAACACCGGGCTTCGAATTTAGTTGCGGAAAAATAGATTTTTTTCGAACCGGACAGATGCCGGGAGAGCACAAAAAATCCGGCTGGATTCAGGTCCGCGCAAAAAGAAGGGTTGAGCGCAGGCCTGATTCCGTATTCGTCTGGAAACACTGGGTTTATTACGGCTTGTAGCGATTCCCGCGATAATTCTCAAGTGATTCCTGTGGAAGCACTTAAAAAATGCAAGCATTTCCGCCTATGTGCAGGAAGAATAAGGGCTAACCGAGACACTGAACCCATGCGGACAGATTACCGGAAGTTCGGGGTCTTTTCTGGGGGAAACTCTGAACAAGTTCCGAAAAGAAAGAGCAGGTTTCTCGACTTCGCACAATTACCCGT
The DNA here is from genome assembly GCA_050746185.1 of Terriglobales bacterium. GTDB lineage: Bacteria > Acidobacteriota > Terriglobia > Terriglobales > Acidobacteriaceae > PALSA-188. The sequence goes on along the minus strand of JBOGLA010000045.1, from coordinate 8,199 downwards.
AAACGGGAAATTGTGCTGCGCTCGAAATGACAGAGTGTAGATTTAATCAGAGTTTCCCTAGGGCCTCTGGGGGTTTTTTTTCGCCCCGCCGAGAGCATCTGACAAATGATGCGTCCGCAACAATTTTCTTTCTTAATTATTTTCTCCTTTTTCTTTATTGCAGTTTCGCGTATTCGGTTTTGGCTTGCTTTAGGACGGGAAGATCGGGGTCGGCATCTTTCAACAGGGCGAAGAAGTCCTGATAGGCGGCGCGGCTTTTTGCCATGTCGCCGGAAACAGCGTAAGCGCGGCCCAGGCCAAGATGCGCCATCGTCATCAGAATATCGGTGGGAGCGTAATTATGCAGGTCCAGAATTTTTTGGAATTGCAGCGCGGCGTCATTCCCCTGACCTAACTTAAGGTAGGCCTGACCGCGAATGTAGAAATCGGCAGTAGTCCCCTTATCGTATTGGGTTGCTGGATTTAGGAGATCGAGCGCCTTCTGGGCGTTACCTTCATTGAGCGCCACTTCCGCCTGCACCGATGGCACAAAAACAACCTGCACCAAGGTATCAACGGGACGATCTTTCGCGGCCTGGGAAGCCAATTCGAGCGCCTTCTGGTTTTCCCCTAGAAACGACAGAGTGCCTGCCGCAAAGAGCTTCGTGAAGTAGCCCGGCGAGATAGCTAAAGCGGCATTAGCGGCGTCGGCAGCCTGTTTTGCGTACCCCAACTGTGCGAGCATCCAGGCTTGCGAGGTCAAAGCCCCGGCCTCGGAATCCTTGAGTTGCAGCCTTTGCGCCACTTCTCCGCTCTTCTGATAGAACTCCCGCGCTTTCTGAACTTGTCCCCCTGAGGCTGCAATATCTCCATGGCGGGTGTTCAGATTCATTTCCAAATCAGGCTGCTGATGAAGGAAGGCGTCCTCTTTCTCCATGGTGGCGAGATCGCCTTGGGCATAGGCTATGTTGGCGAGATTGTCGTGCAGCGCAACGAAATTGGGGTTCCGCTGTAACCCGGCTCGCAACACGGCCTTGGCTTCGTCCAGGCGATTCAGCCCTGCGTAGGCCAAACCCGCAATGGAATAGCCACCGGCGCTGTCAGGATCAACCCGAATCGCCTCCGTCGCATCGGTTAGCCCCTTTTCGAATTCTCCCAGGAGGAGCACATACGTAACCGACAGGTTGACGTAAGGAGTTACATCGTGGGGATAGGTTTGCTTGTAGAGCTCATAAGCTGCAATACCTTTTTCCAGTTCTCCATTGTCGGCATAGTAATGGGCCGTGATGTACAACCTTTCCAGTTCACTGGCCCGGTCTTTCAGTTCAAATGCCTTTTGCCGGTATTGTTGGGAGAGATCCGTTTGATTCAGATTGCCGTAAACGGTGCCCAGGCGCGCGTACGCCATGGCAAAGTTCGGATCCAATTCGACGGCGCGCTTGTAGAAAGGGATTGACTGAAAATCGTCGCCCACCGAGTGTCTGGCATCCCCCAGGGTGAAGCTCTTGAGTGCCTCCAACGACGAGGTGGTCGCTTCTTCCAGCGGCTTGTCGAATTTTTGAATCGAAGCCAGCGACTCGCCCAGCTTTCCCCGCAACTGCGTGGTCGCGGTATCTAGAGTCTTTAGCACTTGCTCTTTGCTGTCGGCCTGACCTTGAACCTCTGCCAGGTTGTCGCCGGTGGCGGCGTTGATGGCGTCAAGGGTCACGACGTATTGGGTGCCAAGATTGGCGATAGAACCTGCAAGGAAAGCCTTGATCGAGCTGCGCTGGCAAATTTCGCGGGCGGTGTCGGCGGTGATGCGGGTGTCGGGGGGCTTCCCCATTAAAGCCAGAGTGTGCCGCACCCTGGCGTCGGAAAAAACATTCAGATAGGGAGACTGTTCAAGGTCTACGGACAACGCTTTTTTCAGGGTGTCGTCAAAAACCGGGTCGTTGGTGGTGTTTACGAAGTCAGCAACCAGGATGGAATCTTTTTCGCCGATGGCGTGCGATTGGCGCGAGCGAAAAAAGAATGCTCCGGCGATCAGCGCGACGGCGATCAAGGCAGCGGGAACGGCGATTTTCCAACGCGAAGAGGATGAGGATGTCGAAATTGGTACCGCGATGCTGGATGGTCCGCTGGCCGTTGAGACCGGCAGTTGCGACGATCCAGGTGGCTGCTGAATTCCACTGGCAGGCCCGGACACTCCTGACACGGATGTGCCTGGGCCGGATATGGGGCCAGCAGTGGCCGCTGCCGGAACCGCCGAACTGGAAATCGGCGGCGCTTCTGCGACCGGGCTCGCTACGGCGGAACGCCCGGAATCGGTGTCACGCTTCAGGCGTTGCAAATCGGCACGGAGGTCGGCGGCATGCTGGTAACGCAGGTTGCGGTCTTTTTCCAGGGCTTTATTGATGGTGCGTTCGAGATCAGCTGGAATGTCGCGATTCAGCCGCACCGGCGCCACGGGAGCCTTGTGCAGGATGCCGTCAAAAATCGCTCCGGAGGTTCCACCACTGAACGGCAATCCGCCGGTCGCCATTTCGTAGAGCACGACTCCGAATGAGAAGAGATCGGTGCGGGCGTCGAGTTCTTTTCCCAGCACCTGCTCCGGTGACATGTAAGCGACGGTGCCAAGCGCGGTTCCGGGACTGGTCAAAAGCTCGCTGCTGCCGGCCGCCGTGGCCTCGGCAGCATCCGCGTCCATCATGCGGCCGGTGGGAGTCAGCTTGGCTAATCCGAAGTCAAGAATTTTCGCATGCCCGCGCCTGGTGACGAAAATATTCGCCGGCTTTATGTCGCGATGCACAATGCCCTCAGCATGAGCTGCGTCGAGCGCGTCGGCAATTTCGATGGCGATGCCAAGCAGCACTTCGGTTTCTACGGGACGGCCGCCGATGCGGTGCTTTAACGTAATGCCATCCAGAAATTCCATGGCGATGAACGGATGTCCCTCGTACTCGCCGATGTCATGAATGGTGCAGATGTTTGGATGATTCAGGGCCGATGCGGCCTGGGCCTCGCGCTGGAAGCGGGCAAGAGTCTGGGGATCTTTGGCCACGTCATCGGGAAGGAATTTGAGGGCAACGAAGCGGCGCAACCGGGTGTCCTCGGCTTTGTAAACCACGCCCATGCCTCCGCCGCCGAGCTTCTCGATGACCCGGTAGTGCGAGATGTTTTGACCGATCAAATGGCAGGCTTCCCCTGTGAGCGACCATCTTATGGAGGCGGCGCGCCGTAAGTCAATGGATTGTGCGGATGTTAAATTAGCCGGATGGGTTACCGGTCTACCGTTTCTAATGTTCGATGCCCACTGTCACCAATAATCCTGAGTCCATAAAACTTACACGCAGATCTGCGAGCGCCGGCACGACCGCGTCGGCTCCTGCCAGGGCGGACGCCGCATAAGTTGTCGTCAACGCTACGACTTTCATCCCTGCCGCATGCGCCGCCGCAATTCCCGCGGGAGCGTCTTCAATCACCAGGCAATCGCCCGGCGGCATGCTTAAGAATTCAGCACCCTTCAAATACGGCTCTGGATCAGGCTTGCCGTTCACCACGTCATCCGCGGAAACCAATACTTTGGGAACAATCAAATTCTCCACCTTCAGGCGCGACGCCGCCAATCGCCGCGTGCCCGACGTAACCACGCCCCACCGCTGAGGTGGAAGCGATTCCAGCAACTTCGCCGCTCCCGGCATCGCTACTACCCCGTCGTTGTCATCCACTTCACGCTGCTCGATCTTCCTTGTCTCCGATTCAGCATTGAGATGGGGAGCCAGCAGACGAACGCTTTCGATGGTTCGCCGTCCGTGGGCGATTTCAACCGCTTTTTCGGGGTCAACACTATTTTCCCGCGCCCAGAGAGACCACTGTCGAGCAACCGACGGCGTCGAATCCACAAGAACGCCATCAAGATCAAAAAGGACGGCAGAGCAGTTGAATGTTGGCATTGGTCTTACGAATGGTACAGGATGAAGGTAAAGCCAGGTGAAGATGAGGACGACTGTGTGGCTCAGCTTCTGGTTAGCGCGGCCTCAGGAACATTGGACAATCACGCAAGCTCCGCCGTAGGAGCACACGCAGCAACATGTCTTTCCGGCCTTTTGGGATGGCAAGAAAAGGACTTCTTGCAAAAAAGTGGTCTGCAGGGCGACAATCGCTTGAATTCCCATTGGACCAATCCGCTGGCCGATCGTGCTCCGACAAAGCTGGAGGGTATTCTTGAAAGGAAACGCGCGATGTACTTGTGGAATCGCTCTGCTGCTCGTTGCAGTTGCGCTCACTCATGCCCAAACCGATTCGCCTCTGCGGCTGGAGAAAACCATTCCCCTGCCCGATGTAAAGGGACGAATAGACCACATGGCATTCGATGTGGAAGGTCAGCGCCTCTTTGTAGCCGCGCTGGGCAATAACACGGTAGAGGTCATCGATACCAGGAGTGGCAAAGTAGTACGAACGATCCGCGGGCTCGCGGAGCCGCAAGGCGTCCTTTACCAACCAGGGAAGAACCGGCTGTGGATCGCCAATGGAGAAGACGGCTCAGTACGAATTTTCGACGCGGCGACGTTTCAACCCTTGCGTTCGCTCGATCTGGGCGGCGATGCCGACAATGTTCGTCTCGATGCTACAACGCAACAGGTCCTTGTGGGATACGGAGGCGGCGGCATTGCCGTGTTTGATTCCGAAGGCAGCAAGCTGGCAAGCATAAAAGTTGATGCGCATCCTGAATCTTTTCAACTCGATAAGAGTGGGCCCTGGATGTTTGTAAACCTGCCGAACTCCCAAAAAGTGGATGTGATTGATCGGACCAAATCCGTCGTGGTAGCGAGCTGGACCACAGACGATGCCCGGTCAAATTTTCCAATGGCGCTGGACGAAGCCAGTGGACGGCTCTACATCGTATGCCGCAAACCTGCGGTTCTGCTGGCGCTGGATACAAAATCGGGCGCCGTTGTGGCGAAGCTTTCCACTATAGGCGATTGCGACGATGTCTTCTACGATCAAAAGCGCAAACGGCTGTACGCTTCGGGCGGCGAAGGAGCTATTGTTGTGTATCAGCAGCAGGGTCCCGACCACTACAGCAAGATTGCCCAAATCGAAACTGTGAAGGGCGCACGCACGAGTCTATTCGTTCCCGAATTGAGCCGACTTTTTGTGGCAGTTCGGCAAGAAGGGGGGAATGTAGCGGCCATCAGAATCTACAAAGTAAACGACTAAAGCGCTGTCTACTCCGCACGGGAACGTTAAACAAGCTCGAATACTCCGGGACTCTCATGAAAAATAGTTCGATAGTCTTTCTAGCGATAGTTCTTTTTTCCCTTTCTCCTGCCCATGGTCAGGAAAGCAGCTCGCTCTCCCTTTCGCAGACCGTTTTCCTGCCTAACGTTCAAGGAGGGTTCAACCACATGTCGGTGGATTCCGAACATCAGCGTCTGTTCGCATCAGCGCCCACCAACAAAACACTGGAAATCGTTGATCTCAGATCAGGCAAGACCTTGCGCAGCGTGGAAGGAGAAAAACCCGCGGCGGCCCGCTACGCCCCTGAATTCAATCAACTCTATGTCCCACGGGGCCTGAGCCTCTACATTTACAACGGCAAGACGTTTGACCTGATTACCAGCATCGACTTGCAAAGCAATCTAGATGAGCTGCAATATGACGCGCACACAAAGGAGCTCTACGTAGGCTGCATGAGCGCAGGCAAAACTGGGATCGCTGTCATCGCCATTCCTGAAGGAAAATTGCTTGGGAAGATTTCATTGCCCGCCAAGCCCCAGGGAATTGCTGTGGAACAAAAGGGAAGACGGATTTTTGCCAACATGCCCAGTCTGAAGCAGATTGCCGTAGTTGACCGCAGGAAGCGCGTCTCCCTTCAACCTTGGCCGTTGCAAGAGGTCGAAGGGAATACTCCGATCGGACTTGACGAGGACCGTCATCGTTTATTTGTTGGCGCTCGTCGTCCGGCGCGATTGATCGTCATTGATACCAATACGGGTAAACAGGTCGCAGAAGTCGGCATCAACAGCGACACAGACGATCTCTTCTACGATCCAAGCCGCAAGCGCATCTACGTCTCCTGCGGCGAGGGCTTCGTGGATGTCATCGAGCAGCACGATGCCGATCACTACCAGTTGCTTGCGCGAATTACAACTGCCGCCGGAGCCCGAACCTCTGCTTTCTCACCCCATTTGGACAGCTTCTTCCTCGGGGTGCCCCGGCATGCGGATGAGCCTGCAGAAATTCGAGTTTTCAAACTGGGCAGATGATGCGCCCCGACCGGCTTCTTCTGAAAAACTAATCGACGGGATAGGTCTGTCTGCTTGCGCCTCTTTCTCAACGAATTGTCGGCTCTCGGAAAGTGCACTATTATTCTTGGATTGAGCTTTCCTGCGACGTTTACGACGATCTGGCAACCGGCAAGGGAACCACTTTAGCCTGCATTGCGGAGATGCGCGCCCGTGCCTCTAAATGGCGTTCGCGGAAGTGCGTCCTGGCGCGTTCTCCCCACGCGCGCAAGAAGTAATAATTCAGTCCGGCCCCGATCAGTGAACTGGCAAGAGGGATTAACCTTCCTGCCCACTTTTCCACGACTTCTTTGCTGGCCTGCGCCGCAATGCGCTGAATCACTTTAGGAACGAACTTGTTGATGACTTCCTTCTCTAGTAAATCGCGGCTGATGTCCACGCCGGCGGCGCTGGCGGCCGCAATCCAAAGCTCGGCGGTCTCTTCGTCAGAGCTGTATTCGAAGCCATACACCAGGCTGAGCTTCTGAATCATCCGCAGCGTGATGCCTGCCAGAAAACTCAAGTCGGGCACAAGGGTTATGATTCCACCCAGGCCCAGGCCTGCTCCCTCAGCGGCCCCAATCTTCATTGAGCTGCGGATCACTCGCTCCGCCAGATCGTCCAGGACATTCAACTCCACCGAATAAACTCCCTGATAACTGTTAACCGGGATTCCATGCACCGTCTGCAACTGTCGCAAAAATTTGGAAGGATTAACTTTGACCGTCTCGTACGCCCGTTGAAAGCCGTGCTGGAGGGCGCTCTCGACGCGCCGCCGCAGCCAGGACTTGCGAATCTCCTCAATCATGGCAATCATTCAACCATCGTACTCTCGCGGGGAACCCGCGGGCAGCATGCTCCTATAGTGTTGCAGTTTGAATATCCGCCCTGGCAGGCTAAGATGCAAGAAACGTCGCACGGCACAAAATGAGCAAAGCCCGGCGTGATGAAAAATTAAGCAACCAAATCATTGAAGAATTCCATGCCGCGGGTCAAAAAGGCGATCTGGCCGCCTTTAAACGATTGCTAGGGCGATACGCCGCGCACGTCCCTAGTGCAGTGAAAGACCAACTGATTGCTGATTTTGTGGAAAAGGCTAACCTTTTGCAGAAGGCTCTACGGAAGAGATAATCTCAAAACTCCGCTGAACAGAGGAGTCCGATTTCGGGGATGACTGGATCGTGTCAATCACACGGTCAATAAAACTGGCCATTTTCGCTCTAGCTTCGATTTCTTTGTCGCTAACTCGAGTTTGGGCCGTAGTCGCCACCTCATGTATTTTACGGCAATATAGACCTTTACCGCCATGTTTATTTTAATGAGCTAGAGTGGTCCCGGAAACACTATGAACCCTGAGGGTTATCCCAATAGGCTTGCCAAATCTTCACCTGCCAAACCCTCCGTTAGTCCGGTTTCCATTGAGGGAGATGCTCTCAAAGTTTGATGGAATTCGACAGATGCTATCTTGCATGGAGCGTAACCCGACCAATTGACCGGGTTCGCCTCCCGGCAATCAGCAGCGGTACGGACACCGTGACGCAGACATGATGGGGACAAGATGTGCGCGCCAGACGAGCGGGCACGAAACCTGCCTCCAGCAATAGCCTCTATCCTCCTGTGCTACGATCAATCTTCCCTGATTCAACCCATAAAAGATGCCAACCGGAAAACTTCAAATCATACCGCTAGGCGGACTCGGCGAGTTCGGCATGAACTGCATGGCGGTTCGCTGGGGCGATGACATTATGGTCATTGATGCCGGCCTCATGTTCCCCGAAGCGGAACTCCTGGGCGTGGATATCGTCGTTCCCGACATCTCTTACCTCATCGAAAACCGCCAGCACGTTCGCGCAATTGTTCTCACTCATGGACACGAGGATCACATCGGCGCCCTGCCATGGATTCTCTCCGAACTGAATGTTCCTGTCTGGGGCACTGAGTTCACCCTCGC
>JBOGLA010000044.1:0-38806 GCA_050746185.1 Terriglobales bacterium | reverse complement strand
AGCGTATCGTGGCCATCAAGAATGTCACCATTAACGAGCATTTTTTTGCGGGACACTTTCCGAATCTTCCAATCATGCCGGGAGTGCTGATCGTTGAGGCGATGGCGCAGGCCGGCGGTGTGCTGCTCCTCAGCGAGTTTCAAGATCGCAACGAGAAACTCGTCCTCTTCACCGGAATTGAGCGCGCCCGTTTCCGCCGGCCAGTGAGCCCCGGCGACACTTTGCGGATCGAGGTGAACGTGAAAGTATGGCGCGGAGACGGCGGCCGCATGGAGGGCATCGCGTACGTGGAGGGCAAGAAAGTAGCCGAGGCGACCATCAGTTGCCGCCTGGTGGCGAGGGCGCGAATGAAAAATCAGCCGAGCCAGACGCCCGCGTGAGCTCGCGTAGGGACAGCCGCCCCCAGCTGTCCAGTCGAGCAAAGCTCGACCGACTTGCTGAGCAAACCCGACATGGGCCTGCGGCCCACGGACAGCCGGGGGCGGCTTTCCCTACGCGAGCTCAATGAACGTTCACCCGACCGCTATCGTCGATCCCGCCGCGAAGATTCAACCATCCTGCAAGATCGGGCCTTATTGCGTGATCGGCCCGGATGTCGAAATTGGGGAACGGTGCTCGTTGATGTCGCATGTCGCAGTACAAGGGCCGACGAAAATTGGCAGCGACAATTCTTTTTTCCCGTTCTCTTCAATTGGATTGGCTCCGCAGGATATTTCCTACGCGGGCGAGCCGACTCGTCTCGAAATCGGGGATCACAATGTAATTCGGGAATTCGTGACAATCAATCGCGGCACCGTCAAAGGCGGATGTCTGACCCGGGTTGGGAATCGTACGCTGATCATGGCTTATGTCCACGTCGCGCACGATTGCGTGATCGGAGACGATGTAATTCTCGCCAACGCGGCCACACTGGGCGGACACGTCATCGTGGATGAATGGGCCACGGTGGGAGCGCTTTGTCCGGTGCATCATTTTGTGCGCATCGGCGCTCATTCGTTTATCGGAGGAGGAACCACCATCACCCGAGACGTGCTTCCGTTTTCAAAAACCGTTGCCGCCCGCGACACTCATGCCTACGGACTGAACGCCACCGGCCTCGAGCGCCGTGGCTTCACCAAAGATCGCATCCGCAAGCTTCACCACGCCTACAAGGTCCTGCTGGCGTCGAAACTGAACACCACCCAGGCGCTCGAAAAATTAAAGTCCGAGCAGGATCGAGGCGAAGATGTGGAGATGCTGATCCGCTTTATTGAGGCGAGCGAGCGGGGAGTGATTAAGTAAGTAAGGAAGCGAGGGAGGGAGGGTGCCCCGTCCAAGCTTTGCTTGGGCGGGCCTGCTACGCAGCCGGATGCTTCCGTACGGTCGGAAAGATACCAGCCTGTTCTCTCCGTCGCGCCGTCCACTGGGATTCAATTTCTACTCGACTAACCTCACCATTTGCGTAGTGACGGAAGCTGCTCCACACCCAATCCTCGGGCCGCGTAACTAATCCGCGAGTTACGGGATTGCGGTGTATATAACGGAGCTTCTCAACAAACTTGCGCTCGCTCCATACATTGAAATCGTAATATCGAGCTTGCCAGAACGGGTCGGCTGCCCGTAAGGCTAATGTCCGCGCGACCGACTGCTTCAGCGATTGCATAACACGCGACAGCAAGCCTTGCTCCGGTTCGTTTACCAACATGTGGACGTGCTCAGGCATCACGACGTAGCCGTAGACGCAAAGTCCGCAGCGGCTTCTCACCTGTTCCAGGGAGGTCTCGAAGGTGGTTCGGGAGGGGGCGTTCGTGAAGTTCGGTCGCCGCATGTAACAGCTGAAGGTGAGGAAGTGTAGCTGACCGGTTTCCTGGAAACGCTGCAATCCCCAAGGCATGATGACAATGTACTTATAGAGCAGTTCTTGGTCTGTGACGTGTAACCTGCCAGTTCTGTGAAGAAACGGACCCGCCCAAGCGGAGCTTGGACGGGGCACCCCTCGGCCATTTGGCATAGTATTGGCACTACACTCGTTGGCCTTACTTCCCAAACTCGGCCTGATCGCCGGCAACGGACGCTTCCCGTTTCTCGTGCTCGACGCTGCACGCGCGCAAGGTTACGAAGTTGTGGTCGCTGCGATCAAAGAGGAAACTTCTCCAGAGATCGAATCCCGCGGTGCGACCGTGCACTGGCTTTCGCTGGGAGAACTTTCCAAGCTCATCGAAACCTTCAAGCGCGAAAGCGTCAGCCGCGCCGTTATGGCCGGGCAGGTGAAGCATAAGCAGATATTTTCGGCGATCCGGCCCGACTGGAGGCTGGCGAAATTGCTGCTCTCCTTGCGGACCCGGAATACCGACGCGTTGCTGGGGGCCGTGGCGAATGTTCTGGCGGAAGAAGGCATCACGCTGGAGAGCTCGACGTCGTTTCTGGAGCCGCTTCTTGTCAGGCCTGGAGTGTTAACCCGGCGGCACCCTTCACACCGGGAAAGAGCCGACATTGATTACGGTCGTGCCGTTGGCCGTCATTTGGCGGTGTTTGACATTGGACAAACCGTCGTGGTGGCGGAAGTTGCGTGTGTGGCAATAGAGGCCATGGAGGGCACTGACGCTACGATTGAGCGCGCCGGGCAACTGATGGCCTCCCTCGGTGCTGGGGTTTCGACGCTAAGCCGGTCACTGACGGTAGTGAAAGTTGCCAAACCAAATCAAGACATGCGCTTTGATGTGCCGGTGGTGGGCATTCGTACTATTGAGGCCATGCACAGAGCTGGCGCAACTTGTCTGGCTATGGACTCTCGAAAGTGCCTATTGCTGGATGGCGTGGATGCTATAGCGAATGTTGCCAACGCGGCAGATATCGCCGTTGCAGCAGCCTGAAGCTCTTTGGAATATAAAGTTTATGCCTGAGAATGACGAAATCCTTCGTATCGTGGATCAACTAAAACGCTCCTTTGAGGGCGAAGCCTGGCACGGGCCCGCTCTACTGGAAATACTTGAAGACGTTGACGCATCTCGGGCTGCCAGCCGCCCTATTCCCGGCGCGCACACGATCTGGGAGTTGACTCTACATGTTGCGGCGTGGGAGGACGCCATTATGCGACGCCTTGGAGGCGAAGCCCTGACTTTAGAAGGTGAGAGCAATTTCCCAATTCAGAAAGCGGGCGAACATGCGTGGCATAAAGCAATTGACGGTCTGAAGCGGGCACACCAAGAATTGATGGAAGTAGTCTCCACCATGCCGGACTCCCGTTTGACCGAACTCGTCCCTGGAAAAGACTATGACATTTACTTTATGCTTCACGGGGCCGTGCAGCATGCGCTTTATCATGCGGGACAAATGGCGATTTTAAAGAAGGTTTCATTCGGACAGGTCTTGAAATGATCAAGCCTTGAAGGAGGAACGTTTCTGAACAACGAAAGCATTGTCAATGTTGCTGTCATCGGCGTGGGAGCGTTCGGGCGCAATCATGCGCGTGTTTATCACGAGCTGTCAAAACAGAACGAATCCGTGCGGCTGGTCGGAGTCGTGGATTCCGATATTTCGCGGGCCGACTCGGTGGCGCGCGAATTCGGATGCCGCGGCTTTGGCTCGATTGAGCAGCTCATCAGCACCCATAGCGAGGTTCAGGCAGCTTCGGTAGCGGTCCCCACCACACGGCACCGGGAAGTGGCCGGGACGCTTATGGAAGTGGGGATTGATGTTCTTATTGAAAAGCCGGTTACAGCTTCCGTGGAAGAGGCCGGCGAATTAATCGAAATGTCCGGGAAGTTTGGCCGAATCGCGCAGGTCGGGCACCTGGAGAGATTCAATCCGGCGGTACGAGCCACGCTGCCATTGGTCACCCAGCCAATGTTCTTTGAAGTGCATCGTCTCAGTGTTTTCACCCCCCGATCGCTGGACGTGGACGTAATTCTTGATCTCATGATTCACGATCTGGATGTGGTTCTGTCTTTCGTGAAATCGCCGGTTCGGGAAATTCGCGCCGTGGGGCTGCCTATTCTTTCCGGCAAAGTGGATATTGCGAATGTGCGGGTTGAATTTGAATCCGGCTGCGTGGCGAATTTCACAGCGAGCCGGGTTTCGACGGAAAGGGTTCGAAAGCTGCGCTTCTTCCAACCCCGCCAGTACATTTCATTGGACTATGCGCGCCAGGACGTATTGGTTTTCGGCCTTGGCGGCGAAGGGGAGCATTCTGGCGCCCCGTCCGCTAATCCTCAAATCCATGTAGCGAAGCCTCCGGTGATACCAGAGGAGCCTCTGCACGCGGAATTGAAAGCATTTTTAGAATGCGTGCGGCACAGGTCGAAGCCGCTTGTTTCGCTCGAACCCGGCCGTCAAGCCCTCTCGCTGGCCCTGGAGATCATAGCGGCAATTAATGAGCACAGCGAACGGACTAATCTTCAATACCTCGCGGCGCCCAGCAGCACTTGAGCTTCGAATTTGCCGTTTACACTTCTTGACATCCACCCATCCGCGCGCCTTATAGACTTTTGTTGGCGGGTCTGGTGCGTTCCCTAAGTGCTTGTACCATCAGGTCTTCGCAGAGGTTCACAAAAGATGCGACAATAAAAGCTGCATCCAGGATGCTCACGGACGCAGTGTCTAAAATTGATTAAAGGGAAATGCCCGATTTACAGCAACTAAAAGGCAGCCCTTCTTTTCTAATCGGGTTCTAATCAGGGATAGCCCGCTATTCGATGTCAACGACCCAAATTCCGCCGGTGACGGACGAGCCGACCCCTTCCCGTGTTGAAGGTGGTGATCTCTACGATTCGCAAAATTGGGAGTCGGCGTATCGCCAGATGTACCAGGTTCCCGCCCTCCTGGTTCAACTTCAGGATGAAGTATCGAGATCGCGCAAGCGCGAGGCTTACTGGATCTCAATTATCGTTCACCTGTTCTTCGTAATCCTGATCGTGAACTCGACCAGACTGGAGCGGCTGTTGCCGCGTCGTCCGGTAATGATGGTCAGCCCAAATGATGTTCTGAAGCAGAAAGATCTCACGTACCTGGAGCTGCCTCCGGATCAGCAGAAAGCCACGAAGCGCCCTGATACCAACATCATTTCCGACAAAGACCGCAACGCAATGTCACGGGCTCCGAAATTGAACCGCGAAGAACTCAAGAAGATTCTTGGGGGCGCGCGTCCGGGGCGTCCGGGGCCTCAAGTTCCATCTCAACCGCCGCAGTCAAGTCCGCCAGCGCCCCAGAACATGCCGCAGCAAGCCCAAGCGCAGCCGCAGCAAGCTCCGCCGCAACCGGCCGCGAATCAGCAGCAGACTGCGAGATTGCAGGCGCCCGCAGTACGGCCTCCGCAGCCCAGCTTTAATACCGGGGTAATGTCTCCCGGAAGCGCCATAGAGCAGGCCGCCCGCGCCGCGGCCGCAAATCGCGGAGGGTACTCTGGAGACAACGGCGACTACGGCCTGAATCCAGGGGCGCAACCCTCACAGGTAGTCGGTCCACTCGACGTTCTCAGCGACACCATGGGTGTGGATTTCGGACCGTACCTTGCGCGGGTGCTGCACGATGTTCGCGAAAACTGGTACAACCTCATTCCCGAGGCAGCGCGCGCGCCACTTATGAAAAAGGGAAAGGTTTCCATCGAATTCGTCATACTTAAGGATGGTAAGGTTGCGGGCATGCGTTACGTCTCTGGCTCAGGAGATGTGGCATTGGATCGGGCGGCCTACGGCGGCATTACTGCGTCGAATCCGTTTCCGCCTCTGCCGGGCGAGTTTGGCGGGCCCTATCTCGCCCTTCGATTCCACTTCTTCTACAACCCAGACAAATCGGATCTCCAATAAATATCAGTTTCCCCCAAAGTACGCCGTTTCTAATGGAAACAAGAGCGCTGCTCTTCTGTTCCGGCGAGATTTAGAATTCCAGGCGCGCCTGAAACGCAATCATGCGCGGGCTACTGTCGCCGCCCAATCCAACTCCCAGCAAACCGGTCGGAGGAGAAGTGGCGTAGGTGAACGCGCCAAATCCGGTTTGGGTGGAAGGCTTTCCCGGAATGCCCGCGAGTACCATGCTGGGAAGGCCGAAATTTGGATGGTTGAAAACATTGAAGACCTGCGCTTCTATCCTGAGCTTCACGCGTTCGGACAACGGGAACCATTTTGTCAGGTAAAAGTCATTCCAAAAGAAATCCGGTCCGCGCAAGGCGTTACGCCCTAGATTCCCGAACTGGCAGTTTTGCGGGGTATCGCCGCCATAGCATTGTCCGGTGCTCGGGTCCACCGCCGAGACGAACGCATTGGGATTAAGCCACTGAATTGTACCCGGCTGCGTGACGCCGGGAATGGCATGGTGCTGATACAAGGGAAGGCCGGGAACAATGCTCGCGAACTGCGGCCCGCTTCCGTTCACAATGCCATTGCCATTGGCTGAATAGGGCGTACTCAGGACAGAGAATGGAATCCCACTATGCCAAAAGATAGTGCCTGAGACTTGCCAGCCGTTGAGCGCGTATCCCAATGTTTCATTCCTGACCTTCAAGGGCAATTGATAGAGATACTGCGCGTTGAGATTGTGCCGGATGTCGTAGTCGCAGGGCCCGTAATCGCGGGACAGTTCCCCGGGCAGCGGCGAAGGGATTCCTCCGGAGGAGAACTGCAGAAATCCTCCGTTGGAGACGGTGTCCATGCAGCGGCTGAAGGTGTAGTTGATTTGTCCTTGCAGGCCATGTGCGAGGCGCTGCATGGCCGTTAGTTGCAAGCCGTTGTAGTGACTGTTCTCGCCAGTGGAAAGCTGTGTCACCGCTCCGAACCTCGCATCGCTGGGCTGCAAGTTGGGAAACGGCGCAAAACATCCCTGGCAGACGGTTTGGTATCCATTCACCTGGGTCAAATACGGCTGATTCACCGCCCGCGTTCCCACGTATTGAGCTTGCAAACTGGTGGTTGCTCCAAACTGATGTTGCATGCCCAGGCTCCATTCCATGAAATAGGGTGCGTGGAGTTTGCCGCTGGGCACGGCTGTAATCGCGACGGGAGGAAGACAAGTCGCCGGGTTTGCCTGAATCGAGGCACAGGACAGTTGGCCGTTCGGGAATCCGGAAGCGAACCTCTGATTCGCAGCTACGGTTGCATCCACGGCGCTATTCGGCACTCCGGCGGCAATGGCCGTCCCTCCGGCGGTTCCGAGGAGGCCGCCCTGGAAAGTCTGAACATAGGGCGGATTGACGCCAACCAAATCTACGATGCTGCCAGGCAGAATGTCGCTGAAGATCCCAAAACCCATACGGAGCACGGTCTTGGGCTCAAACTGCCAGGCGATGGCAGTTCTCGGCTGAAGGATCGCGAGCGGGGTCGAGGAAAACACGCTTCCGAGGCCGGTTTGAATGGCGGCGTTCAGAGGCTGGTTCACGTCATGAGAGATGGTGGTGAAGGAGCCGCGAAGCCGCGCAATCTGATCATGCGGATTGAGTGGATTGGAATTGAATGTATCGCGTACGCCGAAGGTCCATGTGAGAGTCTTCGTCACCCTCCACGTATCCTGCGCGTAGAGGTCGAGATTGAGAAAGTTGAAAGGCTCGTTGGCTGAGGTGGGGAAAGTCTTCGTTGCTGTGGATGCGACTCCGTAAGTGTATTGTGGCAGGGTGGTGTAGGTCACAGTTGGCACCGAGCCCTGGCCGAAATCGTAGTCATTCAGCCGAAGAATTCGGGTGTTGGTTCCAAAGCGCAACTCGTGCGCGCCCTGGCTCCAGGCCAGGTTGTCGTTGATGAAGAAACGGGAGGCGCGTCTCCCCTGAACCCAGGTGTTGTCAAGCCCGCCGACGGTGCTAAATGGAGCGTTCGCGCCGCTGCCCTGCAAGACAATTGGGAATGCGGAGAGTGTCTTTTGAAAATCCGGCGGCGCGAACAGGCTCTCATACCAGGAAAACGCCGGATTGAAATAATTCACCAAATGCTGCGAAAAGACATGCGTATATCCCGCCGCAAAAGAATAGAGCGGCTGAGGAGAAACCGAATTGAATAGTGGATTGATGGGGTCGGTGTAGGCGGCTTGCACGCCGGTATCGGTCTGGAAACGAAACCATGTGGTGTTGTTCTCATTTACGTTGTAGTCCAGGCGAACGGTCTGGACTTGTTCGTGGTCATCGCTCGAGTGCGAAACGCTTTGCCGATTCGCGCAACCGTTTCCATCATTGGCAGCCGCGGGGGTGGCTCCGCGAACATCGAAGGGACAGCCCAGCACGGCGAGGGGTGTACCATCCGTGCTTCCGTAGAGCGAAAACATCCGCTGGTAGAAAGGGACCGATTGTGGCGCCGCAGGATACGTCGATCCTGTTACTGAATCCCTGCCGCCCAAAGGAAGCTGCTGCAAGACATATTGCTCGAATGCGGCACTGGGAACCGTGGTGGGCGTCACAATTGGCAGGCCAATCCGCACCCATTCACTGTCAAAGAAAAAGAACAATTTATCGTGCAGGATGGGACCGCCTAAACTTCCACCAAAGTGGTTCACGGTTGCCCTGGGCTTGTGATTCCCCGGCATGGCATTAGTGAAGTAATCCGCCGCATTCAGGATGGAACCATTCCACAATTCGTAGAGATTCCCGTGAAACTGATTCGTGCCGGACTTCGTGACGTAATTGACCTGTGACGCGCCGTAGCGGCCCTGATCCACGGAATAGGAAAGAGTGTTGACGGTCACCTCGGAGACCGAATTGAGTCCCAGCACAAGATTGGTGGAGAGGCCGCTGTTGAGATTGGTGAGCGGATCATTCGTTTCCAGTCCGTCCACGATGTAGCCGTTGGAGAGCGCAGGCAGGCCGTTGAATTCCACGTTGCCATAGCCGTTCGTGCCGCCGACGAAATCGTTGCCGCTGCCTGCCGTGTTGATCAGCGCGCCGGCGGCAAATTGCAGAGGGTAGGTCAAATCGCCGCCTGGGTTGGGAAGATTTTCGAGCGCCGGGGCATTTAAGTTGGTGGACGTATTGGCATTTTCCGGATTGATGAGCGGTATTTCAGAATTTACCTCGACAGTTTCGCTGGCATGGGCGATCTTGAGCCGGAAGTCGAGAGTCCGCGTCTGGCCCAGGCCGGAAATCACGTTCTGCATTTTCTGCGACTCGAAGCCTGGAGCTTCCACTCCGACTGAATAGTTGCCGGGCCATAGTTGCGGGAAGTTAAAGCGGCCGAAATCATCGGTATTGACAGAGCGAATCGCGCCCGTATCCCGATTGGCGAGGGTGACAATCGCGCCCGGCACAGCGGCGTTGGATGCATCGAGGACCTGGCCAACGATGGCGCTGGTGGTCTCGCCTTGTGCCACTGCTTTCGAAAAAGGAAGAGCCGTCGCGATTATTAAAATAAGGACGAAAGGAACTATGCGAAGTGGCATTCGCCTGCTCCCTGCGTCGCAATCCGCATCCTGTCCTGACCCTGCTCCATTCCCGTATCCCGCAAGTGAACCATAGGTTATGTATGAAAGTTAACCATAGTTAATAAAAACACGCAAGCAATTAAATCAAAACGCATACATGCGAAACAGGGGAAGGGCGGGGGTTACAATATCCCTCGTGCCGAAGCCTTCCAATAAGCGAGATCGAGACAAGGATGCAGCCTTGCGGCGCTCGACGCTACAGCAATACAAAATGGAAGCCAGGGGAATTCTGCTCATTGCCCTCGTGATTCTGGCGGTCACTCTCGCTCGATACTGGCACAACATTCGGTGGAGTTTCCGCTGACATGGAGGGTGATCCTCTACTGGTTGCATTGCTTGGGCCTACCGCCAGCGCAAAGACCGCCCTGTCGCTGGTCCTCGCCGAAGAGTTCCATGGGGAGATCGTGAATTGCGACTCGGTCGCGATGTACCGCGAGTTTGAGATTGGAACCGCCAAGCCTAACGCTGTCGAACGCGACCGCGCCCCGCATCATCTGTTTGATTTCGTAGAACCTACTGGCTACATCACTGCGGGCGAATACGCGCGGCGGGCGCGGCAGACGCTGGAGGAGATTAAATCTAGAAAGACGCTTCCAATCGTTGTCGGCGGCACGGGGCTTTATCTGCGTGCGCTACTGGAGGGCATCTCCGAAGGCCCGCAACGGTCTGAGGATTTGAGGGCACGACTTCGCGATCGGGCGAAGGTCCGTGGGAGCTCTTATTTGCAAGCTATATTGTCGCGCCTGGATCCCAAGGCCGCGACAAAGATTCATGCAAATGACGTTCCCAAGCTGATTCGCGCCGTTGAAGTCTGCATCGCCTCGCGAAAAAAAATGACCGAACTGTGGCAGCGGGGACGTGTCCCACTGGCGGGGTTCCAGGTGCTGCGTCTTGGTTTGGATCCGCCGCGCGAGGAACTTTATGCGCGAATCAACCAGCGAGCCAGTCAGATGTTCGATTCGGGGCTTGTGGATGAAACCCGGCGGCTAATCGAGAAGTATGGAAGTGCTGCCACGCCACTAACCGCGTCCGGTTATAAGCAGGCGGTGCGGCTTATCCGCAATGAGATTGATTATTCAACTGCGGTGCAGTTAACCCAACAGGCGCATCGCAACTTAGCCAAGCGGCAGATGACGTGGTTTCGGCGCGAACCGGAGGTCGTATGGCTCAAAGGATTCGGCGATGAGAAGCGGATTCATCGGGAAGCAATTCGATACATCGAAAAGAGGATTACGTAAGGACGGCCGCTTTTGCGGAGTTGCGCTGCGCCGACAGCCGAGGGCGGCTGTCGCTACGTGTGATATCTTCGGCCTGATGTCCAAGAGAATTATTGTCTGGGTAGTCCTGTCAGTCCTATTCGTCCCTGTCTCGTTCGCGAAGACTAAGTACCAGCAACCCGGACCAATTCATCTCGACCATGACGGTCAAAAATGGGCGCAGAAAACTCTGCGTAAACTTTCCGTCGAAGAAAAAGTTGGCCAACTGTTCATGATCTGGGTCCAGGCGAGGTTTCTCAACGCCGGCAATCCTGAGTATCTGCAAATTCGTGACACGATGCGGAAGTACCACATTGGCTCCTTTGCCATGACGGTACCTTATGAGCCGCCATTTCTCTACAGAAGCCAGCCATACGAAGCCGCGGTTCTGCTGAATCGTTTGCAGCAGGATTCGAAGCTGCCGCTGCTCATTGCTGCGGATTTCGAGCGCGGAATTACTATGCGCATCAATGGCGGCACCGATTTCCCTCATGCTATGGCATTCGGCGCGGCGGGAAATCTCAAATATGCCGAAGCTTTTGGCCGCATAACCGCGCAGGAATCCCGCGCCATCGGCGTGCAATGGAATTTCTTTCCGGTAGCCGACGTCAATTCTAATCCTGCCAATCCCATCATCAACACGCGCTCATTTGGCGAAGATCCCCAGCAGGTCGGAGATATGGTTGCCGCTTACATCCGCGGGGCTCATGAAGGCGGAATGTTGGCTACGGCGAAGCACTTTCCCGGGCACGGCGACACCTCCACGGATTCGCATCTGGGCGTGGCGCAAGTCACCGGCTATCTGCAAAGGCTCCAAACAGTAGAACTTACCCCTTTTCGAGAGGCCATACAGGCTGGGGTGGATTCCATCATGGTAGCTCACGTGACCGTTCCTGCACTCGATCCAGACCCTCAACACGTGGCGACAACTTCGCCCGCAATCGTTACCGGGCTGCTGCGGAATCAACTTGGCTATAAAGGCATCATCATTACCGACGCACTGGATATGGCCGGCCTGACTCTTCTTTATCAGAACGACATTGGGCGCGCGGCGGTGGACGCATTCAAAGCGGGCAACGATGTTTTGCTGATCCCCGCCGATTTGGATGCTTCGGTACAAGCCATGCTCAAGGCTGTGCATAGTGGGGAGATCTCAGAGGCTCGGCTGAATGAGTCCGTGCTTAAAATTCTCGAAGCCAAGGCATCTCTCGGATTGCAGAAGGCGAGGCTGGTGGATTTGGACAAAATATCCGATCTGGTGGGCACGCCTGAAAACCTTGCGTTGGGCCAGCGGGTTGCAGATGACGCAATTGCGCTGGTGCGTGATAATGGAAAACTGTTGCCCTTGCAGGAGGCGAAGAAAACAGGAACTGTCAAGGCGGGCCTTCCGTATCAAAAACCAGAGGGGGCAAGCAACCGGCTTGTCGTGGTCATATTTTCCGAAGATGTGCGTACCCAATCTGGGCGCACACTGGAATGGGAGATGAAAAAGCGGGTCCCGGACGTCACCGTTATTTACGTTGACCCGCGCATTGCAACTGCCATGTCGGATGCGGTACTGGAGGCCGTCAATCAGGCTCAAGCGGTCGTCGCAGCGGCGTACATGGTCCCGACCGCTGGAAAAATCATGAAGGCGGATAACGGCAGCATAAAGAATTCAGTGGCGCTGGAAAGCTCGATCAGTTCACTGCTTCAGGAAATCCTTAATCGTGCCGCCGATAAGACAATCGTCGTTGCCGCGGGAAATCCGTACCTGGCGCAGGATTTTCCAGCGATTCAAAACTATATGTGCACCTTTTCAGACGAAAATGTCTCTGAGATCAGCGCCGCCAAGGCGCTGTTTGGCGAGATTGAAATTCGCGGACACTTGCCGGTCAGCATTCCCAACGTTGCCGCACGGGGCGCCGGAATTGATCGTCCGCCACTGAGCAAGAATTGAGGAGATGAGAATGTCCATTCTTAGCAAAAGGGTGTTTGCCTTTGCGCTCGCGCTGGTGATGGGAATGCTGTTGCCCGCATGCAGTGTAAACGTCAAGAAGAACAATGATGGCGAAGACAAGAATGTTGATATCAAGACGCCGATAGGCGGAATCCATGTCAGTAATGACGCCGATGTCCGCGATACCGGGCTTCCCGTGTATCCGGGGGCGCGCCTCAAGTCGAAAGACGAGGATGGCGACCAGAAGAGCGCAAACGTAGATATTTCCGGCTTCGGATTTGGCATGAAGGTAGTCGCGATCGAGTACACTTCCGGCGATCCTCCCGCCAAGCTGATTGCTTTCTACCAGGAGCAACTGAAGAAGTACGGCAACGTGCTTCAATGTCACATGAGCGGGCATTTCAACTACAACCGGCGCGGCGATGAAAAGGGGTCGAATGAATTGAAGTGCGAGGGCGACAACAGCGGCAAGAATGTGGAATTAAAAGCGGGCACTGAAGATAATCAACACATCGTGTCGGTGGAATCGAACGGGAGTGGGTCGAGCTTTGCATTGGTGTATGTCAGGACCCACGGGAAAGAAGATTCAATCTAGACAAGTCGTCGGGAAGAATGAAATACGCGTTGCCGCGGCGTCTTCGACAACCTTGCTACTTCGAATGCCGGTACTGTACCTTGACACTTGGTGGAACATCGGTGTTATCAATGCGGTGCAGCCGTGGAGGATGGCACCGCTTTTTGCCGGCAATGCAGCGCCCCTCAAATCAGAGTGGTGACGGCCGGCAAACCGTCAACCGCTGAAACTCTTTCCGGTACTGTAGTCGAACCCGCCGCCTACGCCGGAGTGCCCCGCCATTCGAGGCCGGAATGGGCGCAGGCGTTTCCTGCGGCCCTTATCGGGCTGCTGATCGCAATCGCTCTTTCTACGGTCGTTCCCGGAGCCTTGGCGCTCGGACTGCTGATGTCCGGGTTCCTCTCTGCGTATTTTTATCATCGCCGCAATCCCTTCGCCCACATGACCGTGAGGCTTGGAGCGCGACTAGGCGCCCTCAGTGGGCTGCTGGGCTTCGGCATCACACTGATTGCTTCCGCAGTGGCCATTGCCGTCTCCCACTCGGAGGGAAAGATTCACGCGCTGATGTTGCAGGCAGTGCGGCAATACGTCTCTCGCAGTTCCGATCCACAGATGCAGAAGATTATTGACTTCTATGCCAGCCGCGACGGCTTCATTCTGATGCTGGTTTTGGGCTCCATTATGATGTGCATAATGTTCGTGGCTCTCGCAAGCGTGGGAGGCATGGCCGGAGCAGCGATACTGCGGAGAAAAGATTCAATGTAGGCAATTCCGAGCGCCTTGCTACCCACCATCTTTCCCGGATATGATGCAACGTCCATGACTCCAAGCCCTGCTCCAGGTTCGAACAAGCGGCAGAAAATGCAGCTTATGTCTGCATCCGAAATCGAGCGCACGCTGGTGCGTCTGGTCCACGAAATTATCGAGAAGAATGATGGCGCCGCCGACCTCGGGCTGGTGGGAATTCGACGCCGAGGAGTATTTCTGGCGCAACGGCTGGCTCAAATGATCCAGCGGATTGAAAAGACGCCGATACCGGTCGGTACTCTCGATATCACTCTCTATCGCGACGATCTGTCCACGCTGGGACACAAGCCTGTCGTGCAGAAGACCGAGATGGAGTTTCCGATAACTGGCAAAACGGTGGTGCTGGTGGACGATGTGCTGTATACCGGACGCACCACCCGGGCTGCATTGGATGCGCTGTTTCGCCATGGACGTCCGAAGCGAGTGCAGCTTTGCGTGTTGATTGACCGCGGGCATCGCGAGTTGCCGGTTGAGGCCACTTTTGTCGGACGAAAAGTACAGACTACGCAACAGGAGATTGTGGAAGTTCAACTCCGCGAACTTGACGATGCGGAGAAAGTGCTGTTGGTGGAAAAGCCGGGATAGTATCGCTCCGGCGGGTTGCGTCCGCGATGGATTTCCCAGCGCTAAGCAAGCAATTACATGAGGGCCAAAATCGAACCCGCAAAGCCTGTGGCCGCAAAAATTCCGCATGGATCCCTGTTAGGCACGGAAAAAATGGCCGCGGCGGAAATTTTGTCCCTGCTCAAGATGGCGGCACGGATGAACCCTCGCAAGAGCCGCCCCCTGTTGCGGGGCAAACGCGTACTACTTTTGTTTTACGAGCCGTCCACTCGCACTCGTAGTTCCTTTGAAATTGCCGCCAAATCCCTCGGGGGGATGACTACGCTCATCCAGTCCAGCGGATCGAGTATTGAGAAGGGCGAGTCTCTGCTGGACACGGTTTACACGTTGCGCGCGGTGGGCGCGGATGTTCTGGTGATTCGCCATCCCAACGCCGGCGCCCCACTCCTCGCCGCGCGACACTTGGATATCCCGGTTATCAATGCCGGGGATGGAATGCATGAGCATCCGACGCAAGCTTTGCTTGACGCCTATACGATCATGCGCCACAAAAAGACCCTGAACGGCTTGCAAATCACCATCGTGGGCGATATTTATCACAGCCGGGTGGCGCGTTCGGCAATTCATCTTCTTAGTAAATTCGGTGCAAAAATTACGCTTTGCGGTCCCCCTGATTTTTTGCCCGAAATTGCAGCAAGCCTTGCGCCTGGCTTGCACCTGAGCCGCACCGCGGAAGATGCGATGCGGGGCGCGGATGCCGTGATGGTCCTGCGGGTTCAAAAAGAGCGGCTTGCGGGAAGGAAACTTAGCATTCAGGAATATATTTTGAAATACCAGATCACGGCGGAGCGGCTGAAGTTGGCCAAAAGAGATGCATTGCTAATGCATCCGGGACCGATTGTTCGCGGCCTTGAACTGACATCTGAAGTTGCGGACTGCACGCAATCGGTAATCGTCGAAGAAGTGCGAAATGGAGTTTCGGTCCGGATGGCCGTTCTGGCAAGGGCTGTAGGAAAAGCAGCGTAAAGGACATTCGTGACTCAGAAGAGACCGGGCAATCTGCTGATTCGGGGCGGGCATGTGATTGATCCCGCCGCGAAGCTTGATGAGCCCTTGGACATTCTTCTGCGCGACAGGAGAATTGCGGAAATTTCCCGTCCGAATAAACTGCGGGATGCGACCAGCGACACCTTTGACGCTCGGGGCCTGGTGGTCGCTCCCGGATTTATTGATCTGCACGTACACCTGCGCGAACCTGGCCAGAGCTATAAAGAGACGATCCATTCGGGAACCTCTGCTGCGGCCGCAGGAGGATTCACATCCGTATGCTGCATGCCAAACACGCTTCCAGTGATTGATTCTCCGGAGTGGGTGACCTGGTTGCAGCAGTCGGATCGTCGCGCGGTGGTAAATGTGTTCCCTATCGCCGCCGCCACGCTTGCCAGCAAAGGCGCGGTGCTCACTGATTTTCGCGCTATCCAGCGGGCCGGCGCGGTCGCAATCAGCGACGACGGGAGGCCCATCCTGAATGAGGCCGTTATGCGGGAAACGTTGCGCCTGGCCGCTGAAATCGGCTTGCCGGTCGTTCAGCACGCGGAAGACACGCGAGCTACCGAACATTGTTCGATGAACGAGAGTTCCACTTCATTCCGCCTGGGCTTGCGGGGGATGCCTGCGACGGCGGAAGCGTCTATTGTCGAACGCGACGTGCAACTCGCTCAGCAATTCACCGGCTCGCGTCTTCACGTCGCGCATATTTCCACCGCCGAGGCCTTGAAGGTTATACGGCGTGGCAAGCGCGACAAGATTCGCGTCACCTGCGAGGTCACGCCTCACCACTTCACCCTGCTGGACGAGGACGTTGGAGACTACGATACCAATTTCAAAATGAATCCTCCGTTGCGGTCCATCGAGGATCGGGAAGCGATTTGGGTGGCGCTGGCCGATGGGACGATTGACGCCATCGCGACCGATCACGCGCCCCATGCCACGCATGAGAAAGTTGTCGAATTTGACCGCGCCTTGTTTGGAATCACGGGCCTGGAAACGGCATTCTCTCTCGCCATCACCAAACTGCACCGCGAGCAGAAGATTTCCCTGGCGCGAATCGTCGAACTGTTCACCTGGGGTCCAGCCGGCGTGATTAACTTGAAGGGCCGAGGAACACTCGCGCGCGGAAGCCATGCCGACGTGACCGTGTTCGATCCCAAAAAGCGTTGGACGTTCGAAGTCGGGAAGTCCCGGTCAAAGTCGCGCAATTCGCCATTTGATGGATGGCATATGACCGGGAAGGTAGTGGCGACAATCGTGGGTGGGAGGGTGGTTTATAAAGGTGCCGTCCCCTGAAAGGGGAGGCATTGAGCAGAGTCCCGCAGGGACGGCACACGTGGACTTTCCTAAACCACGCCCATCTTCTCCCCGGCGCGCTTCAGCACTTCCAACGCCTGTTCGAGTTCTTCTCTCGTGTGCGTCGCCGTGACAATGGTTCGGACGCGGGCCTTGCCCTCCGGTACTGTGGGGAACGTTATTCCTGTCCCCAAAACGCCTTCTTTGAATAATTCGCGGGAAAAGTCCATGGTAATTTTTGCGTCGCCGATAATTATGGGGGTAATGGGCGTCTCGCTGGCGGGAGTGCTTTTGCCTCCGATGTCAAAACCCAACGAGCTCAATTCTTTTTTCCAGAAGCGCGTATTCTCCCATAGTTTTTCGATGCGCTCCGGTTCGTCCTCAAGAACCTCGAATGCGGCAATGCATGTGGCTGCGACCGATGGCGGGTGCGAAGTGGAAAATAAGAACGGCCGTGCGCGGTGGTATAGGAAGTCAATCAGATCCCGCGTTCCGCAAACGTAGCCCCCAAGCGCGCCAATCGCTTTTGACAAAGTTCCTACCTGCACATCCACGCGGCCATGAACCTTGAAATGATCCACCGTGCCGCGGCCGTTGCGGCCGAGCACGCCGGATGCGTGGGCGTCGTCCACCATCATGATTGCGCCGTATTTTTCCGCGAGATCGCATAGCGCGGGCAGCGGGCCGATGTCGCCGTCCATGGAGAAGACACCGTCCGTGATCAGCAATTTCTTTCCGGGAGCGTCTTTCACGCTGGCTAACTGCTCCTCCGCGTGGGCGATATCTTTGTGCCGGAAGACGAGAATCTTTGCCCGCGATAAACGAGCGCCGTCAATGATGGACGCATGATTCAGCTGATCAGAAATGATGAAGTCGTCTTTCCCAAGGATTGCTGAAACCGTTCCCGCATTCGCGGCGAATCCCGACTGAAAGACAACACAGGCCTCGACATTCTTGAAGCGCGCGATCTTCTCCTCAAGATCCATGTGAATCTTCATGCTTCCGGCGATGGTGCGCACCGCCCCCGAGCCTACTCCATATTGGCGAATCGCCCGCAGCGCGGCTTCGCGCAGTTTGGGGTGCGTGGTCAGGCCGAGATAGTTATTGGACGCAAGATTGATAACCCTCTTGCCGTCGAACGTGCACACCGCCGCCTGTTCGTCGTCGAGTACGCGCAGGCGAAAATGGGTGCCCTTTGCCTTGAGATCGTCGAGTCGTTCGGAGAGGTAGGAAAGAGGGTTGGCGCGGGCAATACTTTTCATGCAGGCTTCACCACTCCATTACTTGGCGTCAATCCTTAGAATCACGCTTACTTGCCTTCTATCATCGAACTGGCTCACCGTCTTGGTATCGCTCTTGCGCCCGTGGTAAAGGGCATAAACTTCATAATCCACGTTGAGAGCGAGTGCGGGAAAATCATAGGAACCGTTCTGGCCGACTATATATGTCTTCACCGCCCTGGTCCGGGCGTCTGACAAGTAAACTACCGCATCGGGCAAGGGATTGTCCTGCTTATCCAGGACTCTACCGGTGAGCAGCCGGCCTGAACCGGCCGCTTGCTTGTCCTTCGCGGAAGAGTCTCGGGTACAGACGATGGCGCCAATAAGCAACACAATCAGGACGAGAAGGCGATAGAGTCTCATAATGCCTCATGCACCAGCAATGCCCTTATTATTGCAGATACATTTGAGCCGTGGGAATGATCCCTTCTTGCAGTGTTCGCGAGCGCCACGGGCCAACCGTCTTTACACTTAAACAATAGACAATGTGGATGACGCAAATTTTCGAAGAAATAGGAGCGACGCAGATGGCAGCGAATGCGAACGGAGGATTCCGGAAGTTAAGACAAATCGCCGTCCTCGGCTTCCTCTTCCTCTTCTTCTTCGTACCCATCGTCTTCAACGGGCTTCAATTCGATTGGATTGATGGTCACAATTTCGTACTCGGTGCCGCACTCAGGGCAAGAGACCAATTCGCCCTCGTCTATATCGTCTTCTTCAAGATCAAGATTAGTATCGCATTCCGGACAGTAAACCAAGACTTGCCTCCGTTATTCGAAATCGCCGCCCCTGTTAATATTTAGTTTCTTCGGGGGTTTCGGTCAAGTGGCCGAGCGACTTGTGCGGCTTCGGATGATAATGCATGATATAAGGCTGCCCGGCACATGCGGAAAAAATGCACTCGCGCCAAAAAAACTCAAGTATTGAAAGCTCACCGATGCACAGGTTCAATTTATTCAAGGTGATCCTCTTAGGGATAATCTTCCAGTCTTTGGCCCTTCCAGCATTATCGCAGGAATCAGCGGGTGGGGAGGATCCGCAGATTGCGGCCGCTTTGCATCAGATCTCCGCGGAACGGATACAGGGCACGATTGCAAAGCTCGTGAGTTTTCAGACTCGATCAACGTTGTCGGCGCAAGATCCATCCTCAATTACCGCCGGACACGGCATTGGAGCGGCCCGCGAATGGATCAAGTCTGAATTTGAGCGGTATTCACAGGATTGCGGTGGATGCCTGGAAGTAAAGACTGACAGCTTCACCGAAAGCCCGACTAGTCGCATCCCCGCGCCCACGCAAATTACCAATGTGTACGCGATATTGAAGGGAACCGATCCGCAGAATGCCAATCGCATTGTGCTGGTCACGGGCCATTACGATTCCCGCAACAGTGACAACTTTAACGCCACCGATGCCGCGCCCGGAGCCAACGACGACGGCAGCGGCACGGCGGTCAGCCTGGAATGCGCTCGCGTGTTGAGTAAGATGAAATTCCCCGCGACCATCATTTTTCTGACGGTTGCGGGCGAAGAACAGGGCCTGAACGGCAGCCGCCATTTCGCGAAGATGGCGAAGTCGGAGGGTTGGAATATTGAGGCGGTCTTGAACAACGATATTGTTGGCGGCGACAAAAGCCCCGGACAGGACGCGAGAGTCGTTCGTGTATTCTCCGAAGGCGTGCCGGTTGCAGCCACCGACGCTGAGTTGAGGATGATCCGGAACCTTGGGGGCGAGAGCGATTCCTCTTCGCGGGAGCTGGCACGATATGTCGCGGAAGTCGGCCGGAGCTATACGACCTCCGTCAAACCGATGCTGGTGTTCCGCCTGGATCGCTATCTTCGCGGCGGCGATCACTATTCATTCAATCAACAGGGATATGCCGCAATACGCTTTACTGAGTTCCGCGAAAATTTCGATCATCAGCATCAGAATATACGCACTGAAAACGGCGCCGAATTCGGCGATCTGCCCAAATTTGTGAATTACGATTACGTCGCGAACGTCGCCCGCTTAAACGCAGCCACGCTTGCGTCGTTGGCGTCGGCTCCCGCGCCTCCGGCAAATGTCCGGATACTGATCAGGAAGGTGGAGAACGATTCGACCCTGACGTGGACTCCCTCACCTGGCGGGCGGGCCGCCGCATACGAACTGTTGTGGCGGGACACGACCAGTCCTGACTGGGAACACAGTCAGCCGCTGGGCCAGGTAACCCAGGTTACCTCGCCGCTATCGAAAGATAATGTCATCTTCGCGGTTCGCGCCGTTGACAAGGACGGCCACAGAAGCCTTGCGGTCGTGCCGTCGCCTGAACGCTGAACCGCTGCTGATAGGATAAATATTTCAACTGAACGGTACTGAGCCGCATCCAACGGCTTACGATCATGGCTGACCAGCATGGCTAGAGATTTTTCTTCCGAGATGGGATTCCCGCCCCTCCGGGGCGCCGTACGGCAGATCATCATTGCCAGCGGCGCGATTTATGTCGTCATCCTGCTATTGATGGCATTTGCCCAACCAGCCGGTCAGACGGTACTCGCGGTTGGCATTCTCGATCCAACTCACATTCGCCAGGGGTGGTTGTGGCAATTCGTTACCTACGCGTTCATGTATGTGGATCCCCTCGACTTTGTATTGTCTCTACTGGGTGTTTATTTTTTAGGTTGGGCGGTTGAAGATCGAGTCGGTTCGGGCAGGTTCTACGGCTTATTTTTCGGCAGCATCATTCTTTCGGGTTTGGCGGGCTTTGCCTTGTCACTGACAAGGGTGGTGGCGCAAGGCGAGGCTCTAGGCTGTGGCGCGGCTGCCAATGCCATTTTGATGGTATTTTTCCTGTTTAATCGCGGCGCGCCGATCATGCTGTTCCCCATCCCAATCCAGATTCCGGTGAAGTGGATTGTCATTTTCATCGCCGGAATCGAAACCGCCTACCTGCTGCTGAACCATTTCGCGCTTTTGTATTTCATTCAGTTGCTTGGGCTCGGTGCAGGGTATGTATGGTACCTGGCATTCTTCGCGCGTGCCACTTCGGTGCGCGTGCCGAAACGCGCCGATGGCATGCGCAATGCCTACTACCGTTGGAAACGCCGCCGCGCCGCCCGCAAATTCGAAGTTTACATGAGAAAACATAACCGGACTGTGAGCTTCGATGAACACGGAAACTATCTACCTCCGGAGGAAGAACCGGGCGGGAAGAAGAACGGCGGCTCGAAATCGGGATGGGTGAACTAGCATTTCAGGATTCAATGGAGCGACGGGCGTCCCGCCCGTCCAGTGGACTCTTTGGGCAAACGTCAGCCTGATTTAACGAAATTAAGAAACGCTGCCACCACCGTCACCGCCAAATCCCCGGCACTCGCTTTTCCCTTGAACCCCAAGTCGTGACCTGCGCCTTCAACTGGCAATAAGAGATGTCTCGCGGAAATCAGTTTCAGCGCCGCTTCCATTTCTTCGATTGATCCAAATGGGTCTCGAGTTCCATGCACAAACATGGCGGGAGTTCTCAATTGAGGAAAATGTTGAGTGCGAAGTTGTTCGGGTTTGCGCGGGGGATGCAGCGGGTAGGAAAACAAAATCAATCCGCTGACGAGATCAGGCTCATCGGCGGCCAGTATCGTGGCCTGGCGGCCTCCGTAAGAATGCCCTCCGAGAAACACAGGTCCGGAAACGTTCTTTCGAAGAGCCGCAACGGCATTCTTTAGTCCCTCCCGATCGCGGGCCGCGCCCCCCGGACGCGGCGGCCCGTACGGCCGAGCTTGCCGAAATGGAAGATCGCAGCGGAGTACGGTGAAACCGGCCGTGGCAAAGGCTTCGGCGAGAGCCAGCAACAAGGGAGCATTGCAGTTCGATCCGGCCCCATGGGTAAGAACGAGGCCATCTCCATTCGTGCGGAGGGGACTGTGGATGAATCCGCGAACCGAAGGGTCGGCACTGGCGTCTAAGAACGATTCGAGTTGGAAATGTTCGCGCATCCAGTCACTAAGCGTCATTCCGGAGCGCGAAGTTCGCGCGAGGAATCTGCTGTTCGACCACCGTGCTCAGTTGCGGGCCCAAAGACAAAGAATGGCAATGATACCGAGCATGCGAACCGGTTGCTGGGGGTTAGTCTCAGTTCTCAGGTTACGGTTCTCAGTTTCTGCCTCGGATTCACGAGGAGCCTTTTCTTTCTCCCGGATCTCACGATCTGGAGGCGCATAAAATTCGTCGAACCGGTGGACATTCTTGTTCCGCCCACGACACCAATCACAT
This sequence comes from Terriglobales bacterium, assembly GCA_050746185.1. GTDB lineage: Bacteria > Acidobacteriota > Terriglobia > Terriglobales > Acidobacteriaceae > PALSA-188. The sequence goes on along the minus strand of JBOGLA010000044.1, from coordinate 16,428 downwards.
CGTCAGATTTGACGGCTCCTTGTTTAAGTAATTGCACCTCGGCGGTTGCGACCATCTCCTCGACCGTCCCGGTCTGGGGATGAGGAACCGGACGTACTCCCCAAAGCAGATTCATGCGATTGCACACAGCGGGGACATGGCTGAAGGCATGTATCATCGGACGGGGGCGATATTTCGAAATCAAGCGCGCCGTGTTTCCAGTGTCAGTGAAAACTGCAATCGCCGCCATGTGAAGATCTTCGGCGGCGTGGGCAACGGATTCGCAGATCGTCTCGGCGATGGAAAGGCCATGCCGGTCACGCCGCCGGCGGGGCTGGGTGAATTCGCCCATGTTGCTCTCCGCTTCGATGATGATTCTTGCCATAATCGCGACCGCTTCCCGGGGATAAAGGCCGCTCGCCGTCTCCGCGGAAAGCATGACCGCGTCAGTGCCATCGAAGATCGCATTCGCAACGTCGCTGGCCTCGGCTCTCGTGGGCCGCGGATTCTCGATCATTGACTCCAGCATCTGGGTCGCGGTAATCACCGGCTTGCGCCAAACGGCCGACCGGCGGATCACGTGTTTTTGGATCACCGGGACTTTCTCCGGCGGCATTTCGACGCCCAGATCGCCACGCGCTACCATCACACCGTCGGACGCTTCGAAAATCTGTTCCAATTGTTCAAGCGCCTGCGGCTTCTCCAATTTCGCGATCACCGGAGTTGCCATTCCCGCACTCTTTATGATTTCTTTCACCAGCAGAACGTCGGCAGCGGACCGGACAAATGAAAGAGCGACCATGTCAACGCCGTTGGCTAATCCGAATTCCAGGTCTTTGCGGTCTTTATCGGTCAATGCCGGTATGGAAAGAACCGCGCCCGGCAAATTGATGCCTTGATGCTCGGCGAGGAGGCCGCCATTGATAACCTCGCATTCGACATCCTTGCCGTGGACGCCCATGACCCGCAGCTCAATCAGGCCATCAGAAATCAGAATCCGCGCCCCTGGCTGGATGTCGCGCGCCAACGTCTTAAATGTGGTCGAGATGACGGTAGCAGTCCCCTCAATATCGCGGGGAGTGATGGTGACCTGCGCGCCCGTCTTGAGTGCAGCCGGGCCATGATCCTTCAGCGTTCCCGTGCGAATTTTCGGTCCCTGCAAATCCTGCAAAATGCAAATGGTGCGATCTTCAGCTTCGGCGACGCGACGAAGCCGCTCAATGCTGCAAGCGTGATCCTGATGACTGCCGTGCGAGAAATTCAACCGGGCAACGTCCATGCCGAGGCGCATCAGGTCGCGCAACATGTCTTCGGAACTACATGAAGGACCGATGGTGCAGATGATTTTGGCATGACGCCTTGAGACTTCCGCCCGCGAGGAAGAGGCCGGGCCGGCAGAACTCTGTGGATCGCGAACCTTTTTCAAAGTTGTTCCTGAATTTGGGATGGTGAGCGAAATAATTATAAACGCGCGAGGTTGACTATTGCCGCGGCGGCTTTATGCCATTCATTTGCAGGAGTTCACGTCCCAGGAGGGTTCGCGGAAATAGCATGGCGTTAAATTCAGCGCCGATCAGGATGACAAAAGAAATAAGATACATCCATACTAGAAGCGCTACGCCCACGCCCAGTGATCCGTAGATCAGGTTGTATTCCGAATAGGCCTGGAGATATCCGCCGAACAAGGCAGTCGCAGCAAACCACATCGCAGTCGCGAGAGTTGCTCCCGGGAGCACGCTATGCCAGGGCTGGGTGCGGGGCACGGCATTGTGATAGATCAGGGCGATGACGGCGATGCTGGTCAAGGTGGCAATGATCCAGCGAATGGCCGCCCACATCAGCAGAACATACAAGCTAAATTGGCCGCCAAGAAGATACAGGATGCGAAGCTCGATACGATTCCCGAAGGCGACCAACACAGTAGCAAACATCAAAGGAATACCCGCCAGAATAACCAGCGAAAACGCGATGAGCCGCTCCTTAACCAGTCCCCATATCTTGGGCAATTCGTAGGCGTGGCGAAAGCCCTCCATCCAGGAGATCATTACGCCGGAAGCGGTCCAAAGCGTTATCAGCGACGTCGTGATCAGCAGCCCCGCCGACCGCTGGGCACTGTTCGTCTTGAGATAATCCAGGGCTGCAGCGCTTCCGGCCGGAAGGATTCTGCCTAGGGCGTAAGAAATTTCGCGAAGGTAGGCTGCGGTTTTTCGGGAATTTGCCAACAACGATCCGACAACCAGAAGTGCAGGGAAAAAAGTCAGAATTGAGGAATAGGCGGAAGCTTTGGCAATAGCGAAGGCGTCATGTTCGAATGCGCGCCAGAACGCGAGCCGCAGCAACCGGGCAAAACGCAGCATGGGCCTCAGGTTATTGCGGGCAGGCGCTGGACGCAACTGCGAAATTCGCGCAGGTTCCTGAGTTTGCAATCGCTGGGGGCTAGCGTGCATGGTGAAATTTAAAAAGGGCGGCCTTAAGACCACCCTTTCCGTCTATATCTGTCTGCTACTCCGCGGCCAGTTCTTCGGTCTCGCCTTCCGTACGCATCAATTCGAGCGCGCGCTCGGCTTCTTCGTATGCTTGCGAGACTTCTTCCTGGACCTTGGCGGCCGCTTCTTCCATCTCCGGAGAGAGGCGGACGTTGCGGTAGTATTCCATTCCCGTTCCAGCAGGAATCAGGCGTCCGACGATTACATTTTCCTTAAGTCCGCGCAAGTGGTCCACAGCCCCCTGAATGGACGCTTCGGTGAGCACTCGCGTAGTCTCCTGGAATGACGCGGCGGAGATGAACGAATCCGTCGAGAGCGATGCTTTGGTGATGCCGAGCAGCAGCGGCCGGCCTGTGGCCGGACGCCCGCCGTCTCGAATCACCCGCTCGTTCTCTTCGGAGAAGCGGAATTTGTCCACCTGCTGTTCCAGCAGGAACGTGGTATCGCCGACGTCTTCGACTTTGCGCCACCGCATCATCTGACGAACGATCACTTCGATGTGCTTGTCGCTGATGTTCACGCCCTGCAACCGGTAAACTTCCTGGATTTCGTTCACCAGGTAGGATTGCAGTTCCTTTTCGCCCAGAACAGCGAGGATGTCGTGCGGATTCAGCGGCCCGTCCATTAGCGGTTCGCCCGCCTTGACGCGCTCGCCTTCCTGCACGTTGATGTGAACGCCTCGCGGTACCGAGTATTCCTTTTCGGTTCCGTTGTCGGCAATCACATACATCTTGCGCTGGCCCTTGGAGACCTCACCGAATTTCACCGTGCCGTCAATCTCGCTGATGACGGCGGTTTCATGCGGCTTGCGGGCTTCGAAGAGCTCGACCACGCGTGGCAGACCACCGGTGATGTCTTTCGTTTTCGTGGTTTCACGCGGAATCTTCGCCAGCACGTCGCCGGGATGCGCAGTATCGCCATCCTGCACCATCAGATGGGCGCGTGACGGCATCAAGTAGCGCTTGCTGGTCTTGCCCTTGATCACAATCGCGGGCTGGCGCTTCTCATCCGGCGAATCCGCAACGACGTGACGGGAGAGTCCCGTGACTTCGTCCACTTCTTCGTGCAGCGTAACGCCCTCCTGCAAATCCTTGAACTGGATCGTGCCACCGATCTCGGTCAAGACCGAGAAGGTATACGGATCCCACTCGACCATGACGTGACCTTGTTGAACCTGATCGCCTTCAGCGACCTTCACCTTGGCGCCGTACACGACGCCGTAGCGCTCGCGCTCGCGCCCCTTTTCATCCACGACTGCGATTGAACCCTGACGATTCATTACAACCAGGTCACCGGACTTCGCCTTCACCGTCTGCAAGCTAATGAAGCGCACGGTGCCGCTGTTCTTAGCCTCAAGCCGCGATTGCTCCGAAACTCGCGATGCCGTCCCGCCGATGTGGAAGGTACGCATGGTGAGCTGCGTCCCCGGTTCGCCGATGGATTGCGCGGCGATGACGCCGGTAGCTTCGCCCAGTTCGACCAGGCGGCCTGAGGCGAGGTTTCTGCCGTAGCACATCACGCAGACTCCGCGCTTGGATTCGCAAGTCAGCACCGAACGGATTTTCACCCTTTCGATGCCAGCTGCCTGAACCGTTCCCGCCAGTTCTTCCGTGATTTCCTGATTGATTTCGACCACCACGTTGCCGTCATAGTCCTTCAGTTTTTCAAGCGATACGCGGCCCACGATACGGTCGCGCAATGGTTCGATCACTTCACCAGCTTCGACGATTCCCGCGACGTAGATGCCATCCACGGTGCCGCAATCGTATTCGCTGATGATCACGTCTTGGGCGACGTCAACGAGGCGGCGAGTCAGGTAACCTGAATCGGCGGTCTTGAGCGCTGTATCAGCGAGGCCCTTACGAGCGCCGTGAGTCGAAATGAAGTACTGCAACACGGTCAGTCCTTCGCGGAAGTTGGCCGTAATCGGCGTTTCGATGATTTCGCCGGACGGCTTGGCCATCAATCCACGCATTCCGGAAAGCTGCCGGATCTGCTGTTTCGATCCTCGCGCGCCGGAATCCGCCATGACATAAATTGGATTGATGAAGCCTTCTTTGTCGCGCTGCTGCATCTGTCCGAACATCTCGTCAGCGACCTTTTCGGTGATGGCTGACCAGATTTCAATGACCTTGTTGTAGCGTTCGCCGTTGGTGATGGCGCCGTCCAAATATTGCTGCTGGACGTTGACGACCTGCTTTTCGGCATCTTTCACCAGCGTCTTCTTATTGTCCGGGATAACCATGTCGTCAATGCCGATGGAGAGGCCGGCCTTGGTGGCATAGCGGAATCCCAGATCTTTGACTTCGTCGAGCATCTTGACCGTTACTTCGAGGCCAAACCTCAAGTAGCAGTAGCTCACTAACTGTCCAATGCCCTTCTTTTTTAGAAGGCCGTTCACATAGGGCATGGCCTCGGGCAGATGATCATTCAAAATGGCACGACCGACGGTCGTGTTAAGAAACGTGCGCTCGTACTGCACCGGATCCGTGTGTGTGATGTCCTGATCGTCGTATGCGCCGGTCAGGTCTATCACTTCGCCGGTATAGCGCAAGCGAATCGGCGTAAGCGTTTCGACCTCGCCCGCTTCCAGCGCCATTAGAACCTCTTCGATGTTAGCGAAGGCGCGGCCTTCACCCTTTGCGCCGGGTTTGCCTTTTGTCAGGTAGTAGAGGCCGAGCACCATATCCTGCGTCGGCACGGTGATCGGGTGCCCTGACGCCGGCGACAGAATGTTGTGCGACGACAACATCAAGACGCTGGCTTCAACCTGTGCTTCCGGAGAAAGCGGGATGTGCACCGCCATCTGATCGCCGTCGAAGTCCGCATTGAACGCGGTGCAGACCAATGGGTGGATCTTAATTGCCTTGCCTTCGACCAGCACTGGCTCGAATGCCTGAATGCCGAGCCTGTGAAGCGTGGGAGCGCGGTTCAGCATGACAGGATGATCTTTAATAACTTCTTCGAGGATGTCCCAAACAATCGGTTCCTGCTGCTCAACCATCTCCTTGGCCTGCTTGATTGTGGTGCAGTGGCCGGTTTGCTCAAGGCGGTGATAGATAAACGGCTTGAACAGTTCGAGAGCCATCTTCTTCGGCAGCCCGCACTGGTGCAGCTTCAATTCCGGGCCGACAACGATTACGGAACGTCCCGAATAATCCACGCGCTTGCCCAGGAGATTCTGACGGAAGCGGCCCTGCTTTCCTTTCAACGTATCGGACAACGACTTCAGAGGACGATTATTTGCGCCGCGCAGAACACGGCCCCGGCGTCCGTTGTCGAACAACGCGTCAACGGCTTCCTGAAGCATGCGCTTTTCGTTGCGCACGATGACTTCGGGAGCGTGCAGGTCCATCAATTTCTTCAACCTGTTGTTGCGGTTGATGACGCGACGATAGAGATCGTTGAGATCGGACGTGGCAAAGCGCCCGCCATCCAGCGGAACCAGGGGGCGCAATTCCGGCGGAATGACAGGGATGACATCAAGAATCATCCAGTTGGGCTTGTTGCCGCTGCGCCGGAATGCCTCAACCACCTTCAAACGCTTGGTGTACTTGAGGCGCTTCTGCAGCGAGCTTTCATGCTTCATCTTCTCGCGGAGCTCAATGGCAAGGCCTTCGACGTCCACGCGCTTGAGAAGCTCTTTGATCGCTTCCGCGCCCATCATTGCCTTAAAGCCGGCGGGACGGAATTGCTGATCGAGTTCGCGATACTTGGCTTCGTCCTTGATGACTTCGTGATCTTTTACCGGTCCGTCGCCGGGTTCGACGACAACGTACGCTTCGAAATAGAGGACGGCTTCGAGATCGCGCAGCGAGATATCGAGAAGGTGGCCGATGCGGCTGGGCAGGCCCTTGAAGAACCACACGTGGGAACAGGGCGAGGCAAGCTCGATGTGCCCAAGCCGTTCGCGGCGGACTTTGGAGAGCGTGACTTCGACGCCGCACTTATCGCAGATCACTCCGCGATGCTTCATGCGCTTATACTTGCCGCAGAGACATTCCCAATCGGTTACGGGTCCAAAAATGCGGGCGCAGAATAAACCATCGCGCTCGGGCTTAAAGGTGCGGTAGTTGATGGTCTCGGGTTTGGTGACTTCGCCGTGCGACCAGCTCCGGATTTTTTCGGGCGAGGCCAGGCTGATGCGGATAGCATCGAAATCGGCGATGGGATTTGCCAGATCAAAGGGGCTCGAACGAAACAAGGTGGTCCTCCACTTCCTGCGGCCGTTCGCCTCCGCGGGCGGCTCCTGAAATCTGTCGTTGGTCGTTGGCCTTTGGTCGTAGGCCGCCAGCGAAAGTTCTGATTCACGGTTTCAAGAGCATGAACCATGAATCGTTTGTTTAAAAATCATGTCTCGTCTACGCTGGCCGCCAACCACGGACGGCCAACGGCCAACGACGGGTTTCCTCAATCGTTTGCCGCGCTCAAGACCGGTTTCTTCTCGCCGGCCTTGATCAATTCCACATCGAGGCACAGCGATTGCAACTCGCGAATCAGCACGTTAAACGATTCCGGCACGCCAGGTTCCATGGCGGCTTCACCCTTAACGATGGCTTCGTAAATCTTGGTTCTGCCATAAACGTCGTCTGACTTTGCCGTCAACAATTCCTGGAGGATGAAAGCCGCGCCATAAGCTTCCAGCGCCCAGACTTCCATTTCTCCGAAGCGCTGGCCGCCAAACTGCGCCTTGCCTCCCAAGGGTTGCTGGGTTATCAGAGAATAAGGTCCGATAGAACGCGCGTGAATCTTGTCGTCTACCAGGTGTGAAAGTTTGAGCATGTAGATGTAGCCCACGGTTACCGGCTGTTCGAACTTATCGCCGGTCATGCCGTCGTAGAGATAAGTCTTGCCCGACTCGGGCAATCCTGACTGCCGCAGCAACGCTTTGATTTCACTCTCGCGAGATCCGTCGAATACCGGAGATCCGGTGAAGACGCCCCGCTTGAGAGTTTCTGCAACGGCCATCAATTCATCGTCGGAAACGTCGGAAATTTCCTGGGCCAGCATCGTGTCCTTAAATAACGCCTTCAGTTCACGCCGTACGGCTTCTTCTCGCGAATTCTCCGCAAGCATTTGCGTGATCTTTTTGCCTAACTCGTGGCCGGCCCACCCCAGGTGCGTCTCGAGAATCTGCCCGACGTTCATACGGGAAGGTACGCCAAGCGGATTCAGTACGATTTCCATCGGCGTTCCGTCTTCGAGGCAAGGCATATCCTCTTCCGGCAGAATGCGCGCGATTACGCCCTTGTTTCCGTGGCGTCCCGCCATCTTGTCGCCCACGCTCAGCTTGCGCTTCATGGCGACATAAACCTTCACCAGCTTGATCACGCCCGGGGGCAGTTCATCGCCCTTAGTCAACTTATCTTTTCTTTCGTTAACGATTTTTTTGAGCACATCAATCTGACGCGAGGTCATCTCTTCGATCTCATCAATCTGCTCGTTGACCCGCGGGTCCTTGTCGGCATATTTAATGCGCTTCAGGTTCCGAGTCGAGATGCGCTCAATCGTGTCGCGGTCAAGAATGGTATCCTTGGTCAGCAACCGCTTGTTGGTGCGCTCGTCGTGAAGGTCGGCGAGGACTTCCTTGCTGCCGAGGATGTTCTCCAAACGCTTAAGGCGTTCATCGGTGAGAATTCGGATCTCATCGGAGAGGTTCTTCTCCAGCTTGCCGATCTGCGCTGCTTCGATGGATTTGGCGCGTTCGTCCTTCTCCTGGCCTTTGCGGGAGAATATCTTGACGTCAACAATGACGCCTTCGATTCCCGGCGGGCAGTAGAGCGAAGCATCGCGGACATCCCCGGCCTTTTCGCCGAAGATCGCGCGCAGAAGTTTCTCTTCCGGAGTGAGCTGAGTTTCACCCTTCGGCGTCACTTTGCCCACCAGGATGTCTCCCTGCTTGATGGTCGCGCCAATGCGTATCACGCCCGCTTCATCCAGATTGCGCAACATGGTCTCGCTGACGTTCGGAATGTCGCGCGTAACTTCTTCCGGCCCGAGCTTGGTATCCCGGGACTCGATTTCGAATTCCTCGATGTGGACCGAAGTGTAGTAATCATCTTTCACCAGTTTCTCGGACACCAGAATCGCGTCTTCGAAGTTGTAGCCGCGCCACGGCATGAACGCCACGAGTACATTGCGCCCAAGCGCCAGTTCGCCGTGATCAGTGCAAGGGCCGTCCGCAATCACCTGGCCCTTGACCACCTGTTGCCCCTTGGTGACGACCGGCTTCTGATTGATGCAAGTGTTCTGGTTGGAGCGCTTGAATTTCGTGAGCTGATAAATGTCGCTGCCCACTTCACGCGAGAGCTGTCCGGGATGGTGTTCACCCGCGACCCGAACGATGATGCGCTCGGAGTCCACCGAATCAATCACGCCATTGCGACGCGCCAGGATGACTGCGCCCGAATCGCGCGCCGTGACGCCCTCCATACCCGTGCCCACGATTGGAGCTTCCGCGCGCAACAAAGGAACCGACTGGCGCTGCATGTTCGCGCCCATGAGCGCGCGGTTCGCATCGTCGTGTTCGAGGAATGGAACCAGCGACGCCGCCACCGACACCAACTGCTTCGGACTAACGTCGATGTAGTCAATTTCATCGCGGCTCACGAGGACAAAATTCCCCGCCTTACGGGCATTGACCAGTTCGCCTACAATGCGTCCTTTGTCGTCGAGCTCGACGTTGGCCTGCGCAATAATGTGCCGGTCTTCTTCCCACGCCGATTGGTAAAACGAATAAGGCTCGAATTCCGCAGGCCGTTTCCGGCGGTCTTTCAAATCGGCATTCAGCTTTTCCAGTTCGTGCTTCTCGATGTGGTCCCCGACCTTCAGGTCGCTGTCGCCGGAGTTGACAATACTCACGAAATCGAGCACGCGCCCAGCCTTTACCCGGCGGTACGGGGACTCGATGAAGCCGTAATCGTTAATCCTCGCGTAGCAACTGAGTGACGAGATTAGGCCGATGTTCGGGCCTTCCGGCGTCTCAATCGGGCAAATGCGGCCGTAGTGCGTCGGGTGAACGTCGCGAACTTCGAATCCGGCGCGCTCCCGCGACAAACCGCCCGGCCCAAGGGCCGACAGGCGCCGCTTGTGCGTGATCTCCGAGAGGGGATTGGTCTGATCCATGAACTGGGAAAGCTGCGATGATCCGAAAAACTCGCGAATCGCCGCCATCACCGGCTTTGCATTGACCAGATCGTGTGGCATCGCCGTAGACATTTCCTGGTACACGCTCATCTTTTCCTTGATGGCGCGTTCCATTCGGACCAGGCCAATACGGAACTGATTTTCCATCAGCTCGCCGACAGCTCGGACGCGGCGGTTGCCAAGGTGATCAATGTCATCCACCGTGCCGATGCTCTTGCGCAGCTTCAGCAGGTAGCGGATGGTGCCATAAAAATCCGAGGGCTCCAGGGTGCGATTGTCGAGGCTCGATGCTTCAGCATTTTCAAATAGCTTGATGTTGAACTTCAGGCGCCCCACCCGGGAAAAATCGTACTTGCGGGGATCGAAAAACATGCCGTGAAACAGCGCCGTAGCCGTATCCAGAGTCGGCGGATCACCAGGACGCAGCTTTCGATAAATCTCGATCAATGCTTCCTGCGGAGTCTTTACCGAATCGCGCTTCAGAGTCTGGCTGATTACGACGCCTACATCGTCGCGCTCGGGGAAGAACAGGCTGAGTTCGACGACCCCAGATTCGAGAATCTTCGAGAGTTTATCGGCTGTGAGTTCCGAGTTGGCTTCGAGCAACACTTCACCGGTCGTTGTGTCCACCACGTCGCCGGCGACCCAGGCGCCTTCGAGGTCGGAAATATCAACTTCGACTTCCGAAATCTTCGCCTTCTGAATTTCCTTCAGAGTGGCGGCGTTGATCTTCCGTCCTGAATGCGCGACTTCATCCCCCGATTTGCTCTTGATGCTGTGAGCCAGCTTCATGCCGACCAAGTTGGTCGGTTTATCGCCGGCCGGATCCAGCGTCCAGAACAACTTGTTATCGCGAACGACCAGGCGGTCCACCGTGTAGAAAGTACGAAGAATGTCTTCGCCTGAACGCAGCCCCAAAGCGCGAAGGAAAATCGTTCCCAGGAATTTGCGCTTGCGGTCAATACGAACGTACAGGACGTTCTTCTGATCGTATTCAAACTCCACCCACGATCCGCGGTACGGAATAATCTTGCCGAGAAAGTAGGTGCGGTTGTTCGCGGTCTCGAAAAACACGCCCGGAGAACGGTGCAACTGGCTGACAATGACGCGCTCGGTGCCGTTAATAATGAAGGTGCCGTTTTGAGTCATCAGCGGCACATCGCCAAAAAATACTTCCTGTTCCTTGATGTCGCGGATCGAACGATTGCCGGTTTCAGCGTCTTTATCGAAAATCGTCAGACGCATCGTGACTTTGAGCGGCGCCGAATAGGTCATTCCCCGCTCTTCGCATTCGCTCACGTCATACTTGAGCTGCAAGCCAACCGGGTCGCCGCATTTATTGCAGAAATCGGGGGTATTCGCGTTATAAGTTCCGCACTTGCCGCAAAGCACTTCGCCCGGATGAAACGGGTCGGTGATAACGGTAGAACCGCAATTCTTACAGGTTGTTCGCAAGTGGTGCAGCCCTTTTAAGTGACCGCATTTGCACTCCCAGTTGCCAATGGCGAAGTCAACAAACTCCAATTGCGATACATTGCGGAAGTCGGTGATCGGAAATACGGATTGAAAGACCGATTGCAACCCCGCATCATCGCGCTCACTCGGCAAACGGTCCATTTGCAGGAACCGCTCATAGGAGCGTTTCTGCACCTCGATCAGGTTTGGAATCTGGATGGTGGCTGGAATCTTGGAAAAATCAAAGCGGTGACGGAATCCATTGCTCTTCGAAGTTGACATTAGCGCTCCAAACTTTTGTGCGCAGCCGGCGCTGCGAGAAAACTTCCCGTGATCGTTAGAACGAAGGCACTACGGGTACGGCAAGAAATTGCAAATCATTCAGAGACACGCGCGCGTCCTCCGGAGAATGGTTCCCCGCAGGCGCCACTGATGGCACTCGGATCGCTTGCAAATTGTGTCGTTTCCGCGCCAGTTATTTTAGGCCTGTTCCCGTTCCGCTGCCCGCGGAACAGACTGCCAATCCACGCCTGCGCCCTGCATCCGTTGTTGGATGCTTCGGGTTGCAGCCGTCGCCATGAAGCAGGAAGCAGTGTGATTAGTTAGATGATACCACTGTCCTCGAAGGTTCACCATTTTACATGAAAAGATCGTCCGGCCAAAGCAAATCTTGCGTCTTTGACAAAATAAATGTTGTGTGGCGCAGACACTCCCGACCGCGGCATTTTAGGCTCAAAACCACGCGGACAAGAGCGGGCGCGCCTCGCAAAGGCCGCTACTTCACTTCGACCGTGGCCCCAGCATCGGTGAATTTCTTTTGGATGGTGGCGGCCTCTTCCTTCGATACGCCTTCTTTGATCGTTTTGGGGGCACCGTCAACCAGGTCCTTGGCCTCTTTCAAGCCCAGGCTGGTAACCTCGCGGACGGCCTTGATGACATTGATCTTGTTAGCGCCGACTTCCTTGAGGACGACAGCGAATTCGGTCTTTTCTTCCGCCGGAGCTGCGCCTGTCGCCGCACCGCCGCCGGCCATCATCACCGGGGCTGCCGCTGCTGCCGAAACTCCAAGGCGTTCTTCAAGTTTCTTCACCAATTGTGCCGCATCAAGCAGCGACAGTCCTACGATTGATTCTTCCAACTGCTGCAAATCCGCCATGTTATTTCTCCACTATTTAGATTGTGTAATTTTGGTAATTCCAAGCTCCCAAGGTCTTCAAACTCCAGCCGGCGCATCATTCTTAAATTTCTGTTTGTCCACGCCCTGATTGATGACAACTGCCAAGTCACGACCGGCGGCATTGATTACTGTGACCAGACGCTGGGCCGGGGCGCTTATCAGAAACAGCAACTTGGAGTAAATTTCCTCCTTGGAAGGCATCGTGGCCAAAGCCTGGATCTCGTTAATCGAAATGACGCGGCCTTCCACCACTCCGGACTTGAAGGTGAGTTCCGGATTATCCTTTGCATACTTCGCAAGTGCCTTGGCAAGCGCCACCGGATCGCCTTCCGTGTAGGCAATCGAAGTCACGCCCGTCAGATTCTTCAGGGCATCTTCAACTTTCGTGCCCTTCGCTGCCCGTTCCGCCAGCGTGTTCTTCACAACGGCGTATTTTGCGCCAGAACTCCGAACACTCTTGCGCAGCTCGAAGTCCTGTGCCACCGTGAGCTTGCTGAAAGTGGTGACGATAAGACTGGAAACTCTCTTCAGCTCGGCGCTTAACTTCTCTGTCTCTTCGATCTTTTTCGCTCTGCTAACCGCCATAATCTCCCCTTGAATACCGGAAACCACGTGGGGACAGCCGCCCTCGGCTGTCCTGTGCTCCGGCTTCATTTATGCCTTGGAAGCCGCCTCTACTACGCTAGTATCAATGGAAATTCCCGGCCCCATCGTGGAGCTCAGGTAGGCTCCCTTAATGTATTTGCCCTTGGCGACGGCCGGTTTGGCCTTGACCACGCTCGTGATCAGTACAGTGGCGTTCTCAATTAACTTGTCCGGCGAAAACGAAATTTTCCCGACGGGAACGTGAACCAGCGCGGTCTTATCGGTTCGAAACTCAACCTTGCCCGCCTTAACCTCCTGTACCGCCTTGGCGACGTCGAAGGTCACCGTGCCGGTCTTGGGATTCGGCATCAAACCCTTCGGCCCCAGAACTTTTCCCAGGCGTCCAACCGACTTCATCATGTCTGGAGTGGCGATCAATGCGTCGAAATCAGTCCAATTTTCCTTGTTGATCTTTTCGACCATGTCTTCGCCGCCCACATAATCCGCGCCAGCTTGTTCAGCCTCCTTAATCTTCTCCCCATTGGCGATGACCAGAACTTTCTTGGATTTCCCCAAGCCATGCGGAAGAACAACGGTCCCGCGAACCATTTGATCGGCATGTTTGGGATCAACGCCCAACCTCAACGTAATCTCAACCGTTTCGTCAAATTTGGTGTATTTGACTTTTTGAAGCAAGGGAACCGCGTCTTTCAGCGTGTAAGGCCGGGCTTCGATCGCCTGCCGCGCCTTACTGATGTTCTTGCCTGGTTTTCTCATGCAATCCTCGTCTCCCGCCGCCGAAATTTCAAAATTACTCAATTACCAAATTACCCAATGACTTCGATTCCCATGGATCGCGCCGTCCCGCTTACACTCTTCACGGCGGCAGCCACCGACGCGGCGTTCAGGTCCGGCATCTTCTGCTTCGCGATGTCTTCCACCTGCTTCAGCGTCACCTTCCCGACCTTGTCCTTGTTGGGCGTGCCGGAGCCCTTGGCGATGCCAGCCGCGCGCTTCAACAAAATTGAAGCCGGCGGAGTCTTGGTGATGAACGTAAACGTGCGATCACTGTAAACCGTCACCACCACCGGGATGATCAATCCCTCGAGTTCTTTGGCGCTCGTCCGAGCGTTGAATTGCTTGCAGAACTCCATAATGTTGATCTGCGCCTGACCCAAGGCCGGGCCCACCGGGGGCGCAGGAGTCGCTTTCCCTGCTGCAATCTGAAGCTTTACCGATCCTGTAGCTTTCTTCGCCATTTTTCCCTTTTTTCCCGGGGACAGCCGCCCTCGGCTGTCCAAGTCGAGCAAAGCTCGACAGGTTATTTTTCAGTAATGGCTCCCAACGCCAGCATGATCGTCGGCGTTAGCCGCTTCTGGATGGGATCAGCAACCACCCCAAGCCCTTCAAGGCTGTGCGCACCTAACACTTCCATCTCTCCAGCCTCAGCCATCACCACGACATCCGGAGCGGAGTACTCGTCACTTGCGATGTAAACTGCAACTAACTCACGTTCCAAGACTCTTCCTTCGATGGTGCGAATCGGCATCCGGCGCATCGGGCTCAGGCCCAACCGCTCCAGCCGGGTTCGCGAAATCCAAGTAAATGACGCTCCTGTATCCACCATTGCTTCAATGGCCTCAACGTTCTCTGGATGCGCCGGATTCCAGACTCGAAATTTTGCCGAGAAAGTGCTCATGTGCTAGGACGCCTTTTCCACCTGACCGAATTCCAATTCCACAGGGGTCGAGCGCCCGAAGATCGTCACCATCACTTTCAAAGTCTCGCGGTCTTCATTGACCTCGTCCACGATGCCGGTGAACGTAGCAAACGGGCCTTCAGTGATCTTTACGTTTTCGTTCTTCTCGAACTTAACCTTGAGCTTTGGCTTATCTTTCGCCTCGCCCACTCGATAAACGATATGCTGAACCTCCTCATCCGACAGCGGGGTTGGCTGCTGGCCGGTTCCTACAAACCCGGTGACGCGCGGCGTAGATTTCACCACGTGCCAGACGTGGTCATCCATATCCATTTCAACCAGCACGTATCCGGGATAGAACATGCGCTCGACGGTGTACTTTTTTCCGTTTCGGACTTCGGTAACCGCTTCGGTAGGAATCAGCACCTTGCCAATCCGCTCCTGCAAGCCAAATGCCTGCACCCGCGATTCCAGCGACTCCTTCACTTTGCGCTCGAATCCCGAATAAGAATGAATGATGTACCACCGCATGTTGGGATTGCGGGGAGCTTCTGCGATTGCAGCGGTGCTCGCCGGCATACTGGCGCCGGCTTCGGAGGTTTCCGCTGCGGGTGCGTTTTTTTCTTCGTCCTGCATATTGTGTTGTAAAACTCCAGCCTCGTTTGCCATTAACGATGAGTGAAATAGCGGTACATAGAATCAACGCCTCTGCCGATCACGTTGTCAATAATCCAGAAATACAAACCAAAAAGAAATACGGTGATGATGACGACCGCAGTCGTTCCCTGAACTTCCTTCAATCCGGGAGCGGTGACTTTTTTCATCTCCGTGCGGACGTCGTTATAAAAAACCTTGATCCGCTCCGGCCAGGATTTCATTCGGCTGCCAAAGCTGTCGTCCGCTGATGCCGCGATTGACTTCGCCATCTTCTTTGTCTCGACTCCCATGCCTTAACTCCGTCCCGCGAATCCGCTTCGGTCACCCTCTCAAAATATGGCAGGGGCGGAGGGATTCGAACCCCCAAGTTCGGTTTTGGAGACCGACAGTTTAACCGTTGAGCTTACGCCCCTACGAAACCATTGGGTAATTTTGTGATTTCAATTACCAAATTACTCAATTTCCCAATTACTCAATGATCTATTTTACTTCTTTATGCGGCGTATGCTTCCGGCAGCGGTTGCAGAATTTCTTCATCTCCAGCCGCTCCGTCATGGTCTTCCGGTTCTTCGTTGTCGAATAATTGCGCTCTTTGCAGTCACCGCACTGCAAGGTAATGATCTCTCGGGGCATAAAACAAACTCCTAACTCTGAGAACTGGGAACCAGAAACTGATTCTCTTAGCTCAAATCTCAGCGGAGCCTTGCTCCGCTTGGACAGCCGAGGGCGGCTGTCCCCACGTTTCTACTGAATAATCTCGCTGATGGTGCCGGCGCCTACGGTATGCCCGCCTTCGCGGATGGCGAACCGCAGTCCCTTCTCCATCGCCACCGGCGTGATCAGTTCGATCACCAGGCTCACGTTGTCTCCCGGCATCACCATCTCCGTGCCCGCCGGTAGTTCCGCCACTCCCGTCACGTCCGTGGTCCGCAGATAAAATTGCGGACGGTATCCCTTGAAGAACGGTGTATGCCGTCCTCCTTCTTCTTTGGTCAGAATGTAAACTTCCGCCTTGAACTTGGTATGCGGCGTGATCGAACCCGGCTTCGCCAGCACCATGCCACGCTCGACATCTTCTTTCGCGATCCCGCGCAGCAGCAAGCCGGCATTGTCTCCCGCCAGGCCTTCGTCGAGTTGCTTCTTGAACATTTCGACGCCGGTTACAACTGTCTTTCTCGTATCGCGGAAGCCTACGATTTCTACTTCTTCTCCAACTTTCACTTTGCCGCGTTCGATTCTTCCCG
>JBOGLA010000043.1:0-32593 GCA_050746185.1 Terriglobales bacterium | reverse complement strand
AGCAGCACACCGCCGGCCTGCGCCATCGCCTCAACGATCAGCACTCCCGGCATGATTGGAAGATTCGGAAAGTGTCCCGCAAAAAAATGCTCGTTAATGGTGACATTCTTGATGGCCACGATACGCTTCTCGCGCGTCAGTTCCACGATCCGGTCAATCAGCAGGAACGGATAACGATGCGGCAAGATCTTGAAAATCTCGTGAATGTCCAGCGTGCCCGGCGTAGCAGTAGCGTCCACTGCTGCCTGTCTAGTGTCAGTCATAACCGGTGCCATTGAGAATGAAGATTATACTGTAACGCGGCCAGCAGTTGTCCCGCATGACGTCCGCTAGTACTAGCTCAATTTGAATCCTTAATAAGACGTCATCCCGAGCTTGCGAGGGATCTGGCGTGTAGCCAAAATGAAGGAACGAATCACACAGAATAGATGGTTGACCAATGCCGCGCCAAAAGATGCGCGGGAATGTCTTCAGTATTTCCAGGAACGCAAGAACGAAATCGTAAAGACCATTCAGCGATTGGTCGAGATTGAGTCACCCAGCGACGTTAAACAGGCTGTGGATCGCCTCGGAACCGTAGTGGCCAGCAGATTCGCCACACTGGGCGGAAGAGTGACGTTGCATCGCGCAGAAAAATTTGGAAACCATTTGCAGGCCAACTTCAAAGGTCCCGTTGCGGCCAAGCCGGTGTTGCTGCTGGGTCATTTAGACACGGTTTACCGCATCGGAACCATTTCAAAGATGCCCTGCCGCATCGCCAACGGACGAGTGTGGGGACCGGGCGTTCTAGACATGAAGTCCGGAATCGCCCTGATACTCCACGCGATTGAGGCTTTGCAAAGCTGGAACCGCCGCCGCTTGCCCAGGCCTGTAACAGTTCTGCTGGTCTCCGACGAAGAAGTCGGCAGCGAATCCTCTAGAAGAATTACAGAAAACTTGGCCCGTCAATCCGCAGCGGTGCTGGTTCTGGAGCCAGCTTATGGGCTCGAGGGCGCTGTCAAAACCGCCCGAAAGGGAGTTGGAGAGTTTGGACTCAAGATTACCGGCAAGGCCGCCCATTCCGGCCTGGATTTTGAAAAGGGTGAAAGCGCGGTAATCGAGTTGGCGAGGCAGGTCCTCGGCATTTCTGACATGGTGGACGCGAAACGAGGCATCACCCTGAATGTCGGGATGGTTCGGGGCGGTACTCGATCGAATGTTGTCCCTGCCGAGGCGTCCGCGTTCATAGACGTGCGGGTGCCTACCATGAGGGATGCCCTTGCCCTCGAGAAAAAGCTTCGTAAACTTAAGCCGTTTAACCCAAATTGCGCGATTGAAGTATTAGGAGGAATCAACCGTCCCCCCATGGAACGCAACGCTGGAATTGCGGCCCTCTATGAGAAAGCTTCGTCTATCGCGGCCGCACTTGGCTGGAAATTACCCGAAGCGGCGGTCGGCGGCGGTTCTGACGGTAATTTCACAGCCGCTCTAGGCATCCCTACCCTGGATGGCCTGGGAGCCGTGGGGGAAGGCGCGCACGCTCCTAACGAATCAATCGTGATCGCAGAATTACCGCGCCGGACAGCGTTGCTGGCGA
The DNA here is from genome assembly GCA_050746185.1 of Terriglobales bacterium. Classification (GTDB taxonomy): domain Bacteria; phylum Acidobacteriota; class Terriglobia; order Terriglobales; family Acidobacteriaceae; genus PALSA-188. The sequence continues at coordinate 31,017 of JBOGLA010000043.1, read as the reverse complement.
GGCTGATCGAAACCATTTAAGTGCGAGTTTTGGTTCAACAGCCGTGGCTGGCCCGTCGTTCTTTGACTCTCTCGTAACCAAAGCCTAGAATTTTCTAAGTAAGGCTGAGGCAGGAGGAAACCATGGGTGACGGCTTATTTCAACCAATGCACATTTTGCTGATCGTGGGCATTGCTCTGTTGATCTTTGGACCCAGCAAGCTCGCTGGTTTGGGAAAGGGCTTGGGCGAGGGTATCAAGAATTTCAAGAGCGCAATGAAGGATGAAGAGAACAAACCCGAGCCGAAGTCCTGATTCGCCTGCGGTTTCTATGATTTCCAGTCAGACTGCGCCGTGCGCCCTAAGCATCCGGTAAACCAGCGACACAGGCAGCCCGACCACATTGAAATAGTCCCCTTCGATTCGATGAATCCAGCGCGAGGCCATGCCCTGAATGGCATATCCTCCCGCCTTATCCGCCGGCTCCCCGGTAGCCACGTATTGCCGAATGTCTTCGTCCGTCAGCGCAGACATGGATACTAACGTCCGTTCGGAGCGAATATCTTCAAAACCAGTCGGTAATTGAGAGATATCAGTTCTCAGTTCGGGACCAAGCAGGCACACGCCAGTGATGACCGCATGAGTATGCCCGGACAGTAATCGCAACATGCGCTCCGCATCTCTTTGATCACGCGGCTTCCCTAAGTTCTCGCCGTCAACAACGACCATCGTGTCCGCGCCCAGAATATGCGCGGTTGGCTGGCGGCGAGAGACTGCCCGCGCCTTCTGCAACGCCAATCGTTCAACACAAGCTTGCGGAGATTCTCCGGCGATTGGGAGTTCCTCGATCTCAGATGCTTGCACCGTGAAGGCGATTCCCGCGTTCCGCAGAAGTTCCTGGCGGCGCGGCGAAGCCGAGGCAAGAATTATGGTCATTAACGTTTAGGTGTTCATTGAAAAGCAACTGCAAACTGACAACGACAAGCCGGCAACTGCGAACTGGCAACTGGCTTATTTCCGCCTGTTAGAATCAAGCTTGGACCGCCGACTCTTTGACCGCCGCATCCATGGACGCCGCTTTCCTCCGCAATTTTGCCATTATCGCTCACATTGATCACGGAAAATCCACCCTGGCCGACCGTCTGCTTGAGCTCACCGGCTCATTGACCGCTCGCGAAATGCAAGCTCAGGTACTCGATTCGATGGACTTGGAGCGCGAACGCGGCATCACCATCAAGGCTCATGCCGTGCGCATGATGTATACGGCTCAGGACGGCCAAACCTATCAGCTCAACCTGATTGACACACCCGGCCATGTGGATTTCTCTTACGAAGTCTCGCGCTCGCTGGCCTCCTGCGAGGGCGCTCTTCTCATCGTGGATGCGTCGCAAGGGGTCGAGGCACAGACTCTCGCGAATTCTTATCTCGCCATAAATCACGGCCTCGAAATTATTCCGGTGATCAACAAGATTGACCTGCCAAGTGCCGACGTCGCCCGCACCAAAGAGATGATCGAAGGCGCCGTGGGCCTCGATGCCGGTGATGCAGTTCTCATCAGCGCCAAGACGGGACAGGGCGTGCCTGACGTTCTCGAAGCAATCGTTAAACGTATTCCGCCCCCAAAAGGCAATCCTGACAGCCGCCTACAGGCCCTTATTTTCGATTCCTGGTTCGATCCCTATCGCGGCGTCATAGTCCTGACCCGCGTGTTTCAGGGCACGCTTCGCAAAGGACAGAAGATCCGCCTGATGTGGAATGGCAAGGTGCTTGACGTCGAAACTCTGGGCGTTCTGACCCCCAAGCCGGTTGAAATTGATGAGTTGCGCGCGGGCGAAGTCGGCTTCCTTATCGCCAACATCAAGAACGTCGCCGACACCAAAATCGGCGACACCATCACTGAGGAAAACAATCCCGCCTTCGAGCCGCTGCCTGGATTCGAAGAAATCAAGCCCATGGTCTTCGCCGGCCTCTACACCGTGGACGCCCACGAACATACGCAATTGCGCGAAGCTCTGGACAAGCTTAGGCTCAACGACTCTTCGTTCTTCTTTGAGCCTGAAAGTTCAGTCGCGTTGGGCTTCGGTTTCCGCTGCGGGTTCCTCGGCCTGCTGCACATGGAGATCATTCAAGAACGTCTCGAGCGCGAGTTCAACCTCGAACTGATTACCACCGCGCCCGGAGTGCGCTACAAAATCACCAAAACCGACGGGGAAGTTGTCGAAGTGGATAATCCCTCGCGCTGGCTGTCTCCGACGGAAATCGAGAAAGTTGAAGAGCCTGTGATCCTCGCGACCATCCTGACCAATGAAGAATACGTTGGCGGGATTCTTAAGCTGGTCGAGGAGAAACGCGGCAAGCAGAAGACTTTCGAATATGTCAGCTCATCGCGCGTGATGCTTCACTACGAATTGCCACTGAACGAAATCGTTCTCGATTTTTACGATCGCCTGAAGTCCGTTTCCCGCGGCTATGCCTCTCTCGACTACCATCTCGCCGGATATTGGGAGTCGCCCATGGTTAAGCTCGACATCCTGGTTGCAGGCGAGCCGGTGGACGCGCTCTCAATCATCGTGCATCGCGATTTTGCCTATGAGCGCGGCAAAGCTCTGGTTTCAAAGATGAGGGAACTGATTCCCCGGCAAATGTTCGAAGTCCCGATCCAGGCTTCCATCGGAGCAAAAATTATCGCACGCGAAACCGTCCACGCCATGCGCAAAAACGTGCTCGCAAAATGCTACGGCGGAGACATCTCCCGCAAACGCAAGCTGCTCGAAAAGCAAAAAGAAGGTAAGAAGCGGATGAAACGGATAGGTCGCGTGGATATTCCGCAGGAGGCATTCCTGGCGGTGTTGAAAGTGGGGGAAGGAGAGTGAGTGCCCATTCATTCCAAAACTATTTGACGTCAATCATCTTCAGCCCCGTGACATTCGCGAAGTGCCGTCTGTTGAAGGTCGCTAGCTCGCTCTCGCGCTCCAGAGCCGTTGCGGCAACAATGAGATCGTACGGCCCAATCATTTTGCCGGAAGATTCCATCTGCGCCCAGATTCGGGCGTGATGATAGGCTGTCTGCTCCGTGTAAGGAATGATTGGCAGGACCTCCAGTAGAGCCCGCAGATAGCGTTCGCGTGCAGACTTGTGCACGGCTGTCGCCCTTTCAACCCCATGCCACAGCTCCGCAACGGTGATAGCGGCAATCTCAAATCGCTCGGCTGGCTGCGACTGCAACCAGTCTCGGAGATCGAAGGTACCTTTTTCACCCCTGATGATGACATCGGCATCAAGAATTATCGCCATCTGTCAGGCAATGCCTTCAGTTGGCGCCGCGCTTTTCGGAGCTCGCGGTGCCATGCTTTTGCTTCCTCGACCGGAAGCTGACTGCGACCGAGGGACGCCGCCAAGTCTCGCCCAGTGCAAACCTTCTCATCGTCGGGCACCAGCCGAGCCACCGGAGAGCCGCCTTTCAGCAGGACGAAAGTGACGTTCTGGTAGTGAGCGCGATTCACGCAATCCGCAAAATTCCGTGCTGCCTCGGTCACGCTAATAACTCGTTTCATATAATCAGATTATCTGATGCCGCGCCCCCCGTCAAGAAAAACTGAACTGCAAAGGACATTGCAGGCGGTTCCCCGTTTTGTTAACTTAGATACGACTATGGTATAATGACTATAGCTTTATGAGGCCTTGACCATGAAAACAATAGCCGCGGGCGCATTCAAGACGAACTGTCTCGCCATCATGGACGAGGTCAAGGCCAAACGCGAGACCGTGGTCATCACGAAACGCGGCCAGCCTGTGGCGAAGCTTGTTCCCATCAATACCAGCGTGGATGAGATATTTGGATTCTTCAGCCACAAAGGTTCCATAACCGGCGACGTGGTTTCCCCGGCTCTTTCGCCGGAAGAATGGGGCAATCTTCTCTGAGCCTACACGGATGAGCAATCGCGATGATCCTGCTGGACACGCATGTTGTAATCTGGCTCGCTCTGGAGCCGGCCAGGATTTCTAGGAAAGCCAGAGCACTGATTGAGGAAATCCGTCGAAATGGTAAGGTCCTCGCGATATCAGATATAACCCTTTTTGAGATTGCTACGTTTGAGACCAAAGGCCGAATTAAACTGAACGCCAGCCTGGAGACGTTTCTAACCGAGGTCGAGGGTCGTTTCGTCGTTCTGCCGATTACCGGGCGGATTTGCGTTCAGGCCAGCCTGCTGCCTCGAACTTATCCTAAAGATCCGGCTGATCGCATCATCGGCGCCACGGCGCTGGTGGAAGGGATTCCCCTTATTACTTCAGACGAGGAAATTCGAAGATCAAGGGCTTTGACCACGATCTGGTGAGAGGAGTTGGTCGGAGTTTGCCAGTGCCCATTGAGTCAAAATAGCAGTCGTATAGGCACTAAGCGCGGAAGACCATGCCCCCCGGAATGTGCAAATCTCTAAGGTTGCTCTAATCCCCGACATTTGCCGAAATTGCGGGATTCCAGCCGGAAACCTTCCTAACTCCATGGAAACGCAATGCTTGTTAACGATTGTGTTAACCCTCATCGCCAGCGGGGTAACTCAAATCTCTATCCGGAGTTCAGTGCGCCCAAGCTTCCACAGGGTTTTCCACAAGCCGAAAGCCGCGAAAATCCCCGCCCCCGCTAACACTCACTCTGCCGATCCCATCCCCGCCGCCAGCGATTCGAAGCGGGTGGAATTCTTCAAAAATGCCATTTTGATTCTTCCGGTTGGGCCATTGCGCTGCTTGGCAATAATAATCTCGGCCACTCCTTCAAGTTCGGGATCATCCGGCTTGTAGACTTCCTCGCGGAAAATAAAAGCCACCACGTCCGCGTCTTGCTCGATGGACCCCGATTCCCGCAAGTCAGCGAGTTGGGGACGGTGATCGCCGCCGCGGCTTTCCGGCGCGCGGCTTAACTGCGACAGCGCGACAACCGGAACTTTGAGTTCTTTCGCCAGTCCCTTCAGCCCGCGCGAAATCGCCGAGACCTCCTGGGTACGATTTTCGTAGCGACGCCCGCCTCCCGACATCAGCTGCAAATAATCCACGATAATCAGATCGAGCTTTCCTTGAGATTGTTTCAGCCGCCTCGACTTGGCCCGCATTTCACTCAGCGAAATTCCCGGAGTGTCATCAATGAAAATCGGCGCTTGCGCCAGTTGCTCCATGGCTCCAACCACCTTTGACATGTCCTCGCGCCACAGTGAGCCGGTTCGCATTTTATGCGAGTCCACTTTCGCCTTCGAACAAAGCAGGCGCAGCAGCAAAGCCTCGCGAGACATTTCGAGGGAAAACATCCCCACCACTTTTTGATCTTCGATGGCGGTGTTCTCCGCAATATTCATCGCGAGCGCAGTTTTCCCCATGGAGGGCCGCGCCGCAATAATAATGAGGTCCGATTGCTGGAAGCCACTGGTCATTTCATCGAGATCCGTGTAATGCGTGGCCAGCCCGGTGATGCGCTGTCCGCGCTGAAGCAGGGCGTCCACGGAGCCGAACGACTCTTTGACGATCTCCTGTACGCCCATGAATCCGCGGCCTATGCGTTTTTCGGAAAGCTGAAAAATCGCCGCTTCCGCTTCATTGAGAATTTCTTCCGCGGGATCGCTCTGATCGGCGGCGCGGATGATCGCCGCATTGGCGGCATGAATCAGCCCGCGCAGCAGCGACTTGTCCCGAACTATCTTGATGTAGTGCTCAATGCTGGGGCGGTCCGGAACTCCGTCCATCAGACTGGAGATATATCCAACGTCGCCGATGGCCTCGAGTTCCTTGCTGCGTCTCAGTTCCTCAATCAGCGTGATAAAGTCGGCGGGGCGCGACGACTCCATCAACTCCATGATTCGCGAGTAAATGCGCCGGTGAGAGTCGAGCGAAAAGTCTTCTGGACGAAGATGTTCGGCGGCTTCGTTGTAAGCGAAATTGTCGAGAAGGATTGCCCCCAGAATGGAGCGTTCGGCCTCGACATTGGCCGGTAAACCGTGTGCGAGCGTGTATTCGGCGGTGCTCATGTTCATTTATGAATCAGAAATTTGACGAGAACTCCAAAACGAATCGGCTGGATGAGGTAAGCGAATCATATCCTCGCCGGATATGTGGACGAAAAGTGACTCTTCGGAAAAGCTGGTTCAAATCGAAACATTGTTGGCAGCATACTTGCCCTTCGCAGATGGTATTCCTTGCGTGGTCTATGCAGCAAACAAAAAGCGAATACCGTAGAATGGATGAACCCCACAAACAAATACGGCCCAGGCCAGCCACCCGGGCCGTATTTTGTGGAGATGTCTCGCCGGAGCGTCACTTCGTTTGCGATGCGGTATGCGTCAAACGCTACATTCCATGGGAATGATAGTTTTAGGCGCGATACCTCTCCCAGACTCCGTTTCCGGAGAGTGACGCGCTTCGATTACGGCTGTCGGCGGAACAGTGATGACCGTGGAGGAGGACCCTCTGAGGAGGCCATTACTCCGCAATTCCCATTGTCGCCCGAAGCGTGCTTTGGGAACCGGCGACAGTTCTCCTCAAACTGCCGAGGCCGCCGATAGTATCGCAATCAATTCTTCCGATGACACCTCAGACTTGCACTGTCCGCACTCTGCTTGAACCAAAAGACAGGTGCAAGAAAAATCCGGGGTCCGGCTGTGGAGAAACTGTGCAGTATGAAAGTTGCTTGTGGAAACAGGAGGAAAATTCGAAGACAATTACCTGCCCGAAACTCTGCGCCACGCGTACTTCGACTTTGCGTCGCGGCTGACACTCATGAATAGGGCGCGGGCAATCTTTTTTGCTTCCGATTCTTCCTCATCGCTGCCGCTTGGTGGGTTCGAATTCGCACCGAGGACTGCGGTTTCCCCGTACAAAGTAAAACGAAGCCGGCTTCACGGTCTTCGGGATAGTAGCTCACCGAGTCCGACTGATCCACATCGCCCTCTGCCTCGAGCCGCCCGGCGCAAGTGAGACACCATCCCTGGTGACACAATGCAGGCAACACGATGCCTTGCGCGAACGCCGCGTCCCAGATGTGCTCCTTGCCGCTCACCGTAACCGTTCGTTCGCCATCGGGCAACAATAGTTGCACTCTGTAGGTCGCAACTGACTTGGGCATGTTTCTCGATTAAAGCACGGAATGGAAAAATGTCCGTGCCTGACCAGACGCAGGCACGGACAGGGTTTCAATCTCCAGTCTCCAATCTATGGATTGTAGAATGCGGCATTCTTGCTGTAGGGAGCGTGTCCCGGTTCTCCGCGCCGGAAGTGGCCGGAAGGAATGGATTTTCCGTCCCTCTCATGGGCCAGCAGTTCAATAAACCAGGCTTCGTGTTCGATTTCCTCATTGAGAATCCTCGAAGCCATATCGTAAGTTCGTGGATCTTTCCCGAACGTCAAGTCGCAGATGGCGATCCAGCTTCGAATCGCGCAACGCTCCGACTCCAACAACAGGGTCAGAATATTCACGGCCGTCGGCGGGTTGGGCAGTTTGGCGGCGGCGCATCCCGCCTGATCGTGAAATTCCTTGAGGTCATTGGGGAGCTCTCCGCCGAGTTCGTAAATACGCGGCACGATGAGTTCCCAATGCGCCCGGTCTTCCAGCCGGGCGTCCTCGCATATTTCCTTGTAATCTTCGTGACCGGCGAGATGCATTCGAAGGATGGTGTAGTAGTAATAAGTGCTGGCGAATTCCGCAGCAGCATTGGCGACCAACATTTTAATCAGTTTTGGAACGTCCACTCCGCGCGCGCTGATGACTTCAACGCCCACCCGTTGCGTGACGTCCCCATATGCAACAACTTGCTTGCCTTCTGGCATTGCTACCTCCTGGAAGTTTTCTGAGTCTTCCTCAAGGCTACGCTTTGCCCCGCTATAGGTCTAAGATATAGTTTCTATCTAAGTTATAGTTGTTTCCTCTAGCAGCGCCACTCCTATGGAGATTCATCAGCTGCGTTATTTCTGCGCCGTGGCCAGCACCGGCGGCTTTACCCGCGCCGCGCAGCAGGAACATCTGGCGCAGCCTTCGCTCTCGCAACAGATCCGCAAGCTGGAAGATGAACTGGGTACGCGATTATTTGACCGCCTCGGCAAGTCGGTGCGTTTGACGTCGTTTGGCGAGGCGTTCCTTCCGCGTGCCCAGGCGATTCTGGGCCAGCTCGCGGACGCGAAACAGGAAATTCAGGAAATGGCGGGAGTCGAGCGCGGCAAACTAATTGTCGGCTCCATTCCCACCATCGCGCCATATTTCTTGCCGGCGTGCCTGGCCACGTTTGCCAGAAAGTTTCCACAAATCAGAATCAGCGTCGTGGAGGAGTTGACGGCGGAACTTCTCGATCACGTCCACGACGGAACCATCGACCTCGCGCTTCTGGTGCTGCCTGTGCAGGGGAGCCATTTTGTTTGTCATGAACTCCTGCGCGAGAAGCTTTATCTCGTGGTGCCGCGAAATCACCGCATGGCTTCACAGGCAACGGCTCACTTGAAGCAGATTGAAGGAGATCCGTTTCTTCTTCTCAAGGACGGGCATTGTTTCCGAGACAACACCCTATCGGCCTGCGGGCGCGCGAGGTTGGAGCCCAACGTCGTCTTCGAGAGCGGTCAGTTTGCCACCATTCTAGCCATGGTTGCCGCCGGGACTGGCGTATCCGTTGTCCCGGAAATGGCCGCTCAGCCCAGAAAGGGATGCCGCTTCATTCCCATTGATGATGAAGGTGCATTCCGGCGGGTGGGAATCGTTCAGCTCAAACAACATTTCCGCAGCCGGGCCCATGCCGCCTTCCTGAAGCATCTGCTGGTGCAGGGTGCCGGGTAGCCGGGCTTTTCGGCCAGACCTCGATCACCGGCTGTACTGATTTTTCCTCTTGTCCTCGTGGCGCTCCAGTCCAAGTTGAATGAGCCGCGCAATCAGTTCAGCATACGGCACCCCGCTGGCAGCCCACATTTTTGGATACATGCTGATCGAAGTAAATCCCGGCATGGTGTTAATTTCGTTCAAATATATCTTCCGCGTCTTCGGCTCCATCAGAAAATCCACGCGGGCAAGGCCGGAACAATCCACCGCCTTGAAGGCGGCAATCGCCAACTGCCGCACCTTCTTAGTTTCGGTCTTGCTCAACTTTGCGGGGATAACCAGTTCGGAGCCTTCGTCAAGGTACTTTGCGGTATAGTCATAGAATTCTTTGCCGGGAATGATTTCGCCCGGCACCGAAGCCTCGGGATTGTCGTTTCCGAGAACCGCGCACTCGATCTCTCGCGCCTTTTGCTTTTTCCCGCCGACGCCCTGCTCAATCACAATCTTGCGGTCAAACTTTGCAGCTTCTTCGATGGCGGGGCCGAGTTCACCGCGATTGTGAACCTTCGAGATTCCCACCGACGATCCCAGATTCGCCGGCTTCGCAAATAATGGGTACTTCAATTGTTCCTCGATGGTCCGGCGAATTTTCCTCGAATCGCGCTCCCACTCGGCGCGGAGAAGTGTGACATGCTTTACGATGGGCAGCCCGGCGGCGCGAAACAATGATTTCATGATGTCTTTATCCATGCCGGCGGCGGAGCCGAGAACTCCCGCCCCCACGTATGCGATGTCCGCAAGCTCAAGCAGGCCCTGAATAGTTCCGTCCTCGCCGAAAGTTCCGTGAAGCACTGGAAAAATAACGTCCACGTTAATGGCGCGATCCGAGGAGCGGCGGGTTAACCCGGCTTCGCCTTGAAAGGGAGCCAGCGAGCCGCCGCTTTTCTGAGGCTCGGGCGGTACGATTACGGCTTCGCCTCGCGCCAGGATGGCCGCACTCGAAGTCGCCTCGGGATCACCCGCGCGAAGCGCCGATTGTTCTTCGAGCGGTTTGCCTTGCAGCAGCCGCTCAGCATCGGCGGCCGTGACCCATCGGCCTTGCCTGGTAATGCCGATGGGCACCACGTCATACTTGCTCTTATCTATGGCCCTGAAAACCGACGCGGCCGAAAGCAGAGAGATTTCGTGCTCTCCGCTGCGCCCGCCAAATAGGATTCCGACTCTGATTCTGGGTTTATTCATGAGTTATGCGGATGGGTTTTTATTTTACGACAACCACAACTCTGTCATCTCGACCAAACCGGTTGATGGCGCAAAGCGACTCAATCGGTGCGTGGAGAGACCTGATAGTGGTATCGAGTTGGTGACTTGGCTCAAGGCGCGATTTCCGGCAACCTATCTGGAATCTAACTAAGGCCCAATTATGCTTCCACTCCATCTAAGAATCGACCGCGCCCAGCGTCTGTTACAAATGCTGGAACAGGATGCTCCGCTGCTGGCACTGCGAGTCTCGGAGCTGACTCCCGAACGGCAGACCTCAACCAAGAACTATGCCGCCCAGTTGGCAGTCAGGGCTCGCGCAGAACTCGCCGCGCTGATAGAAGAAAAATATTTTTGGGATTGGACCGATGCTGGTCCGCATGCCGCCGATTAGGAAAGAGGATTCTCAGTTGGCGGCGCGCTGCAGTGACATTTCATATCCCGGCGCAGGCGCCTGGCCCGCTTCGTCCACCGTCGCTTCTTCCCATAAACTGTGATCCCGCAACAGCCGCGACACCAGCGCCGTATGCATGGCGTGCCCGGCGCGGTCGGCGACCACGCTGCCAAGAATCGGCTTCCCAAGTAGTGCGAGATCGCCAATCAAATCCAGCACTTTATGACGGACGAATTCATCCTGAAAGCGGAGAGGCGGATTCTCAACCCCATCCCGGGTGAGCACAATGCAATTTTCCACCGACGCTCCGCGAATCAGTCCCATATTCCGCATCGAGCGTTCGTCAGCTCTTGAGCCAAAAGTACGCGCCGGAGCAATCTCCCGCACATAGTTTCCGTCAGACAAATCAACCCGAAACGTCTGCTTGCCGATCAGCAAATGGGGAAAATTTATGACGTACGATACGGAATGCATATCTGAGGGATACACCCCGATAAACTTGCCTCCCTCGCGCAGTTCAAGTTCGCGGCGAATTTTAAAATAGCGGCGCTCTCGCTTCTGCCGGCGTATGCCGGCCTTCTGAATCAACTCCACAAACGGTAGCGCGCTGCCGTCCAGAATGGGCAGTTCAAGGTTGTCCAACTCCACGATTGCATTATCTATGCCGGTTCCAATCAGGGCGGAGAGTAGATGTTCTGTAGTTGAAATTAAGACGCCCTTCTTCATCAAGCTTGTGGCGTAGCTGACCCGCGCTACGTTGCGGCTGACCGCTTCCACTTCAAAGCCGTCGAGGTCAACGCGCCGGAAGAGGATTCCGGTTCCTGCGGCGGCAGGCAGTATGCGCAAAGTGACCGGCGCACCGCTGTGAACACCGATACCTCGGCACTCCGCCGCAGCGCGAACCGTATGTTCAAATCTTAACGATTGAGAGTGAATAGTTTGATCAGCTTACAACTGGAAGTAAATTCGCGACTGTGGTAAATTTTCCACAGTGCGTGGCTAATTGCCTACGATGCCATGTCTGGCTCCAACCCTCAAACTGGCGTTATTCGCACCCAAGGTCACTCTCTCGATAGATCCCCAGATGGCTCGACGTTAAACTTAGAATCTTTCACTCCCCGGTTGTAGCCCGCGGCGGTTAAGAAGCGCTGGTTGGACATATCGCCGTTGTAATAGCGCGTCACCACAAAGGGAGTCATGATTCCATCTACCGGCCGGTAATTGTCGTATCCCTCCTCTTCGATATTGCGCTCTTTGTCCGTCGGATCGCGCCAGGAGAAACTCTTCTTCAGCGGCAAGTGAGTCTCGGAGTCAATATAAAGGTCAACCGCCTGATCATGTGAATTCATGATGGTCACTTTCTGAACCGATTTTTCGTCGGCCACCGTTCGCCCATCGTAAAAGAGAGCAACCCCGGGCTCGTTAAGCCACTTTCTCAAGACGGCGTCCAGCGAATATTTCTGGCGCCGAAGGTAGTCGTTCAGCTGTTTCGTATCCATGGGCCCCACGCCCTTGTAGGTTATTTCCGCTCCCTTGTCGCCATTAATTACCTCCACAACGTCCCGTTTCTTTGTGAGTTCGATGCGATCCTTGTCGGGATACTTATAAAACCTCCAGAACAACAGCCCGGCACTTGTCGGATGCCCCAAGTGAAAGCTGTAAGTGCGGCCCTCCTGGAATACGTCCTGAATATTCAGGTAGGCTTTTCCGCCGAGAGCCTGAATCATTTGATCAAGCAGAGCTTTCGCCTTGTTCTGGTCTTGCTGGGCAATGGAGGGCGCCGACGATGCAGGACTAGCTGCGGCCTTTGGTGAGGCGGTCTGCGCGAAACCAGCCGCGGACAGGAGAACTGCTAACAGGATATATTTCATGCTTTCCAATGGTTAGACGCGGATAGAGCAATTCTAGCTGCTTCATGGCCTGGGCAGAGACAGCCGCCCCCGGCTGTCCGAAGTGGGCTCGCTGATCACCATCTCTCGAATCTCCTTCTTTCGACCTTGAGCTTCGAGCTTCGCTCAACCGGACAGCCGAGGGCGGCTTGTCCCTCTACCTAGTCTATCCGGCCAATACGGCCCCGCCATTGACGTTCAAAATTTCACCGGTGATGAATCCCGCATGGGGAGTGCACAGAAAAAGAATCGGCGCGGCAATTTCTTCGGGCGTGGCGACACGGCCCAGAGGAATTGTCGCCAGAACTCTGTCCCGGCTGGCTGGCTCGTTCAAGGTTGAGGCAGACATGTCGGTTTGAACCCATCCCGGAGCAACGCAGTTTACGTAAATCCTATCGCGCGCAAGTTCGGTCGAAAGCCCTTTGACCATACTGATCAGCGCTCCCTTGCTTGCGGCGTAGTCACAATGAAACGCTTCTCCACGCTGGCCCGCCGTCGAACTCACCAGGACAATGTGCCCGCTGGAAGACGGATCAACTCTCAGCTGCGACTTCATCTGCCTCACGGAATGTTTTACCAGCGCAAAAACGCTGTCCAGATTCACCGCGAGAGTTTTGCGCCATTGCTCCTCCGGCATTTTGTCAACCGGCATTTCCTCCGCGGGCCAGACGCCATGATTCGCCACCAGGATATCCAGCCGGCCCAAACGCTGAACCGCCGCCTTAATCAGTCTGGACGCGTTGTCGGTTCCCGCAAGATCACACTCGACGGCAGCGCATTTCCGCTCTCCAATTTCCTTGATGAGCGCTTCCGCCTGCCTTTTGGCCTTCTGATAATTGAACAGAACTGAAGCGCCCGCAGCCGCGAACAATCGAACCGTCGCGGCGCCAATTCCGCGGGATCCTCCAGTCACGAGCGCCACTTTGCCGGATAGCGACAGGTTCATCCCAGCAGTTCCTGACTCGATGAAGCCTTCTCCGCTTTCAGTTCGCGCACCAGGATTCGCACCAACATTCCGTCAAAACGCACTCCGCTCATTTTGCCAAGTTCCAGCAGCGCCTGGTCGGTGCTCTTGGCGCTGGTAAAACTGCGGTCAGAGGTCATGTTCACGTACGCGTCCGCAACCGAAAGGATGCGGGCCCAAAGCGGAATCTCCTCGCCGCGAAGGCCGGCGGGATAACCGGTGCCGTCGAACGCCTCATGATGACATTCGATCGCCTTCACCATCGTGGCGCTTCGCGGCAGAGTGGCCACAATTTCCGAGCCCACGCGAGCATGCATTTTCACCAGATAAAACTCGTCATCGGTAAGAGGACCGGGTTTGTTCAGGATGCGTTCCGGCACAATGATCTTTCCTGCGTCATGAACCCGGGCCGCGAATATGAGTTCTGTAATCTCTTCCGGCGAGAAAGCCAGCGCCCGGGCCATAACTTCGCAGTAATGGCCCACCATTTCACCGTGTCCGGCGCCGCTCAACTCGCGGAGCTCCGCCGCGTGAGTTAATGCCGTAATGGATTCTCTCAGCAACTGCTGATTGCAGGTTTCATCAGTGCCGCAGAACTTCTGGAGGGTATTGATAAGTTCTTCCAGATGTTCAGGGCCGGTGTGCTCCCGTTGCAGAAAGCCTTCAATGTATCCTGAAATAAGCTGGCGTTGCACCGCGCCGCCTTCATCGCCGCTGGATTGCTCGGCGGTGGAGACCTGGTCGCCTCCGGCATGTTTCGAGACATACATGCCAGCATCCGCGACGCGGATAATGTCTTCGGCGGAAAAGCCATGCACAGGAAAGCTCGCCACCCCAAAACTTCCGGTGATGTGTTGTTCGTTCAACATGGGATCGGAAGCCAGCCACAACCGCAGCCGCTCCGCCAGTATCTGGGCTTGGTCCACGCCGGTTTCCGGCATCAGGATGATGAATTCATCGCCACCATAGCGCGCCACTACGTTCGATTGCCGGCACTTCTGCTCCAGAAGCCGCGCCACCCGCACCAGTACGAGGTCGCCCTCCAGATGTCCCAGCGTGTCATTCACTCCCTTAAACTTGTCGAGATCAATTAGCACCACCGAAAAGGGTCGCCCCGATCGCGAAGCCCGCTTCCACTCCGAAGACAAGGCCTCCCAGAAGAACCGGCGCGTCTTGATTCCCGTGAGACCATCCGTAATTGACTGCTGCTGCAATTTTTGGAAGACAAAGGAATTGTGCAGCGCCGTCGCCAGCAGGTCGGCCAGGGTGTTCATGACCAGAACATCCTGGGGTGTGAATGCATCCTCATTATGGCTCTCCACATTGAGAACACCCAGAAGACTGTCGCCGTAAGTGATCGGGATGCACAGAACGGCGCGGGATTCCGGCAAGATGCCTTGCAGATGCCCATCGCCGGCGGTCTGCACCAAAGCCGTTTCTCCGGTACGCGCGACGCGCCCCAGAATTCCCGAGCCCAGCGGGACCCGCATTCCCAGAGCCTTCGCCGTGGCGCCTGCTTCCGCCTTGATCTCGATATCTTTCGTCGCATAGTCAAGAATGCCGATGCCAATGTGGTCAAAATGGAAATTGCGTTGGATGTGCCCAACAATTTCCGCCAGCATCTGCTCGGAGTCCTCGCTCGAAATCGCGGTCTTTGAAATGTTGTTGAGAAAAGAGAACTGCCTTGAACGGCGTTGTTCTTCGGCAAACAGCCGCGCATTCTCAACCGCGACTGAGACTTGTCCCGCCGCAGTCTGAAGAATTTCCAGATCGCGCTGTTCAAAGACGTATTCGCGGTCGGGACTCACGGCAACCATGGCCCCCTCGGCCTTCCCGGCAAATACGATGGGAACTCCGCAGAACGATCGCGATGGACGGCTGGGGACGAATGTTGTCCCCAGGCGCTCGCGCGCCTTGTCAATCTCCGAGCTGATCAAAAGTGGCTCGCCTGTCCCGATGATGTACTCCGTCAGGCCGTTATCCATCTTGCGGGAACGTTTCGGTAGAACGATTCCCTTCTGAACTTCCAACTCGAAGCGCAGATTGTCGCCCTCCCGAAACGCCACGAAGAAGTTGCTGGTATCAAAAATTCGGCCCAATTCCTCCTGGATGGTGCGCAGGACCTCGTCCTGATCGAGGCGGGAGCTGATCACTTGACCGATCTGCGTCAGTAATTCGTATTCCTTCGTTCGGCGCTGGGAGCCATGTATGACCACGTAATTTTCCAGTGTCAGGCCGATTTGCAACGCCAAACCAATCAGCAGCCGTAAATTGGACGATCCGAACACGCGCCGTTCGGCATGAGGAAACAAAATCACTCCAAAGTTGTGTTCACGGGTTTGCAGGCTTACCGCGGTCAGGCTTTCGATGTGGCTTTCGTTCAATACCCTCCGAAGCTGCTCAAAACCACCACTCGGCAGCGCCGGAAGCGGTTCCGCCATCTCAGTCACGTTGTGGAAGGTTACAAAGCCGCCCCGCCGGTAGGCCAGTTCATGCAAGTATTCCCCAGCCCCGCTCTTCTCCAAGTCGCTGAGGAATTCTGCTGAGAACCCCCGTTGCACCGATGGCAGGATTGCCCGCCATCGCGCGCTGATGCATATGACGGCGCGTTCCGTAGGAAGCGGAGCCACCAGGCGGTCCAGAATGTTTTGCATGGCGGGAATGACGTCTTCGGCGGAAAGCAGCCGCGTCGGATCCACGCCGAGCGTCGAAAAAGCTAACGCGTTTTCCTGAACCGCATCCCGTTCGTTCTCGAACAGCACCATCACCATCGAAATCCCCAGCAGCATTTGAGGGATCGGACCAAGAATGTCGCCAGTAATTCCGAACGAAGAGGCTACAGGAATTCGAAACTGGCCGAAGCCTATAAGAATCGCCCAAAATGCCAGGGACAGAGCCAGCAGCGTAAAAGCCAGCGAGTTCTTGCGGCTGCCAAACCTGTAAAAATAAAACGAACAATAAAGCAGGACCGCAGCCAGACCAATCTCCACCCGAAGGTGAGGTGTCACGAACGCTTGTGGATGAAAGCTTCCGCCCACCATGTGCGCTCTCAGGTTCCAGTAAGCGAGGCCCGAACCTGCGGCGGCCAAGGCGATCTCATACCATCGCAGCCGAAATTTCTCGCGCTGCTGCGGAACCGCCGATTTGCGCATAAGCCGCGTGGAAACAAAGATGCAAATAGCCATCGCGACCAGAAGCAATGATGAGATCAAGGACGTAACGGCCGTATACCCGTGAAAAATGCCCAACGCATCCAGCGCGAAGTGCAATGTGTAGGCCGCCCACCCGATCTGCCACGCGCGAAAGTATGCCTGCCGGCTTTGCTCGTATAGATAGCTGAAGACAAGGAACAGCAGCAGCGCCACCACGCCCGGTACGATCACGACGCCAATAGCCGTGCTGTTCATCTTGGTAAACTAGTACCCCAAGGTTCCGATTCGATGTTCCCTAATGTTTTCACACGGCGGTTGGCAAGACAATAGAATCTGTGTGAGAACTGGAACTTCGGAAATGCGGTGGAGCCAAATATCCGCTTCGACCTGCGAAACGGCGTGGGATGTACCGATACAGCACTAAATTATTGATTTTGATGGAGTTTTCTAGGCCCAACCACAGGATTCGGGTCAGGATTCGGGTCTCCGCCGCTTACACTCACTTATGGCTTTGATCCCCGACGGTACCGACGCAACACTCCCTAGAGGTTCCCGTCCCCGTGTGCGTTTCGCGCCCTCTCCCACCGGATTCCTGCATGTCGGTGGAGCAAGGACGGCCTTGTTCAACTGGCTTTACGCCCGGCACCACGAGGGGACCCTGATTCTTCGCATCGAGGATACGGACGCCGAACGCTCAACTCCCGAGATGGTCGAGGGCATTTTGCAGGGAATGCGCTGGCTCGGATTGAATTGGGATGAAGGTCCTTTTTATCAAACCAACCGAGTGGAGCTTTATCGCGGAATTGCGCAAAAATTACTAGCCTCGGGACACGCCTATAACTGCTTTTGCTCGAAAGAAGATTTGGAAAGCCGCCGCGAGCGAGCCATTGCGGAAGGCCGCCGTCCCGGCTACGAAGGCACTTGCAGAAATCTTCCGCGAGAGGAAAGCGCCCGCCGCAAGGCCGCCGGGCATCCCGCCTTGGTTCGCTTCAAAGTGCCGCAAGAGGGAATCACAGCATTTGAGGATGCCGTCTTCGGCCGCGTCGAGTTCGCGAACGCCGAAATCGAAGATTTTGTCCTGCTGCGTTCCGATAATGGCCCGACCTACCACCTGAGCGTGGTGGCGGATGACATTGATATGCGCATCACCCACGTGATTCGCGGCGCCGACCATATTTCCAACACTCCCAAGCAAGTGATGATCTATCAGGCTCTCAACTTGCCCATGCCGGTATTCGCCCACGTACCGCTGATTCTCGGCCCCGACAAAACCCGTCTCAGCAAACGGCATGGAGCGACCAGCGTGCTTGCCTATCGCGAAGAGGGAATCGTTCCTGAAGCATTCCGTAATTTCCTCGCGTTATTGGGGTGGACTCCGCCCGAAGGCACGCCCGAAATCATGGGAGATGAACAATTAATCTCCCTATTTGATCTGAACGCGATCTCCCGCTCTGACGCGGTCTTCGATCGCGTCAAGCTCGATTGGTTCAACACTGAATACATACGGGCTTATCCCGCGGAAAAGCTTTTGCCGCTTATCCAGGAAGAGTGGACGAAGGCGGGTATTAAGAACGAAATCCACGATCAGAAGTCACTGCTCGCCACCATTGATTTGCTAAAACCACGCGCCCGTAGCCTCAAAGATTTCGCCACGTCGTTTCGCGCATTCTTCACGGACGATTTCACGACCGATCCAGCCGCCGCGGCAAAATTCTTAAAAGAAGATTCCGCGCGCGAGATGGTTTCCGAATTGGGACGCCGTTATGAATCTTCAGACGATTTCAGCGAGCCCGCGCTAGAGAAACTGTTGCGCGATCTAGCCGCCGAAAAAAATGTCAAGGCCGGAGTATTAATCAACGGCGCGAGAGTGGCATTGACAGGCCAGGGCGTGGCCCCAAGCTTGTTCGCGGTCATGCTTGCCCTCGGGAAAAAGCGGACAGTTAGAAGATTAAGCTCCGTAATGATGGAAACCTGTTAGCTCCCTGCGCGGCGTTTGTGAACCCGTCGAGGGTTCGCTTGTTACCCAAAAGCAAACGTAGGGGTCCGGTGCCCAGGTTTGCGCCGCTCTTTGTGTGTTCTGTCCCATGACATCCTTTACATGTTGTCCCGACACATCCTTTACACTTCCGCGCGAGCGTAGCGAACGCGGGAGTGTAAGGGAACGATGTCCATTGTCATTCCGAACAACTTTAGTTGTGAGGAATTCGCTTTTATCGGTGAACGTTCGGACTCTGCGCGGGGTTCCTTCTTGGCGGGACCCGATTTTTCAAGACTCTCACTTCAAATTCCACCGGCAATTTCTTGGGAGGATAGCAGGCGGCATTGTCGCAGGCCTGATATTTCAATTCCCCGCGAAATGAATACTTGCCCGCAGGAACGGAAACTAGCGGCCGCACCGTCACCGCCACTGCAAACGGTCCGGTGTAAACACTGAGCTTTTCGTCTGGCGCAAACGGAAGACTTCTGTCAACGCCGGGCGGGTAGATAACTTTCCCCACGATGATGTCAGTCGGCGGGTCCAGCTTCAGATCGGTACGGATCAGATAGTCCTGCTTCGGCGTGTTCGAATTGATATGAAAGCCGGAGGCGACGCGAAATTGCAACTCAACCGTTCCCGATTTGCCGCGAGTCACATTCTCAACTGGCACCGGCAAAAGCGTGACCGAAGGCGCTTTTCTTCCAAAGGACTCCTGAGCGATCACCTGCGAGGAGAGCAACGAGATTAACAGTATGCTTGCCTTCAACCTCATATCGCGAACCCCTTTTTAGGCGCAAAACGGCCCGATTCGAAACCCAAACTCGCGAACGCTTATGCGCCCCAGCGCGCAATGACACTTCTCATCAACTCACCGCCTTGCGACCTTTCACTTCTTGGCCTGCACGTTCTGGCCTTCCGCGAGCGCTTTTTTAATGTCGTCCTCGATCTCGCCCCGGCCTTTGATCCCGAAAACTCTGTCCACGACCTTTCCATCGCGCCCAATGTAAAAAGTCGTGGGCAGGAACGGAAGGCCGCCATAAGAGTCGGCGACTTCATCCTTCCCAATCACAACCGGATAATTGACTCCCATTTGCTTGGTGAACTTCGCAATTTCGTCTGGGCCCACGTCGTCCATCGCTACTCCGAGTACCTGCAATCCCTGAGACGCGTACTGCTTCTGCAAATCAATAATCCAGGGCATCTCGACTTTGCACGGCTCGCACCATGTCGCCCAAAAATTCAGCAGGACCGCCTTGCCGCGAAAATCGGAAAGCCGAACCGTCTTCCCATCCAGCGATTGCAGGCTGAAGTCAGGCGCGATCTTGATTTGATTCGCTGCTGTTTGAGCCGGAGGGCCGGCGCGCCGCGACTTTCGTATGCCGAAAACCAGCATGAGCGTGATAACCATGACCACCACGATAATGACGACCGGATCGCGTTTCACGAAAGCTCCCTGTTCGCTCATAGCGAAAATCGTTTCAAGAATGAAAAATAATTTGCCAGCAGAGTGAATCGCCCAAAAATCAGGAGAATTCCGAGCACAATCAGCAGGCCGCCGCTCCCCACCTCCAGCGCGTGCATATGCGTTTTAAAGCGGCCATAAAACTTAAGGAAGCGCTCGATCCCCAACGAAGTCAGCAGGAACGGCACCGCCAGCCCCATCGAATAGACAGTCAATAAGAGAACGCCCTTCGCCACCGAATCCTGCGCTGCGGCAAATCCTAGGATCACGGACAGAATCGGCCCCACGCAGGGAGTCCATCCGAAGGCGAAGGCGAACCCGATCAGGAACGCGCCGCCTACGGTGCTGCTGCCCTTCACGTTGTGCAACCGTTTGTCGGAATAAAGCGCATTGATTCGCAATATGCCGGTCAAATGCAGCCCGAAAAGAATGATCACCACCCCCGCGACCTGCCCCAGCACCGACTTGTAGCGCGCCATTACCTGGCCGACTTCGGTTGAAATCGCGCCCAACGCGATGAACACGGTGCTGAATCCCACGATGAAGGCGATCGAATTCAGCATCACCTTGCGCAGCAATCCTGCCTGCTGCGTCTTAAGCTCCTCCACTCCAACGCCCGAAATCAGAGAAACATAACCCGGCACCAGCGGAAGCACGCATGGAGAGAGAAACGAAACCAGTCCGGCGACGAAAGCCGCAATAGGAAGTGGCAGCGTGGACATTAGCGCTATTCTACCTGCCTGCCCGCGACTCCACCAAGGCCGGCGGTTAGACCCAACCCTCTGCTACCATCCGCATATGTCTTTGCTCGACATTCGACACTTGACAAAAGTGTTCCCGCAAGGAGAGTCCATTTTCGGCGGCGGCGCCACCGGCGAGATTCGCGCCGTGGACGATGTGTCGCTTAACATCGAGCCCGGCGAAACCTTAGGCCTTGTGGGCGAATCGGGATCCGGTAAGAGTACGCTGGGTCGCCTGGTTCTGCGGCTGATCGAACCGACTTCCGGCAGTATTCATTTCGATGGGCGCGATCTTCTCGCTGCAAACGGGCCGGAGATGCGCCGCCTGCGCCGCCATATGCAAATCGTCTTTCAGGATCCCTTTGGCTCGCTCGATCCCAGAATGAGAGTGCAAGACATTATCGGCGAGCCTCTCGTTATTCATAGGGAGATCGGCGCGCAGGGAAGGGGCCGTTCCGCCCGCCGCATGCGGGTAGGCGAACTTCTGCGGGCAGTAGGTCTGGACGAGTCCGCCGCGCAGCGCTTCCCGCACGAGTTCAGCGGAGGCCAACGCCAGCGCATTGTGATTGCGCGCGCCCTCGCCTTGCGGCCGAAATTCCTCGTTGCCGACGAGCCGGTTTCCGCACTCGATGTCAGCGTGGGCGCGCAAATCGTAAACCTGCTGGCGAAATTACAGCGCGAGTTCGGCCTGACTTATTTGTTCATCTCACACTCTATGCCCGTGGTCCGCTATCTCTCAAATCGAATTGCCGTGATGTATCGGGGAAAGATCGTGGAAGTTGGAACGGCCGCGCAAGTCACCACAGAACCCGCACATCCCTATACGAAAAGTTTGCTCGAAGCCGTGCCGGAAGTTTTAGTCTAGCGCTGCTCATGTGGCGCGGATACTCCTGTCCGCGGCCTTTGGCTTTTTCTTGTTTGTTTCTTCGCATCCCCGGTCTACAATGCCTCTCGGCAAACGGAGGACGACGCATGGCAGCTTTACCCGTTACCCCCTTACCCGGTCCAGATCCGGTCACCGGACTTTCCGAGCCGGAACGAATTATTGATGTATTCGTGGCGCCAACGAAAACTTTCACCGATCTACGGCGCAACGCCCAGTGGTGGGGCCCGTTTTTGCTGATAGTGATTTTCTCCATAGCCTTCGTTTACGTCGGCGGTCAAAAAGTGGGATTCCGCAAGGCCATGGAAAATCAGATGCGGGCCCAGCCCAGGCAGCAGGCGCAATTGGAGCAACTGCCTCCAGACCAGCGCGAACAAAGGCTCGAGACCGGGGAGAAAATAACCAAAGGGATATCCTATGCGTTCCCCGCGATTCAGTTGTTGATCCTGGTGATCATTGCCGCGATATTGTTTGCCACTTTCAAGTTTGCCGCGGGCGCCGACGTCTCGTTTAAGGTCTCGCTGGCAATCGTCGTGTACGCGGGTTTGCCGGCCCTGCTGAAAGTATCCCTGGCCATGGTGTCGCTGCTGGCCGGCGCCAGTCCAGATTCGTTTACCTTCCAGAACCCGGTGGCAACCAACCCTGGATACTTTCTTAATCCGGCGGATTCACCATTCCTTTACAGCCTCGCCTCGTCCTTCGACGTTTTTCTGATCTGGACCTTGGTTCTGACCGCCATCGGCTTTACCTGCGTCAGCAAAGTTAAGAAAGGAACTTCGTTCGCCATTGTGTTTGGCTGGTGGCTGGTTTTCGCGCTGATCGGAGCAGGATTGGCTTCACTGTCATAGGTAGGACGTTAGAATGGTTCAAGGAGCGCCAAATCAAATGAAGAAGGTCTTGGTTGTTTGCGTTTTAGCTACGCTCGTCGCCCCATGTTTCGCGCAGCAGACCAAAAACCCCGTCACCACCGTGATCAAGGAAATGATGGCCCGCGAGCACAAGAACCTGGTCGCGGCCATCGAAGAAATGCCCGCTGACAAATTCAGCTTCAAGCCGACGCCGCTCCAGGAAACGTTTGGCCATCTGGCCATGCACATCACCGAGGCGAATAATTTTCTTTGCGCGAAAGCCGGAGACGTGCCCGAGCCGAAAACAGAAGAATTAAAAGACACCGACAGCAAAGACAAACTTGTCAGCGCGCTGAAGGCTTCCTTTGATTTCTGCGACGGTGCTTTGGCCAAAGCGGACGATTCCAAACTGGGCGACCCTGTTGAAGCATTCGGAGGCCGTCAGCAGCCTCGCGCCTGGGCATGGATTGGCCTCGCAAGCAACTGGGCCGACCATTACGCGGCGGCCGCAATGTATCTACGATTGAATGGCCTCTTGCCACCCACGGCTCAACCCAAGAAGTAGGACATCGAGGGTTAGGCAGTCGTCTGGAGGTTTTAATCTCGCTGACATCCCCCGGCGGAGGGTGCCCCATTTCTCGCCTCTTTTGCGAGAAGTGGGAGGCAAGCAGCCGGAAGTTTAAACTGCCAACCGGGGAGCATCGCAGAGTTTCGTTTTATCGGACTAGATTACCCCTCAATCCGCGCGATGCTTGCGGATCTCGACGTACTTCCTCAAGACAGCATTGATTGTTGATTGATAGCCCCTGCCTTGCTTGCGAAAAAACGTCAACACGTCGGGATCGATCCGCAAAGTAATCTGCTTCTTCGGTCCCGGCCAGATTATCGCGCGCGCAAAGAAGTCCGGACCGAGTTCGGGCATATCCGAAAAATCTATGTCTTCATCCCGAAGTGCATCAACCCGCTTCCAGTCTGTCCTGGATCGCCTTTTTGTATTGCTCGCTTTCACGCCGACTTGCCTTTCTCAGTGAAATGATGCGAATGGTGTCCGGGCCACGCTCCGTAAAAACAACGTACGCGGTGCGGCCGCCGATCATGCCGAGCCCAACCCAGCGCTTTTCTCCGTAATCTTCGCGGGTATCGGGGTCAACGACAAGCACGCCGCGGAACATCTGTTCCCCATCTGCGAAGTCAATACCGTGCATTCGGATGTTGGCGCGGTTCTTGAGCTCGTCCCATTCAAAAGTCATTATAACTCCAACTGTAGCTACAGACAACTACCGCGGCGTTGGCGGAACAGTCGATGATTCTTGGTGTGGTACCTACGGAGATCAAATCCAAAAGCGAATGCAAATGGTAGGAGGCTTACTCGATCTGTACCAACCCCGCACCCGTCGCCGCCGGCGCCGGATGCTGCCGTCCCCGCCAGGCATCTACCACCGAGACCTGATGCACGCAGGAAACGGTGCAATGCGGCGCGCATCCTTTTTCGGTGAGATACTCGCGGCGAATATCTTCCACCGTATATTTTTCCAGTGGAGTGCCGGGATATCCGCGCTGCTGCGAGCAGTAATGCACCAGCCCGTTCTCGCAAATATATAAATAGCGGGCGCCCGCGCGGCATCGCCACTGGTTCGGGCGGCCTTGCGCGATGTTGTCCTGAAAGCCGTTAATCCTGGTGAAGCTGCTCTTCTCCATCGCCTTCATCTCGTGATAGACGCGGCGCTCTTCCTCGCCAAGCGGTTGCAACTGGCCGCTGCCGTCATGAATGATGCCAACCGTTGACGTGAATCCCAGCTCCAGCGCTCGGCGGCCAATGGTCAGTGCATCCTGCGGATTGCAAACTCCGCCGCCCACCACCGAATTGATGTTCACATGAAAATCGGCGTGCTCAGCCAGCAATCGCAGCTTCTTGTCGAGAACCTTCAGGCTCTTTTTCGAAACATCGTCCGGCGTAACGTTATCAATGGAGATTTGCAACCACTCAAGCCCCGCCCGGTTGAGCCGCTGGATACGCTCCGCCACCAGCAGGTAACCGTTCGTGATCATCCCGGCAATCATGCCGTTGCTTCGGATACGGCGAATCACGTCGTCCAACTCCGGGTGAAGCAGCGGCTCGCCGCCGCTGATGGTCACGACCGAAGTTCCCAACTCCGCCAATTTATCCAGTCGCGAAAACATGGTTTCAAGCGCGACCGGCTTCGAAAAATCGTCATACTCGTTGCAATACTCGCAAGCGAGATTGCATCGCCGAATGGGAATAATGTGCGCCAGTACAGGATGGTCCGTTGACAACAGGGCTCGCGTAATTTTCTGCGCCCCTCGCAGATTGCGATGAACGCTCTTGAGCCGGCGCCGAATACTTGTCCGCGTGAAAACCATGATTTCTCTATTGCTTCTATTTAATCACACCGGCTCTCGCGGCCCTGCTCTCAAACATTCTGTGGACAAAATCAGAAGGCGAACGGCAAGCGGCATGAGTTCGTCAAACACATCCCGCCTGATCGTGCATGTCCGACCGGTCGGTTTCCAGAGCGCTTCATGATTGGAATATCGGAGCGTAAGAGGGAAAATAAAGCACTGGAGAAATTATGGCTACCGCATTGCACGTTGGCGACATGGCAGAACTGTTGCATGGCGAGAATATTCATTTCAATCTTTTTCCCGCAGCTTTGGCGGAACACGCGATCGCCCGCAACGAAGCCCAGTTCTCCGCCCGCGGCGCCCTGGTGGCTTACACCAATTACACCGGCAGAGTGCCTAAAGATAAATTTGTCATCAAGGACCGCATTACCGAAAGCAAAGTCGCCTGGGGAGCCGTCAACCAACCCTTCGATTCGGATCGCTTCGACGTTCTTTACGATCGCGTGATGGAACATCTCGCCGGGCGCGAACTTTTCGTACAGGATCTTTTTTGCGGGGCCGATCCCAGATACCGCCTGCCGGTGCGTTTTGTCAATCAGTACGCGTGGCACAACTTATTTGTCCGCCAGCTTTTTATCCGGCCCTCTGCCGACGAGTTGCGCAACCATAAGCCGGAATTCACCGTAATTTCCGCGCCCGACTTTCATGCCGACCCCAAACAGGACGGCACGCACTCCGAAGCTTTTATCCTGGTGAATTTCACTCGCCGAGTCGTGTTGATTGGCGGCACGTCGTATGCGGGAGAGATGAAAAAGTGCATTTTCGGCATCATGAATTTCCTGCTCCCGCAGCAAGATGTCTTCCCCATGCATTGCTCTGCCAATATCGGCGACGACGGTTGCACGGCATTGTTTTTCGGATTGTCAGGGACGGGCAAAACGACTTTATCCGCCGATCCCACGCGGCGCCTCATCGGCGACGATGAGCATGGCTGGTCCGAGAATGGAATTTTCAACTTCGAAGGCGGCTGTTACGCAAAATGCATCAAGCTCTCGCGCCGGAACGAACCGCAAATCTTCAATGCCATCCGCTTCGGCTGTGTGCTCGAAAATGTGGTGATTGATCCCCGCACGCATCAGCCGGACTATAACAATGACAGCATTACCGAAAATACCCGCGCGGCGTATCCCATCGAATTTATTGATAACAGCGTAATCCCCGGAATTGGCGGTCATCCCAGGAATTTATTGTTTTTGACCGCGGACGCATTCGGAGTCTTGCCGCCAATTTCCCGCCTCACGCCGCAGCAGGCCATGTACCACTTCCTCTCCGGCTACACCGCGAAAGTTGCCGGCACCGAAGCCGGAGTCAAAGAGCCGACCGCCACTTTCTCGACCTGCTTTGGGGCGCCTTTTATGCCGATGGCTCCGCGAGTTTATGCGGAGATGCTTGGTCACCGGCTTGCCCGGCACAACGCGCAATGCTGGCTGGTCAATACCGGATGGCAGGGCGGCCAGTACGGCGTCGGCAAACGCATGGACCTGCCTTACACCCGCGCCATGGTTGATTCCATCGTTGAAGGCAGGCTCTCGCTGGCCGAGTTTGAGGTTGAACCGACCTTCGGATTCAGCATCCCCAAAACCTGTCCCGGAGTTCCGCCTTCCGTCTTGAATCCGCGAAACGCCTGGGCCGATAAATCCGCCTATGACGAGCAGGCCGCGGCGCTATGTGAGCGCTTCCGCAAGAATTTTGAAGCCTTCGACGCTCCATCGGATGTAAAGGCAGCCGGACCTGCCGCCATCCAGCGCTAGCGCCGGACTGGATTCCAAACAATCCGCCATGATGATCTAAAGCAGAAATATAAGGTCCATCGGCTAACTCAGCACTGGGAACTGGAATCCGGGAACTGATATCTGGGAACTGATCCTTTGTTCCCCTTCAGGCGCAGTCCGGAATCCGAAGAAGCGGAATGGTTTAGACAGAAAGCGTTTCAGCGCTTGCGAGAAACCGGACCACTATTGATTTTTCGCAACGCTTCCACTAGAGTGACCGAAATTGCCGCGCGGGGAAAAACCTTCAGGAGAGTTCATGATTTGGAAGTGCGTAACGCTGGCATCCGTTTGCGCGGTTGTTCTATGTGCGCTGTCCTGCGGCCATGAGCAGCAGTTGGTATCCATCCAGATACAACCTTCGGTGGAAACTTTTGGGGCCGCAAACATCCCAGTAAGCGCGGACAGAGGCCTTAGCGTTCAACTTTTGGCTCAGGGAACTTACATCCATCCACCGGTGACTAAAGACATTACGGATAAAGTTACATGGTTTTCCGACACCCCTGATTTGGTAACGGTTACGCCGACCGGTCTGCTTACCGCTACCGGCGACGGCTGCGGAAATGGAATCGTGACGGCGACCATCGTCACGAATCGCAGTACCGGGGGATTAAGTTCCAGCGGCGCCGAGGTGGCTGGCTCAATGACGGCAACAGTAGTCTGCTTTACCGGGCCCTAGTCCTATCAAGATTTAGGTGTGGGGCGGACACTCTTGTCCGCCGACTTTCATTCTGCCGTTTTAGTTGAATCCCCACCGCCTTATCCTCAGGATTCTAGCCCCCCGCAATAGCGCCGATGATCAGAAACGGCTCCTTCCCCGACGCGACCGTGTCTGGCAAAGGCGTGTCCGGCGGTTCATGAGAGAGGTCCTCCTCGCAGGCGAAGAACCGCAAAAATGGACGGCGTTGCAGGGTCACATGATCGCGAATAGTTCCAGCCAGCATCGGATAGCGGGCCTCGATCGCGTCGAGGACCGACTGCACCGTGGCCGGCTTGCCGCCGAGATCAAGCTCGACCTCGCCGCCTGTGTGGGACAACGTGCGCAAGTGTTGCGGAAGTATCACTCGGATCATGTTAAAGCTCCACAGGATTCGTAATTGAACGACTGGCAATCGAAAGAATTTACGGCGGCTTGGTCGAGATGACAGGAGAAATAAAAACCTGTCATCTCGAGCGTGGACTCTTTCGCGCTCGCGCGAAAGAGTGGAGTCGAGAGACCTGCTGTTCCGAAGCGCACAAAGTACAGTAATCGAAAATCAGGTCTCTCCACGCGCCGATTGAGGCGCTTCGCGCCCTCAACCGCCTTGAACGAAATGACAGAGTCAAGGGTTGCCGTAAGTAAAAACCCTGTCATATCGTTCCCGCTCACCAGCACAGCGACCGCATCTTTATCGCAAATTCATCACCAGCAACCGGGGTTCCGTCATCTCCTCAATGGCGTAGCGCAAGCCTTCGCGGCCTAATCCGGAATCTTTCACTCCGCCATAAGGCATTTGATCAACGCGAAAAGTCGGCACATCTCCCGCGACCACGGTACCGACTTCCAATTCCTCGTACGCCTTAAACAAAAGTGTCGAATCCCGGGTGAAGATTCCGGCCTGCAATCCATAAGGGGAGCCATTGACCTGGCGAAGAGCGTCCTCGAAATTTTCGTACGGCTCGATTGTGACGACAGGTCCAAACACCTCCTGGAAATTTACTTTCATCTCCGGACGTGTCCCGGTCAGCACGGCCGGTTCGACGAGGGAGCCGTCGCGATGGCCGCCGCATAAAATGCGGGCTCCGCCGCGGACCGCTTCCTGAATCCAATCCACCACGCGGACCGCATCGCTCTCGCGAATCATCGGGCCCACATCGGTGGCTTCGTCCAACGGGTCCCCCATGATCAGCTTGCGCACTTTTTCCAGCAGCAGCTCGGAAAATTTCCCGAAGACCGATCGCTCCACCAAAATTCGCTGTACCGAAATGCAGGTCTGTCCTGCATAGGAGAATCCTCCCGAAGCGCAGCGGTCGGCTGCGTAGTTTAGATCGGCGTCGCTGTGGATTATTACCGCCGCGTTGCCTCCGAGTTCCAGCAGCACTTTCTTCTTTCCAGCGCGGCGCTTGATGTCCCATCCCACGGCGGCGCTGCCGGTGAAGCTGATCATTTTGAGGCGGTCGTCCGCGATCAGGAGCGAGGCGTCTTCATTCGAAAGCGGAAGCACATTCAAGGCGCCGTCGGGCCATCCTGCCTGTTGAATCGTCTCCGCCAACAGCAGAGCGCTCAAAGGCGTTTGCGGGGCCGGCTTCAGCACCAGGCTGCAACCGCTTGCAATGGCCGGAGCCACTTTGTGCGCCACTAAATTGAGCGGAAAATTGAATGGCGTGATTCCGGCAATGGGGCCGAGCGGGAAGCGCCTGACGATGCCCCAGCGTCCGGCTGTGGATTCAAGCCAATCCAGCGGAAGATATTCTCCGTAAATTCGCGTGCTCTCTTCCGCCGCTACCGTGAAGGTAAAAATCGAGCGCTCAACTTCGGAGCGCGCGGCCTTTATTGGCTTGCCCGCTTCCTGGGCGATGGTTCGCGCAAACTCTTCTTTGCGTTTGGCGATGGCCTCGGATACGCGCCGCAGGACCCGCTGGCGCTCGAATGCGGGCAACCTTCGCGTGGTTCCAAAAGCCTTGACGGCCGCGGCGATTGCGGCTTCCGCGTGTTCGCTGCGTCCCTGAAAGACTCGCCCGATCACGCCACCGTCGTAGGGAGATCGAATCTCGACCAGGTCCCCTGCCTCCATCCACTTTCCGTCTAACAAGAAGCCTTGAGTGGCGACGGGAGACTCGATGAGATGCGCCATAAGATTACTCAACCTCCGCGCAGACTATCTTCAAATTATACTTCTCGCGGCGGGATCGCCGAGTGTGACCTTGAGGGAAACTTTGAAACGCCAATCGCAAAATTCCATCGCCGAGGCCAGCGAACTGCTACGAAAACGAAGAGTCTCTCCCGTAGAACTTACGCAGGACTGCCTTAAAAAAATTGAAGAGCTGAATCCAATTCTGAATGCCTTTATTACCATAAACGCTGAATTCGCGCTGGCGGAGGCGCAGAAGGCCGAAGCGGAAATCGGGCGCGGAAAATGGCGCGGACCGCTTCATGGCATCCCCATTGGCCTGAAAGATCTTATAGACACGGCGGGAATTCGCACTACGGCCGCCAGCGCGCTGTTTAGAGATCGCATCCCTTCGGCGGATGCCGGCGTGGTTCCGCAATTGAAAAACGCCGGCGCAATATTGATCGGCAAGCAGAACCTGCACGAGTTTGCCTATGGCGGCAGTTCGATGGTGAGTTATTACGGCGAGGTGCGGAATCCCCGCAACCTAGATCATATTGCGGGCGGTTCATCCGGCGGGTCCGCGGCGGCGGTTGCTGCGGGAATGTGCTTTGGCTCGATCGGGACAGACACCGCCGGTTCAATCCGCGAACCCGCAGCGTTATGCGGAGTCGTCGGATTCAAGCCGACTTATGGACGAGTCAGCGCGCGCGGAGTCATTCCACTTTCGCCATCTCTGGATCATGTAGGTCCAATTACCCGAACCGTAGCGGACGCTGCAATCATCTTTTCGGCAATCGTTCTTTCGGCAATCGTTGTGGATGAGGAATTCGAGGTTGCTGGAGACGACGGCAAAACTTTCAGAATCGGTATTCCCCGAAAGTTCTTCTTCGAAGACCTCGATCCGGAAATAGAGGCGGCAGTGGAGCACGCTCTTTCGGATCTCACCGCGATGGGCCATGAAATCCGCGACGTCGAAATGACGATCCATGAGGATCGCACGCTTCAAGCCGGTGAAGCTTATGCCTATCACGCGGAGTTTGTGGCCGCAACGCCCGAACTCTACCAGCCGGAGACGCTGCGCCGCATCCGTCGCGGCGAGAGTATAAGTTCAGCAGAAATTCTCCGCCTTCAATCAGAATTGGCGCAAACCCGTCGCGACATTCAAAATATCTTTCAAGAGATTGATCTGTTGGTCACTCCAACAACCCCAGTCGTCGCGCCTCGTATTGCAGATTTAAAAAAAGATCCAGAGGGTCTGCGTCCGCAGGAAATTCTCTTGCTGCGAAACACCCGCCCCGCGAATGAATGGGGGCTGCCGGCGATTTCTGTTCCCTGCGGCTTTACGCGCGTCGGCTTGCCAATCGGATTGCAAATTATTGGCGCGCGCGGAGCAGACGCGATGGTCTTGCATCTGGCGCACAAATATGAGCAAGCCATATATTCTTCTTGGAGCTGATGGCAGGATGAAAATCGGAAGCGATTGTGATCTCCGGTAGAGACGCGACTCGTCGCGTCTTAGACGGGGCAAGCCCCGTCTCTACCGGGCGGCTGCGTCTGTTGAACCACATTGAAAGTGTCCCCATGAGACCACATTAGAAGCGTCCCCTATTTAGAGTTCCTTCGTAGAAGGAGGAACCGCGATTGGGGAGAACGGGATTGAGCAAAAAAGAACTGGGCCGAG
>JBOGLA010000042.1:0-227003 GCA_050746185.1 Terriglobales bacterium | reverse complement strand
GCCCCTTCCCACGCGCCCCAATCCCCCAAACCGGTTCGTAAATTGCCCCCTCCGAAAAATCATCATTGGAGACAAGGCTATGCCAACATGCGCACTCCAGCCTTCTCTTCTGCATGGTAATGACAGGGGACATTTCTATCGTGGACAAGACGGGGACATTTCTATTGTGGTATGACATACCGGGCGGCTGCGTCTTGACCGGGGTTCGCGGGAGCAAGCACAATTGCCCGTTTGCGGGTAATTGTGCGAAGTCGAGAAACCTGCTGTTTTCCCTCAGAGCTTGTTCAGAGTCTTCTGGAGGACAGGTTCCGCAGGAAAAACCATCCCGAGAAAACTGGATCCGGATTTCGGGCGCAACGGAGCATTAGGGTCCCAAAATTCTCGAAAATCAACGTTTTCAGAGTTTAGAGCGCCTATCTTGTTACGTTCACGTGCTTTAGGTCCGCTCTAATGCCCCAAAACCTCACTGCCACATGTGGACGTGAGGTTTTGGCCTGTTTAGCCGGTTTTCCGGTTAAGCGCTCAGGCCTTCATAATTCGCGTAAGTCGCTAAAAATAATATAAATATGACTCGTCCCACGGCGGCGAATCTGCTTCCCGCAAATCGATTTTCGTGAAATACGGCTATTTCTGACGACGTGGCTCCTTTTCGAAGGGAGCGTCTGCCCCACACGACGTTATTGGCCGGCTCCAGCCTGTTGCATGAAGTTTGATTCGTCGCTCTTCAATTTCTTCAAGCTGTCCATATTCAAATAAACCATGTGGCCGGATTCGTAGGTCGCGAACGAAATATTCGACCGGTATTTTTGTCCCAGGTCGAGATGATCCACCGTATAATTCGCCGCCGTGTAAGGAGTCGCGAGATCGTAATAGCCCTCCATCACCAGGACTTTTAGATACGGATTCTCGACGATGGCCTTCCGCAGTGCAGTGGCAGTGTTGGGAAAGCCTTCAATGCCGGAGCCCCAATTCCACCAGTTATCGTCGTTGGAGCGTGGAGCGAAGGTGTAATACGGCATGTCAACTTTGTATCCCAGCTCGTTGCGCACGTAGTTGTTGAACGCGGAAGTAAATGGCGACTCGATTCCTGCTTCCGTAGGGTCATAAAACGGCGTGTCCAACAGGCCGTCGGGATCGGGTCCGGTGAAACGGCCGTCGAGCCGTCCGACCCGCAATTTCTGATCAATCAACAGATAGTGAGTGAACTTCGGAACGTCAATGCGAAGGTCGGCCTGATCAATGACATCCTTGGTCAGTCCGGTGAATCGGGCCATATCTTCGATTACCTTTTGCCGTTCGCCAGAGCCGAGCGCGTCGCCTTTCGCGAGTGCGGAGGCGTATTCTCCGGTTGCGAACTGTTCGGATTCCTGCCGCGCTTTGGTCATATCGGCGCTCAGGTCCGGCGGCAGCTTGTGATGGTATCCGGCGATCATGGTGAAGGTGGGAATCAGAAAAATGTAGGGCTCGTCGTTGCTCTTGTTGTCCTCGAGAGTCTGAAAACTCATGGCCGTCGAAAGTAGCGTAATACCATTAAATGAAATTCCAAGGTCTGTCAGGTATCCTGAAATGCCCGCGGCGCGCGTGGTGCCGTAGCTTTCGCCAAATAAGAAGAGCGGCGATCCCCAACGTTCGTAGCGCGAAATGTAGAGGCGAATGAATTCACCGAACGATTCGATGTCGCCCTTGACGCTCCAGAATTTCTTCGATTCCTGAATGCTTCCGGCGCGGCTGAAGCCTGTGCCGATGGCGTCCACGAGCACCAGATCACTCTTGTCGAGCAGAGTATATGGATTGTCAACGAAGCGGTAAGGAGCGGGCGGCAGAAAGCCTTCCGGAGTCATCACGGCGCGTTTCGGCCCCAGCGCCCCCATGTGAAGCCAGATGGAGGCCGAACCGGGTCCGCCGTTGAAAGCGAACGTCAGCGGACGGTTTGCCGCATTCTGGCCATCGAGCGTGTACGCGACAAAAAACATTTCGGCTTCGATCTTCCCGTCGCCGCGCTTGATGGGCAGCCGTCCCGCGGCGGCAGTGTATTTCAGCAGTTTGCCATCCACCGTGATCTGGTGATGCGTCACCACCGGAGCGACTTCGGCGAGATCGAAGTGCTCTTCTTTCTCTTTCTCTTTGTCTTTGTCCTTGTCGCTGGAGGATTCCTTCGAAGCTTCGGACTTCCGTTCCTCCGCGGGCTTCGTCGGGCCGGGTTCGGTGGATTGCGGTGAAGTCTTTTCCTCGGCCCTCGCCGGCGGTTGCTCAGTTTTCACCTTCTTTTTCTTGCTCTTCGCCGCTGGAGCCTGCTGTGAGGTCGGCGCGGTGGTCTGTTGAGCAATAGTCGGTAGAGCGATGAACACGATCATCATTCCAATCCAAATCGAGAAAGCTGCTGCAATTGAACGCATCTCTGCTCCTAAATAAAAATGGAATTGCTATTTCAGGACTGTTGTCGCGCGGTGCATTATATCGCGTATGCGAGGTGCGCTGCCTGAAGGATGGCTCAGTTTGGATGTCGCACGCGGTTCTTTTCTTGCCCGCGAATAGTCCTGAGGGAGGCAAAAGCGGTCGTTGAGGGCACGGTTTTCAGCAATGCTCGCATTCAATTAAGGGAATTGAAACGGCCAAGCAGACTGCGAAAAAGAGGAAGAGCTAGTATGGTTGCGTGGCTGGCATGGCTTCGAAAACGCAGATCACGGTTTTACGCGACGATTCGCTTGCCAGGATTCCGTGGCTGGCGCATGGTTTCAGCACGCGCCTCGGCGGATTTTCCCGAGCTTATGGCGGAAGAGCGCTGAATCTGGGCTTCACCAAAGAAGATTCGCGACCGGCGGTCGAACGCAACCGGGCTGCATTTCTTAAGGCCATCGGCGCGAGGGATGGCCGCAAGTCGTGGCCATTGGTGACGCTGCGGCAAATTCATTCGGATGTCATTCACTGCGTCTCCGAAATGCCGGCTACGCAATTGGCGGGTGATGGGCTGATCACTCGCATTCCGCACCTGCTCCTCGGAGTTCAGGCGGCGGACTGCATTCCGGTCATTCTGGTGGATCGCAAACGAAGAGTGGTCGGGGTCTTTCACGCGGGCTGGCGGGGAACGCTAAGCCGAATCGTGGAGAAGGGCGTCGGCGAAATGCGGCGCTGGTTTGGAACCATGCCGCGCGACATAAAGGCTGCGATCGGGCCGGGCATTGGAAGATGCTGCTATCAGGTTGGGCAGGAGGTGCGTCAGAAGTTCGAGTCGCGGTTCGCGTACGCCGACGATCTGTTTCACGAGACGAAAGAATCGGACTCGATGCGAGAAAAGTATCCTTTGCTCTTTTTAAATGCTCGCCCGCCGGGACATGGCGATGAACTGACCAGGATTTTCCTGGACCTTTGCGAGGCGAACCGCTGCCAGCTTATTGCAGCCGGAGTCTCTCCGCGAAATATCGGCGCGTCTTCACTCTGCACGGCATGTCACGTTGACTTGCTTTTCTCACATCGCGCGGAAAAGGGAGTGACCGGCCGAATGATGTGCGTGGCGGGGATTAAGCAGGCATGACGCGTTAGAATCGCACCCATGCGACCGATTTTTGAGTGGAATATCGGCGAGCGGTCATTAGCTCTGGGGAAGCGGACGCTGGTGATGGGAGTCGTGAATGTCACCCCGGATTCATTTTCGGATGGAGGACTGCATTTCGATTCCGGTCGTGCCGTGGATTACGCGCTCAAGTTGCTCAACGATGGCGCGGACATCGTTGATATTGGTGGTGAGTCCACACGGCCAGGGGCGATGGTGGGCTTGACGCCAGGAGCCTCCGCGACAAATTCGCTCGACGAAAAATCTACTCCAAACAAGCCAGCCGTGACCGCCGCTGAAGAGCTCGAACGGGTGATTCCGGTGATTGTCGCGCTTAAGCAAGCGCGCCCTGAATGTGTGATCTCGGTGGATACTTATAAAGCGGCGGTGGCCCGCAAGGCGGCGGAGGCCGGGGCCGAAATTGTGAATGACGTCAGCGGATTTCGCTGGGATCCGGCAATGGTGAAGACGCTGGCCGAATTGAAATGCGGGGCGATTCTGACGCACGCCCGAGGACGGCCCGACGAGTGGCGCGCCCTGCCTCCGGCGAGCGACATCGTTGTGCAGGTAAAGCGCGAGCTCAGGGAGTGGGTGGATGTTGCCCTGATGGCAGGCGTGAGGCGCGAGCGCATTGTGCTTGATCCGGGGTTTGGATTCGGCAAGCGCCTCGAGGAGAATTATCCGCTTATGAAACGCTTCGATGAATTTCACCAGCTGCGTTATCCCCTGGCGGTGGGAGTGTCGCGAAAGTCGTTCGTCGGGCGGGCCATCGCGTTTCATGGGAAAGACGCCGCCGTTGCAGACAGGCTCTACGGAACGGTAGCGGCGGAAACAGCTGCAATCCTCAAAGGGGCGCACCTGATTCGAACTCACGATGTGAGGGCGGCGGTGGACGCGGCCAGGATGGCAGACGCAGTGAGCTGACGGCCCCGGCTCTGAAGATAAATGGCTGCTGATCCACGCGATCGGCCCATGCGATCAGCGGCGCATTCACTGTCTTCATGGCCGCTTGAACCGCTTCTCCAGCCAGCCAAAACCTACGTCGGCCAACAGCGCCATGATTGCTGCCGGGATCGCGCCCGCCAGGATGACCTGATTATTCACCATGGCAAGGCCGCGAAAAATATATTCGCCAAGCCCACCGGCGCCGATGGCCGCGGCAATCGTTGCCAGGCCAACCGAGATTACCGTCGCCACACGCACCCCGGCGATGATCACGCTCGAAGCCAGCGGAAGTTCGACTTGCCATAAGAGCTGGGAACTGGTCATTCCCATCCCGCGTCCCGCTTCGATTACCGAGCGATCCACCCCTTTGATTCCTGCATAAGTATTCCGAATCAGCGGCAGCAGGGCATAGAGCGCCAATGCGAGGATCGCGAGCCGGGTGGCCCGGGCGCCGATCCAGGGCGCGGGCAAAAGAAATCCAAACAATGCAAGGCTGGGGATGGTTTGAATAATATTTGCGGCGCCCAGCACCGGCTTGTTGAGGCGAGGCCAGCGCGTAATCAGAATGCCCAGCGGGATTCCGACAATCACCGCAAGCAGCGTCGAGCAACCCACCATCCAGAGGTGCTCGAGGGTGAGCTGCACCACCTCGACGCGGTTCTCAACCATAAATTGCCACAGGCTCACGGGCGCTCCTTGTGGTTCCTTCTTACGTCTCCTGAAAAAGCCGCGACGTATGCCGACACCAACGGCTCCTCGGATTTCGTAAATTCGCCGGGAGTAAGGATCGTTACGAGCCTTCCCGCATCCAGCAGCGCGATCCGGTCTGCCAACAACAATGCTTCCCGCAAATCATGGGTCACAAACACAACTGACTTTTTGAGCCGGGATTGCAGGTCCAGAAATTCCCGCTGCAACTCGACGCGGGTCAGGGGATCAAGGGCACCGAAAGGTTCGTCCATCAGCAGAATTGGAGGATCGGCAGCAAGCGCCCGCGCGACGCCGGCTCTTTGCCGCTGGCCGCCGGAAAGCTCATGCGGATAGCGGGAGGCAATTTGCGAGTCTAATCCGACGAGCCGCATCAGTTCATCCACCCGCTGATGAATGCGGTCGGGCGCCCATCCTTCAATGCTTGGAACCAGCCCAATATTTTTTCGGATGGTGAAGTGAGGGAACAGTCCCACGTCCTGAATCACATACCCAATACGGCGGCGCAAGGAAATTACGTCCCATTCGCGCAGAGACCGGCCTTCTACTTGAAGGTCTCCGCCGCTCACCGCTAGAAGAGAGTTGATTAGTTTGAGCGTCGTCGTTTTGCCGGAACCGCTTCGGCCCAGCAATACCATGGTCTCGCCGCGCTTCACTTCGAGACTCAATTGGTGCAGAAGCGCGCGGCCATTCGGCAGGCGATAAGACACATCACGAAATTGAACAGCCGCGATGGGTGCGGCGTTCGCTCTACTCTTGTCGCCTGGAGATTCGTTCATGCGGGTCGTGACTGGCCGGGCCTAAGATTCAGATAAGATTCAGAGATGATACGCCGCGTCGGGCAGGCCGGTAATGCGAATTCCGGAGTGCCCTTTGTGCCGGATATTCAGCCCAATCAGCAGCGCCGTGATTTGCTCAAGGATGCGGGCATTTTCCAGCTTCCCGCCATCTATGGCTCTCACTCCCGGAATTTTGACGGCGAGGGATTGGATTTCTTTATTCGAAGCGGGATCATCTCCGCAAACAATCACATCGCAATCCACCGGCTGATCGGAATTCAGCAGATCGGAAGATGCGTGGTGAAGAGCCGCTACCACCGCGATGCCGGCGGGAACCAGTTCAGCGCACTGTTGGGCCGCAGATCCTTGCCAGACGCCCAGAGTGCGCGAGGCCCGGCCGCCCACGCTGGCCGCCAATGGAACCGTGGTATCAACAACAATCGTGCCGGGACGAATGGAGGGTTTGATTTCCCTGAGCAGGGTGGCGTGACCTTCGAACGGAATGGTCAAGATCAGAATTTCTGCGTGGCTACAGGCTGAAGCGTTTTCCTCGCCGGAGACTTTGGCGTCTTCTCCCACGAGCCGCTTAATCTTCTCAGCAGAGTTTTGCGCTCGCTGCGCATTGCGGGAGCCGATGATCACGGTCTCGCCGGCACGCACCCAGCGCAGGGCGAGGCCGAAACCCTCCGGTCCCGTGCCGCCAAGGATCGCAATGGCGCGACTCACGCGAAACTCGGCTCCAGGCTTTGATCCGGCGAAAATGACTCACAGGGAGTCTTAATTTTGATTCGAGTGTAAACCGTGTTTCGTTCGGCGGGAATGCGACCTATTTCCATTATGAGAGATTGAAAGTCTTCAGGGCTCGTATATTGCCCGGCAGTGGCCCCGGCTTCGCGCGAAATGTTCTCTTCCATCAGAGTTCCGCCGTAGTCGTTGGCTCCGGCATGCAGGCAGAGCTGTGAAAGACGGCGGTTCAGCTTTACCCATGACACTTGCACGTTGTTTATTGAACCCGCCAGTAAGACCCGCGCCAGCGCATGGATCTTGAGATGTTCGGCCAACGTTGGGCCGGGCCGGGAAAGACCCTGATGGAAAAGCAGCGTGTTCTGATGCACGAAGCCAAGCGGAACAAACTCCGTGAAGCCGCCGGTCTGTTGTTGGATTTCACGCAAGAGAAGCAACTGATTGACCCAGTGCTCATAGGTCTCCACGTGACCATACATCAGAGTTGAGGTAGTGCGGATTCCGCGCTGGTGCGCGGTGCGAATCACTTCCTTCCATTGCGCGGTGGAAAGTTTGTTGCGTGAAAGCACGAAGCGCACGTCGTCATCGAGGATTTCAGCCGCAGTGCCGGGCAGCGTGCCGAGTCCGTTGTCTTTCAGCATGGTGAGGTAATCGGCCAAAGGCATGCCGGTGAGTTCGACGCCGTAAACGATTTCCATCGGCGAAAAGGCGTGAATGTGCATCGCGGGAACGGCCTTTTTTACCGCGCGCAAGATGTCGCGATAATAGAAACGTGGCAGCCCGTGCGGCAGTCCCCCCTGGATGCAAACCTCGCTCGCTCCAAGTTCGGCGGCTTCGACCGCTTTGCGCGCAACCTCTTCCGGGCTGAGAAAGTACGTGTCGGACTCTCGCGGTCCTCGGCTGAAGGCGCAGAACTTGCATCCGACAAAGCAAATATTGGTGAAGTTAATATTGCGATTCACCACGTAGGTGACAATGTTTCCCACAAGCTCGGAGCGCAAAATATCTGCCGCTGCCAGCAAACCCAGGAGATCGTCGCCTTCGGCATTCGCCAGCGTCAGAGACTGTTCGCGGGAAAGCACGGTGCCGTCCAGGCTTTGCAGAACCTGTTCGACCGCCGCGAGTGACTCCCGGCTCATTCGGGGAGCGATGCTTGACCACTCAAGAGACGGGAAATTTTCCAGTTCGGATTGTGTCAGTTCTCGATGCATGACTTTTTTCCCTGCACAAATACTATCGAAACAAGTCGTTGGCCGCCGGGCGAATCAAATCACGCGCCCGTCCTCGCCCTCTCTCATAACGGAAGCCGCGAATGATGCACGCCGGCGTACGAGACAGCTTTCCACATGCCAGGCCTGCGGCGCAAGCCAGTTCGTCGGCGACTGCCTCCACGCTCGCCTGCAACACATACTTGTGCGAGTCGCGTTGCCGGCGGTAATCGCGCATGGGCTTCATGCCGGCGATTCCGATCGCCACCTCCGTCAGCCCCTCGCGCCACGGCCGGCCAAAACTATCGGTAATGATCACCGGAATGGATGTCCGAAGTGATTTCCGTAATTCGCGCTGAATGATCGCGGCCGACCGGTCTGGATCGCGGGGAAGAAGAAGTGCATTGCGGCCTCCATCAACGTTGGAAACGTCCACGCCGCTATTGGCGCATACCAATCCATGTTGTGTCTCGGTAATCAGCACCCCTCGCTTGCGGCGCACAATTCGCTTGCTTTGAGAGATGGCAACCTCAATTACTCGCGGGTCGAGATTGTACTTTCCGGACCACGCGCGTGATTGCCGCGACGGCTTCACGCTTTCCAATTGCACCGTGCGGCCTTCAGCCTTTGAGACGATTTTGTGCTTGACGATCAGAATGTCGCCCGCCTTCAGTGCCAGCTTACGATGTTTCATCGCCTGCAAAAGTTTTCCTGTGACCGAATCGCCTGCCCGAATTTCGCCATCCAGCGGAATGGGAATGATGCGAATTTCGCCGGATTGGGTCAGCGATTTCATCGGGCACTTTCATTTGTTGCCAGAGAAAGCGTACTCAAATTCCATCGGCGCGCCAACAGTTGCGATCTGGTTTGGCCGGGGGTCACGCAAAGCCGTTGCAGGTCGGCAGATGTATCAACATCAAGGCCAATCGCGTTCAGCGGTAGTACTACGCAAGGCTTTCCTGTGGCCTCTGCGGCTGCCAGGTGAGGCTTGAAACTATCATCGCCAAAACGTAATGGGAATAGTCCGCAGGGACTGCGGTACGCCGCGTTCGTCCCGCGCTTGTCTGAAGATGGAACCAGCACCGAGCCTTCCTTCGGCGCGGATCGAAGAACCAATTCCAGTTCCGCAGCGGTGACGAGCGGGATATCTGCCGGAATCACCAGCGTAAACGCGATTCCGCGCTCTTCGCACGACCGCGTCGCCATCTCTATTGCTTCGGTTTCGTTCTGTGCGCCAATATCCGAAATCACCTCACAATCAAAATCGCGAGCCAGTCCAAGAGCGAAAGAATCGTTCGTAACCACGCTCACTGGAGGACGATTCGGCACAGAACATACCGCATCGAGCACATCGGTGAGCATGGCCTGCGCCAACTCGGTGCGCGCCCGTTGATCGAGCAGGGGAGCTAACCGCTGCTTGGCATGGCTCAGGTTCTTGACCGGAATCAGAATCATCGCTGATTCGATCCGGCGTAAACGGAGGCCTGGTCAAGCGAAATCTGCGCCAGCACCTCGCGGGCGAGATTCGCCTTGTCGGCGTCGGTTCGCATCAGCGTATTGGTTGAGTGCACTCTCAGCCCGGGACGCTCCAGCCGCTTACCCCTTTCGGCATCCGTCGTGTGCACGACTAGAACATCCAGAAAATCCTGGTAAGCATGCGCGATGCCATCAATGGAAACCGGAAATCCTTGCGCCATCATGAGGTTCGCGGCAGGCCCGGAAACCGCGGCATCGCCAATAATCGGGCTTACAGCCACAACTTGTGCCGAAGTCTCTCGCAATGCGTTCCTGATCTGCGTGAGAGCGAGGATTGGGCCAATGCTGGTAACGGGATTGCTCGGCGCCAGTAACACTACGTCAGCAGAAAAGATCGCCTCCAGCACGCCGGGAGCCGGGGCTGCTTTATCCGCTCCTTCAAATCGGACTGTCAAGACATCATCCCGATAACGGCGCTTCACAAAATATTCCTCAAAGCTAAGTTCACCCGATGAGGTGCGAATCCTGGTTTCAACCCGGTTATTACTCATGGGAAGAACACGCGCCTTGATTCCCATCTTCGCAGCAATCTCCGCAGTCGTCTCAGTGAGCGTCCTGCCTTCCGCTAATAATTTGGAGCGAAGTATATGAACGGCGAGGTCGCGGTCTCCTATCTTGAACCATGCGTCCTCGCCTAAATTTGCCATCGTCTGCAAACAAAAGAATGTGTCGCCCTGGAAGCCCCATCCGCGTTCCCGGCTCAGCAGGCCGGCCAGCACATAAAGAATCGAGTCAACATCCGGCGATACGGAAAGCCCCCACATGCGCAAATCATCACCCGTGTTAACGATGATCGTGAGTTCCCCGGGCGGCATGACTTGCCGCAGTCCGTCCACAAACTTGGCTCCGCCAGTGCCGCCGGTGAGCACAGTGATCATGCCGCGCTCCGGGCGAACCCATCTGCACCGGCTGCGGCCATGACCCGGTCGCGAAGCAAGCCGGGCCGCACGGCCGCCGCCGGCAGGAATTCCGGATATACGGGAAGCCGCTGCCGCAGCTCGTAGCCTTTCGCTTCCGTTCGCGACTTCAATTGCTCGAGGTGAGGCCACGGCTTTTCCGGGTTTATAAAATCGGGCGTCAACGGCGATATTCCTCCCCAGTCGTTGATGCCCGCATCCAGCAGGTCGTCGTAATATGGCGCCGATAAATTCGGCGGCGCCTGAATATTCATGCCGGGCATAAGCAAACGCGCGACCGCAACCGTGCGCAACATTTCGCCCTGCGAAGGCTCGGGACAATGCCGCATCGGAATATCGGATTTGGCTCGGAAGTTTTGAACGATAACCTCCTGAATATGTCCGTAGCGACGGTGAAGGTCTCGAATCGCGAGCAGCGTGTCCACCCGGTCCGCGGGCGATTCTCCAATTCCAATCAGCAAGCCGGTGGTGAACGGAACCTTCCGCTTCCCGGCTTCTTCGATCATCCGCAAACGCTTGGACGGAAGTTTGTCAGGCGCGTTGAAATGTGGGCCGCCGGACTGCAACAGCGAATCGTTCGTGCTCTCCAGCATGAGGCCCATGCTGGGCGAAACGGCCGCAAGACGGGCGATCCATTCCGAACTGAGCAGTCCGGGATTTGGGTGGGGCAGCAAACTTGTCTCGCGCAACACCAAGTCGCACATCGCTTCGAGATATTGCAAGGTGGACTTGTAACCCAAAGCCAATAGGGTTGCGCGCATCTCCGGGAAAATCAGCTCTGGTTTATCGCCGAGGCTGAAGAGAGCTTCTGTGCAACCCATCTTCTGGCCGGCACGGGCAACGGCCAGTACTTCTTCGGGAGTCATGGTATGAGCGCCGGGTTGGCCCGGATCGCGGCGGAATGTGCAATATCCGCAATAATCGCGGCACAGGTTTGTCAAAGGAAGAAAAACTTTTCGAGAATAGGTGATGATGCCAGGCTTGAATCGCTGTTTCGCTTCCAGGGCGGCTGCGAGGAGCGCGGGAAGATAATCGTCACTACAACCAATGAGCTCGCAGGCGGCGGCCCTGGTCAGCGGAGTTTCGAGCAGCTTCGCGGATTCTTCAGCGGTCGAATGTTCCTGAGTGAGCATGTCAACTCGCCGCAACTGAGATGCGTGCCCGCTGCGGGCGCTGAAGAAAATCATACACGCTGCCGGTACGCAAAAAAGCCGCCTTTGCAAGGCGGCTTTTCACAGGGAAAATAATTTTCCTACGAGGGCACCCCAATGCCGTGGCCCGGCTGAGGCATTGCCGCCGCGGTCGTGGCCGCTGCGGCCTCGTTCAATATTCGATGATGGATGGTGAACAGCGCCAACTCCAGGCGATCCGACACGCCGATCTTGTCGTAAACATTGCGTAGATAATTCTTGATCACCTGTTCGGTCGTCCCCAGCTGCGTCGCAATCTCTTTGTTCTTGTATCCCTGAACGATCAACGCCACGATGCGGAGTTCTTTCGCGGTCAGGCGATCACGCACCCGCAATCCGACCATATCGTTTTCCGTCAACTCGCTGGGCACTGCGATGTCCTGCACCCAGTTTTCCCCGCGGGCCACTTTGCGGACGCAATCCACC
This sequence comes from Terriglobales bacterium, assembly GCA_050746185.1. Classification (GTDB taxonomy): domain Bacteria; phylum Acidobacteriota; class Terriglobia; order Terriglobales; family Acidobacteriaceae; genus PALSA-188. The sequence goes on along the minus strand of JBOGLA010000042.1, from coordinate 215,000 downwards.
AGCGCCGCGCTGGTTACGTTGCGATAGACGACCCCATTCGATCCCGCGCCCATATAGCGTTGCGCGCTCTCTCCCGTGTCGGCCAGTACGACGACCCGGGTCTTCGCCTTGGCCGCCGCTGCGATAATGCCGGGGAAGTCGGAATGGAATCCGCCCGCCACAATCAGCACCGCGGCGCGGAACTTATCCAGCGCCATGAACATCTGTTCCTGCGTCTGCGCCTGGGCTACTATGCGCATTTCATCTTCGACCGCCAGCACTTTGGCGATACCCGCGCGAAAGATTGCCTGGTTATCGGCCAGAATCAGTTTGAGCATCGCTTCAGCTCCTCACTCGTGACGAACGAAATCGTACGTATCAATGACACAGGCGACGCCGCGGGCTTCGGGGGATTTTCCTCCGCTCGCCGGTTCGTCGGTCCTCACTACGCGGCCGCGGCATTGCACCATCACCGGTTCCTTTGCGCCGGTAACTTCGGGCGGCAACGAAATCTCAAACTCCACGTTGGATCCCACTTCCAGATTGGCGTCGGCTCGAATATAAACTCCCGCGGCGCTGAGATTCCCGGTCATGCCGGCGTGATCTCCGCTCTCCTCGGTCCGGTGAATCTTGATCGGCAATTCTAAAGGGAATCTTTTTCCCGTCCGTGCTTCGGACACAAAACCTCCTCGCCCCTGACCATTCTTGTCGGCAAATGCCAGGTCCGCGATATATTTCTCCTTACAAGTCCGATGAAACCGCTTAGGGGCGGTTATATCATGGAAGGCCTGTCGGTTAAAAGCCTGTTAATTCGGCGAGTTAGGTAGGAAGTAGGTTCCCAGGCGAATTTGACAGAACTGAGAACCAGAAACTCGAAACTGAGAACCGGTTTGAAAATTCCTCAGTTGACCCGGGCCAAACCGAATTAGGTCTTCCCAAGGAGAACCTGTGCCAAACGTCGGCTTCAACAATATTCGTGTGTTGTCTCTCGAAAGCAGGCGGTCGAAAGAAATCGCTCAATTAATCATAAATAACGGAGGCCGGCCTACCGTCGCGCCTTCCACTCGCGAAGTCCCGGATTCCAATCCCGAAGAACTAAACTTCGCTGCAAGTCTGCTGCAAGATCAGTTTGCCGCGGTCATCTTCATGACCGGGGTTGGCACACGGGCTCTCGTCCAGGCCGTCGAACCGGTCTGCTCCCGGGCGCAATTCGCCGCGGCGCTCGGCCGCACCAATGTCGTGGCCCGCGGACCCAAGCCAATTGCCGCACTGCGGGAGTTAGGCGTTCCGGTCACGTTAGCTGTTCCCGAGCCCAACACATGGCGCGAAATTTTGCAGGTCCTCGATCAAAACCCCGACAAGGTTCCTTTGCGAGGCAAAAGAATCGCTGTCCAGGAGCATGGGGTTCCCAGCCCCGAACTTTACGCTGGACTCCGCGACCGGGGCGCCGAAGTCATTCCCGTCCACGTCTATCAGTGGTCATTGCCCGAGGACGTGACTCCGCTTCGCGAAGCCATTTTTGCCATCGCTCGCAATGAAATTGACGCCGCGCTCTTCACTTCATCAGTGCAGATCGTTCATCTTTTCCAAATCGCCGAGGAGTTGAAACTGCGTGACGATCTGGTTCGAAATTTGAATCGCGCAATGATCGCGTCCATCGGCCCGGTAACGTCGGAGACCCTCCGCGAATATGGCATCACGGTTGACCTCGAGCCGACGCACCCAAAAATGGGAATCCTGGTAAAAGAAGCCGCCGAGCAAAGCGAACGCCTACTTCGAGAAAAGAGAGCGGGGGCCTGCTAGGCAATCTCTCCCGGTTACCGCAATGAATTACCGCGCTCTCGCCAGCACCAGGGTCACATCATCCGGCTGCTCGTGATCGCCGATCCAGTCATCCACTGACGCGGTAACAATCTCCGTGATTCGTTCCAGAGGCAAATCCCGGTTCTCCTGCACCAGGTCAATCAAACGGTCTTCGCCGAATTCGCCAAACTCATTCTCCGGCTCAGTAATTCCGTCACTGTACGCAATGAAAATATCGCCGCGCCGAAGCTGGGCGGCACCCTCCTCGTAATCCACGCGCTCGAACATTCCCACCACGGTTCCGCCAAGGTCCATTTTCCGCACCGAGCCTTGCTCGCTCAAAATAATCGGCGGAAGATGCCCTCCATTGCTGTACCTCAATCTTCGTTCCTCGCCGTCATAAATTGCCAGGAACAACGTCGCATATTTCTCCATCGGCGTGCTCTGGTAAAGCTGATGATTGAGCAGGGTAAGCAGCGTGGCCGGAGAAACCTCCTCGCCTTGTCCCTGCAAGTCCGATCCAAGATCCATGCCTGATCCCCGTCCGCCGACCGTCACCGGCTCCCGCAAAATGGGAATGTCTTCGAGGCTGTATGCCCGCACCGCGGAATGGATGGTCGCCATCAAGAGCGCCGCCGAAATTCCCTTTCCGCTGATGTCGCCCATCGCCAGCAGAAGCCTGTCAGAATCCAGTTTGAGAAAATCGTAATAATCCCCGCTCACGGTCCGCGCCGGACGGCAGAAGCCGTGGACTTCGAGGGAGGCCAGTTGCGCGATCTGCCGCGGAAAAAGCTGCGCCTGGACTTCCTGCGCGATCACCAGTTCATTTTCCAGCCTCTGCTTTTCCTTCTGCTCGCGGATTAATTGCTCGAGCGATGTAGTCATCGAATTGAAGGAATTTGCCAGAGCGGCCAGTTGGTCGCTGGACCTCACCGGTATCCGGTGGCTGAAATCGCCTCGATTGATGTGCTGTGTGGCGTTATAGAGCTGCGCCACCGCGCCCGTGACTGATCGCGTGAGCCGGTAGCTGATCAGCAGCGCCGCCAGTTCCAGCAGCGCAAACACGACCGCAACCACCAGCAGACTATATTCGATGGCTGGCGCAAACTCCCCCAAAGCCCCAAACAAACTCGCGTAGAGTGTCGAAAGCCGGGTCTGCACGCTGATTGCCGCGGGATTGTTGCTGTCCCCCTTCTCCCAGTCCACGACCCGGATGGCGGTGGCGAAGCTTACCTGCTTGTCCAAGGCCCGCGTTGCAGGCGGAACACTCCCCGTTGTAATCGTCGGCAGCAGGTTATTCCCGGTATCGAGCTCGTAGTTGTTTTCAACTTTTCGCAGCGTGAACCCGGAGGCATACAGGGTGATTTCCCCAAGGCCGGCGGATAATTCCTGCAAAAGTTTCCCGTCCATGGGTTCGCTGGTGACTACCGTCAAAGCGCCGCGGGGGGATGCAATGGTTTCGGCCGCTCTCAGCGATAGTCTGTCATGATGCCGGACCACGTCGCAAAACGCCGCATTCAAATAATTCGGAAGCGGCGTGGGAGTGGAGGGTATGCCTCGCGGCGAATTGCTGAGAATCAATTTGCCGTTCAACCATACATAAACATGGCGTCCGGCCCATGAACTGTGGGTCTGCCTCAGGCTCTCCAGGGGCGTCGTTTCGATCGCTCCTCCCCGCTCGACCTGCTCCGCCAGTTCATGCGCAATGGCAGAATTGGCGGCCTCAAGGCCGCGCAATTCGGAATTCAGCTTCGAGGTAACGATAAATGTCGCGAACTGTCCCGCAAACAGATACAAGCATCCGACCGTCAGCACCACCAGCAATACCACCGGGATTACCCCGATGAATACGTAAGTGACGATCAGCCGGTTGCGCAGCCGCCACAGCATTTTCCCTTTCGCCCAACGAAAGCCTAGAAATCCAAACAGGGCGATTACCACCACGCTGAGAAAAGTTACCCAGCCGCCCAGGCCGGCTCCATAGGACGACCGAAATCGCCCCAGTATCCGTTGCAGCGCGAATAGAAATATCGCCAGCCCCAGCACGTACCACGCGATTTGCGCAAGCCTGCTCTTGGGCAGCAGGCCTGCCTCGCTCAGGCGGAGGCGGTAATAGCGGTAGCGGGAAACCATAACCCAGGGTAACTACGGTGCATTATATGGATGCCGTGCGAGAACAATGATATTCAAATGCGGTTGCTCGAACTTTTAGCGTTCCGGTCGTCAAAATTCGGGAGCTCAAATTTCCGGTCTTCAAATTTTCCCGTCTTCAAATCTCTGGATAAAAGTCAAAAAACGCGTCCAAACTGTTCTTCAGCTGCTTTTCGATTTCCTTCTTGCTGCCCTCCAGCACGTGCATCGTGACGTGAGCCTCATTGCCGTTCTTCAATTTCAGCGTCGCATCGCCCACTTCTGCGACCTCTTCCGAGGGTAAGAGCCGCAATCCATAAACCAATGTCAGATTTGCCATAAATCAATTGTAAACGGAATCGCCCTGCTGTTCCGGGACGAGGGCCTGCGCCAGCTCCGAGCCCCGCCATTGCGGCAGGCGCAACAGGATGGATATGAACGCTGAAAAACACATCATGGGCCATGGGCGCCCCGTGCTGCATGTTCGCGTAGAGGACTTCACCGGGCTGACTGGCAACAGGCTGAGGCGGAGAGTTGCCTTGAGATTCCTATGTAGCTTCGGCGAATCGGGATCTTCGCCGTAGTACGAACGGCGATAAGACAAAGAACAGCCGCGACGCGCGAGTCCCACATAAGCGTTATTGAACTGTACGTTATTTTGGAGGAAACAGTAGATTAGCGATTGCCGAATCCTGCCGCTTGCATGGAATTTCGCGACATGTCGCTGGATGAAGAGATACCCTGCATACGGAGCTTGAAGTCGTCGGCATTGGAGGCGTTTTCCAGGGCCGTTTCGTAGTTGATGAGTCCGGCCTGGAACAAATCCCATAAAGATTGATCGAAGGTTTGCATTCCGTATTGGGATGTTCCGGCAGAAATGGCGTCTCGGACAGCCCGAGTTTTCTCAGGCACGAGGATACATTCACGAATGTAGGCGGTATTAATCATTACTTCGACTGCGGGTACGCGCCCGTCGCCATCGCACCGTTTCACAAGGCGCTGGCTGATGACCGCTCGCAAGACAGCCGCCAGTTGCAAGCGAATCTGCTTCTGTTCGGGAGGCGGAAAGACCGCGATGATACGGTTGATGGTTTCAACCGCGTCCAGGGTGTGTAACGTGGAGAAGACCATATGTCCGGTTTCCGCGGCGTGGATGGCGGTACCGATGGTTTCAATGTCGCGCATTTCGCCGACCAGGATGACGTCGGGATCCTGGCGAAGCGAAGCCCGGAGCGCGGCGGAAAATGAAGGCGTGTCCACTTCGATTTCGCGTTGGTTTACATAACCTTTTTTGTCGCGATGCAGAAATTCGATCGGGTCTTCGATGGTAATGATGTGCTCGGCTTTGGTGGAATTAATTCTGTCAATCATCGCGGCTAAGGTGGTGGATTTACCGGAGCCGGTCACTCCGGTCACCAGAATCAAGCCGCGCGGCATATCGCAAATCTGCTCGACAATCTTGGGCAAGTAGAGTTCGTCCAAAGCGCGGATCTTGGTGGGAATCATGCGAAGGACCAATCCCACGTTGCCGCGTTGCTGGAAGACGTTGACACGGAAGCGGCCCAATCCGGCCACGCCGTATGCCATGTCTATCTCTGTGGTTTCCTTGAATTTCTGCTTCTGCCGGGCTGACATCATGCTGAAAGCCATGGTCAACATGTCTTCGGCGCTTACGCGCGATTGCTCGGTCAGGGGGATGAGATCGCCATCAATGCGAAGATGGGGATAGTTGCCAACTTTCAGGTGCAAGTCGGAGGCGCGGCGTTCCATCGCAATTCGCAGCAGGTCATCAATATTCATCCGACACGTTCCCCCGAAACCGTATGGGTATGATGAACGCAAAAGTGACTTATCCCAAGATGACCTAAGTAATGGGACTTGCGTTAGCGCAACTCGGCGAATTCTCACTTACGGGAGGCAAGCTTGACTTAGTCCACTCGCTTAGTCCAGCATGTAGGTATGGAAGTCAACATTCATGAAGCCAAGACACACCTCTCGCGGCTCTTGCGAAAGGTCGTTGATGGGGAAGAAGTTGTCATCGCTCGGGCGGGTGTTCCGGTAGCAAAGCTGGTCGCGGTTAAAAAACACGGAAAGACGCGGCCATTGGGCATGGATCGCGGTCGGGTTTGGGTAGCAGATGATTTTGACGCCCCCCTTCCCGACGATTTGCTGGCTGAATTTTACGGTGGCGAGCTTCCGAAGTTAGTCCGGTCGAAGAAGAAATGAAATACTTGTTGGACACGATGGTGTGGCTCTGGAGCGTGGGGCCGGCGGAAAGAATCGGCAGTATGGGATTGGAGGTTCTTTCCAGCGCCGCGGAGGAGGTCTATTTGTCCGCGGTAAGTTCCCTGGAGATCGCTATCAAAGCAAAGTTAGGAAAATTTCGATTACCGGACATTCCCGGACGTTATGTTCCCAAAAGATTGGCAGAACAGACCATTCGGCCACTCTCGGTCACGCAAGAACATAGCCTCAAGGTGTATGACCTGCCCATGCATCACCGGGATCCCTTTGACCGATTGATCGTGGCGCAGGCAATTATCGAGGAGATGACAATCCTCACTTCGGACCAAACCTTCGGCAAGTATCCGGTCAACGTCGTCTGGTGCGGAACCTGACGCACAAGGCCGGAACCAGAACACTGGATTGAACGTCCTAAACACCCACGGGCTGCTTGCTTCCGACTGGCACCGGGGTAAGCCAGTTGAAGCGATCCGGCTTTTCGCCGCGAACGATGGCGAAGAATTCTTTGTGAATAGCCTTCGTTATCGGGCCGACTGCGCCCTTGCCCACGGTGATTTTGTCCACGGAGCGGATAGGCGTAACCTCGGCAGCCGTCCCGGTGAAGAATGCTTCGTCGGCGATATATAACATCTCGCGCGGGATACCGGCCTCCTGAACCGGAATTCCCAGATCGCGGGCGATCCTCAAGACTGAATCGCGGGTGATGCCTGGGAGCACGGAGTTGCCCAGCGGGGCGGTCTGCAAAATACCGTTACGGACTACAAAAACATTTTCTCCCGAACCTTCGCTGACGTAGCCGTTTACGTCCAATGCGATGCCTTCAGCGTATCCATTGGCCATCGCTTCCATGCGGATCAATTGCGAATTCATGTAGTTCGCGCCGGCCTTTGCCATGGCGGGAAGAGTGTTGGGCGCAAGGCGCGTCCATGAAGAAATGCAAACGTCCACACCGAGGTCATCCTTGCTTAGGTATTTTCCCCACGGATAATTTATGACGTACACTTCGACGGGACAATTGTTCGGGCTTACTCCGGCATCGCCATAGCCACGAAACGCAATCGGCCGGATATAGCACGGCCACACGCCATTCGTATTCACGATTTCGACCATGGCGGAAACTAATTCCTGGCGCGAAAATGGGAGATCCATGCGGTAGATCTTGGCCGAATCCAGCAGCCGCTGCATGTGCTCTTCCGCCCGAAAAATCGCGGGACCGTTGGGAAGTTCATAGCAACGAACCCCTTCGAAGACCGACGAGCCATAGTGAACCACGTGCGACATCACATGAATGTTGGCGTCTTCCCAGCGGATGAGTTTGCCGTTATGCCAGATCTTGTCCGTCTTTTGCAAAGCCATGAAAACTCCTATTTGGGAGGCGAAGCACTACCTGACAGAAGTATAAATGGTGGGGGGAAGAATGTCGCTGCCAATGCAACAGGGAGGGTCCGCCCCGATGGCAGAGATTCCAAAAGCCAAAGGGGCTTGCGCGGAAGCGAATGCTTACTCGCCTCCCTCGTTATCCGGTTCGTCTTCCGGCAACACTAACTCGGATGCTAGCGTTGAGGGGGCACTGCTGTATCGCACCAGGAAGTCGTCTATCACTTTACGTTCATCCTTGGTCAATCCGTACGTTTCGCTAACCACGTCGTTTAGATGATTTTCTTGCGAACTGATCTCGTCAGTCAGACGAGATAACTCGGCTCGCGCCTTCGCAACCAAATCAAGAAGCTTCTTGCATCCGGCAGCTTTGGCCGGAAGATGCCAGTTGAGCACCTCCTTGGTTCGGATATTTTGTCGCTTTTGTTGGCGGAAGCCTTCAGCGAGGCACTCCGCATGCTCGATGTCAGAAAATCCAAAGGGAGCCTGGGTGCCGTAGTGGACCTCGAAACCAATCAGAGTTTCCTCGGTTCGGACCTCGGCTTGGACGATCTTCAGATTTTCTGTCTGCGGATATTTGTCGCAGATGCGTTTTACAGTATCCAGTTCGTACTTCGACAGGTCGGATGCGAAACTTTCGGGAAAAGAAGCCAGTTTGCGCAGCAGCTTTTGTCTAGCCGCGGTCAAATCGGAAATATTTGTCGCGGTCGCGCCAACATTTTTCGCCGATGGGGAATTCTTTTCTAGAAGAGGCTGGCAAATGGGAAGGTCTTTCAAAAATTGATCCGCGTAGGAGTAGAAACGTCCACCGTAGACTGAACTGACCTGTTTGATCAGAAAGTCTGCGATCTTAGAACTCAGGAATCCTTGCAGCGCGCGGTGGTTTATTTTCTCGGTAGGGACAACGCCGTAAACTCCGCCCCCTTTGCCGCCGGCTTGGAATACAAATTTGCCGTCGGGATCGTACGCGACGGAATTGTAACGGGACAGAAGTTGCAGCATCAGCTTGGGGCGAAAGTAGTAGTCGAGACCTCTCGGATATGTGGCCCCATACCAACCGTACCCTTCCTGTTTCCCTTTTGCAAAGCGGTCATGCTCACGCTCACGTAGAACCTTTTCATGGTTTGTTAGATATTTCCAGACTTTTGGAAAGCGATCTTCTATCTCCGTGATTGAGTCTGGTTTTGCGAAATTGAACCTATCAATATTGTCCTTGCTTGGGATCAGATTCCACCCTTCGACAGTCGAGACTTCGTCGTAGAGAGTTTCATGTTTTTTGTAGACGTCGTAAGGAAACATCACCCATGTTTTCTTCCAGTCGATCAACCAGCGTCCAACGTCTTTTCCAAAAAGGAAAGGACGAAGGGCTTCTTTTTCGATTTCGATAGGTTTGGTCCCGCATCCGCAGTTTTTCGGATCGTGGCGAGGCATCAGCTTCAGCGTTTGGCCGCAATCTTCGACCTGGTCGAAGATAAATATGGGATCGGCGCTTGTGGAGTATCCCTGAAAGGCTGCGCTTCGGGTTTCTGTAAGCTCAATTAGGGGCTGTGCTTTAGTCGACATCAACCTGCTGAACACCCCGCGCTCCTCGCTGGGCATGAGCCACCAACCGGCAGCTTTAAGCTGCTCGCGCGGGTAGCTGAATACCTCAATCGCCTCACTTCGCAAGACGGTCTCGCTATCAACTCTTTTTCGAAGGCCCTTGAATTGCTTCAGCAGTTCTGGGAGTGGAGTATCGCTGGAAAATATCCTAGCTGCTTCCAAATCGCCGGATGTTCCTTCCCCTCGCTGTCCAATCAGGACCGCCGGATAATTCAGTGCGCCTTCAAAAACACGGGTGTCGCGGAAGTCAATCAGCAAATCTATGCTGAGCTTCTTGGGTAATTCTTCCCGGAGTTTGCCGCCATAGTGGACGTTAAGAAATCTGTCGGAGGTGATGAAGCCCAGCTTGCCGCCCTTGTTGAGCCATCCTTCCTGGCCCGCCGCTTGCATGGTCCGCTCCAAGAACGGAATGTAAAGGTCGTAGTTGCCGTCGGCCCACTCGTATCGGCCTTCCCAATACTCCTTCACATGCTGCGGAATCTTCTGGATGCGCACGTAGGGCGGATTACCAACGACGTAGTCATACTGCATGTCTTGCTTGAGCGAGACGGCAAGCACCAGGTCCTCAATTGTCTTGAGGAATCGTCCGTCATTGTATTTTCCCTTTAGGGTTTGTACGGTGGCGTTAAGACCATCCAAAACATCGGTCAAGTAAGTGGCAAGATCGCCCGCACGTCCGGCGAAGCGGTTCTTTAGCAAGGTGGCCAGTGAATGTCGCGGGTCTCGCGCCGCCTGAAATACAAGACTCAAAGCGGCGATATACTCCTCCAGATTGCCGACCAATCCCTGCTTGCGCGCGTCAGCGAAACGAGGAACGCGAATCCGCATCTGCACAAACCGTTTCTTCGATTCAGTAATCGGCAGGTAAACGCTAACGTCTAACGTGCGCTCTTCGAATTGGAGATTGATGGTCAGCGCGTCCTTCTTCTTGGCCTCCGCTTCAATTTCCCTTTCTTCCAGGCGCAAAGAGTCAGTGCGGAACACAGGAAGACGAAGAATGCGGAATTCTGGGTTTTGAAACACGGCCTCCGCATATAGCGGCAAAATTAACGCGGCATAGTTGACCTGCGACATCAATACCGCAAACGGGTTGATGTCAAAACCGACGATACGCAAACCCTCAGTCAGGTCTCGAAGTTGAGCTTCCTTATCCTGGTTCTGATTCCGGGCAAGGTAGCGCCGAAGAGCGGCCACTAGAAACGAACCAGAACCACAAGAAGGGTCAAGTAAACGATTCCCGCGCTGGCCTTTGTAGCCGCACTCATCGAGGATGAATTCGATGATTTCGCCGGGTGTGTAGAACTCTCCGAGGGCCTGTCGAGTATCGCGGTCGAAATAATGCTGATACAACTCGCCGAGCAGATCCCCGGAAAGATCGGCGAAGTCAAACTGGACGATGGTGAGAACGGCTTCGCCGATTGCCAGACACAAAAGGCGATTCTCGATATTTTTGGTCTCGAACCACCAGTCGAAGATGTCCTGGGAAAAGATCGAATGGAAAAGAGTCTCGCCGGCCCTTTGAAATGATCGTCCAATGACTTCCAGATGGTTTTCGGCGCTGAGCCTGTTTCGAGTAGAGAGTTCGCTGTAGCTCTCTTGCAGGCGCGGAAGAAACCGCACGCCCGGAAAGCGCTGATCGTCTCCTGCCTTGGCCAAAATCAAGCGAGAAACAATGGTGTAGGCGGTTTCCAGAGCAAAAGAAAACCGCGCAATTTCTTCGGCGGTGGTAAGGAGCAGAAAATCCCGCCAACTGCGAGGTGTGTCTTGCAATTTCAGTTCCCGAGCGTATGTCTTTAACCAAAACTCGTACGATCCGCGGGTAAAACCGGATGCCTCAATCGAGGCGGGCAAAATCTCCTTCAATCTTAAGACGAGGCGGCCAAAAACTGACTCCGGGCGCAGTTGAAAAACCTGGAAAAAGATCTTTGCAGGCTCCGACTCGCTATCGGAAATCAACAACGTTCCTTTCCTGTTTTCTTTCAGCCAGTCCAGGACGCTGGGCAACGATTCCAGGTCAACTCTGCGTTTGCGGATCGAGTCTTCAAGTTTTCGGGCTTCGCTTTCCGTTACTTCGCTGAGACGGAATTCAAACTGCTTTGCGAAATCACCATTAACCTTAAAATAGAGCGCGAGATCGACGCCGTCAGTTAGAACTCCGATGGTCGCGGAATGAGGGCGGACGTACTTTTCGAGAAGGTCGTCGGAATAGCTTTCCAGCGGCCGATCGAGATTCGGCTTCTTGAATTCAATTACTGTACGGATTCGACCGCCGAAACCTAACAGCGCGGCGTCATAACGCCTCTTGGAGCGCGAACGCTGGGCGAGGATGTCGCGTCCTATGCCTTCGTAGCCGAGTTCGAGGAAAAAGTCGTGTTGTTGGAACAGTTTTTCGACTTCAGCCTCAGTGAGTGAGGAACTCTCACACGCCTTCCCGATATTTTTCAGAAGCTGATGAAATCTGTAAGGCATTTATGAGTGTTGTAATTGTAATGCTCAAGCCGGATGGCTGCGATGGTGGTTTGGGGAAATGCTGGAATGTTAAGGCTCCAGCAGCTCGCCCTTTCTAATGCTCACAGTTTCTAATCTTTCGGTGGCACTGCGTAGTATCCGCTGCGGGCCTGAATTTTGTAGTCTTTGTTGTTGGGGCGGATTTCAACCTTGCGAAAGCTGCCATCTTTAACGGTATTGGTTGGGGTGTACCCGATGTTGTACTGGCTGCGCAGTTCGTTTGCGATCTGGTCGAAGGCAGCCTTCAGCTTTTCCGGCTTGTTTCCCACTTCTATGACACGGCCACCGGTCTGCTGAGTGACCTTTTTCATCTCGCCTTCGCCCGAATAGCCGCCGAAACCATAAAAACCACGATCAGCGCACAACAGCACATAGACGATGCTGTCAGATTTCTGCGCTGCTTCTATGGCATCCTGGATCTTCAACTGGCTACCCTCGTCCTCGCCATCGGTGAGAATGATCATCGCCTTTCGCCCGACTTGCTGCGCCAGTTCATCATGGGACGCCAGATAGATCGCGTCATAGAGTACCGTGCCCTTAGGTCCGTTCGGGCCAGTCGGGATCGGACCTCCGCCCATCCCTGGAATCACTCCACCTCCGCCGCCGGTATTGATCCGGGCGCTATTCAGCGCTGCCTTCAGCAAATGGACAGAGCTGGTGAAGTCCTGTAACAGGTCCGCATTGACGTTGAAGTCAATGACAAATGCCAGGTCCTTGTCGGTGATGATTTGCGATAGAAACGCACCGCCTACCTCTTTTTCCATGTCCAGAACATTGACCTGGCTGCCGCTCGAGTCAATTAATATCCCCAGGGTGAGCGGCAAGTTGGATTCGGGCGTGAAATACTTGATGGTCTGGGGCTTGCCATCCTCAAAAACCTGGAAGTCCTGCTTAGTGAGGTTGGGAATCAGCGCTCCCCGCTTATCCTTAACGTTGAAGAAGAGCTGCACCACGTTGACGCTGACTTTCAAGGTTGTGACCGGTTCATTCTGATCTTTATTCTGGTCGGCGGAGTCTTGAGCTTCACGCGATCGCGCGGGCGGTGAATCCGGTCCGGTTTGCGCGTAGGCGACCGAACCCATGGGCAACGTCAAGATGAAAAGAACGGACCACAATAGATAGGGGAAGCGCAGTTTGGGCATCGAAAGTATTCTCTCGCAGTTTTTGATAGTCTATTTCTACCAAACTTAGATGCGCCAAACGGCCCGATTCAGCATCCTATTCACGCGGGGCGCATTTTCCCGTCCAGAGAGGTTGCCTTTGCGGCAAAGAAGCATGCGAAACCGGGGACTCGCCGCTTTACTGGCCACGTTTTGCATTATTTGCGCTCCGAACTGCCGCGCCCAGAAGGCGCAGAATCAGGACATTCCTGATGCTCCTTCTGCCGTCAGGCCGCCGCAACCGGAACCGCCTGCTCCGGTCCCCGCGACGACGCCAGACCATCCTGCGGCCGCAAATCCGCCGGCTAACCAGCCCCCGAATCAGACTTCGGACCAGGGGGATCTGAATCATCCGGAAGCTCCGCCTCCGATGCCCAACGTGAAAACAGTGCCCCAGGGCGGAGAGACGAAGGAACGGCCCAGCGGCCAGGACGAACTCTACAAATTCGTCGTCACGACCAATGAAGTGATCGTCCCAGTCAGGGTGACTGACAGCTCCAATACGCGAATTGACGGGCTTCTACCCAGAGATTTTTCGGTTTATGAAGACGGCAAGAAGCAAACGATGAATTTCTTTACCAGCGATCCGGTGGCCTTGTCGGCTGCCGTAATCATTGACCTTGGATTACCGGACGTGGCTATCCAACGAATAAACCAAACATTCCCGGCGCTCGAAAGTGCGCTCAGTCCGTTCGACGAAGTTTCTCTCTATACCTATAGTTCCGCGGTTTCGCGGCAGACAGATTTTGGCAGCGCCAGCCGACAACTGACGGCGTCCCTCAATGAGCTCAAGACTGTGCGCGGCAGGAATAATGGGCCGCCGGTTATGAGCGGGCCGATGGGCCCTCAGGGTCCCACAATCAACAATAGGCCCGTGGATCCGCAGGTCCCGGTCGTGATGACCCCTCCGAGGGAAGCCCACGTGCTGAACGACGCGATTCTGCGCGCGGCGCTTGATCTGGGCGGGAGGGAGGGAACGCGGCGCAAGATTATCTTTATCATTTCCGATGGCCGCGAATACCGCAGCACAGCAAGTTATCGCGATGTTCTTAAGGTGCTGCTGTCAAGGGGGATTGCGGTCTATGGCGTTGCAGTATCGAGTTCGGCGATTCCCGGATACAACAAGCTGGAAAGGATCCATTTGCCGGGTTTTGGATATAACGACATTCTGCCCAAATATGCCAGCGCCACGGCAGGCGAGATTTTTACCGACTTCTCGCGCAGCGGGATTGAGGCCAGCTATGCCCGGGTAATGAACGAGGCACGGAATGAATACACGCTGGGTTACATTGCTCATCCGAGTCCCAGCAATGCCTACCGGGAAATCGAAGTGCGGGTGAGCCTGCCTGACGTAAAGGTATACGCGCGGGACGGGTACTATCCAACGCCGGCCGCACCCCGTTAAAGCCGTATCGGAGCCGATTGGCTACGAAGAGTAACCACCGTAACCTCAGTAAAAGCTCTCTATGTGATATAAAACCAGCAGTACCAAGCCAATTTTGTGGTTGGGCCAGTCTTCGTTGGATTGGAATGCCTGCCCGCCCAAGCCTGAGGAAAGTCTTTGAGTTTCATTAACTTTGCAGCCCGCGAAATTAATTGCAAAATCGTTTACTACGGGGCCGGACTGGGCGGCAAGACCACCAATCTGCAACATATCTATCAAAAGACAGCGGAACAGCAAAAAGGAAAGATGATTTCGCTGGCTACCGAGACGGAGCGAACGCTTTTCTTCGACTTCCTGCCGCTGGACCTCGGTTCGGTACGCGGGTTCAAGACCCGAATCCACCTTTACACCGTTCCCGGACAGGTTTTTTATGACGCCAGCCGAAAATTAATCCTGCGGGGCGTGGATGGTCTGGTGTTTGTTGCCGACTCGCAGCAGGAGCGGATGGATGCCAACGTCGAGGCATTGGAAAATCTGAACGCCAATCTTCAACAGCACGGTTATGACTTCAATAAGATTCCCTACGTCCTTCAGCTCAACAAGCGCGATTTGCCCAACATCTTATCGGTGGAGGCGCTTACCAAGGAGCTTCAAAAGAAGAACGAGCCCGTAGTCGAGGCGGTGGCATTCCAGGGAAGCGGCGTCTTCGAAACTCTGAAGGAGATTGCGCGGCAAGTCCTTACGGAATTAAAGGCGGGCGGCTAAGGCTCTATTGAAAATAAATTCGGTAAAGATTGCCAAGAAGCAACCGCATCTATTTAATCGTCACAATTGTTAGCTTCGCGGTTCGACTGAACGCTGCGAACCACGGACGTTCTCGTTTCTTAAATTCACGCAGAATACGGTGCTTCAGATTGATCAAGGCCGCCACCCACTCATCCTGATCGGCCAAGCTATTGTGAGCTGTTGCCAGTATTGCGACTGACGTTCGCTTAATTTCCGCACGATGAGTATTTTTCATCTCGTGGTCCCTTGTTACGAGCAGCCAGCCATTGTTGTTGCAGAATCGAATCAGTTCTGGGTCCTCGACATTGCGCCTCACGTTACCATCCTCATCTTTGAACCATTCAGGAAATCTCTGGACTGTGAAGCCAGCCGTGCGCAGGCGGATAGCGACTGATTCGGCTGAAAAGCCCTCATCTAGAAATAAGACACATTCTTCACGCCGCTTTTTGACGTATATCAATGTGGGTTAATGCTTTTTGGACGATGTCGCGATCGAGGCCGTAATTCCTAGCAATCTCTTCAATTTTTGCTCCGGAGCGTTTGTCTTCCCGGAGGGCCGTGACCGGAATTCGCGTGCCGGCGACCACCAATCGTCCAGACATTATGCGAGGATTCATGGACACCGGGCGACTCTTATCTTTAGAGGCGAATCGCCACGGGTAAATGGCCTTATCAGGGTCTATTCGTTCTTTGAAGAGATCCGCTACCTCTTTCACCATTTGCTGCCCCGGTGCGCGCCCAAGAGAAGTGATCGTTCGGGGATTGTTGCCGCGTTTAGGCTTCTCGTAAACGAGGTCTCGCAAACATTCCTTAACTGCATCGACTCGCTGTAACGGGTGTTCCGAATGAAACATTTTGCGGGCATTTCGCATCGCCTGTCGGAGAAATTGAAGAGGGAACCGGTATTTCTGGCGGAGGAGGTGAAGCCTGTAGGCTTCTTCAAGGTCCCGATACGACAACAGACGAATCGAACCCAACCTTCCAGATGCTTTTAGAACGGGATCGTTTCCGCCGTACCAGGAGAACATAGTCCTGCGATTTATGGCGAGAGCCTCGGCGGCCTCTGGAATCGTAAAAGTTGGCAGCGTCCGAAGATCCTGTCCGGGCTTGCGAACCGGTTTGTCTTTTAACATGTTTGCCTCTGCTCCAAAAGTCCAAGTACCGCTTCCCGCAGGTGCCATAAGGCTAACTCAATCCTGGCTGAATCTGAAATGTTTTCCTTGAGGGTACTGCTTCCGTCATATTAAGACGCTGAGTAATCCCGAAACGAAATGAAATGGACTTTTGGCGACGGTAATCGTGAAGCGAGGCTAGATACCCCGCATCACGTCAATGGATGTGAAGTAATGGAAGACCTTAGATATCTACTTCTAATTCTATGCAGTTTGACTAAAGCTATCATCCTCGACTGCTCTACTTGGCTTCGGCGATTGGGCTTGCTCCAAATTCTTTTCGCGCAATCGTTCTCGATGCCCGGGCTACCAGCGTCGGGCCTCCAGCAGCCGCTCCAAAACGCTCCGCCATCATGGGAAGCATGGTGCCTTCCGCTTCCTTGACGAAGGCGAGCGTACCCTCCGCATTCATATCCACGCGGATGAAATCGCCCAGACGAACCTGGCCGGTGGCGACAAGGTTCGCCAGCGGGAAAACCAGATTCCGTTCAATGGCGCGTTTCAGGTGACGCGCGCCATATTTGGGATCCGTTCCCTCGTGGAGCAAAAAGCCTTTTACCTCTGAGGTGCAGCTGAATACGAACTGGCTGGCGGCGGATGACGTGAGTATGCGCTGCTGCACCATGCCCAATTCGATATCCAGAATCTGCTCCAGGTGCTCCGGCCGCAGCGTCTTGAACACCACAGTCTTATCAATGCGGTTCATGAACTCGGGCGTGAATTTGCGCCGCGCCGCTTCCACCGCCGTCCGGTCGATTTTCTCGTCAAAGCTCGAATCAACCAGCATCGGCTTGGGAGCGAAGCCCAATCCTCCGTCGGCCAGGCTGCTCATCTCGCAGGCGCCCAGGTTCGAAGTCATGATGATGATGCACTGCGACAAATCAACCCGGCGATTGTCTCCCAGGGTTAAGGTCGCCTTATCCAGAATGCCCAGCAGTAATTGCCAGAGAGAGTCCGACGCTTTTTCGATTTCGTCGAAGAGCAGAATGGAAAGCTTCAGTTTATCGGTGTGCCACTGGTTCAGCGCTTCCTGGGTGAGCAAAGGGTGCGTTTCACGATGGCCCAGGTATCCAGGAGGCGAACCGATGAGCTTGGCAATTTCGTGGGAGTGCTGAAACTCCGCGCAATCAATCTTGATGCAGGCGTGGGAATCTCCGAACAGAGCCTCGGCCAGAGCTTCGACGACACGCGTTTTGCCCGAGCCTGTGGGGCCAAGAAACAGCAGATTGCCCACCGGGCGTCCCGGCGGGTTCAGGCCAGCCAGAAACATCTGGTAAATTTCCGCGACATTTTCCACTGCTGCGTCCTGCCCAACGATCTTCCGCCGGAGGGCGCTTTCGAATTCCCGCGCGTCGGTGCTGCGACGGGTCGGGTCCAGAGTGTTGCAGGCAGCGGATTTCATAGCAATCGGGCCCTCATAACTCTTTTCCTGACCCCTGTATGAGTGGCGGGAAAAGTGACCGGTAGGCATATTGGCCTGAGATGACAATATTTGTCGCCTCTGAACCGGTAGTTCGCTATGATCTAGTGCAAATCCGTCGCCATCTTCCCATTCGGTGCTCATAACCATTCCCTTCAACACTTAGATGCGGGCGGCGACCAGATTGGGATACTTACGTTTGCAGGGGAAATCGTGTAAAGAGAAAGAGTTTGCGCATGGCCGGGGTTTCCGGTTCGGGCCACATAAGATGCCGCCCGGTGACGTTGGACCGACGTAACTGGCGGTGAACTGCTCTGCGCGATAGCATGACGAGGAAAAAGAAGTTCCTCACGGAGAAAATTTTGAGCCGATTTACCCTATTTTCAGCCATCGCTTTGAGTTTGGCGAGCCTGCCGAGTGCATCAGCCCAAGCTGCGCCGTCGCTGGTGAAAGTTGCGAATCCGTCCATCCCGGCGGCAGGAACACCGGGCGACATTCCTGCTTCCTCCGTCCGTCCTTCCGGCACAACCCTTTACGTTGCGCGGCGCGGGGACACGGTCGCCACACTTGCGCACCACTTCGTTTCGCAAACTTCTTACCTGACATCCACGGAACTGATGGAAGCCATTCGAAAAGCGAATGGCGGCCTTTCACGGAACTCATTGAAGATGGGCCAATCGGTGATTGTTCCGGGCATTCTGCCTGGGCCAATCAGCGAAAAATCTGTTCCCGTGGCGCGGGATTTTGAAGTCCGGGCTGTCTATTTGACCGGCTTGATGGCTGGAAGCGATCATGGGCTGCGAATCATCCGCCGCTGGAAAGAATTGGGGGGGAATGCAGTCGTATTTGACGTGAAGGATAGTGATGGCTCCGTCAATATTCCATTCGACAATCCCCTGGCCGGGACGCACCACGTTACGGTCAGGGACTTGCCAAAGTTCACTCAATTCCTGCACTCGCAAGGCATGCACGCGATTGCTCGGATCGCCATTTTTCGGGACGAGCACCTTGTGGTTGCGCACCCGGAGCTGGCGGTCAAATCCAAGCGCACCGGGCAGCCGTGGCGAGAGAATGGCAAGCTGGTTTGGACCGATCCGTCCCAACCCAAAGTACAGGAATATGACATTGCGCTGGCAATGAAGGCGGCGGAAGCGGGCGCCGATGAGATTCAATTCGACTATGTACGGTTTCCCGCGGAAGGCGACCAGAAAGACGCCGGCTTTTATTTCCAGACCAGGCATCCGGACTGGCAACGCTCCGACGTAATCGCGGACTTTCTGAAACATGCTTACGGCGAGATTCATCCCACGGGCGTTCTACTTTCGCTCGATGTTTTCGGAATCATGGCCTGGCAGCGCCCGGTGGACTTGGCCCATACCGGCCAGGATATCGTGCGCATGGCGAAATACTGCGACGTTCTGTCGCCCATGATCTATCCGTCGCATTTCTTTGGCATGGATGGCATTGCGCGTCCGGGGGACGCGCCTGAACATTTCATTGGGGAGTCCATGGAACGGTTCGAAAAGATCACTCAGGGGAGCGGAGTCGTGATTCGTCCCTGGCTGCAAGCCTTCGCGTGGCGGACAAGAACTTATTCTCCCAAGTACATTGAAACTCAGGTGTTGACGGCCAAGAATGATGGTGGAATTGGTTTTCTATTCTGGAATGCAAACAACGACTACGGCAAACCCTACGCGGCGATGCCGGAGATGAGAGCGGCCAAAGGGAAATATTTGCGGGGGGATGAACTGCCGGCGCTAGCGAGTGCCCACCCTCAAGTCACTGTGGGCAAATGAGCGAGAGGTTTTTAGGCAACGAATTTAGTTCATTCGCTCTCCCAGAACCAAGTGCAGTGGTTCCTAAAGAGTTCTCGATTTGCGATTAATATTTTTCTATATCCGCCGACTGCCCTAATCCCAAACTCCTCAATAAGGAAGAGCAAGAAATCTTCCAACGCTATTCGCCCCGTGGGCAAGTGACACTTAAAAAACTCGCTCCTGAAGTTCCCTGCACAAGGAACGTGCAAGTGTGGAATCCGAATGCGACTATCGGGGTGCCAATGATAAAGTACAAGCTCATTCTGTTCCGTATCCTCGAGGGCATAGCGATAGGATAATGTTGCTACCTTATATCCCCTCCCAGCGCCCTGAATCTTGAAGCCATGCTGGACCGCGAGATTGAAAGCTTCATCAGTTTCTGAGACGACCCTTGCCACGGGCTCAACCAACGTAAGGGTATGGGGCTTATTTGGAACCGCCGAATTATAAGCGAAACTGCATTTTGTTACGCAGGCAAGGGAACGGCGAAGAGGATTTAAGTAGTTATCGAGCGCGGACTTGGGCGTTTTTCCGGGCACTATTGCGCACTAATGGGATAAGTGCCGCAACTCGCATTACGCGGGTGGTGCAGGCAGACTCGTCCTGATATTGACCATCGTCCCACCGACGAAGAAACTCGTCCCCGCTCACGCGGAGATACATTTCCGCCGTGGCATTGAACAATGCCTTCGCTTCGGAACGACTAAGTTCTCTCGCCCTTGGAGGGCAGTTCACATCACCGAATTGTACGGCTGCGGCCACGCGCTTACCTCTTTGGTAAGCGTATTACAGTTCAACGCGCTTCTGAACATAACGGCCGTAACTATTTTAATTCACCAGGCATCGCCCCCGGCGAAAGAGGTCGTTATTCAATTATAATACTTAAACCAATTATTAATTCAAGCTTAAGCTGTAAGTCGTTCTTTTTCATCTACAAATAGCCCGTAAGTTGTACTTGAATGGCGGTGATATATTAAGTGATATACTGGCCTACGATTCGAACCGGGAGGGGTTATGGCCAATGAAGGCATCAAGGCGGCGATTAGTGAGCTGCATGAAAAGTTAGCGGTCAAAGAGCAGGAATCCGCCGATCTGAAGAAAGCGATTAATGTTCTCTTAGCAACAATTGGTGAAGGCCCGGAGTTCGCTGAGTTCCCCAGGGAAGAGGGCGCGAAGCGGGGTTTGCAAATTAGGCCTGATCAATTTTTTAGAAAAAGCATAACTGCAGCTGCGTTCGAGTATCTAAAAGCAAAAGCCAGTGCAGCCCCAGTAGAAGAGTTAATTGACGTACTCAAGCGAGGAGGTTGCGATCTCGGAGCAAGCCCGTTGCGAAACGTGAAAATTTCGTTGTCGAAGAATTCCAGAGTCTTCGCCGAAATTGGCACCGACACTTTTGGGCTATGGGAATTTTATGGAGGAATCCCACGCGCGAAGAAAGGAACAGAACCTAGACCGGAAGATAGTGAGAGCGAAATTGAAGGCGAAAAAATGAAGGCCATCTAGCCATTATCAGCATTTAAATCACATTCCCTTTCGGTCCTTCAACCTAATCACAAATTTCAATCCTGACCAGATTTCAGTCACCGCGCAGACTTTGATGTCCACTAGTCCCGCATCCAGGCCAATTGCTCTTACGCCATTTTCAGTCAGATCGCTAGCCACTCCCGAGCTCTTCTTGGGCCAACTTACCCACAACATTCCGGTTGGAGCAAGCCGTTTGGAGAATTTTGAAAACTGTTTCACAAGCTCGGCCTTGGTTGTCACAAAGATCATGGCGAAATCGAGGCGGTCCCGCGATACTTCGCACCTGGCAAATGCGTCTTCCAACTCAGCCCCTGCGTCCACGGGGAGATTAAGAACAGCGATTCGGAACCGGTCTCTTATTCCAAGCTTCTTGACCAGTGGGGTTCCGGAATATCCAGGCATAAATTTGAAGAGAGTCTAGTTGGTGGGGGCGTAGTAGCCATGGCGGCTGCGCACGCGCAGTCCCTTACGGTTTTGAGCCAAAATCTCTATGGAGTGAAACTGGCCGTTCGGCGCCAGATCTGCGGGCGTATAAGCGAGAGCGTATTGGCTGCGGAGTTCATTTTGGATTTCGGAAAAGGCATTGCTCACTTCGGTGATCTGGAAGGGGAAAAAGGCCCGTCCTCCGGTGGCGTCGGCGATGCGCTCGAGAACTTTGTCGCCCCGGCTGCCGCTCCCGCTGATGTTGGTGCTGATCGCGTAAACGATCACTTCCGCGCGCTGCGCCATCTCCACCGCTTCCTCGCGGGTAACATGGCTCTGGTTGTCGTCCCCATCGCTGAGGAGAATGATAGCGCGCCGCACCGGGCCGGTCTGAGGAGCCTTCATCAGCTTATCGCGGCACGCAAAATACAGTGCGTCGTACATGGCGGTGCCGCCACCGGGACGCAGGCTGCGTACCCCGTTGGACAGATCATCCGCATTATCTGTGAAGTCCTGGGTCACCTCCGGAGTGACGTCAAATCCCACGACGAAAGCTTTGTCGTATCTCGGGCGGATGGTTTCATTGAGAAACTCTATCGCTGCTTCCTGCTCAAACCTGAAGCGGTCTCGCACCGAGTTGCTGGCGTCCACCAGCAAACCAACCTGTAATGGCAGGTTGGTTTCACGGCTGAAGCTGCGGATATCAAGCGCGGGCTTTTGATCGTCCAGCACTTTGAAGTCGGTCTTGGTGAGGTTGTTGACGTAGTGCCCGTGTTTGTCGGTCACGGTAAACACTACGTTCACTTCGTTCACCGTCCGGCGAAAGGTGGTAGCAGGATGGTCCGCCGGTGGAGTGCTCTCCGGCGAGTTGGCGGGCGACGAGGCTTGGGATTTGTTTTCAGGTTGACTCGATGGCTCGGGGATCTGTGCTGGTTGGGGCGCGGGAGAAGGCGATTCTGTCACGACCCTGGGCTTTTCCTTTTGCTTGGTTACGGCGGATGGAGCCGAAGGCAGGTCGTCAGCCGAATCCTGGGCTAAAGCGGGCAGAGCCAATAGTGCCGCGGCTCCAATGAAAATTAGAATTCGGGAATGCATCGCTCTTCTAATTATAAGCTTTGGAGACTCGTCCGGGCCGCGACGCCAAATGATCTTTTTGACTATTGCCTTCTGGGGAACCGGGGAAGTTGCATTCTCCCGCGCAGACTTTTCGCATCGGCCTTCGAGTTTCCCCACGTCCAATAGAGCCCGGAATAGGCGTACGTCTCAGCCAGGCCCGCAACGGAATGTCCATAGCAAAATAGTATCTGGAAGCCAGGATTCCGAATGTAGTAATAACCACCGAAGTCCAGGAGGGTCGCGCCTTTGATCTGTGGCGCGGCGAGACCCTCTGCACCGTGCGAAAAGACCTCACTGCCAATTGTCCACTTCTTCCCAATGTCCCGCTGCACGAGCCAGCCGCCATAAGGAAAATTCTTGTAGCCCGTCTGGGGAACAATTTCCTCCCCCACGCCGCCATAGGTCGTCCATGGCCCATGACTTTTCTGAACCCAGACTGGCAACTTCAACCAAGTTTTCCCGATGCCCAGCCCTGTATTGTAGTTTCCGGTCGGCGCTTCGATCATGGGGAAGGTGCCGATCATTGGCCGGTATTTCGTTTCCTTAACGAATCTGTATTTCACGCCAATTTCAATATCGCCAATGCCGAACGCGCCTGGGCCGGAACCAGAGGGGAAGTAGCGAGGGTTGTTGGAAGGCATCACGGATACGGCAGGTAAGACTATATGGAATTGCGTGTTCGGCAGAATCCCCCAATTGAACTCGAACGCGGGCCCCGCCGTGTCCATCTCAACCCCCGTCCCGCCCGCGTTTCCAAAGGCATAAAACTCATAGTGCCTGAAGTCCACGGGTTCAGGGTCGTCCGTCTGAAAGGGCGGGCCGGCATAGGCATTCTGCAAGGCCACAAAAATTACCATGAGCGTCATCGCCGGCTTAATGAATTGTCTCGATGAAATCACGCGCTTGGATCATCTCCTGTGGCGGAAGATTTTTTACGGCGGACAATTGACCTGCCGCTTCGAGCATTGTCCTTTGTGTCCCCATGCTGCGTTTCGGAATCATCGCCGCTTACGCGAGCCAGGAACCCCTGCAATTCCAGTGGTAGTGCGGAAGAAAATGAGAGTTCTCCCCCTGTTCTGGGATGTTGAAACTGCAATGCCGCCGCATGAAGAAAATTCCGGGAAGGCGAAGCGACGGATTGATTTTTTCCACGGAGGTTCCGGGGCGCTCCGTATAGAGCGTCGCCGACGATGGGATGTCCCAGAGAAGACAGATGCACGCGGATTTGATGAGTTCTGCCGGTGTCAATTTTCACTTCAACCAGGGTAAACTTGCCCAGCGGAGAATCAATACGCCGCCGCACAGAGTAATGAGTGATGGCTTCACGTCCGCTGTCGCGGCGGGTCGTCATTTTGGTGCGGTGAACCCGATCACGACTGATTGCTGTGTTGATGGTTCCGCGATTTTGTTTCATCCATCCGTGCGCCAGTGCAATGTAAGTCTTTTTTACTTCGCGCCGGGCAAACTGTGCTGAGAGCCTGCGATGGACCTCGTCGTTTTTTGCAACTACGATGAGTCCGCTGGTGGCCTTATCGAGACGGTGCACGATGCCGGGCCGCAGCTCCCCGCCCACGCCGGAGAGCTTTGAAAAGCGATGCAACAGGGCATTTACCAGGGTCCCTCGATTTCGATCGGCTTCGGTGGCTCCGGCTCCCGCATGCACCATCATTCCGGCGGGCTTGTTGATCACCGCGAGATCGTCATCTTCAAAAACAATGTCGAGAGAAATTTCTTCAGGAATCGCGCGAAGCGGCGGCAGCTCAACCGGCCCGAGAATGGAAATCCGCTCATTCCCCCGCAGGCGCAGCGACGCGCGGGCCGCCGAATCATTCACCAGAACTTTTCCATCCGAAATGAGCTGCTGTACGCGGGCGCGGCTGGTTTCCTGGACCTCAGCGGCAAGGAATTGATCGAGCCGCTTGCCGGCGGCCTCGGGCCTGACGGTAATGAAGATGGGGAATTTATCCGGCATGGGCCCGGAATCAGTAAATCATAAGAGGGCTAAGTACAGGCAGATCAGAAGAAAAACGGACCGCGCGCTCAAACTGGAATTTTGGAGCCAGTCAAAGATCCCAGCTTAGTAGACTCTCAGCATCATGCCCAGGAACAGCAGAATCGAAAGCGCGATTGCGCCAACGCTGTTGGCGCGAAGCATGCGGTAAGTGGAGGGCCAGGGAAACATCAACAGATCGAAGACCGGCATCACCCGCTCCGGCCACAAGAGTCCCGCCAGCCCGATTGCGAGCGATATCTGCGTGAGCAGAGGAATGCCCAGTTGATTCATGAACCGCTCTCCAAGGAATGTCACTGACCGGACGGGGAATCCGTTCCCACAAGTCTGCCGGGCCCGGCGGACGAGGTCAATAGAAAAATGAGGTACTAATGTCGAAAGTAATTTGTGGCGCCGACAGGGATCTCGCCCGAGTGAAGACGTTGACCTGTACGCGATTATCGCAGGTCGGCTTTCGCCGGCATCACGAGCCACTTTAGAAGGATATTGACCAGGCCGAGGACAATGCCTCCCCAGAATGCTGAGGCAAAGCTGCGGATGTGGAACCCGGGAACGAAAATGGACGCCAACTCCAGCATTATGGCGTTGATTACGAACCAGAAGACCCCCAAAGTCAGGATGGTGAGGGGCAGGGTAATCACTTTGAAGAAAATTCCGAGGGTGGCATTGACGAGTCCAATGACGATTGCGGCGATCAACGCGGCAGAGGCGCCGTCTACATAAAATCCCGGAACGACGCGAGAGGTGATCCAAACGGCCAGCGCACTTATGAGCCAGTGCAGCAGCATGCGGAGCATTGGCGCCCCCTGAAAGCGATCAGTGTAATCGAAATTTTGGGTAATGACGCTTCGCAAAAAAACCTATTCTGCATTGTGGTCCGTAATGATCGCGTCGGCCTCAATCTCAACAAGCATTTCGGGCGAGACGAAGGCGCTGACCGCTACCAGGGTCGCAACGGGCCTTATGTCCCGAAAGAACTCGCCGTGAGCCTTGCCAACTTTTTCCCAGTCCTCGATATTGGCCACAAACATTCGGGTTCGGACTATGTCCTTCAAGCTTGCACCGGCTTTCTTCAGCGCGCTCTCGATGTTGCGGATGACTTGTACCGCCTGGGCGTAGGCGTCGTTCTTTCCCGTTATGGTTCCGTCGGGGAGCGTGGCGGTCGTGCCGCCAACGAAAATATGATTGCCTATCCGCACGGCCCTGGAATAGCCGACGACCGGTTCCCACGGAGTACCGCTGGAGATGTTGGTTCGCCGCATACCGAATCCTCCGAATTAATGGAAGGATGGACATCTCGCCCGTCTGGCGGGCGAACGCCCGCAGCTCCATCGAAACGCAATTATAGTCGTGCTGCAAAGTTTTGCGATCGCACCATCACTGGCAGTCAGTATCATTGGCAGTCAGTCTGCCGGTCTGCCAAAAGTTTGGGGATAAAACCTTTGGCTTGGTTGTGTGTTCTAAGTAGTGACTGCGCCGTTTAGGTTGGCACGATGGTGGGGTGCCGGGCGCACGGAAGTTACTTGTAGATGAGTTGCGGCTGAGAGATAAATGATTACGGAACCCCGCGCGGTTGGCGGCTTTTCGGGGAGGGCGCAATGATTCCGGATTCGCATCCATTGCAGCAGCTTTTCGTTGAGCTTGTGGGACGGCACTACGCGGAAGAGATTGGCATTCGCGATCCGCAGATCGTTGGCTACGTGGCGCGGCTGCTGTCGGAGTTCTGCGAAATAGAGGAACTCTACAAGATTCGCAACGGTGCTGGGAAGAATTTGACGGATGTTGGCGAGATGCTGCTCGAATCCGACCCTGTATACGGGCCTGCGCCTTCTTTCGATCGGGAACGCCAGGTGCGGAAACATATCGGCGATTACACGCTGTTTTTCACCGGAATGTTCCCTGAGAGCATCAATCACTTCCGCCTGCGGCGCAACCGAACCGAAAATTTTATTGATTGGATGAAGGCTGGAAAAGAAAGCTATTACATCGTCTCCAAGTTCGAAGACTTTGAATACACCAAAGTAGCGCCTCTGTTCGCCCGCCTTTCAAATCATTTTGAGCAGTGCGTCTATGGGCTGAACATGGTGAAGAACGATCTTCAGGAGATGCAGCATCCCATAGTGCGCCGAGCCGACGAAATATTGATGTAACCTTTCCGCTGCCGTTTCTTCTTCCGGAGACGAAATCCATGCCACACCGTAGTAATCGCACCTCGGGCATGCGTCGGGTTGGCACGGCTCGGTTCGCCGCCGCATCCGTCCTAATACTTGTGGTATTCGCCCTGTCGCGCTGGGGCCCGCAAAAGCTGAAATGGGCGCTGACGCAAGGGACTATTCAGGACACAAGAATCGTTCCTGAACATGCCCTTGAGACGAAATGGGGGTCGCAGCTAACTTGGAAGGCAGAGTACAGGGTCTCGTACACCGTCGCGGGCCGCGAATACACGGTATGGGCTGACTCTGGTATTCGAGGCGAGAGCGAGGCCGGTGTTCGGATGGTTCTGCCTGAATCCAGACCTCCGTGTCGGGTAAGGTACGACACCGCAAGACCCGAGACAGCGGTCACAGATTGTCATTGAAAAATAGGGAGGAGGCGTGGTACTAGCGCGGATTCTCTCCGTGATAAAAGCTCAGAGCCGCATCCCCTTGTTCCAGTCTTCGGTAACGGCTTAACCTTCCAAAAACTTCCCCCGGATCAAACTTCTTCAAATGTTCGGCGATGACGATGCTTTCCGGTTTCAGCAGCGTCGAGCGCGAAAGCGCGTTTAGCGCGGCGCGATATTCCTCGATCAATTCATACGGCGGATCGAGAAAGACAAAATCCGCCGATACGCCTTTCAGTTCGATCGCGTGCAAGGCGCGGACGGCGTCTTGCTTCATTACTTCGAATCCAGCGGTCACATCCAGCGAATGCAGGTTGCGACGAATCAGATCGGCCGCTGACGCCGAGGCGTCAACAAAATACACCATCCCTGCTCCCCTGCTTATTGCCTCGATTCCGACAGCGCCGGTTCCCGCGTATAAATCAATCCAGACTGTTCCTTCCAGTGCCGTGGGGTTTCCTGCTGTCAACACGTTGAAAAGAGTTTCGCGCAACCGGTCGGCGGTCGGACGCAGAGCGCGTCCCGGCGCGGAATGAAGCGGACGGCTGCGGAATTTTCCCGCGATCACTCTCATTCAATCTGCCCTGCCTCCGTGTGCCAGTACTTTCGATTGGAGCCGTCGCAACCCGCCGGTACGCGCCGTCGTCTAAATATATAGAATGGGCCTGGCGGTGTTTGCGGTTTTTCGATCATGAGAAATTGGTCTATTTCGGCGGGGCGAATTTTTGGGATCGAGCTGAGAATTCATCTCAGCTTCGTTTTTCTGCTCGTATTTGTTGTGTTGACCGAGTCGGCATCGCCGGCGACCATGAACCCGGCCCGAAGCTTCGCTCTGGTCGGCATCATTTTTGGCTGCGTGATTTTGCATGAATTGGGGCACGCCCTGGTTGCCAGGCGCGAAGGCGTTGTAGCCAAGGCGATTATTCTTCTGCCTATCGGCGGCGTAACGTTGCTGGACGAAACTCAGCAACTACCCGACCCGAAATCGCAGACCTGGAAAAGAGACATCCGGATCGCTCTCGCAGGACCCGCCGTTAATCTTGCTATTGCCGGAGTCGCCATTGGCGTCTTTTCTCTGGTGTTGCCGCAAGTGAATCTTTGGTCAAAGCTGTTCGTGCATTCGAGCAACCTTCCACGCAGTTTCGTCTGGTCAAATCTGTGGCTGGCGGCTTTTAACCTTCTGCCGGCTTATCCCATGGACGGCGGCCGTGTTCTTCGTGCATTGTTTTCCCGACGCATGGATTCGGTCGGCGCCACCAAGCGCGCAGTGACCATTGGACAAGCCTTCGCAGCGTTGTTCATGTTTGTCGGCATGGTCTGGAACGTCTGGCTGACCATGATCGGCTTCTTCCTGTTCCTGGCGGCGCAACTGGAAGAGCGTTCCGCGGTATTCCAATCGGTGCTTGAAACGGTGCGCCTCGAAGATATTATGCTCACCGACTTTGCGACGCTTTCACCCGCCGACACGCTTGAAGATGCGTTGGAAAAAGCGGTTCATTCGCTTCAGGACGACTTCCCGGTGATCCGCGGCAGCGACATGGTGGGAGTGATTTCGCGACAGAAAATTCTGCAAGTCTTGCGGGTGGAAGGCAACGGCTACGTCCAGGCCGTGATGAATCGGATTTTCGAGGTTGCTCAAAAGAACGAATCGCTGGCATCGGCGTTTCGAAAGCTAACGGCGAGGAACCTCAGCATCATTCCGATTGTGGAGGACCAGCGCCTGGTTGGGATTGTCACGCTGCAAAATCTCATGCACTCGATGGCATTACTGGCGGAGAGCCGAAAATTGCGCAAGGCTGCGCTGAATTCCTGAATTCGCGAGATCCTCGCAACCAGTCACGGTTGTTTGAAGTGGAAATGCATAGGTCCTTCGTTGGGATTCTTCGCGACGCGAAGAATCCACTGCCTCAGGATGACATTTCTAGCGAAGAATTTGGTGCCTCAGGATGGCAATTCTGAATGACAATTCTGACGCGGGCCGGATAATTCGAGGCCGCTAGAATTTGATCACCAGCCCAGCCGCCGCCTCCGCTAAATGTGCCCTGCTCCCGGTAAACAGACTCGGATTCTTGAAGTTCGGCGCTTTGTAAAAAAGTCCACGGTATTGGAACCGAAGGGCCAAGTGAGATGCAAGATCTGTCCCTCGTACGAGCGGAACCTGGTGGAATATCTTATAGTCCAGGCCGGCGCCGTAGAGCACCGCGAACTCCTTTTGCTGAACGGACGGAACGGGGGTCTGAATCGTATTCACAAAAGTGTTGAACGGGTTGAAAACAAGTACTCCCGCGCCGCCAAAAACAAACGGCTCGAACTTTTTGGTTTCGAAAGGACTGAAGACGTAGGCGCCCGTGGCCTCCGTGACGTTCGATTGAATCCGAAAAACATTGGGCGTTGTATAAATCTGGGAATCGCTACCGCGAGCGTAGTTTGCTTCAATCGAATGCCTCGCATTGAATCGCAATCGCGCGGTGCCGAGGAAAGCTCCGGACTTGGTGGGAGTTTGCACGATTCCGTTGGCGGACGTTTGTTTGGGCAATAAGCCGGCTACTCCGAAGCTCAAATCGAAGCGACCGCCCTCCTGGCCAAAGCCGGCTGAGGTCAATGAGAGCAATAAAACAGCCGCCAAGCCCGCTTTTTTGAACATTCAGTACCCTCGATAAATATTTTGCCTCAAACACATCGAAAGCGCGATTATCCGTCAGGTGAGTTGGATGCTCTTCGCCTCGGCTACTGCCGGAATCTTTCTCAGTTCCAAGAGGACCGCCTGCGGAACCGGGCTGTCCACGTGCACGACCGCAATCGCTTCGGCGGGAGTGCCTTGCTTTGCATCGGTCATGCGGCGGCCAAGGGAGAAATTGGCGATATTGATATTGTGGGCGCCCAGGACTGTGCCGACTCTTCCAATCACGCCGGGGACGTCCTGATTCCGCATATAAATTAAATTTGGCTCAAGCGGTGCTTCGACATCAATTCCGTCCACGTGTAACAGGCGCGGCGTATTTTCTCTCAGCACGGCGCCTTTTACGATGTGCGCTTCACTTTGAGAATCAATCTGTATGGAAAGCACGCTGCCGGCGCCGCCCTTGGAACTCTTCGGCTTTAGCGTTTCCTCTACGCGGAGTCCGCGCGACGAAGCCATAGTCGCGGCGTTCACCAGGTTGGCCTTCTCTTCGAGAGTCTCATTCAGAATTCCTTTTATGGCGGCGTTGCGAATGAGTTCGGTCTTCCACTCCGCAATGTGTCCACTGTAACTAAGGGAAATCTTTTCCAGGGGGCCGGAACTGATTTGCGCCAGGAACGAACCCAATCGTTCGGCGAGAGCGATGTACGGCTGTAGCTCCTGATACTCTTCGTGCGAAACCGAAGGCACATTCACCGCGTTTTGAATCACGCCGTGCTTCAAATATTCCTTCACCTGCATGGCAATCTGTTGGCCGACCGCTTCCTGCGCTTCATGCGTTGAACCGCCAATGTGCGGCGTGAGAATCACGTTATCCATCGAAGTGAAGGGAGAATTCTTAAGCGGCTCTTCTACAAAAACGTCCAGCGCCGCGGCGGCCACATGACCTTCTTTCAAGGCGGCGGCAAGATCGGACTCGTTCACGAGTTCTCCCCGCGCACAATTCACCAGCCGAACTCCTCGCTTCATTTTCTTGATCGAATCGGCGTTAATCATCCCGGTCGTTTGTGGCGTGAGACCCACGTGCAGCGTCAGGTAATCAGCCGACGCATAGAGTTCGTCGAGGCTTGCGGTGCGAACCGCGTTTTCTTTGGCCACTGAGGCGGAGACGTAGGGATCGTGAGCCATCACTTCCATCCCAAACACCCGCGCGCGTTTCGCGACCTCCATGCCAATTTTTCCCAAGCCGACGATTCCGATGGTCTTTCCCCGCAGCTCTGAACCTTGTAGAGACTTCTTCTCCCATTTGCCGGCATGCATCAATTCATTAGCGCGGCAGGTGAAGCGCGCCATCGCCAGCATGACACCAATCGTGTATTCGGCGACGGCCACGGCATTGGCGCCGGGCGTATTCATCACGGCGATGCCCTTGCGGGTGGCGGGTTCCAGTTCGATATTGTCCACGCCGACGCCGGCCCGGCCGACTACGCGAAGCTTATGCGCGTTTGCCAGCAGCGCCGAATCAACCTGCACCGCCGAGCGGACGATCAGAGCGTCGGCCGACTCGAGTTGCGCGGCCAAATTTCCGTCCAACTGATCGGGAGTGATGATCGTCCAACCCGGTTCGCGCAACAGGTCTACAGCGGAAGCGGACATTTTTTCAGCAACGACAATTTTCATGTTGAATGAATTCCTTTGCGTCGAGTAATTTCACTGATAACTGAACAGCGGCGCTGTCTGGGTAGTGTACGGGAATTCCGCCCGGCAACGTTTGCGGGGGGAATTCTAACAAGGTCAATGTCACCGTGAATTGACGGTAGTTATAATTTGCGATCCGGTCATGAGCACTGAGAGCGTCGCGAGAAACTCACTGCCTCGGCGGCGCGCCCCCAAACACCTGGTTCGGATCCTGTTGCACCTGAGTGTATCCGGTTGGTATATCAAAAAGATCTTTTTCCAATGGCTTCGTCGAGTACTGAGTTACCTCCACTTGCATTTCCATGAGCGAACCGCTCGCCGAGGCCGATTGCGGCGAAGTGCTGTCGGGCTGGGCCTGAGCATCCTGATTCTGCTTTTTCTTTTTCCTCCCGAAACCGCCGAACACTCCACCAATGCCTTTGCCGATGGCGTCTCGCGCGCTGGTTGGGACTGAGGCTTGATCGTCAGACGGTGGCGGGGCCTGGGGCGAAGCTGCGGTTTGATCCTGCGGTACACCGGCGGCGCTCATTCCGAAACTGACATTTTGCAATAGAGGCATACCTTTGACAGTTGCAAGGTTCTTCTGAAATTCCTGCATCGCAGGCCCCATCTGCGGGTTCATTCCCATCATCTTTCCCATTGTGTTCGGGAGCCAGTCGAGTTGCTTCGCCATGCGCATATAAAACTGCCTGACCTCGTCATAGCCTGGGACCTCGGGCGCAATCCAAGCATCGGAATTCATTGTCATAGAGGCACTCTGGGCCTTTTCCTGAACTTTCGGGTCGGTGGACTCAATCTGCATTTCTATCTGCCACTTCATTTCCTTAGTAGGCAAATCGAGTATGGTGCGGGTCGCGCCGGTAACTTCGCTATGCATTTTCGGAGTGATTGTTATATTGGACGCTTCGGGATGCTTCTCAATCGCCTTGGCCTGTTCTTCTTTTGCCCGCTCCTGGGCGTTCTGCATGGCCGTTTTGAAGTCATCAAATGTCACGATGGAATAAGCTCTGTGGGCGGGATCAATGTGGACGAAGCGGCGCCCATCAAGGTCAATGATCTCGACCATTCCGTCGGATTGCTCGGACCGCATCCGGTTGCCTTTCACCATGACGGTGGTGAGTTGCGGCTCATTGATTTGACGCGCGCTCTTGCTGAATACCCCCAATGTCTTGGTCATGGTCATGAGGCTGCCGCCAGTCATCTTGCTCGATTCGGAGTACTTGAAGTCAGCCCGCGAAACACAGCTAGTCATTATTAGGATGGAAAATACCAGTGCCGGATTTCTGCTCGAGAGCATGATTCCTCCAATAAGGCGGGTTCGTTTTTTAGAGGCTGCGCGAAAACAATTGTACGGCTTTGCTTTGAAGGGGTATGACCTAAGCTTACCGTAAAATCCGCCTCGAATCGGGCGTCGGCGCGGCTGAAAAGCCGCTCCTTCAAAGCATCCCCAGTTCCGGGATCTGAAAACTCTCTCCTACCGGGCCGCCCCGGCTTCGACAGGTGCATTCTCATTCTGGCTGCGGGCAAAGACTTCCTGGGCCGCACGAACCGACGTTCCGTACTGCACTGGCTTACCGGTTACGCCGGCGAGGACGTGCTCAAGCGCGGCCAGAATTCCAACGGTGTCGAGATAGTCGTAGTAACCGATGTGAGCGATCCGGAACAGTTTGCCCTTCATGTCACCTTGCCCGTTGGCGACGACGGCGGAAAACGACTCCCGGAACGCCTTAACAATGGCGCTGGAATCAACTCCAGCGGGCGGTTCGATCGCGGTCAGCGCGGCTCCCGGAGCGGATGTAAACAGGTTCAGTCCAAGCGCCTTCGCGCCTGCGCGTGTCATTTCCGCGGCCAGTTCGGCGTTGTCAATTAAAGCCTTCCGTCCAGCCACAAGGTCGCCTTCTCCCATCTGGCGGATGAAGTCCAGAGCTGCGCCCAAAGCCGCAAACAAAGAAGTCGCCGGCGTATAAGAGGATTCTCCTTTGGCTGCCGCCTTGCGTTCTTTGCGGAAATCGAAATAGTAGCGAGGAGACTTGGCGGTCTCCATCCGCTTCCATGCGCGTTCGCCGATGGCGCAATAAGCGAGACCCGGCGGTATCATGAGCGCCTTCTGCGATCCGCCGATGATTACGTCAATGCCCCAACCGTCAACGTCGAAATGAGTTGTGCCGAGGCCGGTGATGGCGTCAACAATCAATAATGTGTCACTTCCACTCTCTCGCACCAGTTTGGCAATGCCTTTAATGTCGTGGCGGGCGCCGGTGGAACTCTCTGTCGCCTGGACGTAGACAGCTTTTAAGTCGGGTGATAACTTCTGACGAATCTGATCCAGTGAAAAGGTGTCGCCATAAGGGACGCTGAGAACCTCGACGTTGCATCCGAAAGCCTTGGTCAGGTCGCGCCAGCGTTCGCCGAACTTGCCCGCGGTCAGAATCAGCACTTTATCTCCGGGCGAAGTCAGGTTTGAAACTGAGCCTTCCATCACTCCGGTTCCTGAGCACGCCAGCACCAGCACATCGTTGTTGGTGCCGATAAACTCCTTCATGTCGGCCAGGACGCGCGTATATAGCGCCCTGAAGTCGGCGGTGCGATGGTGCATGGTGAACGACGCCATCGCGGTTTGCGCGGCGGGGAGCAGGGGGGTTGGACCCGGGGTAAAAAGGCGATTCTTCAGCAGCATTTTAGGAATGTCCCTTTCGGAGAAGATGCTCCTAGTTTATCCCGGAAAGCGGCTGTTGTGGATTCGTTTATGTTTGCGCTTCGGTGTGGCCGCTGGGGTCCTTCGTGCGCCTTCGTGTCCTTCGTGGTTGAATCGGATCCCTGGATTCTGTCGGACATCCAATTGATGCCCCAAACTTCGCAATGTACACTTTAGCTGACGTGCGCCCGTAGCTCAGATGGATAGAGCGGCAGCCTCCGGAGCTGTAGGTCGGGAGTTCGAATCTCTCCGGGCGCACCATTCTCCTTCGATCCCTCGGCTTCGCTCGGGATTTCGGCAGCGGGCTCCCGCTTCGCTCACGCCCGCTAATCGCCTCAAGTTCGAATCTCTCCGGGCGCACCATTCACTCAATTTTCGCTCGCGCGAAGATCATATCGAACCCCTTCTTATTGTTAATTGCTTGAACTCCCGTATACTCCGCAGGACCGTCGTTCAGGAATAAGTTGTTCCCAGCATTTCAGCTAAATAGCCAAATAGAGGAGGATGCCAATGAAATACATGATCAGCTGGTTCGAACGTCCGCAAGGGTCGCCTGCGGAGTATGAGAATGCCCAGAAGCGGATACTTGATGTGTTCAGCCAATGGAAGGCGCCCGCCAATTTCAAGATCGAAGTGTTCGTAGTGCGGGTGGGCGAGTGGGGCGGTCACATGCTGGTGGAGTGCGACGATCCGTTGGCCGTTCACAAGGTCTGCTCAACCTGGCCTGCTTTCGAATTCCAGGCGCGGCCGGTGGTTGCCGTCGAAGACGCAGTCCGAGTCGAACTCGAAGCGATGGCCTGGCGCGACGGACTCAAACGCAACTGACAATTGGGGAGGACCACATAGGAGCCCAAGGCGTGCAAAAAAATGCCGAGAGCGGGAATCGCGATGCAGCGCCCATTTGGCGGTGACATTCCAGCCTCGGCAATAAACTCTCAAAAATTCGGCAACAGAACTCACTGCGCTCAGCTAATTTCCGTTACTTGCTTCCTGTCGGACTCTTGGCCGAAGCCTGCGCGCCCGTTTGCGAGGCTACGCTTCGAGCGTTCTTCAAGTGATCTCGCAACGTAGGAAGGGTTTGCGACGCGAAGTTCTTCACCTCCGGGTCTTTGGCCATTTTGCTCTCGCGGCTGAATTCCGCCACGTCCTTTTCGTGATCCCTGACCATGTCGCTCATGTAAGCGCGATCAAAACTCGCGCCGGATAGTTTTTCGAGATGAGCCTTGGTCGCCCTGTCCTTAGCGCTCAACTCATCGGGCAGCTTTACGTCTTCTTTGCGGGCGACTTCTTTGAGCTGGTCATTCGCTTTGGTGTGGTCATTCACCATGCGCTGGCCGAACTTTTTGACGTCCTCGCTGCTTCCTTTATCCACCGCCAGTTTTCCTAACTCCACCTCGGCCATGCCACCTTCGGCTGCTTTGGTTACGAATTGCCGGTCTGCCGTGTCCAACTTGGAAGAGTCTGCCTTGGTTGAGCCCATCTGGGCGGCGGCGCCCACCGCTAACAATCCGCACAACAGTAAACTTCCACCCACTCTAGCGATATACATCGTAATTTCCTCCTCGAAATATTGGATGCAAATGAAGTTCACAGGTTCAGGATAAATTCGGGGCGGGCGGCCAGAATCCCCTATGTTTTCAAGCTTTTATAGGGTGTTCGCTTGAGATCGCTGCCCGAGGTTACCCACGCCAAGCACCATAGTCATCTTGTTACCAGTGGCGGCGGTGCCTCAATCTAAGCAGGAGGCATGCTGCCGCATGGCGGACACATCCGCTTATGAGTGATAACAAACAGTCTTTGGCAGGCGCCGCCGATTGGACCAAGCTGCTAATGGATTCCGAACTTATTCCTCATCTTGGGAAGCTGTTGCAGGCTTATCGCGACGCTCCGCCGGAAAAGCGTGAAGAAATTCTGCTGGAAACCTTGTTGAAAATAAAAGGCACACCAGAGAAGGCGAATGAGGCTGCGGCGGAAGTGAGGGCTCACGAAGTTCCAGTTCAACCCGCAAAGAGCGAGTCGTCCGCAACGCCTCCGTTTGAGCCGGAGCTATTTACATCAACCCGTGGCGAGGACAGGCGACAGCATCCGCGAAAGAAGTGTTTTGTAGCCGTCGAATTGCGTGTAGAGGGCTCGCAGACCCCGCTATGGGGAAACCTTTCCAATTCCAGCATGGGCGGCTGTTTTGTTGAGACCACAGCCTCCATCGCCAGCGGATCAAAGCTGGAAATCGGGCTTTGGGTTGCAACCGGAAAGATTTGGATCAAGGGGCTTGTGCTTAACGGGATTGTTACCCGCACGAATCCATCGGTGGGAGCCCGCGTCCGGTTCGACGATCTTGACGGGAAAGCCCGCGAAACGCTGCGCCAGTTCATGAAGTTCGTTGACAACACCAACCAGGATTACCAAGCCGAACAAGGGTATCTCGCGCAATTGAAGCGCTAGCCCTGCTTGCAAGTAAGCGTTTGGTCCTATTTCCCGCCGTCCGCTTCACTTCCAATCCTGACTTTCAATTTTCTGAAACTTAGGCTGGCGCCGCACGTCTCCTGAGAAATTGATAGACTAGTGTCCTCATCTTCCGGCAGAAGACCGCAACCCGAGCCGCAGTTATTCTCAAGGAGACTCTCATGGTGGCGAGCGAGCAAACGTTGCTGACCAGCCAGCAGCTGGACACCTTAACCATCAACACTATTCGTACTTTGGCCATGGATGCCGTCCAAAAGGCCAATTCCGGGCATCCCGGCGCGCCGATGGCGTTGGCGCCGGTCGCTTATATTCTCTGGCAAAATTTCTTACGTTACGATCCACAGGATCCCGTATGGCCGAATCGTGACCGCTTTGTCCTTTCCAACGGGCACGCTTCGATGTTGCTCTACGCGCTGCTTCATCTCACCGGCGTACACGGAGTCAATCCGGAATATGAGCAGGTTGGCGAGTTCGCCCTTACGCTCGATGACATAAAGCACTTTCGTCAGATTGACAGCAAAACCCCTGGCCATCCCGAATATCGCCTTACAGCCGGCGTGGAGACCACAACCGGGCCACTCGGCCAGGGGGTCGGAAACAGCGTGGGCATGGCGATTGCCAGCAAGTGGCTGGCGGAACATTTCAACCGGCCCGGCTTCGAAGTGTTCAATTACAACGTCTACGCCATGTGCGGTGACGGCGATCTCATGGAAGGGGTTGCCAGCGAAGCGGCATCTCTGGCGGGTCATTTGAAACTGCCGAATCTATGCTGGATCTACGACAATAACCGCGTCACTCTAGATGGTCCGGCTGACTGGTCTTTCACCGAGGATGTGGGGGAGCGTTTCAATGCGTATGGTTGGAACGTGATGCGTGTCACCGACGCCAACGATCTCAACATGCTCTCAGCGGCCTATAACAATTTTCTGCAAACTAACGACCGGCCCACACTCATTGTAGTAAACAGCCACATCGGCTACGGCGCGCCACACAAGCAGGATACAAACGCGGCGCACGGCGAAGCCTTGGGCGAGGACGAAGTGCGGCTGGCCAAGAAATTCTACGGCTGGCCCGAAGATGCGCACTTTCTGGTGCCGGATGGAGTGCGAGAGAATTTTCAGGAAGGAATCGGAAAACGGGGACACCAGCTAAGCCAGGAATGGGGAAAGCGATTCGCCGAATACAGCAAGAAATATCCTGAACTCGCGGACCAGATCAATCGCATGCAACACCGCGAACTTCCCGAGGGATGGGACAAGAATCTGCCCTCGTTTCCCGCCGACCCCAAGGGCGTGGCTACTCGCGAGAGCGGCGGCAAGGTTCTGAATGCCATCGCGCAAAATGTGCCGTGGCTGGTTGGCGGTTCAGCAGACCTGGCGACCTCCGATAAGACCCGGCTGAAGTTTGACGGCGCCGGAGACTTCCAGCCCGGCAGCTACGGCGGACGCAATCTTCACTTTGGCGTCCGTGAACACGCCATGGGCGCGGCACTCAGCGGCCTCGCCGTGTGCAAGATACGGCCGTTTAGCGGCACGTTCTTCAACTTCAGCGATTACATGAAACCCGCGATCCGCCTGGCCGCAATCATGGAAATCCCCACTATCTACGTATTTACCCACGACTCTTTTTGTTTGGGAGAAGACGGCCCGACGCACGAACCGATCGAGCAGCTGGCGATGCTGCGTGCGATGCCCGGATTGATGCTTCTACGTCCAGCGGACGCAAACGAAGTGGTGGAAGCTTGGAAGGTCATCATGCAACTCCGCCACGAACCGGTCGCTTTGGTGCTGACGCGACAGCCTGTCCCTACCTTCGATCGCTCGAAATACGGAGCTGCATCCGGAGTGGCCAAGGGCGCATACATTCTGGCGGACGCGACAGATGGCAAACCCGATGTCATCCTGATGGGAACCGGGAGTGAAGTTTCGCTGTGCGTGGATGCGTATGAACAGCTCAAATCGCAAGGGATCAAAGCGCGCGTAGTCAGCATGCCGTCATGGGATCTTTTTGAGCGCCAGGACGAGGCCTATCGAAGTCAGGTTTTGCCGCCGGAAGTGCAGGCGAGAGTTTCGGTGGAAGCGGCGGCCACGTTCGGTTGGTCGCGTTACCTGGGTCCAACCGGCGTCGCTATCGGAATGCACAGATTCGGCGCTTCCGCTCCGCTAAAAGACTTACTGAAGAAGTTTGGATTCACTCCAGAGAAAGTTGTGGAAGCTGCGAAGGAATCAATATCGCTCTCCAGGCAATCTAACTAAATCGTAACGCGAACCATGTCATCACGTTGTCATCCCGACCGGAGCAAAGCGGAGCGGAGGGATCTGCATTTTGTGTCCTTCATTTTCCGGGCTTACGCCTCCGCGGGAGATTAACGGGTAACGAATTTTATTTGTGAGGCTTATATGCAACCAACCGGAGTTCTTGAAACCGCGAAAGCAACGAATCCCTTAAAAGAATTGTTGGAATTTGGCCAGTCTGTCTGGCTCGACTACATTCGCCGAAATTTAATTACGAGCGGAGAGCTGAAACGCCTCGTGGATGAAGACGGCCTGCGCGGAATGACCTCCAACCCGTCCATCTTCGAGAAAGCAATTGCCGCCAGCACCGACTACGCGGACGTGCTGCAATCCTTGAAATCGAGGAGCGATCTCGACGCCAAGGCGCGATTTGAAATTCTAGCGATCCGCGATATCCAGGACGCCGCTGATATTTTGCGTCCCGTTTACGACAGCAGCAAACGCCGCGATGGCTACGTGAGTCTGGAGGTCTCGCCTTATCTTGGGCGCGACACGGAGGGGACCATGGCGGAGGCGCGCCGACTGTGGAAGGAAGTCAATCGCGAAAACATCATGATCAAGGTTCCCGGAACCGCCGAGGGGATTCCCGCGTTTCAACAACTGATCGGCGAAGGAATCAACATCAATGTGACGCTTCTATTTTCGCGGGAAGTTTACAAGAAAGTCGCTGCCGCTTACATTGCCGGCCTTGAGCAAGCCGCTGCCCGTGGACTGGATCTGAGCAAGATCGCCAGCGTCGCGAGTTTCTTCATCAGCCGGATTGATAATTCGGTGGATGCCGCAGTTGAGGCGCGAATCAAGGCTTCTAAAGATGGCACCGAGCAGGCACAATTGAAGGGCCTGCTAGGCAAAGTCGCTATCGCCAATGCCAAGCTGACCTATGAAAGCTACCTTCAGGTTTTCAGCGGCGACCGCTGGCAAAAACTGGCCGCCAAGGG
Organism: Terriglobales bacterium; assembly: GCA_050746185.1. Lineage (GTDB taxonomy): Bacteria > Acidobacteriota > Terriglobia > Terriglobales > Acidobacteriaceae > PALSA-188. The sequence continues at coordinate 175,234 of JBOGLA010000042.1, read as the reverse complement.
CGCGCAGACGCAACGCCTGCTGTGGGCCAGCACCAGCACCAAGAATCCCAAATACAGTGACGTGCTTTACGTCGAAGAACTGATCGGCCGCGATACGGTGAACACCATTCCGCCTGCCACGTTCGATGCGTTCCGCGACCATGGTCACCCGCGTGCCAGCCTGACAGAAAATTTAGACGCGGCGAAGAACACGATGCAGACGGTGGCAAAGCTTAACATCTCGATGGACGAGATTACCGATAAGCTGACTGAAGATGGCGTGCGGCAATTCGAAGATGCGTTCGACAAGCTGCTTGCCGCGGTGGAAAAGAGTTCGAAGTCCGAAGTTTCCCCGAAAATCAGCCAAGAGACTTACAAACTGCCGGATCCACTCTCGAAATCAGTAAAAGCGAACCTTGATGATTGGCGCGCATCTGGTAAGGTGCGCCGATTGTGGCAACGCGATGCCTCGCTCTGGACGGGTACCGACGAATCCAACTGGCTCGGCTGGCTCGGAATCGTTGAGGATCAGATCGGCCAAAAGGCGGCATTGCAGTCGCTGGCAGACGACATCAAACGCGAAGGTTTCACCGACATCCTGCTTCTTGGCATGGGCGGGTCGAGCTTATGTCCCGAAGTGCTGGATAAGACTTTCGGGCGCATCTCGGGATTCCCCCAGTTGCACGTTCTTGATTCCACCGACCCGGCTCAGATCAAAGCATTCGAAGAAAAAATCAATCTGGCGAAGACTCTTTTCGTCGTGTCCAGTAAGTCTGGAACAACTTTGGAGCCAAATATTTTCAAACAATATTTCTTCGAGCGCGCCAAGCAGGTACTCGGCGCTGATAAGGCCGGCAGTCATTTCCTCGCGGTCACCGATCCCGGTTCCAAGTTGCAACGGGTGGCGGAATCCGATCGCTTCCGGAATATATTTCATGGGCTACCCAGCATTGGCGGCCGATATTCGGCTCTTTCGAATTTTGGCATGGTTCCGGCTGCCATTATGGGCCTCGATATTTCGAAATTCCTCGATCGCACCCATGAAATGGTGGAAGCGTGTGCGTCTTCGGTTCCAGTAGAGGAAAATCCGGGAGTGGTGCTTGGGGTTGTCCTGGGAACCGCCGCAAGCGATGGGCGGGACAAAGTCACCATTATCACCTCTTCTGGTATTTCCGATCTGGGCGCGTGGCTGGAACAATTGCTCGCTGAATCCACTGGAAAGCAAGGCAAAGGTATTGTTCCCGTTGATCACGAAAAGGTCGGTTCCCCTGACGTTTGCGGAAACGACCGCATTTTCGTCTATCTCCGGCTCAACTCCGAAGCTGACACAGCGCTGGAAAGCAGAGTTTCCGCGCTGGAGAATGCCGGACAGCCAGTGGTCCGCATAAATCTGGGCGATACTTATGATCTGGGCCAGGAATTCTTCCGGTGGGAAATCGCTACCGCGGTCGCGGGTTCCATCATCGGAATCAATGCCTTTAATCAGCCCGATGTGGAAGCGAGCAAGAACGTCACTCGCGACTTGACCGCTGAATACGAAAAGTCCGGCTCCCTTCCAGCGGAGACCCCAATTCTCGAGGACGGTGGAATCAAGCTGTTCAGCGATAGGAAGAACGCTGATGAATTAGGCAAAGCTGCGAATGGCAAATCTCTCGCAGCCTATCTTCGAGCTCATCTGAACCGAATTCACCCGGGCGACTATTTTGCCCTGCTTGCTTATATACAGATGAATTCCGAGCACCAGGGTGTTTTGCAGGGGTTGCGCGAATCAGTGAAAGACAAGAAACACGTTGCCACCTGCCTTGAGTTTGGCCCGCGTTTCCTCCATTCCACGGGGCAAGCATACAAAGGCGGCCCGAACTCCGGAGTGTTCCTGCAAATCACATGCGATGATGCCATGGACTTGCCGGTACCGGGACAAAAATATACGTTCGGCATCGTCAAAGCCGCGCAAGCCCGAGGCGACTTCCAGGTTCTCGTGGAACGAGGCCGCCGAGCTTTGAGGATTCATCTGGGAAAAGATCTGAAGTCGGGTCTGGATAAGTTAGCCGCGGCATTTAAAGACGCTTTATCGAATTGAACCGCGTAGGGGCAGATGTCCCCATCTGCCAAGCCGAGCTTTGCTCGGCAACCCAGGCGAGAACATCTGGGCCTATGTGGGACTGGAAAGGAACTTACATGCGACTGGGAATGGTGGGGCTGGGAAAGATGGGCGCAAATATGGCGCTCCGCCTGATCCGGGGCGGTCACGAAGTTGTAGGCAGCGATTTGAGCGCCGAAAACGTCAAGCAGCTCGCCGGCGAGGGCGCAGTCGCGTCAACTTCGCTCGATGACTTCGTCAGCAAGCTGGGCAAGCCGCGGATCGCCTGGCTCATGGTTCCAGCGGGAGATCCTACTGAGAAAACAGCGCAGGCACTGTCACAACGCATGCAACCGGGCGACATTCTGATTGACGGCGGGAATTCTTACTACAAAGATGACGTTCGCCGCTCCCAGCAATTAAAAGAGAAAGGAATCCACTACGTTGATGTGGGCACCAGCGGCGGCATTTGGGGAATTGATCGCGGGTACTGCATGATGATTGGCGGTCCCAAAGAAGTCGTGCAACAGCTTGACCCCATTTTTAAGACGCTGGCGCCGGGGCGGGGCAGCATTCCTCGAACGCCTGGACGCGAAAAATTGTCGTCGAAGACGCCGGGCACTTCTGAAGATGGATATATTTACTGCGGCCCATCGGGCGCGGGCCATTTTGTGAAGATGGTTCACAATGGAATCGAGTATGGAATGATGCAGGCTTATGCCGAGGGTTTTGACATCTTCAAGAATGCCGTCAGCAAAGACCTGCCTGAAGCGGAGCGTTATGATCTCAACCTTGCGGATATCGCCGAAGTGTGGCGGCGGGGAAGCGTCGTAAGTTCGTGGCTGCTTGATCTGACCGCAATGGCGTTGCTGGAAAATCCTACGCTTTCGGAATATACCGGATTCGTGCAGGATTCCGGGGAAGGCCGATGGACAATTGAAGCCGCCATCGCCGAAGCAGTGCCCGTGGATGTACTTTCAGCCGCATTGTTCGCCCGTTTTCGCTCGCGGCAGGAGCACACCTTCGCGGAAAAAATTCTATCCGCCATGCGCCAGAAATTCGGCGGCCACATAGAATTATCGGCGGACAAAAAGACTGCCTGATTTTTCTCATATAATCCAAGTCGAATAATTCAGGCACGAAATCTATGGCTCAAACAGAGGTGATGCCAGTCCAGGAGCAGCGAGTTGGAAGGCCGAGCGATCCCTGCGTCATGGTCATCTTCGGGGCGGCTGGAGACCTGACGCGCCGCAAGCTCATCCCCGCTCTTTACAACCTCGCAAGGGCGCACCTTCTTTCCTCCAACTTCGCAATCGTCGGCATCGCCCATACTCCCATGTCCACTGCGGAATTTCGCGACCGGCTCTCCGGCGGAATTAAGGAATATGCAGACGGAGATCTCGATCCCGAATTGTTGACCTGGTTCGTAGAGCGGATGTACTACGTGACCGCCGAATTTGACGAGAAGAAGATGTATGGGCAAATCAGCCAGCTTTTGGAAAACATTGATAAAGACCATTTGACTCAGGAAAATTACTTTTTCTATCTGGCCACGTCGCCGGAGTTTTTCGGCCCTATCGTGGAGCAACTGGCGGCTACCGGGTTAATGGATGAGAAGAGCGGACAGAGATGGCGTCGCGTGATTATCGAAAAGCCCTTCGGCCACGATCTTGATTCCGCACGAACCCTGAACAGACAACTCTTGCAGGTGGTGAGCGAAAAGCAAATTTACCGCATTGATCACTACCTCGGAAAAGAGACGGTGCAAAACATTCTCGCTTTCCGTTTCGCAAACGGAATTTTCGAGCCGATATGGAACCGCCGGTACATTGATCATGTACAGATTTCCGTAACCGAAACAGTAGGCATGGAACAGCGCGGCAGCTATTACGATCACGCCGGCGCTTTGCGCGACATGGTGCCAAATCACATTATGCAGCTCATCAGCTTGACCGCCATGGAGCCTCCGGTTTCATTTCAGGCGGATGCGGTCCGCGATGAACAGGCGAAGATTTTGCATGCGATCCAGCCTCTGAGTTCCGAAGAAGTGTTGAGTAAAACCGTGCGCGGCCAGTATGGAGAGGGCGAAATTGATGGCCATCGTGGCGCCGGGTATCGCCACGAGGGGGATGTGCCGACAGATTCCAGAACTGAGACTTTTGTCGCCATGAAGCTCATGATTGATAACTGGCGATGGGCCGATGTTCCTTTTTATTTGCGCACCGGTAAGCGCATGGCTGCCAGACACACTCAAATCGTGATCCAGTTCCGTCGGGCGCCCTTCATGTTGTTCCGCGATACGCCGGTGGAAAACTTGATGCCCAATCAGCTTGTCCTGCACATTCAACCCGAGGAGGGTATTTCCCTGCGGTTCGCCGCCAAGGTACCCGGGCCAACCATGCGCCTGGGCGCGGTGGATATGAACTTTGAGTACGCCGATTATTTTGGGAAGCAACCCAGCACCGGATATGAACGCCTGCTTCACGACTGCATGATCGGCGACCAGACGTTGTTCCAGCGCGCGGATATGGTCGAGGCCGGCTGGTGCGTGGTTAGCCCTATGCTAGATGTGTGGAAGGCGTTGCCGCCACGCAATTTCCCCAACTACGCCGCGGGAGCGTGGGGACCAAGGGAAGCCGACGATTTGCTGGAACGCGATAACCGGCACTGGAGAAACTTCGAAAAATGATTTTGGCGGGCGACATTGGAGGCACCAATGCGAGGCTGGCCTTATTCAATGTCGAGGGCGGACGATTCACCCCGGCTTCAGCCAGGATTTTTCGCAGCCGCGAATACTCCGGGCTCGATCAGATCGTTTCTGAATTCATCCAAACCTCGGGCGCCCATCCAGACCAGGCTTGCTTCGGCATCGCCGGACCGGTGCGCGACGGCCGTGTCGAAACTTCCAATCTTCCCTGGATCATCGAATCCGAGCGTCTCGCGGATGAACTCAAACTGAAGCATGTGTTCCTCATTAACGATCTCGAGGCCAATGCCTGGGGAATCGCCGATCTGGAACTGAAAGATATGGTCAACCTCAATCAGGTGAAAGGGGGCCCGCAGGGGAACCAGGCTGTGATCGCCGCAGGCACAGGGTTGGGCGAAGCTGGAATGTATTGGGACGGCGCCCACCACCAGGTTTTCGCCAGCGAGGGTGGCCATGCAGATTTTGCCCCTCGCAACGACCTCGAAATTGACTTGCTTCGGTATCTGAACACGCAATACGGGCACGTGAGCTATGAGCGAATCTTGTCCGGCCCCGGCTTGGTGAACGTCTTCCACTTCCTGCGCGATACTGGACGCGGAACGGAACCGAAATGGCTCACTGCCGAAATGGCGCACTCGGATCCTGCGGCTGCGATTTCACGAGCGGCCAGCGAAGGCAAATGCTCCCTCTGCGAGCAGGCAGTAGATATATTTGTGTCAGTTTATGCGGCCGAGGCCGGAAATCTCGCCCTCAAGACAATGGCGACGGGAGGCATTTTTCTGGGAGGAGGCATCGCGCCCAAAATGCTGTCCAAATTGGCGGGCCCGCTATTCATGAATGCATTTGCGGCAAAGGGACGAATGCAGCCCCTTCTCGAATCTATTCCCGTGCGAGTTATTACCAATGACAAGGTCGCCCTGCTGGGGGCCGCACGATATGCTTTGGTGAAGACCGCCGGAGTTTGAGCATTTTGCCATGTCCGCCACGCCTGAAATTCGAATTCTAAAAACTCCTGCGGATTTGTTCCGCGCGGCCGCTACCGAATTCTCGGACCTCGCGAATGAAGCGGTGCGAAATCGTGGACGATTCTGTGTGGCGTTATCCGGCGGCTCGACGCCCAGAAGCTTGTACACTCTGCTGGCGTCGGGCGCGGTTCCAGTTCCGTGGCAGAATGTTTGTATCTTCTTCGGCGACGAACGCCATGTCCCTCCGGATGATGCCGAAAGCAATTACCGCATGGCGAATGAGGCAATGCTGTCGAAGGTTCCGATTCCGTCACAAAACATTTTTCGAATTCCAGCCGAAGAAAAAGATTCCCAAGCTGTAGCCACAGCTTATGAACAGACTCTGATATCTTTTTTTGGTTTGAAGAACGGGGAATTTCCACGTTTTGATTTGATACTGCTTGGGCTGGGTCCTGAGGGCCACACCGCTTCGCTGTTTCCAGGCAGCTCTGCGCTCCAGGAAAAGAAGCGGCTGGTCGTGTCTAATTGGGTGGAAAAATTTCACACCGATCGGATCACGTTGACTTTGCCGGCGATTAACGATGCCGCCGAAATAATTTTCCTGGTTAGCGGGGAAGAGAAGGCCGGCATTCTGCGACAGGTTCTCGAAGGCGAGCCGGGAAAATTGCCCGCGCAACTCATCCGACCCGGTGATGGGAAATTGGTCTGGTTGCTGGATCAGGCTGCGGCCAGTGAGTTGTCAGCGGTCGTCTAAAGGGCGCTCGGCGCCTCGAAGAAAATGAGCTCGAATCAGATTGTAGGCACTAAAGTATTTTTGGTTAGAAACAGTTTACGGTCGAGGGTACGCAGCGTGTTTTCAAATTCGGTGCCGAGGTTATAGGCGGCGAACGCCCAGCGAAACGACAATTCGTAAGGCTTGCTGTTATTGAGATTCCACTGCTCCACAGACTTAAGCAGTCGCTGTACCGGAGGTTCGCACTGCGCTTCCCCCGTATCCGGCATGACTACAAGAAACTCGTGGCCATCCTGCCGAAAGACGATGTCGCCTCCCCGAAAAACAGCTTTCATGAGCTTGCCAAAGTCAGCCAGCAGGCTGTTGGCCTCAGTGTCGCCGAACTTTGCATTTATTTCATTGAAGCTGCTGATATCAATTTTCATAAACGTGAGATTCCCGCCCATCCGGTTTGAACGCGCCACTTCTTTCGGAATTAGCTGCTCCATCCCGCGCCGGTTTAATAGTTGCGTCACAGGATCTATGAGAGACCGGCTTTCCAGGTGTTCATTAACCACCAATTCGCTGATGAGCGCATTCCGGGTTGCGTTCAATGAAGATTTTTGAATAAGCAGATAGATGTCAAAGAGCAAGATCAATGAGATCGTCCCAAAGAATAATTGCGGAAGATAGAGTTGCTCCACCCTGATGTTGACGCGCATCCACATCACATTCGGAGCTACAAACGCCAATACCATGGCCGTGATCACAACCAGAATCAAAATGCCGATGGACCAGAGGTAAAGATCGCGTTCGGAAAGTTGATGAATATGTCCCTGAATCTGCTCCTGACGCGGCAAGCCTTGAGATTTTTTCGCGTGATCTTCTGTCTTTGACATTCCGGCTCCTATTCTCCGAGTGACTAGAGAATTTGATTTGCTGCAACTCGTATCTAAGTGTCTATTGTCGGCAGCCGGAGACTTGGCAAAAAAAAATGCGGGTCGGTACCTTGGTAATTCCAAAACGGGAAGGGCATTTTCGGCGGGATAAGAAGGACAATTTCAGAATGAAAATCAGGCGACGGGGTCGCGCCAATTTCCGATTTCTCTCAACTGGGATTGAGTTTGCTCAAACAACCTGACGCGATGGTGGGAGTGTTCGAACTCATGGATATCTGCCCAGACCTCGGCCCGCCACGGTTCCTCATGCACTGCGGAAACTCCGCAAGTCGCGCAGCGGGTATGGAACCGGCGGATGATCGGTGCTGCCGGTTCAGTCTGAGGCAGTTCGATAAACACACATCGCACTTCTTTAATTTCGTCCCGGTCGGACAGAACATGCTCATAACGCAGGAGATAGCCGAATCCCAATCGAGCAGCTTCCTTTTCGGCTTCGGCGCGTCCGTGGAACGGACCGTATTCCGCCCGCAATTGCTCGGTCGAGTCGCAGGCCATCCAGAATGTTTCGATATAAGTCATGGTTTCTTCCCAAGGAAGGCCCATTGGAAAATTTGCAAGCTTCGAGCGCTCATACTTCTGCGGGGAATCGAGCCACTTGCTGCAAAGACAGTGCAATCGAAAGACCGCGACCGGGCAGGCATTTTCTCAAAGATCTGCCGCCTGGTGTGTCCCAATGCTGCAAGCGTTTGCAAAGATTTCCCCATGGAGTGTTCATCTTGTAACTCTCTACATCATGGAGGATGTGCCCGGGCCTTTCAGGCGGGATTACCATTCCATCAAATTCCTCCCCAATGGAAGGGAATTTACTATGGGCCATCGCCGAGAGCCCCGCGTCGAGAAAAACCTTCAGGTACGGATATTCGGAACCGACTTCCATGGAAAAATCTTCTCCGAAAAGGTGAACACCGTGAACATAAGCAAGCACGGCGTGCAGGTGAGCGGAGTGAAAGCAGTTCTTCGACTCGATGAAATTGTTGGGCTATGTCAGGGTCAAAATAAAGGTCAGTTTCAGATCAAGTGGATCGGCGAGACAGGCACGCCAACAGCAGGTCATCTGGGTTTGCTCAACCTTAACCCGGAAAAGCCGCTTTGGGATTTCGCTTTGCCGACGACACAGTTAGATACATTCCAGCGCGGGAGTCTCGAGCGGCGCAGACACAGGCGCGTGAAGTGTGCGGCTTCGACGGAAATCCATCCCGAGGGCTCTGCGGTAATCTGGGGAAATGCATCCGACATCAGCATTGGTGGCTGCTATATCGAGATGGCCATCCCACTTCCCCGGAATACAAAATTTAAGGCTGGGCTCTGGGTTGGTGAAAAAAAATTGTGGGTGTCCGGAAGGGTGACCAACAGCACACCCGGCTTCGGCTTCGGGACTCAATTCACCGACGTGAGCCCCGGCGATCTCGAGATTCTCAAGCAATTTGTGAATTCCTTCAAATAGGGTCGTCAGTAATGGACGGCGCCATCCGCCCCTTCAGGCAAGAAATTTGGAGACGCGGCGAAGAAGTGGCCCCGTCCTATTCAATTCGCATTCCCATAACACCAGGCACTTCCAGCCCATGGCGCTCAATGCCCGTATGTGCTCATGATCGCGCGCCTGATTCCGTTTAAGCTTCGGAGCCCAATAATGCGCATTGGTCTTAGGTATGTGCGAAAAGACACACCCATGATGGTGCCAAAAACAGCCATGCACAAAGATAATTTTCCTTCTGGAAGGCAAGACAAGGTCTGGTTTGCCTGGTAAGTCTGAACGATGAAGCCGATAGCGGTACCCGCTCGCGTGAAGGAGCCGCCTTACCAGCAGCTCTGGCTGCGTATTCTTTGAACGCACCGCAGCCATCATTTCGCTGCGGTTCATTATGCTCTTCGTGACCCCGCCGACATATGCTCAATCGCTAGGATACGACGGCCGATAAATTCGGCAATGGGCGGGGCTACCGCATTGCCGATGAGCCGTCCTCGTCTACCGTCCAGCCTTCCGGAAAGCCCATTAGTTTCTCGCACTCGTTCCAGGTCAAGTTTCTGGCCACATAATATTGGTCGGTCAGAGTGGCCTCCTTGATGCTTTCCAGTTTGGGCACGTAGCGTGGGGCAATAGCTCGTCGCTTTGGTGTACCCAAAGCCTCCGCGACGTTGAACCAAAAGCGGAGAGTTTGAGACAAACTCTTCGTGAATACGGGGTCGAGGGTCCTCCCGTTCCGCTTCTCTCGGCGAATTATCCCTAAGCAGTTCGCCGCAGTCAGAATAGAACTGATGGGAAAGCGACGATCTATAAGATCCGACAAGGAATATTCTCTCACGGTTGTGGGGAAGGCCCGCGCTGAGAGTGTTACACGTAAACCATATCCCCACATACCCGATCTCTTCGAGTTCGTCGATAACTGCCTCAAACGCGGACCCTCGGTCCGAGCTGAGCAGACCCGCAACATTTTCCAGGACAATCCATGATGGCCGAACTTTTCGAGCCAGTTCCGCAAAGGTGAAGAATAGACCGCTTCGGGCACCGTTGATGCCTTTCCGTTGCGCGTTCGCGTGGCTGAGGTCCTGGCAAGGCCAGCCTCCGGCCCAAACAGAGGCATCTGGGATATCTTGAGCTTTAAGGGTAGTGATGTTGTCATGGAGTGGAACCTCCGGCCAATGCCGCTTAAGGATACGTTGACAGAAAGGATCGATTTCGCAATGGAACACTGGTATCATTCCAGCACGCTGGAATCCAAGATCGAATCCTCCAATTCCGGCGAAGAAGGACGCGAATCGCATCTACAGTCTCGCTCCGAGATGGCCCAAATCCGTGCCAGCAAGGGTCTGCTTCTCACACCGAGGGCTATACCCAACGAATCCGAAGGCCGCCGGGAGAAATGGCTTGCGGGCGCGGAGGCTGGTTTTGTCTCTCCTACTCCAGCTAACAAAATCTATTACGCTGTGATCCTTAGGGCGCTGTGGCCAGCGGGACATGGCATTCCAGGGCCTGTTCTTACTGAGGACGCCATTCGTGCGGCGATAGATGCTCAGCGCGCCGCAAGTGGACGCAGACCCTACAAGGATGTTTTTCGACGCTTGCGGGAATTGCAGGGCGATGAGGGTTTCACGTCCATCAGGAAAGAAGGCAAGCGCTACCAACTGCAGAGCTTGGACGTAAGCCAAAAGAAAGAACCAAGGGCCCAACTCAGCAAAGCTGAATGGAAAACGCTCAAGACTCAGTACGGCTACAAGTGCGCGTCGTGCGGAGCACAAGAGCCGCCGGCTAAACTTAGCCCAGACCACAAGATTCCGCGTTCCAGAAACGGCTCTAATGATCTGGGAAATTGGCAGCCGCTCTGCGAACAGTGCAACAATATTAAGAGCAACGCCTGCCGCGGGTGCCAACTGAATTGTCAGGTATGTTCCTGGGCCTTCCCAGCAGAATATAAGCTTATCGTCATCTCGGACGACAACAAAGAACAGGCCAAGCGGGCGGCCGAAAAACTGCAGATGCCTCAGTCCGATCTCGTGAATATGATTCTTCGCGATCATTTCAACAAGGCAAAGCCATAGCGAAGTTTTACCTGATTCCAATGATGGAGCACTCCGACTCCTCCTTCTTACATTCCCGGGCTTAAAATCGCAACAGGTGAATCGTTGCAAAACGCGTCCCCATCGTGGCTTTTTCCGGCCACGATTTCAGTGTCTCAGTCGCCGATGCCCTTCCACAATAGGAGGTGTCAAATTATTCGACAGAATGTTTATCGCGATGGTCCTCTCGTAGTGAACACCTATTATTGCGCCGCTTTCCCTTGTGGAAATCGACACGGAGACGGCGTGATCGAACGGCCGACCCACTTTGAAACGACCTTCCCTAAATGGCGGTCTAATCTGAATCCTATCGCCGCGAAGTTTTTCATCTTCGCCGATCCGGCAATCCTAAATGATCGCCGAAACTGAACTGTCCCCCAGGCTTCCTCTTCAGGTACCTTATAGTGTCGCAAATCGTGCGCATGTGAGGCCTCTGTGATAGCCATGTCAGCGTTAGTTTCCCGATCCCGCCATTGTGTAGAGTCAGGCGTAATTTTTTTATTCTTGGCCGCCGCGGCCAGTTCTCAGACCGCCAATGTCGTCACTGCCGAGAACCCCCCGCAAACGAACGCTCCCTTAACGCTGACTCTTCAAGACGCGTTGCAGCGAGCCACGAAGAGTAATCCCGCATACAGATTGGCATTGACTGAATACGGTTCGGCCAGGGAAGACCGCGTGCAGGCGCGAGCGGCATTGCTGCCGAACGTCAACTACAACGCGGCATTCGATTACACACAAGGCGGAGGGGTGCCCGGCGTTGGGAGATATATTGCGAACAACGGCGTGCATGAATACATCAGCCAGGGTGACGTGCGTCAGGCGATCTCTATCGGCGGTATCGCAGATTACCGCCGCACCATTGCCATGGAGGCGGTGGCTCGGGCACGCGCAGAGATTGCGGCTCGAGGTTTGGTGGTGACCGTGACTCAGGCCTATTACGCGTTTGTAACCGCACAGCGAAAGTTTGCCAACGAACAGCAAGCCGCATCGCAGGCTAAAGCCTTTTTCGAGACAACTCAAAAGCTGGAACACGGAGGAGAAGTTGCGCACTCCGATGTGATCAAGGCCCAGATTCAAATGGAACAAGTGGACCGCGATCTGCGCGCGGCTGAATTGGACATGAACCGTACCCGACTGGAACTGGCAATATTAGTTTTTCCCGATTTCAATGAAAATTTCGCCGTCGTGGACGACTTGCAGACGCCCGAACCCCTGCCCTCGTTTCCCGAAGTGCAGGTAGCAGCCGCGAGGAAGAATCCTGAGTTACGGGTTGCAGTCGCGAATCTGCAAGCTGCCAGACAGGGCATCGGACAAGCATGGAATGGAATCCTGCCGTCGTTGAGCCTGGATTATTTTTACGGAATTGACGCCAACCACTTTTCGGTGCGAACGGATGGAATCCACAATCTCGGATACTCCGCCACTGCGACTTTACAGTTGCCAGTCTGGAATTGGGGCGCGAGCCTTAGCAGGCTGAAGCAGGCCGGCCTGCGTCGCGATCAGGCCAAAGTGGAACTTACCTTCGCTCAGCGGCAACTTCTAGCGAACATGCGTATTCTATATAGCGAAGCCCAGGCTGCGCGCGCGGAACTGGACTCGTTGAACCGCTCCGCCGAACTGGCTGCAGAGAGCTCGCGTCTGGCGATATTGCGCTATCAGGCGGGGGAGGCGTTAGTGCTCGAAGTCGTGGACGCACAGAACACGCTGACTCTGGCTCTGAACGCTTTGAACGACGGGCAGGTAAGATTCAAGGTTGCGATGGCGAATCTACAAACACTCACTGGAACTCTATAGCCGGATGAAAAATGAGACCGCTGCAGCCGTAAGCCACCTCAATCTGACAAAACGGCATGTGTCCCCCGCCCTATGGGCGTTTTGCGTCCTCCTCGTTCTGCCGCTGTCCGGCTGCTCGAGCGCGCCCGCGGAAAAGGAGCCGGTGGTCCCGGTGCAGGCCGCGACCGTAACACAGACTACGATCCATCACATTATCAAGGCAGAGGCGGTTCTTTTCGCCCTCCAACAATCCGCTATCGTTCCCAAGATCACTGCTCCGGTGAAAGCCTTCTACGTAAACCGGGGAGCTCATGTGCGTGAGGGACAGTTGCTGGCTACTCTGGAGAATAAAGACCTCGCCGCCGCCGCGCAGGATACAAAAGGCTCGTACGATCAGGCGCAGGCTGCCTACCGAACCACAACCGCCGCTGACTTGCCGCAGACCATCCAGAAGGCGCAACTCGATGCGCGGGCCGCGAAACAGTTGATGGACGCACAACAAAAGGTTTACAACAGCCGCCAGGAATTGTTTAAGCAGGGCGCGATGCCTCGTAAGGACCTAGATCAATCAGGCGTGGACCTGACATCGGCCCGAAATCAGTACGAGATTGCCCAGAAGCATTTGCAATCGCTGATGGCGGTTGGGGAGCAACAGACTTTAAAGTCAGCCGCGGGACAACTCGAATCCGCGAAGGGAAAATACGCCGGCGCGGAAGCCCAGCTCGGCTATTCCGAAATCCGCAGTCCGATCAATGGCGTAATTGCCGACCGGCCGCTCTACCCGGGAGAGATGGCCACTGCGGGGACGCCGCTGATCACGGTGATGGATGTTTCGCAGGTCATTGCCCGATCGCATATACCGCAGCAGGACGCTGCTCTGCTAAAGATAGGCGACAAAGCTACCATCAGCGCTCCCGGGCTGGGTCAACCTGGACTGGGTCAACCCGTCGAGGGAAAAGTTACAGTGATAAGTCCGGCGCTGGATCCAAACAGCACGACGGTCGAAGTCTGGGTACAGGCGAGGAACCCTAAGGAATCGCTGAGGCCGGGATCCAGCGTCGAGGTTTCCATGCTGGTTCAGACCGTGCCCAATGCGCTTGTGATCCCCCCCACCGGCTTACTTACCGCTCAAGACGGAACTACTTCCGTGATGGTGATCGGCAATGACGGCCGCGCCCATAAAAAAACGGTTCGCACCGGCATCAAGCAAGGCGATCAAATTCAAATCGTGGAAGGCCTCCAGGCGGGAGAAAAAGTCGTTTCCGAAGGCGCCTACGGACTCCCGGATAACAGCAAGGTTGACGTGCAGCAGCCCGGACAGTCACAGACCCAATCCCAGAGCAACGAGCCCGCTCAAAAATCTCAAGGTTCATCAGAAAAATGACAGGAAATAAGCCAGAAACTAAGCGAGGCATGAGGGCCCGGTGAACCAGCCCGAAAACTCGTATTGGTTTGCCCGGCACTCTAAGTCGGTGATCTTCTTGATTCTGACGGTCGCCCTGCTCGGCGGCTACCTCGCCTTTACCATTCCTGTATCGGTCTTTCCCACTACCAACTTTCCTCGAATTCTGATCGCGGTTGACAACGGAGTCATGCCGATAGATCAGATGATGGTGACCATTACTCGCCCAATTGAGGAAGGCGTCAATAGCGTTCCCGGCCTGTTGAATGTTCGTTCGATAACCAGCCGCGGCTCTGCGGAAATTGACCTGTATTTCGATTGGAACGTCAACATGTTTCAGACGCTCCAATACGTGAATGCGGAAATTTCGCGGGTTCAGCCGGAACTGCCAAGCACGGCGACAGTGGTGGCCAACCGGTTGACGTTCGCCAGTTTTCCGATCATGGGCTACAGCCTGACATCTGACACGATTCCGCAGACCCAACTCTGGGAAATGGCAACCTACGATCTGAAACCACGTTTGAATCGCCTCAATGGAGTTTCCACGGTCATTATCCAGGGGGGGCAGGAGCCGGAGTTTCATATCATTCCCGACCCCGCAAAATTGTTGACCACGAGCGTCACAGTGACCGACATTTTGGACACCATGAAGCGTACCAACCTGATTGACTCTCCGGGACTATTTGACCGTAATCATCAACTCGTTCTCGGTCTGGTCAGCGGGCAGGTGCGGACTCCGGAGCAGATCGCGAGTTCAGTGATCAAGGCAACGCCCGCGGGAACTCCCATTCGCATTCGGGATGTCGCGACGGTTGAAGCCGCGGTCAAACCCGTATATACGATCGTGACCGCCGGCGGGAAACCCGCGGTTTTGCTCAACATTAACCGGCAACCCGACAGTAATACGATGGCGGTCGCGAACGAAGTGCACGCCGAGATCGGTCGCCTTCAGAAGTCACTGCCTCCCGGCGTCCACATTCAACCTTTCTATGATCAATCCATTATTGTCAGCGACTCCATCAAGAGTGTTCGAGACGCCATCCTGCTCGGCGTGATTTTAGCCTCGATCATCCTGGTTGTATTTCTGCGGGACTGGGGAACCTCGGTGGTCGCAGGCCTGGTCATTCCGGTGACAATTCTGTTCGCGTTTGTGGCGCTCAAGCTTCTCAATCAAAGTTTCAACCTGATGACTCTGGGCGGCCTGGCAGCCGCAGTGGGCCTGGTCATTGACGACGCCATCGTTGTCGTCGAAAACATCGTGCTGCATCGCGCCGCCGGGCAGGGGCGCCTGCGAGCCATTCACAGCGCACTGCAAGAGATCACAATTCCCCTGATTGGCTCGACGATTACGCCGATCGTCGTGTTTCTGCCTTTGATTTCGATTACCGGCGTCACCGGAACATTCTTCCGCGCGCTTGCGGTCACCATGTCCGTGTCGCTACTTACGTCGCTCGCGCTGGCGCTGACGTGGACGCCAAATCTGAGCCAGTACCTCATCGGCCGCAAGAATAAATCAGAGCCGGAACAGTCAGTTGAGGAATCCGAGCAAGAATCCGTGGATAAATTGTTGAAGGCGGAAGACGCGTCCCTTACCGGATTTTTCCTGAAGATTGTCAACTTCCATCAGCGACAGTTGCGTCGCGCAGTGGCAAGGCCTGTCTGGCTGGTTGGCCTGAGTATTGCGCTGATTGCGGCTTCCGTGATCTGCTACCGGTTCTC
This sequence comes from Terriglobales bacterium, assembly GCA_050746185.1. Lineage (GTDB taxonomy): Bacteria > Acidobacteriota > Terriglobia > Terriglobales > Acidobacteriaceae > PALSA-188. Next base: position 159,383 of record JBOGLA010000042.1, on the reverse strand, counting down.
CGGTTCGGACCTGTTGCCCGCAATGGACGAAGGTGGTTTCGTCATTGATTACATTATGCCTGCCGGAAGTTCTCTCGCCGAAACCAATCGCGTCATCACTGAAGTTGAGCAGATATTACATAATATCCCGGAGGTCGAAAGCACTGCGCGGCGCACCGGGCTTCAGCTCGGACTCGCTTCCGTAACCGAAGCCAATACCGGCGACATTTCGGTAAAGCTCAAACAGAAACGCAGCCGGGGCATTGACGCCATCATCGAAGAAGCGCGCACCAAAATTTCCCAACAGCAGCCCGCTTTGAACATTGAATTCATCCAGGTTTTGCAGGACATGATTGGCGATCTGACCAGCGCGCCAGAGCCGGTCCAGATTAAGTTATTCTCGCAAGATCCCACTCTCCTCGATCAATGGGCTCCCAAGGTGGCTGATTCGATTCGCAAAATTCCCGGTGTAGTTGACGTTCTCGACGGCATCGAGAATACAATCAGCGGCCCCGCTGTTACTTTCCAGATTGACCCCAGCGTAGCCGCCCGGGCCGGGTTCACGCCCGAAGAGATTGCGGTGGACGCATCCGCCATCCTGGAAGGGGAGCCTGCGGCCACGCCGATTATCAACAACGACCGCGTATATACCGTTCGCGTGCGTTTTCCGGAAGCGAACCGCGCCTCCCTTGAAACCATAAAAAATACCTTGCTTACCAGTTCCACCGGTAAGACGGCGACTCTGGGTGCTTTGGCGTCAATTATTGAATTGCCCCCGCAGACCGAAATTCTCCGCGAAAATTTGCAGCGCAATGTCGCTGTGACTGCAAGACTCGAGGGAACGGACCTGGGAACGGGAGTGAAGTCGGTAATGAAAGCAGTGGATGGCCTCCATCTGCCTTCAAGTATCCGCGTAGTCTATGGTGGAACTTATGAGGAGCAGCAGAAATCATTCCATGATCTGGTGTTCGTCCTCATACTTGCCATCTTGCTTGTATTCATTGTGCTCCTGTTCGAGTTTGGAGGGTTCGCGGCTCCGCTGGCCATTTTGGCATCGGCGGTTCTTTCCACATCAGGCGTTTTTATCGCTCTGATAATCACCAATACCACATTTAACGTCTCTTCATTCATGGGAATGATCATGGTCATCGGTATCGTGGCCAAGAACGGAATTCTATTGGTTGACGCCGACGACAGGCTCCGGGCCCACGGTCTTTCCGCGGAGGATGCGATGCTTCAGGCCAGCCGCCGCAGATTGCGTCCGATCGTAATGACGGCGCTTGCGACAGTTGCGGGAATGTTACCCCTGGCATTCGCCTTGGGGGCAGGGTCGCAGATGCTGCAACCTCTGGCGATAGCTGTAATCGGAGGAATCATCATCTCAATGTTTTTGTCTTTGATAATCACTCCGTCCATTCACTACTTCCTAAGCTCCAAAGCCCACGACGCTAAGATCAACGAAAAACAACTCTCGTCTCTGGAAGCTTAGAGATTACGATCTAAACTTTCTTTGCGTTCTTTGCGCTTAAAGCCCTCCGCTTCGATGACAGGATTCGAAAGAGCGCTTAAACGCAAAGTACGCAAAGAACGTCGCAAATCCCCGCAAAGAAGAATTCTGGAATTTTGCAGCTCTGGCGATTGAAGATTCTTGGCAATTTGCGAATCGGGGTTTGGCCGCGAGTGTGAAATCTTTTTCACCTCCCCATCTTCCTTTCGTTCGTGCCGGAATTGCTTCGGCGCACCTTGGGCCTTGACCCGCCTTGTTGATTTTCAACTATCTAAAGTATCTAAAGGACTTAAGCGCTTTGGTCATGCCAACCAGATCCCGGCGTGCACTTGGGGCGGTGTCCGAAAACCGTGTGCCTCCTGTCCGGAAGGCGAGGCTTTGGGCAGGCAATTGCATTAGAATAGGTACAACTTGGCATCTACAGCCACGGTTGCGGAGCCGATTTGACGCGACAATCCACCAGCTCGCCGCGCACGAACCTTCTCGACGAAGGTTCATTTCAGGAACTGCTCGCCGCAGCTTTCGTTCTACAGCAGCATAATCAGCTTGCCCGGGAATTATCTACTGTCCCTGCCGAAGCACTACCGGAAATTATCCGTATTCAGCGCCGAATTCGCAGCAGCCAGTTGAATCCAGTCGAGACCGCACAACTTATCTGTCAGCAGGTGGAAAAGTTTACTGAGGCTGGAGGCGTGGCGATAGGGATCATTGCCGGAAAGGAATTGATTTACCTCGCCGCCACAGGGTCGGCCTCTCATGATCTTGGTCGCCGGCTGCCAATCGAGCTCAGCTTGCCCGCCCATTGCATAAAGAGTGAGCTTACTTTTCAATCCTTCTGTACGCAGGACGACCCGAGATTGCATCCTTCGCTTTTTGCCGAAGCTGAGGTCGGCTCGTTCATCGCCATACCAGTAGAGTTCGAAAATAAGGTAGTGGGCGTACTGGAAGCGCGATTCGACACGCCCAATGCTTTCAAGCAGGACGACGTCCGCACCTGCGAACTACTCGCCGTTTTGGTCAACGAAGTCATCACCCGGGCAGGCAAACCGAAGGCGACGAAAGATAACGGGCAGCCCAAACCGCTGAGCGTTTCGCCTGATGCCTCAATCGTCGTAAGCGCACCTGAAACGACCGCAGCATTGTCCGCCGACGGCGAGAATGCACTTCCCTCCGCTTATTCAGATCCAGTGATCGAGGTTTCCAGCGAAACTGAGCTTTCTCCCGCTCAGACAATCGAAATTGAGGAAGAACCGTCGGTCAAGTCGGCGGGTGAATCTGCATCTCCGGAACCCGCGCCCTGCCGCGGCTGCGGCCAGAATTTGGGAGACGACGAATTATTTTGTGGAAAGTGCGGTACCGAAAGAAGCATTAAGCCTGACGGGCCGTTACAGAGTAAGTGGGCTTCATTGTGGTACATGAAACAGGCGCGAAAGGCCGTAGACGAGCCGGAGAGCGAAGCGGTTTCGGCGGACGAGGACGCGGCTTCAATATCGCCTGCTCATGACATCGCAATACCGAAACGCGACGCTCTGGTATCCACCAGTTCCGCCAGTCTGAAGAACCAAACAGTTGAGTCGCCTGAGTCTCTGGTCCATATGGAATGGCTTCCCGACCTGCCGGAATCGAAGGCGGAAAACTGGCTGAGCCGCCAATGGCGCGTGAATCGAGCTAATTTCTACGTTGCTGGGGCGTCGCTTCTTCTGCTCGTTGCCCTCTCGGGATGGGGGTCCGTGCCGGCGGTTTACGCCCCGGGCGCCGCCCCGCAGCTAAGCCTTTTCGATCGGATGCTGGTCAGCCTAGGGATCGCAGAGGCACCCGATACCCCGGTCTATCGCGGCAATCCCGACACTCCCGTCTGGGTGGACATGCATACGGCCCTGTACTACTGCCCAGGCTCCGATCTCTACGGGAAGACTGATGGCGGAAAGATTGCCACGCAGCGCTCCGCACAGATGGATCAGTTCGAGCCCGCACACCGCAGGGCTTGCAACTAAATCATCCTCGTTTCGAACACTCAATCGCCCAAGTCAATTAATTGCAATCCTTGGAACACTTCGAATCAATGACCATGGTCTGACGAGGTTTTTACTTCTTTTCGGATACATCCACCGATGCCCGGGTGTTCTCCCAATCAACGTGCAATGAGCAACTGTCACCTTTTTGATCGAAACCGATTGTCAGGTCTTCGACGGCAGAAGGCGTGCTTGAAACCATCATATCGGTTCGCAGGAGTTCGTCGCCTTCCCATTTGTAAGGGATTCCCCACTCGCCGGTCTTCTTGTTGACGATCAATGTCCACTTGTCTTGATTGGGCACGGTAAAAATAGTGTAGGAACCGGCTGGAACGTCTTTTCCGCCCACACTCACATCGGTATTCGTCACAAATGTGGTGGCTTCGTTCGCGCCTGTGCGCCAGACTTCGCCGAAGGGGACCAATCCGCCATATATTTTCCGTCCCTTTGCGCGGGGACTGGAGTAATCAATGGTCACGGTCTTACCGTCGGAGAAAGTGCATTGCGCGTTCGCGGGCGGGCTGGGACGCTTGCCCTTATCCTGCGCCGACGCAACGCTGAAAGCTATGACCGTAAAAGCGAGGCAAGCAAAAGCTACAGAGTTCCTTTTCATAATGTCTCCTCTCAAGGTTTAATCAAATTTAGACTGTCGAAATCATGATCGGTTAGCGCGAGTGGGAATTATCCCCTACAACCGGCAGACAGTACAATCGAGTGATGCCCGTATTCGACGAAAGACACGACGAAATTGATCACTACGAGACCATGATGGGAGTCCCGCGGGGCCGCCTCGCCGTGACCATGGACATGATAACCGACGCCATGGCCCTGGTCGGGCAACACGGCGTCTATTGCCAAAGCCAGCGCTGGCCGGGAAAGCCGGCGATGGACATCCAAATGGTTATGAAGAACTTGACGGATGCGAAGGAATTACTTCAGAGCGTGATGGAGGAATTGAAAAACTCGGATTAAAGCTTTTCTATAAATTCTTCAGCCATGACTCCCGCTTGTTTTAATATGCCGCGCAGCGTTCCCGTTGCCAATTCGGCGTGAAGAGGAACTACACAGCCGCTCACTCCAGAATAATTTTCACGCTTCAGAACTACGTGGCTTCCGCGATGCCGAACTTGAAAAAAACCTAATCGTTCAAGAGCGCGAATAGTCCTCTCGCCTGAAACACGCGGCAGCTTAGGCATAGCGTGCTTCGAACACAGTTACAAGTGGTCTGCCAGAGTTTTCGGGTGGGAATTCTTCCAAGTATAATTCGGTCGCTTCCTGAAGATTCCCAACGGCTTCTTCTACACTCTTTCCTTGACTTACGGTGCCCACTTCAGGACATTCGGCCACGTAGAAATCGCGTTCCTTATACAACACGGCAGTGAAGGTTCCCGTTGGCATTACTCTTCTCCCCACCTAAGTTATCATGTCTGTCGCGCCGTCTGGTCTTCTCTTTCCAAAAGGGGCGCGCTCAACCCTAACCCAGAGCATACTTGCCCTGCTCAATTGTCTTCTGCGCGATCTCTTGGCGCAATTGAATGGTATCGAACGGTTCGCGCCTGGCCAAGCGGCGCAGGATTGCAAGTTGGGTTCGCAACATATCGCCTTCGGCAACTGCGGCGATTATCTTTCTGGCTGCGGACTCGATTTTCTCCATGGCCTGCGACAGATAAACCTGAGTCATCGCAATCGGCAATGAGGCCGCAGTCTCGCCACTAGCCAACGCGATCTTCTGCGCGCGCAGCGTGGCAGAGTTCATGGCGTAAGTTTCAATCACCATGTCGGCGATTGCACCCATGATTTCCTGCTGATCCTGGATTGCCTGCATGTATTTTTGTGACGCAGCCCCAGCCGCGAATAAAGTCAGCTTCCTGGCTGACAAAACGAGCTTGCGCTCCTCAGCCAACGGTCCTTCGATATCTTCCGACGAAGATGGGCTGGAGAGAACTTCGTCCATCAGCGTCTTTATCGCAGGCATTAACGGAAGCTGGCCACTCGTCGCGCGCTTCAGGAGAAATCCCGTAATGATTAAACGGTTAATCTCGTTGGTGCCTTCAAATATGCGGTTGATGCGGGCATCGCGGTAGGCACGTTCTGCCGGATACTCTTCGACAAATCCATATCCGCCATAAATCTGCACGGTTTCGTCCACGACGAAGTCAATCATTTCCGATCCCCAGACTTTGATGATGGAACACTCGACGGCATATTCCTCGATGGCTTTGCGAGTTTCCCCGGCAGCGTCGGGCCCGGTCTTGTCAACTTGCGATAGCGCTTCATCCATCATGCCAACGGTGCGGTAGACAAGAGATTCGCCAACATAAATGAGCGCTGCCATAGTGGCGATCTTTTCGCGGACCAGGCCGAAATCGGCGATGGTCCTCCCGAAGGCTTTACGCTGCCTGGCGTATCCAATGGCGTTTTCCAGGGATACCCGGGCGCCTCCGATGCACATTGCGCCGAGCTTAAAACGTCCTACGTTCAGGATGTTAAAAGCAATGACGTGCCCTTTGCCGATTTCACCCAGAACGTTTTCGGCCGGAACCTTGCAGTCATTGAGAAGCACAGGGCAAGTAGATGATCCCCGAATGCCCATTTTGTGTTCTTCCGCGCCGATGGAAAGCCCGGGGAAAGTTTTCTCTACGAGAAATGCGGTGAACTTCTCGCCGTCAATCTTGGCAAACACGGTGAACAAGTCAGCGAAACCGGCGTTGGTAATCCACATCTTTTCGCCGTTAAGGATGTAGTGCTTTCCGTCAGAAGACAATTCAGCGCGAGCGCGGCAATTCAGCGCGTCCGAACCGGAAGACGCCTCGGAAAGCGCATAGGCGCCGATAATTTCTCCGGCCGCGAGTCGCGGCAGATATTTTTTCTTTTGCTCTTCGGTTCCGAAATAAACGATTGGCAGTGTGCCAATTCCTGTGTGGCCGCCCCAGGTGGTTGCGAAGCCCGCATATTTCGCGATGTGATCCGCGATGATGGAGGCGGTTACTTTGTCCATTTCCATGCCGCCGTAAGCCTCGGGAATTTCTGCTGAACTCAGCCCAAGTCCCCCCGCTTTTTTCAGCAGGTCGCGAGTGATGGAGAAATCCTTATGCTCCATTTTCTCAATGTTGGGGATAATTTCATTTACGGCAAAGTCTTCGGCAGTTTGAGCGATGAGCTCATGTTGGTCAGTGAAGTCTTCGGGCGTAAAGACTTCCTGAGGTTCGCGATCGTCAATAAGAAAGCTGCCGCCGGAGATTCTGTTATTGGGAATAAAGAACCCCTTTAACCACTAAGGACACTAAGGTACACGAAGGAACTTCAAGCTCTTTCGCTGTTGATTTCCTTCGTGCACCTTAGTGCCCTTCGTGGTTCATGCTTTTTACTTCCAGCCGGTTCCGTTCACGAATCGCTTAATGCCTTCCTTCAGATGCACGACATTGAAGTTTATAAGCAGTCCGATGGATTTACCACTGAGCTTGAGGTACGAAAGTATTTGGGCCAGATGGACCGGCGAGATGCCGTCCACGGACTTGACCTCGACGATTACCAATTCTTCGACGACCAGATCCATGCGATAGCCGAGTTCAAGCTTCACCCCGCGATAGACGACAGGAAGTCCAACCTGAGCGGCGGAACTGATCCCATCATTCTGAAGTTCATATTGCAAGCAGGCCGTATAAGTGCTTTCGAGCAGGCCGGGACCAAGCTCTGTGTGTACCTTCATCGCGGCTGTAATGATGGCATGGCTGACTTGCTGGGCGGTGAGTCGGTGGATTAGAGCTGTGGCCATGCTGAGAAGACTTCCAGCTTCCGCGTTATGGCGCAAGGTCATTTGTCACAAGATGTTAGATTTTCCTTCGTGATACTTTGTGTCCTTTGTGGTTTAAGGGTTTCAAAGGCATGACCACAAAGGGCACGAAGGAGGACGAAGTGAGACTAAGTTAATTCTGAAAATTCTCAAAGATCCCCGCCGCGCCCATACCGCCGCCGACGCACATCGTTACCATTCCATAACGTCTGCCTCGGCGCTTCAGCTCGCGGATGATCGTTGCAGTCAACTTGGCGCCGGTGCAGCCGAGAGGATGTCCCAAGGCGATGGCCCCACCATTGGGATTTACTCGATCCGGATCAAGCCCGGTTTCGTTGATGACTGCCAGCGACTGCGCGGCGAAGGCTTCGTTTAACTCGATGACGTCAATATCAGACAGCTTGAGCCCTGCGATCTTCAAGGATTTGGGAATCGCGAACACTGGCCCAAGACCCATTTCTTCCGGTTTGTATCCAGCTGTGGCAAATGAGACAAAACGAGCCAACGGTTTGATGCCAAGGTCCTGTGCCCGCTCGGCGGACACAACCACGGCGGCGGCGGCCCCGTCGGACATCTGCGATGAATTCCCGGCCGTGACGGTTCCTTTTGCGTGGAAAGCCGGCTTCAGAGACAGCAATGCTTCCAACGAAGTATCCGCGCGAGGACCTTCGTCGGTCTTGAAAATGATTTCTTGGCGCTTTGGCTTTGAGCCATTAGGTGTTGTAAAACATACCGGGACTGAAACGGTTTCGTCGTCGAATTTTCCGGTTTGAATCGCAGCTAACGCTTTTTGATGACTGCGAAACGAGAACTCATCCGACTTTTCGCGGGTGATCCCGAAACGCTCCGCCAGCCGTTCCGCCGTGAGTCCCATAGAGAGGTAGGCATCGGGATAATGATCCACCAGCCACGGGTTCGGCGAAATCTTGTGCCCGCCCATCGGAATCATTGACATGGACTCCGTGCCTCCGGCGACGATGATATCGGCTCCCCCGCTCATAATGCGCTCAGCCGCCATCGCGATCGCCTGCAATCCGGACGAGCAGAAGCGATTGATGGTCATCGCCGAAACTTCAACCGGCAGCCCGGCTCGCAAAGAGGCAATGCGAGCGACATTCATCCCTTGCTCGGCTTCAGGCATCGCGCAACCAAGGATCACATCCTCGATTTCTTTGGGATCAATTTGCGGCACGCGGTCAAGCGCGCCCTTGATAGCGATCGCCGCCAGTTCATCGGGACGAGTGTTACGAAGGGTGCCCTTGAAAGCGCGCCCTACAGGAGTGCGAACGGAAGACACGATAACGACTTCACGCATAGGTTTAACCGCCCGTGCAAGACCGCACAACTGCACCGGCCCGGAACATCACGAAATAATCTCTTCAGCAGTCTCGGTTCCTGTATTTTATTCTCTTTCGTGGAAATCCAGAAAAGACCTCCATGACTACAGAAACCGCCCGCATCGAAGCTTTTTCCGACGGAGTATTCGCCATTGCGATCACGCTGCTCATCCTGGAAATTAGAGTTCCACTCCCCGCAGCCGGCGCGCTCGGGCCACAGCTCTGGAAACAATGGCCGTCCTACATTTCTTTCGTTATCAGCTTCGCTTTCATTGGGATCATGTGGATCAACCACCATCGCCTGTTCACGCACATCCGGCGAAGCGATAACGGGCTTTTGCTCTTGAATCTGTTGTTGCTGTTGGGTGTAACTTTTGTTCCCTATCCCACCGCAGTGCTGGCGACGCATCTCGGGCAAAGAGATCAGCGGCTTGCGGCGATTTTTTTCAATGGAACGTTCTTCTTCATCGCTATATTTTTCAATCTGCTATGGAGGTATGCCACCGCCTCCAAACGGCATCTGCTGGCCCATGATGTGGATATCGCGGCCATTGAAAAAATCACTCGACAGTTTGCTTTTGGACCTCTTCCATATCTTGTATGTTTAGTGCTTGCGTGGGTGAGCGTGACGGCCAGCCTGGCGCTGAATATCCTCTTGGCGTGTTTCTTCGCATTGCCTCCGGATTTCGGGCGGGGAAGAAAGCCCTAGCGGAGTTCCGATATTTTTATATTCGGTGATCGCGCTGGGCGATGGAGGCGGATCTCCGTGCTGACGTATTCCTTCGAGATGAAATTCGACAGCTTCCCGAATAAGATTTTTTACCTCCTCGAAGGTTTTCCCCGCGACGCCAAGGCCGGGAAGATCTGGAGCATATGCGCCCCAGCCGGTTGACGATCTTTCATAGACGACGAGGTACTCCATTTGAGACCTGCCTGCTTCAGGATATTGTTTAACGTCCCGGGTGGAATGTCCAGTGACGATGACCAGCCACGGTAACCGTGCCCGGTTTTGTCGGATGGTGAAACTGCCGATGGCTACCCTTGGTTCGAGCCAATTGCCAACCATCATGTTCCAACTGCTTGATTACCTCGCGAACTTTCATCGCGCTTTTTACCGCTTGGGCCGGTACACATGCGTACTGGTTCCAAAGAATACCTCCGCTGATTCCATCAGTGTTTCCGACAGCGTCGGATGCGGATGAATGGTCAGCGCAATATCCTTCGCCAAAGCTCCCATTTCAATCGCCAGGACCCCCTCTGCAATCAACTCGCCGGCACCCGCGCCAACGATCCCAACGCCCAGCACGCGTTCGCTTTCAGGATCAATCACAAGCTTGGTCACGCCTTCCGGGCGGTCAATGGTCATGGCGCGTCCTGAAGCTGCCCAGGGAAATTTTGCGACCTTGATTTCGCGTCCTTCTTTCTGCGCCTGAGTCTCGGTGATGCCGCACCATGCGATTTCCGGGTCGGTGAACACGACTGCCGGAATGGCATTCGGCTCAAATGCGACTTTGTGCCCGGCGATCGCCTCGACCGCGGTGCGACCTTCGTGCGACGCTTTGTGCGCCAGCATCGGCTCTCCGACAACATCGCCTATCGCGTAAATTGCCGCATCATCGGTCTGAAGCTGTTTGTTGACTTGAATGAAGCCGCGCTGTCCGACCTTGACCGAAGTCTTGGTTAGGCCTTCAATCTCGGAGTTCGGTTTCCGCCCGACCGAGACCAGGACTCTATCGAAGACCTTGTCGCGTTCCTTCACATCGGGTCCCTCGAAAGTGACGCGAATGCCGTTCGCATCTTCTTTCACTGATGTAACCGTCGTATTCAGCATTACCGATGCGAGCGATTTTTCAATTCGCTTGTGAAGCGGAAGGACCAAATCGCGGTCAGCGCCCGGCAGCAAGCCGGAAGTCATTTCGACCACCGAGACTCTCGAGCCAAGCGCGGCATAAACACTGCCCAATTCCAGGCCGATGTATCCTCCGCCGATTACCAGCAGGCTTCCCGGCACATCCTGAATGTCCAGAGCAGTGGTGGAATCCAGCACTCGCGGACTATCTATTTTGAGGCTTGGGATTGAGGACGGTCGCGAGCCGGTCGCAATGATAATCCGATCGAAACTCAGGCTCTGTTCGCCATCGGCCTTGACTATGCGCAGGGTATTCGAATTCAAAAACGCCGCTTTGCCCTGAATGTATTGAACCTTGCGCTGCTTCGACAACTGTCCCAACCCGCCGGTTAACTTCCTAACGACGCCTTCCTTCCATGATCGCAATCGGGCGAGATCAATTTTCGGTTCACCAAACTCGATTCCCCAGTTTTTGGCGTGGCGGGACTCATCAATCAATTTCGCGACGTGCAATAAGGACTTGGAAGGAATGCATCCGCGATAGAGGCAAACGCCGCCGGGATTGACCTCGGGATCAATCAGCGTGACTTTCATCCCGAGATCCGCGGCTAGGAATGCGGCCGCATAGCCTCCTGGCCCACCGCCAATTACTGCAATGTTTAGGTTTGAGTGTTCAGACATTTTGATTTGGGCAATGCAAAAGCATCAACCACGAAGGACGCTATGGTTCACGAAGGAAAATCAAAAACTAACGAATAACACTTGCCAATATGCAAAGGGCGGCTCCGTCTCGCCAGAGACTTTCTTTGTGCGCCTTAGTGTCCTTTGTGGTTATCTGATTTCAGCCCTCTACTGACAACAGAAATGGCTGTTCGAACGCCTCCGCGATCCAGCGCAGAAATCGGGCAGCATCCGCTCCGTCAATGAGGCGATGATCGTAAGAAAGCGAGAGCGGTATCACCTGGCGCGGCTCGAATTTTCCGTTCATCCATACCGGCTCCATGCTTGACCGCGAAAGGCCCAGGATTGCCACTTCAGGGAAGTTCACAATCGGGGAAAACCCGGTACCCCCGATGCCGCCAAGATTCGTAATGGTAAAGGTTCCACCTTCCATTTCCGCAGGAGCAAGTTTCTTTTCTTTGGCTTTTTTAGAAACCTGAGTCAGTTCCGCGGCAAGCTCGACGATATTCTTCTTGTCCACATCATGGATTACCGGAACCAGCAGGCCGCGATCCGTGTCCACCGCAACCCCAATGTGGATGTACTGCTTATAGACAATTTCTTCTTTCCCCAGGTCAATGCTGGCATTGAATTGCGGAAAAACCTTAAGCGCCGAAGCGCAGACTTTCAGAGCGATGGCGGTAACGGTCATCTTGCCGCCGGCTTCCTGAGCTTTAGGCGCAAAGCGGGCGCGCAGTTGTTCGAGTTCGGTGATGTCGGCTTTATCCTGCTGCGTTACATGCGGAATTGTGTTCCAGGCTTCCCAAAGATGTTCCGCGGTTTTGCGGCGTACCCCACGCATGGAGACGCGCTCGATCTTCCCCCATTTGGAGAAGTCTGGCAGCTTTGGTTGCGAAACGTGGGTGGAAGGAGCCTGCGCCGCCATGGAAGCGAGCAGTGCCTTGGAATACGCCTTTACGTCGTCTTCGCTGATGCGTCCGCCGGGCCCCATACCCTTTACGCCATGGATATCGAGTCCAAGCTCCCGTGCCAGACGCCGGACGTGGGGAGCCGCAGGGACGGGATCGCGATGCTCGGCGCCCGCTACCTTGGCTAATTGCGCCGGCATGCTGAAATCCGCCGGTCTCGTTTGAGGCGGATCGGGAGGTAGAACCTCTTCTTCGGTCTTGCCTTCAGCCTCAATCGCCGCCTGAAATGACAATCGCGCGCCGTGCTGTTCGGAGGCGTGTTCGACCGGCGCATGGCTGCCCGCCCGTGCGCCGACCGAGGATCGAGCCTCTGACGACCCAGCCTCCAATGTAAAGATCACCTGGCCAACTTTGACTTTGTCGCCTTGTTTGACCCGGACGTCCTTAACGACGCCGCCGACCGAAGATGGAACCTCAACCACGGCTTTGTCAGTTTCCAATTCCATGACCGGCTGGCCTTCGGAAACTTTGTCGCCTGGAGAAATCAGCAAACGTACCAAATCTCCCTGAGCGATGTTCTCGCCCAGCTCAGGCAGCTTGAACTCGGAAGCGCTGGATGGCCCCGAGTTCACAGCAGGGCCGGTGACCTTGGCCGCAGCCGGGGGATTCTCGTCACGCTTCTCCAGCTTTTCACCCGCTGACGTCTTGGCTGCACTTGCTGCCGCTCCTGATGGAGCCGAATCCGAAGGCCCCGATCTTTCCGCGCTCTTTACTGGCTTGGGGCCATTCGTCTTCTCATCTGCCGACTCTATTTCCTGCTCCGATTTTCGTTCTGCTCCCCCAGAGGATTTTGCCCCGGCGCCGTTCTCCACCGTGAAGATAACTTGCCCGACCTTAACCTTCTCGCCTTCTTTGACCCTTACTTCTTTTACCGTGCCGGTTACCGAGGACGGGACTTCCACCACAGCCTTATCCGTCTCGAGTTCCATCACAGCCTGACCCTCGGTAATGTTCGCGCCAGGAGCAATCATCAGCCGGACGAGATCGCCCTGATGAACATTTTCCCCGAGTTCCGGCAGCTTAAATTCAGTCACGAATCTGTTTCTCCCTCTCTGAATCAACACCCGCGTAGAGACGCAGCTTGCTGCGTCTGAATATCTGGCTACATAAAAGACGCAGCTTGCTACGTCTTTACACCTGAAGTCTTACCTATGCGGAAAAGCAAAATCAACTTATCGCGGGATTCAGCTTCTCTGGATTGATGCCAAGTTCCCTGATGGCGTTTTGCAGAACCTCTGCGTTGATCTGTTTGTCCTTCGCCAATGCGTTTAAAGTAGCCAGTACAATATGTTTTGCATCCACTTCGAAGAAGTCGCGCAGTGCGGCGCGATTTTCGCTCCGCCCAAAGCCGTCTGTCCCCAGGGCCACCAGCGGACGCGGCATCCATTGCGCAATCGCCTCCGGCAACACCTTCATGTAATCAGATGCGGCAACCAAAACTCCAGCTGCATCCTTCAAACACTGGGTGACAAAAGGGATCCGCGGCTTTCCGCCAGGATGCAGCAGATTCCAGCGCTCGCAATCGTTTCCGTCGCGGTAAAGTTCTTTATAGCTGGTTACGCTCCAGACATCGGCGGCAACGCCATATTTTTCTTCCAGAATCGTTTGTGCCTTGAGAACTTCGTACATAATAGTTCCGCTGCCAAAAAGTTGGGCATGCAGCTTCGCCTCTCTCCTTTCTGAGGTCTTGAACCGGTACAGGCCCTTCAAAATACCATCGCGAACCTCTTTCCCGGCCGGCATTTCAGGCATCGGCAAAGGTTCATTCGTGACCGTCAGGTAGTAGAAAATGGACTCCTGGTCCACATACATTCTCTTGATTCCATCCTGAATGATGACTGCGATTTCGTATGCGAACGCGGGATCGAACGCAAGCAGATTCGGTACAGACAGGGCCAGGACATGGCTGTGTCCGTCCTGATGTTGAAGCCCTTCGCCTGCCAGTGTTGTCCGGCCCGCTGTCCCGCCGACTAGAAAACCGCGAGTGCGCATATCGGCGGCGGCCCAAATCAAATCCCCAATGCGCTGGAATCCAAACATGGAGTAGTAAATAAAAAACGGGATCGTATTGATCCCGTGGTTTGCATACGCCGTTCCGGCGGCGATAAACGAACACATCGAACCCGCTTCGGTAATGCCCTCTTCTAATATCTGGCCGTTTTTCGCTTCCTTGTAATAGAGCAGCGTGGACATATCCACCGGCTCGTAAAGTTGGCCGACGCTGGAATAAATACCCACTTGCCGGAAAAGCGCTTCCATGCCGAAGGTGCGAGCCTCGTCCGGGATGATTGGCACGATCAACTTCCCAATCTCCGGATCGCGCAACAACTTGGAAAGCAGTCGCACAAACACCATGGTGGTCGAAGCTTCCCGTCCGTCGGTGCCCTTATAAAACTCCTCGAAGTGCGACTCCGATAGCGGCTTCATCGGCTCTGAGCGAACCTTGCGGTCCGGCAAATATCCGCCGAGCTGCTTTCGGCGTTCCTGCATGTACTGAATTTCAGGACTATCGTCCGCCGGACGATAAAACGGAGCATCATGCAACTCATCATCCGGGATTGGGATTCCGAAGCGTGACCGGAAAATGCGAAGCTCGTCATCGTTCAGTTTCTTTTGCTGGTGGGTAATGTTCTTGCCTTCTCCGGCCTCGCCTAATCCGTATCCCTTGATGGTCTTGGCAAGAATGATGGTTGGCGCGCCCTCATGATCCACCGCCGCCCGGTATGCAGCATGCACCTTGATCGGATCGTGTCCGCCCAGCCTCATGCGCGAGAGTTGTTCGTCGGAGAGGTGTTCCACCATCTTCAAGAGTCGCGGATCGCTTCCGAAAAGATTTTGGCGGAAATAAGCTCCGCTCTCGACAAAGTACTTCTGATATTGACCATCGCTAATCTCGCCCAATCGCCGTACCAACAGCCCGTCGCGATCATTTGAAATCAGATTGTCCCAGTCAGTCCCCCAGATGGCCTTGATGACGTTCCAACCGGCTCCGCGGAAAATCGCCTCGAGCTCTTGAATAATCTTTCCGTTGCCTCGAACCGGGCCATCCAGTCGCTGCAAATTGCAATTGACGACAAAAATCAGATTGTCCAGCCGTTCCCGCGACGCCAGCGTGATCGAACCTAACGATTCAGGTTCATCCATTTCTCCATCGCCAAGAAACGCCCAGACCTTGCCTCCGGTTGATTCTTTGAGTCCTCGATTTTCCAGGTACTTGATAAACCGCGCATGATAAATCGCCTGGATCGGCCCTAAACCCATAGAAACTGTGGGGAACTCCCAGAAGCTGGGCATCAGCCAAGGGTGGGGATAAGAAGAAAGACCGCCGCCGGGCTTCAATTCACGGCGGAAGTTTTCCAGTTTCTGCACCGGGATTCGACCTTCGAGGAATGCTCGAGAGTACATGCCGGGGGCCGCGTGCCCTTGAAAATAAACAATATCGCGGTCACCCTGTTCGGTTCGCGCTCGCAAGAAGTGATTGAAAGCGACCTCATACAAAGTAGCGGCGGAGGCGAAGGTCGAAATGTGTCCGCCAATGCCATCCTGCATTTTATTGGCCCGCACGACCATGGCTAGCGCATTCCAACGGACCAGGCTCTTGATCCGGCGCTCCATCTCCTGGCTGCCTGGGAATGGCGGCTGTTGCCGAACCGGAATCGTGTTCTGGTAAGGTGTGGTCGCAGTAAACGGCAGGTTCACCCCAGCAGCGCGACGGGCGTGTAACGACAGTTGCTGCAAAAGACGGCCCGCACGTTCAGGGCCGCCCTTGGCTAACACATAGTCGAGGGAATCCAGCCACTCGCGGGTTTCAAGAACTTCTGACCCATTGCTGCTGGTGTGCGCTTCCGCCGCTTTGAAGGTTTCTGCCACGTCTAATTTTCTCCGTCTATTTGTGGGAACCTTTAATCATAGACAATTATCTGGATTTTTGCTGGCCGGACACTTCGCTATGAGCCGCAATCCTGCCCTTCGGATTGCACAATATAGTGACAAGAACTCAAAGCTGTCATTCCGCGCGAAGTTTCCGCAAGATTGTTCGCTTCTGCTCACAATCTTGCTCCGCTCGAAATGACCACGATTAGGGACTGTCACTATATTCCGCAATGCTCAAATAAGCGAATACAATGACACTGCGGGAAATTGGATTAGAGAGGAATCCTTATGCCAAAAAAAGTTGCTGCCGGTAACCATCATCCTAAATTGAACGCGCAGCCTCGTATTCACCAGAGAGCGCGCGAGATTCAAAAATACGGCACTGTTACCCATGCCCTGCCCCTGGATTTGGAAGAGCCGGTTCGCCTGGAAATGACTGAGAAGCTGAACCAGTTACTTGCCGATACCATGACGCTCCGCGACCTCTACAAGAAATCCCACTGGCAAGTGGCCGGACCAACGTTTTATCAGCTTCATTTACTTTTCGACAAGCACTACGGCGAGCAGGTGGAGATCGTAGATACGATTGCTGAGCGAATCCAGCTTCTCGGCGGATTAAGCATTGCCATGGCCGCTGACGTGGCTGAAACCACAAAGATCGAAAGGCCCCCACGCGGCCGTGAAGAGGTTCCGGTACAAATCTCCCGGCTGATAGATGCGCATCAGGTGATAATCGGGGAGTGCCGCGAATTTGCCGGCAGAGCTGACAAGCTGGGCGACGATGGCACGAATGATTTGATCGTCAGCGATGTCCTTCGCACTAACGAGCTACAAGTGTGGTTTGTGAGCGAGCATCTGGTAAACATGCCTCTGGTCGAGGCGGTTGATAGCGGCGAAGCGGCTTAGGGGTCTCGCCGCTCATGGCTCATTCGCCGATTGCAAGCTGGCTCGGCAGGCCTGTCCCAAATTGTTTTCCCCGACAGGCAAAGGTTGAGATCTCTATTTATGTGGGAATGATAAGAGGAGACCGGCGATGCCAAAATTAAACGCGGTTGCATACGGGGTTACCCGCAGACTTCCGAAGGTCATTTCCCCAAGAGACCATGCCATTGCCGATTATGTCGCAGTAGGTTTGTTCGCGGTGGCGGGCGGATTGTTCTGGAGAAGAAACAAACCTGCGGCGACTGCGGCGCTAATATGCGGAACCGCGGAACTAGCGCTTAACCTCATCACGGATTATCCCGGGGGTGTCGCTGGAATCGTAAGCTTTCCGGACCATGGCAGAGCGGACATGGCGCTGGCCGCCTTGACCGCGACCATCCCCGACCTCCTGGGGTTTCGCAAGGGACGGAAATTTTTTCTGTTGCAATCCGGGGCTCTTACCGTCGCCGCGAACCTGACTCAGTTCAAGAGCCCTCGGGATTACCCTGTGAGACGGTCCCGTAGATCCCGTAGCGCGTTTCTCTAATGCCGAATTCTTCAGAAATCCGGAATAGATATGTCCATCTCTAAGCAGTTGACTTTTCCACAGAGAAAATGCACTCTTGGCCTTGCTCATCTACCTCGAAATCACGTTTAATGGGAAGCGCTTTTCGTACAAATTAACATTACAAACCGAACGAATTCCGTTTTACATTTCTTTGTTACGAAATCCGAACAAGTTTTCGGACTTTGCCGGCATACTATAAGTTGTTACTATTAAAGGGTACTTCTACCCAGACAAAGGGTCATCATGAGCTCCGGCGGTCAGAATCTGCGAGTGTTGCGCGAGCAGTTGGGTTTAACGATGCGGGATGTTGAAACTGCCAGCTCCCGAATTGCGGAAAAACACGCCAACGAGGAATTCTCCGTCCCGCCAAGCCGGCTCTCTGATATTGAAACAAAAGGGATCGTTCCCAGCGTCTATCGGTTGTATTCCCTGGCGGTCGTTTATCGTCGCGATTTTCGCCAGCTTCTGAACTGGTATGATGTTGACCTCAATGCGGTTTCCGATGATCTGGATATTTCGTTTCCACCGCCCAAGTCCCATTTTTCTCATGTTTTGGCCGGGGTTTCGGATGTGAAAGTGCCGGTACGGATTGACCCCGGATTTGATCCTCGCCGCACCGCGAATTTTGGAAGAATGGTCGAGCAATGGGGATTGGTGCCGCTGTCTTATCTTGAGCAGTTTGCCAGCCGCCAATTCACCTACGGCTACATCGGTAGCGAAGACCTTACGATGTATCCTCTTTTGCCGCCTGGCGCTTTCGTGCAAGTGGACGAGTCGAAGACGAAAGTGGTCGAGAGCGGATGGCGATCCGAGTACGAACGGCCGATTTATTTCGTGGAAACGCGAGCCGGTTACGCCTGCTGCTGGTGCGCCGTAACCCGGGAGGAATTGATCCTGCAGCCGCACCCGCTGTCGCCGGTACCGGCAAGAATTCTAAAGTTCCCGCAGGAGGCCGATATCGTTGGGCAGGTGGTGGGAGTAGCTATGAGGCTCGGGGAATGGCCGCCCGCTTTCGACTCTTCGCCAGCGCCAAAAGCGCCTGCAGCACTGAATTGAGATGACGCGAGGATCCCGCGCCGGGCGCCGGCGGCAGAAGATTTAGAGCCGGATCCTGGAGCTTCTCCATGTATGTGTCCGGCGGAAGCCCGGCCAGCGCGCTTGACGTATCAATGTCCTGGAGCAGCGACCGGATCGGGGTTGCGAGAATCTGGGACACCAGCGAGCGGTGAGTCTGCGCCAGCGCCTTCATTGCCGGCAAATCCCCATAAACCCTGGTCAGGCCCCAGTGCTTATACTCGCCGTCTTTCTGCCTGTTTTCCGAAGAGCGTAATCCTCCGAAATACTCCAGGCGCCGCAGGCATCCATCGAGCGCTTCCACCGTCGTGTCGTGCAAATCCTCAATCGCGGATCGAATTTTCATCGGCGTTACGCTTCCAGAAAACCATATGAATACGCATTAAATGCGCACACATCTACAGTTTGTCAGATTATCACGTTGCAATTCCAATTCAAAGGAGCTTCCCATGAAAAAGACTCTATTAATGGCATTGGCAGCAGCGTTGTTGGCATTGACCGTGACACCCCTTTCTCTAATGGCAGAGGGTGGCAACCCGCCTATACCACCCGCCGCTAGTCTCACCGCACTGATTGGAAAATAGTTCTTCCCCAGCGGGTGGCTATGAGGGTACCTTTATAGCGTCAGGTTCGGTATCCTCATGACCCCCTCCCTCCGGATGCTGTTTTACTATCTGTGGATCGCTCCCCACATCTTACAGGTAGTTATTTTGACCTTGTTATTCAGGCGGGGCGTTTACCTCAAGGTTCCCGTATTTACAGCATATTCGACGTTTGCGATATGCAACTTTGCTATGGCGTTTGCGATTAGCCGGTATTTCCCCCACGCAGCGTATTTTCAATGGTACTCATTCGGTTTAGGTATAGAGATGGCCCTGCGATTGGGCGTTATTTGTGAGATTTTTTCCCACGTTTTTGCCCACGCTGCAGCGCTACACAATTTACAGAAGCCGCTGTTCCGCTGGACGACGGTTGCATTTCTGATCGTTGCCGTTTCGTTCGCCGTCTACACCCATCGCTCGGATGTTGATCCAACATGGTTCGCCGTTTATGTACTTGACCGAAGCGCAAATATCGTGCTGGGCGGCCTAATACTGACCTTGTTCGTGTTTTCGCACTATCTGGACATTTCCTGGAGCAGGCTGGTTTTTGGAATAGCTTTGGGATTCGGGATTCTTTGCAGCCTGGAGCTCGCAACCACGGCTATGCGATCTCATCTCGGGCGTTCCCCGCAAGTGGCGGTTGATCTGCTCGATATGAGTGCGTACCTTTGCTGTGTCCTGATTTGGCTCTTCTATTTGATCACGCCCGAGCGCAAGCCACCGTCCCCGCCGGAGGAAATCCCGGAACATGATCTTGAACTTTGGAACCATGAGCTGGAGCGTCTCCTAACCCGATGATCATTACTGTTATCCTCGTGTTGGCGGCCTTCCTCTCGCTGGCGGCGCTACTGTTTTTCGCCAAAGGACGCGGCCAGCCCGCCATTAATCTCGCAACTTTGCGTCGGCAGTTGCACTCGGTTGATCTCGAAGCCTTCCGCAATCTTGTAGACCGCCAGGACGAAGCCTTTCTTCGCGCCGCTCTGGATCCTGCGCAATTCCGTACCATCCAACGCGCGCGTCTGCTGGCTGCGGTGGAGTACATCGCATATGCCTCGCAAAATGCCGCGATGCTGCAACGCTTCGGGCAGGCTAGATGCAACAGCCCCAATCCGTCGGTCTCGGCTGCGGGCAAAAAATTGGTCAACAGCGCGATCCGATTTCGGCTTAACTCTCTGCAGTGCATTCTGAAACTGCATGTGGCGCTGGTAATCCCGTGGCCAATCGTGCAGCAGTTGACGATCATGGAAGGCTACGAAAGCATGACCAGCCTGGTTGTATTGCTGGGCTGTTTGCAACCCGAGAAACGGGGAACACCATCCCCCGCCGTCCCCGCCTTGGCGGCTTAGATCTCCCCTCGGCGGGAAAATGAGTCGTGAAAGATCACGTACAATGCTCCAATGATCAGCAAAGAATTAATGGAAATCCTGGCGTGCCCCGTCTGTAAAAAGCCTTTGACGCAAAAGGCCGATGGGGCAAGCCTGAAGTGCGCCGAATGTCGCCGTGTCTATCCCGTCCGCGACGATATCCCGATTATGCTGGTGGACGAAGCAACCATTGATCCCCAATGAGCTGATGTGACCGTAGGATCGCCTGAGGCGGACACACGAACTTCGTCCTAATGTGCAACTATTTGCAGTCGTGAAGTTGGTTCCTGAAGAAATTATTCGAACAACCCGACTCTTCCCCGTAAAATCAGAATTGTGCGCGACCTTCCGAAAGGGCCGCTGCGTAAGGGGTCTAGGTGCACATTCTGGTCACGACCGACACGTTGAGTGGTGTTTGGACCTACACGCGTGAACTTGTTACCGGACTCGTCAGCCGGGGTGCAAGAGTTACGCTGGTCAGCTTCGGCGACATATTCGTTCCCGGTGAGACAGCCTGGTTGGACAGCCTTCCCGGCCTGGAATATTGCCCAACCGCATTTCGCCTCGATTGGATGCAGGAGGGTGAATACGATTTCGAACAAGCATCCGCTTATCTCATCGAACTGGTCAGAGAACGCAAGCCGGATCTGCTGCACCTTAATCATCCCTGCTATGGCGCTCTTGCCGTAAGTACGCCACGCGTCGTGGTTGCTCATGGAGATTTCATTAACTGGTGGAAGGCGGTTCACGGCCACGCACCCAAAGCAACTCAATGGCTGCGCTGGTACCGGCAAAGGCTTAATGAGGGTATGACCCAGGCCGATGCAGTGGTCGCGCCCACGGTCTGGATGCTCGATTCCATTCGATCCTGTTACGAATCATCGAAACGAAATGCGGTCATTTACCACGGGCGCAATCCTATTCTCTTCAATCCATACGGCAAGAAAGACGATTCAGTGCTGGCCGTGGGGCGTATGTGGGATGCTGGAACGCAACTTGGCCTGCTGACTCAGCATGCTCATTCTCTGCCGATTTCGATTGCCGCTTCCAATGCGACTGGACGATCTTCGCATATACCAATCCGCGCCGATGTCAAAGTGGCGATTGACGAGACCGCCGTCTCGTTGAAAGGGCCACAGACGGAGGCTCAGATGCGCGCTCTTTATAGCCGGTCCTCAACTTACGTAACCACGTCGCGCTATGAACCCTTCGGAATCGAGGCGATCGAAGCCGCATTTTCGCGGTGCGCCATCGTCGCTAACGATATTCCTTCCCACCGCGAAGTCTGGGGAGACGCCGCATTGTATTTTCGATCCAATGATGCCTCAAGTCTAGCGGACACGCTCCGCCGCCTGAGTGAAGATCGCGACCTGTGCCGGACCTATGCGAACCGGTCTTTCCGGCGCGCGCACGATTGTTTCACCGCCAACCGCATGATGGATGAGTATGTGGCCCTGTATGATCGCGTGCTTCGCAATGAAGCATCAGCAATTGCCGCATAGGATTCAACGACCCCTCCCTCGCAGAATCACCCTCTCTGTCATCCCGAGCGCAGCGAGGGATCTGCATTTTGTGCTCCTCAAGTCCTGCTCCCTACGGTGGGCATGATAAACGCACCTGCTGGCAACCCATCGCGAGAAGATGCTATCTTCAATGATTGCCAAGGAGAAAACATGTCCGCAGTGAAAATCACCGTTAAGAAAAATGGCCCCTATCGCGTGGAGGCGCCGGAAGGTTCCGTTGAATTGTTTGACGCCGATGGAAATAAGTTCGACTTGACCGGCAAGCCGGCGTTTTCGCTCTGCCGCTGCGGCGGGTCCACCACCAAGCCGTTTTGCGATGGAACCCACAGCAAAATCGGCTTTCAGGGGGCAGAGTCGGCAGTAAAAAAAGCGGAGACGGCTGATCCTGGGCTTCCCAGTCTGGGAGACTGAATACTGCATTGGGTAATTTGACGATCAGGTAATTTGGTAATTGAGATTCAGACGCCTAATTCTTATAAGAATTCCGATCAGGCGAGGGGCGGATTGCGAAATTACGCAATTACGCAATTACTAAATTACAAAATCGTCTCAGTGGATCGTCTTTGTCTTGCGCGACATGTAATCCATCAGCAGATACTGCCCCAGAGTATATGGCGTGGTGAAGTAGGCCTTTCCCCGGCACATTTCCGTTACCTTTTGAACGAATTGCACCAGGCCGTAATCCGACGCCAGCATAAATGTGTTGATCATCACTCCCGCGCGCTTGCATTTTGAAACTTCTTCCAGCGTCTGGCTTACCACCAGCGGATCGAGGCCGAATGCATTTTTGTAAATCCGCCCATCTTCCAGAGTCAGGGCCGATGGTTTTCCGTCCGTGATCATCACGATTTGCTTCATGTCTTTCCGTTGCCGCGCTAGGATTCTTTGCGCCAATCGCAGCCCTTCCCGCGTGTTTGTGTAGTAAGGGCCGACTTGGACGCGGGCCAATTGCGAGAGCGGAACTTCTTCTGCCGAATCATGAAACAGAATCAGCGACAGCGAATCGCCAGGATATTGAGTTCGAATCAGGTGCGAAAGCGCCATCGCGACTTTTTTGGCGGGCGTGAAGCGATCCTCGCCGTAAAGAATCATGGAGTGGGAACAGTCGAGCATCAACACCGTCGCGCATGACGACTGGTATTCGCACTGGTGCACCTGGAGGTCGGAATATTCAATGTTCAGCGGCAGTTTTAGCCCTTCCCGCTCGATTGCGTTGGAAAGCGTCGCGGTGATGTCCAGATTCAATGTATCGCCAAACTCATACGTCCGAGATGCTCCGCTGGTTTCGACGCCCGTAGCGAGATCGCGAGTATCGTGCCTTCCGAAATTGGATTTGCCTAGAGACCCCATGAGATCACGAAGAGTCTTATATCCCAAAAAATCGAGGCTCTTGTCGGTGATCTCAAATTTGGCTTGTTGCTGCACGTCCCCGACTTGTCCGCCAACACTTGAACGCTGCGCGGGATCGTGAGGCTCGTCCACACTGATGTAATCTTCCTGCTGCATACGTTCGATTAACTGCTCGATGAGTTCGTCGAGTTTTCCCTCCATCTGCATTTGCTCAAGTTGCTGCCGCATCTGCTCATCGAGCAAGTCGCTTTCGAGCAGCGCTCTCTCCAGGGCCCGACGCAAATCATCAAGGGACTGTTCACGATCCATGAACTCGTCGTACATGTAATCCTGGAATCCGCTCTGGAGTAAAAAATCCGAGAGTGCGCCGAGAAGGTCCTCCAGGCTCATTTCCCCGGCAGGGTCAGGAACGTATTTGCTGTAGCGGATGCGTTTCATGGAAGAGATCGTGGGTCCGCCGTCGTCGGTCGTTGGCTGAATCAAACTCTCGGTTTAACGAACGACCAACAACGGACGACCAACGTTTAGTTGTATGGCCTTCGGCTCCGGGCCGGCATCTCATCGCGCTCAAACGGCTTTTCGGGGGGCTTGGGTTGCTTCTCTCCAGCCGTAAACACCCGCTCTTCGTTTCGCCCGATGCGCTTATGCGCATGCAGCCCTTCAAGCACGAATTCTGCTGCCGAAACCTGCGCTTCGGCGGTATCCTTGGGGCCGACATTCAACTTTGTGGTCTTTTCCACCAGTCCCTGGATGCCCCGCAACGAATGTAGTACGTCCGAAGAACTCGCGCTGTCGGGGAGCTGAATTTCGCCTCCAAGGTCGAACCATTGCACGATCTGCTGCATATCAACGCCCTTAAAATATGAATCGTAAGTCTTTGCCACAGCCGAGCGAATCAACTCCCGCCCCACGTAGTCGGCGCCTTTCATTTCGCCTTCATATTCGAGTTCGAGCTTGCCGGTAATCGCGGGAATGGCAGCGTACACATCGCCGATTCGGGGCACGACCGCCTTCTCGTTGTGACGAATGGCCCGTCGTTCCGCGTTCGAAATGACATTTTCCATGCATGAAATCGGCAGCCTCTGGCTGACTCCAGAACGCTTGTCTATCTTCTTATCTTCGCGGGCAGAGAACGCAATGCGCTCGATGACCTCCTGCACATACTTGGGAACGTGCGCCTTGCTGCCGTTTCGTTGAGTCCACGCCTCCTGCGAAGTAATGGCAATCCCCTCCTCAATCGAGGCGGGATAGTGAGTGCGAATTTCGGAACCGATGCGGTCCTTCAATGGCGTGATGATCTTCCCGCGCGCCGTATAGTCTTCCGGATTAGCGCTGAAAACCATGGCTACATCAAGCGGCAGCCGAATCGGATATCCCTTAATTTGAACGTCGCCCTCCTGCATGATGTTAAAAAGTCCAACCTGAATTTTCCCCGCCAAATCCGGAAGTTCATTGATGGCAAAGATGCCGCGATTCGCGCGCGGAAGCAATCCGTAATGTACAGTCATTTCGCTACTGAGTTCGTGTCCTCCGCGAGCCGCCTTGATCGGATCAATGTCGCCAATCAGGTCGGCGATCGTCACATCCGGGGTCGCAAGCTTTTCGACGTAACGGTCGTCGGGATCGAGATATGCAACGGGAACATTGTCGCCGAGACGCACAACTTCCTCCTGGCAACGTCGGCAGATCGGCGAATAGGGGTTATCGTGAATCTCGCAACCCGCGATGTAGGCCATTTTCGGATCCAGTAGCCCGGTCAGCCCACGCAGAATGCGGCTCTTTGCCTGCCCGCGCAATCCCAGCAAAATAAAATTATGTCGCGATAAAATTGCGTTGGTAATCTGCGGAATCACCGTGTCTTCGTAACCCACGATACCCGGAAAGATAGGTTTTTTCTGGCGAATCTTCGCGATTAAATTGTCGCGAAGCTCATCTTTGACGCGACGGGTACGCAGATTCTCTTCGGAGAATGGACTCTGGCGCAACTCGCCGAGCGTCCGAGGGAAACTCATGATGAAACCCCCAACAAAATTGCAGCGTTGAATGGATTATACGCTGGAGGTCAGCGTAGGATTGTGTTTCGCGTGCGATCGCGTCGAAATTACAGTGTAGATAAATTTGCCTCGGCCTCCCTTCGTGTACCTTGGTGTCCACCGTGGTTGATGCTTTTAAAAAGAATTTAACCACGAAGGACATCAAGGCTCACGAAGAATAGACAGTACCTAAATGACTTCAAACCAAATATCGGGAAAAGTTGTCGTAGTTACCGGGGCATCCATGGGAATCGGCGAAGCGATTTCCAAAATCTTCGCCGACCACGGGGCGGCCGTCGTAATGCTCTCGCGCGACGCGGGCCGTACCGAAGCTGCCCGCGCCCGCGTCGGCCACATGGAGAACACCCTGGCGCTGGCCTGCGATGTCCGCAACCGCGAAGAGATTGATCGCGTTATCGGCCTCACACTGCATCATTATGCTCGTATTGACCTTTGGATCAACAATGCGGGCCACGGCATTCTTGATTCGGTGAGTGATGTAGACATGGCGGCCTGTCGCGAAACGTTCGATACCAATTTTTTTGGGGCGCTCGAATCCATGCAGGCAGTGATTCCCGTGATGAAACAACAAGGCTCCGGAGCCATCGTCAATATTTCGAGTGTCGCGGGCCACATACCAGTGCCGTATCTCGCCATTTACTGCGCAACTAAATTCGCCCTCAATGCCATCGGCAAAGGCGCGCGAATCGAACTGAAGGAATCCGGGATTAACGTATTGACTGTTTGCCCCGGCTATGTGCGAACCGATTTCGGCGCGAATGCGATCCGGGGAAAGGAATCGAAACAGGTGCGGCCCGAGTCGGTTCGGGGAATTAGCGCTCAAAGGGTAGCGCGAGCCGTCTTTCACGGTTATCTGAAAAATAAGCGCGAGGTCATCGTGCCGTGGACCATGCATCCCGTGGTGAAGATTTATCAGTTGTTTCCGGGAATCGTAGAATGGTCAATGCTCCGAATGGCAAAGCCAATCCCCTGATTGGCGGACGGTCAGCCTATTTCATCCAGCATCGCTTCCATTTCTGACCGCGCGTGCGTATTTCCAGTACGCGTAGCGGACACAATTCCCTGTGACAACATCTTCCTGGCCTCTTCCGTCCGGTTCGATTTTGCAAGCGTCTGTGCCGCCATGAAATATCCAGCCGTGTAGTCAGGATGGGCGGACAGCAACTTCTGAAATTCGTCCATTGCTCTTCCGGCGTCGCCGCTGTTGGCGAACTCCATCGCCAAACCGTAACGCGCAAAAGCGTCGTTAGGATTCTGCGCTAGGACCTCGTTCAGCATCGCAATGCGATCCATCGTGTTCCATCACCATTTTCTGAAAATTACGAAGACTGCCGCGATGATCATCGCAAAACCGACCGCGTAGTTCCAGCGAATGGGCTCCTTCAAGTATAAGACGGAGAACACCGAAAACACGGTCAGCGTAATCACTTCCTGAATCGTTTTCAACTGCGGCGCGGTAAATTCGTAGGAACCTATCCGGTTCGCCGGAACCTGAAAACAGTATTCAGCAAATGCAATGCCCCAACTGATGAGGATTACTTTAAACAAAGGCGCGTGCCGATACTTCAAGTGGCCATACCACGCGAATGTCATGAAAATATTTGAAATAGTGAGCAGCACGACTGTGGTCATGACAATATTCTGCCACGGCGCCTTTCGTCAGAACTGTGCAAAGATGTAATGGACCGCTGCCGCGATCTGATGGCGCTCTGGGTGCGGAAACGAAGCCCTACGCCGTCCAGCTATCCCTTGCCGGATGCAGCTAATTTCCCCGGCGCCGATTTCGATTCGCGAACGGCTCTATGAATGGCCTCAACCAGTCTTCGCGAGTTTACGTCGTTAGTCAGACCAGCCTTCTCGAAATATGCCGTGGCGCCGGCCTTCTTTAGTTTTTCTTCGTTCTGCTGCGAAAGACTGCTCAGAATAATGACCGGGATGCCGGCCGTGGCCGGATCCTCCTTGAGCGCTTGCAGCACTTGCTGCCCGCCGATTTTCGGAAGCAGCATGTCCAGCAGCACTACATCCGGTCGGCCTTCGCGGATCATACGCAGAGCTTCTTCGCCGTCCGGCGCAGAAGTCACGATGAATCCGGCTTTGGTGAGCAGCCGCTCACCGGTAAGCTTCAGGAATTTGCTGTCTTCGACGAGAAGAACGTTTGTTTTCACAATAAAACTCCTGCGGTCGTGCGCATGCTCAACTCGCGCATAATCTATCCTATCGGCAAAACTGCGCCGGACATTACACTTATTGACTCCGGCACCTCAAATCTGTAGCATTATGGAACCAGTTTGCTCTTCGGAGCAGACCTTGGATTTCATGAAGAGTGGCTGAGGGACGAGCCCTGAGAAGCCACGACAACCGGATCGAAGAGAGATTTTCGGTCGCCCGGTGTCAACTCTCGCCCTTGGAAAAGGGGGAACATGAGATTCGGGGTGCCGATTTTCAGCATCTCGCCTCTTCCCCAATTCCAGGGAAAGAGGTTTTCGTTTTTGGAGATTGAATGCTCGTCCCCCCGCCGCTCTCATTAGGAAGAAAGAGAGCAGCTGATGAGATACGAACTTCGTTGTCGAGAGTGCAATAAAGCCTGGGGAAACCAGCCCCGCTCCATCTGTGACGATTGTTTTTCTCCGCTGGAAGTTTTCTACGATTACGGCGCGATCCGTTCCAGCTTTACCCGCGAATTAATCTCGCAAGGACCGGCCAGCATGTGGCGCTATTCAGATTTGCTGCCGCTCCCTCCCCATTATCAGCCCACAGTGCCGGCGGGATTCACCCCGACGGTTAAGGCCCCGCGCCTCGCCCGCGACCTCGGCGCAAAGAACCTGTATTTGAAAAATGACGCCGTTTGCATGCCCACGCTCAGTTTCAAAGATCGCGTGGTAGCCGTCGCGCTGGCGCAAGCCCGTGCTTTTGGATTCGATATTGTTGCCTGTTCGTCTACTGGGAATCTTGCCAATTCGGTAGCGGCACAGGCCGCTCGTAACGGTTTTAAGTCGTGGATATTCATCCCTGCCGACCTCGAACCGGCAAAAATTCTCGGAACGCAGGTCTTCGGCGCGAACCTGGTTCGCATCTCCGGCAGCTATGATCAAGTGAACCGTCTGTGCTCCCAAATTGCCGATGAACGAAACTGGGGGTTCGTGAACGTGAATCTGCGTCCCTATTACGCTGAGGGGTCGAAGACGGTGGGATTCGAAATCGCCGAGCAGCTGGGATGGCGATTGCCGGATAACGTTGTCGTGCCGATGGCCGGCGGGTCGTTGATTACCAAGATCAAGAAAGCGTTTGAAGAATTATCTGAGCTTGGATTGGTCGAGCCGAAGGCGGTGAAATTCTTCGGGGCGCAGGCTACAGGATGCTCTCCAATTTCAACTGCGGTAAAAGCCGGCAATCCGGAGATTGATCCCCAGAAGCCGGTAACTATCGCCCGTTCTCTGGCGATTGGCAATCCTGCCGATGGTCACTACGCCATTAAGACCATCAACGACAGCGGCGGATGGGCCGAAGATATTTCCGATCCCGAAGTAGTCAGCTCGATCCGGCATTTGGCCGAAACCGAAGGCATCTTCACCGAAACCGCGGGCGGGGTTACCGTGGGATGCGCCCGCAAACTCTACGAACAAGGCCGCATTAAGCCGGAAGAAACCACCGTCCTCTGCATCACCGGCAACGGCCTCAAGACAACCGACGCGCTCGTTGGACAATACGAAGCCGATGCGCCGATCGCCGCCAAGCTTAGTGAGTTCAACAAATACCTCGAAAGTGTGCTGGATGCGCCCGCGGTAAAAGAAGTGCCGGAAACAGTAGAGGCATAGCGAAACTATCCAGGGGGGACGCCCTCGTCCACCCAGCCGAGCGAACCTCGGCAGTTGCGCGGGGGCGTAAATTTCGGTATCTAGGGATAGCTTTGAAAGGGCGCGGCTTCAGCCGCGCCGATTTGCGCATGTCAATGGTTTACGGCACGGCTGAAAAGCCGTGCCCCTTCAATGCAATCGGACAAGGAACGACATGACAATCACCGTCCAAATTCCCACCGCCCTTCGCCGTCATACTTCCGGAACCGGATCGCTCACCTGCTCCGCCACTAATCTGGACGAACTATTCACCGTTCTCGATCAGAAGTTCCCGGACCTGAAGCCTCATCTGCGGGATGAGAGCGGACAGATCCGACGCTTCCTCAACGTCTATGTCAATGAAGAAGACATCCGCTTTCTCGGCGGGGATGGCTATGCGTTTCAGGAAGGCGATGAGGTTCTGCTGGTGCCGTCTATCGCGGGTGGAGCGGAAAGCTCTCTTAGGGCCAATACTCCTTCGACTTCGCTCATGCCTGGCTCTGTTCGCCGCTTTTGGCTTTAACTTTTCCTCGGTCCGCTCTTTAGACCTGCCACAAATGAAACAGCAGGGTGCCGGCGCAGGCAACCATCACCCAGAAGTGAGTTCTACGGAGTGCCCACCGCCCGGGAGTTTCCGGATTTTGCAGACTCAGGCCTATCAACACCTGAAGAATTACCAGCAGCAAGCACATCGTGCCCGCTAAAAGCCCAAACATATTTTCGCGCAACGCGCCCGCCCTGGACATTGACGCCCACGCATGAGCGAGGGATAGCCCGGTGATGGCATATCCAATAACGAAGTGCGGTTGCATTCTCTTCCGGAAAGATCGGGAATCGCGACGCCCGGTTGAATTTGACGTCGAACGCAACAAGTACGGAAGCGCCGTTGTAAATCCGAGGGCTATCACCGCCGTCCACCCGGTCACGCTGATAATAAAAAACAGGGGCATCGGGCTTCACTTGACGTCTACGTAACCGGTAAGAACAACGAGTTGTTGCGCGTGAATCGCCCGCGTTTGAGTCAAGTTTCCGGCGACGTGAATAACGGCTCCCGCGTGTATGTCCGATGCGTTGCCCATGACAATTTTGGTGTCGGCGCCAAATATGACTTGGACGGTGACTGCGGTACGCGAATAGGAGTTCTTGCCATTCGATTCCAGGAGATGCCCATCAATCTCGCCGGAGCTTGCATGGCTCACTTCGAGCACGAGCTTGGTCTTCGTCCCCGGAGGTTGTTGGCTGAACTCATCCTGAGTGACACCCTCTGCTCCGGATTGCATCTTGCCCGACATGCGGACACTGCTCCAGATCACGGCGAGCATTGCGATTCCAAGTCCTGCGAAAAGCAGGCGCCGACCCGCGGAAAATTGTGTGGCCATTGATTGCTCCCTGGTTTTGCACACTGTGATTCCTCTAGCAGAGTATGAGGGTTATACATAGGTATAGGGTCAAGACGGATTTTGCCGCACGGAAAAGTCCCTCAGAAGCGGCGGGTGTGGGCTGCCTTCGAAGCCGGGCACGCATCCGCCACGGGAGTCTCGATATGGCTGATCATGGAAGACAATTCCTGCCGCATAGACTTTATATCTTTAAGCCGGCCATCTAGTTGCGATAATTTCTCGCGCGCTATCGCAAGGATTTCCTGCCAGTCTCTTTTGAAAACCGGGGAGGGGTTCGCCCCGCCTGCGGCGGAATTGTGGAGACGCATTAATTGTTCGATTTCTCTCAGAGTGAATCCGAGTTGCTGCGACCGCTTAACGAAAATAAGCTGCTGAAGATCCTGCGCGTGGTATTGACGGTATCCGGAAGGCGTTCTTTCCGGCTGGCGCAGCAATTTTTGCCGCTCGTAAAAGCGGACGGTCTGAACATTCACCCCTGCCCTGAGAGCTAATTCCCCGATTCTCATCTTCTTGATTGTGCACCTAATCGCGATTTGGACACAAATTTCATGGCTCCATGGGAGCCGAATGCGAAGCATACTTCCGCGGACGGCTTGCCATTTGGCTGCAACTAACAGTACAATCTAACTAACCAGTTAATTAACAGTGACGATCGCTACTAAATCGCGACTCGGTTCCCGCCGTCGTCCTGAAGAAAGCCGTGCGGCTATCCTCGAAGCGGCGGTCCGGGAGTTTGCCAATGAAGGTATCGCCGGAGCGCGAACCGACGCCATCGCTCGCGCAGCCAAGGTAAATAAGGCGCTGCTTTATTACTATTTCAAAGACAAGGAAGCCCTTCACGCCGCGGTATTGAAACAGGTTTTTGGAGGCCTCAAAAATAACATCTACGAAGCCATGACCGATTCGCTTCCTCCTCCCCGTCGCATCCTGGCCTACGCCGGGGCGCACTTCGATTACATTGCCGGCAATCCTCTCTATCCCAGAATTGTTCAGGCGGAAATGATGCGCGCTGGCCGGGGCAATTCGCGGATCCTCGACCGAATCGTCAATCAGTATTTGTATCCAATCATCAGCCTGGTCAAGGAGACATTGCGGCAGGGTGTCCGGCGGGGGGAATTCCGCGACGTAGATCCGATGAACTTTATACCCTCAATGATTGCGGTGATTGTCTTTCATTTTAATTCCGCGCCCGTGCTGCAAACGCTGACCGGACTCGATCCCATGTCCCCGCAGTCACTGGCGGCACGCCGCGCCGCCGTTCTGGATTTTATTTCCGCCGCTTTATTCACACCGGCGTACAAGAATCAGCTGAACCGGACCGGAAGACGGAACACAAGAAAGGAACAGCGTGAGCGCTCGAAATAAATTTCTTGTCACCCTCTCCATCGTATTGGGGATTTCGCTGATCTACTACTTCGTGTCAACGCCGCGTGCGGGCGACCTGATATTGATCGGCACGGTGGACTCAAATCAGGTAATCGTGAGTCCTCAAGTGGGAGGACGCCTGGAGAAGCTTTTGGTGGACGAAGGATCGCAAGTGAAACAGGGGGACTTGATCGCGGTTCTCGATCCTTCCGAACTTGAAGCGGAAGCTCACGGCGCCGCGGCAACCATAGACAGCTTGAAATATAAAGTTGCCGAAACACAATCCACTCGGGCTGCCACGCAAGGTTCGACTTCCAGCGGGGTCGCCAACGCCCAGGCGAAACTACAGTCCGCGCGGGCCCAGCTTCTCCAGGCCGAGGCCACATTACAGCGGACGCAGAGCGACAGCCGCCGCACTATTCAATTGGCGAAACAGGGCGTCGCCTCCGACCAGGACCGCGTGCAGGCTGAAAGCAACCTCGCCGCGCAACAGGCCGTCGTTCAGGCCTTGAGAGATCAAGTCAGCGCGGCCCAGGCCGACCTCAACTCCGCGCTGGCCAATGTGCATCAGGCGAAAGCCGCGCAGAGCACGGTAGCCTCAACCCAGGCGCAGCTCGCGAACGCAGAGGCAATGCTCAAGGAAAGCGAAGTTCGTCTTGGCTACACCAAGATTTACGCGCCTGTGACCGGAACAGTTTCCGTTCGCGCTGCTCGCGAGGGCGAAGTTCTGAATCCCGGCCAGCCGATAGTGACGATCGTTGACTTGAGCGACACTTGGGCGCGCGTGGCGATCCCCGAAACCCAGGCCGATCATATTGGGTTGGGTGATACTTTGCGGATTCGACTGCCGGGCGGCACGATCGTGCCCGGCAAGGTTTTTTTTAAAGGGGTGGAAGCGGATTTCGCCACGCAACGCGATGTTAGTCGCCGCAAACGCGATATCAGAACCATCGTCCTTAAAGTCAGGCTCGACAATCCCAAAGGCGCATATGTTCCGGGAATGACCGCCGAGGTTCTGGTCTCTCCACAGCAACTGAAAGGCGCGCAGCAGGCTCAAAACACTGCGGGGGCGACCCCATGACCTCCGATCTGAAGACGAATGGCTCGATTGCGGTCTCGAAGGAGATCACCAAATCTGCGCCGTCAACGAATGCGATCGAAGTAACTCACATCGTAAAGAAGTACGGTGACTTCACTGCCGTGGATGATGTTTCTTTCAACGTGAAAGATGAGGAGATTTTTGGCTTGCTTGGTCCCAACGGCGCGGGCAAATCCACCCTGATCAGGATGATGACCACGCTCATCCCGATCACGTCGGGAACCGCGTGTGTTGCAGGCCACGACGTGCTCAGGGAACCCGATGCGGTGCGGCGCACCATAGGCGTGATTCCACAGGCCTTGACTAGCGACCTCGATCTCACTGTCGAAGAGAACATGAGCATATACGCCAAGCTCTATGATGTTCCCGCGAAGAAACGTCATGAAGCGATTGATGAACTGCTTGAACTCGTAGATTTAACCAAGTGGCGCGGGGCTCAAACCAAGACTCTCTCCGGAGGCATGCGGCGCCGCCTGGAAATTGCTCGCGGGCTGGTTCATAGCCCAAAGATATTCTTCCTCGACGAACCGACCACCGGCCTCGATCCGGTTTCCCGCGTAGCTGTCTGGGAGATGCTCACCAACATTAAAAGCAAACGCCAGCTCACCATCCTGATTACCACCCATTATATGGACGAGGCGGACCGGCTTTGCGACCGCATCGCGATCGTGGATCACGGCAAGCTGGTTGCCCTCGATTCCCCGGCGGCGCTGAAAGCGAGCGTCCCCGGTTCCAACGTCATCGAGGCGCAATTTGAGCACCCGCCAGCCGATTGGGAGCGGCGGCTACAAGCTCTGACCGAAGTGACTTCCGTGCAGCCTCAAGGCTCCGGTATGTACAGAGTTTTGACCAGCGACGGATCTCAAACCACAACAGAATTGGTAGAAGCGGCGGTGAAAGCGGGAATCAGAGTGAAATCGCTTTCCGTGCAAAACACGACTCTGGATGATGTCTTCGTCCACTACACCGGCAGGCAATTGCGCGACGAGCTCGTCAAGGCCTACGGATTCGTGATGCCCCAGCGGCCAGGATTGCAGCCATGAACCACATCATGGCAATTATCGAGCGTGAAATGCGAAAATTCTTCCGCTCGCCCGCTCTGATGCTTGCGTCCATGATTTTCCCTCTGGTGCAGCTCATCGTTTTGGGCAATGCCTTTGGCGGCAAAATCCGCGACGCCAAACTTGGACTGGTTGACGAGGACGGCGGCACTCAGGCCCTCAAAATCCGCGAGGCCTTTGATTCCGTCCGCGCCAACATGCGCACCTTTCTTCCCGTTTACTACAACAATGAAAAGCAGGCGATGGAGGACGTTCGCAACGGAAAAATCCAGGGCGCGGTGATCATTCCTCCGCAATATTCGCGGCGAGTGTACGAGCAGGACGCCCCCAAGATCGCGCTGATCGTGGACAACAGCGACAACTTCATGAGTTCCACGCTTGAGGACGAACTGACAAGCATTACCAACACTCTGAATCAGCCCACGGTTGAGCCGCGAATATTACAGCAGACGGTTCTCCAAATTGTTGAACTCTATCCATACATCGAATACATGAAATATCTCTTGCCCGGCTCGATCACGCTGGCCATGTTTGTGTCCGTGATGATCGGCGGAGGCATGCTCTACATTGACGATAAGGCCCGGGGCGTACATGAGGGGTATCTTGTAACCCCGATCACGAAAGCTGAGTTGGTATTTGGGCTCAATGGCGCGGGGGCGATCAAAGCGGTGATGACGGGAGTGGTAATCACGGTGATCGGATCACTGATTTCCGGGGTCAGCACATTGTTCAATCCTGCCACCGCGTTGGGCCTGATCGTCATGATTCTCCTGACCTCGGTTGCATTCAACACGATGATGTTCCTGCTGATGGTTCGCATCGAAGATCCGCTGGTTCCCCGCGCAATTTTCGGCATTTTGAACACATTGCTGTTTTTTCCAAGCGGCGCAATTTACCCCATCGAAGCGTTTCCATGGTGGCTGCGTTCCATCGCCAAAGTTGATCCGTTTACCTTCGCAGTGCACGGTTTCAAATCTTTACTTCTAAAAGAAACGGGATTATCGGCGATTTTGCCCGACATGATGTATCTCTCTCTGTTCGCAATCATCGGCCTGAGCGTTGCGACCCCGCTATTCAAGCGAACTCTGTAGCGGCCCCGACTTTTACCTTCCCGCAAAATTCCTTTATTCTGATGCCATGACATTGCTTGATGCCCGTGAGTACGACCCTTCGCGCGACCGGCGCAGAAGAACCATCGCAATCACAATTATTGTTGTACTTGCGATTATTACGGGACTGGCATGGTACTTCCATAATTGGCCGGAGGAGCGCATTGCCGACCAATTTTTTCAGGCGCTTCAGAATAGAAATTATGAAGCCGCCTATGGCATCTATATGCACGATCCGACATGGCAGCAGCATCCTCAGAAATACGCGCAATATCCGTATGCTGATTTTTATCGTGACTGGGGTCCTGGCGGAGAGTGGGGATTAATCAAATCGTATAAAATTTACGGATCTGCCACACCCAAGGGCGGGGGTAGCGGCGTCATTGTGGAAGTAATCGTGAATGACCGCGCCGAACACGCGCGCATCTGGGTAGAGAGGGCCGATAAGACCATCAGTCCCTCGCCATTCTGAACTCGACAAGCTTGGTTACTGCACGTCGAGAGCGCATTTCTGCTAATTGATCATCGGCCCAAATCAGATAAGAGGCACAGGCAAAGATGGCCTACCCATTCTTAGCTGTAAACTTCCACGAATCACTCCGCCCGTTTATTATGAACTTCTAGTGAGTTTAATTTCACTTCAAATTGATTCCACGAACTCCATCGCACCGTCTTGGGGCTCACGATGATGGCTGCCAAGGCAAGCGACCGCAATCCCGATCTAAAAGTCAGCTTTGCCGGAATACAACTCAAGAATCCGGTAATCGCGGCCAGCGGAACGTTTGGTTATGGAGTCGAGTTCGAAGATATAGTCCACCTCGAAAAGTTAGGCGGATTCGTGGTCAAGGGATTGTCGAATGAACCGATGGCCGGAAACCCTCCCCCGCGCCTGTATGAGACCGCAGCCGGAATGTTGAATGCGATTGGGCTGCAAAACATTGGCGCCCGTGCCTTCATCGAAGAGAAACTGCCCCGCCTGAAGAAGATCAAAGACATCGTCGTCTTTGCCAATGTGTTCGGATACGACCGGGCCGACTACGAAAAAACAATTCAGATTCTCAACGAAGCAGAAGGTATTGCCGCATATGAGCTGAATGTTTCCTGTCCGAACACGGCCCAAGGGGGAATGCAGTTTGGCAGTGACCCGCGGTTGCTGGACGAATTAGTGAGTTCTTGTAAGCGCGCTTCGCAGCGTCCATTAATTGTGAAGCTGTCTCCCAACGTGACGAGCATCGCTCAAATGGCGCACGTATCGCAGGAAGCGGGAGCCGATGCAATTTCGCTGGTGAATACTTTCGTTGCCATGGCGATTGACGCCGAGACTCGGACTCCGCGAATCGCGAACGTTACCGCTGGGCTTTCCGGGCCGGCCATTAAGCCGATTGCGCTGCGAATGGTGCATGACGCATATAGAGCGGTGAAGATTCCGATCATTGGCATTGGCGGCATCTCGACCGCGAGCGACGTGATCGAGTTCATGCTCGCCGGAGCGGCAGCGGTCCAGATAGGAACTGCCAGCTACTGGGATCCCCGCGCAACGGAAAAACTGGTGAGTGAACTACGCGGATGGTGTGTTATGCATCACATCGAGCGTTTAGCTGAACTTACCGGAGGATTACGCGCGGAATAGTCTCTTGGCCGGCTCAGCGGTTGCGTCATCGTCCGGTGCTATACCAGATTGAACCCGGCGACCGGTAGTTCTGCCCTTCTCCCCACACGGCTTGCGTCTGGCCCATGTTGTCAATGGCTATTTGAAAATAATCGCCGAAGGGGAAGCTGAACCCGTTCTCGTGAACGTAAGGATAGCCTTTCACGTAGCTGGAAAGCTGTTTTTGGCCGCGCCAGGTACCCCCTCCATCGGAAGAAGAGCGGTAGAAAGTGTTCCAGTCGGGTTCATTCCGTAAATCCATCCAGGCAATCCGGACCTCGCCGTCCGCAGCCGCCGCCAGCGCCGGAAAGGAATGTTCAACACCGGCCGGCGCATCCGAAACATCGAGCTTTTCGGTCCACTTCGATCCGCCATCCACCGACGATGAAAAATAAATCCGCTCGGGGCCTTTATCCATCTTGCCTGAGTTCCACAGCGCATATAACGCGCCGACAGTGTCGGACGCGATAGTGATCTGCGCGCCCAGATATCCGGATTCACAATGGGCGGCGGAGCAGTCGGGAGGCGCTCCGGAAAGGTCCATCAGCGTGGACTTCCATGTAACTCCGCCATCCGACGACTGGCTTACATATAAGTTGGCTCGTCCGCTGATTCCATCGTTCTGCGGGTAGCCGGTCCAGGAGACGAAAACCCCGCCCTGGGGCAGGACGGTAGCCCCTCCGGCCAAAGCTTCCGCAAAACGCGAACTGGCTGTAATGGCGGTAGAGTTAAAAGTGAGGCCTCCATCATGCGATGCCGCGACTAAAATCTTACGCGCCCGGCTGAGGCCCACGTAGACGTCATTTCCGCGAACGGCGAGAGCCGGCTTGTCGGCTTCTGTCGTCGAGTGGTCCGCGACCACGACCGACCAGCTTTGCCCAAAATCAGAAGATTTTGCCACTACTGTATCTTTTTTATCGTTCTGCAACCATGCCGCATAGACCGTTCTTTGGTCCGCTGGATCTACCACGATTTGGGGATCGAACTCGCCGGATTCAGGCGGAGCAATCTCGCGCGGCGGCTGCCATGTCGCGCCGTTGTCGGCACTGATTACCAGCACCATGGAGGGCACGGCACAGGAGGCGCATCCAGGAATCCCGCCATACTGGGCATAGAGGACGTAAACATGACCAACGCCGTCGGCGGCGATCGCAGGCTCCCACTGATCGCCAACCGGGAAGCCAACCCGTGCAGGCGCGGTAAAGTTCGTATCCGATGCTAAGAGATTCGGGACGAGGAAGGTAAACTGGAGAAGCCCGATCAAAAGGCAAACGCCAAGCCGGTATCTCCCGCGGGAATGCCTAGGTTTAAAAGCCACAGAACCTCTAGGCGGCTGGGGGTACCGCTCACCTCTAACTGTATCTGGGAGGGGGAAGGTAGTCAATGGGATTGGGACTAATCCACCGCTAAGTGATTGATACTGTGTCCAGATGGCCTGATTCACGAAGCCAGTTTCGGCTTAAGGCCAAAGAAATGGTAAAAGTTATTTGTGGTTCGATTCCCAATGTCGTCGGCCGGGAGGTTGTGAATTTCTCCCAACTGCCGGGCCACTTCTTTGACGAACGCGGGTTCGTTTCGCTTACCCCGCTTCGGCACTGGAGCGAGGAAAGGACAATCGGTTTCAATCAGAATGCGATCGAGCGGGATGTCCTTCGCGGCATCGCGAATCGGCTGCGCTTTAGGGAAGGTGATGTTCCCGGCGAATGAAATCATGAATCCCATATCCAGGGCACGCCGGGCATGAGGTGTTGTCCCGGTGAAGCAGTGCAGAATTCCGCCGAGACTGCTCGATGCCCAGTGGTCGTGCAAGAAGCTCAGGCAATCTTCCCACGCGTTTTCGCTGCCTTGAGACGGCCTGCAATGAATGATCACGGGCAGCTTGGCTGATCGCGCAAGTTCCAGTTGCCTTAGGAAGACTTCCTTCTGCGCCTCGCGCGGAGAGTGATCGTAATAATAATCGAGTCCAATTTCTCCCCATGCGATCACCTTCGGCCGCTTAGCGAGTTGCTCGAGTTCGGCGAAATCGGCGTCGGTGGCGAGCTTTGCGTCATGCGGATGAATCCCTACTGTCGCGTAGATGAAATCATGCTGCGCCGCCAATTTTATTGCGCAGTCGAGCGAGCCGGGACCATTGCCGATTCCAATGGCAAGAATTGTCTCTACCCCGGCACCGCGAGCACGTTGAAGGACCTGATCGCGGTCAGGATCGTATTGCTCACCTTCGAGATGTGCATGAGAATCAACGAACATTAGAACTTCATGTGTGTATCAGAAATGCGTGCATGGGGACGGGTTCCCCCCGTGAGCCTGCCCTGAGCGAAGCCGAAGGGTTCAGGCCAGGCAAAGCTTGGTTAATTCTGTCACTATTTCAGCCGCGTTCCAATTGGCACATCTTCCAAAAATCCGGCCAACACTGCCTTACCACCGTCGGGAGATGCGGCCACGATCATCCCATTCGATTCCAGTCCGCGCAGCTTTCTGGGCGCGAGATTGGTTACGACGACCACCTTGCGTCCGATGAGAGACTCGGGTGTGTAGGACTCCGCGATTCCGGCGAGGATCTGCCGCGTCTCCGTACCGAGATCTACTTCAAGACGTAATAACTTGTCGGCCTTGGGCACTCGTTCGGCGACTTTGACGAGAGCCACTCGAAGATCCACTTTGGCGAAATCGTCAATGGTGATTTTCCCGTCATCGCCGGCTGCGCGGACGAGGGCGTCCGCCCCTGCCTGGGCGGTTGGAATCGTTGTTGAGGGCTCCTCCGGAGCCGGCGCTGATGCCGGTTTCTGTTGCTCTTCCATCTTTTGCATCCTTTCAATTGCGCTCTTGTCGGCGCGGGGGAACACGGCTTCGACGTTTTCGAGTCGCGTCCCAGCAGGGAGTTGTCCCCACTTTAGTCCGGATAGATCGAATTTCTGGATATCCCCGAGCCCGAGCTGCGACCATATCTTCGCCGTCGCGTCCGGGATGATTGGATGCGCCAGGGCGGTCACGATTCGCAGCGCTTCTGCGGATGTGTAGAGTATCGTTGCCAGCCGCGCTCGGCTCTCTTCGTCGTGCATTTCACCAAGTTTCCAGGGCGCATTTTCGACAATGTATTTGTCCACGGCTGCGACCAGACCCCAGGCTGCTTCCAGGGCGCGCGAGAACTGATGTTGATCGAAGAATGCGCCATAAGCCGCAATCACGCCGGTTGCGAGTTGTGCGGGCGCAATACCCCCGCTTGCCTCAGTCTGCGGAGAAGGAATCTCGCCGCCGAAGTAACGCTGAATCATAGTCAGCGTGCGGCTGGCGAGATTGCCCAATCCGTTCGCGAGATCGGAGTTGTAGCGTTGTACGAGCGCGTCGAAGGAAAACGAGCCGTCCTGGCCGAACACAATTTCCCGCAACAGAAAATAACGCAGAGCATCGGCGCCGAGAACATCGAGAACGGTCTCGGTGCGCACAATATTTCCGCGCGACTTGGACATCTTGCTCTCTTCAAAAAGCAGCCATCCGTGGGCGACGATGCTCTTTGGAACCGGCAGGCCGGCCGCCATCAGAAATGCCGGCCAATACACGCAGTGGAAACGCACGATCTCTTTTCCGATCATCTGCAAATCGGCCGGCCAGTACTTTCGAAATGCCTCCAACGCTCCCTGGTGCGATGACCCGAAGCCAATTGCCGTAATGTAATTCGCCAGCGCGTCGAGCCACACGTAGATCACGTGCTTCGGATCGTCGGGCACGGGAATGCCCCAGGAAAATGTGCTGCGGCTAATGGACACATCTCGAAGTCCCGAGCGCACAAATGACGCGACCTCATTGCGCCGCGTTTCCGGACGAATGAACTTCGGATCATCGTAGAGCGCGAGCAGCTTGTCTTGAAACGCCGAAAGCTTGAAGAAATAATTTTCTTCGTGCACGGTTTCCGTGGGACGGCCGCATTCCGGGCACGGCTCGCCGGCGCCGACGTCCACATAGAGTTCGTCGAACACGCAATATTGGCCGTTGTAACTTCCCTTGTAGATGAAACCGTTGTCACGAATCAGGCGCCACAATTCCTGCATGCGTTTCGTGTGCCGGTCTTCCGTGGTGCGGATGAAGTCATCATTGCTGATGCCCATGCGCTTCCACAGCTTGCGGAATTCGGCGGAGATTTCATCCGCGTACTGCTGAGGAGTCTTACCGGCGGCCTGGGCGGCGCGTTCAATCTTCTGCCCATGTTCGTCGGTGCCGGTAAGGAAGAAGGTGTCCGCGCCAAGCATACGCTGGCGCCTGGCGACAACATCGCACGCAATCGTCGTATAGGCGTGCCCGATGTGAGGGCGTGCGTTGACGTAATATATGGGAGTCGTGATGTAGAACTTTTTGGTCATCTAATCTCAGGAACACCCAAGCGGCTGGTATCCCTTGCATAAGCATTCAGAGCCGACTGCATCACTTCCTTCAGGGGCACACCATGCTCCACTGCGATCCTCCGGCAGTCTTCATATTCGGGAGCATAATTTGTGATGGTCCCGTTCATGTTCGCGATTTTAATTCGCACATCGCCCCATACCGTGCATACAACCTGCCACTCCCGCGTGAGCGCCTGCCGTCGTTCGTCCCGCCGCCGGATTCCCAGCGTACTAGTTTCCCTAAAGATCAGTTGAGACAATCGCGCCGCTTCCTCAGGCTTGCATAAAACTGTCAGCAGCATGCCCGGGCGATTTTTTTTCATCTGCACCGGAATCCCGAAGGCATCCAGCGCACCCTCTTCCAGAAGCCGATCCATCACATAACCGAATATCTGCGGATTCAGGTCGTCCAGGTTCGCCTCCAGCACCGTGATGGTCGGTTGCAAGTTTGATGGGGCGGCGCCCTCCTGGGATTCGCCAACTGTCAATCGCAGCACATTTGGATGTCCAGCAAAATCCCGTGTGCCGGCGCCATATCCAGATTTTTCAACCTTCATCGGCGGAAACTGACCGAATCGGGTAGCCAGAATCTTCACAATGGCGGCGCCGGTTGGCGTAACCAGCTCCGCTTGAACGCCGGACGAATAGATTGGCGCATTTTTTAGCAGTTCAAGCGTGGCTGGCGCGGGTACCGGGAACGTACCGTGAGCGCATTGCACGGTGCCGCCGCCGACATTGAGGGGCGAACAGACAATTTCGTCCGCGTGGAGCGCTTCCGCCCCGACTGCGGCGCAGACGATATCAACCATTGCGTCCACGGCGCCGACCTCGTGAAAATGAACTTCCTCAATGTCCACGTTATGGATCTTAGCTTCCGCTGCTCCCAGCGCCTCGAATATGGCAGCCGCTTTGCGTTTAGCGGAATCACTTATCGCCGTGGCCTTCAAAATAATTTCGCGAATTTCCTTCAGGCCGCGACGCTGTTGGCCGGTGTGATCATGTGCGGTGGGCGCCCCGGCTCGCGATCCGCCCTCATGAGGATGCTCGCCGTCTTCGCGGGGACGTTTATGAGCATGCTCACGATCCCTTGAATGTATTGTTTTTGACCCTGATTCGCGCGGCTGATCTTTTCCTCCGGGTCCGAACACATCAACTTTGGTCGCACTGATTCCGCTGCGATGCACACGTGAAATTTCCAGGCTAGCACCGACATTCAATCCCTTAACTGCTTCCTCAAAGAGCTTCGCGGGAATGCCAGCATCGAGCAGAGCGCCGAGAAACATGTCGCCGCTGATTCCTGAGAAGCAATCGAGATAGACGATTCGCATATCAAAGCTATAAACCACGAAGGACACGAAGTATCACGAAGGGACGCCAACTGATTCAAATCCTTCGTGGACCTTTGTGTCCTTCGTGGTTATTGCTCTTCATCATAAGTAAGGCTGCTACCCGCGTCAAACCTCCGCCTTCCATTTGCTCTGCTACAATCGCTATCTTCTTCACTCACTTCGAGGGACTCTTGTACCGCGACCTGGAACGCCGCCTGAGCCATCACATTCGAGACTTTTTGCGGCGCATCTATGAACTCGATCTGCCGCGAATCGTTGTAGAACAGCCGCCGCGGGTTGATTTGGGCGAGTTTGCGCTGCCGCTCGCATTTGAATTGGCGAAAAAACTTCGCAAAGCTCCGCGAAAGATTGCTGAAGAAATTGTCGGCGGCATCGGCCCGATTGAGGGGTTCGATAAATTTGCAGTCGCCGGCGCCGGATATATCAATGCCCGCGTCAACCGTGAGCAACTCGCTGCGTCGCTGGTCTCAGACGTTAAATCGCGGCCCGGAATTTCAGCGGGGAAAGTTCTGGTCGAGCATTCCAGCATCAATCCAAACAAAGCCGCCCACGTTGGTCATCTTCGCAACGCAATTCTCGGTGACACGTTTGTCAGGCTGCTGCGTTTTTCAGGCAGAGATGTGGACGTCCAAAACTACATTGACAACACCGGCGTACAGGTTGCGGACGTCGTTGTCGGCTTTCAGCACATTGAGAAGAAATCACGCGACGAAATTGAGCAACTCTCTCGCGAACCGCGCTTCGATTACTGTTGTTGGGACCTCTATGCGCGCGTATCGCAGTGGTATCAGGAAGACAAGCAGAACTTGCAGGTTCGCTTGCGAACCCTGCATGAAATCGAGCAGGGTGGGAACGAGACCGCGGCAATCGCCGATTTAGTTTCGGTGGCTGTCCTGCGAAGGCACCTCGAAACCATGGCGCGGCTGGATATCGAATACGACTTCCTTCCGCGCGAGAGCGAAATTCTGTCGCTGCATTTCTGGGATGCCGCATTCGAAAAACTGAAAGCCGGCGGCGTACTTTTCTTCGAGAGCGCAGGCAAGAACAAAGGTTGTTGGGTCATGCGCCGGGGAGGAACGGGAAGTGCGGCGCGGGCGCCCTCGCCCGCGAATGATGCTCAAGATCAAGTCGCTGAAGACGACCTTTCCGAAGAAGGTCAGAAAGTAATTGTGCGCTCGAATGGCACTGTCGGCTATGTTGGCAAGGACATCGCGTATCACATGTGGAAGTTTGGGTTGTTGGGGCGTGATTTCGGATATCGCAAATTCTTTCGCTATCCCGGCGGCCACGAATGTTGGATCTCAACTGTCAGCGGAGAGCCTGACCATCCGCATTTCGGCGATGTGTCAGAAATC
This sequence comes from Terriglobales bacterium, assembly GCA_050746185.1. Taxonomy (GTDB): domain Bacteria; phylum Acidobacteriota; class Terriglobia; order Terriglobales; family Acidobacteriaceae; genus PALSA-188. The sequence continues at coordinate 115,330 of JBOGLA010000042.1, read as the reverse complement.
TATAACGTGATTGATGCCCGGCAATCCGAAGCCCAGAACACTGTGATTGAGGCGTTGCGAGGCCTGGGATACGACGAGCAGGCCGATCACTACACGCATTTTTCGTACGAGATGGTTGCGCTGACGCCGCGATGCGCGGCGGAGCTTGGCTACGAACTGCCGGAAGAAGACCGGAATCGCCAGTACATTGAAGTTTCCGGACGCAAGGGTTTTGGCGTGAAGGCCGACGATCTGCTGGATCGCCTCATCGCCTCGGCAAAAGCCGAGGTGGACACGCGGCATCCCCAATTAGGCGACTCGGAACGGGTCACTATCGCCACTCAGATTGCCGTGGGCGCGCTGCGTTATTTCATGCTGAAGTACACCAAACAGTCAGTAATCGCGTTCGATTTCAAGGATGCTCTGAGTTTTGAGGGCGAGACCGGGCCCTATGCCCAATATGCTGTGGTTCGAGCTACTAATATTTTCCGCAAAGCAGGAATTGATCCGGAGGCTTTTGGAAAAGACGTAGCAAGCTACGTCTCTACAGAGGGGCTTAATAACAATGCAAACGACATTTGGGAACTCTGGCTCGCTTCTTCAAAAACGTCTTATGTGATTGACCAATCGGTTGCGACTACCGAACCTGCATATCTGGCTAAACATGCGTTTCAGTTGGCACAGCTTTTCAATCGTTTCTATCACGAATATCCGATCCTGATTGAGCCGGATGAAGATCGAAAGAGATTTCTGCTGGCCACGGTTTTGGTGGTCCGGCGCGAGTTGATTCGGGTGCTCGCCGTCATGGGCATTACCATACCGTCAGTAATGTGAGCCTGCTAATATGTCTTAACTCCGCGCCCGCCCGCCGATCATCATCCCCGCCCCGACAACCAGCAAAACGATGCTCACCGCGAGAGGCACGCGGTCCTCGGAATGAGTCGTGATCCCCATGTGCACGTCACCGGCGCTGACTCCGTGATGCTCAGAGTGGGGCACCGGAATGAAAAACGACAAAATCCCCAAAATCAGCACAACCAATCCTATGGTGAACAGTGGTTTCATGAAGTCTCCAGATTTTCGCGAATGACGATGCGACGCGGCTTTCAGATGCCAACGCGATGAGATGGTTGCTCACGGCTGTCCCGCGAACAATGTCACGGGGCGGCAGACATCCTCGTCAAGTCACTACGAACATCGCCAGGACGGCTATAAAGGCGCGCCCCCTCATGGGTCGCGTTGGTTTGCTCGGAATGATGGGGAAATGTGAGGGCTATGCAGACCTACGCCGCCACTGGTTGCGCGCAGTGAGCGCAACGCCTGGCGTTGATCGGAATTTCGCTTTGGCATTCCGGACATTTCTTGGTTGTGGGATCCGCGGGAGTGGGAGCCTTCCTCATACGCGCGACCAGCGCATTGACAGGAGTGATCACAAAGAAATAGACCGCCGCGGCGACCAATAAAAACGCGACCAGTACATTAATAAAATCGCCCAAAGCGAAGACGCTTCCGTGCACGGTAAAACTGATCGCGGAAAAATCCGGCTTGCCGACGATCGCCGCAATCAATGGCGTCAGCAAATCTTTGGTGAACGCCCCCACAACGGAAGCGAACGCCGCGCCAATAACGACGCCAACTGCCATGTCCACAACGTTGCCGCGAAGAATGAACTGCTTGAATCCGCTTAGCATGGGGGCCTCTCAGAGACTTAATGAGCGCGGACAGCTTACAACGAAAAGGACGCAATCGCCAAATCAGATCCTCATTGGCATGACGATATATCTGTACTTGTAATCTTCGTTTTCGGCGGGACGCAGTTGGCCGGCGGATTGCGCGTCCTTGAGCTCCAGCTTGACATCGCCGCTCCCCACTGCTTTCAGGAAGTCTAAAATGTACCCGGCGTTGAAGCCGATGGTCAGGACGTCGCCGTTGTAGTCAGCTTCCATAGTGTCTTCCGAGTCTCCGAGTTCCGTGGACGACGCGGAAAGTTTGAGCTCTCCCTTTTCCAGTTTTATGCGTACTGCCCGGGAGCGCTCATCGGCAAATTGGGCCACGCGAGAAATTGCCGCGCTCAACTCCCCTCCATTCAGATTAATGCTCTTGTTGTTGTCTTTTGGGAGCACGGCTTCGTAGTTGGGGAATTGTCCGGTGAGTTGCCGGGAAGTTAAGAGCCTTGGGCCGATGCGAAAGAATAGCGTTGAATCATCTTTGGCGAACTCGATTTCCTCGGCGTCGGTGGAGTCGAGCAACGACTTCAATTCGTCCATCGCCTTCTTCGGAACCAGCGTCTTCATTTCTCCAGAAACGCCGTCGAATTTCTCTCCGCCGCGTTCGATGTGAGCCAACCTGTGCCCGTCGGTAGCGACCATGACGATAGCTTCCGGCTTCAAGACCATCAGCGCGCCATTTAGCGTGTAGCGCGATTCTTCACTGGCAATGGCGAAGCCCGTTTTTGCGATCATGTTACGCAATACTTGCGCTGGAATCTTTACTATGCCAGCTGTGGGGAACGCCGGCAAGCTTGGGAAATTCGACCTTGCCATGCCAACCATCTTTGTGTTGGAACGACCGCACCGGATGCTTACCCAATGATTTTCCAGCAACTTAATGGTGATGTCCGCGTCCGGCAATAGCTTCACGTAGTCGTGAAGTTTGCGAGCGGGGATGGTACATGATCCTTCTTTTTTCACCTTGGCTGTACACGACGTGCGCAGGCTTAAGTCCAGATCCGTCGCAGTGAGAGAGAGTTTGTCGCCGCCCGCTTCGAAAAGATAATTGGAAAGAATCGGGATGGTGGTTTTGCGCTCGACCACTCCCTGGGTGGCCGTGAGTTCCCGCAAAAGTTCGAACTTGCTGACCGTAATTTCCATGGTAGCGGTTCCGGTTGCGGTGGCAATTGCTTCTACCGGCATACTAGAATCTCCCCTGGCGCGATGCTACTTTCAGTACTTCTCTTATATCAAAACAAAAACCATTGAATCCAGCATAACAACGGGCCGGGCCGCGCGGCTTATCCGCCCAATTGCTCGGTCATTTTATTCAGCAGCCGGTTTAAATCTTTGTCGGTCTTGCGCACCTGATCAATTTTCTCAACCGAATGTAAAACGGTGGTGTGATGTTTGCCGCCAAACTGCCGACCGATTTCCGGCAGCGATGCTTCGGTCATATGCTTGGCCAGGTACATGGCGATTTGCCGGGGATAGACAATCGAACGCGAGTTATTTTTCGCTTTAATCTCGACTAATCGTAGTCCGAATTGCTCGGCAACCGCTTTTTGTATGGACTCAATGGTCACTTTTCTGGCTTGCGAGTCAATAAAATTCTTGAGCACCTGCTGGGTGTAGGCGAGAGTGATCTCGGCGCCGATCAGGGAAGAATGGGCGACCAACCGGATCAGCGCGCCTTCGAGTTCCCGGACGTTGGAACGAATGTTCGACGCGATGTACAGGGCGACGTCGGTCGGCAGCGTGACCTTTTCCTGCTCCGATTTTTTCTGAAGAATCGCGACCTTGGTCTCGAGGTCGGGAGGTTGAATATCCGCGATCAATCCCCATTCAAAGCGGCTGCGCAAGCGATCTTCGACTTCGGCCAACTCCTTTGGCGGGCGGTCGCTGGCGATCACAATCTGTTTCATGGACTCGTGAAGAGCATTGAACGTGTGGAAGAATTCCTCCTGAGTTCGCTCTTTTTGCGCTAAAAATTGAATATCGTCAATCAGCAACACGTCCACATTGCGGAACTTGTCCCGAAAGCTGATCATCTTGTCGTAACGCAGCGAGTTGATCATCTCGTTGGTAAATTTCTCGCTGGAAACGTAACAAATGGCGGCTTGCGGGAGACGGCGCCGAATCTCGTGTCCGATGGCCTGCATGAGATGTGTCTTGCCCATGCCGACGCCGCCATAAAGAAACAGCGGATTATAAGCCTTCGATGGACGTTCAGCGACCGCCTGACAGGCGGCGTGGGCAAATTGATTTCCGCTGCCAATCACGAAGGCGTCAAAGGTGTATCGCGGATTCAATTGCGCGGCGCCGTCCCAGTCGAAGCGAGACTGTCCGGGGTTGGCGGCCGGGGTGGTCCGGGCTGACAGGCCGCCGTCGTGCCGAACAGGAGTTGCCGCCGGATTATCTTCGGGAGTCACAAATTGAACATCCTGATATTCAAGCCCCAGATTATCCAGTGCTTCTTGAATCAGGTCCGCATACTTGTCCCCGACATGGCGAAACTCCGCGGTGGGAACTCGCACAAATAAGGTCCCTGCGCTCGAGTGACTATAGCGGGTGGGCTTCAGCCAGGTATCGTAGGAGTGGCGGTTGATTTTCTTTTCCAGCGCGTCCAGAATACGCACCCACGGGTTGGGAACAAGGCTAGGAGTTGGAACCGACATAATTTGAGGTCTTCTGGAACTGCCGCTGAAACTCAGCGCCCGGCATCGCCTACTTCAAACCGACAATCTTCATTTCCAGCAAAGCAGCATCAGTCTTGAGCTGAGCGGTCAGGCTACGGTTGAAGGAAATCGTAAAAAGTAGGACAGTCCGGCATACTAGCACAATTTTTTTGTATGCGCGGAAGTCTTCTCCGGCAATTTCTTAATCTCTACCGATTCAACACGCGTTGAAAAAATTCTGTCAAGTAGCAGAGATATAACTGTCGCGCAGATGGTGCATGGGGGGGAGTGGATGGTTTCACGACTCACCGCGGCAGATATGCAAGAGCCGGTTGTGGCTGGTACATTCGCCGCCCCAAGAGATCGAGTTCACATTCTTGAGGTAGGCGGGATCTAACTACTTCGACGTCTCTCCCGGCGGAAAGTATGTTCGACACAACGGAAGCACGAGAACATTGGGACAATCGAGCACGTCCGATCGCGGCAGCGGGCTTAGTTTGCCGGTCCGCTCCGCGTCGTTTATACTTAACACTCGCACGTAATCCCTTTATTACATTTCTCTGTAAGGTCAGGAGCAGCTAATTTTTCATGCCGAAGCGTACATTCCAACCTAACCGGCGCCACCGCTCGAAGACGCACGGGTTTCGAACGCGTATGAAAACCAAGAGCGGGCAGGCGGTGATATCGCGCCGGCGCGCCAAGGGCCGCAAACGCGTGTCTGTGAAGCCTGGTTTCCGGGAATAATTGATTCCGCTTGTTGACAAAGACCGTAATCCGAATTCTGGATCGTGAACCGTGGGCGCCGACGATCCGACTAACAGCGCAGATTCATCGGGCGGCATTAAACGAGCCGGCTTCACGCAGAGCGTCCGGTTGTTGCGGCACGCTGACTTTGAGCGGGTGTACAAGCAAGGGAAGCGTCATTTCGCGCGTCACATGACGGTATTTTTTTTGGGGCGCGAAACGGGGAGGGGGCCGCGGATTGGATTTACGGTGAGCCGGGCGATGGGGGGAGCGGTGGACCGCAACCGCATGAAGCGGCGTCTCCGCGAAGCGGTAAGGATGCACTTTCTCGAAAATGATATTGCGGCGGATGTGGTAATTAATCCGAAGAAGTCTTTGCTTATGGCGGAATTTGGTGAAATACGACGCCAGATCGAACGCGCCTTTGAAATCATCAGGGAATCGCAAAAAGGAATCCCAAAAAATTCCGGGTAGTTTTGAACTGCGAACAACGACCGGTTTCGTAGCGAAACCAGATCTATTGAGCATTGCGGAATATAGTGACGTCCCTAATCGTTGTCATTTCGAGCGGAGCAAGATTGTGAGCCGAAGCGAACAATCTTGCGGAGTCGAGAAACCCTTCGGCTTCGCTCAGGGCAGGCTCTGCTGTTTTGTCGCCCGGCAGAACAGCAGGTTCCTCGACTGTGTTTCCTCAGTCGCGCCGCGTCTGAGGAAACTTCGCTCGGAATGACAGCTTTTAGTTCTTGTCACCATATTATTGTGCAATCCTTAATTAAGATGAGACAGCTTCCAGGAAAAATCGTAATCCAACTGTTGCGAGGATATAAGTTCGCGATTTCGCCATGGCTTGGCACTGCGTGCCGTTTCCAACCGACGTGTTCGGAATACGCGATCGAGGCTGTGGAGCTGCATGGACTCATTCGCGGCTGCTTGCTGGCAACCGGCAGGCTGCTTCGCTGCCGTCCGTTCGGCGCGGGCGGCTACGATCCGGTTCGGCCGGAATATTCCAGCGCCGCGCTTAGCCCCGAATTGCACGACCGCTGGACCGAGTAAGAACTTTTGGCAGACTTCCAAAATCCCAATCAAGAGCCAGGAATGGAGCGTCGGCTGCTCCTCGTCTTCGCTCTCACATTTCTCGTTATCATCGTTTTTCAGCCACTGCTCAAGAAGTATTTCCCGCAGGCTGTGCCGCCTCCACCAAAGACGGAATCGCAGAATCCGCAGCCAACCCAGCCTCAGTCCGGCTACGCTTCGCCGGTCGAACCGGCGGCAGCGGCGCCCCACGCGGCCCCTCCGGGGAATGGTAAGAGTGTCAACAACTCCGCGACGAAACAAGCCGCCGCAGAGGCCGAAACCGTTATCGAGAATGATGTATATCGCATTACCTTCACCAATCGAGGCGCCCAGGTTAAATCCTGGATACTGAAGAAATTCGACGACGAAGAAGGTCACCCTCTGGATCTGGTCAACCATGCCGCCGCGGAAAAGTACGGCTATCCGCTTTCGTTGTGGAGTTATGACCAGGGAATGCGCGACAAGTTGAATACGTCGCTCTATGTGGTGTCTACGAGCGATTCCCCACTTCGGGACGGAAGTCAGAGCGCAGTCCGGAGCCTGGCATTTGAATACGCGGATAAAGACATTTCCGTCAGCAAAGTTTTCAAGTTCAATTTGACTTCAGCCGGCCGGAAATCCGGCGCGGAAGGAAAAGCCTACGAGGTCGCGATTCAAACTTCCGTCACGTCTCATGGCCAGCCGGTTACGACTCTTCCCATGTGGCCGGCGGGTTTTGGCGACCAGGTCAACGTCGCCTCCTATCACTCGAGCCAGATCGAGTATCAGGACAACAATGACACCAAGCGCCTTGACATCAAAAAGATCAGCAGTGGAAATACTCTGCAAGGACCTTTCGACTGGGCTGGAGTGGGCGATCAGTATTTTGCCGCGGTTTTCATTCCCGATAATCCGCCAGCCTCCGTGATGGTCACGTTGCGTAATCCCATTGACGCCCCCCGCGATGTGAGAAAGCCACAGGAAACAACCAAAGGAGACGTTCTGGGCGCTGCCGTCGGCGATGCAAAGGGCGCCACGAGCGAGAACTTATACGCAGGTCCAAAATCGCTGCAAATACTTGAGTCCGTTCCGGTGCCCACAGTGGCCGACGCTTCCCCGGATTTAAGGTCGCTCGTGGATTTCGGATATCTCGGCATTATTGCGCGTCCGCTCTTCTTATGGCTGCGATGGACCCACGAGCACATGGTCTCTAATTGGGGATGGGCGATTGTTCTCCAGACTCTGATCGTTTCCCTGGCGCTCCTACCGCTCCGTATTTCGGGCATGAAGTCAATGCTGAAGATGCAGCGGGTGCAGCCGCAAATCAAGGCCATTCAGGAAAAGTACAAGAAATACAGCATGAAGGATCCGCGCAAGCAGGAAATGAACAAGGAGATTTGGGAGATTCAAAAGAAGGAAGGCGTAAATCCTGCCGGCAGCTGCCTGCCCATGCTCATCCCAATGATCCTGATCTGGCCCTACTACAGGATGCTGGCGGTGATTATTGATCTTCGCCACGCACACTGGCTCTGGATCACGGATCTATCGGCTCGCGACCCATATTTTGTTCTTCCCGCGCTGCTGGTCATAAGCATGATTGTGATGCAAAGAATGACGCCGCAGGTGGGCATGGACCCGTCGCAACAAAAAATGATGAACCTGATGATGCCACTCTTTATGGGATTCATCTTTTATAATCTAGCGGCCGGGCTGAACGTTTATTATGCCGAGACCAACCTGATCTCCATCGCTCAGCAGGCGGTGATGAATAGAACAAAATTCGGCCGCGAGATGAGGGAAATGGCGTTGAAGCGGGCAAGGAAGAAAGATAAAGATAAAGACAAGTAGGAAGTCGCTTCCGCCCCTGGCAAAGCCAACAACTGGAAGCTGCTCTTATGCCTATACCTGACAAAATCGCCGCCGCTAAAAAGATTGACGAATTTCTGCGGAACGTCGTCGCGAATGGCGGGCTGCATCTCCGATACCGAATCACGGTGGATCCGCCGCTACCCGATGAGCGGGATTGGGAGCGTCCGGAGATAATGGTTGAGCTTTCCGGGCCTGACTCGCCTCTGGTACTCGAACGCGGGGGCGAGCTGCTGCGTTCCATGGAACTGCTGGCGCTGGAGATGCTTCGCCTCCCTGGCAGCGAGCACGAAAAAATTCGTTTTGATTGCATGAATCAGCGGGCCATGCGTTTGGAAGAATTGCGGGCCGCTGCGGACGTTGCGGCTGAAAGAGTACGCAAGACGGGAGTTCCGTACGAGTTCGCCCCCATGTCATCCCGCGAGCGCCGCATGGTTCACCTCGCGCTGCGCGACAAGGCCGATCTACGCACGGAGAGCCAGGGCGAGGGCGGCAGAAGATGCCTGGTCGTGTATCCCAAGGACTACAAGCCCGCCGGGAAAGCCGCTGCCCCGCGAAGAATTCCGTAGGCTATTTGTCGTTGCCCACCGGTACCCGGCTACAATCTCGTTGTGAATCTCGACGACACTATTGTCGCCATCGCGACTCCACCGGGACGAGGCGGCATCGGGGTCGTGCGTCTCGCCGGCGCGGATGCGAGGGCCATCGCGCTGCCCATGCTGCGATTGAAGCATCCGCTGAAACTAGGCCGAGCAATTTTCGGCGAGCTAGTCGAACCGTGTGGCGCGGGCGCCCCCGCCCGCGACGAGATAACTCCCAGTGAGGCGCTGGCTTCTTCGCGGGCGGCGGGGCCCGTGCCACACACTTACCGCATTGACGAGGTGGTCGTCACCTATTTTGCCAAACCTCATTCGTATACGACTGATGACGTCGTCGAAATCTCCGCTCACGGATCCCCTGTGGTTCTGCACCATATCGTCGAACTTGCATTAGCCTGCGGCGCGCGCCTCGCCGAACCCGGCGAATTCACCATGCGCGCCTTTCTCAACGGGCGCATTGACCTCACCCAGGCCGAAGCGGTGCGCGATCTCATCGAATCTCAAACGCTGTATCAGGCAAAAGTTGCCGCCCAACAACTCGACGGCGCACTCTCTCATAGGCTTCAGCCCATCAAGAAAACTCTGGTCGAGCTGATTGCAACTCTGGAAGCTGGAATAGATTTCGCGGAAGACGATATTTCCATCATGCGGCCGGATGCGATTTTGAAGCGCATTGCTGAGGTCACGAGACCATTGGCAGAACTTGCCGGATCGTTCGCGTACGGGAAGATTGTCCACGAGGGCCTGACTCTGGCAATTGTGGGCCGTCCGAATGTTGGTAAATCGAGCCTATTCAATTGCCTGGTCGAGCGGGAGCGCGCCATCGTGACCGCGACGCCCGGGACCACTCGAGACCTCGTTACCGAAACGGTTGCCATTGGCGGCATTCCGATCCATCTGGTGGATACTGCCGGAATCCGCCAAGCTCTCGACGAAGCGGAAAGCATCGGAATCCGCAAATCCCTGGAAGCACTGGCGGATGCGGACCTCATTCTCATCGTGCTGGACTCGACTCAGAAAATTTCGGAGGAGGATCACCAGCTCTTGAATCATGCGAAAGGCCGGCGCGCTCTTATTATTGAAAACAAGTCCGATTTATCAGCATCGCAGCCGGTGATCGCCGAAAATCAGTTGCCGCGAGTCCGCACATCCGCGGTCACAGGAGACGGAATTGCTGAATTACGAACCGAGATTCTACGGCATATTCGTGGAGACGGTGCGACCCAGGCTGAGACCGGATTTCTCACCAATGTGCGCCATCAAGGCCTCGTCAACGAATCGCTCGCGGCGCTGCAATCTGCGAACATCGCCGGGCGGAGTAATATTCCACACGAGATGCTGCTGCTCGATCTTTACAACGCGTTGCGGCCCCTTGACGAAATTACCGGAGCCACAACCACAGACGACATCCTGAACCTGATCTTCAGTAAATTCTGCATCGGGAAGTAAAGATGAAATGTTCTAGTTTGCGAACTCGCGCTGCCAGAGAGCGACGTGGAGCCGTACTTTGCCCAGAGTCTTAAGGACTATTGGCCCGCGAATCAGAAAGTCGCTGCGAGATCGCGGCCTGGCAACAAGCATTCGCCGAAGTTTTCTGCTGCCGCTTCATCTGCTGCGAGAATACCGCGAGGGCAGAACATTGGCTCCTCGATCGGCGGAGCAGTCTGATTTTGACCGCACTCACGGCGTCGAAACCGAGGGCGATTTCGCAGGATGCACTTACCTGAGCGATCTCGATATTACGAGCCCGAACTGGATCGAGGGACATAATTATGTCCCCATCGAGCGGGACCGATTTGACCGCATTCTGAATGCTCTGGATATTCCCTTCGAAGAATACACGTTCGTTGATCTTGGCTCCGGGATGGGACGGGCGCTCTTGCTGGCGTCTGAGTATCCATTCAAGAGAATCATAGGCCTGGAATTCTCTCCGCAATTGCACGGGCGCGCGGAGGAGAACATACGGCGATACCGCTCGCCGAACCAGCGATGCAAGGCTATCCAATCCAGGAATGAAGATCTGGCTTGCTTCTCCCCGCCCCCGGGGCCGCTCGTCTTATACCTCTTTGATCCATGCCAGGCCAGAATATTGAATTCGCTTCTGCCGAAAATCGGCCAATCGCTCATCGCGGATCCGCGTCCACTGTTTCTTGTTTACGTAGCCTTCAGGCCGGAGCACGAAGAGATGTTTGCTTCTGCCGGATACTTGAAACAAATATCGAAAAACGCGGAGTTGGATTACCTTATTTATCAAAGCCAATAGCGTTTGACCGATTCCTCCTGCCGCTGGTTGCATCCAAAGGCTGAACCTGCAAGGAGGTTCCATGGACGTCAAGCTGGCTGAACAACTCATCAACGAGCTATTCCCTTATTTCGAAGCGCTGCAAACACAGAGCGAGGCCATCGTCCAACTATTGAAGGACAAGGGACTGACAACCGATGAGAAATTCGCTCCTTACCTGGAACAGGCAGGCAAGGGGAGTAACGTGAAATGGCTTGCTGCCCGAGTGAGAATCGGACATCTGCTGTCCGCGATCGCCGAGGGCGACGCAAAGGATAAGGAAAAAGAAAAGAAAGAAAAGAAAGAACCGGATACGGATAAGAACACCGAAAAAGCTGCCAGCGAACCACGCCGCGAGCCGGTCGCCTCCGAAACCGGCTCCGAAGCGATGCCCAAGCCGGAAAAAGTCGCAGGCGACTTGACCGTCGGCAAGGTCGGGAAAGATGCCCCTGGTGAGCAGACAAAAGGCAAGCGAGCCGAAGACAACGTGCCTGAAGATTCAGACAAGCCTAAGAAAGACCCCGCTTCGGAAGCCCGCGCGACGGCCGGGCGCAATGCCGAAACCAAGGCGACATGACTTTTCTGAGCGAGAACTGATGCGTAGATTTGATTATGAAGAGCGCCTACCGCGTCCGCTAATTTGAGTTAGTTTGGAGACCTTCTTATGACAGACAGCTTGAGAATCACCGTGGATGAATTACGAAAACGCATGGAAAACGGCGAGGATTTTCTCGTCATTGATACGCGGAACCCGCAAGCGTGGTCGGAATCGGACGTGACATTACCGGAGGCGATTCGCATAACGGCGCAAGACCTCGACGAATCGCTATCCAGTATTTCGAAAGAAAAATCCATTGTCGCCTACTGTACTTGACCCAACGAACACTCGAGCGCCAGTTTGGCGCAAGAATTCCGGCAGCGCGGCTACAAAAAAGTGTGGGCGCTCAAGGGAGGGCTGGATGCATGGCGTGATGCGGGCTTGCCGCTCGATTCAAAGCCGATGGAAAAGTGACGGAGATATTCCGGCTCTTAGAGTCCACTAACTTTGGCATCGCTCCCGATTGACCCAAGCGTGGCCCCAAGAATTTTTCCTTGATGGTGATCCTGTAGAAAAGCTATGAACCGCAAATCCTGTTTGGCTTTCTCCGGATCGTCTCCGGATTCAAGTTTCAGCTCAACATCCTGCGAAAATGTTTCGCCCCGGTGCAGTACGCCGATACTTTTCATGCTCTGCACCACGTTTGTATATGCAAGATTGTGGCCGGCGTTTTCGCCGCGCAGAACGTTTGATTCCGCATGATGCAGTGCAACGACGAGATAAACGTCCGCTTCCTTGGAAGGCGAAGATGCGGGCAGCGGACCAGCCTCGATGTGGGCATGCAACATGTTGTTTGCGTCAACCGTAAGCGATGACAAACGTACCTGGATCTTTGGAGATTTCAGGGCCTCAGTGAGGGCTCGCTCGGCGGCGTGAACGTCGCTGCCTAAGAATTCGCTGCTGCCGTCCACCACCATCTCCGGCGTGTAAACGCTCTGCAAATTGAAACGATGTCCGTAAACCCCTTGCCGGTCAGTGTAGAAGTTGGAAGAAAAAGGATCCTTCCAGCCATCGTGATTCCAATAGTCAACATGCTCGCTGAGAACGATCAGGTCCGCTCCGGGGACAGGTTGAACCGCATCGAGCTTCCCAAGAAAAGTATCGGCCGGGGGGCAGCTTGAGCATCCCTCCGAAGTAAAAAGCTCAAGCAGTATTGGCAATCGCGGCTGTTCAGTCCGCGCGTTACTGGGCGGGGCGCTGAGCGCCGGCAGAGTCCTTAAAACAATCGCTACCAAAAAGAGAAAGGTGAGTGCGCTTACTATTTTCCGCAGAGGGGTCTTCATTGCAGGCTCATCTCTGGGGTCAGCTGACAGCCCCGCGTGAAATTCTCCTACTATTCTAGTCCAGGAACTATCTCGATAGTGCTCCCAGGGCCTCGCGAAAAATCTTCTCAAATGGGCCACCATCCTTTGCCACTGATGCCAAAGCCTTCTCGGCTGTAGCTCGCTGATATCCCAAATTCATCAGCGCCGATAGTACGTCTTCTTCGACCGCGCTCAACGTCTGGACGGGCGAGGCACCGCCTGCACCCTGTTCCGGCATCTTGTCGCGAAGCTCCAGCACCATTCGCTCCGCCGTCTTCTTCCCTATTCCTGGAATTCGCGTAAGTCTCGCTATGTCATTTCCGCGAATCGCGTCCACCATTTCGTTCGCAGCCATGCCGCTCAGAATCGTAATGGCAAGCTTCGGCCCGATTCCGCTTACTGAAATCAGTTTCTCAAACAGAGCCTTCTCGGCGGGCCGCAAGAAGCCGTAGAGCGCAATGAGATCTTCACGAACGTGCGTGTGAACGTGGAGAGAAACCTCGCTGCCCGGAAGCGGAAGATCAGAAAATGTGGGGACCGTAATGGTAACGTCGTATCCCACCCCGCCGGTTTCGATAATCGCCTGGTTGGGATGCTTCGTCAGCAATTTTCCGCGAAGATGAGCAATCATGCTGCACGCATTGTAAGCCAGGATCCCGATAGCGCAGCCAGCATCCGGTGCTCCCAACAAAACTGCCACTGAGTTTCCAAGCTGCGCTCATCAAGGTAGATGTTAGCGGTTATTTGCAGTCGGAACTGCCTGATTACGGCGATTGCCAGTCGAGCGAGTATACGTCGTAGGTTCCGGCGTCGCGGAGAAGCAACGGCGAATCGTCCGGCGCGAGGGCTAGCGAAGAACCATAGAGACCAGCGGTGACGAAATTCTTCAGATCACAGAGTCGCACAATCTTATGGTCGCTGAGGCGAACCTTAAGCACGGATGGGCCCGTTTTGTTATCCGTCGTCGGAATCGCGAGAAGGACAAGGCTCTGCCCGTCTTTGGACCAGTTCAGCCAGGCGACTGTTCCAGTCAAAAGCTCGTTCCATTTCTGAGTTTGCAAATCGAATACTAAAAGCCTCTTGGAGTCACCCGACAATGCAGGAATGTATCGCCCGTCGGGCGACCAGCGCGGCGAAAAAAACCCTTGCGATTCGGGGAGCGTTGAAACCTGGCCGGTCGCCAGGTCGAGAATATGGATAGCCGAGGCAGAATCATTGGAATTACCGGCAAATACAATTTTCTTGCCATCGGGTGACCAGTTCGGGTCTTGCTGCGGCCCTGGAACTTCAGGCATAACCAGCTGCGGAGTTCCTCCATCCGCGGAAATTTTATAGATCCTGGAAGGTTTGCCGACAGGCACTACATAGAACATGATGTCTTTGCCGTCAGGCGACCAGCGGGGCATCAGCGCGTAATCGGATGAGTATGTAAGTTGCAGCCGTTCGCTCCCATCGGCTTTGCTGCGCCACAGAGTCCCATCGGGATAGGAAACGTAGGCTACCCATTGACCATCCTTCGAAAAGGCGACGTATTCTGCTGAAATGCCCCCGAGAAAAGGAGCGAACTTGCCGGGTCTGGAATCGTAGCGTGTCAACTCGCCCCGTCTCGTGAAACCCACCACAAAGAGCTTCTTTCCATCCTTGCCGGGAATTGGATCGGCTAGCAGCATCGGACTGGAAGTCAACTGAACGGGCTTGGCTTCGGGGTGCAGCCAGCCACCGCTTCGCGGCAATGCCCAGAGTTGGCCAATGGAGGTAAACACAAAATAGTTATTGTCGGCGGTCCAACGCCCGCAACACTCGTCCGGGGGATTGTGCCAGCCGGGAAGGATCTGCTGCGCACCTTTGCCGTCCACTGAAATCTCCCAGATGGAGAAGACGGAACGGTTGTAATTTGAATCGGTATACCGCAAATCTACCCCATCCGGCGACCAAACGATATAGGCAACTATGTCAGGACTGTGCACCGTAATGAGCTTGCGCGATTCGCTACCGTCCGCATTGGCAATGAGGAGATCTCTTCCTTTGCTGTACGCCAGCAACTTTCCATCCGGCGACAAGACGGCATCAAACGCCACCAGATCGCCGATACGTCGCGGGGAACCACCCAACACCGGCATCTTCCAGATCGGCCCTGCGGGCGGAGTGCCTTGCCCATCCACCGCCAGAATCGCCGAACCGTCCGGCGACAAAGAACGGGGAAACATATTCGCTGAAGGCAGGATAGATAACCTTTTCGGATCACCGCCGGCTACTGACATTTCAGCCATGCCCTGGTAATCGGGGCTCGCTATTGTGAGGTAGAGCCTCGAACCGTCGGTTGCAGCCAACCCTTTCGGCTGGCCGTCGTGAGTAAGTTGCACGTAATTGGAGGCCTTGGGCGCTGCGGGAGGCTGCATCCATAAGTAGGCCAGCACAGCAGCGGCCAGCACAATCGCTACCGCGGCTCCCACGAGTGCAATTCTCAAGGGCTTCGGCTTCGCGCTGTCCTCCGCATGGGCAGCCGCGTGCGACGAGATGGCCGAATCCGATAATGCTTCCAACGCAACCGCCAGATCGGAGGCGGATTGAAAGCGTTGCTCCGGCGCCTTCTCGAGGCACCGATGTACCACGCGCTGCAATCCCGGAGGTACCCCAGACGCGACCTGCGAAATCGCCGGCGGCTCTGCGTTCAGGATCGCGGTCATGGTTTCCGCCGATGTCGGCCTGCGGAATGCTTGTGTACCCGTCACTACCTCGTACAGAGTTGTGCCGAATGCAAAAATGTCGGAACGGTGATCGGCGTCTTTTCCGCGCACTTGCTCGGGCGACATGTAGCCTGCCGTACCCACCACCCTGCCAGGATCGGTTGCTTGGGTCAGAGTGGTTCCCATGCCGGCGTCGTCTTTCGACTGGATCAGCTTGGCCAGTCCGAAGTCGAGTATTTTGACTCGCCCGTCTTTCGTGATGAACAGGTTCTCGGGCTTCAGGTCGCGATGGACGATGCCTTTATCGTGCGCCGCCGCCAAACCGTGCGCGATCTGTACTTCGTATTCAATAGCTTTGCGCAGCGGTATTGGTCCGCGTCTCAGGCGTTCTCGCAGCGTTTCGCCCTCCAGCAACTCCGAGACCAGATAAGAAACGCCTTCGTGGGTAGCCATCTGATAAACGGCAAGAATGTTTGGATGATTCAATGCCGCCGCGGCGCGCGCCTCCTGCTCGAAGCGGCGCAAGCGATCGGGGTCGGAAGTGAGGGATTCGGGCAAGACCTTGATCGCGACCTCGCGGTCAAGCCGCGTATCGTGGGCGCAATAGACTTCGCCCATTCCGCCGGCTCCAAGAGGCGAGCGAATTTCGTACTGTCCAAGAATGGTTCCAGGAGCCAGAGACATGAGAGGTGCACAAGATTATATCTTCAGGACGGATCGGAAGTCCTAAATTAACTGTGTGTTGGGGCCTTCGCGTTTAGAACATGGAGCTTTGCTTGCGATTCGGCGCGATCCCGAAATGTTCATATGCCAACTGCGTGGCCACACGTCCGCGCGGCGTGCGATTCAAGAAGCCAATCTGGATCAGAAACGGCTCGTACATTTCTTCAATCGCGTCAGGCTCTTCCGCCAGCGCCGCCGCCAACGTGCTCACGCCAACCGGACCACCTTGATACTTTTCGATAATCGTCAGCAGCAATTTGCGATCTACTTCATCGAATCCATGACGGTCAACTTCCAGCATTTGCAGTGCGGCCTGCGCGGTTGGCGAATCAATTTTGCCGGCTCCACGAACTTGCGCGAAATCGCGTACGCGCCGGAGGAGACGATTGGCGATGCGCGGCGTTCCCCGCGACCTGCTCGCGATCTCAAGTGCTCCTGCGCGGTCAACCTCCACTCCCAGAATATCGGCAGAGCGCTCAACGATCACGCGCAATTCTTCGTGGCCATAAAATTCCAGGCGAAGCACGATTCCGAAGCGGGATCTTAGAGGAGACGACAGCAGGCCCGCTCGCGTCGTCGCTCCAATGAAGGTGAACGGCTTCACATCCATCGTGTGGGTTCTGGCCGCCGGACCTTGCCCGATCATGATATCGAGCTTGTAATCTTCCAGGGCCGAATACAAAATTTCTTCCAGAGCCGGCTGTAAACGGTGAACCTCGTCAATGAAGAGCACTTGCTTGTCGCGGACATTGGTAAGGATCGCCGTTAGGTCACCCTTGATCTGCAACGTGGGGCCGGAAGTTTGTTGAAACGGGACGCCAAGCTCGTTCGCAATGATCGTCGCCAGCGTAGTCTTGCCGAGACCGGGAGGGCCGTAAAGCAGCACATGATCCAGAGCCTCGCCGCGCGACTTCGCCGCCTCGATGGCCACCGCCAAGTTTTCCTTGACTTTGCTCTGTCCAATGAACTCTACCAACCGCTGCGGACGCAGCTTTAGCTCGAACGAAGAATCGTCCTCGACCGGGGCCGCGGAGACGATCCGGTCGCGATCTTTCGGAACGTCGGGCAGATTTCGAACAGTAGCCACTGTCACGGATGGTAAGCCGAAATCAAAAATCAGGCAATTGCGATCAAGGCGCGGGCGTGGAAAACACTTCCTTGAGTTTGCCTGGAGTGAGTAACATTTTTAGCGAATCCGTGCCGAACGTGGCCTTCAAGTCATAAATCGAAAACTCGCGCCACTGCAGCGGGTGGATCCGATAAATGTAAACATAGTCATCGTCATACCACTTATCATTGCTCTCGGCTTGCTCCCGTGTGAGAAAACCTTCAGTTTCAAATGAAGCGTGAAAGGCCAGCGATTTCGTTTCATCGTTTACTTCGACTGAATCAATGTGCGACGTAAATCTATGCGGCTCGCACGCCAAATTACTTTCTGAGCATCGCTTTCGATTAATCGCTTTTTCCAGCCGTGTGCTGAAGTCATCGCGGAACGGATCCCTCTTCTGTGGGTAAATTTGCAAGCTTTTATGCTTCGCCGGATCGTAAAGAAACAGCGTTTCGGGATGAACGTCGGCAAAATGCACCATATCCCCTGAATAAATGAGCACCCCGGAATTGAAAAATGCAGCGACCCAGCCGCCCAGAGCCTGCGAGACAGTTAGATTTCGGTTTAGGATGAGTAGGCATCCTGCGGAAGGGTTGAAGTGCAGATTAAGGCAGTACCACTTGTTGTTCCGGACAATACTTAAAACGGAACCAAGACAATCGTCCTCGATCCCCCGTCCCGTCTCGCCGAACACGTTCATCCTAATGCCGGTAAGTTCTTTGTCCGACCATTTTCTAGTCCGCTTGTCGAAGCGAGTTAAGAGAAGAGGAAAACGCAGTTCGTTCTGTGGATTGTCGAGGTAATAGGCGATCAAGAATTCCTGATCATCGTTCAGAATGGCATAGCTGGTGATACGTGAGTCCGTGCGTGGAATCGGTGCGGGAGGAAGTGGAACCTTTTCTTGCTTAAGAACATCCGCCAGCGTCGGATTCTGTTGTGCTGCACGTTTTCCATTTCCATGAAGGGCGACTGACAGGACGAAGAGAATGAGTGCCAGGGATTGACAAGACCGTTTCATGGAATATATATAAATCAATATCCTGTGCTATAATTCTACAATGGCATTGAGTATCAAAAACGAACGTGCAGAACGGCTTGCTCGTCAGGTAGCCGCCGAGACTGGAGAGTCTGTCACGCAAGCGATTCAGAAAGCTCTTGAAGAACGGTGGGAGCGGCTCAACAGCCGACGTCGAAGTGCCGTCCTCGGTCGGCAGCTTGAAGAGGTGTTGAGCCGGATAGACACGCTGCCCACACTCGATTCCAGACCCGAAGACGAAATTCTCGGATACGACGAGCACGGCTTGCCAAAATGATTGGAGAGCTGTACTGATGGTCATCGACACTTCCGCTCTCATCGCAATTTTTCTGGCCGAGCCTGAACGAAAGCGCTTTCTCGATCTCATCATCGAGGCTCCAAGGCGGTTGATCTCTGCGGCGAATTCGCTCGAAACCGGAATTGTGTTGGAAGCCAGACGCGGCGAAGCCGCCGGTCGCGAGTTCGACCTGTTTCTGGTTCGGGCGAATCTAGACCTTGTTCCCGTCGATGGCGAACAAGTCGAGATCGCGCGTTTCGCCTGGCGCAAATTCGGAAAAGGCCGCCATCCTGCTTCCCTCAATTTCGGAGATTGCTTCGCTTATGCCCTCGCGAAATCATCCGGAGAACCGCTGCTTGCGAAGGGCGTCGACTTTACCCGCACTGATATCGAACTCCAAAAGTAAAGCTGAGGGTTCGTCGTTCTCGCTTCTATTTCGGATACCAGTCGAGCAGTCGCACCTCGATACCCGTTCCTTCCAGTCCTTTTTGAAAGACGCTGAGGTCGGATCCCCGATAGTGATAGGGAATCACAATCTTTGGATGGAACGCCTTCACCGCGTCCGCGGCTTCTTCCGGAGGCATCGTGTAAGGCAGATTCATGCATACGAATGCCACATCAATATTCTTGAGTGCACGCATTTCGGGAATGCCTTCGGTGTCGCCGGAAAAGTAAAACCGCTTGCCGCCGTAAGTGAGGACGTAGCCATTCCCGCGTCCCTTTGGGTGATATAGTTTCCCCGGTGCAGGGCCGCGCTTCAGGTTGTATGCCGGCACTGCTTCTATCGTCCAACCCTCCCAGGTTTTCGTCTCGCCGTTCGAAATTGGCTTGGCAGTGGTTACGGTTTGCACAACTGCGGGCGCCGCCATAATCTCGGTCTCCGGTTTGCTGATTTCTTTGATCGAAACCGGGTCCATGTGATCAGGATGATCATGAGTAATCAGGATGAGATCTGCTTTTGGTAGTCCTGAGAGTCTGGCAGGCCGCGCGGGATCCATGTAGATGGTCTTTCCGCCTGCCTCAATCAATGTACTCGCGTGGTATAGAGGCGTAATCTTAACCGGACCGGCGGATGTGTCAAAGACTTGCGTTTCGGCGGCGGACGCAGGAAGAAACATCGCAAGGAGAAAACAGATAAGAACCAGAATGAGCTTCATTTTAGCCCCCTACCTTGACATTGTGACACATTATGTGTCACATTATGGTATGCCGAAACTGAACATGCGTCAACTTCGCGACACGAAGCGATTGAAAACCTGGCTGCGCGCCGGTAAGACGATAGAGCTTATTGATCGGAATAAGCGAATCGGACGCATTGTGCCTGACACGGCAGACCAGCCCGCGGGAAGTTGGCCTGATTTCGAGGCATTGGCTAAAGAAATTATTGGCGATCGCGTTCTCCCCGGTTCTGATCTGCTGATCGAGGAGCGGGGACGATATTGAGCATATTAGTGGACACCAGCTTTCTGGTGTCCCTATATCTCACGGACAGAAATTCGGCAGAGGCACGTCACCGAATCGCATCTGCACCAAGCCTGTGGTTCACGCCCCTGCATAGTGCCGAGTGGGCACACGTTTTGGCGCAGCATGTTTTTCGCGGAGAGCTATCGTTGTCTGAGTCGCAACGAATGGATGCCCGCCTTGAGGAGCATAAATCTGCTGGTCGCTGGCTCACCAGAACTATCCCTGAAAATGCCTTTGATCTTTGCGCCGAGCTCGCCCGGCGTCATGGCGCGAAGCTCGGCATGCGTACGCTCGACAGCCTGTATATCGCTTGCGCCATCGAACTTAAAGCCGAACGCTTCTGGACCTTCGATGAGAGGCAGGCAAAGCTGGCAAAAGCGGAAGGAATGAAGATTCTTTAGTTGAATCACGTAGGGACAGCCGCCCTCGGCTGTCCGGTCGAGCGAAGCTCGACGACGCGGCATCCACTACGCCGCTATTATCTTGTTGCCGAACAACTGCTGGCCGAAATCAGAGATCGAAAATCTACCCCGTTCTCGGAATGCTATCTTCGACGAGTCGCATTAGTGCCGAAGCTGTGATCAGATCAACACTTCGAATCGGAGAGTCAGAGAGATATTCTGTCAGCTTCTTGAGGTCGCCGTCTCTGAACGACGGCCCAACGACCACAAAGTAGAGATTGTCGAACCCCTGACGTTTGAGTTCCGCCCCTGAACACAAGCATATTCCAAGAACTTACGCGACCCTGCGAGCCAATGCTCGCCCGGACAGCCGAGGGTGGCAGTCCGACGTACCCCCCCCTCCACTCCTCCTTGACTTCGCCTCTTTGCCGCTTTCGCCTTCTCGATGATCTTCTTCTGCAGCATTCCTGGGACAACATTGCAGTGGTCATCTCCGTGCTGAACCTGCCGCTGCGGCCCTAGATCATCAAGGGTTTAGGCCTCCACCGTAAAAGTGGATAGTGCTTGCATTACTTGCCTGCATTGCCTACAATGGATGAATGCAATACACCGTCCGAAATGTGCCCGGTCACTTAGACGCCGCCCTTCGCCGGAAAGCCCGCGACCAGGGCAAGAGCCTGAATGACGTCACGATTGAGGCTCTGGCGCGTGGGGCTGGAGTTGGCGAGCAGCGATGCCGCCAACGCGATCTTAGCGATGTCGCGCGAACGTGGCGGAAGGATCCAGTCTTCGACGATGCCCTAGCGGCGCAGGATGCGGTTGACGCAGAGTTGTGGCGATGACCACCCCGGCACGCCAGACCCGGGCGCACGCGGGAATCCCGGCTTGAGGCTTGCGCTCGATACCAACCGCTACACCGATCTATGCCGAGGCAACAAATCAGTCGTCGAAATAGTGGAGCTGGCAGATGAAGTCTGGATACCTTTTATTGTTTTGGGAGAGCTCCGGGCCGGATTTGCGGTCGGCACACAGGGACCCCAGAACGACGCCATCCTTCGCCGCTTCCTTTTGAAGAGTGGTGTCGGTGTGCTCTATGCAGACGAGCAAACCACTCATCATTACGCGGCTATTTATCGTCAGTTACGGAAGCAGGGCACTCCCATTCCAACCAACGATATGTGGGTCGCGGCCCTGGTGCTCCAGCATTCGCTCAGTCTCTGCGCCCGCGATGCCCACTTCGATGCCCTTCCACAACTCCCCCGGATATAGCAAAGTTCCAGTCGGCTTCCGCGCCCATGTTGAGCGTTTAGCAGGCGTGACCGAAGCGGAAGCCTGCTGCCGAAAATCCTGAGCTCAAGCGAAGGACCCTTACTCTTCCTCTTCCTTAACTTCGCCTCTCTCCGCTTTCGCCTTCTCGATGATCTTCTCTTGCAACATGCCTGGGACTGCATCATAGTGATGCATTTCCATGTTGAAACTGCCCCGGCCCTGGGTCATTGAGGTCAGATCCACACCGTAGGTCAGCATTTCAGACATTGGCACTTCGGCTTTCACGATGGTGACGCCGCCCTTGTTGTCCATGCCCTGTATGCGTCCACGGCGGCTGTTCAGGTCGCCCATGATGGATCCGGCGAATTCATCCGGTACGGTGATTTCCGCTGCCATGACAGGCTCCAGCAGCGTGGGCTTAGCCTGCTCCATTGCTTTCCGGAAAGCGATCCGCCCTGCCATTTGAAACGACATATCGTTCGAATCCACGTCGTGATACGAGCCGTCGTAAAGTACAACTCTGAAATCCACCACCGGATATCCCGCAAGATATCCGCGCGCTGCCGCATCTTTAATGCCTTTCTCGATCGCAGGAATGTAGTTCTTCGGGATCGAGCCGCCGAAAATGTCGTTGACGAACTCGAACTCGCCGCCGCGCGGCAGCGGCTCTACCTTGACCTTGCAATCGCCGTATTGACCGTGGCCGCCGGTCTGTTTCTTATGGCGTCCCTGAACATCAGCTTTGCCGCGAATCGTCTCGCGATAAGGCACCTTCGGAGCCTTCAAAATTACTTCCGTGTGGTATCGCTTCTTCATCTTCGAGACCACGACCTCTATGTGCTGCTGGCCGGTGCCCGCGATCAAGAATTCCTTGGTCTGGGGATCGCGGAAGAATCGCAGCATGGCATCTTCTTCCATCATCTTGTGGATGCCCGGCCCCAGCTTGTCTTCATCGGCGCGGCTCTTGGGCTCGATAGCGAAGGTGATCGCCGGCTCCGGCAGCTTGACCCTGGGATATTGAATGGGCGCCGATTTATCGCCAAGGGTGTCGCCGGTCAGCGTGTCCTTCAATTTCGCGCCTGCACCAATGTCACCCGCGTGTAGCTCATTAACCGGAACTGGCGTCTTCCCTTGCATGATGGAGATGTGTGCGAACTTCTCCTGAGAATTGCGAGTGAAGTTCTGCATCACAACGTCATTTTTCAAAACCCCAGAGAATATTTTGAAGTAAGAGATGCGCCCAGCAAACGGATCGGAAACGGTCTTAAAAACATACAACGAAACCGGTTCCGTATCGGTTTCATGTCGCTTCGGCGGCTCGCCGTTGCCGCCGCTCGCTACCTCGCCCTGCACCCACTCATGCTCCGAAGGCGCGGGCGTGTAATCAACGATGAAATCCATCACCCGGTCGGCTCCGATATTCCCCAATCCCGATCCGTAGATTAGAGGAAAAATCTTGTCTTCACGAATGGCGTTGTGCAGAGCCGGAATCAAATCTTCTTCCGGAATGGTTCCCTTCTCGAAGAACTCTTCCATCAGCGCATCGTCGCCCTCGGCTACTATCTCGACCAAACGTTCGTGCGCTGCCTGGGCCGGGGCTTTCAAATTCTCCGGGATATCGCTCTCTTTGCCTTTTCCGCTGCCACCAAGGTCGTACGTGTATGCCTTCATGCGGACGAGATCAATGACTCCGCTCAGGTTTTTTTCTTTCCCAATCGGCAACTCCAGCGGGATCACCATACGTCCGAATGCTGAAGTCAGCGATTCCAGCACTCGCTCGCTATCGGCGCGCTCGCGATCCATGCGGCTGGCCACGATCAACCGCGGCGTCTTGTATTCCTCGCAATAATTCCATACCCGCTGCGTGACGACCTCGACTCCCGCAACGCCGTCAACCACTACAATCGCCGCGTCTACCACGGGCAGAACCATTTTGGCTTCGTGCACGAACATGTTGAAGCCGGGCGTATCCACGATATTGATTTTCGTCTTGCCCCATTCGACATATGCCAAACTCGCCCCGATAGACATCTTGCGCGCAATCTCTTCCTCGTCGTAATCCGTGGTAGCCGAACCGTCATCCACTCGTCCCAGCCGTTGGTTTGCCCCCGAGGTATACAACATTGCCGAGACTAGCGACGTCTTGCCGGCATGCCCATGCCCTACGATAGCGACGTTGCGGATATTAGCGCCTTCATAAACTTTCACGGATTACTCCCCAAGCTGACATGGAAGGCGGAGGCTAGCCAGCTTGCCGGGGCTCAGCTCGGCTCCTGGACTTACGCTCAACGACTTACGCTCAACCTGCCAAAGCTAACGATGCTACCACAGCGGAATTTCGAGGCTCAACTGGGAGGATATCAGGCCAAAAAAAGACGGCAGGGCCGACCCCTTGCCGTCCTGAATTCAAAAACAAAAGCTACTTACTGCGGTTGACTGCTTTTTTGAGTTCGGCGCCGGCGGAAAATTTCGCTACCTTGCGGGCGGCGATCTTAATGGTTGCGCCGGTCTGGGGATTGCGTCCGTTGCGGGCTTTTCTCTGCGAAACCGAGAATGTGCCAAAGCCAATGAGCGCGACGCGGTCCCCCTTCCTGAGTGCGGACGTAATGCTTTCCATGGTGGTGTCAATAGCGCCGGCTGCCTGAGTCTTGCTGATGTCAACTCCTGATGCGATGCGGTCAATGAGATCGGCTTTGTTCATAGTTTGTGTCTCTCCTGGGCCGGTTTCACTTTGTCCAGCCCACGCGGGGTGCGCGGGATAGCGCTCACTAAGCTGCAAAATCCGGCGGCCCTATTTAGCTACCGCCGCCGCCGATTGTCAACTGTGAAAATCCGCGCCGGATGGCTTGTTTGAGTCGTCGTGGAATGGAGTTCCGCTACGGACTTGGATTTGGCATTGGACGATACCTCTTGCGCGGGATCTGGAATCGTAAAGCGAGGCCCGGTAAACATGAAGGTCCGATTTTCCTCCCGCATCCACAACGAGGCCCACATCTCCACAACATGTACACAGTCTCGACGCGAATTTCTATTGCGGGAAGTTGGCGTCTCAAGCAACCTTCAGTGAGCGAATTAGTCATGTCTCCGGTAAGAAATCCCAAACGAAATCAGATTCGAGAGTGGTTTCCTTTTTATATCCACCGTTTTGTCGGGGATTTGCGATATAGAGACCTGAAAGATTTTCAGCAGGCGTGGTATCTGAATCTTCTGTTCGAGTCGTGGATTTCTGAGCGGCCGGGATATTTGCCGGACAACGGGCAGTTGTGGCGCCTCGCGAATGCGCGCACGCGGCAGTTCTTTGAAAAAGAAGCTGCCGCGGTTATGCGCATGTTCGAGCGCGAGGGTACGACGACTGACGGTGATGTCTGGATATACAACCGAGCTTTGGTCGAGATATATGACGAACAGGTACTAAAATTCCACAGTAAGAGGAGAAAATCCTCAAAATTCACAGATGACAACGCCACCTCTTATCTAGATTTTGAAGGTACACTTAAAAAAGAAAATGGACGACAAGAGTGTACGTTCCATCCGGAGTCTGGCCTCACGCAGTGGGGTACCTGCTGGGGATGCTATTCCGCAAAGTACAGTTGTGAAGGCCAATCCCAGTGACTCCCGTGCAGTTTGTCCGGAATGCGGCGGCACCGGTTGGAAGACAATTGACTTCGGGAACGCGCAAAAAGAGAACAGAGTGGCCCGATGCGCCTGTTCTACAAAGCCACGCGCCGAGCGCTTACTGGTTCAGGCTCACATTCCGCCGCGTTACGGGAGCTGTGAACTTTCCACTTACGTCGCGGAAGTATCACAGCGCGGAGTGGCAACCGCAAAGATAGCCGCTTCCAAGTTTGTCGAACAATATCCTCTGGATAAGACCGGGCTGCTTCTAATCGGTCCGAGCGGAGTAGGAAAAACGCACTTGGCGGTCGCGATTCTCAAGCACCTCGTTCTTAATAAGGCTATTCCGTGTCTTTTTTGTGACTACCGCGATTTACTGAAACAGATTCAGAATTCCTACAATCCTTCAGTGCAAACCACGGAACTGGAACTGCTTCGACCGGTATTTCAAACTGAAGTTTTGGTTCTTGATGACTTGGGCGCCGTCAAGCCTACCGAGTGGGTATGGGACACCGTAAGCGTCATTCTCAACACTCGCTACAACGAGAATCGCACCACGATCATTACCACTAATTTCCAGGATGGCCCGGCGGCTGCCGTTGCAGGGCCGCGGGCGGCGGCTCGCGAAGAAAGTTTGGGTGACCGCATCGGCGAGCGCATGCGCTCACGCCTTTCCGAGATGTGCCGTATCGTTAACCTCGACGCCCCTGACTACCGCCAGAAATTCCGCAGCGCGAGCTTCCGTTAGGCTTGCGAAGCCTTTTTCATCATCTTGTTCACGTCCGCATGGGCCGGCGCTCCTTCCATCAACCGGTAAGTCCCGGATGTCTTGAGTTCCTCCGCCAATCGCTTGAACAATCCGAGAGTCGCGCGCATTGGCCCTGAACCGAGGCTGACGCGGGACACGCCCAACTCTTGCAGTCTAGAGATAGCCGGGGATCCCGGTCCGGCCAGTATATTCAGCGGCCACTTCAGGTCGCTGACGAGGCGCTCAATTGTCGCCTCGTCCCGCACGCCGGGAGCGAACAGGCAGTCCGCGCCGGCATCGCGATACGCCGCCAATCGCCGCACCGTTTCGTCATACCGGCTCTCGGGAGGTCCTACCTGTTCCAGGTAAACGTCGGTTCGAGCGTTCAGGACGATAGGAATTCCGGCGGCAAGTGCGGCCTCGCGCACCGCTCGAATTTTTTCCACCGCGAGGGTCAAATCAATCAACGGATGGGCAGGATCATCCCTGCCATCCTCCAGGTTCATTCCTACCGCTCCCGCCGCGATCGCTTCGGATGCCGTGCGGGCCGCGTCTTCTGGACGCTCACCGTATCCAGCCTCAACGTCCGCGGTGACCGGAACCCTCACCGCACGCGCAATTCGCGCAACCGCCGCCAGCATCTCGGCCCGCGAGATGCGCTGCCCATCGGGATAGCCGAGGCTGAATGCCACACCGGCGCTTGAGGTTGCCACGGATTCAAAGCCTGCCTCTTCAACGATGCGCGCGCTCGCCACATCCCAGACATTGGGCAGCAGCAAGACGCGCGGGCCGCAGTGCATTTTTCGAAATGCTTCCGCTTGAGATTTCTGATCCCGCAGTCCTGGCATAGGTCCTGGCACAGCTGGCTGATGTTTCCACCCGGACTGACGGGCGAGAGACGCCCGTCTCTCCATCAACCTCCATGAAATTTAACTTCCCAAAAACATCACGTGAACGTAAGTGCCTAACCGCGGGTTATAGGCGAGGTACCAGCCCGGGTGGTCGGGGTCATCGTAGATCACGATATCGTCGCTGTCCCAAAGCCAGTCGCCGACATAGTCGTCATCATATGGCGCAACCTCGAAGTAGAAACCGCCGACATCGAACCGGTCGCGGTCGCCGCCGCGAAGCCGCCAGATGTGCTGCGGACCAACCGCTTCTGGAAAACGTCCGTGTTCCCATGGATGATCGAGACGATAGTGCGGATCGTTGCGTCCGCTATCGTGTCCCACCCACTGGTTATTTTGCTCGTGAACGTGAGGCGCCTCGGGATGGCCCGGTTGATCGCGGAAGCTCTGCGGCTGATTTTCCTGCGGCTGAGCCGCATGACCACGATTTGCTTCGGAACCGCCGTTTCCGCGATAGGCCGGAACGTTCTCACGGGCAGGTTGTGAGGGCCGTTGTTGAGTGCGAACAGGAGCCGGTCCCCGAGGCGGAATGTATCCATGACCGACTTCCTGGCCGCCCCTTTGCGGCTGTTGAGCATGTTCCGGCTGGGCGTGCTGTTGCCGTTGATCCTGCTGCGGCTGGCCATGCTGTTGTCCACTATCCCGCTTATCTTCCTTCTGCTGACCCAGGCACGAGAGGGAGAGTATCAGCGTCAGTGCAAGAAATCCGATTAGCTTGTTCATGCGCACGCCTCCATCAATGGATTGAATGCCGGTCTCTTTGATGTAAACCTCAGTAAGATGGTAGTCCCCCTGGGATATATTTGCTGGGGAGCGTCCTTTCGCATGACTAAAATAGGCTGGTGTTAACCGAGCACCTCGAGTTTGTCCCCGCGCTCGATGCTGGGATTTTCGATGCAGTCCCCTCAGCGCCGGCAGTTTTTCTCTTGCGCGGAGCCGATCCGTCATCCGAACCATATGTCAGCAAGACCGCCAATTTGCAACGGCGATTGCTGCGTCTTTTAGGGCTTCCAACCGAACAATCCAAAAGACTGAACTTGCGGGATTCTGTTCACCGGATCGAATACACCACCACAGGATCGGATTTCGAATCCGGATTCTTGCTTTACCGGCTATTGCGCAGCACTTTTCCCAAGACTTACTCGGACCGGCTACGGTTGCGCTTCGCTCCGCTGGTCAAGCTGCACCTGGAAAACGCGTATCCGAGGGCTTCCGTTACGACGCGCATCGGACGGCTCGATGGGCGCTCCCTTTACTACGGCCCCTTTTTCTCGCGAAGCCTGGCCGAGAAATTCGCCAACGACTCACTTGACTTCTTTAAAATGCGCCGGTGCGTCGAGGATCTTCATCCCGATCCCGCATTTCCCGGGTGCATTTATTCCGAAATGAAAATGTGCATGGCGCCGTGTTTTAAGGGATGCACGGATGATGAATACGGCGCAGAAGTTGAGCGGGTGCAGGCCTACTTCCAGACTCAAGGAGCTTCGTTGCTACGGCAGATTTCCGTCCAGCGGGATGAAGCGTCGCTGAAGATGGACTTCGAAAGCGCAGCGGCTCTGCACACTCGCGTTGACAAGCTCAAATCTTTGCTCACTCAGCTGCCGGAAATTGTTCATCGCCTCGATCTCCTTGACGGCGTATTGGTTCAGCCCAGCGCCTCACCGGGGTGCGTGACCCTTTTCAGGGTTAGAGGAGCGCGAATCTTCGGCCCCGTGCCGTTTCCGATTCAGTCTGAAAATCATTCCAAATCGCAGTCCATGGAGGCGCGCATTCAGGAAGCGCTTTCGTTAATCGCCCTCGAAGATGCGACAACATCTCTCGAAGTAGTGGAACACTTGGCGCTGTTGCGGCGCTGGTTTTACCGGAGCACCAGAAGCGGTGAAATCTTTTTCGCTGACGAAAAAAGCGCGCTTCCGATGCGGCATATCGTGCGAGGAGTTTCGCGGGTGTATCGCGGCGAGAAAACCGCCGGCCCTTCGAAAGTTGAGTCAGTTCCCAGTTAAATGTTCACAGTTCTCAGCTTGACCGCATCCGCAGCACTAAGAACTGAGGACTTCAAACTGAAAACTGACTTCATCTTGTCCGCATTCGGATGCGGAGGACTGGCGGCTCAATTCGCGTCGGCCGATGCTCATTCCACGCACTCCGATGTTCAAATGGTGATTCTAGAAAATCCAGTTGTTATGCTAAGTCATGGCTTCGCGCTACGCCCGATGGATGCACGACTGGGAAACCCGGCTGACGTCAGTGGATGGAAATCGAGTTGTGCGCCCACTGGAGTGGGGTATCGAGTGGGTTGAGGCGTGGCCCTGTCGAAATGGTTGTAACCCGGGTGTTCATGCGGAAGAAAACGAAACCTATCTGAGAGAATACAGCCGGCGCATCGTCGCTGCCAGCGATGAATTTTTCTCATACGATACGCCCTCCGATTTCCGCCTGGAGAATCGCGAGGTGCGGGTTTTCAGCACACGCGAAACGCCGGACCCAAAGTTGGAGGCGAAGGTTCGGGGAACTCGCGCCGATTTTCTTCGATTCACTTCCCCGGTGCAAAGTCCTCACCCGGAAAATAACCTGGCAAACGCCCGCTGGTTTCCGGCTAAGGGCTGCCGCGCGGTCGTGCTCCTCCCGCATTGGAATTCCGACGCTCTGGCATACTGCACTCTTTGCCGGGTCTTAAACCAGCTTGGCATCGCAGTCCTGCGGTTGAGCATGCCTTATCACGACATTCGCCGGCCGCCCGAAATTCATCGTGCCGACTACGCTGTCTCCGCGAATGTTGGGCGCACCATTGACGCCTGCCGCCAGGGAGTGCTCGATATCCGCTGCTGTCTCGACTGGCTTCAACAACAAAGCTATCGCGACCTTGGAATCGTGGGCACGAGCCTCGGGTCCTGCTATGCATTTATCGCGGCGGCTCATGATCCTCGTATCCGCGTGGCGGCTTTTAATCATGCTTCAACCTATTTTGCCGATGTCGTCTGGCACGGCCAATCCACCCGCCATATTCGGGAGGGCCTTGAGCCCCAACTGGATGTTGAACGTCTGCGCGGCTTGTGGGGCGCGATCAGTCCCATGTCATATTTCAAGCAGTTCGCCCGCTGGCCGAAAAATTCTCTTATTGTCTATGCAAAATATGATTTGACTTTTCTTCCTGAATTCTCGCGCGATGTGGTGAAAGAATTTGAGCGTTATGGCTTGGATCACAAAGTTGCCGTGTTGCCTTGCGGACATTACACAACGGGAGAAACGCCCTATAAATATTTGGATGGCTGGCACCTGGGGTCATTTCTGAGGCGGGCATTCGCAAGGTTATAGATCGTTGGGGGCGTGGAATTGGGTACTATTAAAGTTAGATGCCTGTTCCGATTCGCGATCTGACTGCCGCTGTCCTGACCGTCAGCGATTCCTGCGCTCGCGGGGAGCGCGTGGATCAATCTGGTCCTGCGGTAAGCGGTCTTTTGAAGGAGCGAGGATTCGATGTTGTCGTAACGGAAGTCTGCCCTGACGAGCAGGCCGAAATTCAGAAAGCGATTCTCCGTTTAGCAGGGAACGCGGCGCTCGTCGTGACTACGGGAGGCACTGGAGTTGCATTGCGCGACGTAACTCCGGAAGCTACTCGCGCCGCGTGCGGACGCCTTATCGAAGGAATCCCCGAACGGATGCGTTTCGAAGGCGGCAGGAAGACCCCGTTGGCGGCGTTAAGTCGCGGGCTTTGCGGGGTATGTGGACGTGCATTGGTTTTGAATTTGCCCGGCAGTCCAAAGGGCGCTATCGAATCGCTGGAGTCCGTCATTGACTTGCTGCCGCACGTTTTGGAGTTGATCGCTGGAAATACCCGGCACGAATCGCCCATCTCGTGAGAACGACGGCGTAATATACTGCCTTCGCTCGAGATTCACGCTTCCCTTTGAAAACAATCAAACACATTCTTGCCCGCTACACAGCATTCTTATGGGCGCTGCTTAAGCCGCTCGGAGCGTGGGGAATTTTTGTGGTCTCGGCGCTGGACGCTTCGGCGATAGGGCTTCCGGTGGACGTCGTGGTTGCAGGTTACGTGTATCAGAACCGAGGGCGGTTCTTGCTGTATGTGCTCATGGCATCGGCGGGATCGGCTTTGGGAAGCATTGTGATTTATATCATCGGATACGAGGGAGGGGAAGAACTTCTCCGCAAACGCATTCCAGCCGAGCGCTTTGAAAAGATTCATCGGACATTTGAAACCCATCCCTTCTGGAGCTTGATGTTTCCGGCGATGTTACCTCCGCCGACGCCGTTTAAGTTATTTGTGCTGGCGGCGGCGGCGTCAGAGATGGGATTCTGGAAGTTTCTGCTGGCGATTTTTTCCGGAAGGGTAGTGCGTTTTCTTACGCTGGCGGCGCTGGTTTTGAAATTCGGCCCCGAATTCGTTCATGCGCTGGGGGATTTGTTTCGGTCACATTTCTATTGGATATGGATCGTAATTGCAGCGGTGCTGGTGGTTTCTCTGGTGATGGCAAAAAGAAGATCGGCAAGAAAACGGAGAACGGGCTCTGCGTAGGGGCAAGGTGTCCTCACCTGCCCGGTTGGGGAGTTAATCTAGATGCCTCAGTTCTCTTGAACAGAAAGGCTCCAGCCAGCTTTTTCCAAGTCTTCTATGCGGCGGCTATTCCGTCACCAGCCCGGCTGAACGTTCTGGACAGCGCTAGCAGTATCACCGGCGTCGCGAACATGATCGCGGTGAACAGCAAGTCTCCTGCAGCGGCGCGGCGAAAGTAGGGCAGGCCCACGGCGTAGCAAGTCAGCAGCCCGGCCGCAGTCTTCGGATACAGGTCCGGCCACGAAGCCCAAACCGCGAAATTGCTCAACAGGAAAAACGAGACCGAACCGGCTAATGCCGCGGCGATCACGCGGAACGGTTTCGCGTTCTCGCGAAGATTCGTGCCCAGCCACAGGATCGCCGCATACCACGCGAATGTTACGTAATGGTCCCAGGTGAACGGGTAGGCATACACAAACTTGGTCAGAACAATATCGGAGACTGCCATTAAGACCAGCGGAACCCAGAGCCGGCGGCGCGATCCGCGTGCGCCAAAAAACAGCAGCGCCGCTGCGACAGGAGTAAATCCCAGAGGGTGGTACGGAATAAATCGGAACAGGAAAGCAAACAATATAAACAGGTACGGCAGCATGGTCACCTCAGGTCGCGAAGTACGATTGTGGCTCTTGACGGCATAGCCGTCAAGTGGGAGTAGTCGCATTGGATTTCTCCGAATCGTTCACTTTTCGGTTTTGACGCCAATCATTTTATCGGCAAGGGACAAATAATAATCAACGCGCGACGATGTCGGGGTTTGCGTCGGGCGATCATCCAGTGGGATCAGGCGCGGTCCTTCATCCCGAGCTTCGGGATTGTTCGGCGAAAGAATTTTGATCACCTTCTTCTTGCGAGATGGCATGGTTTTGCCCGCCGAATGCTGGGATATTGAGTGCGGAAAATGTCTCTCTATTGTACTGTGCCGAACACAGGAATCAGGAATAGGAAGGCCGCATGGGTGTTCTTCGGGTTGCCGGGTTTGTACTCAGCGGCTTCTTGAGCCGAAGGTTTCTGACACCACGCTTAGGTTGTGATCGAGCTCGACCGACGCCGAAAGCGCGCCGCGTCCCGCGATTTCCGGGTATGCGTAACGGAGATCTTCAAAGGTCACGACGTATCCTTCGAGCCCACCCGCCTCAGCGTGAGTCTCTACTTCGACGAGCGGGTACCTGGCCCAGTCCAGATAAACCCGGCCGAGGTAGGAATTCTTCGCGGCCAGGCTGGCAGGCGTCTCTTCCGGCTTATACCGGATTTGCATCGTACCTCCGGGATCAACTTCCGGCATCAGAGAATCCACCGGCATGGTGGCGAAAAAGTCATGGGTCTCAGCCACGCCGTGCCAGTGAAATGGATTCCACCAATAGGGATACGCCGAGGCGCGAACGGGATCGGCGCCCCGATAGAGCTGTGCTTCTAATGCGTTGACGGCGCGGCGGTGCTCGTAGTCGCGGACTCCCCAGAGTGCAACCATGCCGAGCAGCGCAAGACTCGCGGCAAGCCGTCCCTGCGGACCACTGCGCCGGGAGCCGATTTCGTGGTTAACCAGAGAAAACAATAGCGGCAGCAGCAAGCCGAGCGTCAAAATAATCCAGAGAACCGGCTCCAGGATGAAAACAATATCCCACGAATACCATCTCTCGGAAAAAGGCCAGAACGGGCGCACTCCGTAGTTATTGGTGAAGTCGAGCAAAATGTGGGTCAGGCCTGCCAGGTAGGCGAATAGGAACAGCAACCCCCACCTGGGCGGAAGATTGGGATTGCTGGTCTTGCGTCCGCGTAGCCGCCAGAACAGATACATTAAGCCGACGACTACAGCGGAAACCAGAACGATACCTAGAAAAGAGTGGGTAAATCCGCGGTGATGGGCAAATCCAAAAACCGGGCCTTTAAGCCTGCCCAAAACGTCAAGGTCGGGAGCTTCGGCCGCAAGCGTCAGCGTGGCCGTCGCCAGGCCGGTTTTGCGGTTCAGGCCCGCGCGTCCCAGGCATGCCCCGGTCAAGAAATGGGTGATTGGCTCCAATACTCAGTATATGACGGGAGTTCGGTCATTCCCAAAGCCGATAATGGGAACGCGGCGTTCGTTTTGCACAGCTTCCACATCCGGGTAACGTAAAGAATACTTCTCATGCATGATCCATGAAGCTATAGTAAAAACTCTTAACAATTTCACTTATAACTGGTGGAACGATTGCTAATACGGTCTGCGCGCCCACAGTCGGGCCTCTTCAATTCGGAACTGGAACCGCCGAAGGCAAAGCCTTTCCTGAAGTGGGCTGGCGGGAAAACCAAGCTCCTGAAGAAACTTCGGAAAGCCGTGGCCGACAAACCGTCTCGCTACTTCGAGCCCTTTCTTGGTGGCGGCGCTATGTTTTTTGATCTAAGACCGACACAAGCCTTTCTTAGTGATTCAAACTTTGAGCTTATTTTATGTTACGAAGCTGTTCGCGATTCACCACAAGAATTGATCGGGGAGCTATCTCAATATTCGGTTAGTTCTACTGAGTTTTATAGAGTCAGAGCTCTTCGCCCGACCGCTCTCTCTTACATCCAACGGGCCGCCCGGTTTATTTACCTTAATAAGACGTGTTACAACGGCCTCTATCGTGTAAACAAAAATGGCGATTTCAATACTCCGTTCGGCCAATACAGAAGCTCGCCCCTTATAGACGAAGAGAATCTTATGAAGGCGAGCGCGGCGCTCAAAAACGCTGAAATAACTGCGTGCGATTACAAATCGGCCCTAAGTAATGCGCGCGCAGGAGATTTCGTTTATCTAGATCCGCCCTACATGCCAATTAGCAAGAACTCCGACTTTAAGCGCTACACACGAGAGTTCTTTTATGCTGCTGATCACGAGCATCTCGCGCGCTTGTTTGAAACTCTCGCCGACATGGGCTGCCTCGTGCTTTTGAGCAATTCGTACCATCAAAAGATTGCCGACCTTTACTCGAAGTATCACCAAGTAAAAGTTCAGGTTCCCCGATTTGTGAACTGTAAGGGTGAGGGTCGCGGGAACGTGACTGAGTTGCTCATCTCGAACTACAAAATTTCAAGTGAACAGGTTGCCGCTTGAGTGTAGGAATTGCCGCATACGATCCAGCAGCGCAGCTTGGACTTTGGCTTCCTGATCTTCCGAAGGCCCGACAATTCCCTGAGACGAAGTATATGGGCAGCAAGCAGGGATTGTTGCCATTCATAATGGGACATTTGTCCAAGCTCAAGATTGGCAAGGTGCTCGATGCATTCTCCGGCTCCGCGTGTGTTTCTTATGGACTTAAGGAGTTAGGCTCAGAGGTGCACGCTAATGATTTCCTTCGGTTCGCCTTCCATGTTTCTAGGGCGACAATTCAGAACAATTCGACCTGCCTATCGCATCAGGACATTGCTTTTCTTTTAAAAAAGAATCCCGGTTCGGAAACATTCATTCAGGACACCTTCGGCTCGCTATATTTCGATTTCGAGGACAATAAGTTTCTAGACAATCTATGGGCCAATATCCAAGATCTGAAAAGCCCAATTAAGCGGTCCCTTGCGCTAGCGGCTGCGTGCAGGGCAGCGATGAAAAAGCGTCCCAGGGGCATTTTCACTTTTACGGGGAAAAAGGGCTGGGACAGTAGGTTGGATCTACGACTAAGCATGGAGCAGCAATTCTTAAGCGCGGCGCAAAGATTTAATGCGGCAGTATTCTCAAACGGCAAACCGAATCAGGCATTCTGCGACGATGTTTTTGACCTTGATCCACGTGGGTATGACTGCGTATACATAGACACCCCCTATGTCAGCCCGTTTTCCGACTGCGACTACACTAGACGATATCATTTTGTGGAAGGATTTTGCAGCTACTGGAAAGATCGAGAAATTAACTTTCGCACGACGACTAAGAAAATCCCGTCTTATTCGACTGATTTCAGTACTAAAGCTAATGCAGTCGACGCGTTCTCGCGGCTTTTTGAGCATTTCAGGCATTCGATTCTAGCGGTCTCGTACTCATCAAATTGCGTACCCTCGAAAGAACAGATGGTCTGTCTTTTGAAGCATGTCAAACGGTCAGTGCAGGTTCGCGAAATTAGCCATCGGTATTCTCATGGCAACCATAATCACAAAGTTGGCGACAATAACAACGATGTGAAAGAGTATTTATTTATCGCGATATAGGGGTACGAGGTAGTGCGCTTTTCAACTAAAGAAATACCGCAGGCGGACAGGTTAGATGAAGTGGTCAGGGCCATCGACGCGGTGGCTCAAGGTGCTCGCACCGACCGGGACATAGCCCTCGCTTTCGGGAAGGATCCGAGGCAAGGCAGATACTATCGACATGCTGGAGAGCTTCTAGGCCTTCTCCAGAATTCACACAATCAAGCTGTTCTAACCTCGGACGGTCGAAAATTTGTCGACCGCCCACAAGAACGCACTCCGTTGCTAGCCCAGGCCGTGCTACGTTTGCGTCTCGTACAACGAGTGCTTCCTTATCTGGAAGCGGCGGGCAACGATGGCCTAAGCCGCCACCAGCTGGCGAAGCTTATAGAAGCAATAACCCAGCAGGCCAAGGGTAAAACGACCATACCACGGCGTGTCAGCACGATTGTCGGTTGGTTAAGGCAGATCGAAATGGTAAGAGAAGAGAGAGGCAAGTTTTCATTACGGGGGCTTCCGACGGGAGTAAAGGTGGTGGACTATGAGGCCCCGGACGAGCCTCTAGGGCCGAAGAAAAGCGCACTAACCGAATATACAAGTGTGGCACGCAAGGTGCGAGAGGCGAAGGGATTCATCCAAGTACTAGTGGACGATGCCGCTCGCGAACGCGCAAACGAGTCGCATCAGATGCTTACCGATCTGGTTGCGGCGAAGATTCGGGGCACTGGAGCAATTCCGAAAAGAAATCCCTATATAGATCTGTCCGCAGTTGTGGGCGATGACTTGTATCTCTTCGAAATGAAGTCCACGACGAACCTCAACGCCCATTCGCAAATAAGACGTGCGATTTCCCAGCTTTACGAATACAGGTACCTTCAGGAAGAACCGTCTGCTAAGCTGGTAGTAGTCATTGAAAATCCGCCTCCACGCGAAAAACAATGGATTGTCGACTATGTTATTAAAGATCGGAAACTGTTAATCGCCTGGGATGGGGATCGAACGACGTTAAAATATCCCGCAGAAAGCACTCCCGACCTGCAGTTCCTCGCATAATTTTCCACCAGATCAGATACGAAAGTAGGCGTCAGTGATCCGGGGGCCCGATCACGCGAAGAGCTTGCGTGACGGGGGCCCGGCTGCATGGAAGGGCCATCGCTCAATGGATAAAGCACTTGGTGATTAGGGCTGCGGCGGAAGCGAGGCCGGCGGCACAAGCAAGGTAAACGCATCAGGGACGATGGAGATTTCCGCGGGCAACGCTCCAAGCAACTCGCCGTCGGCTTCCACGTAAATTTTTAAATCCGTCGGCACGGACGATTCCGTGCACGCGACTTTTTCCGCATCAGCCAATTCAATGCCGGATACAGCCCATTGCCGGCCGAACAATCCGCGCAATATATATGCGAGATAAAGCAGGCGGTTCCGCGTCTTGAACAGCACCAGCCGCAAGTCATTGCGCGAGAGTGAAGCGCCGGGCGCGAGTTCGCGCAATACCCCGCCAAAGTGCCGGATGCGGACGGCCAGCAATTGCGAGACCTCTTCCGATCTGGCCGACTCGCCGGAGGAGCCTTCGCGCGAGACGCCCACGTTAAATGTTCGCATGTCGTGGGTAAGCCAAAGGCCGGTTGCTTTCAGGTAGTAGGCAAGCATGCCCAAGTGCCCCTTGACGAGCGCGTCTAATTTGTAGAAAAGGTGAGCATCCACGCCGATGCCTGCGGTGACGGTGAAATATCGGGAGCGGGTTTGTCCATGAAAATCGCGGAAAGTGATGCGCCCGGCCGCCAGACGCCGGGGGCTCGATTCCAGAGCGGCGCGCGCGGCCGGTACGGCGGAGAGAGGAATGCGCAGATCGTGAGCCAGAGTATTGGCCGTGCCTAGCGGAATCACGCCAATCGCGACTTGCGTTCCCACCACAGCTTGCAGCACATCATGAATCGTGCCATCGCCGCCGCACGCAAAAATCGTGTCGCATCCATGGGCAATGGCCAATCGCGCCTGCCCGGTGGTGCCTTCCGACGAAACGGTAGGCTCGGCGGTTACGTCCACGCCCGCCGAACGGAGCACTTTGAGCGCAGATTCAATATCCGCGACACGATACTTTGGGCGGCGTCCCGATTGGGGGTTGTAGAGCAGAATTGCCTTGCGCATGGCGGGTGAAGGTTGGAAGGTGAATTGTACTATGCGCTTTTCGGGATGCTTCAGTTTGAAAAGGACGCGGCGGCGCTCTTCTCCTGAGTTGAATCTGCCTTTTCTCGAGATCCAGTCAGGGTTGCGATTGCCAGTCTGGCGCTGTCCGCAAGTCTTTTCATTGATGTTTTAAGGCCGCCGATGCCCTCCGGCAGACCCTGCTGGTTCGCCGGCACAAGCACACGGTCGGCATTTTCACAAGTTGCGCGCGATACTTCGAGCAGGGCAATTAGGCAATCCACGTGCAGCTTCCACAAAGATGGCGAATTTCCGGCGCGCTTCATTTCTTCCAGTTCGGTCGTAATGCGCGCCGTCACCGCGGCCAGCCTCAACTGGGCGCGGGCCATAGCTGCTCGCAGGCTCTTTTCTTCCAGATAATCGGCGCAATATGCGTCGGCTTCCGATGGGGACAATGCCAGGTTGAAGAATCGCATGGGAACGATTTGCCGGAACTTGGGATCTGCAACTCGAACGAAGACCCGTATGGACTCCTCCACTTGAAGGATTTTCGCCTCTTCCGCGGCGATTTGCTGCGGTGTCAGTGCCGCGCGCATCGCCTCGACATCAATCGTTGGTTTCTGGATTGCACGCGGCTCCGGCCTTTGCGGCGGCGGATTGTGAACCTTCACTGGATTCCGGACCATCGGGGGTAGCCGCCGCAGTGGTGGCCGGCGCTCCAAAACTTTCTTCAGCTGCGAGACGCGCCAGAACTTTTGCAGCGCCTGCCCGTAGTCCAGGCTCAACAGTTCCGGCTCTTTCAAGCTGCCCACGTCTTCCACGGTGACGTCAACTCCGTCCACGTTTCCCAGTATGCTGCCTCCCTGCTGTTGAAGGGCTTCGGCGAACTCCTTGATCTCGGAGGAGGCGGCCATGAAAAGCTCGTCGAATCTTCGTCCGAACACGACATTGTAGGGCGCAATCGTTGCCAGCACGCCCGGATGATAAAAAGAAGAATCGAACGATTGCTTAATCTGGCGAACCATGGGGAGTGTGCCGGAATCCAGCAACGCGTAGAGATCACGATATTGCTCAACCTGCTTTTGCAGGGGATCAAAGCGCCGCAACAATTGCACGTGCTCCTCCGACAGGGAAGGTACATCGGTGTCGGCAAGAATTTCGATTAACGCAATTTCAAACGGCGCCAGCGGCAGGGAACCATCCAATCCGTAACCTGTGCGCTCCCACTGGCCCGGCACCCTCGGGCGGCGATAAAGAAAAGTCGCGATGAGGTCGGTTTTTTCGCGATTCACGTCGCTCAAATCCTTTTTGCGGGTGAAATAACGCAGCATTGCTTCGGCGATCTCAGGGTCAGTGTCGGGGGTAAACGCGCGCCGCAGCATGGCCGGGGTGATGGCCATATCCAACAGTCGCAGCCAGCGCCGCATGGCGGATAGCGTTTCGGTAACGCTACCATCGCTCTGTTGAAGGGAAATGGCCTCCAGTCCGGCCGGGATCGGGACTTCGCCTCCTACGGATTCTTGCAGGAGTTTTTCATAGAACCCTTGAACGGTTGCCAGGATGGCAAGTTCCCACTTCGGATCTTCGGCCAACGTTTCCCCTTCGGCCTTGGTTGAGGGCCGGGTAACAAAAAGGTAATACCCAAGTTAAGACTAAGTTTTATTGATCTACAAGACTCTCTTAAGGGAGGACACTAAAGTTACATGGGCCTGCCATGCGAGGAAAAACGATTTGCGAACGCGGACTTATAAGACCCTAATGAAATACCACTGTCTTCGTCCCATAAAGCAGGATGCGGTTCTCGATATGCCATCGCACCGCGCGGGATAGCACGACTTTCTCCAGATCACGGCCCTTTTGCAGCAAGTGATCCAACGAGTCGCGATGCGAAATCCTGATCACGTCCTGTTCAATGATGGGGCCGTCGTCGAGAACTTCCGTAACGTAGTGGCTGGTCGCGCCAATTAGCTTTACGCCCCTGGCAAACGCCTGGTGATAGGGCTTGGCGCCAACGAAGGCGGGCAAAAACGAATGGTGAATATTGATGATGCGATGCGCGTATTCGGCAACAAATGACGGACTGAGAATCTGCATGTAGCGCGCCAGCACGATTAAGTCAATTCCGCATCTCTTGAGCAAAGCCAGAATCTCTTTCTCGCTTGCCGCTTTCTTCGTGGGCAGGATCGGCACCACAAAAAATGGGATGCCATAGAACTCGGCGATCGCCTGGTTATCAGGATGATTGGAAATGATCAACGGGACATCGCAGGCAAGTTCTCCGCTCTTGTGCCGGTAGAGCAGGTCTACTAGGCAGTGATCGTAACGGGAAACCAGGACCGCCATTTTGGGGCGCCGGTCAGACCGGGCCAACCGCCAATGCATATTGAACTTTGCGGCGGTTGGCGAAAAGTGTCTGGAGAAGTCAGCCAGGTCAATATCGAATTCTGAGGGATCAAATTCTACGCGCATCAGAAAAAGACCCAAGGTCTCGTCGGCGTGTTCGTCCGCGTGCAGGATGTTGCCATTGTGCTGGAAGACGAAGTCCGAAATGGCGGCGACGAGCCCTTTGCGATCCGGACACGAAATCAGGAGAACGGCGGAGTTGGTCATTGGAGCGAAAAAGCATTATAGAACCGCCGCCCGCAGCAGGCGTTTGCGTCGGCTCGAACCGGAAATCAGTTCATTTTCCTCCGATCCGGAACCTCATTCCCGCTCGAAAATTGATTCCCAGCGCCGGATATCCTGTTACTTCTTCATAGAACTTGTCGGTTGCGTTCTCAACGTTCAGATACGCCGTAACCCGCGAATTCACAGCGTACCATCCGCCGAAATCTACTCGCACGTAACCGGGCGAATGATTAATGCCGAATCCAAAGAAGTCGGAATCCGGCCGGCGGCCAACAAAACTGCCTCCCACATTTCCTCCCCATCGCGGACTGGAATAGGAAAGCAGAGTGGTCGCTGAGTGTTTGGGCCGCCGGAGTAAGGGCTGCCCAGCGGCAAGCAGGGGATCGCAAAAATTTGCCGGGGTACATAGAGGCGCTTGCAGAATCTGCGTTGAAGTATAGGTGTAACCCGTGTTCAGCGACAATCGAGACCAAATCCTACCCTGCAATTCGATCTCGGCCCCATGCGCGAAAGCCTCGTCAATATTGACATACTGGGTGATAAACGTCGTTGGATCGGTGGCGCCGTCAATCAGGTGACGAAACAAATTGTTGAAGTAAGTCGCGCTCAGGGTATATCTGTTTGCCAAAAGGTTTTGCAGAATTCCCGCCTCGAAAGAGCGGTTTCTCTCCGGTTGCAGGTTGATATTCGGAATGCTGAAAGGAGGCCCGGCAAAAGTCTCTTCGAGCCTTGGTTCCTTGAAACCGGTTGCATAGGAAAACCGCAGCCTCGTGCCGGAGAACACCGCCCCGCCTCGCGACGCCAGAAATGTCACTGCAACCCGAGGCACGCCGGTATTTCCGAACGCGCTGTTGTGCACGAATCGCGCACCCGCAACGATTGAGAGCCGCTTCAGCGAGAATATTTGTTGCGCATAGACATCGTCATTGAGGCGCTGGCCTGAACTCGGTTCTGTCTTGCTGCCGACGGCTCCATTTTCATCTTCAAAACGGTAGCCGACGGTGGTGTGGGTCCAGCTTCGTTCCGAATAATCTCCTTGGTATTCAAAACCCGCCCGATTGATGTGAGCGATGTCGTCGAATATAAAATTGATGTCACCGAAAGTAGGCGATATCCGGCCTGCCGTGGGCTCAGGATCGGCGTTATTTCTTCGGTAGCTGTATTCAAATCCGGTGAAGTGATGTTGCCACCCTGAGGGAGAGGTTACGGTAAGCTCGAGGCTCCCCAACAAATCATTCAAACGTTCATATTCATGCTGATCAGGCGGAATGATCTGGCTGCCGTTGAAGTTCCACTCATCCGAGACTCCAACACGGCGATTCGTATGGCGAAGGCGCAAGCGCAGGGAGGCTGCGTCATTAATTTTGACACCAACATTTCCTCCCTCCAGCGACTCCGAATAATCATTGTTGACGCCCTGACCGCCGGTGTTGAACTGGTCTCCGAATAGGTTGTAATCGAAAATCTTTCGCGTCCCGGACAAGGATGCGTAACCGTGGGCGGTGGAAAAATTTCCGCCATCGGCCCCGAAGCGGAGTTCCGGGGTCTCCGTGCTTCCGGTGCGCGTCCAAACCTGCACCACGCTGGTCATCGCATCCGATCCGTAGAGGGTACTTTGCGCTCCCCGCAAAAATTCAACATGATCGGCCTCGGTGAGGGGAAGCGTGCCAAAGTCAAAAGTCCCGCCAGGCTGGTTGATGGTGACTCCGTCCACGATTACTTTGTTGTAATTCGAGTTGCCGCCTTGCACGAAGAGCGACGAGAGGCCGCCGCGTTGCCCGGCAGTGTTGATGACTGCACCAGGAAGGAAGCGCAGCGCGTCATTGGCGGCAACTGGATTCATCGCCTGCAATTGACCGCCGCTGAGGGTTTCGACCGAAGCGCCCGACAATTCAGTGGGTACAGGCGTGCGGGTTGCCGTCACCACAACGGTTTCCGCTGTGGGCGCCAATCGAAGCTGCACAGTGACTGTTGCGCCTGGAATTGATGATGGAGCGGTCGTTTGCTCGTCAAACTCGGCGAACCCGGGGGCCAAAACTCGTATCCGGAAGCCCGCCGAGGCCACATCCTTGAAGAGCACCGACCCTTCAGCCGAAGTTGTGTGGACCTCAACCGCGCCGCTGTTACCTTGCAACTCCACCAGAGCGCCGGCAACTGCGGCCGACTGGGGATCCACAACATTAATTTTGAGTTCGGAGGCGGAAGCCACCGCCAGTAGAAAAACCACAGTGACAGGAACACAATAGAACCGCATGCACTCCTCCTTTGACACGCGAAAGGGGTTGGCGTTGGCGGTTCGCGCCGGTCTCCTGGCTTCGCGAGTAAGGATGCCTGAACGCTCCGGCGTTCCGCATCCAACCACCGCAACCAGTCTTCCCAGGGATTCTCCCCAGTGACCGGCTGCAATTTCCTCGCTTACAGTTGCGCGGCAGCGCGGGATTTTCACCCGCTTCCCATATCTCATCGCAGGATGAGAGCGCGCGAACCAAACAATGTGAAAGAACGAAATTGGATGTTGGCAATTTACTCGTGGAACGGAGAGAAAGTCAATGCGCCCTCATGAGACAGCAAAAATGGACTGCTTGTGTGAGGGCGATGCCATTCAAGCCGCCGGAGGGCAGTGTGGTGTACTAGCCATTTAAACCCTCCTCGATATAAACGCAGTTTCGTTGATAAGATTGTTTGAATCTGAA
Source organism: Terriglobales bacterium (assembly GCA_050746185.1). Taxonomy (GTDB): domain Bacteria; phylum Acidobacteriota; class Terriglobia; order Terriglobales; family Acidobacteriaceae; genus PALSA-188. The sequence goes on along the minus strand of JBOGLA010000042.1, from coordinate 72,110 downwards.
CCCCTTTAGTTGTAGGCTTGGACCTCTATGGACCAAAAGGACCGACTCGCCGAAGATAGTAACGCCGATAAGCACGCTGACGGCAGGAACGACACGGGCAAAAAACCTTACCACAAGCCAAGTTTCCGCCACGAGAAGGTGTTTGAGACCATGGCATTGTCTTGCGGAAAAGTCAGCCGGCTTCAGAAATCCTGCCAGTTCCGGCGGATGAGTTCTTGATCGCTTCGGAGAGATGCCTTGAGTGAAAAATACGTTTTGAGAAGTGACGCTATCGCCGCTCGCATGTTGGGCGACGAAATGATGATCATGTCCGCCGTGGATTCGACTTTTTTTACACTGGATGACGTCGCCACTCTAGTTTGGCAGGCGGCGGACGGGCAGACCCCGATTTCGGAGATCGCGGGCAGGATTTGCCGGGAGTTCGACGTTGATCAGGAGCAAGCCGAGCGCGACGTTGAGCAATTCGTGGATGAACTCTCTCCTCATGGAATTCTGCTTGTTTCGGAAACCCCTGTAACAAAGAACTCGCCGGGGCAACCATGAGCCTGCTCACGGAGATGAATGAGAAAGCTCTCGATCTGGGCATCCCTCTCAGTGTCCACATGGACGTTACCTACCGGTGCAATGAGCGATGCGTTCACTGTTATCTCGATCACGACGATCATGGCGAGATGACCACCGCGGAAATCAAGGACATCCTCGACCAGATCTCCGATGCCGGCGTCTTCTTTCTGACGTTCAGCGGCGGCGAAGTTCTCATGCGCCGCGACTTCTTCGAGATTGTCGAATATGCGCGCCGCCTCCAGTTCAACGTAAAAGTAAAAACCAACGCAGTGATGATTCACGAAAAAGAAGCGAAGCGGCTTCGTGATCTGGGAGTCGAGCAAATTCAGATCAGCGTATATTCCCACCGTCCGGAAGTGCACGACGCCATCACGAAATTGCCAGGCTCGCTCAAACGTACAATTGCTGCGATTAAATTTCTTAAAGCGCAGGGACTGAAAGTAACTATCGCGAATGTACTGATGACGCCGAATTTGGCGGACGGCGCGGGCGTTATGGCGCTGGCCGGCGAGCTGGGTGTTTCCTACACCGTAGACCCCACGATTACGCCGAAGATGGATGGCGACCGATCGGTGCTTCGGCTGCGCGCGCCCGCTGCGGAGATACGACAGATGTTCCAGAACAAGGCGCTGGTCGGCGACGTGGAAGAATTTTGCGCGCCACCCCCTCCGCCTGACGAAGGGATAATGGAGGGCTATCCCTGTAGCGCCGGCCATACCAGTTGCTACGTTTCTCCTTATGGCGACGTCTTCCCCTGCGTGCAATTTCCGCTGCCCAGCGGAAATCTTCGAACGCAGAAGTTTCTCGATATCTGGCGGAACTCATCTGAACTGAAGGAAGTACGCTCCATTCGAGCCAAGCATCTGCCCACTTGTTCGACCTGTTCTCACGTGGGAACGTGCACGCGATGCCCAGGGCTGGCCTACATGGAAGGCAGTATGCGAGGGCCGTCCACAGCCGATTGCGAAAAGTCGTTTCTGAGGACTGGTATTCCATCGGCCAACATGCTGAATCAGGCGCGAATGAATGCGGGGCCATTGGTGCAGATCCGCGCGCAATGATTGCAAATGATGCTTACGTGGCAAGAGCTTTACTAAAGATAGCTGCTATGGTTACCAAAGAGGTGATCTGCACCACTTCCGGGCGGTGGGATTAGGACGACAACTTCCGTACAATAAACCGCATATCGAATTATCGGTTGGATTAAAGGTGGGACGTATGGGGCACTCTAAAAGGCAACGTCAGAGCTTGGTTCATTTGCTTCTAGGTTTTGTCCTGTGTATTTCGGCGTTGGCTCAGTCAAACAGCAGCCCGGCCAGGACCCATTTCGGGTATCCCCAGGACTGGAGTTCGCGTCACATCATAATGACTGGGAATGACAGTTCGGCCACGCTCAAAGCTGGAGTGACCGAACCCCGGCACGTTTACAACATGGTGATGCGGAGAGCGGCGATTGCGGCCGCAAAGCAAGGTAAACGATCCGGCAAGAATGCGATGAAGGTTGACTGGGCGGTTTCTCTCGAGAACGGATACGTTCCTGCCGATCAGGCTCCGGCGAAGTATGGATTTGATATCGGCACGCAAGACTGCAACAACGATTATGTGCTTCTCGGGTTGACGGTCACTTCCGGAACTCAGGCCAACCTCGTCGGAATTAACAATCTCTATACCGGGGCGAGCCCTGCGTGTAACGCAGGATCCCCATGGGTCGCCTTCGCCTACAACACCATTACGCAGGGGGGCGGCGGTATCACGACGTCTCCCTCGATCTCCGAAGACGGCACCAAGGTGGCTTTTGTGGAGACCGCAACGGCCGGTTCGTACTTCCACGTGCTGGTCCTGCCGAGCCCAATCCCGGTGCCGCCTTCGCAAACTGGTACCGTTCGCGCCCCTTTTACGCCCACATCTTGCGCCACCCCGACTACTGTAAATTGCATGACCACGGTTCAAATTTCCGGATCGGGGTCACCGACCTCACCTTGGATTGACTACAGTACCGACACTGCTTATGTTGGGACTGGGGACGGCAAGCTCTACAAGATCAGTCCAGTTTTTGGCGGAGGCGCGCCAACGGTTGCCGCCGACGCCAACTGGCCCGTGACCGTTATCACAGCGGGCGCCAGCAAAGTTCTGACCGATCCCACTGTGGATGACAATGCCGGAAGAATTTTCATTGGCGACGCAAATGGCTATCTTTACGCCATAGATCTCAACAGCCCGGCGCAAACCACTGCCGCCACACTGACCATAGGGTGGGCGGGACATGGCGCGGGTACGGGGATTATCTCGCCTCCCATCGTTGTGTTTGACAGTGCGAATCCTGCCGTGGATCAGGTATTTGCATTTACAGGATGCAGCAACGTCGTCGGCATTGGAGGCGCCGCAAACCAGGTGCCTGCAAACTTCACGTCGGGAACGACGATTGACATGACAAACACAGTCGATCTCGGGTCGGCCACCGGCGCTGGCGATTGCACTGGAGCGAACGTTCATGCGGGTGACTTCGACAATGAGTTTTGGACGAATGGAAGCACAAATGGGCATCTCTTGGTCTGTGGATTCGTGTCCGGGACCCCAAACGCTCCATTGATCCCGTCCAATCCAAAGATGTACGAGTTTTCCTTCACTGCAGGTCAGCTTAATAATGGCACCCTTCCCACTGCTACTTGGGTGATAAATAATAAGACGGGCGACGAGTGTTCTCCATTGACCGAGTTTTACGACGGAACGACGGATCGCCTCTTTTTTGGAGTCGGTGGCAACGGAGGCGGTGGCGGCAACGACGGTTACATAAAAAGTTCCAGTATTACCGCCGGATTTCCGGCCGCTTCTGGTTGCATCAACGGCAGTCCGACTTCCACCTGCGTTACCACCCCGCATAAGCTCGAGGGAACCAGCAGCATCATCGTGGATAATCAGGTATCCAACGGGGGCGCCAACCTATACTTCAGCACCCTGGCCCATGGTTCCGTGAATGGGCAGAAGTGTCACGTCGCCGGAGGGGCCGCCAATCCCTACTGCGCCGTCAAGCTGACTCAGTCGGCATTGCAGTAGCCAAGAAAAGGGTGCCCATCTGCCGTTGGCGGATGCGCGTGTTTAGCCTGAATTGCCCACCGATTGAGTTAATCCCCTGAACCAGACTCAAAACCGGAAGTGCCGGACCTAAAGCTACTCCGAGGTTACCGTATGTTTCCAGGACGTTACGAGTCTGTGTGAGAACTCGAATTTGTGAACCATGGTGGAACGTGCTGCCCGATTTCAGCCGCGAAGCGGCGGTAGAATACAGCCCCGGGCGTAAGCCCGGGGTAGAAAGTGGGAAACGGCCGAGCCCCAGCGGGGCGAAAGAATCGTTCTCACACAGACTCGTTACGAATGATGCGGACCCAGGTTAATGACTTCGATTAGGCCTGGGCTTTCGCGATATAATTAGATTCGGGGTCGCCAAAAATGCATTTTCAACAACCCAATTCGCACCTGCCCATTTGCTGCCTGCATTCCCTTGTGTGCCCGCGCCGTCATCTCGCGGTGCTTCCCTCCCAGGTGCGTCCCAGTCTCTTTGGTAGCGACTAGTTCCTTGTTTCGGGAACTCTGAGTCGCCGTGTGCAGAACATTTTTAAGTTCACCCGGCCAGGCAACCACCGCTCACAACCAAATTCTGGAGGCAGTTATGGCTACCGCTACTCTCGCTGGACCAAAAATCATCACCGCTCTTCCCGGCCCCAACGCAACCCGCGTTTTGGCTGGAGACCAAAAATATATTTCACCGTCGTACACGCGTTCCTATCCGCTGGTGGCCAAACAAGGCCGCGGCATGATTGTCATCGACGTGGACGGCAACGAGTTTCTGGATTTCTCCGCGGGCATCGCTGTGACTTCCACGGGCCACTGCCATCCCGAAGTTGTAGCCGCGATCAGGCGCCAGGCCGGCGAATTGATCCACATGTCCGGCACCGACTTCTATTACGAGAGCCTCGTCACTCTGGCCGAACGCTTGTCAAAGATCGCTCCCATGCCCGGACCACACAAGTTTTATTACGGCAACTCGGGCGCGGAGGCGATCGAATGCGCTCTAAAATTGGCTCGCTATCACACCAAGCGCCAGAACGTGATCGCTTTTTTCGGCGCCTTCCATGGACGCACTATGGGCGCGCTGTCGCTCACCGGCTCAAAGCCGCAGCAGAAACGGCGCTTCGGGCCTACGGTTCCGGGGGTGACACACGTAACTTATCCGGACGTATACCGCGGAACGCCTGGACTCGGTCCTGACGCATTTGCGCTCAGTTGCGCGCGCTTCATTGAAGACAAGTTATTCAAGACAACGCTTCCGCCTGAGGAAGTCGCCGCGATTTTCGTAGAGCCTGTTCAGGGCGAAGGCGGCTACGTGGTCGCGCCGACCGTTTTCATGCAGGAACTTCGCCGCATTTGCGACCGTCATGGGATTCTCCTGATCGCCGATGAGGTGCAGAGCGGCGCTGGGCGCACCGGAAAGTGGTGGGCGATCGAACACACTGGCGTGCATCCGGATATCGTTTGCATGGCGAAGGGTGTCGCTTCCGGCATGCCGCTTGGCGTCACCATGAGCAAAGCCGAAATTATGGACTGGGTTCCGGGATCCCACGCCTCCACATTCGGCGGGAATCCCGTCTGCATCGCGGCCGCGCTGGCGACCCTGAATGTAATCGAAGGCGAAGACCTCCTGCGGAATGCCACCGAAGTCGGAAATCACATGTTAAACCGTATGTCCCCAGGGCCCCACAAACAAAGGCTCGTGGGCGACGTCCGTGGCCGCGGCCTGATGATTGGAGTGGAAATCGTAAGAGATCAGCAGACTAAGGAATATGCCGCCGCTGAGCGGGACCGCATCATCGAACTCGCATTTGAGCGCGGCATTCTGTTCCTGGGATGCGGCCCGAGCACGATCCGCATCGCTCCGCCGCTCATCGTTACGCGGGAAGAAGCCGACCTTGCCATGCACGTGCTGGAAGAATGTATTGCGATCGTGGAGAAAGACTAGAGTAGCCGTTTGAGTTTGGAATTACCTTCTAGTCCTTGTCATTCCGAACGGGCACCGCCCGGAGGAATCTGCTTTCGGCTGGAGAAAAAGCAGATTCCTCGCGAGATAAGCCCGCGCTTCGGAATCTTTAAAATTATTTCTATCTCATCCATCCTCAGTATCGAAATACATACGCATTGGCGTAAAGTTGTAGCTTCGCCACTCCGATGAAATATTCCCCGCTGATTATTTCTTGCATCCTCGCCTTTGCTATTAATAGCTTCGGCCTCGGCCAGACCCAATACGTTGAGAACTTTTATCGCCGCGACAGTCTTGCGATCGTCCAGGGAAAATCCGCCGCCACTCTGTGCGTGGACGCAAACGATTATTTCGGCGTAGTTCGCGCCGCGAATGATCTTCAGGCTGACGTCCGCCGCGTCACCGATCAGACTCCATCCATCGTGCAGGACGCCAAAAATCTCCATGGAAGCGCAATCATCATTGGCACGATTGGAAAAAGCCGGCTCATTGACCGGTTGATCCGCGAAAAGAAGATTGACGTCTTTCAAATTCGGGGCAAATGGGAATCATTTCTTATTCAAGTTGTACAGAAACCTCTTCCCGGAGTGGCCCGCGGATTGGTCATCGCGGGCAGCGATAAACGGGGAGCGATTTATGGAATCTACGATCTCTCCGAGCAAATCGGAGTCTCGCCCTGGTATTGGTGGGCCGATGTTCCGGTCCAGCACAAGAATTCGCTTTTCGTGAAGGCTGGCAAATACATCCAGGGTCCTCCCGCGGTCAAATATCGCGGGATATTTTTGAATGACGAAGCGCCGTCACTAACCGGCTGGGTCCATGAAAAATACGGAAACTACAATCATCAGTTTTACGAAAAGGTCTTTGAACTGCTGCTCCGGTTGAAGGCCAACTATCTCTGGCCTGCCATGTGGAACAACGCCTTCAACGAAGATGATCCGTTAAATCCCAAGCTGGCCGACGAATACGGCATCGTGATGGGCACTTCGCATCATGAACCCATGCTGCGGGCGCAGCAGGAATGGAAGCGGCACGGCAAAGGCCCGTGGGATTATTCAACGAATTCCGACGAACTCCGAAAGTTTTGGACTGAGGGCATCGAACGCAACAAGAGCTACGAAAGCGTCATCACGATTGGCATGCGCGGCGACGGCGACATGCCAATGGTGAAGGGCGGGAACATGGCCGCCAATATCGCCTTGCTGGAACGCATTGTAGCGGATCAGCGGAAGATCATTGCCGATCACATGAATCCTGATGTAGCTGCCGTGCCGCAGGACTGGGCTCTCTACAAAGAAGTCCAGGAATATTACGAGAAAGGCATGCGCGTTCCCGACGACGTCACTTTACTGTGGTGCGACGACAATTGGGGCAACCTGCGGCGGCTTCCCACGGCGGAAGAGCGAAAGAGAAGTGGCGGCGCGGGAATTTATTATCACTTCGACTACGTAGGCGATCCCCGCTCCTACAAGTGGCTCAACACGAACCCAATCACCAAAGTCTGGGAGCAAATGAACCTCGCCTACCGCTATGGCGCGAATCGGATATGGATCGTCAACGTCGGCGATCTGAAGCCGATGGAATTCCCCATCGAGTTTTTCCTCGACCTCGCCTGGAATCCAGAACGATGGCCGAAGAATAGCACCGCGGAATTCACCCGGCTGTGGGCGGAGCGCGAGTTTGGCCCGCAGTACGCCGCCGATATCGCGGACATCATTTCCAAATACACGAAATATAACGGTTGGCGGAAGCCCGAATTGCTCGATCCCGACACCTTCAGCCTGGTGAATTATCAGGAAGCCGACCGAGTTCTCGCGGAGTGGAAAGCAGTGGCACAAAAGGCTCAGGAAATCTACAGCCGCCTCCCCGATAACGAACGCGATGCCTTTTTTCAACTTGTTCTCTACCCCGCAAGAGCGTCAGCGCAAGTTGCAGAACTATATATCGCGGTCGGGAAGAATCATCTCTACGCCCGCCAGGGGCGTGCCAGCGCCAACAATTTTGCGGCGCAGGCCCGCGCTCTGTTTCAGGCAGATGCGAATCTATCGGATCAATACAACCATGTCCTCGAAAACGGGAAGTGGGATCACATGATGGATCAGCCTCATATCGGTTACACATCCTGGCATGATCCTCCGGCTAACGTCATGCCCGCAGTTGCCGAGGCTGATGTTCCGCTTCAGGCAGCCCTCGGTGTTGCCGTTGAGGGCTCGGAGTCGGCGTGGCCTGGTCCGAATGGTAAACGCGAGCCCGGTAACCCTTCCCTCCCAACCTTCGACGTATTCAGGCAGCAACACAGCTACATTGACGTCTTCAATCGCGGCCAGACAGCTTTCGAATTCTCCGCCACGACCAGCGATCCCTGGATCGTTTTGAGTATGAAAGGCGGCACGCTTGGCAAGGATCAACGAATCGAAGTAAGTGTGAATTGGCAAAAAGTGCCCCAGGGGGCCAACACTGGTACGGTCACACTTACCGGCGGGGGAGCCGAACCTGTCAGAGTAAGTGTAACCGCCTTCAATCCAGCCCAACCGGCAACAGCTTCGCTTAAAGGCTTCGTCGAATCCAATGGCTACGTTTCAATAGAGGCGGAACATTACTCAAAGAAGATTGACGCAGGCGACGTCAGTTGGGAGAAGCTCGATGACTACGGCCGGACTTTATCTTCCATGACGATATTTCCGGTGACGGCCCCAAGCGTAGTGCCGCCGCAGGCTTCGCCCTGTCTCGAATACAACCTATATGCATTCGATACCGGTGCGGTTCAGGTCCAGGCGATTCTCGCGCCCACGTTGAACTTCGTCCCCGGACGCGGTCTGCGATATGCGGTATCGTTCGATGACGATTCTCCCCGGATTATTGACGCACTCGCGCACAACTCGCTGGAAGATTGGGCAACATCGGTAAAAGACGAGGTTCGCAAAAGTGACTCGATTCTCACTCTGGCGAAGCCGGGATATCACACTTTGAAATTTTGGATGGTGGATCCGGGCGTGGTTCTGCAAAAACTGGTCTTGAATTTTGGCGGCGTGAAACCAAGTTACTTCGGGCCGCCGGAGAGTTACTGCGCCAGTTGCACCGCCGCGGAAGACTCAGGGCCCCAATAGCTAAGCCTTACATAGAGGTTCGCACCGGCGCGTTGGAGGCATTTCCAGCCGCGCCTGCCGCTTGCGGGGCGTACTTCGAAGCGCACTTTGCCTGCAATTGCCTGGCGTGAAAAACCCCGTCGCGCCCAAAGTTGCCTTCTGCCAGCGCCTGCGCATTGTCCTTGAACGTGTCGGGAGGTGGCTCCGTGCTGCTGTAGATCACGGGCAGCAGATTGGCATTTTCCACTAATACAAATTGCACGTTCGTCCCGCTGCGTTTGATGGACCCCGGCTGCACATTTCCCGCCACCCGCAGTCGCTTTGTATAGGCGGTGTCGCCCATCTGGCGTAGCTCTTTAATGGTGACGTAATAGCTCTTGCTCTCCTTAACCCCGGTGTACGCCAAATACGCGAGGGACAGCACTATGAGCGCGGTCGCGCCGCCGAACTTTAGATAATTTATGCTTTGCTTCGACATATTTTTCAAATCCAACTTTACGCTTTGTGACTTTCCGGAATCAAGCGTTATCCACTAACCAGCTTCTAAATCCCGCCTGGAACGTTCTATCCGCTAGAATAATGTGTCATCCGATTACATTCCTAAGATCAAAGTGTTCAAGGACCTATGATTCATCCCTGGCATGATGTTACTCCCGGTGACCTGTTGCCGCAGGAGTTTCAAAGCGTAATCGAGATTCCCTTCGGCTCCAGCTTTAAATACGAACTGGACAAGACCAGCGGACTGATCAAGCTCGATCGCGTCCTCTATTCGGCCGTCTATTACCCGGCGAATTATGGGTTCATTCCCCAAACTCTCGCCGAGGACGACGATCCTCTCGACGTTCTGGTTCTTTGCCAAGAAACCGTGGTGCCCCTGACCATTATTCACTCCCGCACGATCGGCCTTATGACCATGATTGACTCCGGCAAGAAAGACCACAAAATCATCGCCGTTGCGACCGAAGACCCCGAATTCAACTCCTACCGCGAGGCCCAGGAGATGCCGCCCCATCGCATGATCATGTTGCGGCGCTTCTTTCAGGATTACAAACTTCTGGAAGGCAAGGCGGTCGAGGTGGATGAAATTCGTCCTGCCGCCGAAGCCTATCCAGTGATCAGCGATGCATTGCACCGTTACAGCGAGCAACGGCGCAAAGGATTCTTGCAGGCCAAACATTAGCAGCTTGCGGAAAAAATCTCACAGTAACTTCGTTTTGAAGGGACACGCCTTCATACGAGAGGGGTGTGCAGAGAAAATCGAAATGCAGGTCCCTCGCTGCGCTCTGGATAACATGGGTATAAGCGGAGCAGTGAACCTCAATGGCCGCGTAGAAGAATGTCCGGGCCAAGCGACCAGCGTTAGAAGTGATCTTCCGGGGGGGGCGCCACCTCGCCGTCAACTCGTATCTTGCCCAGGCCTTGCGCTTGAATTGCCAAATCCCACGGCCCTGCCTGCCAGTTGTCTTTCCTCTTCTCAGTGTGAATCCATGGCGGCAAATTGATGAAGAGATTCTTCGCTATTCCGATGACATAAGGCTCATAGAGCGACCGCAAATGCGTGAGCTTCTGTTCGGCCTCGGGCGTTCCACGAAGCCGAAGATCGCGCTTGGCCATGGCTTCTCGAAGTCGAACTAATTCCGCCGCAGGCAATCGCTCCGAAAGATCATCAATCTCATACCTGGCGTTCACGACTTGGGCCAAATCCACAGCCGCATGCCTTGCCATGGCAAACGTGATCTTCGCCTGTTCATTTCGAACACCTTCAATTCCTGAAATGACCAAAGCTGTTGAGTCAAGCATTACCGTCAACGCCCCTAACCACGATTGATTATTATGCTGAGACCGAAAGAAACTCAGCGCCGGATAAGAAAGATGACTCTCCAGGACTTCCGCGGACCAATGCTCCCAGTCCTTGAAAATCTCGTCGAGGACAGACTGTTGCGTGCAACACCCAACTCGAATCAGGAACTCGCTCGCCGTTGGAGGAGACCCGGCGCGCGCATCCAATAGAGAAATCTCAATTTCGCGCTTGGAAAAAGCGGAATAAATCGTTGGAAGGTAACCAATCACGACGCCCAGAAACGCGAATCCCATTCCCCCTTCGAGTACGGTGAGCACCCGGGCCGAAGTTGCCGTCGGAACAATGTCACCCAGGCCAAGAGTGAAGAAAGTCTCTCCGCTCAAATAGAGCAACGTCCATAGATTGATACGCTCGCTCCCCAGTTGCACATGTTTTCCGAATCCGTATTGCAATAGTGCGAAGCCGAAAATTAAACAAAAAGCCCAAAGCGCCAGCAAAAAAATCAACGACAACGGCCCGAAATATCCCAGAAAATTTTCCCGCCGGCCGGAGGCTTTGATATGGCGCGCGATCGCCCTCCAGGGTCGCCAGGTACGGCGATAAAACCAGGCGGTAAGCCGGAAATGACGTTGAACCCTTCGCGGCAGGACAATGGTCTCAAAAGCATCCAGCAGAACGCTGAAGATGAAAACCAAGCCCGCGATCGTGACCGCTACATGCATTCTGAATCAGATGATAACGCGGCAGGAATGGTAGCAGAATAAAGCTCCTGCCGAACGCTGCCAGCTCACGAACTCGATTTCGTTGTGACATGTGTCACAGACGTTAGGAGATCTGCCCCGTAGAGTCCTCTTAAATCGCTCCTTTTTCGGCTTACTCGGTCAGTACCGAGTTCGATCCGCTGCCTGTCGTCGAATCAAGTCGCGCAGGGACGACCCAGCTTAGCCCAGCGCGGAAGCGCTGGGTAGGAAAAGGACGATAGAGAAGTCCCGGAGGGACGACCGATGTCACATTCGTATTCCAGCAATCGCATCCATTTGGTCTTTAGCGCAAAGAACCGGGAGAGGCTTATTTCACGGAGGAATTACAACCGAGACTTTGGCCATACATGGCAGGAATCGCTCGCAATCACGGATTTGAGGCAATCAAGATTGGAGGCGTCCAGGATCACGCGCACGCTCTGGTTGTGCTGCCGCCGACAATACCGTTAGCGAAGGCCGTTCAAATTTTGAAATCCTGCTCATCCAAATGGATCAACGACGCCGAAACAAATTTCTCGTGGCAGGAAGGTTACGGGGCTTTCAGTGTAAGCGCCTCGCAGACGGATGTCATTGTGAAGTACATCGAAAATCAAGCCGCGCATCATGCGAAACTGAGTTTCGAAGACGAATTTCTGGAGTTGCTCAAGAGATACGCCATTGCTTATGATCCCGCGCATGTTTTGGGATGAAGGGTCGTCCCTCCGGGACTTGTTCATCCTGTCACGCGTACCCAGCGCTTCCGCGCTGGGCTAAGCTGGGGCCGTCCCTTCGGGACTGCTTACTTGGGAAAAGAGAGAGTCCGAAGTCTACCCCGATAGGTAAGTACAGAGACATTTGGGAGAGCCTTAACGGCGTACTTGAGAGCGTCGTCGACGTCACTAGCAATAATGATCCCCCGAACCGATTGATCCCCATTGGCCACGTATTCCTTGACGTACTGCATACAGCGCAGTATCTGACCGACTGTTGAGTCGCTGGTTTGGCCTCGCTTCAACCCGCAGTAATTCATGGTTTCCCGCCCACTATAGAGCTCTTACGGCGTCAATCTCGCCGCTGCCAGCGCATTTTGCACGGCTAACAACTCTTTCAAAACGCCTCGCAGTCTCGTTGACTCCAGCGCGTTCGCCCCATCCGATTTGGCTTCTTTGGGATTGTCGTGCACTTCCATGAAAACTCCGTCCACTCCCGCCGCAACCGCCGCCCGGGCCAGGACGGGAATGAATTCCGGTTGCCCTCCGCTGGCCGTCGGCTTCTCGCCGTTACTCTCAGCCGACGGCAGCTGAACCGAATGAGTCGCGTCGAAAACGACTGGAGCGAATTTCCGCATAATGGCAAGAGACCGCATATCCACGACGAGATTGTTGTACCCAAAGCTCGACCCTCGTTCGGTTAGAAAAACCTTTTCGTTTCCCGCCGTTCTGCATTTCTCAACCGCATTCTTCATGTCCCACGGGGAGACGAATTGTCCCTTCTTGATGTTGACGACGCGCTCGCTCATTGCCGCCGCCACGACTAGATCGGTCTGCCGGCAAAGAAATGCGGGGATCTGTATCACGTCAGCGACTTCAGCTACCTTCGCCACATCCGCCGCCTGATGTACGTCGGTCAGTACCGGGACACGGACTTCATCTTTTACTCTTTTCAAAATGCGAAGTCCTTCCACGAGGCCCGGTCCTCGAAAACTCCGGATCGAAGTTCGATTTGCCTTGTCGTATGAAGCCTTAAAAATAAATGGAATGTCCAGGGATCGAGCGACCCCTTTAATAATTTCCGCCATGCGAATGGCGTGCTCTTCACTCTCAATAACGCATGGTCCGGCGATCAGGAAAAGGCTTCCTGAACCAATCGTGATCTCGCCGGCTTTGAAGGATATCGGTTTCAAAGTTTCTAGTTTCAGGTTTCAAGCTGGCACAACATTCCGAAACTGGGAACTGGCAACTCGAAACTGAAAACTGCCTTTACTGACTCGCCACTTTGGCTGGCCGGTGAAACATCTCCACTTCCGACGCAGCCCGCTCCCCGCGCCGCTTTACGCCGCTCTCATAGGCCGCTCCCACAAAGGCTTTGAACAGCGGATGCGGCTCAAGCGGTTTCGACTTGAATTCAGGATGAAACTGGCAACCGATGAAATGGGGATGATCCGGCAGTTCAATCATCTCCACATAAGTTCCATCAGGAGTTGACCCGGAAATTCGTAGTCCCGCGGCCGTCAGTGTTTCTTCGTACTCGCGGTTGAATTCATAGCGATGCCGATGCCGTTCGCTGATCTCGTCTTGGCCATAAACTTTGTGAGCGAGCGTCCCCGGCTCAACCTTGCATATCCAGGCGCCCAGCCGCATGGTGCCGCCCAACTCTTCCACTCCGGTTAGTTCTCGCAATTTGTAAATAATTCGATGCGGGGTCGCAGGATCAAATTCGCTGGAATTCGCGTCCGCTAACCCGCAAACATTCCGGGCAAACTCAATGCAGGCGGTCTGCATCCCCAGGCAAATTCCAAAGTATGGCACCTTTCTCTCTCTCGCATAACGTATCGCTTGCAGCATGCCCTCGATGCCGCGCTTCCCGAAGCCCCCGGGCACTAACAGCCCGTCATAGTCCTGCAACTGTTCTTCGGCACGTTCTGGAGTCTCAAGCCCCTCAGCTTCAATCCAGTTCACATTAAGCTTCAGATTGTGCGCCAGCGCGCCATGCACCAGAGCCTCTTTCAGCGATTTATAAGAATCTTCATACTCGACATACTTTCCGACAATTCCGATTGTGACTTCGGCCTTGGGGTTATAAACGCGGCGCACAATCTCTTCCCAATCGTTCAAATCCCGGTCGGTGGGCTCCAACTGCAAATATCGCAGCACCAGCGTGTCCACGCCCTCGCGGGAGAAAACTAGCGGCACTTCATATATTGAAGCCACATCTTTCGCGGTGATTACCGCCTCTTCCTCGACGTTGCAGAAGAGCGCAATCTTCGACTTGATGTCTTTGGAGAGAAAACGGTCCGTGCGACACAGCAAAATATCCGGCTGGATTCCGATGCTGAGTAATTCCTTCACCGAATGTTGAGTAGGCTTGGTCTTCAGTTCCTGCGCCGCGGCAATAAACGGCACCAGTGTTACGTGCATGAACAATGTACTCTTGCGCCCCAATTCCTGGCGCATCTGGCGGATGGCTTCCATGAAGGGCAGCGATTCGATGTCGCCGACTGTGCCGCCAATTTCTACGATTGCGACGTCCACATCTTGCGCCACCTTCTTCATCGCCGCCTTAATCTCATTGGTCACGTGCGGAATCACCTGAACCGTCTTGCCCAGATAATCTCCGCGCCGTTCTTTGGCGATGATTTGCTCGTAAATGCGTCCGGTGGTCCAGTTGTTGTCGCGGGAGAGTTTGGCGTGAGTGAATCGCTCGTAGTGTCCGAGATCGAGGTCGGTTTCGGCGCCGTCGTCGGTGACAAAAACTTCTCCATGCTGGAACGGCGACATGGTGCCGGGATCAACATTCAAGTACGGATCGAACTTCATCAAATTGACTTTAAGCCCACGGCTTTCCAAAAGGCAGCCGATAGAAGCAGCCGCCAATCCCTTGCCCAGGGAAGACACAACACCGCCCGTCACAAAGATGTACTTTGCCGACATCGCTTCCTCGCTTTAAATTGTGGTTGGAATTTTGTGCAGGCTGGGTGCACAATCAATTATGGCAGAAATAGGTTTGGAAAGGAATGGCGGGTCGCCACATTTTGGGACGCGGGTTTTATTTGGCCGGGTCGCCCCAACAACGATGGGAGATCACTTACAGGGAAAGCTGTCCTTGAGCGCTGCTATCGTTAGGCTCATGCCGTCCTCATGTAGCTGTTCGGGACGCTCTTTCAAGTATTTCACCACGATTCTGACTGCTTGGATCGCAGGAATCCCCGGGTCAGGGACGCAGAATTGCAAGAGGGTTGGTTTCTGCTTGGTGAAATCAGTCCACTCGTTCTGAAGCTTTGTCACTTGAAGTGCTCCGCTCACCCAGCCAAAACACCAGCCGCCGTCATAGTGCTCACCGACTGGGGCCCCGTTGTTGTCGAAAAGCCGAACAGCGGTTTGGCAGCGATCAAGTACGTCGTTCCCCGTAGAATCTGCGAATGCAGCAGATGTGGAAGTGAGCAACACAGCGCTAATCAACAGAATCCACTTCTTCATTTAGACGGCCTCCTTTGCAGGCGCCGTGGCTTGGGCTTCAACGACCTTGAACCTGCGGTATGGTTGCACGACTTCAAGCCAGACTCGATCTCCGGTGGTTCTTCGAGTTCTTGTGAACCAGTCTCTGAAGGCCTCGTTAATAAGCTCGCCACACGCTTCTGTCCAAAAACTCTTCTTGTCAATGTTGACATGAAACGAACGGTCGCCGAGATCAACTAAAATAGGGTTTAGATTGCGATGAAAATGCGTCGTGCGTGCTCCCAGTCCACCGAGAATCTTCAAACCCCAACCATTCCCGCCGTTGTTCCAGACGGAACATTCGATCTTGTCCATGTTGTTCTCCTTGGACTGATTGTAATCCTCGTAACCCAGATGGATAGTTTGCGTTGCTCCATCCACAAGCAGCGGATGATGACGGACCGGGTTTCGACTTTTCCTCGAATGAGAAATGTCATAATTATTAGGAGGGGATCACGTGAGACAACAGCGGCGAACTCAAGCAACGAAAGCAGAGGCCGCCAAGCGTGAGTAGGCTTCTGACGGCGTGCCTGCTGGGAATTCTCGCATTCGCAATTTCGCTCTCTCCTGCCTCCGCCCAGCAGCTCGCCAAACGTCTGATCTTGAAAGACGGCTCCTACCAACCCGTCACCAAATACGAGATTCACGGCGACCGTGTTCATTATTTCAGCGCCGAGCGTAATGAGTGGGAGGACGTGCCGAATTCATTGGTGGATTGGGACGCCACCGCAAAGTTCGAGAAAGATCGCGCCGCGGGATCTCCCGTGCCGGAGGCTGTCCAACTTGATCGCGAGATGGCTGCCGAGCGGCAAGCCGATGAAGCCAGATCGCCCGAAGTATCTCCCGGTCTGCGACTTCCGGAAGATGGACAAGTTTATTTGCTGGACACGTTTCAGAACGCCGCCAATCTGGTGGAGTTGCAGGAGAGTGATGCGGAACTCAACCGTGATACGAAGCACAACATTTTGCGCGCCGCCATTGATCCGATTGCCAGCAGCAAACAAACTATCGAACTTCCAGGGCTGCATTCCAGGATACAAGCGCACGTCACGCTGCCTTCGATCTACGTCAGGGCTCAGGATGAGGCAAGCCCCGCGCAACAAAAGAGCGACAAGACCGCGTCACCAAACCGCGAAAAATCGCCCGCCGAGTCTTGGGACCGCTTCCGCATCGTTCGCTTGCAGCCAAAACAGGATAAACGCATCATCGGCAACATTAAGGTAGCGGTGTACGGAAAAGTAACCCAGCAACAGGATTTTGTTTCCGCGAAGGTTCAACCCCTGACCGGCGGCTGGATCAAGATCACCCCTTCCAACGACTTAACCGACGGCGAGTATGCCCTGGTTGAGATGATGGACAAGGGCGAATTAAGCTCCGCCGTGTGGGATTTCGGCATCAATCCCTCCGCGCCGCCCAACGCGATGGTGGTGACCGCTCAACCGCGCAAGTCTGTCGAAAAAGACCAACGTTTTAAAGAACTCCAGACCCGC
Organism: Terriglobales bacterium; assembly: GCA_050746185.1. Lineage (GTDB taxonomy): Bacteria > Acidobacteriota > Terriglobia > Terriglobales > Acidobacteriaceae > PALSA-188. The sequence goes on along the minus strand of JBOGLA010000042.1, from coordinate 55,183 downwards.
AAGCCGGACTGAACAAACCCCTCGATATAAACAGCGGGAAGCTTGCCCGAACGGCGCAACCCTTCGCTGGTTTCCTTCGTGGTTCTTCGTGTCCTTCGTGGTTAGTGTTTTATCGTCCCGCATCCGCGAAGCGTGTACACCGCACGGCGTATAATCAAGCTTTACAACTCTAAAATTAGGCGGCAATTAGTGACGCTCCCCACGAACGGCGCACCTTCTAACGGACACAGCAACGGGAATACGATTCCCAAGCCCCGCGCGGAATGGCTTACCGCCCGCAGGGCATCGAATAGCGACGGCAATTTCTCGCAGATGCATTTTGCCCGCAAAGGCGCAATCACCGAAGAAATGAACTACGTCGCCTCCCGCGAGAAGCTGTCTCCAGAACTCATTCGCGATGAAGTCGCCCGTGGACGAATGATTATCCCCGCAAACATCAATCATCCTGAGCTCGAGCCAATGGCGATTGGCGTGGCTTCCCTGTGCAAGATCAATTCCAACATTGGAAATTCCGCCGTCACTTCCAACATTGACGAAGAACTCAAGAAGCTGCACACCTCCGTGCACTACGGCGCCGACACCGTAATGGATCTTTCCACCGGCGGCAACATACATGAAATTCGCGAGGCGATTCTCCGGCATTCGCCGGTTCCCATTGGGACGGTGCCAATTTACGAAGCGATTTCACGGGTAAAGCGCGTCGAAGATCTGAACCCCAAAGTCATGCTGGAAGTAATTGAAGAACAGGCCGAGCAGGGCGTGGACTACATGACCATCCATGCCGGCGTGCTGATTCAATATTTGCCGATGGTTTCAAAGCGCATCACCGGCATCGTGAGCCGCGGCGGAGCAATTCTGGCGCAATGGATGGCGCATCATCACAAGCAAAATTTCCTCTATGAATGTTTCGGCGACATTTGCAAAATTTTCGCCAAGCATGACGTGAGTTTTTCTTTAGGAGATGGCCTGCGTCCCGGATGCATTGCCGATGCCAGCGACGAAGCGCAATTCGCCGAACTCAAAACTCTTGGCGAGTTGACCAAGAAAGCCTGGGAATATGACGTCCAGGTAATGATCGAAGGTCCCGGCCACGTTCCGCTCGACAAAATTAAAGAGCAGGTCGAAAAAGAAAAAGAGCTTTGCTACGAAGCTCCCTTTTATACCTTGGGTCCGCTCGTCACCGACATCGCTCCCGGATACGATCACATTACTTCGGCCATCGGCGCGGCGATCATCGGATGGCACGGCGCGGCCATGCTCTGCTACGTCACTCCCAAAGAACATCTCGGGCTTCCCAACGAAAAAGATGTTAAAGACGGCATCATTGCCTACAAAATCGCCGCTCACGCCGCCGATATCGCGCGCCATCGTCCCGGCGCCCAGGATCGCGATGACGCCCTCAGCTACGCCCGCTACAAATTCGATTGGGAAAAGCAATTCGCGCTGTCACTCGACCCCGAAACCGCGCGCTCGATGCACGACGAAACTCTTCCCGACGACTTCTACAAAGAAGCCAAATTCTGCTCCATGTGCGGCCCAAAATTCTGCTCGATGAATTATTCCAGCAAAGTTGACGACTACAACAAGGAAGTCCACGGCCTTGAGAAAAAAGATTATTCGGAGTTAGTGGAAAAGTTAGTTTCGCTGAAATGAGGCGGGGACGGCGAGCGAGTAAGGCAAAGCGTGTTACCGTCGCTGACCATGGGTTAGCTTTTTCAGTTGACGTATCATCTTCAAAAACTCTTCAGATATCTCGATATTGCCACCGCTAAAAATTGCGTGAGTAACATATTTTTTTGAAGCGCTGAGGCCGAGTTGTGCAGAGACCATAACGTTCTTCACTTCGCCAACACTGACTGCGGCAGAGGGGGTAACTTTAAATATAATTTTCTTTTCAGCGGCCCCGTCGGCATCCACCCTATTGTAAGGTTGCAATATCTTGAAGATCCCGGACGTGACTTGCAGCATGATCTTTTGTGAGTTTGGTTCTTCAAAGAGGGAATTGAAATCATTTATCGTCGTTAGTGATACCGCAAATGCTTCTTGATCGAAAAGATGCACCACCGCGATAGGTACCCCTGTCCCTTCCTGCCAATCAACAAGCTTTGGCAGGTCCTCCTCCTTTACAATGACATTTGGCGTTGTGGGAGGAGATGCGCGCTTAAGTGGTCGCTTGTCCCACCGTTCCCTCGTTCTCGGGAGCCAATTCCGATCTTTCATTTCCGAAGCACGGTAGGGCGAAAACTCAACCTCAATCGCAGCTAGAGCTTTTCGAAAAACAAACTCTAGCTTGCCGTTCGCAGCAAACTCCAGCCGACTGATTGATTCCAAATTGGTCTCAGTCAGGACGTGCAGTTCCGCTGGCTCAAGACTATCAAGCGAGAAAACCAAGAGGTCGGGTTCTTTGTAAGAGGTGAGACCATAAACAAGCTCGCCTTCTCGACGTACCTCTGATAACCCGAAGCGTACGGTCAGTAGCCCATGCCTACTGTCTAAAGCTTTGATCAGTAAGTCCTCAGCCCATCGGCTCGTTTTAAATCTGTGTTCAAAGTCAATTCCGCGACCTCTCAATGTCACCTCCTCCCGCGCCGTTTTACACTTCCGCCACGAGTCGAACCGTCACCCTTGGCAGGCTCCAGAAGGTCAGCAGGTGTTACGCGAAGCGCGGAGGCCACGGAAAAGAAAATTAGGAGCGAGGGATTGCGCTTACCACGCTCCAAGCCAGAGAGGTAGGTGGGATGGATGTCCGCTCGCGCAGCAAGGTCCTCCTGAGAAAGCCCAGCCTTTCGGCGGATCGCTCTTATTCTCTCGCCCAAAAGTTTTATCTGCCCATTTGCGGACTGGTTCTTCATAATGGGATTTCCGAAACTTGGGTTGTACATAAATAATGTTGTTTACTCCATAGACAATCAGTAAAGTATTTCTATCGGTCTAACTTTCCGCGTTAGAATAGAGCGAATGCGAACACAGCATCAGAGACTACCGGCGTCTGGTCCAGCCCGCGAAGCACTGCGTGAAAAAGGGCAGTTTTGGACGCCCCAATGGGTTGCCGAGGCGATGGTGGCATATGTTATGGGAACAGCGACCGATCATATTTTCGATCCTGCTGTTGGCTCTGGCGCCTTTCTTTTAGCGGCCAAGGAAGTTTCAAAACGTGCCGGCCGAAACATCAAACTACTAGGGACCGAAATTGACCAGGGAGCAATTCGCGCATGTTTAAACAACGGTCTGAACAGCGCGGACCTGAGCGGAGTAAGAAGACAAGATTTCATTCTAGAATCGAGCAATCAGCGATATTCGGCGATTGTAGCGAACCCCCCATATATACGGCATCATCGGATCGATGCCGCCACCAAGGAGTCTTTGAGGTTTCTTGCCCGATGCTTGATCGGCAGAGACCTTGATGGCCGCACCGGATATCATGTCTTTTTCTTTCTCAAAGCTCTCAGTCAACTTGCACGAGGGGGAAGACTTGCATTCATCATGCCGGCGGACACATGTGAAGGTGTATTCGCGCCTGCGCTCTGGGGTTGGGTGCTCTCGAAGTATCGTCTAGATGCCGTCGTCAGTTTTCGCCAAGACGCGACACCTTTCCCAAAGGTAGACACAAACGCTCTTATTTTTATGATTTCCGCGAATAACCCACAGGAATTCTTCTCTTCGTGCGACTGCAAATCTGAAAGTGAGGAATTGTATAGATGGGTAGATGCCGGATTTCCCACTGTGAGAAATGGTGCACTTGAATCGGTCGAGCGCGAACTTCTTGAGGCACAAGATACTGGATTGTCACGCCCTCCGGCGACGAAGCATGTTGGTCCCGTGTTGGGGGACTTTGTCCGAGTCATGAGAGGTATTGCTACGGGACGCAACGAATTTTTTTTCATGACCCGCGAAATGGCAATCGCTCGGAAACTACCGCTCGAACTTATGGTTAGGGCTATTGGGCGAACGAGAGATATCGATGGTAGCGAGATTACATATGAGCTAATGCGGCAATTGGAGGAGAAAAATAGGCCGACCTACCTCCTCTCGCTCGACGAGCGAACTCCGTTCAAGTTTGCGGAGCCGGTTCAAGCTTATCTCCGGGAAGGCGAGCTTAAACACGTCAATGCGGGCGCCCTAATTCGGCAACGAAAGCCTTGGTACAAAATGGAAGTTCGCAAAACTCCGGCATTTCTTTTCGCATACCTGGGTCGCCGAAATGTGAGATTCATCCGTAATAGTGCCGGCGTAGTTCCTTTAACCAGCTTTTTATGCGTATACCCGCGCGATGAAAGCGCCGGGAATATTAACAATCTCTGGCGCCTTTTAAATCACGATGACACCCTGGCCAACCTTTCCCGCGTCGCTAAATCGTATGGTTCAGGCGCCCTCAAGGTCGAGCCGCGTGCGCTTGAGCGAACTCCCATCAGCGACCGGGCCTTGATCGACGCGAATTTTTTGACTCAGAGCCGTCCTCTACCGCAGATTGAGATGGCGTTCGCGTAAGTACTAGCTTGCGTAGCTACGTTATGCTCAACTCCTGAACTGCGCTGCGCCATCCCAGACTAATTGCACCGCCAGCGCCAGGATTAAAAATCCAAATATGCGATTGATGGCACCGATTGCGCCCGGTCCCAGCCGCTTCACCAACGGTCCTCCCATGCACAAAAACAAAAACACCACCAAGCCCAGCGCGACGATGCCGATCACCATGCCGAAGTAGGCGACCATGCTTTCGGCGTGTGCCGCGATTCCCATGACCACTCCAATGGATCCGGGCCCGGAGAGCATCGGCATGGCCATCGGCGTGAGCGAAATATCCTCTTTGGTGCTGGCCTCGTGGCTTTCCGCCGGAGTCATTCGGCTGCTGGCCGTGACCATGCCCCACGCGGTATTGGCGACGATCAATCCACCCGCTATTTGCAGCACCGGCAGTGAGATGCCGAAAAAATTCAGTACAAAGCGCCCGAAAAACAGGAATACGACCAGGATCGCTATAACGTATAGCGAAGTTTTCAACGCGGTATACCGCCGTTCCGACGGCGACAGGTCGGGCGTCAGCGCGAAGAACATCGGCACTCCCCCGAAAGGATTCACGATTGGAAACAGCGCCAGAAAAGTCTCGATCGCGGCAGAAGGTGTATCGCGCAGAAAATGTTGCACCATATTGCCCGGATGCATCGCAGAAGTCTAACAGTTCCGCCGCGCTTATCTGTTGCATGTCGAATTGGCTTGTTTTCCAGCTTCGCTTATCATTCCGGGAGTGAACGCTCCGTCTCCAACGTCTATCGTTCTCAGCTTTGAAGATGCGCGTCATCTGGTCGAAGAACACGCCGCGGGGCTGCATCCCGTCGGCAAAGAACTAACCAGCTTGCTCGGCAGCGTAGGGTTAATACTCGCCGAGCCGGTGACTGCCGACCGCGATTTCCCTCCCTTTCCACGAGCCGCCCGCGACGGATACGCCGTACGCGCCGCCGATCTTCACCAAACTCCGGCCACGCTCACTGTCGTCGGAGAGATCAAAGCCGGCGCTCCGGAAAATCCGCATCTGCGAATCGAGCCCGGGCAGGCCGCCTCAATCATGACCGGCGCCGCATCGCCTCCCGGCGCGGACGCAGTGGTCATGGTCGAACACACGTCGCGAAGCGCCGACCACGTCGAAGTACGCAAACCAGTTCTCGCAGGAGAAAATATCGTTGCAGTCGGCTCGGAAGCAAAGCGGGGAGACAGATTGCTTTCTCCCGGAACCCGCTTGGATCATGCGGCAATTGCCCTCGCGGCATCCGTAGGAAAAACTCACCTGCTTGTGTATTCGCGTCCCAAGATCGCGGTGCTGGCTACCGGGGATGAAATCAAGGACATCGCAGCTCAGCCCGGGCCAAATCAGATTCGAAACTCCAACAGCTATTCGCTGGCGGCGCAAATTCAAGCTGCCGGCGCTGACCCTGTTTTGCTTCCCATCGCTCCCGACGAACCGTCACGCCTTCGCGAATTTATTGCCGACGGCTTCGAAGCCGATACGCTTCTCATTTCCGGCGGCGTCTCCATGGGCAAATACGATCTCGTTGAATCCGCGCTCGCCGAATTCAATGCAGAGTTTTTTTTCACCGCCGTACAGATTCAACCTGGCCGTCCCGCCGTCTTTGGAAAAGCCCGCCAGAAATACTTTCTTGGATTACCCGGGAATCCTGTTTCCACCATGGTGACCTTTGAATTATTTGCGCGGCCGCTGATCGAAGCCCTCAGCGGCATGTCTCCGCACAAACTGATCTTCCTGTACGCGAAACTCAAATCCGAAATCAAGACCAAAACCGGATTGAAGCGCTTTCTGCCCGCGCTAATTTCTGGCGAGTTCGAACAATCAGAAGTAGAACTGGTGCGCTGGCAAGGCTCCGGCGACATCGCCGCCACCGCGCGTGCCAATTGTTACATCGTCATCCCTCCCGACCGCGAAAAAATTGCCGCCGGAGAGTGGGTCCCAATCCTGATGCGATGACGTGCCCACTTTTTACTCTCTTTCCTTTGATTTGCTCACGTGGGGGACAGCCGCCACCGGCTGTCCGGTTGAACGAAGTTCAACACTCAATCAACTGCTCCGCAACCAACTGGTAAGATGATCTTTCCAAATGCCCAAAAAGCCACGGCTTCGCCTATCGCACTATGACAATTCGGGAGGCGCTTCCATGGTGGACGTCTCCACCAAGCCGTCCACAATCCGCCAAGCCGAAGCCAGCGCCTTCGTGATGCTGAAGCCCGCAGTCCTGAAAGCTCTTCCCCAAAATCCAAAAGGTGATCCGCTGGAGGTTGCGAGGCTCGCCGGAATCATGGCCGCCAAGCGCACCCCCGAACTGATTCCCATGTGCCATCCCCTGCCCCTCTCCCACATTGATGTGACTTTGCGCCTATGCGAGAATGGCGTGCTGGTTAACTCCAGAGTAACCACAACCGCCGCCACCGGTGTTGAGATGGAAGCCCTGGTCGCCTCCGCCATCGCCGCCTTAACCGTGTACGATATGTGCAAAGCCCTCGACAAGAGCATCGAGATTCGCGACCTCGTGCTGGAGCGCAAATCCGGCGGCAAGAGCGGCGACTACATTCGAGATCCTCGGAACTCATCACATGGCAAGTAACGTCAAGCTGCTGCTGGTTGACGACAATCCGATGGTCCTCGCGATGCTTCGAGACGCATTGTCCCCGCTGGCGCTCGTAAGCACCGCCAATGACGGAGCTGACGCTCTCCTGAAAGCCGTTGAGGACGTTCCCGACCTGCTCGTCAGCGACTATCGCATGCCCGGCATGGATGGCCGTCAACTGGTCGAGAAATTAAAGAGCCGCCCTGCCACCGCTGGAATTGCCGTCGTCCTGGTCGCCACCAAGGTTGATATCTCAGAAAAGCTTTCCATGCACGAGTACCCCGTGGACGACTTCCTCGAGAAGCCGTTTTTCTTGAAGGACGCCACCCAGCGCATCAAGCGCCTGATTGACAAAATTGCGCTCGAGAAGATGGCAAAGTCCACCGCGTCAGATGGCGTTCTTCGCGGCAATCTTTCGCAGATGAACGTGATTGACCTCGTGCAATCCCTCGAAATGGGGCGCAAGAGCTGCTCGCTCACCTTGGTCAACGGAAAAGATAAATGTGAAATGTTTTTCAAGGAAGGGCAGGTCACACATGCCGCCTATGGCAATCTCACCGGCGATCCTGCGGTGTTTAAGGTTCTGCGCTGGACCGGCGGCAGCTTCAACATCAATTTCGACGCAAAAACCTCCGAGCAAACAACTACCCTGAACACCCAGGGCCTGCTGATGGAAGGGTTGCGAATGCTCGACGAATCCAATCGTGACAACGGGGAGCGCCGCCAGGACGAAGAAGAAGACGTTCTCCTCGACTCCTAGTTCTTGCCGCTCTTAGATTTTCCCCCTTTTGCTACGAGATACCACTGGGCAACTGCCAAGCTCTTTGCGAAAGTTCCATTGTGTAGTATTCTCTTGACGGAATATTCCTAATATGGCATATTATCGTTTGTGGTGTGGGAGATTGAATTCACCGGAACATTTGAGGTTTGGTGGAATGATCTTTCAACTGAGGAACAGGAAGAGATCAACGCCAAGGTCGAGCTTCTTGAGGAACGCGGCCCTACATTGTCTCGGCCTCATGCAGATAGGATTGAAAGCTCCCGGCATTCCAACATGAAGGAGCTGCGGGGAAAAGTAGACCAAAGATACCTGCGGGTGTTGTTCGCCTTTGATCCCCGTCGCACCGCTTTACTTTTGCTAGGCGGAGACAAAACCGGCGACCCAAACTGGTATGAGAAGTTTGTGCCGGTCGCCGATGACCTGTTCGATCAGCATTTGAAGGAGATCGGCCAAGAAGGGTCACGGAAAGAATAGAAACATCAGAATCAGTTTCAGACAAAGGATTATGCCTATGGCAAAGAATTTCAAGACTCTTCGGGAGAAGATGTCTCCCCAGTCCCGCGAGCATTCCCATGCCCTAGCCGTTAAGTATCGCGCTGAAATGCCCCTAAACGAGCTGCGAGAAGCTCTCGAAATTACTCAGGTGCATCTCGCTCGCATACTTAAAGTCAACCAGGCAGCGGTTTCGAAACTGGAGCGGCGTACCGATATGTACGTTAGTACGCTGCATGATTTTATTAAAGCTATGGGTGGCGAACTTAAGATTACCGCAAGCTTCCCCGACGGAATTGTTGAGATCAATCAATTTGAGGACGTTAAGAAGGCTGCCGCTGGCAAACGGTAAGAACAAGCCTCTCGGCTCTTACATTTAAAACACTCGCGGTTTACAATATTCGCTCGAAGTTCCCATGAGCAGTTTTTCCTCATCGCTTTCCGAAACCGACCCCCAGATCGCCGCGGCCATTGAAGACGAAACTCGTCGCCAGCATGAAGGGTTGGAGCTCATCGCGTCCGAGAACTTCGTCAGCGAAGCCGTGCTCGAAGCCGCCGGCTCCGTCTTCACCAACAAATACGCCGAGGGCTATTCGGGCAAGCGCTATTACGGCGGATGCGAGTACGCCGACGTCGTCGAAAATCTCGCGCGCGACCGGGTCAAAAAACTCTTCGGCGCCGAGCACGCCAACGTGCAACCCCATGCAGGTTCGCAGGCAAATATGGAAGCCTACGCCGCCGTCCTGCAACCCGGCGATACCATCCTGGGCCTCAACCTTGCGCATGGGGGACATCTTACCCACGGTCATCATCTAAATTTCTCGGGAAAGACCTACCGTGTCGTCCCCTATGGAGTCACTAAAGACACTGAAACCATTGATTACGACGACCTCGAAAAACTCGCCGAGAAGGAGCGCCCAAAGCTCATCATCGGCGGCGGCAGCGCCTATCCCCGCATCATTGATTTCGAGCGCATGCGCCAGATCGCCGACAAAGTTGGCGCGCTCTACCTCGTTGACATGGCGCACTTCGCTGGACTCGTCGCCGGCGGCGTTCATCCCTCGCCCGTTCCGCACGCCCATATCGTTACTTCGACCACTCACAAAACGCTGCGAGGTCCGCGCGCGGGAATGATTTTGTCCAAACAGGAATTTGCCGCCGCCATTGATAAGGTAGTTTTTCCCGGAATGCAGGGCGGTCCGCTAATGCACATCATCGCCGCCAAGGCGGTCTGCTTTCTTGAAGCTATGCAGCCATCTTTCCGCGACTACGCCCGCCAGACCGTTGCCAACGCAAGAGTCCTCGCCGAAACCCTCGCCGCTGAAGGCTTCCGCATTATTTCCGGAGGCACCGATACTCATCTGATGCTGGTTGACGTTTTCTCTAAAGGGATTCTCGGCAATGAAGCTGAAAAGGCCCTCGAAGCAGCCGGTATCACGGTAAACAAGAACGCCATTCCTTTCGACGTCAATCCGCCCATGAAGCCCAGCGGAATTCGCATCGGAACGCCCGCCCTGACCACTCGCGGAATGAAAGAAGATGAAATGCGGCAGGTCGGCCGCTGGATCTCGGAAGCCTTGCATAATCGGACCGACGCCGCGCTTATGACCAGAATCCGCAAGCAAGTCCTCGAACTCGCCGAAAAGTTCCCGCTCTACGCGAACCGCCGCGCCAAAGTCCTGGCATAACCCACGTAGGGACAGCCGCCCTCGGCTGTCCAAGCCGAGCCGGGGCTCGGCAGGTCGTCCACCTGGCCAAGCCGTGTAGCGCGGACACTCTTGTCCGCGGCTCTTGACCTTCTGTCATCCCGAGGCCGTGGAGTTCCTCGCCAAGCGAAAAACCGCCAACGAAGGACCCATGCATTTAGAAAGTAGTCCCGTGCTCCACATAGCCGATCCTTCCCGTTTGTGTTTAAATTCTTTCCGTGAAGATCGCCATTGATATCCGGCGGATGAACGAATTCGGCGTCGGCACTTACACCCGAAACGTCATTCGTGCCTTAGGCCAGTTGGACCACCAGAGCGAATACGTCCTCATCGGTGCCCCGGAAAAAGTCGCTGAAATGGGGCTTCTGCCCGCAAATTTTGAGAGCATTCCATTGCTCGACGGAGAGACAACCACTAAGGGTTATTTTGAGTGTCGCGCCATCCTGCGCCGCATCAACTGCGACCTGGTTCACATCCCCCATTTGTTTTGGATGCCTCGCAGCTTGCCCTGTCCATACGTCGTAACCGTTCATGATTTACTCGAGCATATGTACCGCGCGCATGACGGCTCCGGCTTTCGGCGCTCCGTGCATTTTCACCTTACCCGCCGGGTGTTAAACGGCGCTGCTCGAATTCTCGCGGTTTCCAAATTCACCAAAGGCGAAATCGAAAAGCTCTTTGATATTCCATCCGGCCGCATCGAAGTCGTTTACAACGCCATTGACCAGCGATTCCTGCACGGTCACGCTACCGACGCCGACCGCCAACTGCTTGCCGAGCGATATCAGATCGCCTATCCATTCCTGCTTTATGCTGGCCGGATCAGCCCTCACAAGAACCTTGTGCGCATCATCGAGGCTTTCTCGGCTTTGAAGGCCGAACTCGAGAAACAAGGTCAGTTCCCCGATCTGAAGCTGATCATCATCGGCGACGAGCTTTCCAAGCATCCCGACCTTCGGCGTACCGTCGTGCGAGGCGGGGTTCAGAACGACGTTCGCTTCATGGGATTCGTTCCCATTGACGTTCTCCGCATTTTTTATGATCTGGCAAAGATTTTCGTTTTCCCCTCACTTTACGAAGGATTCGGACTGCCTCCCCTCGAAGCCATGGCGCACGGCACTCCAGTCGTGACTTCAAATACCTCGTCCGTTCCCGAAGTGGTCGGCAATGCCGCCGTGCTGGTGAATGCTGAAAACGTATTTGAAATTATGCGCGCCCTGCTGCGCGTCTTGCTTGACACATCTTTGAGAGAGCGGCTCAAACAACGCGGCTATGATCAGGTAAGAAAATTTTCGTGGACGGCGTCGGCGCAGCAGATTTTCAGCGTTTACCAACAGGTCACGCGGTCAAGCCAATCAAAGTCTGGGCAAGCCGCCGATCGTAACGAAAAAGTCGCCAGCTTGTAGCCAAACGCTCCACTCCAGCGCGAGAAATTCGCATTTCTCCGCTACCCAGTACAAGAACATGCTCTCGCGCTCCACGCGTTACCTTTTCGCTTCTTACCTTCAATTGTTCTCCTCACTTGGAATCTTGCGCTACAATGAAACGCTACTCATGGGGTTAAGCTAATGCGCCTGCTAACTTCGTGCCTGCTCGGACTTCTGGCCTTCTCCGGTCCGCTCGTCGCGCAACATAACGCGCAACCACAATCTGTCACGGCCGAATGCAACTTTGACGACGGCAAACAGGTCAGCATCGAGTACAACCCTGGAAAGGGAGAAGACTTTCACAACGGAAAAGTATGGGAGCCAGGCGGCTCGCCAATGATTCTTTTCACCTCGGCCCCTCTAGTGGTCGGCAGCTCGACCATTGAGCCTGGCGCATACTCGGTCTACACGATTCCGGATAAAAAAGACTGGACGTTGATCATCAACAAGAACGTCAAGCCGGGGAGCAAATACGATGCCAGTCAAGATCTGGCTCACGCATCCATGGAAACGGGAGAAATTGATCAGGCCGAAAAGGAACTACAGGTCTCCTTCGCCCACATGGCGCCGAAGGATTGCAGCATTCGCATGTACATGGGAAAAGTAGGCGCCTTCACCGACCTCAAAGAACCCTGACTCGATTCGCTACTCGTCCTCGTGATCACCGTCCATATTCGGTGATCTCACCGTCCACCGAAACCGCCACGTACTTGTGCGTCTCAACATCCCGGAACTGCACCACCTGGTGCTTTTCGCGCGCGAGTTGTCCCCATCGGCTGGGTTTGTTCCGGTTCTGTTCGATGGCTTCAAACTTGCGTCCATTCAACTCAAACTGAACTGTGCGAAATCGGCCACTGCCTACACGTTTGATCCGCAGCTTCTGATTGTCGAGCAGGACGGAGTCTTCATTCATGAGCTGCATCGCGACCGACTGCAGAATTTTTCCCTCAATCGCCATCGTCTTCCCACTTGTGGCTTGAAAGTAAGGTTAAAACGAACACTCGCCAACCAATCCAAATTGAATTTGTCACGATTCGTGCCACGTTTACAAACTTGATTCGTATTTGAATTTGATTCCGAACGCCGCAAATCTCCAATCTGAGAACTGAAATCTGAGAACTGAAATCTGAGAACTGAAATCTACCCCTCGCTTCCCTTCAGCATCTCGACCACGCGATCAAAATCGCTGAGACTGTTGTACTCGATAATGATCTTTCCTCGCCCTTTGCGGTCGTTGATTCTCACTCGCACTCCCAGTAGTCTCTCCAATTCGGATTGAGCCGCGCGCACATTGGGATCCGCGATCCGCGGCACCAGCGGCGGCGGCTCTATTCCTTCGTTCAGGAGTTTCGCATTGTCCACCAATTGCTGGAGCAGCGATACAGAAAATCCTCTGTCGGCAGCGTTCTGCGCGATGGACTCAATCTGTTCCGGATCGGTGAGCTGAAGCAGAATTCGCGCCTCGCTGAATCCCAGCTTTCCTTCCGCCATCTGGTCTTGGACCGACTGCGGCAGCCGGAGTACGCGCAGATAGTTTGCCACCGACTCGCGAGACACGCCGATGCGCTGGCCGATCTGCTCCTGCGTCAATCCAAAATCCCGGCTCAAGCGGTAAAATGCATTCGCCTGCTCCAGGCAATTAATATCCTGGCGCATCAGATTTTCCACGACCGTCATTTCGGCCGCGTGCTGATCGGATACCGTGCGCACAATCGCCGGGATGGTCTTCTTCTGGGCCATCTTCGAAGCCCGGCATCTTCGTTCGCCCAGAACCAAAACATATCTCCCATCATGTCCGGGCCGAACCACGATGGGTTGAAGCAGTCCGGCGTTTCGAATGGATTGCGCGAGTTCCGCCAGCGCCTCCTGATCGAAGTTTTGCCGCGTCTGGTATGGATTTGGATCTATTTTGTCCAGCGGAATCAGCTGCACTTCGTCATTGGAGGGCGCACGCGCGGCCTGGAGCTCGCGAAGCACCGCGCTGTGCTCCGCTTCGGCGGGTCCTCGATTTTCGGAAATGACCGCCGGAACGGCCGGTGAAACTACCCGCGGCCTTCCCGGCAGCAAAGAATCCAGGCCGCGCCCCAAGGCTCGTCTTTTATCCACACTCTTTTCCGCCGCCTGCTCGGAAGGCTTTTCTTCGGTTGACGTTATCTTTTCCGCTATCGTCATTCCATCTCCAGAATGTTCCACGTGGAACACTTTTGATTTTGTCTTTTCGCCGCACCTCTATAAATCGGCTATATTGATCGTGATCAGCTTGTTTCTCTCCCGCCATCGCTTCCAGCGCGGAGCGTTAACCACTTGTTTCTCTTCCTCTTCATCTCGTGCAGCCCCGTAATGTGAAAGAATCTCTGTCGCCAGCTCGATGTAGCTTTCCGCCCCTCTCGACTTTACGTCGTAAAGAAGCACTGGCTTGCCGTGGCTTGGCGCTTCCGCGAGCCGGACATTTCGAGGAATTGTGGTCTTGCAGAGTTTGTCGCCAAAGAATTTCTTCAGTTCATCGGTTACCTGCTGCGCCAGGTTCGTACGATCATCAAACATGGTCAGGACCACGCCTTCGATCACAAGGTTTGGATTGAAGCTGGCGCGAATGCGCTCAACGGTATCCAAAAGCTCTGAAACGCCTTCCAGGGCAAAATATTCTGCCTGCATCGGAATCAACACCGAATCCGCAGCCGTGAGGGCGTTGAGAGTAAGAAGATCGAGCGCGGGCGGACAATCCATCACAATGAACTCGAACTGCTCTCGCAAAGGCTGGATAGCGTTTCGCAAGCGAAACTCACGGCCTTCAGCCTCGACCAGTTCAAGATTTGCCCCGATGAGATTTTTATGGCCGGGAAGCAGGAAGAGCTGCTTCAGTTCGGTCCTATGGATAGCCTGGTCGGCCGATGCCTCGGACATCAGAAGGTGGTACGTGCTCAGGCGGTCCGGATCCTTGGCTAATCCTAAGCCGCTGGTCGCATTGGCCTGAGGGTCGCAATCAATCAGCAGGGTCTTTACATCCGAGGCAGCAAGGGAGGAAGCGAGGTTTATGGCGGTTGTGGTTTTACCGACTCCGCCCTTCTGATTGGCGACAGCGATGACGCGTCCCATGAATTTTAGGAGAATCCAGAGTTAAGATCACCATAAGCGAATTAAAGCCGCGTTGGCAATGCCGCATTTTGGTGCAGCGAGAATAATTGGGACATGGTGGTTTCATAAGAATGTTCCACGTGGAACATCTTGGAAAAGTGAAGGAAATTTTAGCAGGAGTTTTAGCAGGAGGCTGAAAGCTGGCAAATCGTTCGACGGCTCATCCGGAACAAATAATTTTGCCAATTTCAAAATGTTCCACGTGGAACATTTTGCCTCGTTGCATCGTTGGACCACTTTTTGATAAGGGTGGCACCTCCTATGTAAGTTGTGCGGCATTTTATTGCCGCTACGCTCCACTTATTAACTATTTTGGCTCTTTAAGCTCTTGGTTACTGGTTCCAACAAGTAGGATTCTACTCTCAGACTGCGGAAGCGCAATCGGATCCTGCCAACTAAAGCCCGGCCGCGACGTGGCAGTCTCATATTGAGACGCGGTGATTAGCAGGCAGATAACACCCTTCGGCTGAACGAGTTTTGCCGCCGTTTGCAGCACAGTTTCAAAACGCTCGACCGCGCGCAGGGTTACTGCGTTGGCTGTCCCCGCATATGCCTCCGCCCGTCCAGTGAAGACCTCAATTCTGTCCAACTCCAAGGCTCGGACGACCTCGCGTAGAAACGTCGCTTTCTTATAATTCGATTCGATGAGCGTGAGCTGAATGTTCGGTGCCCACACCTTCATTGGTAATCCGGGGAATCCAGCCCCCGAACCCACGTCAATCACATGCGAGTTTTCTGTCGCATTGGGAAAGAGAGTTTTCGCGGCGAAGAGAGACTCTCCAAAATGCCGCGTCACCATTGTTTCCGTATCGCGTATGGCGGTGAGGTTCGTGCGCGCGTTCCAGCGAAGCAACATATCTAAATAAGTTGAGATGCCGGACAACTGATCTCCGGATAAGCCGGCAACAAATGGCCGAAGCGCCTCGGCGATTTGGACAGGATCCATTTTCCGGATTGTAAACGTTGGGTTGTAAATGAGATTGGGCCCTCCCTGTTTCTTACTGGATTCCATTGTGGATCGTTGCCTACGAATGCAATATTCCTATGACCTTTTCCGCAGCCTGTTTCAGCCGCGCCGCAGGTTCTTAGGTCTGCCTTTCGGATCGGGTGAAAGCCGCGCCCTGCAAAAATTTCCGCGAACACTTATGCCCGAACTGTTAGGAGATGGCGTCCTCTCAGGCAGCGCAAAGCGCCTGATGGAACATGTGGGCGCGCGCTGATTGCCCTAATTTTTCATCCCGACAACCCAATTTTGTAAATGACACTCTAAACCTTCCGTCTCCTTTGATCTGCGTTGCCCAGAGGAGTGCCGCGAAAGGATTCATGGAAGTGAGGAAGTCACGCAGTTTTGGTTTCCTGGCAGCGAGCAGTTTCCCTGTCTTCTATCTCTTCTGGATGATTTTTGTCGGCGCCTTCGCCTTTCACGAAATGATAAGTGGCATCATCGGAGCGATGCTGGCTAGTCTCGGCTTGGCCATCATCAACTCTTGTTACCCGGCGCGTTTCTCGCCGAAGATCTCCGAATTGCTATCGCTCTGGCGCCTTCCCTGGTATCTGATATCAGAAACCTGGGAGATTGCATCGGTCGCCGGCAAAGATTTGTTCCGCATCAAGCGCGCAAAATCTTTATTTAGGGTTGTGAGTTTCAATGCAGGGAAATGCGGGAATGCTTCGGATACCGCGCGGCGAGTGCTGGCTACGGCTTATGACACGATGACGCCGAACTTCATCGCGCTGGGTGTGAACACCAGCGACCAGAAATTGCTTTTTCATCAGATTGCGCGCGGCCCAGTCCCAAAGATGGCACAGGAATTGGGAGCGCAACCGTGAACGTTTGGGAATTGGCGAGCCAGATCACGATGTTTTCCCTACTGCCGATAACATGGATGGCCCTGACGGGAGATGCGCGAGGCCGTGTGGTCGCGTTTTACATGGCCGGCGTGGTGATTACTCTTCTACTGATGATGCTGACGATGGCTTTTCAGCGCATGCCGATGATGGACCTGGCGGTCACGCTGGCATTGATGTCTTTTGGCGGCGGGATCGTGTTTGCGCGCTTCTTCGCGCGGCATCTGTGATGAAGACAATTTCAATTGAAGTTCTTTTGTCGGCCGGCGTGCTGATTACCCTCGTATCTGTTTTGGGGATGCTGCGCATGCAGGACCCTTATCAGCGAATGCACTACATAGCGCCTCCCGCCTCGCTCAGCGCCATTTTGATTGCAGCCGCCGTCTTTATCCAGCAAGGTCTTAAGCCCGAATCGTTTAAGGCAATCTTCGCGGCCTGCGTATTGACCGGCATGAATGCGGTTGTCACGCATGCCGCTGCCCGCGCGTTCCGAATCGCGGAGGTCAAGGACTGGGACCCGCGGGAAGGAGAAGAGGTGCCCATCAAGGCCGGCGATGAGATCGTATCCGGAGAGAAGTCATCATGAGGCTGTTGCAATGGATCATTCTTTTCCTGATAACGGTAACCGCGCCCGGTGTCGTGTTGAGTCGGGATCCGAAGGAACAGGTGGTCAGCCTCAGCTTTTATGGACTGCTATTTGGACTGCTGTTTTTCATATTTCAAGCGCCTGATGTGGCCCTGTCGCAGATCACAATTGGCGCGGTGATGCTGCCGCTATTGATCATGCTGGCGCTCACCAAAATGCGCCGTCAGAACATGCGACGGGAGCGTAAGGGCAAGAAATGAAAGCAAGTCAGCGTACAACCTTATTTCTCGTCTCAGCGGCCGGGCTCGCCGTCATTTTTTTCTGGGGATTCCGGAATCTGCCTCCCGTGGGAGATTACCGTGGGCCTTACGGATATGCCATCACTCAGGTGGAGGTTCATGAGCGGCACGCGACTGATGTCGTCAACGCCATCAACTATGACTACCGTGGATTCGATACCTTGGGCGAGGAGTTCATACTGTTCGCGTCAGTTCTTGGAATAGTCCTGATATTTCGCCCGTCGCGCAGCGGAAGAAATAAACCGGAGGCCGCAGAGCGTTCCACAAAAATGGAGGATGCCCTGCCGGTTTCCGACACTCTTCGGGTTGGCATGCAGGGAATCGCTGGAATAATGATTGTCTTTGGCGTCTATATCGCCACGCATGGAGCGCTCACTCCGGGGGGCGGTTTTCAGGGAGGAGTGATCCTGGCTTCGGTTCCACTCGTCGTGTATCTGTCGGGAAACGTGAAAGCGTTCGAAAAAATCATTTCCAGTCCATTAGTTAAGATTGCAGAATGCGGCGGCGCGGCCGGATATGCGATCGTCGGCGTCGCCCCCCTGTTCTTCGGCGCCCATTTTCTCACCAACATCGTTCCGCTGGGCGCCACTGGCGATCTATTCTCCGCAGGCAGCATCGCAATTATTAGTCTTTCGGTAGGGATCGAAGTCACTGGAGGATTTGTGCTGTTGATGCAGGTCTATCTTCACGAAGTGATTGAAGAGCGATTGGGGAAAAAAGGATGATCCTCAGTCATTTGCCTTATTTCGTGGCGGCATGGATTTTCCTGTGGGGCCTCTATGGAATGGTGACCAGCAGAAATCTGGTGCATCAGGTGGTATGCCTGGCGGTCCTGCAGACTTCTACTTACGTGCTGTTGTTGGCGGTGGGATACATAGTTGGCGGCACGGCTCCGGTATTTGCAGATATTCCCGTCGGCACTCAGGTGGTTGATCCATTAGTACAGGCGCTGATGCTCACGGACGTGGTGGTTGAGGCGACGGTCATGGCCCTGTTGCTCTCAATGGTAGTCAAAGCTAATGAGTTGGCGGGCACGGTTGATCCCGAAGAACTGAGAATTTTGACCGGTTAGCGGAATCACTTCCAATGATCCGATGATCACCACTCTGATCGCGCTACCCGTTGCTATTCCGCTAATCGTCGCAGCTTTTATCGCTCTGACCGGAACCTGGCTTGGCCGGCGTGTCTCTGACTCGGTCGCGATCGCTGCCGCAAGCGTAAATCTCTGTTTTACGTTTCTGATCTTACGCGGCGTCTGGATTAATCCTCTGGTCTATTGGTTTGGAAACTGGTGGCCGCGGGCCGGCAACGTCGCACTAGGAATCTGTTTCAGCATAGACGCCATCGGCGCATCTTTGGCGGTCCTGACTACCCTGCTCACCACAGCAGCGCTGATTTTTTCGTGGAGAATCTTCGAAGATACCGAGAATCACTTCCAGCCGCTGATGCTCATCTTCATGGCGGCGATGTGCGGGTTCAGTTACACCGGAGACTTGTTCAATCTGTTTGTATTTTTTGAATTGATGAGTGTTTCTGCATTCGCGCTCTGCGGGCTGAAGACGTTGGATCCCGCTCCGCTGCAAGGAGCCTTTAACTTCGCCATCGTGAACACGGTCGGGGCGTTCATGATTCTGATCGGAATCGCACTTTTGTATGCGCGAACCGGGGCCCTGAATTTCGCGCAGGTTGGACAGTTGCTGGGGAATCATGCCGACGCGCTGGTGCTGCTATCGCTGCTGCTGATCTCAGCAGGTTATTTGGCGAAGGCTGCCATTGTGCCTTTTCACTTCTGGCTGGCCGATGCGCACGCCGTTGCCCCCAGCCCTGTTTGCGTGCTTTTTTCGGGAATCATGGTGGAACTCGGCCTTTACGCCGTGGCACGCGTCTACTGGACAGTCTTTCAAAATCCTTTGTCATCCCATACCCGGGAACTCCGTGAAATTCTTATTGCGGTTGCCGCGCTCACCGCTCTCCTTGGCGGGTTCATGTGCTATGCCGAACATCATCTCAAACGTCTTCTGGCTTTTTCGACCATTTCGCATGCGGGATTAATGCTGGCCGGAGTCGGCCTGCTGACGTCGAAGGCGCTGGCGGGTTTTGTAATTTACCTGCTCTCACATGGCTTGATCAAAGGCGGACTCTTCCTGAGTGCGGGGATTGTGCTGCATCGGCTGCACAAGATCGGAGAACCTCATTTGCACGGGCGCGGTCGCGGAATGTGGGCGACAGCAGCATTATTCATTCTTGGCGCTTGCGGTCTGGCGGGGATTGCACCGTTCGGGACGCTGCTGGGAGAAAGCATGATCTCCGATGCGGCAAAAGATTTTCACCAGGGCTGGTTGATTTATATCTTTATGTTTGTAGAGGTCATCACGTCTGCTGCCGTGCTCCGCATGACGTTCAGGATTTTCTGGGGTTGGGGAAAACCTGCACCACTGGATAAAGCGTCGCAGATTGACGAGCGCCCGGAGACAAAACGGGAGGGAGGAACTCCTGCCGGGATGTTCGTGCCGGCGGCAGTTTTAATTCTGCTCGGCATCTTCATTAGCGCCATTCCGCAATTGCGCAGCACCGCGCAAGCCAATGCCCAACTCTTCACAGACCAACCCGGCTATACCCGCGAGGTGCTTGGTAATGTTCAGGTGGCCGCTCCCCGTGCAACGCCTTCTGAACCGCTTGGGTCCTCGATCATTCGATCAGCAATCGCCCTGATGCTTGCGTTTCTTCTTGCGCTGGGAAGCGTCTTTAGAGAACGAATTGGTCGCGTTGGATGAGCTTGGGTACGGCTTTGCTTGGTGGGATGTTCATTTGGTTCTTGCGTTAGCTCCCCTTGAGGCCTCATTGGCGGCCTGATTTGCGGGCGTCAATGTTGGATAATGCAGCCTGGATTTGCATTCCGTTTGACTGTTCGAGACGTCAACTTCACTCGCAGCCTTGAACTTGGCGCCCCCGCTTTGATAAAGGTACAGAGCGGGCACCCCGGCGATTACGTTGCATGCGGATTTTCAAAGGGGGCATTCCTACGACATCATATGTGCTGGAGGCAATCCCAATTTTGGCGTCGTCGAGCGCAGCAATAATCTCCCGGCTCATGGCGTCCTTCAATGCGCGCACACCGTGAGTGTCGGCCACGAAGCGCACCGTCAGTTCCAGCCAATTATCGGTAAGCCGCCAATAAACTCTGGGTTTCA
This sequence comes from Terriglobales bacterium, assembly GCA_050746185.1. Classification (GTDB taxonomy): domain Bacteria; phylum Acidobacteriota; class Terriglobia; order Terriglobales; family Acidobacteriaceae; genus PALSA-188. The sequence goes on along the minus strand of JBOGLA010000042.1, from coordinate 34,603 downwards.
GGTCGGCAGCAGCCATGAAGTACCGGCGCTCCAGCTCCTTGATTGCATCATCGCTCAGAGATTGAGTCTGAACCGTGCGACGGTTGGCAACTTCCAGCAGAATCTGCTCGGCGCGGTTCCTGTCATCTCTATATGATAGTGGAATCCGCATCTCTTCCCAGAAGTAAGGAAATTCCCGCGTGTAGTTGAATACCGGCTCATCAAATACTTTGGAATTCGAGACGGTCACGATGCGCCCGGTGTACTGCCGGGCTCGAACCCACATGGCCGGGTCAGCCTGTTGAACATCGGGTGGCTGGCCCATTTCCATGATTACTGTCTGGGTGAAACGCAGAGCGATAACGTCGCCGCGAACGCCTCCCATGGTGATACGGTCGCCGACTCCGAAAGTCTTGCCTCGGAGGATGACAAGGTATCCGGCTAGCGCGCTGATGGGCTTTTGCAAAGCGAAGGCTACGCCTGCCGTCATCAGTCCCATGAATGTCGCCAGGCGGGTTGGATCGTCAAACCAGATGGACACGACACCGACCACCATGGCCAGCGCGATGGTCAGGCTTATGCCCTGCCGGACCCAAAAGACAATTTGCTTGCTTCGATGACCTCGGAGAAACAGTTTAGCTACGCTACGCAACACCCAATTAACCAGTGCAAGCGACAGGATAAAGACGACCGTAATTAACAGCTTTCGCAGGTTCTCGTGGGTAACGCCAAGGAGTTTGGTGCCAAAAATCTCAAGTGGCTGCTTCGACGGCACCTGCGCGAAAATGATCAGCGTCAACAACATTCTTCCTTTATGGGCAACTGCTGCGGACTCCTACGTCAGAAGGATCATGACTCGCGGTAGACTGACTCGCGCGAAGCTATAACGGACCCCATGGACAGGCTCCGCGAACTACCAATGAATGTCAATCGGGATTAACGGGTAGATTGAGGGTTTGATGGCCCGGCGCCTTGAGGCTAGCTTTGAAGGGGCGCGGCTCCCTGCTCGACGCGGGCAGTTTGTAAGAGGCGAACGATTATTCTTCTTTAGATTTATCCGGTGAAGCGGCGGGCGGGCGTTTCGCTCTGTCAAAGATATCTTGAAGCAAGCCCAGGCGGAAGGCTGGGGCGGAGTAGTCTTTCGGCAGATAGTCATCCGGGATCGCAGTCTTGTTTCCATCGCGAACCGAGGAGTAATGCGGCGACATGATCTCCACGCCCGCTTCGTTGAATTTGTCCTGAATGTTCCGATGCAGGTCCGAGTAAATCTTCGCCATGCGATTGGGCTGATCGGTATAGGCATTCAACTCGTAATGAACGTAAAAATCATCGAGCGCGGTCTGAAAAATGAACGGCTCGGGTTGTTTTAAAACTGCTTCGGTGGAGAGCGCGGCATCAATCAGGAGCTTGTGCACGGTCCTCCACGGCGCATCGAACCCAATCGTGACTGTGGTATGGAGGATCAGTCCTCCCTGTTTGTGACCGGCGCTGAAGTTGATAATGTGACTGCCCAGAACCATGGAGTTTGCAATTGTGACTTCCACATTTTTAATGGTGCGTACCCTTGTAACCAGAAGGTTCTTCTCGATTACGTCGCCCGTCGTATCGGCGATCTTGACCCTGTCGCCGGTCTTAAACGCCCGCATGTAAGTGAGGATGACTCCGCCCACGATGTCGGCAATGGCGGATGTTGAGCCCAGGGAAAACAAGACCCCCAGAAAGATCGAAATACCTTTGAAGGCCGGGGAATTCGATCCCGGGAAGTAGGGAAAAATGACGATGACGGTAAGGGCGATCACCAGGAAGCGAACAATTTTGTAGGTTGGTCCCGCCCATTCCGGATAGAAATTTCGGAAAGTAATGGTCCCGCGCCCAATTTCATCGAAGATTATCTTGATGAATTTGATTACGTAAAACGCCACGGCCACGGCTACGGCAATAAAAAAAACATTGGGCAGGTAGGCGATGAAGGCTTCATCCATCGAATGAAGCGGAGATAAGACGTAACCCACCAGCGACTGCGCGTACCCACTCGTCCAGGGAAAAAATCCCAGGACCAGCGAAGCATAAAAATAAAGTGCGGCGAGAACCAGGGCAAAACGAACCAGCTTGGCAATTCCGATCGCGAAATCGGTGATCCGGTTGGCGGGCAGGAGCTCGAACCGCTGAATTCTTAGGGAACGAATCCGCGTACCTCGCCAGGCGTTGAGGGTTTTGTAGAGCCGGTCAAAGACTCGCCGCAGCGCGAAAAAAATAAAAACCAAAACCAGCGTAGCGATAACGGAGTAGAGGACGCCAAGAAGAATGCTCTTGAGACTGTATTCCCGGCGCCGGGCAATCAGCGCGGAGCGGATCCGCTGCGCGTAGTCCTGCGCCAGCTGCTGGCGGGACTCTCCTGCGAGCTTCGCATCGGGATTGGTGACGCTCATGATGATGACGTCTCCCGCGGTAATGTCGGTGGTGGTGTCGCCATCCGAAACCGACAGGGATTCGGGTTTGAATAAAACGTCCTTGGAGAGTTCTTTGAGCCGGCGCGTTATGGCATTGGCGCGTGCTTCGGCAGAAAACGAAAGCACGCCTTGCACCGGGAACAGAGTGTTGCCGTTTATCGTGACTGGAGCCTGGGCTACGGGAGGCGTTTTTGTCCCTCCGTCGGATTGAGCGAAAACCGCGACGGCGAACAGGAGAGACAAAGCAGCGATGGCAAGGAGGCGGTTACGGCGGAGCTGAGTAGGCGGGATCATGAGCATCAACTCGAAGCGCGAGCCGTCATCTTATTGCAAATTGAGCCAATCGAATAGACACAAACGATGACAGGGGCGGAACAGGCCCCGGAAAAAGCTTGCCGGACAGCGCGCACCCACCGGACTGAAGCCGCGCCCTTCAAAGCAAATCCGCACTCTAAACTCTTCCGCAAACTCTTAGGAGACGGCGTTGCCTTCGGCGGCGCCATTCCGGGACTCCGCTTTGGCTTCGAAGCTCCGCTCTGCCTGGTCGAACATGCTGGAGGCGCTTTTCGCGGACAAAAGACCATCATGCAACGCCTGTTCAATGGCGCTCTTTTCGGCCGCGACGATTCGCTTCTTTGCCATGTCGAGCTCATCGGAAAGGCGGTCGTGATTCTTATTGAAGACGGCCTCAATGGTATCGCTGGCGGAGTTAAGGCTTTCGTTGAGGTTAGTTTTGAGCCGCTCGTATATCGGCTTGGAGATCAAATATTTGTTGTGCATGTCATCAAGTTCAGAGAGTGCAGACGCAACCGCGATCTGGCGGACGCGGGCGCAGGAATAATCGTCTTCAAGGGCTACGCTGGTTCCGAGCAGGCGAAGCAATGGTTTGATCGTGATGCCTTGAACGATGATCGTGAACGCTACAACTCCGAATGTCATGGTCAATAATTGGTCGCGATAGGGGAAATCGCGATAAAGACTCAACGCCAACGCAAGCGACAATGCGCCGCGCATTCCTCCCCACACCAGGACGTGTTGCCAGCGCACAGGGATTTTTGGCGGACGCAAGTTGCTGAGAGGAACAAGTCCGTACACCACCAGCACCCGCGCCACCAGAACCGCGGCAATGGTCAGCAATGTGGCGCGCCAGGCGTGCAAGAGATCGAGCACGCGTACCTGCAATCCAATGAGCAGAAAGAGAATTGAATTAATCAGAAAAGACGCGTACTCCCAGAATGACCATAAGGCAATTCGAGTTCGCGAACTCATGCCTCTTTGCACTCCAAGGTTTCCCAGCACGAGGCCCGCGCTCACCGTCGCGATCACTCCTGAGACATGTACCGATTGAGCCAAAAGAAAGGCGCCGTAGGCAAGAATGGTGGTGAGCGTGATTTCAATTTGAGGATCGTCAATTCTTTGGGTGATTTTGCTGAACCCGAATCCAAGAAGTCCGCCTATCGCGATGCCGCCCGCAACATCCACCACAAACTCTTGCAGGCCGGCGAGCACGCTGAGGTGAGACCGCGCCACCGCGGCAAAAAGAATTCCATAAAGAACGACTGCGGTTCCATCGTTAAAGAGACTCTCTCCTTCGACGATTACCGAGAGCCGCCTTTCCACTGGCATGTCCTTGAAAATTGCGAGGACCGAAATTGGATCGGTGGCCGCGACGATGGAGCCGAATACGAACGCAACCAGAAGTGGAATCCCGAGAGTCCAGTGCACTGCGAGGCCCGAAATCCCGGTTGCAGCCAACACTCCCACCGTCGCCAGGAGCGTGATGGGCAGAAGGTTTTCGCGCAGTTGGGAAAACCGGATCTTTATGCTGCCTTCAAAGAGAAGCGCGGGAAGAAAAATGACCAGGCTGACATTCGGAGTCAACCAGTCAGGGCTGTGATGGAATAGATCCCGCACGACCGGCAGACGGAAGGAGCCGAGCAGCAGGCCTCCAATTACCAAGGCGACGGTGTAGGGGATTTTCCATCGGGCCGCGAAAACGGCGATGATTGAAGCTGCGATGAGCAGCCACAACAGAAACTCAATAGTCTCGCTTGGACTCATCCGGCAGCACCGTCAAGGAGCGTCTGTATTATGCCTTGAAACGATCAGCGACGTGCCACTTAAGCCAAAAGAAGAGCATGGCAGGTGGGGACACCTGCCTCTACGAGTACATATTACGGAAAAGGCAGGTTAGGACACCTGCCTTTTCGCGTTCCCGCCAGTGGGATAATCCTCTTGGGGGAGGGCCGCGCTCGCGGTTTCATCCACTGGCGGCTTTCGGATTTTAGAAATAAGAATCCCGAGGTGATGTTGGGATCATTCGTCTCGGCCAGTAGCTCGCTTTAGACCCTCGCCGACCTGCCATCGTTGCTTCCTTGCGGAAGCTACGCGCGATCTGTTACTCGGGCTCCGGGCTTACCGCCAACCGGAAAAACCAACCCAACGCCTCGGGACTCTATCTTGCCTTTGACGGATCTTCCTGTTCGCCTCAACCAGTGCTTTGCTATAGACCCTTGCTTACCCTCCCTCAATCATCTTTCAATGTCGAGGGTGATTTCGCTTGAGCCCCGGACGCCGCACCAACTGGATAAACATCAGAAGGTGTCAAAGAACGAGTTTGTTTTTACTCTTCCTATTTCTAGAGTCAATTAAAATCTGGATTGTTTATCTGCTTATCTTGCAATCGAGTGCAGGCGGCTCACAGGGGTATGCACAATCCTGGTGCAGCGGGGGACGTCGGAGCACGCCCAACCCAATCGTTGGGCGAAATTTAATGGAAGATTCATACATCTTTGCGGGCACGCTCGCGCTTACGGGATTTCGCCTTCTGTGGATATCGTGCTTAAAACCGCTGCCGATGAGGGTTTCTGATATCGGAAACGCTCGTTGCCGATTCCATCTATAATCAGATTGCTCAATTTGGGAGGTGGACATGCCCGGTGCAATACCCGATAAGTATCGCGATCTGTTCAGCAAGCGCGCCTTTGCCAGCCTGGCGACGCTCATGCCCGACGGCCGTCCGCAGGTCACGCCGGTATGGTGCGACCTGGAGGGAGATTATGTGGTTTTCAATTCCGCCGAGGGCCGGCAGAAAGACCGCAACGTACGGCGCGATCCGCGGGTGTCGCTGGCGATCGTTGATCCCGATAATCCCTATCGCTATCTGGAAATCCGGGGCCGGGTCGTCGAGATCACAAAAGAAGGAGCCGACGCTCAGATTGATAAACTGGCCAAGAAATATCTTGGAGTGGACAAGTATCCTTACGGCCAGCCGGGAGAAGTGAGGGTCACTTACAAGATTCAGCCGGAGCACACAAATGTGATGGGATAGTGCGTCGTCTGAAATGCAGATCCCTCGCTGCGCTCGGGATGACATCACCTTTAAATTAAAAGCTGTCATCCCGAGCGCAGCGAGGGACCTGCATTTCGAGCTAACGAATCCTACTCTCCGCCGACGGTCAATCCGTCAATCCGAATCGTAGGACAGGCGATAGCGCCGCGAAATTCCAAATCGTTGCCGATCTCGGAAATATTGAAAAATAATTCTTTCAGATTGCCCGCGACCGTGATCTCTTCGACCGGGAAAGCAAGCTCGCCACCGGAAATCCACATGCCTGACGCGCCTCGCGAGTAATCGCCGGTGACCAGGTTTGCGCCGTGGCCGAGAAATTCCGTTACGTAGAGACCGTCTTTAATATTCGAGATAATCTGTTGAGGAGTCTTGCTCCCAGGCTGTAGAAAGTAATTTCCGGGGCCAATGCCCGGAGTTCCCGCCAGGCCTCGCGAAGCGTTTCCTGTGGTTTGAAGCCCGAGCTTTCTCGCGGTGTAGGTATTCAGCAAGTAAGACTTCAGCACGCCATTTTCAATAACGACGGTGCGCCGGGTCGGGATGCCTTCTCCGTCGAAAGGGGTGGTGCCGAAGCCGCCGGAAATGGTTCCATCGTCAATCACCGTGATCTGATCGCCGGCGATCTTTTCACCCAACTTACCCGCGAGGAACGATGCGCCTCGATAAACCGAATCTCCGTTGATTCCTTCAAAAATGTGCTCGAGGATTGAAGTTGCCACCATGGGATCGAAAATGATCGGCACCTGCGCCGTCTTCACTTTGCGGGCGCCAAGCCGCCGCAAGGTTCGCTCAGCAGCGATCTTGCCGACGTGCTCGGGCGAATCCAACCGGCTCAGGCTGCGGGCCACGGAAAACCAGTAATCGCGCTGCATGGCGCCGTTCTCCGATTGCGCGATGGGAATAGCCGCAATAGAACAATAAGAGCGCCGGTACTCGCCGACGAAGCCATGCGAATTAGCAAGGATTTTGTGACCCGTAGCGGCGTCGAACGAGCCGCCTTCGGAATTCTTGATGCGAGGGTCAGAATCAAGCGCGGCCTTTTCGGTGCGGCGGGCGTAGCTGATGCGCTCTTCGCCCGGCAAAGAGTAAACATCTGAAGAATATAAATCGAGGTCGCCGGGGAGAGACCCGAGCTGCGATGCTTCAGGAATGCCTGAATACGGATCTTCGGAGGTGATTTTTGCCAGCGTGAGCGCGGAAGTCACCATGAGGTCGAGCCCTTCGCGCGAGAAATCGCTGGAGTAGGTGCTGGCGGCGCGTTTGCCGTGGAATACACGCACTCCGATGGACTTCGATCCCGATTCTTTCAGGGTTTCGACCTGGCCAAGGCGAACTAACGTAGAAAATTCGTCGCCTTCACGGATGACGCACTCGGCAGCCGTTGCACCGCCTGCCACAGCGCGGCGGACGATATCTGCGGCAAGAGATTTGAGGTCGGCGAAGACGTCAGGGTTTCGGGTTTCGATCTGCGTTGAAGCCATAAGCATCTATTATCCCAGACAAACGATTTTGGTTTTTCAGGGACATGGCAATGACGGGAGGTGTCCGATTGTAAGTAATGCATTTTTACCTTATAATACTATACAACGCTGGGAGGGTGAATTTCCATGGCGACGCTGACCGTAACTGCAAGGGGACAGGTGACATTTCAAAAAAAAATAATGCAACACCTCGGCGTTAAGCCGGGAGGAAAGATTGAGCTCGACCTGTTGCCCGATGGCCGGGGCGTGATTCGGGCTGCCCAGCCCACGGGAACGATCAACGATTTTGTTGGGCTGCTGGCCGGCAAGACAAAGAAAGTCGCTACCGTCGAAGAGATGAATGAGGCCGCGGCGCGCGGCTGGGCAGGCGGAAAATGGCGCGGCAAGAAATAGAAATGAAGATCGCCGCCGATACCAACGTCCTGGTGCGTGCCGTGGTGCGTGACGACCCCTCGCAGGCGGAAGTCGCCACTAAATTGCTGCGCAGCGCGAAGATGATCGCCGTCGCCGTACCCTGCCTATGTGAGTTTGTATGGGTGTTGCGGCGGGTTTATGATTTCCCGCCTTCGCTGGTGGCCAGCGCGGTTCGGGCCCTGCTCGCCACGGCGAACGTCGAGATGAACCGCCCCGCCGTGGAAGCGGGGTTGGCTATGCTCGATGCGGGTGGAGACTTCGCCGATGGGGCAATTGCCTACGAAGGCCGCTGGCTCGGTGCGGAGACGTTCGTTTCCTTCGATGCGCAAGCTGTGGAATTGTTGAAGGCACAGGGAGAAGCGGCGCGGCTGCTGTGAACCCCTAGGGACGCGGCAACGAAGGCGACTCCGGCCTGAATGAGAATCTGTTCGAAGTTCATGGCAGCAATGACATCCCGATGCGCCCGATGACGGCGTTTCCGCTCATTCCCGCGCCTCCCCGGTCGGGCAGCCGCGGGGGCTGTCCACCCACGAAACGAACTTACTGCATGAAGCCGCCGGGATCTTTCTTCGCGGTCCCGCCGACGGTGAGCTTATCAATCTTGATGGTAGGAATTCCGACGCCCACGGGGACGGCCTGGCCATCTTTCCCGCAGGTGCCCACGCCTTCGTCAAGCTTCAGATCGTTGCCGACCATGGAAACGCGGGTCAAAACATCCGGGCCATTGCCGATCAAGGTCGCGCCTTTGATTGGGGCAGTGATGCGGCCATCTTCAATCATGTAGGCTTCAGAAGCGGCAAAAACAAATTTGCCGTTTGTGATGTCAACCTGGCCTCCACCGAAATTCACCGCGTAAACACCGTGCTTGACCGAGCGGATGATGTCTTGCGGATCGTCTTCTCCGGGCAGCATGTAAGTATTAGTCATGCGCGGCATTGGGATGTGCTCATAACTTTCGCGGCGGCCGTTTCCGGTATCAGCCATGCCCAGTAGCCGCGCCGAAAGCTTATCGCTGAGATATCCCTTCAAAATTCCATTTTCGATAAGGACGGTGTTCTGCGTCGGCTCGCCCTCGTCATCTACATTCAGCGAGCCGCGGCGGCCGGGCATGGTTCCGTTATCCACGACCGTGCACTTTTCGCTGGCAACGCGGCGGCCGATCAAGCCGGCAAAAGCTGAAGTCTGCTTGCGGTTAAAATCGGCTTCGAGGCCATGGCCGACGGCTTCATGCAGCAGCACACCGGGCCACCCCGGGCCAAGCACAACTTCCATTTCTCCTGCGGGAGCTTCGCGGGCGTCCAATTGTAAGATCGCCTGGCGGGAGGCCTCTTTGGCGAAATATTCCGGAGTCTTTTCTCCAAAAAAGAAATCCAGAGCCACGCGGCCGCCGCCACCGGAGCTGCCACGCGCGGAGTTGGTTTCGGTCTTGGCGATGCACGATACGTTGAGTCGCGCCAGAGGCTGCGTGTCCTCGGCGAAAGTGCCGTCGGAGCCGATAACCAGAATGTCGCGCAGCTCATCGGAATAACTGGCGCGGACTTCCTTAATTCGCGCGTCGGAGGCTCGGGCAGTCTTATCGGCGCGCATGACAAGTTCGACTTTGGCGGATATCTCCGCGTCCACCGAAGGCAACGCGATGGGATACAAGCTGCGGGCGGGTTTTTGCTGGAAGCCCACCGTCGGGGTCTTGGCCGGGCCGCTCGCGATCAAGGCCGCAGTTCGCGCCGCGTGCAGAATACGCTCGGGGGAAAGATCGTCGGTATAGGCGTAGCCGGTGCGCTCGCCGGAAATCACGCGTACCCCGCATCCCGCCGAGATGCCTTGGGAGGCCGACTTGACCATGGATTCGTCCATGCTCAGAGCCGTTGAGGAAAGATATTCAAAATAAAGGTCGGCGTAATCTCCGCCCGCTGACAAAGCCGCGGCCAGATAGCTTTCCAGGCCGCGCTCGGTAAGTCCGTAATGTTCGAAAAAGAATCTATTTTTGTCCACGTTGGATTGGATGCCGCCTCGGGTTGAAAGACTCCCGTGAGAGGGTGATTTCATTATCACATAGCCAGTTCGTAACTGGCCGTCGAATCAACTGATGAAATGCCTATTTTCGCTTGCTCAGATAACAAACCGCTTCGGGCGCTGTTTCGCAACATTGAACCGCTACACGCCCGACACCTTCATGAGGGTGGCCGGTCCTTTTTTCGTCGCGGGACCTTGCTTTGCGATCGGAACTCAGTTTGCTGGTGCTCAGTCATGGCGCGCTTTGGGACTGGAAAAAACGAAACGGGCGAGGGAAACAATGCGAACACACGCTCAACTTCCGCCCACCCGACAACCACTTCCCACATAAACCGAGATTCTCCGATTGAGGTATGGAAGTTAAGGCCGCTTTCCGAGATGTCCGCCGCATGAGGCAGAGACGCACTTGGGCTGCCTTTGATCATTTTGCTTGCGACACGATAAGGGCAATACCAAAGAAACCAGCTCCAGAACGCCACAACTGCCCACAGAGGAAACAGGTTCGAAAAACTCTTATCGCTGCCGAGGAAGGACAGGGACAGGGCCAAGGCTAGAACCAGAAAAAAAAGTGCGTAGGAAGCTCGAAACACCCATAGTGAATACGTTGTTCTCCGACGGAACGCCTTGAACCCCTGCCGATAGTCATCCGCAGTGAGCTGATATGAGAGTTCCACACGCGGATTATAGCGTTTGCCCCGAAATTAATGTAATCGTCAATTACGCGACCTGCCTCCTCAATTAGTTGCCTCCTTGGTCATTCGTCACAGACACGTGCTTATCCCACCTGCAACAATCCCCGCATGACCCCTGAATCCTTAGCTCACTCTGTCGAAGATTTTCTCTTAGGAATGCAAAATGCCCTGGTGGTCGAGGACGGTGACGTCATCTTTGACCTGGCGCGTGCGAGGTACTCCGTATCTGGAGAGCAGCATAAATGCCTGCTGCATATGTGGTCGGCGGAGCGGAACGTGGTGCGGCGGGTGCTTGATTGTGAAATCAAGAATGAAGTGCTGCGCCTTCAGGTGCAGCGACTCGGGCAAACCAAGCCAACCAGGATCGAAATCTGCCGCAATCGCGATTGGCGGACTCCGACAGCGAGAAGAGTCGCGCGGCTCGGCTACCAGCGGTTGCTCGAAAAGACGCTGCTACGGGGATTCGCCGGATTCACCCTCTCACATCTCACAACTTCAACCGACCTGAAACATTCATTCGGTCCGATTTACACCAGAGGAATAATACAGCGGGGACAATCGGCGTTTGCTCTCCTCGGAGTGAACGCGCAGGAGGCTCAGGCATCCATTGACGCTGCCCTGACGTTCGGAATTCTTTGGCTGGACTACTGCCGCGCGAACCATGCCGGAAAACTCGTAATCGAAGGCCTGAAGTTATTTTTACCGGAGAGGAGTTCGGGGCTGGCGAGAGAAAGGATGGCGCATCTTGATCGTGCCGCAGCCAAGTGGCAATTGTACGAACTGCAAGAACGAGACGCGGAACTGAGAGAAATAGATATTTCGGACTGCGGCAACGTTGCCACCAGGCTGGTGCAGGCTCCGGACGAGGCGTCAACCCTTCAGCGCTTTGCCGAACCAATCGGGCGGATACGAGACCTTATGCCAGAGGTCGAAATCGCCCTGCTATCGTCCGCCGAGATCGCTTTTCGAAGATTTGGCCTGGAATTCGCGCGGGCTCGATTGGCGCATGATCCGGAAAGCTTCCGTCCTTCCACCGAGATCGTATTTGGAGCCGGCGGCGCGGAAAGAATTCTCACCGCATCGAACTGGGAGTCTTTTTCGGCGCTGGTAAGAAGTATCGGCGACTCCCGTCATCCCCGGGGCCCGCGCGATCACCCGCTTTGGAGAATGCATCCCGAGCGCTGGTTGGAATCTCTTGCGGTGCTCGATCTTTCAGTTCTTGATGGCAATCTGGCCGGGCAAATTCAGTATTCGCAGGTTCCGGCCTTCTCAGCTTCAGACCGGGCGATGATTGATGTGCTGACGGTCACCCGCGAAGGCCGTCTTGCCGTGATTGAGCTCAAGGCAGACGAGGATATCCATCTGCCGTTACAAGGACTGGACTACTGGGCGCGGGTCGCCTGGCACGATGCCAACCGAGAGTTCCAGCGATTCGGATATTTTCCCGGCGTTCAGATCTCAAGCCACGATCCAGTGCTTTATCTCGTGGCTCCGGTATTGCGAGTGCATCCGGCGACCGATGTTCTGCTGCATTATTTTTCTCCGAAAATTGATTGGGTCTTCGTCGGAATAGACGAGCGCTGGCGGGAAAACCTGAGAACAATATTCCGGAAGCGAAGTGGGCGCAGACCGGCGCAACCGAATGTTGCGTGATGGGCCGCCCCACGCGTGAATTCTAGGATTTATCGCGGGAGGAGGCTTTCTCGTGCTTCTTGATTGATTTAGAGGAGTCCTGCTTCGATTTATCCTCGCTCTTTGACCTGGAATCGGACTTGGAATCGGATTTGGAATCCGATTTGGAATCCGATTCACCCTTGGATTCGGATTCCGCCTTCGATCCCGTCTCGCCATTTGAAGAAGAGGTGGACGCTGAAGGCTTCTTCGCGTAATCCGTCACGTACCATCCCGAACCTTTGAACTGGACGGCGGGAGCGGACACCACCAGTTCAACCGGCCCACCGCAGTCCGGGCACTTTTTCAGATGAGGGTCAGAATATTTTTGGATTCGTTCGAAACGGTGGTGGCATTTCTTACATTCGTACTCGTAAAGTGGCATGGGCTATTGAGTGTGATTTTATGGTCTGCATTGCTGTCCGTCAATTTTGAAACCAGGGTACGCCTCACCGAAGGTACTTCGGGGCTGCGATTCCGGCTTACGTTTTCGAAATGTTAGACTCCCCAGCGTGGGGCGAGAGATGCCTGCGAAGGAAAACAATTCCGCAGAAGATGAAGGCCATGAAAACTCCAAGACGAGGTCCTCCCATACTCTAACCTCCGGTCCCGCACTCTACCTGGTCGCGACTCCCATCGGAAATCTCGAAGACATTACCTTGCGCGCGTTGCGGGTCTTGAAAGAAGTTGACCTCATCGCGTGCGAAGATACCCGCCATACGCAAAAGCTGTTAAACCATTACGGAATCGCTTCGCGAGCGATCAGTTATCACCAACACAACGAGGTCAGCCGGGCGGCGGATCTCGTAAGAAAACTGGAACAAGGATCTCGCATCGCTTTGGTCAGCGACGCAGGGATGCCGGGCATTTCCGATCCTGGATTTTCTCTGATATCGCTTGCACTCGAACACCACATAGAAGTAATTCCTGTTCCGGGCGCATCTGCGTTCTTGACCGCTCTTGCGGCGAGTGGACTTTCTACCGACTCGTTTTGCTTTCACGGATTCCTTCCGGCGAAGCACGGCCAGAGGCGGCAAGTTTTGCAGAATATAAAGCGGTCGCCGCAGACGGATGTCTTCTACGAAGCCCCGCACCGGCTGAGAGAGTGCATGGAAGATGTCGTGGAAGTCCTCGGGTGGAACCGACAAGTCGTGATCGCGCGCGAACTAACGAAGATCCATGAAGAATTCCTCCGCGGAACAGCAGCCGAGCTCTTGGAAATCCTCAGCGCTCGCGAAGAAATTAAAGGTGAAATTACGCTGCTGATTGCCAAATTGGAAGACGGTCAGGAAGCTTCGCCAAACGAGCGCCCACTCTCGCTTGCCAGGAGGGTGCAGCAATTGATCGCGGAAGAAAAACTCGATGAGAAGGCAGCCCTGAAAAAGGTCGCGAAAGAGCGCCGGATTTCAAAGAGCGAGGCGTACCGCGAATTGCAGCGAAGCAAATAGAAAAACGGGTCGCGTTGAACGAGGGCAGGAGCGGACGTCCGGCGCTCCATCGAACCCACAACAGTCAGGTTATTGGAGAGCCTGAACCCCGGTCGAAATTCCGGGGTGCAAGGCGATGTTGTAGCGTTTGAGTTTGCGGTAGAGAGTGGCGCGGCTGATGCCAAGCATCTTTCCCGCGAGCGCCTTGTCTCCCTTCACTTGCTCGAAGACCCGCTCAATCGTTGTCCGTTCGATATCCTCCAGATCGGTGGACGAAGGGGTTGACGCAGTTCGCGGTGGGATGGCAGTTTCCGGCAACTGCGATTCCGAGATGACTGCCGGCGGCAGATCGTTGTGGTCAATCATCCGGCGGTCGCCCAGAGCTACGGCGCGTTCAATGCAGTTCTCGAGCTCGCGAACGTTTCCCGGCCAATCGTATTGCAGCATGGCTTTCATGGCGGAATGGGTGACCTGCACTGACGCGTCCGGAGCTTTGCGGTCAAGGAACCAATGGACGAGCATGGGAATGTCTGAGCGCCGTTCTCGTAGCGCGGGCAAATGGACGGTCACGACGTTCAGGCGGAAATAGAGATCTTTGCGGAAGGCGCCGGCGCGGTATTCGGCTTCGAGGTCGCGGTTGGTGGCGGCGATCACGCGAACATCCACCTTGACTTTTTGATTGCTTCCGACGGGCCGAATTTCCTTTTCCTGCAAGAATCGGAGCAGCTTGCCCTGGAGCTCCAGCGGAAGCTCGCCAATTTCATCGAGAAAGATTGTGCCCCCTTGAGCAGATTGGAACAATCCTGTTTTCGAACGATTGGCGCCGGTAAATGCGCCTTTCTCATATCCGAAGAGCTCGCTCTCGATGAGCGTCGGGACAAGCGAGCCGCAGTCCACCGCAACAAAAGGACGATTCGCGAAGGGACCACGGAAATGGATGGCGCGAGCGACAAGCTCTTTGCCGGTTCCGCTCTCGCCGCTGATAAGGACTGGGGTCGAGGTGTCCTTAAGGCGCGAGATCATACGAAGGACGTCTTGGATTTTGGCCGATGATCCGACGATTCCGTGAAGTCCGCTCTCGGTGTCAATGCGCTCGCGCAGGAATTGGTTTTCTTCTACCAGGCGAATTTTCTCGGCCATGCGTCGAAGGAACAGGCGAAGCTCTTCCAAGGGTGAAAATGGCTTGCTGATGTAATCATAGGCGCCGAGCTTCATGGCCTGGACCGCGGTTTCCACGGAACTGTGGCCGGTCATAACCGCAATCTCGCAGCGGGGCAGCAACTTCTTTACCTTCTCAAGAAATTCAAGGCCTGACATGTTCGGCATGACCAAATCAGTAAGAACAACGTGAGCAGGGTTTTCGTCGAGTAACGCTAGAGCCGCGTCGCCGCTTTCTGCCTCCATACAGGCGAAACCCAGACCCTCGCCGACGGCCATGCATAATTTGCGGATGCTGTCTTCGTCATCCACCACCAGCAAACGGATTCGCAGGTCCTGGCTCACAGCGCCTTCCCCATGGTTTGTTCCACGACGGACAGAAACTGCTGAACGCGAAAAGGTTTCTCGACACACGGAGCGCCAGTCTTGCGTAGGGTTGCGACGGTTTCCTCATTGGCGATATCGCCGGTAATGAAGACAATGCGCGACGCCAGTTCGGGGCGATGCCGCGTGATCCAGGCATGAACGTCACCGCCGTCGAGGCCGCCGGGGGTTCGCATGTCAGAAACCACCCCGAGAAACTCCCCGGACTCGAGCAGCCGCACGCCCTCGGCGCCGGATTGTCCACATACCACGGAATAGCCATTGCGTTCCAGAACGGCGCGAACGTAGCTCATTACGGCAGGCTCATCCTCGATGAGCAAAAGAGGCAATGGATTGGGTCGAGAGTTTGACGGCGTCATTATTGTGTAACTCCAGGTTGGGCGACTCCAGCAGCGGCGCTGAGAGAAATCATTTCCGACGCGGCGGGGAACCGGACGATAAAGGTGGCGCCTTCGCCATCCGGGTTGTTGTGACAGACGATTTCGCCACCATGCTCGCGAACAATTCCGTAGCAAATACTAAGGCCCAGACCGGTGCCCTTCCCGACTTCCTTGGTAGTGAAGAATGGATCGAATATCCGATCGGGAAACGATATTCCCGGCCCATTGTCGCGGAAGGAAATCTCCGCCATGTTCCCCTTCTGCACGGTCGTAATTTCAATCTGCGCGGGACGCACCGCTTCGCGCACTGCGTCATAGGCATTGTTGACTATATTTAGAAACACCTGCTGAAGTTGATGAGCGTCTCCGACGACGAATGGCAAATCTGGATGGAAATTCTCAATCACCTCGACCCCGCGGCTGTGGAAGTCATAAGCGCGTAACTGTAGTGTGCGACGCAGAATGATATTGAGCTGGACGGGCTTCCGCTGCGGGGGCATTTGACGGGCGAAGCTCAACAGGTTTTGCACGATCTGCTTGGTACGCTGCGCCTCCTGCAAAATCACGCGGAGGTCTTTCCTTGCGCTCTCCGGCACCTCGTGATTTTCCATCAACAAATCGGCGAATCCGAGAATGGCGGTGAGCGGATTGTTCACCTCGTGTGCCACACCGGAGACCAGTTGTCCGACGGCCGCCATTTTCTCCGCGTGCATTAATTTGGATTGCAGGGTGGCGGCGTCCGTAATGTCGCTCATGATCACGACCATGCTGGTCACCTGCCCCTGCTCGTCGCGCATGGGGCTGAGGTTTACGGAGAAATGCCCGACCCGTCCATCGCTTCGCAAGATCTGAAGATCAAGATTGTCCACATGGTTGCCGGCCAGAATTTCCTTGAAGGCATCATTGAGGACGCCGCGACGCGCCGGAACCACCAGGTCTTCCATTGGGCATCCCAGCACCTGCTTTTGTTCATAGCCCATGTCATACCAGCGCCGGTTGGCGTAACTGACCACTCCGGTAATATCGGTTACCAGAATCAGGCTTTGAGTGTTATTGAGGATTTTTCCGGAGAAATCGCGCTCACGCTGGAGCTCCGACTGAAAATTCTTTGCGCCGCTGATGTCGAGGATTAATCCGCGATATTGAATCATGCGGTCATGAACGTCGCGGACGGCAAACGCATTGATCAGCACGTGAACCGTGCTGCCATCCTTATGACGCAAGACTTCCTCCTGGTTGCGTACGATTCCGTGCCGCTGAATATGTTCGGTGATTCCCTGAAGCTGGTCCGCAGAAAAATAAACCTGGCCCCTCACGTCCGTCTGCAAAAGCTCTTCGCGGCTGCTGTAGCCGAGCATGCGCACCAGAGCGTCGTTGACTTCAATAAAGCGCCCATCGGGAGTGGAAAAGAACAGGCCTTCCTGAATGTTGTCGAACAGCTCGCGATAACGGCGCTCGGCTTCCCGCCGGTCGGTAATATCTTTCAGCACGTGGATGGTTTGAAGCACTTCGCTGCTGGCGCAGTGAACGCGGGAGGTCGAAACCAGGAAGGTCCGCTCCAGCACCGGATGAACGTACTCGCCTTCGGATTCCCCCGTGCTCCGGCAAAACGGACAGGAGCGCGACGGAGCCTCGGTGCCAATCGCAAGCAGCGCGCACATATTCAGACCAATCAGTTCCTTCGGTTCCACCCCGATGAAATCAGCCAGCGAACGATTCGCGCGGAGAACGTTTCCCGCCTCATCATGAGAAACGATGAAATCGGTAATGGAGTCGAATATCTCGACCCAATGGCGGTTCGCGCGATCCATCATTGCGAAAAAGCGGGCATTTTCGAGGGCCACCGATGCATGGCCGGCAATGGCCTGGAGAAGTGGTTGATCATCGGGCCCTGCCTGCTTCGCCATGCAGAAAATGCCAATCAAGTCTTCACTGGAGTTGAGCAGACGAACCAGGGTGCAGTCCCTCCAGTTCAACCCTTCGGCGATGTCTGAACCTAATAAATCGCAGGCCGGTCCTGAAATGACGGTTTCAGCCCGCCGCGACAACGCCCTTGAAACAGCGGATGCGAATCGAGTGTTAAGCGAGGGGTCGGCTACGTCTTCCCCAGACAGCGCTTGCAGCACCACGGTTTGGATCGCCCCGTCATTTTGCACGACCAGCGCGCCGGCCAATGAGGCAGTCACCGCGACCCCATGGGAAACAAACCTCTTTGCCAGTTCGGGAACCCGGGTGAGTGAACTAAGTTCCAGCGCCATGCTCATCAACGATTCGGCGCGGCGGCGATGTTGCTCGGCTACGTGCAAATTGCGGGTCACTTCCAGGGCAATGGCGACCTGGGTAGCCAGGGAGCGGGCTCTGCGAATGTCTTCCTCTGAAATGTCCGCCCCATTCGCGCGGTCGAGGACTCCAAACATTCCCAATAGATTTCCGTCGGTGCCAAGAAGCGGGACCGCCAACAGTTGCCGCACTTTGAACTTTTCGATTAATTCAACATCGGCTCCGTCGACCTCGGCCGGGTGGTCGGTCGAGAATGTTTCCTTTTTCAACAGCGCGCGGCTGGTCACGCCATCAGGCAATATGGCGTCTGTCGGAGCAGATTCACCATTGCTGAATTTCCAGCGGATGCGAAACGCGTTGTCCTCCAACAATCCAACAAATGCACGTTCAAATCCAAGAAAGTCGCTGGCCCGGAAAACGAACTGACGCATGAATTGCTCGAGATCACCCAAAGATCCCAACTCCGCGGAAATGTCCAGCAATTGGTGAAGTTCGTGAGCCTGCCCGCGAGCTGTGGTGTACAACTCCGCATTGGCAATCGCCACGGCGCCGAACCCGGCGACCGCAGAAACCAGAGATTTTTCGTCGTCGCTGAAGGGATCATTTTTCCGCGGATAAACCAGTACGGCGCCCTCCGCGTTCGAAGTGCGAAAAGGGGCGGCGATGAGGTCTCCGGAGGGTACTAATTCCCCAAGCACGTGGGTCGCTTGCTCGACCGAAACAGAGACCACCTTATCTTCAGCGAGGGCCCGGTTGGCCAACTCGGCGGCGAACTGAAGGCCCTTGCGGTCGTGCCGCGCCCGCACCGATATTTCGAGTTCCGGGCTGTCGGTAGAAATATCGCAAAGGTCCATATTCGCGCCCCGGCGCATCAGAACCGATACCAACTGAGTCCGCAGCAGAATCCGAAGCCGGCCGGCCACTGCCGCAATGACGCCGGAGGGATCCGGAACCGTGTGCAGGGTGTGGGCGACCTCCGCCAATATCTCAGCGCGGCGGTGCTCTTCGCGTGAATTTTCCGACAGACGGCGCGCTTCCAAGAGACTCGCCAGTTGACCGGCAAGAACTGTTGCTTTGACGGCCAGGTCGTCGTTGAAGAAATCGGCATCATTCTGGCGGACCAGTACCACTACTCCAACTGCCTCATTCGACACCATCAGAGGAGCTGCCAAAATTGACTGGCATGAGCTCGAAGCCATGTGATTGTCGGTGGAGTCCGGTTGATTGGAGTAGGTTGTCTTGCGGTTGCGTACCGCATCCGCCACAGCGTTCGTCTGGCTTGCGTTGAGCCGCGCACCCCGGAAGCCGTCAGCCATCAATCCATCGGCTTCGATACCGACAAACTCGGTGGGGTTAATCACCTGCCAGAAATAACTGCCATCCACTTGAAAAAACTGGCGGGTCTGTTGGCAGAAAAATCGAATCAATGACGATGCGGGCGCATTTTGCATTGCTGCATTCGAAATTCTCAATAATAGGTCTTGAAAAGAGTCTTGCATGTGGGACGGCGCCCCAAAATCTGGTTGCAATTCTCCGTGTTGTGCCTTCAGAGACGACTCCTGTGTTCTTCACCTACAACTGATTGAATAATTGGACATTAGCCCTAAGTCTCATTTTGAGTCAAGCGAAATGACGAGAGGGTGTCGAGATTGGAAATCTGTCGGGATCTGCCTCGGAGGCTCAATTTTGAGCGAGGTCCCGCGTTCGAGAGCGATGCCGTTCGGGTTTAGCGGGTTTGCGTTCTCTACGAGTACCAAAGTAATTCACTGAAACTAAAAGGATTTGTTGCGAGAAGGGGGGAAGGTTACAACAGAAAGAACAGGCGCAGAGCCGAGGAATGGGCAGACCTGCCCCGGTTACTGCCGCTGGAAAGGTGCTTCCCTTGAGGAAAGTCCAACAATTGTTTACACGAGGAGCTGTGGCGATTTTGCTTGCGCTGCCTGCGGTCTCGATTTGTTATGCGGTCCCGTGCGCCGCCCAGGAGAGCTCCGGCAGGAAAGTAAAGTCAAAGGTCACTCCAGAGTATCCGGAAATAGCTCGAAAAATGCGGATTAGCGGCACCGTCCGGCTGGCAGTAGTAATCGCTCCGAACGGCAATGTAAGGACGACGACTGCGGTAGGCGGCCATCCCGTGCTGGTGAACGCGGCAATGGACGCGGTAAAGAAATGGAAATTCGAAGCTGCCAGCGCCGCGAGTACGGAGACAGTTGAAATCAAGTTCGCGCCACCGGAATAACCACGCTTAAGGAGTTTGACGATGAAGGAGCAGCGATGACGATTGGCAGGAAACTCTACTGGAATTTCGGAGCCATCCTTCTGATGGTCGTGATTCTGTTTCTCGTCAACATTGTGGCGATGTACAGGGAGCGAAGCACAAAAGCCGCGGCGGCTCAGGCCCTTCAGATCGCCGAGACGAATGACAAGATTAGATTTCAGATGATGCAGGACCGCCTGTTTTTAAGCAGCTACCTGCTCAGCGGAGACACGCGCGAAGTTGACCGTATGAATGACGGGCAGCGTCAGCTGAACGAACAATTTCAGCAGGTACTAAAGATAGCGTCAGACCAGGAGCGCGAACAACTCAACAAGGTGCAACAAAATGAAAATGTGTGGGCTACGGATTTTGCAGCGCCGCTGCTGGAAAAGCGGAAAGAGGTAGATTCCGGGAATTCCACCGTTGCCGCATTGCAAATCTTCTATCTGCAAAAGGACGCTTCTTCCTGGATAAAAAACTCCACCGATCCGCTGGATGCGGCAGACCAGGAAAACAAGAAGGTGCTGGATGAACGCCGCGCGTCGGATGAAACCGCAAGCCGGTGGACCGTCGGCGTCGCTTTACTGAGCACGCTGATTGCACTGGCATTGGGCATCGTCATTGCGTACCGGTCCGCCAAATCCATCACAGATCCCTTGAACCAGTTGATGGAGGTGGCGCAACAGATCGCGAACAATGGCGATCTGGAACACCAGATTGACGTTCAGCGCGACGATGAAATCGGGCAACTCTCCCGCACATTCGGCAACATGGTCACTTATCTGAAAGAAATGGCGGCCGTTTCTGAAGCTATTGCGGGAGGGAACCTGGCCGTCGAGGTTCAGCCGCGGTCGCCCAACGACACTCTTGGAAACGCTTTCGCGCGCATGATCGAAGGGCTGCGGAACCTTGTGCGTAATGTGCGCGACGCATCTTCTCAGGTGGCGAGCGCCTCAAGCCAGGTTGCGGGTGCGTCCGACGAATCCGCCAAGATCAGTCTGCAAACCTCGTCCGCTATTGATGAGGTCACCAGCACCATGCACGAAATGAGCGTCAACGTGCAGAACATGGTCAAGAGCACGCAGGTGCAGGCTTCGAGCGTAAGCGAAACCTCGGCATCCATTGACGAGATGGTGGCCTCGATCCAGAGGGTCGCCGACACGGCAAAGGTGCTGCTCGACATCTCTAACCGCTCCCGTGAAGAGGTGCACAGCGGCATCACGACGATGGAAAAGGCGACCGATGGCTTGAACCGGATCAACACGACGATCCGCTCGTCAGGAGAAATCATTGATGTTCTAGGCCAGCGTGCCGACGACATCGGCAAGATCATCGAGGTCATTGATGACCTCGCGGAGCAAACCAACCTATTGGCACTGAACGCCGCGATTGAGGCGGCACGCGCCGGAGAACACGGGCTCGGCTTCGCGGTGGTTGCCGACGAAGTCAGAAAATTGGCCGAAAAATCGGCTCAGTCCACCAAAGAGATATCGGAACTTATCCAGAGCATTCAGAAAGAAGCCAGAAAAGCCGTAGAGAATATGGAAGAGAGCACCGGCATCGTGAATGAGGGATTGGGGCTTGGAGAAGAATTGAACGGGGCGCTGCGAAAAATTTCCAACGTAGTGACTGAGGTTTATAAGTTCGCCCAGGAAATCGGCGCCGCAACGAATGAGCAGTCTCATGGTTCTTCGCAGATTGCGCGGGCGACGACGCGGTTGAACGAAATTACCCATGAAATCAATTCGGCGGTCGAAGAACAGGCTTCCGGGGCGCATGCAGTGGTGAAGGCAATGGAACGCATGCGGGAACTGGTGCAACAGACGACATCCGGCTCGACGGAGTTGGCAGCCTCCGCGGAACAAATGTCGAAGATGTCACGCGAGCTTATGGACTCCATGGGACGGTTTGCTCTGGAGCAAATGGAGCGGGCGCTGATGGGCGAGGAAATTCGGACGCGAGGACGCGGGGGCATCGCGCGCCCGGCTGCCGCCGGCGCCAGAGTCTGAAACCGGGCTTTACGCATGAGCCATGAACTGCAAATTGTCGGATTCCGCGTGGGGCGCGAAACTTACGGCGTCCCTATCGTTTCGTTGCATGAAATCGTGCGCGTGCCGGAAATCACTGCGGTTCCGGATGCGCCGGATTACGTGGAAGGCGTGATCAATCTTCGCGGAAAAATCGTTTCCGTCATTGATCTGCGAAAGCGGCTGGGAGAGAAAGAGATCATAAGCAGCCGCCGTAACCGGATTCTGGTTGTCGAACACAATGGCCGTCTTTCGGGTTTGATCGTGGATTCGGCGTCGGAAGTGCTGAAAGTTCCGGCTGGCGATATAGAGCCTTCTCCCACCCAATATGAGGAAGGTGGGCTGAACTGCGTAACCGGGCTGGGAAAGTACAAAGGCCGCCTGATCGTGTTGCTCGATATGTCCAGGTTGCTCGAATACAGCGGGCTCCAGCGGAGTACGAAGACGCCGGCGAGAGCCCATCCCGCGGCTGCGGCAAAAGTCTCCAAAGCGGTCGCGGCAAAATAGCAAACCATTATCAACCGGAAGAGAGTCAATGAGCACACCAGCCCTCGCGATGCAGGTTTCTGATTCCGAATTGAAGCTTTTACAGGCGCTTGTCTATCAGGAATGCGGCATGCATTTTGATGCCCGGCGCGCCCACTTTCTGCAAGACCGCCTCCAGCGAAGACTCAGGGATTGCAGGCTCGATTCCTTTTACAGTTACTACCGGCTTCTGATCAGCGACGCGGGCAAACAGGAACTCTCCAAGCTGCTGGAAGATCTCACCATCAACGAAACCAGTTTTTTCCGCAACAAAGCGCAGATGGAGCTGTTCCAGCAGCACATATTGGTTGATCTGTTGCGGCAAAAGAAGGAAAGCGGAGAATTCTTCCTGCGGATTTGGAGCGCGGGATGTTCGACCGGGCAGGAACCCTATACCATCGCGATGTTGGTGGCTGATGCGCTACATAACTATCACTTCCGTTTTGGGGCGGCGGCAGCGATGGTCTGGCCGAAGCCGCTTGTTCCCAGCCCCTGGAAGGTCGAAATTCTGGCCAGTGACCTTAACTATTCGGTTCTGCGGGCGGGACAGGAGGGCAGTTATTCGGAGGGCCAGATGTCCTCCGTGGACTACAGCTACCGGCTGCGTTACTTCGACAAGGTAGGCGAGCGTTATGTCATAAAGAAAGCCGTAAAGGAGCTGGTTCATTTCGACTTTCACAATCTGAAGACCGAATATCTGCCGCAACACAACGACATCATTTTCTGCCGCAATGTGATGATGTATTTTGACGCGCCGGAGCAGACACGGCTGGTGGAGAAATTCGCGCGCTGCCTCAATCCGCGGGGATATTTGTTTGTCGGCCATGCGGAGAGTCTTCGCGGCCTCAGCGACAAATTCACACTGCTCTACCGGGATAGCGGGACCGCCTACCAGCACATCGGGGGGCAGCGATGACGAAGTTCTCAGACGGGCCGGGTAATGAACTTCGCGAACTTTTTTTCGAGACCGCGCGCGAATTGCTCCAGGCATTGAATGAAGCGGCGCTGAAGCTGGAAAAGCTCCCTGGCGATGTTGAGACTATGCGCAGCATGCGCCGCGCCGTGCACACATTAAAGGGTGACGCCGCGGCTTGTGGCTTTCATGAGCTGAGCGAACTGGCACACGAGTTGGAAGATGCCCTGGCGGCTGAAGCCGTCCCGGAACACGTCTCTCTGGCGGAGATCGCTTTTTGCGCGGCTGACACTTTTGACGCCATGCTTGCTGCATATCACCATGGCGCCAGGCAGCCCTCCGTCGCCGCCATGAAAGAAATGGTTCGCGGCTTGACCGGGACCAGGTCCAAATCACGACGCGCGAAGACTGCGCTTCCGTCACCGGTCGTCTGGACCGAATACGAAAAAATCGCGATCCGCGAAGCGGCGGAACACGGAGCGAATGTTTACCAGCTTGCGGCACGAATTGACGCTCTGTGCGCCATGCCCATGGCGGCGCGTCAACTCATCACTTTAGAGTTGAACAAGCTTGGAAGGGTTCTCGGAGCCCGGCCGGAACCGGGCGAGGAGGGGAGCAACAAGCAGCTGTTCCTGCTCGTGGCCAGCGAGCACAGCGAAAGTATGGTCGCTTCGCGAAGCCACATTCCCACCATCATTTCTGAAGTAAATATTCAAGTTCTCCAGGCAGGCAAACCCTCCTTGGAAGAACCGACGGACGGCGCTGCACACTGCACCGCGAGTGAACCCGTCGCCCCATCCCCGGAAGCTGCGAATCCCAAAACTCCAGATCCTGAACTCCCGAATTCTGCAAGCCACAGTTCGGCGGTCGCTCTGGCGGAAATGGAAGATGCGCCAGGCCAAGTTCCTCACCGCAGCGCGGAGAACATCTTGCGCGTGGATTCAGCCCGCATTGACACGGTTTTGAACCTTGTAGGGGAGCTGATCATTGGAAAGTCCATGCTGCAACAGGCGCTCAATGAACTCGCCAAACTTCACCCCCGGGAGGCCATTCGCGGCAAGTTCGCCGATGCCATGGCATTTCAGTCGCGAGTCCTCGGAGACCTGCAACGCTCAGTGATGAAAGTGCGGATGGTTCCGGTGGAGCAGTTGTTCCGCCGTTTTCCCCGTATGGTACGGGACGTGGCCAAACAGTGCGGCAAAGAGGTTGAGTTAGTGGCGAAGGGCCAGGAGACTGATCTGGACAAGAGCCTGCTGGACGCCATCGCCGAACCTCTGACGCATATCGTCCGCAACGCCGTGAGCCATGGCATTGAAACTCCCGAAGAACGCCGTAAGAATGGCAAGCCGGAAAAAGGCACCCTGCGGCTCGATGCTTACCACCATGCCAGCCATGTGATTGTTTCCATCAGCGATGACGGAGGCGGAATTGATCCGCAAGAGGTGAAAGCCAAGGCGCTGAAACAGGAAATTATCAGTCCGGCGGAAGCCGAGCGCCTCACCGATACCGAGGCGATTGATCTGGTATTCCGTCCCGGCTTCAGCACCGCCGAAGAAGTGACAGAAATATCCGGTCGAGGTGTGGGTTTGGATATCGCCCGCAGCGTTCTGCAAAGGCTGAAGGGCACGGTGGACATCCAGACCCGGATGGGAGAAGGCACAACCTTCCATCTGAAACTGCCGTTGACGCTGGCAATCATTAAAGCCCTGTTGTTCCATGTAGAGCAACGGCTATACGCAATTCCGCTGAACGCCGTGGCGGAAATTGCGCGAGCCTTTGAATCTGACCTGCACCGGGTTGAGTCCTACGAAGTCCTGCAATTGCGCAACGAGGTGCTTTCCGTCATGCGCATGGGACGTTCGCATCGTGAGGGATCAGGAGGTTCGCCAAAAATTTTCGTGCTGGTGATTGCGGTTGGAGAACGCAAACTTGGCCTAATCGTAGATTCGCTGGAGGGAGAAGAAGAACTGGTGATCAAAGCCCTGGACGATCATACCGTGACAACAGACCTGGTGAGCGGAGCCTCAATTCTGGGCGATGGACGCGTGGTACTTATCATGAATCTTGCCGCAATCGTCGAGCGATTCTCCAAATCCCGGTCGGAGCAGGACGGGGCGGCCGCATGCACCGAACTGCTTCTTTCACAGGCGGAGCGGTCGCAATTCGCGAGCGCGGCGGCGGGAGCCGGCCAATGATGATGCCGATGCCCCCGACAGTCCGCGTGCTGGTGGTTGACGATTCCGCATTGATGCGCAAGTTAATCCCGCAGATCATCGAGACCGATAGCTCCATACAGGTCGTCGGCACGGCAATGGACGGAAATTTCGGCCTCAAGAAGCTTGAAGAGTTGAAGCCGCAGGTGGTGACTCTGGATCTGGAGATGCCCGGCATGGGCGGCCTCGAAATGTTGAAGGAGATAATGAAGCGTTTCCGGGTGCCGGTGGTAGTTGTCAGCTCACACAGCACCGCGGGCGCTTCGGTCACGCTCAAAGCATTGTCTATGGGGGCTTTTGACTTTGTTGCAAAGCCGCGGGACGTTTCCGCCAGAATGCCGGAAATTGCGCGTGATCTTATTAGCAAGATCAAAGCTGCCGCTGAAAGCCGGGGGGTTTATATCCCTGTTCTTGCCGGTACTTTGCAGGCCGGCCAGAAATTGGCTCCCGATTCGAAAAGGCAGCCTACCCGCTTTGTGGCAATCGGCGTTTCGACCGGAGGGCCGCAAGCTCTGCAATATCTGCTGGCCCAGCTTTCACCCGATTGCCCCGGCGCCTTTGTGGTGGTTCAGCACATGCCTGAGGGTTTTACCGAGATGTTTGCCCGGCGGTTGGACGAAAATTGCCGGATTAAAGTCAAGGAAGCGCAGTCCGGCGATCTCCTGCTGCCCGGACGAGTGCTTATTTGCCCCGGCAATCGCCATATAAGAATGAAGCGGATGCCCCTCGGAAATATCGTCGTTCTGAGCGATGAGGCCCGGGTCAATGGTCATCGGCCCTCGGTTGACGTGCTGTTCCAGAGCCTTGCCGAGGACTTTGCCGATCGCGGCACTGCAGTCCTGATGACGGGCATGGGGGACGACGGCGCGGAAGGCATGGGAATGGTAAAGGCGGCCGGGGGAATGACGATAGCTCAGAGTGAGGGATCCTGCGTAGTTTTTGGCATGCCGAAAGCCGCCGTTGAAAGGGGATACGCGGTGCGCGTGGTCGAGTTGGAAGCGCTCGCCGAAACCTTGCAGGGCAATTGCATGCCGGTACGGGATAGAAGTCTTTCCCGGAGCGGCAGGTCGGCTGGGGTGGGAAAGCTCTAAAGAAGAACGTGATTCGAAGCTGTTGCTGGGGGATTTACGGCACTGGAGGGTGCTTATATGGAACAATTTGTGCCAGTTCGACGAAGTAAAGATGGGCAGCCGGTTCGGTATCTCATTGTGGACGATTCGGTTTTCGCCCGCAAAAACCTGGCTCGCATTATTGAGACTTTTGGCGGGCAAGTAGCCGGGGAAGCCGGAGATGGCCTGGCCGCAATCACCGAATATACCCGCATCAACCCTGACATCGTGCTCATGGACATCACCATGCCGCAGATGGAAGGGATTGAGGCGGCGGAGAAAATCGTGCAGCAGCATCCCGAAGCGCGGATCGTCATGGTTTCTTCCGTCGGGTACCAGGAAAATATCGTGGCGGCGTTGCAGCGTGGCGCCCGTCACTTCGTGCAAAAGCCCGTCAAGCCCGAAGTATTGTATGAAGTCATCAAGTACGTGCTCGGGGATGACGGCGCTGTTGCCGATGCGGCCGGAGCCGGGGCCTGATATGAAAATGGAGTTGATTCAACCGTTCATCAATGCAGCCGACGCGGTGCTGGCTCCAGGATTAAAATCCCCCATGTCAATCGGACACCTGAGCATGGAAGAGGAAGCCTACCGCCGAAAAGGCGTTGCCGCCCTCGTCTGGCTGACCGGTGACATCGAAGGAAGAATCATCTTTGATCTCGATCCGGCAACCGCGCGGCGCGTGGCCAGCCGGTTCGCCGGCGCGGAGTTGCCCGAAACCGACAGCCTTGTCCCGGAAGCTGTATGTGAATTGGCCAATCAGGTAATTGGCAATGCCGTCGCAACCTTGAACGATCAGGGATTCCATTTTCGCGTGCACCCCCCCACATTGCTCACTTCGGATTCCGGATCCAAGAGCACAGAAGATACGGAAGCGATGGTGTTGTGCTTCGACACGTCCAGCGGAAACATCTTCATGAACATTGCCCTGCGATACAAGAAGCAGCAAGCCATAGCCGCAAGTTAGGAAGGCCCGGCTTCGCGTGCCCACAACCACGATGGCACAAACTTCCATCTGATTTCCAGAGACCGCCGGGGGGTCAGCCCACGATATAAAGAATCTCGGCTGTCAGGGTGGAAATAGTTGTGTGGGTATGTTTAATACGACATTTTCTCCTTGCAACAACATGGCGTTCAGGCGGTCGTTGAGGCGGCGTGGGCTCTTGCTTTGACTTCTTTGGCGGCCTGTTTTTCGGCGACGTTCAGCTCTTTTTCCAGGGAAGAAAATCGCTGGAGAATCTCGTGCATGCGCAAGGCCATGTTGCGGATGGTATCAATCTGAGAGCGTATCCCCGGGTCCAGCGGTGCCAGCGTCTCGGGCTCAAGCAGCAGCAACTCTGAGTTTCCCAAAACCGAGGTGAGGGCATTGTTCAGGCTGTGACGCATTTCCAAAATGTAGCGGCCGAGCGCCGCATCTCTGGCCAGCAGAGCATTTTTCTTTTCAAGCTGCTGAGTTCTGCCTGCGAACTGCGCCACAGTGAGAGATTCGGTAAGGATCAGAACGATGGCATCCAACCACTGTCCATCGCGTTCCAATGCCAGTAATCGGGATTTCGCGGAACTTGCGGGAAGCGTCAACGTATCGGGTTTCCCAACCAACAGAACCGCTTTGCCGCAATTTTCGAGCGCCCGCACTATGGGAGGCCACTCAGCGGCAGGAAGCCCGCCGACGATGGCTGCGTCGAATCCTTCTGAATTGAGTCCAGGGCAAAGATCGCCGCTCATCAGCGTGAATGAAGGTACGCTGTGTTCAAGCTGCCAGCGCGAAGTGATGGCATGCGAGAATTCCGCCTCATTCGAAATAATTAAAACAGTCGGCTGATCCAAGTATCGCTCTCCATTCCAATTTAATCGAAATCAGAGTCTTTATTATTGGCGGCGCCAAAAGCGCCGGACGACGATCCCGTTTCCCCGTGAGGAGCGAAGTCCTTGACTTCGAAATCCGGCAGCGGGGTTGCGCCCGATCTGCCGGCCGCACCCGCGGCGGCCGCGAAACTCTTCATTTTGACGGCTGGAACTCCGAGGTTAGCCTTTGACTGGGACTTGGCTAAAGCAGCCTCCACCACCGTCCGCAAATCTACCAGAAGGCAGAGGGGTTGGCCGGCGGAATATTCCGCGTGGAACATCACTTTCCATGACTGGCAAATCATGCGCAGCCGGGCCATGGGTTCAAAGGCGGAAAACTGCGCTCTGCGACAGTCCAGCCCTTCGACGCCGCGGGCTTCGAGTTCGCGCAAACCATCCAGAATCGCGTTCAGGTCCTGATGCATGAGCCGAAAAAAGCTTCGGCGCAAAAGAAATCCAAACCTGGTAAATGCCGCCATTGCAGCGGGCAAAAAATATTTATCTCCCGCGGCGTCCTTCAACTTCCTTCCCTGCTCGATGATGCGGCTGGTAAAGAGTTCCTTTAAAGTCCGGCAACTTCCGGATTTGGCCGTCAGCGCATCCAGCGGCGCCAGCCATTCGGAAGCCTCCGCATCAAACTGCCCAAGGACGGGTTCGAGAATTTGCGCGACGTGTGACAGATCAATTTCGCTATCCCTTAACCGGGGAGAAACACAAAGCGAGAAATACTGCACCAGCAGGAAATCTATTTTATTGCGGTCAGATTCATTTCGTTCTTGTTTTCGAAGATGGTGAAGAATGAGGCCCTGCAACGCCTCATCCCCGGCAAGAGTAGTGGTTTGCAGGAAATGGCGAAGCTGGTGAACCTGAACCAATTCGTCCATTTTCACGAACCAGTCACGAACCGGGGCAAGAGAACCCTCGGCCCGAGGGTCAATTTCATTTTCAAGTTGCGCGCAAGGAAAAACGTCAATGATGCACTCACGCGCCAGGGCGCGGTACAACGGATAGATGAGATGGGCAACGCGCCATTCGGCCTCGTTGTCGAAAGGCGCCGGCTCTTCAATTCCTGGTCTGGCGGTCACCGTCATTGCTTCACAATCCAGGCCGCCACCGCATCTTTGAAACGTGCCGCCACCGCGGTGCGCGCCCCGTTATATTGCAATGCTACAACGCACGCTTCCGCGTCAATCGTGCCATCGGAATTTTGTAACCGCAGCATGTCCGCAAATTCCAGCGGAAGCGTGGAGGCGAATAAAACTTCGCGGGCGGTCCCAAATTCAATCACGGTTGTTTCAGTGAAGGGCGTTCCCTGATTCGCCATGCGGGTCAGGCGGACGGGAATACGAAGCGGCATCGCGTCGGGGAAAAACCTGGCAAGCTTGCCCATGGAGTTATCCCGCACGGAACGGGCTGTCGCCATCGCAGCCTTGGCCAAGGATATTCCTCGATCTCAAAGATTGAAGCGGATACGGCTCCCAAGTCTGCCGGTTAGCATGGCTCGGGCGCCGAACCGCACGGTAAAACCTCTGCACGAGCGAAGCCAAAGCTATTCAGTTCCAAGTTGAAGATTAGAAAGGATTATCTAGGGCCGGCCAATCCTGCGAAGAATTGCGACTGTCTCATATTGAAACAGAGTCTCAAGATGTCTCTGGAACGCGAACCGCCAGGCGCGTCGGATCCGGCGACGCGCTCCATTATTTCGGGGCGAGTTCCTTCTTGACCACGTCACTCACCAGTTTGCCGTCCACTCTAATGTCGGCGCCTGAAAAACGCGCCATCACGTTTTTCATCACCGTTCCCATGTCTTTGAGCGTTGGCGATCCCATTTCAGCGATTACAGCTTTCACTCCGGCAACGATTTGATCATCGCCGGCGGCTTTCGGCATGTAGGCTTCGATCATGGCAATCTCCGCGGTTTCTTTGTCGGCGAGCTCCTGGCGCCCGCCCTTGGTGAATTGTTCTACTGATTCTTTGCGCTGCTTGATCAGCGTGCTCAACACCTGCTGCGCCTCTTTGTCGTCAAGCGGCGCCATTTTTTCAATCTCACGATTCTTGAGCGCACTCTTAACCATCCGGAGTGTCGAGAGCCTCAACTCATCTCGTGCCCGCATCGCATCGGTAATATCACTCTGAATCTGTTCAGTTAGGCTCATGATCGGGATTATAGCCACAACCGGGCCTCGCCGACACTATGGGTAGTTCCAGTATCTTCAACCCTTTGAAGAAGCGCGACTTTCAGCACCCCAAACGTAGGGGCCGGGACCTGCCCACAACCCTCCGCGATTCGCCATGCTACTCTCTCTCACCCCAGAAAATGCACTTATCCTTTCAAATCGCCCCGTTCGCCTTCAGTCTGGCAGCGGTTGCCTGTTGGGGCGCCAGCGACTTCATTGGCGGATATGCATCCCGGAGCGCCAATGCTTTCTTGATCACTGCCATCGCCCACGGCAGCGGATTGCTCTTTGTTACCGCCTTGGCAATCGCGCAACATTCCGTGCTCCCTTCTCACCGCAGCCTCGCCTGGGCTCTGGCGGCCGGACTGTCGGGAGGAGCGGCATTGGCGCTGTTTTATCGCGCGCTCTCGACCGGGCGCATGGGACTTGCCGCGCCCGTTTCAGCCGTGGTGGGTGCAGCCATCCCAACCGCCTTCGCAATTTTTTTCGAAGGCCTTCCACATCCAATCCAGATAGCGGGGTTTTTGTTGGCAGGTCTCGGGATATGGCTGGTCTCGCGGCCCGACGATGCCGGCGCGCCGGATAATATTGGATTGGCATTGGCCGCGGGCATCGGTTTTGCCGGCTTCTTCTTATGCATCAAGCAGGCGGGGAACGGTTCCGCTTTCTGGATTGCGGCGGCCTCGCGCGCGGCTTCTTTATTGCTCACGGGCGCAATCGTGCTTCTCTGGCAAACATTCCGCGATGCCGACCGCTTCCGCGTGCAATTAGCCGCGCTCGCCGGGTGTCTCGATGTGAGCGGGAGCGTGCTTTTCATTCGCGCGAGCCAGGCCGGCCGTCTGGATGAGGCTGTGGTGCTGACTTCGCTGTATCCGGTGGTTACCGTTCTTCTGGCGCGATTCTTTCTGCGCGAACGCTTCACCCGCTGGAAAGCGATTGGAGTCCTCGCCGCCTTGCTGGCCGTGCCCATGATCTCAATCAAATAGGAAGGCCGGCGGGTGAACGGACTGTAGATTAGCCCTAAGGCTAACGCAGTTACGAAAGGAATTTTCAAAATGCGGGGAGTCGTGTTCTTGCCGTTTTGTGTCGGCGCTCCGGGGCTGAGCTTTCCTCTCAAAAGTTTTATATCCCTTCCATCACGAATTTGCATCCTAGAGAAATCATGAAGGTACTTGCATCTACGGTTGTCGCGTCATTGCTGCTGGCCACCTGCGTCCTACCCGTAATGGCCCAGCACAGGGATCGCCGCGACAATCGAGACAATCAGCAGTTCTACAATGGCATGCGCGATGGTGGCAGAGGCGGGCAGTACTACGATCCCCGCTATGACCAATCCTACGACCAGCGCTATGACCGGTCCTACGATCAGCGCTATGACCGGTCCTATGATCGGCGTTACAACCGGGGCGGCATCGGCCCCGGCCAGGGAGCTCTCATTGGCGGAGCGGGCGGAGCCGTACTTGGCGCGATCTTCGGCAGAGGCCTAAAAGGAACGATTATTGGCGGCGCTGCCGGCGCGGGCATTGGCGCCGTCATAGGCGAGGCGCATCAGAGACAGGAACGGGACCAACGGGATTATGACCACCACTAGCCATACCTACACCTGCACGAAAGGAAATCGTCTGCCATGACCTCTCTCATCCGTACCTTCGTCCTCTGCCTGGCCACTGCGGGCATGCTTTCCCTGGGGAGTATCCCCGGGATTGCCCAGCAACCCGAGTCATCCTCCCCGGTCAACATCAAACCGGAAGCCAACGAGGCTGCCGAAACTCACCCCTGGACCATCGAGCAGCTTCTCCCTCTGACCGTGTCCGAGGCCTGGCACATGAGCGGCAAGGACGAAGATAAGTTCTTCGACATGGTGCAGGACCTCGCCGCCTTCTCCGCCCAGAAGCGCAACCTCGTCCTCCCCGCCAGCGAGGCAGCGGGAAAACAAGCGGGCGAATACATCAAGCAGCAGGCCAAGCTGGATCATGACCAGCTTCTCTACGCCGTAGTTGACCAGGCTGTCCGCAAAGTAGGAACACCGGCCTCTTCCCAAGCCAATTCAGCCGCCCCTGTAAAATAGCGCGCTGGCGGGTGGTCCAGCCTTTCGCGTTCTTTGCGAAGGCTGGGGCTTTTAGCCTGATGACATAACCGTGTCGGCTCCTAACGAGCAAGTAGAGTTGGAAGCGCTCGAAGCGAGCAAAGCTCGGAGGAAAGGAGCCGACATGGTCATCTCATCAGGCATCCCACTGTTTAATCCTGGGACATACATTGAGTACGTGCAAAAGCTTGGACATGAGGCGCGCCCGGGATCTATTCGTAGGCGTTGCAGGGCTTTTGTGCAACGTCTCGGCGGGTGGATATCCGAGCGCCGGGAATACAATAATGGAAATGGCCCACAACTTTTGTTTTACACCACGAACAACTCGTCAAATGGGAGATCCCGGTTTATATGAACGTACAAGAACAAATCAAAAAGTATATTGCCAGCCAACCTGAACCAAAACGCGGCAACATGCAAGAGTTGCACCTGCTCACAGTTCAAGTGTTACCAGGATGTAAATTATGGTTCGACGACGGTAAAGACAGCAAAAATAAAACTATCAGCAACCCAACGATAGGTTATGGATTGCACGCGATAAAATATGCTAATGGAAAAACGAGAGAGTTTTTTCAAATTGGCATGAGCGCAAACACAACTGGAATCTCTGTCTACATCCTTGGTCTCAAAGATAAGACATACTTAGCCAAAACATATGGGAAAACACTAGGCAAGGCGAGCGTGAGCGGATATTGCATCAAGTTCAAAACCCTAAAGGATATAAACATTGATGTACTTGAAGCGGCAATACGACATGGATTCGAGGCTTCGAATGAAAAGGTGAGCTGAAGACCCCGGGGACAGACGGGAGGTTTCCTGTTTTTCTGGAGAAATGAATTGGGGTACGTACCGTCCGTCCCGGTATTTTCCTGTCCCCGTATTTTCCCGTATTTTCTCCGGTAACCCTTCTTGGGACAGCGGATGGAGCGACTACCACACGCAAGAACTCGACTGGAGCTGACCGATGAAGGCGATTGTGGTGACGGATCAGGCTGTGGGAACGGCCGGGGCGAAGCTGGTGGAGCGGCCCGAGCCGCAGGCGGCGATAAACGACGTCGTTGTTCAGATTCATGCGTCGGGATTCACCGGGGATGAGCTGACATGGCCCTCGACCTGGACCGATCGCCTCGGCCTTGACCGGACGCCTTCAATCCCCGGACACGAACTGGCCGGCGTGGTCACCGCTCTCGGCTATGGCACGACGGGGCTGTCGATTGGACAGCGGGTGTTCGGCCTCACGGACTGGTATCGCGACGGCACGCTGGCGGAGTATGTGGCCGTCGAGGCACGCAACCTCACGCCGCTACCGGGTGACGTTGACTTCACAGTGGGCGCGGCCCTTGTGATGCCGGGCCTGACCGCGTGGCAGGGGTTGTTCGAGCACGGCCGCCTTCGCGCGGGGCAGACCGTCCTCGTGCACGGTGCGGCCGGCGTAGTCGGTTCGATGGCGAGCCAACTCGCACGTGAGGCCGGCGCGTACGTCATCGGCACCGGGCGCGCTGGCGGCCGTCAGACGGCTCTCGACTTCGGCGCACAGGAGTTCGTCGACCTCGATAACGACGCCCTAGAAGATGTCGGCAGGGTCGATCTGGTTTTCGATGTCCTCGGCGGCGACATCGCGAAGCGGGCCGCAAGCCTGATTCGATCCGGAGGAACGCTGGTGACCATCACCGGCCCGACCGAGGCGCGGCCCGCTGGCGGGCTGACGATCGACTTCGTCGTCGTACCCGATCGCGCCCAATTGAGTGAGGTCGCCCAGCGGGTCCGGAATGGTCG
>JBOGLA010000041.1:0-25950 GCA_050746185.1 Terriglobales bacterium | reverse complement strand
GAAAAGTTCGAAAATCGTCTGCTAGGGCCGACCAATATTTTCAAAGACTTGAACTTCACTTCTGGTTTTCCGTCTACAGCGCTGTAGTCGATTTTGTAGGCGGTGAAATCCTCAGCGTTCAACAAGTGAAGCGACCGATAAGTGTTTTCGAAAAATAGTCAGGTAGTGTGACTGACGGCCGACCAGCCGTACTGGCAGGAAAGCTTGCATAAAGACTCATCGTTATAGAGGTGACGTGTGCCACCGGTGTGCGGGATTTGCCTTTGATTATCTCGGTCCGGGCGATGATCTACCTGCACAGAAGAGTGGTCGTCGATGGGCATCGCCCTGGCCACTTCGGTCCGACAAGTGCACAATAAAAGGCGGGTGGCTGTAGATGATCAAGACGTTGTACCTGGTTCAGAGCGGCTGATGGGCGGCTGGTAGTTGAGACTACCATGGGGCCGAAGATGGTTGTAGTAGTCGGTCCAAGGAGCGAGGGCAAGGTTGCGCTGCTCGGAGTCGGGCCAATGGGTAGCGTAAGCCCACTCGCGCGGTGCGGTCTGAATGCAGCGGGCGCTTGTCAAGAAAGTTGTGTTTAAAAAAATCAAGCGGCGGCCTCGAAGCGAGATTGGAACATGGCTGCGAAAAATCTCCTGATACACACCCCAACTTCCGCTCGTCGAAATTCGCGACGAGCGGCCAGTCCACGGCTAGAAAATGAAAGCGTGATCGCACAAGGATCAATGAGGGTCAAGGACGAAGTCCCACGTTCATCGCTCCTACCTTTGCAAGATCGCAAAGGTGAGCCGCCCGCACGCTCCTGCTTGAAAGTACACAATTCCCAGGTTAGCGCCAAGAAACAGCGCGAACCTGGGGCACCGGGCTTCCGGCCTGGAAGTTTCGTCCTGTGCTTCGAGGCGGTCAGCCAGTCGAAGTCAATGCCATTCTCGGATTCGACATAGATACCAACTAAAATTGCACTGTGCGCGATCCGGAAATTCGCGGTCTTCAACATTGGCGGTGCCACTCAAGCCAAATGAAGGCTTGAATGGGCCCCCGCGCGTAATCGGACGCCTGCCGCTATGCATGCAGGATGCTCATCGCATCCGCCGGAACAGGCTTGCGGTCGAGTCTTCGTAATCCATAACCCAGTGCGGTGACAACTTCAGAACATTTGCCAACGATGACTGGGTTGGCGTCAGCACCCAATCCACGTGCTGCCGGTCAAGAACCTCGCTCCACCTCGGTGCGACATGGATCACTTGCAAATATTGCCTCACGAAATTCTCGCCATACAGGTCATGGCGGTCGTCCATGACGACCCGGGTCTGCGGGTAAAGCCGGTAAATTAAATAGCCCCCCCAATAGTCCGGGCAGAAAATGGGATCGTGTATTTGTCGCGCCGCAATCCTGTTTGTTGCTTGTACGGGAAAACGTTCAGGGCTGAATGTTGAATTCATCCATTGCCGATTGCCAATTCTTCCGCCGTGCAAACAGATCGAAGCGCCGAGAATAACTGCCAGCGCCGGCCACAGATGTCCGCGAAGCCATGATTCCGTGAGGTTCATGCGGCTGGAAAACGAATCCATACGGGCAAGTAGTTTTCTCAGTGGAGATGCGATGTTCTGGTTTTTTGCGCCGCTCGCGATTTTCTTAGTCAGGAGCGGTCCTGCAATTAACACCAGCAGGATCGAGGAAACCGGCAAGTTGCGGGACGAATATAGCCCGCTATAAGCGGCGAAAATAACCACCAGCAGCCTCGCAGGAATAAGTTTTTCTCGCGCGCCTGCCAGCGCTATCAGAGTAATTAGCAGCAATGCCGCAAAGCACTGCGGCGCAATGTTGTGAAAGTTTGGCGACAGAAACTCGTCAATGTGATCCATCAGGAAGCGATTCGTCAGATACTCATAGATGTGAGAATAGAGTTTGAGCCCGAATGGATTGATCAAACTCGCAGCGAACGATGCGAGAACGGCTAATGCGAATCGCTTCAATTTGACATGAATCAGGGAGCGGTCTTCTTTTTCGTGTGTTTTGCGCCTCGAAAAGAATTGGATCAGCCCTCCGATCAAGTAGATCGCGAGAAGAACAAGTCCGAGTAGAAACCCGCCGTGCAGATTAGCCCAAAGCAGCATGAGGAACGGATACCAGAACAAACGGTGAAGCTCGCGTGGACTCGGCGCGGCGGCGTCTGAATCCACCAGATGAAACCAGACGACGGCAAAGAGCCAACTCAAAACATGAGGACGAGCCAGAAAATGTATGCTGGCCGCGCCGATGGAGAGGACCAGCAGGGCAATCATGAGCGGCAATCCCGCGCCGCGCCTCAATGCCACTCTGAGAGTGAGAGAAAACGTGGCGGCAATCACGATGGCGGTAAAGAAGACAACGCCATTCAACCCCGTGAAATGGTGGACGGCTGCGATGATGACATCGTAAAGCCATTCCCACGCATACCACGCGTGCCCAGCCATGGTGGAAGAAAACAAGTCAACCCGGGTGATGTGCCGCGTTTGTAGAATCTGCTCGCCATTGCGAATGTGCCAGCCAATACCCGCGTCGTTGAGCAGGCGCACGCCTGCGCGTCCGCAACTCAAAGAAAAGAGGATGGCGATGAAGAACAAGTCGGCAACCGAAGGGGCGATGAAGCGAAGCCAGCGCTCACGGGGGAACGTGCGACGATTCTCCGCTACAGGCACTTCACGGCTGCCCGTTTCAGCGACGGCGAGCGGTTGATTTGTCTTCGAGTCCAAAACAGTCGAGGGCCCCTGATTCGGTCATCCTATCTGATCGAAGGGAAAAACGCCGATTGATTCGAGGAGCGGCGGTCGCTAATGTTGTAACAAACTGGGCCCATAAAGTTTCCGACTCCATCAACGGGGATTTCGAATCTATACTGGTAGGGGACTTGTACAATGCCCGACCGCAACAAGCCGCGCGTCGTCATCGTGGGCGCTGGATTTGGCGGCTTACAGGCGGCAAGAATGTTGTCCCGCCTTCCGGTACAACTAACGCTGATTGACAAAAAGAATCACCACACCTTTCAACCGTTGCTGTATCAGGTCGCGACGGCCGGTCTTTCGCCTGGCGAAATTGCCGCGCCAATCCGTTGGATCGTTCGCGGGAGTGCCAATGTCGAGGTGATGCTGGCCCCGGTACAGGGCTTCGATCTCTCCCGCCGGACTGTGACGATGCCCGATTTTGAAGTGCCCTACGATTACTTGATCGTTGCCGCCGGCGCGGGACATTCGTATTTTGGGCACGACGAGTGGGAGCCGCTGGCGCCGGGCCTGAAGACCATTGAAGACGCTTTGGAAATCCGCCGGCGCGTGTTGCTCGCGTTCGAGCTGGCCGAGCGCCGAGCCGCCCGAGGAGCGGGCCAAGTTTCGCTGAACTTTGTGGTCATCGGCGGCGGCCCTACCGGCGTTGAACTGGCGGGAACGCTCGCGGAGATCTCAAACCGCGCATTGGCCACTGAGTTCAGGACCATTGACCCGAAACGCACGCGAATTATTTTGCTCGAAGGCGGTCCGCGAATTTTGCCCACCTACGCTGAAGATCTTTCCGCAAGCGCGCAGAAACAACTGGAGCACCTGGGAGTTGAAGTCCACACCTCGACCATGGTGACAGGGATTGAACCGGCCTGCGTAATCACGAACACGGCACGTTTTGCCGCCGCGGTTACGTTATGGGCGGCGGGGGTTGCCGCGTCTCCATTGGGAAGGAAGCTTGGCGTTGGCGTGGATAAGGCCGGGCGCGTTCTGGTGAACAAAGACCTAAGTCTTCCGGGCCATGCGGAGGTTTTCGTAATTGGGGATCTAGCTTCAATCAAGGATGCAGAGGGCAATATGATTCCCGGAGTCGCACCTGCCGCAATGCAAGAAGGAGCGGCCGCTGCACGTAACATCGAGCGAGATTTGAGCGGCACGCCACGGGAGGACTTTCATTATGTGAACAAAGGAAACCTCGCTACCATCGGACGCGCCGCTGCCGTGGCGCAATTTAAGAAGGTGCATATCTCCGGCTATCCGGCATGGCTGGCATGGCTTTTCGTTCATATCTTCTTTCTTATCGGCTTTAAAAACCGGTTGCTGGTCTTGATTCAATGGGCCTCTTCGTATTTCACATATGAGCGCGGAGTTCGTTTGATTACGGGGGACGCGCCACTACCCGGATGGCCGCAATTGCTGAAGGAAGAAGGGTTGCCAGATCACATGGAAAGGACCGCGAATTTAGAGCCTCACCATTGATGAGTGTCATCTCAAAGGACGATAATAGTGGATGTTTACTCACATTCGCGGCGCATGGGCGCGGAAAGCGCGATCGCTGCTATTCCGTTGAAATTAAATTTCATTTGCCGCATTCGATATATTTTGCCCGCTCTCTTGATCCTGCTATTCTGCGCGTCGTCTTCCGCTGAAGTGTTGAAGATCGTGGTTGACGACACCATCCAGCCCATCACCGAAGAATATATCGCCCGCGCACTGGATGATGCACGCCAGCACAACGACCAGGCGCTGCTGATCGAATTAAATACCCCCGGTGGCCTGCTCGATTCCACTCGCGAGATCATTCAGAAAATTCTGGCATCGCCGGTTCCGGTGATTATCTACGTCACTCCGAGCGGCAGCCGCGCGGCGTCCGCCGGATTCTTCATCCTGGAGAGCGCAGACGTCGCCGCAATGGCTCCCGGAACCAACACTGGCGCGGCCCATCCCGTATCCCTCGGCGGCGGCAAAATGGACGATGTAATGAAACAGAAAGTGGAAAACGACGCTTCCGCCCTTATGCGATCCGTGGTATCGAAGCGCGGACGAAATGTAGAGGTCGCGGAAAGTACGGTGCGCCAGTCAAAATCTTTCACCGATCAGGAAGCTCTGTCGCAGAAGTTGATTGATTACGTCGCCCCTAACGAACAGGACCTCTTCAAACAAATAGAAGGCAAGGCGGTTAAGCGCTTTGACGGCCAGACCGTAAGCTTGCATTTGGCTGGCCAGCCAGTGCGGCTTTATGACATGACTTTGAAGCAGCACATCCTCGACTACATCATGAATCCGAACGTCGCTTTCATTCTGCTCGCGATTGGCGCACTGGCTCTCTATGCGGAGTTCAATCATCCCGGCGCCGTGGTGCCTGGGACTGTAGGTGTAGTCTTTATTCTGCTGTCAATTTTTGCGTTGAATTTGCTCCCTACGCGGTTTGCCGCCGTGGTATTGATCTTTGCTTCGTTCGCGCTGTTTGCGTTGGAAGCGAAATTTGCCACTCACGGAGTTCTTGCCATTGGAGGAATTGCGACGCTGACCCTCGGAGGATTGCTGCTGGTGGATGCGCCAATTCCGGAAATGCGCGTGCATTTACTTACCGCCCTCGCCGTAAGCATTCCGATTGGACTCATCACCGTTTTCCTGATGAGTATCGCGCTCAAGGCGCGAGCCAATAAGGTCGTGACGGGCCCGCAAGGATTGCTCGGCGAAATCGCGTTCGCGCAAACAGCTCTTGCGCCACTCGGGAAGGTATTCATTCACGGCGAAATTTGGGACGCGGTTTCTTCCAATCCTGTGCTCGCCGGTCAGCCGGTCATCGTGCGGCAGGTAGACGGCTTACAGTTGCGCGTGGATCCCGCCCCGCCTGTCCGTGAAGTGCTCAGTCCTGACATTCTTTAGCGGGTTTCCAGCATCTTGCGAGGCAACACGGTAAGCGGCTGAATGAGCGCGGGGGCCCGGCAAGTGCGGTACAATCCGCGTCAGTACGTTCTGCATAGTTTTTGGAGGTTCCGATGGAACTTGGATTTGGTTTTACTACGATCGCCATCATAATTGTGGTTTTGTACCTTCTGAGTTCCATCAAGATACTCGCGGAGTACGAGCGTGGTGTAATATTTCGCCTGGGGCGCTTGCTCCCCGATGCCAAAGGACCAGGGATTATTCTGGTTTTCGCTCCCATTGACCGCATGGTTCGCGTTTCTCTTCGGCAGGAGGCGCTGGAAGTTCCACCTCAGGACATCATTACGCGAGACAACGTTACTTTAAAAGTGAACGCGGTAATCTTCCTGCGAGTCATTGATCCACGGCGGGCGGTGGTTGAAGTTTCCAACTACGTTTACCAGACCTCTCAATTTGCTCAGACCACTCTGCGGTCAGTCCTTGGAGAGCAGGAATTGGATGAGCTCTTATCGCATCGGGAGAAGATTAATCTTCGCCTTCAAACTATCCTTGACACCCACACTGCTCCGTGGGGCGTGAAGGTGACGAATGTAGAGGTCAAGCAGGTGGATATGCCGGAATCCATGCTGCGGGCGATGGCTAAACAAGCGGAGGCGGAACGAGAAAAGCGATCCAAGATTATTCATGCGGAGGGTGAATTTTCCGCCGCTCAACGCTTGGTTGACGCTGCCGCGCTGCTGGCGACCGAACCGGTCAGCGTGCAGTTGCGATATTTGCAGACGCTAACCGAGATCGGCGTGGAGAAGAATACAACCGTGATCTTCCCCGTACCGGTAGATTTCTTTTCCGGCCTGCAAAGAGTTTTCGCGCAGCCCGGCAATAGCGCCGCCGCTACGCCCTCCCCGACTAAAGTGAATCCGCCGCAGAGCTGAAAGAGGTGGCAATGGTTACGACTGCATCCCAGGATACGGAAATTACCCTCGGTACCGGCAGGATGCTGGCATTGTTTTTCGCGCTAGTGGCTCTATGCGGGGTGGTGTTCGGGCTTGGATTCTCAGCGGGAAGGAGTTCGGTCAAGGTTCAAAGTGACAATTCCGGCGTAGCGCCGGCTGCGGCCAAGCCCGGGAAGCG
The DNA here is from genome assembly GCA_050746185.1 of Terriglobales bacterium. GTDB lineage: Bacteria > Acidobacteriota > Terriglobia > Terriglobales > Acidobacteriaceae > PALSA-188. Next base: position 19,174 of record JBOGLA010000041.1, on the reverse strand, counting down.
CCCTTCGGCGACGAACTCGCCGAGCGCTGTCTCTCAAACTCCAGACATGAGCTTCTACAAGAGCGTAGGTCAAGACAGCACAGACCAGCAACTCTCAGCAACTCCGGCGGCCGCCAGCGCGCCCAACAGTAAAGACCAGGCGGCGGACGCAAATACTCCTCCGCAATTGAGTGGATACTTTGTACAGGTGGCTGCCGTCAGCAAACAGGAAGATGCAGAGGCTCTTGTCGAGGCGTTGAAGAAAAAGCAGTTTAGCGCGCTGGCTTCGCAAACTTCGGCGGATAAGCTATTTCATGTTCAGGTAGGACCATTTGCCGACATCAAAGATGCGGAGAGCATGCGGTCCCAACTGCTCAACGATGGTTACAATCCCATTGTCAAGAAGTGATGGGATAGAGAACGTAATTCTTTTAAATTGGGAAGCTGTCGAGACGTTCCTATCCGGCAGTAGCCGCCCGCGTTTTTTGCAATAGACGGCGTGCTTGTGCGATCAAGTCGCCAACTTCGAAAGGCTTTACCAGGTACGGAATATTGTTTTCCTTAAGAAAACTGCGCTCTTCCGGTTCGGCGACACTGGAAAAAGTAAACAGCACGTGGGATTCAAGACCGGGACAGTTCTTGGAGATCCATTCGTGCGCTTGCCGTACGGTCCATCCGCCGGGCATTTTCCCGTTCATCATCACCGCATCGAAACGCTGGCTGATCAGGCGCAGCTTCACGTCCTCCCAATTCATCAAGGTAACGACCTGGGCACCGGCTCCGCTGAGCACATCACGTTCCAACTCGATCACCGCTTCTTCATCGTCCACCAGCAGGATGGTCCCCTCAATCACGACCTCCCGACGCGGCAATGGGGTGGCGTGGTCCGGCGCGACGGCCTTGCCCGCGGACGGCAGTCGCACCTCTATAATGGCTCCTCCATCCTGCGAATTTTTCGCTGAGATATCACCGCCATGCTCTTTAATGATGCCGTAACAGATGCTCAGGCCGAGTCCCGTTCCTTTGCCAACACTCTTCGTCGTGTAGAAAGGCTCAAAGATGCGCTTAGGCTCTTTGATTCCTCCGCCCGAATCCTGGATTTCCACATGCACGTAATTTTCAAGGGTGTAGGCGCGTACCTTCAGGCTATTGTCGTGACCCGATTCGAGCATGGCATCAACGGCGTTGTTGATAATGTTTAGGAAAACCTGTTCAAGTTGGTGAGAGTCACCGGTCACCGCGGGCAATTTTGTTTCGATGTCTCGTTCAACTCTTATGTTGTTGACTCTCGTGTCATAGTCGCGGAGCGCTAAAGTCTCGTCCAGGACTTTATGAATATCAATTTTCTGTTTGTGGGGTTTCCGCTGCCTCGCAAAGGAGAGAAGGTTCTGCACCACCCGGTGAGTGCGTTGCGCCTGCTTAAACAACTTGGCGACGAAGTCACTGGCCCGTTCACTCAGCCCCTCGCTCTCCAGCAATTGCGCATATCCGAGTATGGCAGTCAGAGGATTGTTAAGTTCGTGAGCTACGCCCGCTATCAATTGACCTACGGCGGACATTTTTTCACTCTGCAAAAGCTGTTCCTGGGTGAGCCTCAAATCCTCATAGGCGCGGCACGTCTCTTCATAGAGCCGAACCTTTTCAATGGTCGTAGCCAGTTGACGGCCGATCGCCACTAATAGATTCTCATCGTTATTTGTGTATTCGCGCGCCTGGCCGCTGCAAATTCCCATAATCCCAATTGGACTGTCTTTTCCCCACAGCAACACCCAAATCCAGGAACTCGATCCGTCTCCGCGGACGAAATCGGCTACCGCCTGAGGCAGATGCGGAAGATAGTCGGTCGTGATCACCTCGGTGCGAGAACGGGTGACAAGCTCGCCAAAACCGCCGGCAAAGCTGATTTCGGCCGCGTTACCCCGGTCCACGACCGGCTTTCCCCATCCCGCCCGGCGGCGAAATATTGTGTTGTCAGATTCGCACAAATAAATTGACCCGTTTTGAGCTCCCAGCAAAGAAATTACCTGCCGCAACGTGAGATTCAGAATCTCATCAAGATCGAAGGATTGGGTCGCGATGACAGCCATGGCATTCAAAGCGTTTAATTCGCGATTGCGGCGCCGGATTTCATCTTCTGCCCGCTTCTTTTCAGTGATGTCAAGCAGGAAGCCCTGGTACCGGTCGATCTTTCCATTTGCGTCGCGGGTGGCGAAGCTGCTCTCGACCGCGGTCAGCAGTGTTCCATCTTTTCTACGCAGGGTTACTTCAAAATTCCGGACGTAGTTGTGGAGCTCCACTTCCCGATGAAACGCGTGCCGCTGCTCCGGCGATGTATGAAGCTGAAGATCAATGTTCACCGCCATTAACTCTTCTCTGCTGGTGTGGCCGAACATACGCACAAACGCATCGTTGCAGTCGAGTAATTTTCCCTCCGGAGTTGCGACAAATACCCCCTCCTGCATCTGTTCGAATAATTGCCTGTATTTTTCTTCAGCGACGCGCCGGTCGCTGACGTCGCGAACCACATGGATAGTGCCCTTTTGCCTGGCACCCTGTTCCACATACGATGAACTGGACACCATCGAGAATCCGCCAAAGCATGGATCAATCCCTTCATGGAATCCTTCGTCGGGCTCGCCACAATATGGGCAGTCCTTCCATTGACTTTCGAAGTGCGGCAGCACCTCTTCGCAGCCTTTACCCACCACATCGGCCGGCGCCTGCACAAGCCTCTGCAACAAAGCGCCATTTGCCTTCATAATGCGGAATTCCGAATCGTGCAGTAAAACAAAATCCTGAATCGAATCGAAGGTGTTCGTCCACTGGCGATGCGAGCGAAGAATCTCGTCCATGAGCCGCAGGTTTTCTACGGCCAGTCCAAGTTGGTGCGCACTATTTGCCAGGAATTCCAGATCTTCAGGAGCGTAGGAAACGCGGTGATGACTTCCTAGCGAGAGGACCCCGATGGTTGACTTCTTTCCGACAACCGGCATGATCAGCACGTGGTTAAAGCGCGCTCGCTTGAGGTATGGGCGAACTTCGTCAGGGGCATCGCCGGCTTCCACAATCATCGGTGCGCTGCCGGCGAGGATGGCCTTCAATGAATCGTCAACATTGATCCCATCTTGATTCTTAATAAACTCATCCGAAAGGCCAATATGTTCGACAAGAACGAGGCGATCCCCCTCCAGGACACGAAACCACGCTGCTTTGGCCGACATAAGTCGTTTCAATTCTTCAAGCGCGGTCAGCAGCATGGGACCATGCTGTTGTTCCCGGGTGATGCTCGTGGTAACGGCATTGAGCACGCCCAGTCGGCGAGTCCGCATTTGCGAATCCTCGAAGACCACCAGGAGGATGCTGAATCCAAGCAGGAATTCAATTCCACGCCCCGAGCTCGAAGGAAAATACCGGTTAACGGGAGCCCAGTCGAGATGTGCCAGCAATAAGCCGAAGCAAAGCAGCCACGGACCAACTTCCCACCGTTCCCTGCGAAAACGCATCAGTTGGACCGCGGCAGTAATTGCAATTACCCGGTACGAGATTTCCAGCGCGACGCGCGTCGCAAATGAATGCGGCCACCACAATACCCGCGAAATTGCGAATGAAACCAGCACGGCCAGCACCAGCAGCAAAGGCAAAACCATTTTTTGCGCGCGAGTATAGATAAAAATCGAAGCAGCAAAAAGGCAGACAGCCAAGATGAATTCTGCCTGCGAAATCGCGAGCAGGTCCGGCGGTTGCAACGTCGCGGAGGCAGTGCTCGAGGAGAGCAGATATGTCAGCCAGCCTACGATCCAGGTAAGCAGATAGCGTTCGCGAAAAGTTCGAAACACGAGCAAGGTCGCAGCCAAAGCGATTAGGCCGGTCAGTTCGATATTCGGAACAATAAAGCTGGCAGCGTTCCAGCCGCTCGACGAAGCAACAATGTTCATGAGGATGACAAGCTACGCCCTTCCTCTTGATAACACGCTTCCCGGCGCTGCCAGTGCCCTTTCCATTAGCCTCGGGTTACTTTCGGCATCAATCTCTTCGGATAGAATTGGCTTACACTTGTATTCGCATATGCCGGCGGACCGCGTCCTGATCGTGGATGATGAAGAAGCAATTCGCGAAATTGTGTCTTCAATGCTGACCGCTGCGCATTACAAATGCAGCCAGGCGGGGTCTGGCCTGCAGGCTCTCGCTTTGCTTGAATCGGGCGAAGAATTCGAGCTGATGCTTTCTGACCTGATGATGGCCGATCTGGACGGCATTGGCCTCCTGGAGCGCACCAAAGAGCGGTTTCCGGACCTCCCGGTAGTAATGGTTACCGCGGTGCACGATGTTTCCGTGGCGCTGGCAGCCATTCGCAATGGCGCTTACGACTATTTGTTGAAGCCGTTCGAAAGAGAGCAGCTGCTGGCCACGGTGAGACGGGCTTTGGAGAATCGCCGCCTTAAGCTGGAAAACCGGGCATACCAAACAAATCTTGAATCCCTGGTGACCGCGAAAACCGAGCAACTTCGCAAGGCCATCGGAACCCTTGAACGCTCTTATGACATCACGCTCGAAGCGTTGGGCGACGCCCTCGACTTGAAGGATGCGGAAACCGAAGGGCATTCCAAGCGGGTTACGGCATTCACCATCGCCATTGCCCGCGCAATCGGACTATCCTCAGACCAGATTCGCGTGATTGCTCGCGGCGCGTTTTTGCACGACATCGGAAAGATGGCAATTCCCGATGCAATTCTGCGCAAGCCCGGCGCTCTCACCTCCGACGAAGTCGTCATCATGCGGGAGCACTGCTATCGTGGCTACCAGATGCTGCGAAAAATTCCATTCCTGGCGGAAGCGGCCGAAATAGTCTATTCCCATCAGGAACGGTTTGACGGCACTGGCTATCCCCGCGGATTGAAGGGCGAAGGAATCCCCTTGGGCGCGCGTTTGTTCTCGGTAGCGGACACCCTGGATGCGATTACTTCGAACCGGCCTTATCGCCCGGCCCAGACTTTGGACGCCGCAATGACGGAAATCCAGAAATGGTCGGGACGCCAGTTCGACCCCGAAGTCGTAAAGGTATTTATTTCGATGCCCCAGAATATCTGGGATGATCTTCGCAAAGAGATTGATGCGCAAATATACCGCTTCGCCTATTCCGCCTCCGCCAATAAGCTTTCCTGATTGTCTCGCTCCGGTTCAACAAGCCTTTGTCATCCCAAGGAAGCCGAGAGATCTGTATTCTCGACGGAGATGCATATTAGTTTGCAACTTTACCATCTATTGCGTTCTTATAGCAGCGGCCATAAGAGTGAGGAAACCAAATGAAGATTCTTGCGACCTGCTTGTTGATTTTTCTTTCCACCTCCTGCCTGCTTGCCCAGGAGCATCCCACTGTCGCGTCTCAACCCAACACGATTTTTGTGGGTGCGGATGGAAAGTTTGAGGCTCCTCCCGACACCGCAGTTATTCAATTCAATATTTCCGCGCAGGAGGATAACTCTCGCGCGGCATTCGATCGCGCATCGAAAGACGCGGAACAAGTCAGGCAAATTCTTCGTTCAAACGGGATAGAACCAAAGACCGCTGAGATTGGTTTTTTCTCTTTAGACCCCATCTACGACTACAAGAACGCAAAGCGTAACCTGGTGGCTTACCGGGTAAATTCGTCAGTAACTCTAAAGCTGAAGGACTTTCTCAAAGTCGCTCCGATCCTGCAACAATTAGCAGACAGTGACATCACCGATAGTCAATCCGTGAATTACACTCTGGAAAATATGGATGACGCGAAGGCCAGGGCAGTAGAAGACGCCTATCGTCGAGCCCGCGAGTCTGCTGCGGTCGTCGCGCGCGCCAGCGGTCGCACTCTTGGGGAACTCAGCTATGCTACAGTGGACACATTCGAGACACGCCTGATTCGCCCGATGATGCAGGCATTGCCGAGAATGAGCGCTCAAGCCGCACCCATGGTGGCTCCCACACAGGAGTTTTCCGCGCAGAACATTACGGTTACAGCCCACGTTAATGCGATGTTCACGCTGAAATGATTTACTTCGGCAGGCGGCTCGCGTCCAACACCACGTCGCGCTGGATCACCATCTCGATTGACGTTCCAACGTCCATTTTCACGTCATTGCCGCGGCTCATCATGGCGATGGCGACTCCTGCCGCGCCTCCAATGCCGGCGCCGATGCCCGCGCCCATTCTGCTGCCAGAGCTCAACGCGCCGATGAGCGCGCCGCCCTCCGTTCCTTGAATGCCGTGCTCGGCGGCCTTGCCCGCTTTCTCGCCCTTTTGGCTATCTTCTTGCACGGTGCCTTCCGGATCCCTGACGTCAGCTTTATCCACTCCGGGGGCATTTTGCAAGGCGCCGGGCATTACAACGGTATATCCGCTGGGATAGATGAGGGTGGTGAAATGCATCAGTACTTCCGCGCGGCCTTTCAGCCTTCCTGCGCGCTGAATGTGCGTGATCCTGCCCTGCACATAGGTTCCCGGAGGAACCACAACACGGTCGTTGATGACAACCGGAAAAGTGGTTTCGGCATACACGGCATCGCCTTCGCGGCTTCCCTTGGTCGAGATCGCGTGCTTCAGCACAACCGGAACTTTAGTGCCCGAAGGAATGATCAGTTGATGTGTTCCAGATGCGGGCGTCGAAGCGGTGGCAGCGGCTGCCGCGACCTGCGGACGCGAAGTATTCTGTGAAGATGGCGTATTGCCGGATTGGCCGGCCACAAGGGGCGACAGAAACACCAGAATTAAGAGAAGCCGCACGGTTCACCTCCAGCTACTCGAACACCCAGAAATATCAGACCAGTAAAAATATGATGCAAGGCGCATCTAAAAAGGCTAGATGGGCCGCCGAAGAAAGGCTAACTGCCAACCTTCCTGGCCTGCCCCTCGCGAACATTCCCCATGAACTGGGACTGCAATCGTTGGGCGCACAGCTCTCCACATACGTAAAGCGTGCCTTCTCGAAGAGCGATGTCCTCATCCCACGGACACAAATACATCACCGGGCGATTGAATTCACCGAATGAAGTCCAAATCAACCACCAGCGCTCGCTAGTCTGTTTCAACGCGCCGCAATTCGGCCCCGCGCACCGGTAAAAGAAGGTTGGGGCTGACCCGTTTGAGCTTCGCGACTCCATCACATCAGTTTCCTAAAAGATGATGAGGATAAAACCTGATCTTGGATTTGCGGAAATATTGTAGCGGATGTTGCTGTCCTCTGCACCGGCCCGATTGGGCTATTTATAAATGAGGTATTTCTGGCGCTCTTTTTGAAATTGCTGGAGCGATCCTTGCCAGTCTTCGGCGATCCGGCGAGGATCTTCTCCGCTCAAAATCGCATCGTACACTGCCTGATTCAACAGAATATCCATCATGCGCGGGATGGCGAATTGCTGCGCGTATAACTTATGAAGTGCCGAAGCCAGCTCGATGCCGAGTTCCGGGCCGTCAAACGCATTCCGATCGGTAAGAATCATATTGATGCCTTCGCACTTCTGGTTGGCGTAGTTGCTCGCGCTTGGCATGAAACTAATCGGCACAAATCGTATGCCGGAAATATTCCGCGCATTGAGATATGTAGCAAGCTCGCGGCTGTTGATCCAGGGCGCGCCGACCACTTCAAACGGAGTATCCGTCCCCCTGCCCACGGAGACATTCGTCCCTTCAATCAGTGCAACTCCTGGATACAGCGCATTTTCGTTAAGGCTGCGGAGATTTGGGGACGGGTTAATCCACGGTAATCCAGTGGAATCGTACCAATCCCCACGCATCCATCCCTCCATTGGCACCACTTCCAAGCGTGCGTTGATGCCGTGCTCCAAGTTGAACATTCTCGCCAACTCGCCCATCGTCATGCCGTGGCGTACCGGAAGCCGGTCATAATTTACAAAGCTCTCGCGGGCCGCATCGGGGATGGGCCCCTGCACGAAAGATCCCGTAATCGGATTCGGCCGGTCCAGCACAATGATCTCAACCCCGGTTTTCGCCGCCGCCTCCAGAAAATAGCCCAGCGTTGTCTCATAAGTATAAAAACGGGCGCCTGCATCTTGAATATCCACCACTACTGCATCGAGCTTTTTTAGAATCTCAAGGGGCGGCCTGCGGGCGGAATCCGTTCCTCCGTAAACGCTATAGACCGGGATGCCGGTCACGGAATCTCGCGCATTACCGATCTGCGTTGTATCAAGCGAACCGGTGACACCGTGCTCAGGACTGAAAATCGCGTCCAGCGAAACACCTGGAGCGTGAGCCAGCACGTCAATCGTGCGGCGCCTTTGCGAATCAACGCCAGTTTGATTGGTCAGCACGCCGATTTTGCGTCTTCCTTCAGGGGATTTCAGCACATCGAAGCTATGTGCCTCCAGCACGTCAATTCCAACTTGCACCGAGCCGTTTCTGACGGCCACGCGTCGAGCCGCGGTTTCCGCTTCGTTATATCCGGTCAGGCTCTTCCAGCGCAGTTCTTCCTTCTCCGTCACGGTTAGTTTCAATTGCGAGGCCACCGCCGTAGCTACCTTTGAACGGAGTGCGATCGCGTTCTCATTTCCGTGAGGATGAACGGCGTTGGTAAGGAGAATGATGAAAGTTTTGGTCGTGGGATCAATCCACATCGAGGTTCCAGTAAATCCGGTGTGGCCGAAGGAGCCGACCGGCAGCAGGCTGCCACGATTGCTGGAAAATGGAGAATCAATGTCCCAGCCGAATCCACGGAGAACCTCGGCAGTCGGAGGCTGCTGCGGGGTCGTCATCTTTGCAACCATCAGTGAGGAAAGTACCGGACTCCCCTGAAGAAGTGCCATGGCAAACTTCGACAGATCATCCGCCGTAGAAAACAGGCCGGCCTGACCCGCGACACCCCCCATCCGGCGCGCCGTGGGGTCGTGCACGATGCCGCGCAGCATTTTGCCTTGCTCATCGTATTGCGTCGGAGCGATTCGTTTTATCCACGACGCGGGTGGAAGGAAAGTCGTGTGGGTCATTCTCAGTGGACGAAAAATATGCCTCTCGCTGTAATCCTTTAAAGACTCCCCTGAGATTTTTTCGACCAACTCGCCGAGCACAATAAAGTTGACATCGCTATAAAGGAATTTCGAGCCCGGAGGATAAACCGGCTGTAACGCGCAGGCCATCTGATAAGCAACATCGCGCCCCTCCCAGGGTTGTCCGAGGTCCAAGCCTGGTGGTAGTCCGGAATAGTGGGTGAGCAGCTCGCGGATGGTAACGTCCGCCTTTCCGTTTTCCCCAAACTCAGGAAGATATTTCGCCACCGGGTCATTGAATCGAATCTTGCCATCTTCGACGAGTTGCATCACCGCCGTAGTAGTCGCAACCACTTTTGTCAGCGAGGCCAAATCAAATATCGTGTTGATCGTCATAGTTTCGCGGCGAGGTTCAAGCGCCCGGTCGCCGAAAGCTTTGCGATAGGCAAACTGGCCGTTGTGCCATACCACCAGCACGGCCCCAGGAATCTCGCCGCTGTGAACGGCGTCCAACAGGATCCCATCGAGAACCTTTAAACGAGGAGAGGGAACAACTACCTTCTTGGTTGCGGCCCAACCGGCGTGACCGAGTGAACATGCCAGTACGGTCGCAGCGATGAGCCGCCGGCAAGAGTGACGGGCGCGAGAATTTTTGAATAATGAGTGAATACTTCGACTGTACACAAGTCGTGACGGGTAACTCAATTGATTACAGTGAGATGTGCCCTATTCACAAATGCCCATTTCACATCATCTGCTACCATCTTTTCATCAGAGTCCGTAATTTTTGGCGGCAACCGGCGAACAACCCGTTAAATAGATCTTCTATGAACGTCGTTCCCAAACCTCATCTGCGGGGTCCCGTTCCTAAGCATGATGGGCAGGATTTGGTATTTGCCCGGCCGTTTGAGATTTTACGTGGCGCCATCGCGGAACACGCATTTCCCGCCGCTTCCCTCGCCGTTTTGTACCGGCAAGAATTAGTCGCTCTGAAGGCATTCGGCCAGTTCACTTATGATTCAAATTCTCCCAAAACGAAAGTGACGACGATTTTTGACCTTGCCTCGGTTTCAAAGGTGGTCGCGACGACCACCATGGCGATGATTCTTTACCAGAGAGGCTTGCTGGATTTGGAGACTCCGGTCGCCGGGATTGTGCTCGAATTTTCGGGATCCGATTCGCGCCGTACCGATGTGACTGTCCGCATGTTACTCGCTCATTCATCCGGGCTGCCGGCGCACGACAAACTCTACGAAAAAGCAGCGAACAGGGAGGATCTCCTTTCCCTCGCATTTAAAGTTAATCTCGCTGCCGATCCCGGAGTGCGCGCCGAATATAGTGATATCGGCTTCATTATTCTGGGAGTGCTGCTGGAACGAATTGCTGACGAACCTCTCGATCGCTTTTGCCAACGCGAAATCTTTGGCGCTCTCGGGATGGCCCAAACCATGTTCCATCCCCCGATTGCATTGCGGCCATTGATCCCGCCTACGGTTGACGACCGCGATTTTCGCAGGCGCGTAATACAGGGCGAAGTGCAGGATGAAAATGCCAGCGTCCTTGGCGGAATTGCCGGACACGCCGGTGTTTTTTCTTCCGTGGCTGACGTCGCAATCTTCATGCACGCAATGTCGCACGCGGAGCACTCGTTGCTTCGTCCCGGAACTCTTGAGGTTTTCACCCGCCGCCAGCCTTCTCCTCGAGGGACATTGAGAGCCCTTGGATGGGACACTCCCTCTGTTCCATCGCAATCCGGAAAATATTTTTCTCCCCGTTCATTTGGACATCTCGGATATACCGGCACATCTCTTTGGATAGATCCGGAGCGGCATCTCTCGATAGCTTTGCTCACCAACCGGACCTGGCCAGACTGCACCAATCAGAAAATCAAAGAGATCAGGCCTGCATTTCATGACGCTATCGTCGAGGCATTGAGACTCGAGGCTTCGATTTGAGAAATCGCGCCAAGGCCAAATCGCATTTGAGCGACCTCGCGACCGAGCAATCGAATCCCGCATCCGCGGATTTCGACCGGAAATCATCGCTCCAGATTGCGCGAATCATGAATTCGGAAGACTCGAAAGTCGCGGCGGCGGTAAGGCGATCGCTGCCGCAAATCGCGAACGCCATTGATTGGATCGCCCAGTCCCTGGGTAAAGGTGGCCGCCTGATCTACGTTGGAACCGGCACCAGCGGGCGAATTGCCGCACTCGATGCCGCCGAATGTCCGCCAACTTTTAATACCGACCCGAAAACAGTTCAGTTCGTTATCGCCGGAGGGCTAAGAGCACTGGGCTCGGCGGTCGAATCGAATGAGGATTCCGCCGCCCTCGGCGAGCGCGAAATCGCGAAGAAGAATCCTGGCAGGAACGATATCGTAGTCGGGGTCGCCGCCAGCGGGAGAACTCCATTTACGATTGGCGCGGTGCGATATGCACGGCGAAAAGGAGCGAAGACGATTGCCGTCGTCTGTAACCGGCATTCGCTGTTAGAGAGAGCCGCGCACATTGCAATCGTAGTCGAAACCGGCCCCGAGGTAATATCCGGATCCACCCGAATGAAGGCTGGTACCGCTCAGAAAATGGTGCTGAATATGCTTACTACCGGGGCATTGACGCGGATTGGGTATGTTTACGGAAACCTCATGGTCCACGTGGGCCCTAAGAACCACAAGCTCGCAACCCGGGCAGTGACAATCCTGGAACGCGCAGCGGGCATTTCACAAGAAAGAGCGAAGAAGATTCTGAAAGCGTCGCACGGAAGTCTCCCGGCGGCCCTCGTAAGCGTCCAGGCTGGGGTCGGGGCACGCGAGGCTGAGAATGCACTGAGATTGTCGCGGGGAAATGTGCGGCAGGCGATTTCACAGGCGAGATTGCAATCGCATAAGTAAAGTGCTGGAGGACCCTGCCCTCTCGATTAACACTGTGAATACGCGACCGGAAGGATTCCCCGCTAGAATGAAAACCGGGAAATCGCGCTTATGGATAAATTTGTAATTCGCGGCGGCAATCCTCTGCTCGGATCCGTTCGCGTGAGCGGAGCCAAGAATGCTGCCCTGCCTTGCATGGCCGCAGCCCTGCTTACGGAAGAGCCAGTCATTCTGGAAAATATTCCGCAGGTTCGCGACATTGAGACCACTCGCAAATTACTGGCTGCGATGGGCGCCGAAGTTGAACTCGGTTACGGTCGCGCCCAGCATCGCACGACAATCTGCTGCCGAAACCTGAGTTCTCCAGAAGCGTCGTACGAGTTGGTAAAAACGATGCGGGCGTCCACGCTGGTTCTTGGACCTCTCGTAGCGCGTTGCGGAACGGCACGCGTCTCTTTGCCCGGAGGGTGTGCCATCGGGGCCCGTCCCATTGACCTTCACATCAAGGGACTCGAGGCTTTGGGCGCGCATATTTCCCAGGAACATGGATATGTCGAGGCCAGCGCAAAAAGACTGAAAGGCGCCGAAATTATTTTCGACAAGATAACCGTCACGGGCACCGAAGATTTGCTGATGGCGGCCACAGTTGCAGAAGGCGAAAGCATTATGCGCAACTGCGCCCGCGAGCCCGAGGTGGTTGATCTGGCGGATTTGCTGAACAAGATGGGGGCGCGAATTGAAGGCGCGGGTACTTCCACGATCCGCATAAGTGGCGTTGAGAAGTTGCACGGAGCCAAACACCGCATCATTCCAGACCGGATCGAGGCGGCGACGTTCCTTGTCGCAGGAGCGATCACCGGTGGAGACATCAACGTCTGCGGCTGCGATCCTCGTCATCTTGCAGCGCTGATCAATAAATTAGCCGAGGTCGGAGTGAAGACCGCGCCGGGCGTCGAGTCGGTTCGCGTAATGGGCGACTCGCCCTTCACCGCCGCGGATATCGCGACCGCGGAGTACCCAGGGTTTCCGACCGACATGCAAGCTCAGTATATGGCGCTGGCTACACAAGCGGATGGGACCTCTGCCATTACCGAGAATATTTTTGAGAACCGTTTCATGCACGCGCAGGAACTGGTACGGATGGGAGCAAATATAAAAATTGAGGGGTGCAAAGCCATCGTTCGTGGAAAAACTCCTTTGAGCGCGGCGGCGGTGCTTGCCTCAGACCTGCGAGCCTCCGCATCTTTGGTATTGGCTGCACTTGTGGCCGATGGAGAGACCATCATTGACCGCGTTTACCACATTGATCGCGGCTACGAACATATCGAAGAAAAATTGCGGGGAGTGGGCGCGCAAATTCGCCGCATCGGAGAAATGTTTGGAAAGCGCGGCAGCGCGTCAGCCTGAAAGAACCCTATTCTCGGAAACTATCCTCTGCTTTCGGCCCACTTCCATGCGGATGACACAATTTCTTCCAGCGAGCGGCGTGCCTTCCAGTGCAACAGCATTCCCGCGCGACTCGGATCAGCCACCAACGCAGGCGGATCTCCGGGCCGGCGTGGCGCCAACTCGCTTGGAACTTTTCGTCCAGTAATTTTCTCGATGGCCGAAATTACCTCTTTCACCGAATGCCCGCGTCCCGTACCCAGGTTCAAAGCTGTGGAATCCCCCGCGTCCAGATAATCCAAGCCCGCTACGTGAGCCTCCGCGAGGTCGGTTACGTGTATGTAATCCCTTATGCAGGTTCCATCCGGCGTTGGATAGTCGTCGCCAAAGATTTGCAAAGCCGGCCGCTTTCCCCGGATCGCCTCGATGATTACCGGAATCAAGTGAGTCTCAGGATCGTGCATTTCGCCGATTCGTCCGCTTTCGTCGGCCCCCGCTGCATTGAAATAGCGAAAAGCCACGAAACGCAGTCCATAAGCTTTTGCGTAAGCTTCCAGCGCAAATTCAAAAGCCAGTTTGGAGGACCCATAAGGATTCACGGGCAATCTCGGATTGTCTTCCGTCATCGGCACTTTGACAGGCACGCCGTAAACCGCGCAGGTCGAGGAAAAAATGAATTTACGAACCGGGGAATCCATCACTGCGTTCAGCAGCGACAGGCTGCCGAGCAAATTGTTCTGAAAATACTTGCGCGGATTTTCCACCGACTCGCCGACATACGCATGCGCGGCAAAATGCATCATGGAATCAACCCGCTTCAATAATGGTTCGAGCTTTTTGGAATCAGCGATATCCCCGACGATAAGTTCAAAGCCTTCAGCCAGGGTGCGATATCCAGTCGAAAGATTGTCGTAAACAATAACTTCGTGCCCTCTTCGTTTCAGGGCATGCGCCGTATGGCTGCCAATGTAACCGGCGCCTCCTACCACTAGAATCGCCAAAGTCTGCCTCCGTATCAATTGGTGGAATCAGTGAAAGCTTAGATAATAAGCTTTTTGAAGCCTGAAAAAAGTGGGGAGGGGATGGCCAATCCGAAAGGCGGAAAATTTCGCGCTCGCGCCAAGCGATTATGAAAGCCGAGACTTCGCTTCACCCACGAGGACTTTCCGATGGTCATGCGTCGTTGCGAAATGTTGGTAGTGATTGCCTTGGCCCTCTTCTGCGGACAACCACTTGCTCAGAACAATGCGGATCATGCTGACTGGAGTGACCTCCCAGTGAGGTGGAAGGCCGATTGAGCACCGCGCGGATGCTGATGCATGCAGACGTGTTGCGGGGAGATTCCGGCAGTCCTGCCGACCCAAACGATTTCCGCGAATACATCGGCGTGGATGTAGCACTGGCGCGAAAGACTCGGCAGCCAGCATACATCGCATTTGAAGTGGACCCACGAGCCACATCGGATCGGGGAATATTCATTGCATTTATCAAGACGATGAGGAGCGGGAACTCGTGGAAAGCGGCGCTCGACGAAGACGCGCAATGGAAATCCCGATTGCGCGTTGCGAGAAATGGAGCTGCGAGGCGCTCGCTCCCGTCTTCGCAGGTCTGAACCAGTATGCCGCCACCATGCAGTTCGTCGGGCAGAGTACAATTCTCAACCTGACGGCTGACCGGGGCACGGGGCAGGCCTACTGCCTGGCGCATCATCTCACTGTCGATGGCGCAATGCGACGGCTGATGATCGCAGCGATACGCTACTACGACACGTTCGTTAAGACAGACGGCTCATGGCTGTTTGCGGAGCGCCTGCTCTACGTCGACTGGCTGGAGGAGCGCGCACTGTCATGACAGCGAATAACCAGGTGTCTTCCAGAGGCTCCTCGGGACCGTCGCTGAGCTCTTCTGCCGTGGGATACACACGGGTTGTAATCGTCGGCGCGACTGGCATGGTCGGTGGATACGCCCTTCGTTACGCGCTTGACCATCCCGACACCGGGAGTGTGACTGCTATAGGGCGCAGGAAGCTCGGCATCTCGCACACCAAGCTGAGAGAGGTTTTGCATCAGGACTTTGCGGACTGCTCTGCACTCGCGGACACGCTCTCAGGTCAAGACGCAGCGGTCTTTTGTCTGGGTGCGTACACAGGCGCGGTGCCGGATGCGGAGTTCCGCAACATAACCGTGGACTACCCAATCGAGTTCGCGCGAGTGCTCCGCCGCCGCAGCCCCGAGGCGGCGTTTTCGTTGTTGAGCGGGAAGGGCGCCGACCCCACGGGACGAAGCCGGGTTCCCTTCGCTCGCTACAAGGGAGAGGCCGAGAATGGACTCCTCGCGGCCGGGTTCCCCCACGTTTACATCTTCCGGCCCGCGTACATCTACCCCGTGGAGCCTCGGAAAGAACCGAATTCTAGCTACCGCCTGTTGCGCGCAATCTATCCTGCATTTCGAGTGCTGTTCCCCAACCAGGTGATTCGGGCCGACGACTTGGCCCGAGCGATGGTCGAGGTCGCCGTCCGGGGAACCGGAGAACAACGAAGCTTAATTTTCGAGAACCGTGACATCCGAACAATGGTTGACTCGCCGCGATCTCGCGGATAACCGCTCGAGCGCCAACACCCGATCGGCACCGCTGTTAAGAACGAGCACCCCTTCCTCGCGGTCAACGGCAAGGCCGCGGGATCGGCCAGTCCGGCTGTCATCGCTGAAAGAACGGAGCCTACCGTCGAGATCGAAGGCGAGAAGTGTGCCGCAGCCGTTACCATTGGCACCGGCCGCGCTGGTAGCAAGAAGAGGCATTTGTAACCGCGCCCTGACGTAGCCGGCTAGTCTAGTCTAATTTCCTTTACCGCTTGTAGCACTCTACTCATGCGGCAGGGAGTTTCGCTCGTCCTGTTGCGGATGCATTTTGTACCGACGCCACGGATGAGAACAACGGCATAAGGTCCTCCATCAGTCTCCTCATGCGACTTTTCCTTTCTGAACCGTAGGCTCACTCTTGGCTTGCATCGATTTCACTAGGTCGGCGGCAGAAGCACCCTCAAGCGAGAGGCCGTAGCCGACTTCCCTTACAATTCGCTCCTTCAATGGTTGAATGAAGTGCACGCGTGTGTTTCGACGGGTCACTTCGGGAGCCTTCAAGTACAGTTCTGCCAACTCTCGCGCCCGACTGAGCGCCTTGCCGTTCGGCACGACTTCGGCAACAACTCCCCATTCCTTTGCAGTACGCGCCGGCAGCGGTTGTGGGTTGAGCAGGAAAGCTTCGGCTCGTCCTGCTCCAGCGCGATAACTCCATGTGGTAAAGATTCCGTCACCGGGCGCAACGCCCGCCGCGAAATGCGCCACATCCTGAAAGGTCGCACCCTCGGCGGCTACGATGACACTGGCAAGCAGCGCGTAATCGGAGTGCACATGCGCGCGTCCCTCGATTGCCGCGATGACCGGCACACGGATGTTGGCTATGTTTTCCAAAACCTGAACGCCTTCGTCGTGAATCTGGCTCCAAACGTCGGGATCGCCGGGGTTGCCCCAGGATGACCACTCGACGTCAGTAATGAATTCCCCGCCTGCCCCCGTCAGGATTACGATCTTGTTCGCTCGATCCTGCGAAATCCTGTAAAAGGCCTCGACAAATTCGGTGTGAGTATGTGCTGTCATTACGCACGGCCCACCGTCGGTATGGAGTTGAACAATCAGAACACCATTGGCGTCTCGCGTCAGTTTTACGTTGTGATAAGCAGTGAAGTAGTCGCTTTGAAGTTGCATTGTAATCTCCTCTCTGATTTACCTGCGTGGACTGAATTGCCCGTGCCAATCTGCGGCGGCGCAATCAACTAGTTAGTTTCCGCAACTGATTGACAGTCTCCGAAGGCGTTGCGTCTTACTCCTCTCCAGGGGTGGGACTGAGAAGTCCCCAATTGCCCGTTTGCTCTTGGCAATCGTCGTTCAGACAGCGGTTCGCCCTCCGTCGACGGCGAGCTTTGCGCCATAAATGAAACTGGCGCGGTCCGATGCCAGGAAAACAATGGCCTCAGCGATCTCGTCAGCCGTAGCTGGACGACCCGCCGGCGCCTGGGAGGCTAGCTTCTCCAGGCCCTCGCCCATCGCATCCGTGCCTTCCGTGCGCGTAGGTCCAGGGCTCACTGCGTTAACCCGGACGCCACTCGGTCCATATTCGGCAGACCAGGTTTTGGTCAACAGATTGATGGCGGCCTTGCTTGAACCATAGAGACTCATCCCAGGTGAGCCGTAATCTGCGGCCATAGTTGACAGATTTACGATTGCCCCTTTGCCTCTCTTGGCCATCAGCGGAGCCAATTCCGCTACGAGGAAATACGGCGCCTTCACGTTGAGTGCAAAGACACGGTCGAACTGTTCTTCCGTCATTTCATGCGTGGGCCCAAACGGATAGATACCCGCGTTGTTGATAAGGATGTCGACGTGGCCAGCGCCAAGTTCAATTGCTCTCTTCGCCACGTCGCGAGCGCTAGCTGCATCTCGAAGATCAGACAAAATAAAATCGGCTTTGCCTCCCGCGGCGCGGAGTTCGTCGACTGTCTTCTTCCCGCGCTCCGCATCGCGTCCCACAACCAAAACATGAATGCCCAGCTGTGCTAGTTTATTGGCCGTCGCACGACCAATTCCGCTCGTTCCTCCTGTAATAAGGGCTGTCGAAGTGTTTGTCATGGCTAATTCCCCCGGCGGGAATTGTGACTCATTAGAGTCACACGCAAGCACAATGGTTTCAACAAACCCGTAAAGTGCCCTTGGACTGGTTTTCCCTGCCGGAACGGGCTACTTTGAATTGCTGCTCCTGAGCTAGGCCGTGGTGACTTTGCCGTCCCAGTCTCCGCCAGATGGGACGGAGGCGTGTTGATGAATCAATTTCCACTCGCCGTTTCGCCTCTCGAAGCAATCAGTTTCGCGCACTACAAGGCGTTTCGCATCGCCCGTCTTTAGTACGACGCTCACTCTTTGAATCGTGCAAACGAGGCCCATGTTGCCATTCACGACGGCGTCCATTTCGAGGATGTCCACCTTGCAAGACTGGAAACTGCCGAACACCCTGTCAAAAAACTTCAGTGCAGGCTGAATACCCCGCGAGGCAAAGGGCGGGATGTCGAACCATAAGGCATCCTCGGCCCAGTGTCGCGTGCTTTGGGCTCCGGTCATGGATTCGGTCATCTCCTTGACGATGGAGACGAGCGTTTCCCTGTCCCTCCCCCTGGTATCGCTGATCAGGTTGGTTGGTGCGTCAGACATTTGGCGACCTCTCCTCCGGGACTCTAGTCCAGCCTCACCATGGGCTTGAAATCGGCCCACTGCCGACTATAAAGAGTCGAAATATTCCGATAGTCCAACGACGCCAGCCGCGTTGGCTTCACCTTCAAAACGCCCTGAACGTCCGTGATCGCGGGCGGGTGTAGTCGGCAGGACCCTCAGGCACCTCCACGCGGACTGAACGAAATCAGACTCGAAGGACGCAGACGCCGTTGAATCGCCACTCATCAATTCGGATGGTTGCAGGGTTCACGGAAGTTGCTGAAAGACAAGAATTTTTGGGGGGAGAAGACAAAACATTGTAACCAAAAGACATCTCGCCAAGCGGCTGGCACCATGAAGATCGAGAAAGAGCAAAAGGGATTGGATAACGCGGGGTAAATAGTGGGGGTGAAAAGCGTTAACATCATTGTCATGGTCCTGTGCGAAAATCACGAGGAATCCAGCCGACCCGCCGCCTTTCCTCTTTCCTTGCCGACAGGGGGTGACGACCGGATTTGTGATCCTCTGATGGGTGGTCGAATCCCTCCGCCTCGACCTCGGCACGGGCGAAATTAGACTGTTGAACCACATTGAAAGTGTCCCCATGAGACCACATTAGAAGCGTCCCCTATTTAGAGTTCCTTCGTAGAAGGAGGAACCGCGATTGGGGAGAACGGGATTGAGCAAAAAAGAACTGGGCCGAG
>JBOGLA010000040.1:0-308273 GCA_050746185.1 Terriglobales bacterium | reverse complement strand
GTGCCCCACTCATTCGCGCGCGAATGAGTGGGGCACCCGGCAAAGCTGGGGCAGCCGTTTTCGAAGCAATCTATGCAACATGCAAAGCGGGCCAGCCTCCTGTAAGAGGAACGTATAATGTATTGTAAAGGCGTCAACAACGTAGGTCATTTTGCCGCGGACTTGCGGTTTCTGCTACGTTCAGAGCCGAACTTTCCTGTAGCGGCGTTATTCGAGGATGCTGACATCACCCCAATCCGAGAAAGTACCGAACGGGACAGAGGCTGCACTAAATGCCGTGCTGGTTCGTGAACAATTGAGGCGCCTTCTGGCGCACACACTGTTCACGAACAGCAAGCGTTATCCTGTGCTACTCGCCTACGTAGTTGAGCAAACGTTGGATGGTAATGGCTCTGATTTGAAAGAGCGCACGATCGGCGTCGAGGCCTTCGGACGCGAACCGAATTACGATGTGAACCTAGATCCTGTGGTTCGCACGACGGCTGCTGAGGTACGAAAAAGACTTATTCAGTATTACTACAGCCCTGACCACTCAGGGGAACTGATCATCGAAATACCGGTCGGCTCGTACGCTCCTGTCTTTCGGGAGCCGGCGTTCCAAACCCCCGCCAAGGCGGACGCTGAGGTGATGGCTGGGCAGATCGCCTCGACTTTTCACGGTCCTCATGTTTCAGAAGTCCCTCCGGTAGAACCCAAGAGTACACGTGATCGCCGCAGCGCCTTCCGCTGGGTGCCAATCACGGCGGGACTCCTTTTTGCTATATTCCTTGGCTTCGGCATAGGACGGGTGGGTGTTCCCGGAAAGACCGCGCTTCCCGTTGAGCCGTCCAGTACGGCTCTTTTCTGGCAGCCAATCACAGCAACTTCAAGCCGGATCACGTATTGTCTCGGAGTGCCAACCGACGCTGTTGACCTCCAGAACACGACGATGCCCCTCGGAGAGCGCGGCACTCTGAATGTTTACGATGTCATCACGCTCGCTCGTTCGATCGTGCCCCTGGTGCCCAAAAACGGCTGCGAAGTGACCTGGAACCCAGCATCTGGATCGCAGGTGATGTTAACCATCAAAACGGATGACGAGAAGACCGTCAAAGTTCCCGCGCGCATGGTTGAGGGGAAGCAGGATGAGATGGGTGTGATCACATCCGTCGTAAATGGGGTTACGTATTTGCAAGAGCTTCACACCAAAAACGCCAAATTCGTCTTTCAAAACTGGAAACCCAACAAATGAGTCGTATCGGCAAAATTCACGTGAACCTTACTCGGAGACCAATGCACAATCATAAGTCTAGTTTTCACTTTTTTCTCTCAGTGATCGCCGCCCTCGGAGCGATCGTGGCCGCGTCCATGGGAGTCGCGCAAACCGCTGACCGAGAAGTCGCGCAAAGCGCCAAACGGCCGTGGATGAATCCCAAGCTCTCCCCAGAGGAGCGTGCGGATATCGTTCTGAAACAACTGACCCTCGATGAAAAGTTGGTGCTGTTGCATGGCAACGGAATGGCGCACGAACCTCAATGGCTTATGCCGCTCACCCATCTGACAAACGGTGGTGCTGGCTATGTTGAGGGTATCTACAGACTCGGCATCCCTCCTCTCATCATTTCGGATGCGGGCTACGGCGTGAGATCCAGCGGGGCAAACGGACGATATTCGACAGCGATGCCCTCCAATCTTGGAGCGGCTTCGAGCTGGGACCTGGACGCCGCTTGTCAATTTGGCGAAGTGATTGGCGGGGACCTTCGGGCACAGGGATTTGATATGACTCTTGGGGGAGGAGTGAACCTCACGCGTGAGCCTCGAAATGGCCGTACCTTCGAGTATGCGGGCGAAGATCCACTCCTTGCCGGCACCGTCGTCGGAAACATGATGAAGTGCGAGCAGGCCCAGCACGTGGTAGGAGACATCAAGCACTACGTAATGAACGATCAGGAAACGGGGCGAGGCTTTGTGGACGCGGTCATTTCGAAGCGGGCGATGCAGGAGTCTGATCTACTGGCTTTTCACATCGCGATTTCTATAGCCAATCCAGGCGCAGTGATGTGTTCCTATAACCGGATCAACGGGGATTTTGGTTGCGAAAATCCATACCTGTTGAGGGACGTGCTTAAAAAAGAGTGGGGCTTCAAAGGCTTTGTGATCTCAGACTGGGGAGGCACGCACAGCACGGAGAAGGCATCTGCGGCGGGACTTGATCAGGAAGAGCCGTTGGCTGATTATTTTGGACCCAAGCTTAAGGAGGCGGTGGATGCCGGGAGAGTGCCGCTATCAGAGATTGATGACCACGCTCGCAGGGTCTTATACGCGGAGTTTTTATCTGGAATTGTGGATGATCCTCCCCAACCGGGTGTCGTGGATGTCGAGAAGGGACTTGAGATTGCGCAGCATATCGAAGAAAAGAGCATCGTTCTCTTGAAGAACAATCAGGCTGTGCTGCCGATCATTCCGTCCCAGATCCATAGTATTGCGGTCATCGGCGGACATGCAGATGTCGGAATGATCTCCGGTGGTGGTTCTGCGCAAGTCGATCCTCCGGGCGGCAATGCCATCATGCCTCCTGGCAAAGGGGCAACGCATTGGCAGGACCATATCTGGTTTCCAACCTCTCCGCTAAAGGCCCTACAAGCGAAGTTGCCGAACACGAAGATCAAGTTCGATCCAGGAACAGATTTGCAATCTGCCGCGAACTTAGCCAAGACTTCGGATGTGGCAATTGTCTTTGCATATCAATGGCAGTCCGAAGGCATGGACTTGCCTAATCTCTCACTTCCGGACAACCAGGATATCTTGATCAAGCAGGTAGCGGCAGCAAACCCTCGTACTATCGTTGTGCTCGAAACCGGCACTGCAGTCACGATGCCCTGGATGGACAAAGTTGCCGGGGTAGTTGAGGCTTGGTACGCAGGCAGCGCAGGACACAAAGCATTGGCGGATGTTCTTGTCGGCGACGTCAATCCGTCTGGAAAGCTGGCCATGACTTTCCCCAAAAGTGAGTCAGACCTTCCTCGTCCCGTTATTCCACCACCCCCAGCGGAAAATGAAGCGCAGGGAACTGGTTCCGTGAACTCCGGCACTCGTATTTCCAGCTACTCTGTTCACTACGACGAAGGCCCTGAAGTTGGCTACAAATGGTACGAAGCGCAGCAGAAGCGACCGTTATTTGCATTCGGCTATGGCCTGTCGTATACGTCCTACGCCTATTCCGGCCTCAGCGTTGATTCATCCGCTAAAACTGCGAGTTTCACCGTCAAGAACACCGGCAAACGTCCTGGCACTGAAACGGCACAGGTGTACGCCCGGCTTCCGAAGGGAGCAGACGAATCGTTCAAGCGGCTCGTCGGATGGAAGCGTGTCGCGCTCGTGCCGGGCGAATCGCAGACGATTACTGTGGCGGTCGACGATAGGGTGCTGAAAACCTTCCACGAAGAGAGCGACTCCTGGACGATGGCAACCGGCGAATATCAAGTGCTCGTAGGGAGTTCGTCTGACGATACGCCGCTCAGGGGAACTCTGGTGGTTCGTTGAAGACCTTCACGTTGGATGTATGCACAACCAAACGGAAGGCAAATTACTGACGAATGGCTGGTGGCCCATTCAAGCCCGGTTTTTGTCAAGTCCCAAGACACGCTATTATGGCACGCCCGATCTGCACTTTATTATCTGGAGTTGTTATCGGAGACAGCCTTTGTTAGGACTCCCAGCGCGTCGCGATTTATTGTTGAAAATTCTCGAGGAAACACGCCGCAAGTATCAATTCGTCGTTCACGGAAACGTGGTCATGTCTGCTGACACGCGGTTATCTCATCCCGCTATTTATAATTCCTCCACACGTGCTGCTCTCAGACTTCGACTACCAGTTGCCCCCGGGACTCATCGCGCAAGAGCCGCTTCCGGGACGCGCCGATTCCCGGATGCTGCATCTCGACCGCCCCTCCGGAACGTTGCAGGATTGCCGGTTTCGCGATTTTCCGAAAATTCTCCGACCCCGCGATCTTGTCATATTCAATGACACCCGGGTCTTTCCCGCCCGCCTTTTCGGAAGAAAAGTGCGGGCGAATGATATTCACGGTGTTCCTGCGAGCTTGACCTCAAAAGCAGTCGAGGCGCTGCTCACGCGGCAACTCTCGGAAACTCCCAACGAATGGGAGTGCCTGGTGCGCCCGGCACGCAAGATTGACCTCGGCACCGTACTGCTTTTCGGTGAAAACGATGAACTGCGCGCCGAAGTGATTGGACGAGGACTGTCCGGCGAGCGCCGCCTGCGCTTTGATCCTGTCGAAGATTTTCCCGCTTTGATTGACCGCCTGGGCCATGTACCCTTGCCTCCGTACATTGCCCGCGAGGATGGTCCCGCCGACAAAGAACGCTACCAGACCGTGTACGCGCGCGAGCGCGGATCGGCCGCCGCACCCACCGCAGGATTGCATTTCACTCCCGAAATTCTCGCCCAACTCGAAACCCTGGGCATTGAGACCACGCAAATAACTTTGCACGTAGGATTAGACACCTTTCGACCCGTTCGGGCGGTTCGCATCGAAGATCATCCGATGCACCGAGAGTTCTACCGGATTTCCGCCGAATCCGCTGACAAAATAAACGCTGCACAAAATAATGGACGACGCATCATCGCCATCGGAACTACCACTGTTCGAACCCTCGAACACGCCGCGGCCTTATCCGGCGGCGGCAGCCTCAGCGCAGGCAGCAATGACGCAGACATTTTTATTTATCCCGGATACAAATTCCGGCTTGTCAATGGGATGCTTACCAACTTCCATTTGCCAAAATCCACCCTGTTGATGATGGTGAGCGCCTTCGCCGGACGCGAGCAGATTCTCGCCGCTTACCGCCATGCGGTCGCCTCGCAATACCGCTTCTATTCCTACGGCGACTGCATGTTTATTGAGTAGTGGGGTAGATGGCTTTCGCAACGAAATGTCGGAGAAATGCAGCCCCGACCGCAAGCCGGAATTAGACAGCACGAATCCAAAGGAACCCCCTGGATTTGAGCCTTCGTGTTACTTCGTGTCCTTTGTGGTTGATTAAATTAGGACACCGCCCTTCCGCAATTGACCCAGCTCTAACCTCAAACCGGCGTTATACTGAGCGGCGGGGTGCTATATGGCTACTCACGCTATATCCAGGCAGGTTTCGATTGACGATTTTGTTTCCGGTCTGCGCAAATTTCCGGAAGCAGCATTTGACGGAACCGGTGATATTCTCAGTTTCCTCCAGCTCAATCCGGTGGCCTCCGACACGCTCAAGCCATATCTGATCTGGGACCGCCAGCACTACACCCGCAATCTTGTGGACAAGACGCCTTTATACGAACTCGTCGCCATTTGCTGGGAGATCGGCCAGGCCAGTTCCGTTCACAATCATCGCGGCCAGAACTGCTGGATGGCTGCCCCCACGGGACGCCTGCTGGTGGAAAATTATCATCTTCTTTCGCAGGATCTCGAAACCGGCCACTGCCATCTCGAGCCTGCGGGCACCGTGGAAATGAATGCCATTCAACCCTGCGCCGTGGATCCGCAGGAACCTGTGCATCGTGTTCTCAATCCGCGGGAGTTCAATCAGCGAGCCATTACTCTCCACGTCTACTCGCGACCCTTTGATAGCTGCGTGGTGTATTCACCGGAGCAGAGTGTTTGCGGAGAAATAAAGCTGCACTACAACTCGGAGTATGGGAAGCCGGTAAAGAACGGCAATTAGTCTAAACTCTATGTTCGGTTTGCGCCCCCACAAACTTGCAGAATGACTAAATTGTCCAAACACCGGGCGCTAATCGCCGGCATCCTTTCGCCCCTCCTGGCGCTCGTTTCGTATGCAGTCGTCTATTCGATTCTGACGCAAATCAGTTCGGACCGGGAGAGAGATTGGCTTTTTCGTCTCACAGTATCCACTCTTGCAATGACCGTGCCGCTTCTCGTCACAATTGTTTTCGTCATCAAAGACGGTCGTCGAAACTCGCTTTCGCTATCCGCGAGAGTTGGCCTCGTCGTCGCGATTCTCTCGTTCGGCCTAATTTGGAAACCTGTAAGCGACGGCATCACCCGCTGGAAACAGGCCCGAAATATGGCGATGCGAGATGTAGCCGCGCCGCCCTTCGATACACTTGACCTCGATGGGAGGCCGCAACGCCTGGAGGATCAAAAGGGAAAGGTCGTGCTTGTCAATATTTGGGCGACATGGTGCGAGCCGTGCCGGGCTGAGATGCCTAAGCTCGACCGATTATATCGCGAGCGGAAAGATCAGGGCTTTATCGTATTTGGGCTGTCGGACGAGAACGTTGTGGTGCAGCGAAAATTTCTGGAACGGATCACCGTGACTTATCCGCTTCTCACAATCCAGGGACAAGTCCCCAACCTCTACCGAGACATCGCGCGTTACCCAGCTATTTTTCTGATTGATCGCGGCGGAAAACTGCAGCCTGCTCCAAATCCGGATCAGCCCTTCGAGAAGGTCGAGGCAACCACCGATGCCCTGCTCAAAGGCGGCTCCTAGAACGCTTAGTCCAGAGGAAGCAGATAGCCTGGTGTCTTCATGGCGCCACCGAACAAGGCGTCATCGAGTACGCGCATATCCCATTCGTACCAACCTGTGGGCGTCAGCTTTAGTGTAATGTCGTCCATTGCGGCCATTGTGCCGCCCGCGCGGGGATCGGCTATCGCGGCCTCGCTCATGTATCGCCGGTGAATGCGAGCATTGATTTGCTTTGAGCTTTCGCCTCCGATTGCTTCTGCCGTACACACCGCCACCACACCTCGTTCCGAGGCGGGTGTTCGGATGTCCACCATCAGAGACGCTCTCGGTCTGGACAATACATTACGAGCCTTGCGACTGCGTGAAAAAGTGGCCACGTACAAGCTGGCATCCTCGAGGAGATACCACACCGCGGTGAGATGTACGGAACCGTCATCGTTTTCCGTACCCAGACTCGCGATGAGCCGTCCCGACAGAATCTCCTTACCTCCCGATGGAATAGTCTTTTGCATAATCTCTTGCCTCGTCCGATTCACACTTTAGGCACTCTTCGTCAGCCCCGTACCTCTGAAAGAAGGCTCGCCGATTCCGACCGACCATGCGCCGTCGAATTGCGCACCGCACTCTGGGGCGGCACGGCAGATGAGGCACTCAAGGGCACTGGAATTATCACAGATCGGCCAGAAAAATCGAAACAAAAAAGACGCCGTCCATCAAGGACGGCGCGGGAGAAGTTTCTTAATTCTGTTTCGTAACTGCCACGATTTAGTGGTGCCCCCCACCGTGACCGGAGCCGCGAGAGCCGCCCCCGCCTCCGCCCCGGGAACCGCCTCCGCCACGTGAACCACCCCCGCCGTAGGAACGCCCGCCTCCAGAGGAGCCGCCTCCATACGAACGTCCTCCCCCGTACGACCGTCCGCCTCCATAAGAGCCGCCGCCATAAGAGCGCGCCGAATACTGCGGGGCGCGGCCTCCCCCATACGACGATCCTCCATAGCTGCGTCCGCCATAGGACGATCCGCTATAGCTGCGTCCGCCGTAGGGAGATCCGCTATATCGCGACGATCCGCCATAAGAGGGCCTGCCATAAGGGGAACCTGAGCTGTAGCGTGCCGAGTTTCCGCCGTACGATCTCGACGAATACCCGGAAGAGTTTCCTCCCGACGAGTAGCTGCGAGGCGCGGGCGCAACCCGCCCCGTCGGTCTCGGAACATTGTTGCTTCCGGACCTTCCATACGATGGCCCTGACCTCGAGAAATTACTCGCCGACTGTTGCGAGGTCTGGAAGCCTCTGTTGTTCGAGTAACTGTTCCGGCTGGTCATCGCTCCGGCCGGCGGACGGGGCACTGATCTTCCTTGGGAATACGCCTGGGAAGAATAAGACCCGCGAGACGAGTTGCCAAAAGACCGTCCGGCGTTCCCCTGGTTCGTAGCTGTCCGAACCGGCTGCCCTCCTGCGCTCGGTGGCCGGGGAACGTTCCTGGCAGACGAGAACGAGCTATTTGAACCTCGGCCGTAGTAAGAGCGGCCGCCGTTTGCTGACGCCGAATTACCATACCGTCCGAAGTTTTGCGCCGGCCGCGACACGCCGGCCTGCGATCCCCGAATGCCCGCGCTCTGAATTCCTCTTGAATTGCCGAACGAATTCGATCTCGACGCTGCCGGCGGAGTCATGCGGCTGGTCACCGGTCGCGAAAACGCCCGGGTAGGCGCCGCTGCTGCCGGTCGGCCCGCGTTCGGTCCCAACCTGCTTTGCAGGGTCGGTCTCGCGTTCACCCGATTCAGTGCAGGTGCAGTACGCGCCAGATTCGCACTCACCCGGATTGCGTTCTGCCGAACTGGCAACCCACGCTCCAGGGTTCCCCGCGAAACCGCGGTAAATCCGCCCCGCACATTGAAGTTGGCATGACGGAACGCAACACCGTTGGCAAAGCCATTTCGAAATCCATTGCGATAGCCGTTAATGTTGGCGATGCGCGTATTGTAAAAATTGACGTTCCGGAAATACCCCCATCCTGCGTGGTACCAGGGAACAAAGGGTTCTCCGAAGCCGAGTGGGCACCATCCAAAGCCGCCGCCGAAGCCGAAGCCGATGTTTACGCCCCAGCCTCCTCCTCCGTACCAGGCCACCAGCGCCGGCGCGTACCATCCTCGATTCCATCCGCCGTAATACGGGCCGGGAGCCCATCCCCAATCCCCACCGAAACTAACCCAGCGGCCGTAGTGATAAGGAGCAAACCCCCAGGGGGCGTCGTCCACCCATGTCCATCCCCACGGGTCTTCCCAAATCCAATGTCCGGTTGAATACGGGGCCCATCCCGGGCCCACGTTGGCTGGAACCCAGACCGGCCCATATTCCGGCGTGTTCCGCCAGGTTCCATTGGCGTCAAGGTCTTCGGAACCGATTACGTCCGGGGAAACATACCGCGCCGAAACGGACTGATCTTCGCGACGATCCCGTACCTCGCACCAGTCGTCAAAGCCGTCCCGCCGCGGAGCGTTATTGATGTCATGTGAGAGTGAATCTCCGTCCGTGAACCGCGCCTGTTCGTTCGCCTTCACGCGAACACTCGGACCCTGGCCCGTAGCCTCGCCTTCCCCACGCCACACCGTTACCAGAGTTGAATCCGCGTTGGGATCCACATCGAAGCGGTAATCGCCCGTCTTTAAAATCGTGAATGCCTGATTCGGCGTATCCACTTCATATATTTCACCGTTGTATAAATGCCGCACGTGCAGATTCATTTCGCCCTGGTGCAGTGACAACTGCACCGAGCTGTCGTTCACGTTGGTCAGCGTCAGGCTGGTTTCTGAACCGATGCGAATGATTCCGGTGCCAACGTTAAGTTCGGCTTTGGAATTCTTGTCAGCCCAAACATTATCTGCAATCGTCAGCGGACGGTTTACCGCGCCCTGCACCCACTCCTCCGTGCCATGCGGCTGAACCGAAACCGATCCTGAGATGTATTGCAGACGGGCCACGCGTCCCGGGGGGTTTGCATCTTCAGACTGATTGGCGTTCTCATTTGATTGAACACCCGCCGGGGGCGGCGGCGCTTCACTTAACTGCGGCGTCTCATTCGGCTGCGCCGAATCGGGATCTGTCGGAGCTTCGTTATATTGAGGCGCCTCGTTTGTCTGCGTCGAATCCGGGGCTTGCGTCGAGTCCGGAGGTTGTGCGTCGTTCGACTGGGGTATCTCAATCGGTTGCCCTGCGTCGGGCTTATCCGAAGACGGCGACTGCCACACTTGATTATCCTGCGCGAACCCTGCCATAGCCGTCGCGGATGAAAAAACAAATGACCAGACAACGACCAGAAAACTTGCTATGAGTGCATTCCTGAGACTTTTCATCACCCCTCCACTCGCCGGATCACCAACTGCATGTTTCCGGAGCACTCGCGTTGGTCGCCTGTGGCGAGCGCGGTGGCACTACTTCTTTGATGCTCGTATCCCTTAAACCCATCTTTGGCAGGAAAGTTGCGAGGGGACGGCAATTCTAAAGACTCTGTCTTTAACACATCCAGTGGGCAATTCTTCGACGGATCAGTAAGTTAAAAGTCCTAAAAATGAACGCTCGGCATACCTTAAGGCGACTTTTCGGTAGCTTTCTTCAGCCCTATAGACAGGACGAGAAGGTGCTGGGCATTCAATGATTGCATTTGTTAACACTGAAATGTGGGTGCCCCATCCTTGCGTGATTTTCGCAAGGGTGGGAATTCGTGGTGATTGTATCAGGGGATTTTTGCGAACCTTATCTTCTTTCTAATCTCCCCGGCAAGCTCTTGCGGGGACTTCGCCGGTCCCCACCCGTCGAAAAATCACGACGGGATGGGCAGCCTCTTTCGTGGTGTGTTAAAGGCCGGCCAGCCCCCAAAGTTTAAATGGTAGGCTTTGCCATCGCCGACTCATTCAAAGAACAAATGAGGGGACGCGGCCCGCCACGCCTAACTTAAAGGTACTAGCGAGTAAAGCTTGATGTACCATTAGGCGGCTTCGAGCCTTTGAACAGGAAGTACGCGCCCCGTTCTGAGGAAGACCCCATGCGCTGCTGTACGAAACTTTCGCTCGTCGTGCTCCTGGCCCTCGCCGGTCTGCCACGGGCGGCTGCACAAAATGCGAAAAGTATCCCAGCCCGGATCGGCATAATAGACGAATCTTCATTGGCGGTTTTGAAAGGAAATCATCATCCCTGGGCAAATCCCTCCAACGATCATGGTCCCGTCGCTCCCGACTTACCCATGCAACGCATGCTCCTGGTATTCAAGCGTGATCCCGCGGAAGAACCGGCTCTGGCTGAGCTGTTGGAGGAGCAGCAGGATAAGTCTTCTCCGAACTACCATCAGTGGCTCTCTCCAGAACAGTTTGGCGAGAGATTCGGCGCATCGCCCTCGGACCTTCAGACAGCCGCAGCATGGCTGGCTTCGCACGGCCTCGAAGTTAACCGAATAAGCCGCGGCGGCTCCACAATTGAATTCAGCGGATCTGCCGGGCAAGTGGAACAGACATTCCATTCCGCCATTCACCGTTACGTCGTCAAGGGTGAGACTCATTTCGCCAATGCCGCCGACCCCCAGATTCCGTCGGCGCTTGCGTCCGTCGTAGCCGGCGTGGATACTCTGCATAACTTTCAAAAGCCTTCCCCCATCCGCCCGTTAGGATCCGCCAGCCGCATTGGAAATACCAGCACCTGGCAACCCAATTTCACTTTCAACAGCCTGGATACTCCGTTTCACTATCTCGCGCCGGGAGATTTCGCGAAGATATATAACACTTCGCCGCTGTACCAGGCGGGTATTGACGGAAGCGGACAGAGCATCGCCATCGCCGGAAGAAACAATATCAATCTTTCGGATATAGAAATTTTCCGTATTGCATTTGGCTTGCCGGCAAATAATCCGCAAATCATTCTCGACGGCCCTGATCCCGGCAATTCTCTCGGGGGTAGCGACGAAACTGAAGCCGATCTGGACGTTGAGTGGTCCGGTGCAATCGCTCCCAAAGCAACCATAAAGTTTGTTGTCTCCGCCAGCACGAATACTACCGACGGCATTGATCTTTCTTCCCAATACATCGTGGATAACGATGTTGCCCCCGTCATGAGCGTTAGCTATGGCCAGTGCGAAGCTTTGCTCGGCCAGGCTGAAAACGTCTTCTACAACAATTTGTGGGAGCAGGCTGCGGCCGAGGGCATTACGGTGGTGGTGGCGAGCGGCGACAATGGCGACGCCGGATGTGACCTTCCATTTTTTGGGCCCGCAACCCAGGGACCCGCTGTGAGCGGTCTTGCCTCTACGCCATTCAACATCGCGGCCGGTGGAACACAGTTCAATGAGAACGGGGCGGACAACAATTATTGGGCAGCGACAAACGGGCTGGATCAATCCTCCGTCCTGGGATACATTCCGGAGGCGGTGTGGAATGAAAGCTGCTCCGACCTAACTCAATGCGGCTCTCTTACCCTCTACGCCGGTAGTGGCGGAGCAAGCTCGGTTTATGCCAAACCGCCGTGGCAGAGCGGGCCCGGCGTGCCCGCAGACGGCAAGCGCGACCTGCCTGACATTTCACTCGCCGCCGCCGCTCAGCATGATGGCTATTTGCTCTGTCAGGACGGAGTCTGTCTTACGGACGCCACCGGGCAACTCATCAACGCCTACGTCGTTGGGGGTACTTCCGCGGCCGCGCCAACATTTGCGGCGATCATGGCTCTGGCAAACCAGAAACTAAATTCCCGCCAGGGTCAGGCGGATTTTGTGCTGTACCCTCTTGCTGCGACTCAGAATGCAGCGAATTGCAACTCAAGCACGGGTCCGGCGGCTGGTTGCGTCTTCAACGACATTACCCAGGGAAACAATAACGTTCCAGGACAGTCTGGCTTCGCGGCCGCAGCCGGGTATGACCAGGCTACCGGCCTCGGATCACCGAATGCCGCTAACCTGGTCTCCGGATGGGGCAGCATCTCTTTCCGTCCCACTGGAACTCAACTCCAGCTCTCACAATCTACGATTACGCACGGACAACCCGTCAACGTGACTGTGACTGTAGCTCCAGTCACCGGAACTGGAACACCGGGCGGGAACGTAGTACTTCTTGCCGGATCCGGACCGTCCGTAAACCTCGGAAATCTGAACGGCGGGTCGCTCTCCACTTCCATCGCAAACCTTCCCGGCGGAAGCTATCCGCTTACCGCCGGCTACGGGGGCGACGGCAGTTTCGGCGCAAGCAGGTCAAGCAGCGTCCCGGTAACCGTGAACGTAGAGGCGAGCATCGTGACTTTCACCACCCTGGATGCAGGCTTGTCAGCGAGCGCTTCCACCAGTTATAGCAATGACTTTTACTTGAGCGTGGCCGCTGCCGGTGTCTCGGGGCAAGGGATCGCCACAGGCACAGTTTCCTTTTCGGACACCTTCAACGGAACTACACGCAAGTTGACGGCCTTGCCTTTGAATAGCCAGGGAAACGCATTGGTGCCTGAAACCACGCTTGCTGTCGGCACTCATGTTCTCAACGCCACCTATTCGGGTGATCAGAGTTTCGCGGGCAAAGCCGCCCTTCCCTTAACCGTGACGGTGAGTAAAGGCGAGACCCAGAGCTTTCTTTTCTTGCCTACGGGAGCTCCCCCAAATTCGGCAGTCATCCTCCAGGCAATAGTTTTTCCGAATGGACATGCTGCACCGACGGGGACAGTTCAGTTCGAGGATGGCTCAACTCCAATTGGCGGCCCAATCAAGGTGGTAGGTGAGGTCGCGACCTTCACGACTCAGCAACTTGGCAATGGGCCGCACAGCATTACAGCCGCTTATTCCGGGGATGCTAATTTTAACTCTTCCACCTCGACCCCAGCCACGATCACCATTGCGAACCCGGATTTCCTAATTGGCGTGAATCCAGGCACGGTGACCGTCTCCAAGAACATCCCAGGCAAGGCAAATATCCTGCTGAGTCCCGGACCGGGACTCGGTTTCGCCGGAGTCGTTTCCCTCAGCTGCTCGCGTCTGCCCGCGGGATCGTCATGCGTCTTTCAGCCCCAGAACGTTACTCTCGATGGATTTAGTTCCGCCTCCACTTCCGTCACGATTGGCGAGCCCGGTTCGCAGAGCCTGCGTCGCGCATCCACCCGAGACGGCAGCCCGTGGCGCATCTTTACCAGTTCCGTTGGCGGTTTCGTTTTGGTAGGCCTCCTGTCGTTGCCGCGACGGAGGAAGCGGATCTGTCCGCATCTTTGCTTGATAGGCATTCTGGCGTGTTTCATTGGGCTGAGTGTTGGTTGCGGCGGAGGCTCCAGTTCACCCCAGACCGCTCCCCCTGCCACCTCGCCATCGGGCCAATCCTACACGGTGACATTGACCGCCGCCGGGGGATCGGGAAGCGGCTCGGTGAGTCACGGCGTCAACATGCAGGTAAACTTCCAATAATTCCCGAATCGTGTGATCTGACTAGCCGCCGTTGCCAGGAATGACATTCCACGCGAACGGTAATATTGATCCATGCCCTCATCCAATCACTCTCATGTTGATCTTCAGGAAGTAGCGAAACAAGTCATGATGCAGTATGGCTTCCAGCCGGACTTCCCGCCTGCCATCGCGCAACAACTCTCGCAACTGAAAGCGAAACCTCCTAATATTGCGCCGGGCCCAGGCATCCCCGACCTCCGCAATCTTCTCTGGTCTTCGATTGACAATGACACTTCGCGCGACCTCGACCAGATCGAGTTCTCCGAGCGAATGCCCGATGGCCGCATCAAAGTCATGATCGGCATCGCCGACGTGGATACCTTCGTGCCTAGGGACTCTCCCATTGACCACCACGCCGCTCTCGAAACCACCACCGTTTATACCGGAGTGCGTATCTTCCCTATGCTGCCCGAGGAGCTTTCCACCGGCGCAACCTCGCTTCTCGAAGATGCCGATAAGCTGAGCGTCGTAACCGAGTATTTGGTGGACCTCGACGGCAATGTGACTTCCGGCACTATCTACCTCGCCGTAGTCCGCAATAAGGCTCAACTCGCTTACCCTGCCGTTGGAGCATGGCTCGAAGGCGCTGCCGCGCCGCCGCCCAAGGTCGCCGCCTCTCCTGACCTGCAAGCCCAACTCAAGTTGCAGGATGAAGCCGCGCAGTCGTTGCGGAAGCGCCGCTACGAGGTCGGCGCGTTGGATATTGACACCGCCGAAGCCCATCCCGTCATGCTCGACCAGCAGATCGTGGATGTTGAAACTCAGGACAAGAATCGCGCCACCGAACTGATCGAGGATTTCATGATTGCCGCCAACGGAGTCGTGGCCCGCGCCCTAGAAAAAGTTTCGTCACTGCGCCGCATCGTCAAGACTCCGGAACGTTGGGACCGCATTGTGCAGCTCGCCGCCGCCCACGGCGAGAAATTGCCCGCCAATCCCGACTCCAAAGCGCTCAATGATCTCTTGGTCAGGCGCAGGAAGGCTGATCCGGATCACTTCGCCGACCTCTCGCTCACCGTCATCAAATTGATCGGACCCGGCGAATACGTTCTGGAACGCCCCGGGGACCCGCCGCAAGGACACTTCGGTCTCGCCGTTCAGGATTACACCCACTCCACCGCTCCCAACCGCCGCTTCGCCGATCTGGTCACGCAAAGGATCATCAAGTCCGTAATCGC
Organism: Terriglobales bacterium; assembly: GCA_050746185.1. Classification (GTDB taxonomy): domain Bacteria; phylum Acidobacteriota; class Terriglobia; order Terriglobales; family Acidobacteriaceae; genus PALSA-188. Next base: position 293,158 of record JBOGLA010000040.1, on the reverse strand, counting down.
AAACCGGACCGCCCCATATGCTGATGACGAACTGGAAACAATCGCCGCCAACTGCACCCAGAAGGGCGACGCCGAGCGCAAGGTCGAGCGTCAGATGTCAAAACGCATCGCCGCCGTCGCCATGAGCCGCCGCATCGGAGAGACCTTCGAAGCCATCGTGACCGGGGTCACACCGAAGGGAACGTTCGTCCGCGTGGTGCAGCCTCACGTTGAAGGATTGCTCGCGGAAGGAGCCGATGGCTTGGATGTCGGAGACAAGTTGCGAGTGAAGTTGACCCGCACCGACGTTCAACGCGGCTACATTGACTTCGCCCGCGCATAACCTCGCTACGCCTCAACGGGAAGAAACCACTGTAGCAATTCGCTCAGGCAATCAGGCGGCTAGCGCTTCCTCCACCGCGTGAACCAGCGCTTTCGAATCCGGTTTTGACACCACTCGAGAAATTCCGGCGGACACAACTTCGCGTTTCAGAAACTGGTCTTCGGCGAAGTTCGTAAACATAATCAGCGGGACTTGCGGCATCAAAACCTTCAGGACCTTCGCGACGGCTATGCCGTCCATCTCCGGCATGGACATATCCAAAACAATGACGTCGGGTTTGAGTCGCTGCGCCTTTTCGATTCCTTCCCGGCCGTTCACAGCTTCTCCGCAGACGCTCCATCCAGGTATGGACTCAAACAATGAACGCATGGCCCTTCTGATAACTTTGTTGTCGTCAACTATGAGAATCGAATGTTCCACGCATCAGTCCCAAATCACCATCTTTCAACCTACAGAAGCCTCCTCACGCGAACAATAGGGTCAATAGGGTAATCTTGGAGGTCTAATTCCAACAAATACCCTAACAGCGTCACGAATTTCGCCACCGATGAGCGCTGGTTAGTTAATCTATTCCGCAAGGAGTCGCTTTGGTAAGAGAAGACGAACCCCGGCTCCTCGCGGAAGCGGGACTCCTTGGCGTCTTCGGAGCTCTAGCCGCCCAACTGTTTACTTGGCTGCTGCGTGTTTCAGGTCATGTGTTTTTGGGCTGGATTGCAGGTTACCAGCCGCCGGGGCTCTCCGAGGATGGCGGCGTATTGCGCGAGGTAATCGGTCCCCACGGATTGTGGTTAATTCCAGTCGCGACGACCATCGGCGGCGTGATCTCGGGAATTCTCGTGTACACCCTCGCCCCCGAAGCCGAGGGTCATGGAACGGACGCCGCAGTCGCGGCATTTCATCGCGCAGGCGGTTTCATTCGAAGCCGGGTCCCTCCGGTAAAGATGTTGGCCTCGGCCATCACCATCGGTTCCGGCGGCGCGGCGGGCCGTGAAGGGCCGATCGCTCTCATCAGTGCGGGAATCGGCTCGGTCTATTCCACCCTGGTCCACAAGTCTGAGGAACAGCGCCGCCTGCTGATGCTCGCCGGCATGGCCGCCGGCCTCTCTGCAATTTTCCGCACTCCAATGGGGACAGGCGTGTTCGCCATCGAAGTCCTCTATGGAAGCATGGAATTCGAAGTTGACGCCCTGCTTTACACCATGCTCGCGTCCGCCGTGGCCTATGCCGTCAACGGATTATTTGTGGGCTGGCAACCGCTCTTTCAAATGTCGGAAGCTCCGGCTCCGCAGATTCACGATTATGCCGCATATATCCTCCTCGGTGTTGCCGCCGGCCTTGTGGGAACTTGTTTGCCCGAGGTCTTCTACCGGGTGCGCGACGGTTTTCGCGCCTTGCCGCTTCCCCAGTGGGTAAAGCCTGGAATTGGCGGCCTCGGCATAGGACTGATCGCGCTGAAATTGCCCCAGGTGCTCGGCGGCGGTTATGGCTGGATACAGGAAGCTATTGATGGGCGCCTGGCGCTTCGGCTGCTTTTGATCTTGATGTTCGCGAAAATCGTTGCCTTCGCTTTGACTGTATCTTCCGGCGGTTCAGGAGGCGTGTTTGCGCCTTCTCTTTTTGTTGGCGCCATGCTCGGGGGAACCTTTGCCACCGTATTCCATCAGCCCGCCGCAATTTTGGTGATCGTCGGCATGGCCGCAGTCTTCGGCGCCGCTGCCCGCGTGCCCATCGCCACCATGCTCATGGTGACCGAGATGGCCGGCGGATATAAATTGCTGGTCCCGGCCGGATTGGCGGTAATGATCAGCTATTTGTTGCAGGTCCGTCTTTCTTCGTACGTGAAATATCGCAGCTTGTATGAAGCTCAGGTGCCGCGCCGGGAGCACTCTCCCGCTCACTATCTGGACCATGTACGGGTTGCGCTTACGCTCCTCGGAAGAAGAGATGTGGCCATCGGCGACAAAAGCGGAAGCAGCATTGGACATGTGGATTTGCTCAAGCTTTTGCGTTCGAAAATCAGGCTTGATTTGCCCGGCGGCAAACAGTTGGAGATGGGTGTTTTGCAATCCGGCAGCAAGTTCGTGGGCAAACCGATTCAAGCCCTCTATGCGGATCGCGGCGCTGACGATTTTGAAGTCGTCGCCATCATGCGCCGCGAGCATGTGCTCTTGCCCCACCCCGATACTCTGTTAAGCGAGGGGGACCGCCTGCTGACCATCGGTTCAGCTCACGCCCACCAGGCGCTCGCGCAAGACATTAGTCCGCTTCCCTCTCCCGATCTGAGCTCTGGCAGTTTGCGGAAAAATTCATGAGAATGCCGGCTTGCTTTGAAGGGGCGCGGCTTTCAGCCGCGCCGATAGTCAATTCAGAGGATTTACGGCACGGCTGAAGCCGCGCCCCTTCAAAACGAATCTACTGTGAGAGTTTTTCCGCATGCCGCTAAGGCAACGTTAATGCCGCTTCGAGACCTGTGTCCAATTGCCATAGTCCTGAATAAAATCCCGTTCAGCCAATCCGCTGCATTGCTGTAAAGTAAGGTATTAATAGCAAAAGCGGAGGGATGTGTGAGTGGTTGAAACAGGCAGTCTTGAAAACTGCTGTACCTGAAAGGGTACCGGGGGTTCGAATCCCTCTCCCTCCGCCATAAGCATCCAACATGCCATCGAAGAGAGATCATTAATCTTTACTCGCGGCCCTGATCTGGTGCGTCCAAGAGGCGGCTTCCTATGATTTCAATCACAACGGGGTGTTACAATCGCTTGGGAAGCAGGTCTTGGAGATGCACACTCCGTACGGCCTTCGCATCGTTGACAACTGCCTAACCTGCCCGGTGAGAGAGGATCACCTCTTCTGTAATTTGCCGGCTTCCACGCTGCGCAAACTCAATGAAATCAAATTCACTGCTGTGTATCCCAAAGCGGCAATGTTGTTTGTAGAGGGTCAGCAGCCGCGTGGTGTTTTTGTACTGTGTGCGGGAAAGGTGAAGCTTTCCACGTCCTCCAGAGAAGGAAAGACCATCATCACGAAGCTCTCCGAGCCCGGAGATTTGCTTGGGCTAAACGCGACTGTCTCGAACCGGCCTTACGAAGTTACGGCGCAGATGGTTGAGCCGGGACAGGCGAATTTTATTGCCCGCGATGCGTTTCTTCAGTTTTTGCGGGAGCATGGTGAAGTTGCGGTTCGAGTCGCCGAGCAACTGAGCCGCAACTATTACACGGCCTATGAAGAGATTCGAACCCTCGGTCTGGCTGGCTCCCCGGCGGAAAAATTCGCCAAGCTGCTGCTCTCCTGGTCGCCTGATTCAAAGAATGGCGCCAACGTAAGAGTCGCCTTGACCCACGAGGAGATCGCGGAAATGATTGGGACAACCCGCGAAACGGTCAGCCGTCTGTTCTCCGAGTTTAAGAAGAAGCAATTGTTGCAACTGAAAGGTTCCATGCTTTCGATTCGGAATAGGCCCGCGCTCGAGCGGATAGTGGATTCGTAAATCACTGCCGCCTCGAAGGCGTTTTTCTTTCACCCATCTACTGTCGCCGCACCTCACCTCTTCGGATCCCGCCGTCGCCAGATCAGCTTCGCTCTCTCCCCACCTGATTTGTGATTTCAATCACCACGCGGTGTGAGGCTCCTCACGGTGATATTTAGATTCGCACGCGAGAATTATGTGAGCCGTTGATGTGCCCTGGGCACATCTTCTGGACCCAAACATCAGCGGAATTACCGGTTGAAATGCCGAATTCTTTGAGTTGTGAAAGTGTTTCCCTGACTGGATTTGTAAGGATGTTATTCCCAGAAACGAGACGCTCGAAGTGACTCGAAACTGGCCATCGCCGCGCTCTGTGAGGTTTCGGCCGCTGATTGTCTCCGCCTGGCTCATCCTTCTTTCCGTCGCGGCTTCCGCGCAAAAAATGCCGGAGTCGGCGCAAGGCGCATCGGTGGCCCCAAAGTTTTTCGAAGACAATCCATCCGATTACATTGGCATTAACGGGTGCCGTTCCTGCCATAAGCCGGAGTTTCGCGAGTATGAGAAAACCGCTCACGCCAAGGTGAGCGTTCCGGGCAAGAGCTACGTCTCGGGCTGCGAAGTCTGTCATGGCCCAGGAAAGGCTCACGCGGACGCGATCGAGGCTGCGGAGGGCGACGAGGGCAAGACCGCCATGGCGCTCGAAGAGCATCCCATCTTCTCTTTCAGCGTCAATCAGAAGATCTCAGCCGCCTTAAAACAATATCCCATCTTCCGTTTCCGTTCCGATTCCAAAGAAAACGCGGCACGCTGCCTTTTCTGCCATAGCAGCAGCAAACAACAGGAGCTATTTGAGCACTCAACCCACGCTTCCCACGGGTTATCGTGCGACCAATGCCATACCCCTCACCTCGTGAACAGAGTTAAAGATCTGAGCGAAGGAGATCTCAACTATCCGCCAGCTTACTTTTTCCAGGTGCCGCGCCTACCCGATGAAGTCCGCTGGCTACACAACAGCTTGCTGAAGCGGCCGGAGCCTGGGCTGTGTTTTGGTTGCCATGGAACGGTTCAGGCTGAGTTTGCTCTGCCCATTCATCACCGCGTTCCCGAGAACCTGATGAAGTGCACCGACTGCCACAACCCCCACGGCGCCATGAACCTGGCCAGCCTCAACCAGCCGAACTTTGAAACTTGCGTCAAGTGCCATGCGGAGAAGCGCGGACCCTACATCTATGAGCATCCAGCGTCGAAGGTGGAGGGCTGCGTGGCTTGTCACACTCCCCACGGCAGCACGAACCGCATGCTCTTAGTGCGGCGCGAGGCCCGGCAACTCTGCCTGCAATGCCATACGGGGTTCCATAATCAGGCCGCCGTACCACATTCCCGTCTCGGTTTCCAGACGAGTGGCGAGTGTACTCGCTGCCACGTCGCCGTTCACGGTTCGAATACGGACTCGTTTTTGCTGCGATGAAGGGAGGCATCATGAGAACGACATTCCGCTTCGTCAGCATGGTCGTTATGGCGCTTCTTGTTTCAGCGGCGTGCCCCGCCCCACTTCAGGGCCAGGATGGCGATGCCTATCAAGCTCCTCCTCTCAACCTGGGAGGATTCAATACCCAAGGATCGGTCAGCGTGGGATACCGCTTTAGCGAAGTCAAGGGCTACGAGCCAATGTACGACGAGCTGATCAATCTTCGGTCGGGCCCACGCCTGACCGACTTCAATGTATTCGGCGAGGCCGCGGAAGGGGCAAATTCTTTCGCCGATAACTATTCGCTCTCAATGAGCGGTCTGGGTGGAGATCCATTTCCCACGGCGCAATTCACCGTGACCAGGAACAAGCTCTATGACTTTCGTGTGAACTGGCGTCAGAGTTACTACAACTGGAACCAGAATGACAACGTTGTGCTGCCCATCGCGGCCGTAGGAGCGGGATTGGGAAAAGGCCTGACCGACAACCACGACTGGGCGACCGTACGAAAATTCGGCTCGGCCGATTTCACTTTGCATGCCACCAATCGCCTGCGCTTCAATTTTAACTACTACCACACGACCGACAACGGGCCCGCCTATACCACGCGCTCCCTGGATTTTGTGGGATCGCCGGGCTACTGGGGTGCCTTTGCGCGCTCCAATCCCTACTACCTTTACGCGCCTCTAAACGATGATACCAACCGGTTTTCCGGTGGCGTGGACTACACCTACAATTCGTGGAGTTTTCATTACACTCTCGGCTATCAGAGTTTCACCGAGAACATCAGCTTGAATAATGTCACCTCGCCGCAGCTGAGCACCAATCCTGTTACCAGTTCCACGCTAGAGCCGCTGACTTTAACGTCATGGTCCCAGTTCCGCCGCCTGACTACGCCCATCAGTGAATTGTCTTTCGTAGGGAAGCCGCTCGGAAAGCTCGAGGTGCGCGGAGGCTATATGTTTTACCGGTATCGCGGCCCGGCTACCTTCGACCAATCCGTGAATGGTGTGGCACCGGGATCGAGCGGACCGCTCACGCCGTATACCTTTAGCCAGAGCGGACGCAGCACCGTAACCGAACCAGATAACATCTTCAATCTAGGCGTTACTTACCGGGTCAACGAGTGGTGGGATCTGAACGCCGACTATCGCTACTCGCGCATGAGCAGCGAGGGCATCGGCAATTTCGGCAGCCTGTTTTCGCAGAACACAACCACGCCTGCACCGGCCAGCGGCACTGACGATATCATCTGGCGCGACGGCCTGAGCGATCTAGACATCAGTATGGATCTTACGCCCATCCCCACCCTCGTCGTCCGTCCCGGCGTCCACTTCATGAAAGCCGATGTGGTCTCGATTGACAATGGCGTGACCGACCCTGCGCTCAGCCTGGAGACAAAAACTGCCATGCCCGAGATCAGCTTCGGCTATCAGCCTTCCAAAATATTCAGCATTCGTGGCGACTTGCACAGTTTCGATAGTGGTGCATCCTACACCGCCATCACTCCACACACGCAGGTCGGCGGGCATCTGGAGGGCCACGTTCAAATAATTACCAGGCTCTCCTTCGAGGACGAGATGAATTTCAGCAATAACAAATTCGTTGACACGAACTTCCATAACAACGTTCGCTCGAATGCCGCGACTCTCTCTTATTCGCTGAATGAACGATTTTCGATTTTTGGCGGGTTCAGCTATCTGAGCTATTTCGCTCAAGGGAACATCGTTTACGCTCGCGGCACGGCGCCGCTCAATGACCTCCTGAGAGACCAGGAAGTGGATCGCGTTTGGCAGGGTGGGATGGAAGCGAAGCCCACAAGGCGTCTGGGCCTGCGGCTCAGTGGGAATTTCGACCGCTCCACCGGCCTCGGCCAGATCAGCGGAGAACCTCCGGCTTACGGACCCATCACCTGGCCTCTGGTTACCGGCACCATTAATTATTCGTTTCCAAAAGCTGGGCGGCTTTCGATTGACTTACAGCGCACTTACTACATCGAGCAGATCGTCGCCGCTAATAATTTTCGGGCAAATCTGCTGACTATCCGCTGGACGCGGGATTTTTAATTTGGGAGGAACCTGTGACCTGGTTTTCAAAAAATAAAGTAACCATGGGGATCAGCCCCTGGCTGAGTTCGGTTTCGCTGCTCTTTGTGCTGGCGTACGCGCCCGCAGCACCCGCGCAAGGCGCTGGGGACATTTACAACCACAAGTGTGCCATTTGTCATGGGAAAGACGGTTTGGGAAAAACCATGAAAGGCAAGGAAGCCCATGTCAAAGATGTTCACGAGAACATGAAGGACTCAGAGGCCGCCATGATCAAGGCCGTCACCGACGGCAAAGGCGAAAACATGGATTCCTACAAGGGACAATTGTCGCCGGCTCAAATTAAGGATCTCGTGCAGTATTACAGAAGCCTTGGGAAATGACTCTGCAAGAGTAGAGCGCAGGACCCGCGCCGCCTGCGATATACCGCTATGACAACTTCGACGCTCATTGAATCGTCTCTAATCGCCGTCGCGGTTGTGCTGGCGATTCTGGTGGCCACTCGACCCGGACTCACCCGAGCACGGGGCGGTAAGGTTCTGGCTTTCCTGACACTTTTCCTCTTGCCCGTTCTGGCCGCGGACCTGGGCTATTCCGAGCACTTGGAGCGCGCTGAAAGCACACAGTTTTGCCTCTCCTGCCACGTGATGAACGATTTTGGTCGCAGCCTTTACGTGGACGATCCCAGCTACGTCCCCGCCGTGCACTCCCAAAACCATCTTGTCCCTCACGACCATGCTTGCTACACCTGCCACACCGATTACACCATGTTCGGCGGCTTCCATGCCAAATTGCGCGGCCTCCACCACATTTATGTGCAATACTTCGGCAGGGTGCCCCAGCCGCAGCAGATACGCCTCTACACCCCCTTCAACAATCGCGAGTGCCTGCACTGCCACGCCGGAATGCGCGTTTTTGAGGAGGAGCCAAAGCATAACAAGGCAGATATGATGACCCGTATCACCTCCAACCGGTTGTCATGCATATCCGCCGGCTGCCACGATACGATTCACGCGGTTACCACGCTCAAAAATGCAACGTTCTGGAAAGGAGGCCAATAGCATTGCCTGATCTATCGCAGGTTCCCTTCATCGAGCGCCGGCTTCGCTGCGCAGGTTTCCTCATCGCCGCCGGTCTTCTAATCCAGCTGGCAACCTTCCTCTGGAATCATCCTCTGTCCTTCATTGCCTTCGTGGTCATCGGTTGCCCGCCTGTTGCAGCCGGAGTTCTTCTTTTCCTGTACTCCTTGGTTTCTGAAGAGACGGTTTCTGAGGGAGAGACAGGTTGACCATTCAATCAGGCTGAAGGACGGAGCCGAGAGACCGGTTCCCGTGTCATTTCGCCGTCAATCATTCTCCATATCCGCAAGGGATTCTCATCTTTCAGTTCCTCGGGCAGCGCCGCCTGCGGAAATCCCTGGTAGCAGACCAGGCGCGAAAAGCGGAAGATCGCCTGGCTTCCAACCGACGTAGTGCGCCCATCCGAGGTTGAAGGATAAGGGCCGCCATGCACCACGGCGTGGCTAACCTCGAGCCCTGTTGGAAAGCCATTGAATATCAACCGGCCCACTTTCCGCTCCAGGATCGCCACCAGATCGCTGAACGCAAGCAAATCTTCGTCCGTCCCATGGATGGTCGCGGTCAAGTGTCCCTCCAGATTGCGCGCCGCCTGCAAAAGTTCCTCGCGGCTCGAGTGTCGTATCAGCAATGTCGCCGGACCAAATATTTCCGCCGCCAAATCGTCATCATTCAAGAATGACTGCGCATCGGTCTCGAACAGTGCCGCGCCCACGCCATGCGCTCCGCTCGGTCCCGGCTGCACTTCGGCAACCAACTTCACGCTCTCCCTGCTCTTTCGAGCTTTAATTCCCCTGGCGTACGATTGCCGAATCCCGCCGGTTAATAAATGAAACGGGCTCGATGCCTCAACCCCTTGCTGCAACTTGCTGATCACCGGCGAAGCATCGCCGCCTTCGGGCAGAAATATTAATCCCGGCTTGGTGCAGAACTGACCGGCGCCTAACGTGAATGAAGCATAGAGCCCGGCGCCAATGCTGTCGGCTTTCTCGCGCAGCGCCCCTGGCAAAATGAAAACCGGATTGGTGCTGCTCATCTCCGCATAGAACGGAATCGGCTCGGGGCGGGCGGCGGCAACGTCCATTAAAATTCGCCCGGCACGGCTTGAGCCCGTGAATCCGCCCGCCTTGATTAACGGATGCTCCAGCAGCGCCGTCCCAATCTGTACGCCCGCGTCAAAAAGAAGCGAAAAAACTCCCTCCGGAAGCTCACATTGCCGGACCGCCTCCCGGATCGCCCGGCCAACCATTTCGCTGGTCGCGGGATGCGCTGGATGCGCCTTCACAATCACCGGATTGCCCGCCGCAAGTGCCGAAGCCGTGTCCCCTCCCGCAACCGAAAATGCCAGCGGGAAATTGCTGGCGCCAAACACCGCCACTGGCCCCAAGGGCCGCAACAGAGAGCGTAGATCAGGCTTGGGAACCGGCTTGCGCTCCGGGTCCGCGCGGTCAATGCGCGCCATCGTCCACGACCCTTCCTCCACCACCTGCGCGAACATGCGAAGCTGTCCGCAAGTGCGCGCCGTCTCGCCTTGCAGTCGCCCCTTTGGCAGGGCGGTCTCCTCTTCGGCGCGCACGATTATTTCCGCCGCATCGGCTTCGATGTTGGCTGCAATCTTTCGTAAGAACGCCGCTTTGTCGCGGCCGGAGGTCTGGCTATAAACTTCAAAAGCCCGGTCCGCCAGCTTCGCCGCCATATCTACTTCTTCAAGAGTTGAAGAATGGAACCCTGGACTGAGCCGCTCGCCGGTCTTTGGATTTACCGCGTAAAAAATATCCTCGTCGTTGCCATTGCCGCCTGCGCCTTCCCCGAATCCGATCAATGATTTTCCGCTGAGTCTCACTGCTTCACCTCGTGACGCCCCGCCGAGGGATTAACCAGGCCTGTCATCGGACGATTCTGCAAAGCTTCTTGAATGATCTTCCTGGTTCGCGCCAGTTCTTCCCCGGCAAGTTCCAGCCGCGGCGCCCGCACCCGGGGATTTCCCATTCCCACCTCCGATTGCACCAGCTTGATCAACTGAACGAAATTCGGCGTTGTGTCCATGCGAAGCAAGGGCAGAAACCAGCGATACAATTCAAGCGCCTTGTCGCGTTCGCCCGCGACTGCCAGATTGAAGAGTGCCACCGATTCGCGCGGCAGCGCGTTTGCCAGACCGGCAATCCACCCGGTCGCGCCAACTGCAATGGCTTCCACGATCGCATCGTCCACCCCCACAAAAACCTCCAGACGGTCGCCGGTGAGCGCGCGAATGGCCGTCACGCGGCGCACATCCGCGCTTGACTCCTTAATCGCCGCGAAGTTTTCATATTCTGAAGCCAACTCCGCAATCTGTTCGGGAAGAAAATCCGTCCCGTATGCCACGGGATTGTTATAGAGCATGCAGGATAGAGGGGTCGCTTCAAAGACCGCCGAAACGTGAGCTTTCATTTCCCGCCAGTTCCCCTGATAGACATATGGCGGCAATACCATCAGCGCGTCGCATCCCATATCGGCGGCGGCCTTCGCAAAATTCACCGCTTCAACCGTAGAAAGAGCGGAAACCGCCGCCACCACGGGCGCTCGACTCTTAACCGCCCGGACGCAAGTTTGAACCACTTGAAGCTTTTCCTCGTAAGAAAGCGTTGCTCCCTCGCCCAGAGAGCCCGGCGAAACAATGCCGGTACATCCGTTCTCCACCAGCCACTGGCAATGCCGCTCCATGAATTCGCTATCCACGCGAAGCTTGTTGTCAAAACACGTCGTCACCGCGGGCATTACACCTTTCCAGTTCATGCCCGGCCTCCGGTCAATTTGGCGGGCCTCGAAGGCAGATAGGGCTCAATCGGAATTGCCCCCTGCCGCCCGGTCAGGTGATCCACCAGAAGCCTCGCCGTCCCGAGGGAGGTCGTAATGCCAAGCCCCTCGTGCCCGGTTGCAAGAAACAGGGTCGAGTCTCCCGGCCATGGACCAATCAGTGGAAGTTTGTCAGGAGTCGCGGCCCGAAATCCCGCCCAGGCACGGATGGTTGAGAGCTCTGCCAATCCCGGCATATATTCGTGCGCCCGCCGCAACATTCGTTTGAGCATCTCCGGCTCGGCCTCCCTGGATTCGGCGTCGTATTGCCTTGATGATCCAATCAGAATCTGGCCGCTTTTTCGCGGCTGCACATTGAAAGCAACCGAGTCAGAGGAAATTGAATTCGCGCTCTTCAAGTAGCCAAGCTCAACCAACTGATGGCGAATGAATCCAGGATTGCGGCCGGTAAGCGCCAGATGTCCCTTTCTCTCTTTGATTGCAAGCTCCGGCATCAGGCCGGACGAGGAGACTCCCGCCGCGTTTACAATCGAACACGCGGAAAATTCCCTGCCGTCTTTCGTCAGCACACGCCCGTTTCCGATTTTTGAAACCTCCCAGCGCAGCTGCACCGTAGCTCCGGACTTCACCGCCTCTTCCAGCAGAAACCGCGCCGCGCTTGCGGGGTGCAGCACTACGTCGTCAGGAACCAGAAGGCCGCCCTTCAGACCGGTCCGCAGGTTCGGCACCAGGTTCGCCAGCATTTTTGCATCGAGTACTTCAACCGCAACTCCTCGATCCGTGTAGTAACTTTGTTTCCTGTGAACTTCCGCCATTTCCTCATCGTCGGCAGCCACCCAGATGGTTCCGCATTGTTCGTATTCAACCTCGGAGGGAAGATCGTGGCGCAGCTCCTGCCAAAGCCGCCGCGAATAGCTGGTCAGCGCAAACTGAGCTTCAGAGTCGTCCATCACCACGATATGGCCCATCGCCGCAGCGGTCGCGCCCCCTCCAATGGATCTCCCTTCGATGACCATCGTGTGCATTCCCATCCGGGCGCACCGCGCCGCGCAAGCCGCGCCAATAATGCCCGCGCCGACAATAATCACGTCGTAGGCTGCGGCATTCATGTTCTAATGCCCATGCAAAAAGGATCGCGCGGATCCAGAATCAGTTCGCTGACGGCATTCACAAACGCTGATCCTTTGATGCTCGGATGCACCTGCCCATCGCGCACCGCAATGCTGCCTTCGAAAACGCTGCCCACAATGCTTTCCTGTTTCCAGATTTCGCCCTCCCGCAACTTTCCGTCGGCCCAAAGACACGCCAGCTTGGCGCTGGTTCCGGTGCCGCACGGAGACCGGTCATAAGCCTTCCCGGGACACAGAACAAAGTTCCTGCCGTCAATGCCTGCAACCTGCGACGGAGCAAAAAGCTCTATGTGATCAATTTCAGCGCCGCCGCTCCCGGTGATTCCATTCGCCCGGAGCGCCTGCCGGATGGCCCAGGTAAAGCTGATCAAACCCTCGACGTTCTTAAGCGCCAGCTCTTTGCCATGATCTTCGACGCCATTATCTTCGACCAGGAAAAACCAGTTTCCGCCCCATGCAATGTCCCCGCGCACCACGCCGAAGCCCGGAACTTCGACTGCAACTCCCGCCGCTGTCCGGAAGCTCGGAACATTGTTTACCGTGACCGCCCCGTCTTCATGCAGGATGGCGCTGACCTTGCCGACGGGCGTCTCAATCTCATGGAGGCCCGGCCGAATGCGCCCCATGTGCGCCAGGGTCGCTATCAGTCCTATGGTTCCGTGCCCGCACATGCCCAAATACCCAACATTGTTAAAGAAAATCACTCCCGCGGCGCAAGCTGGATCAACCGGTTCGCACAATAATCCGCCGACCATAACGTCCGAACCTCGCGGTTCATTGACCACCGCCGATCGCAATGCATCGTGTTCGGAACGAAACCGCTCAAGCCGGGTCGCCAGATCACCGTTGCCGAGGTCAGGCCCGCCGCTCACAATCAACCGCGTCGGTTCGCCTCCGGTATGGGAATCCACGACTCTGACTATTCTCTTTTCAACATCTTTCATTGAATTTGGACCGGGGTTCAATGGTAACTCAAAAAGATGTGTGGCTTCGACTGAGGCCTGTAGAGCGGGGTTGTCCGAGCGGAGCAACTGGAAAAATTTAAACTTATTGTCATTCCGAGCGCAGCGAGGAATCTGCTGTTCCCGGGCCCGAAAATTTAAACCGGTACCGGAATCTCCTCGATAATGTCGAGGATTGCCTGTTCCGCGTGTTCTAATTTCCTGAGCGACGTTGTGTATTGCCCGGAGACGGTTACGCGATGCGCAAACACCGGAACCATCAGAGGCTTGAAATCCTCCGGCACCGAGAAGCCGCGTCCATCCAGGAAGGCCGACGCCTGCGCCGCCCGGTATAGCATCTGCGAGCCTCGCGGTGAAACTCCCAGCGAGAAGCGTTCTGAATCCCTCGTCTTGGCGACGACGCGCAAAGCATAGTCAACCAGCGCCTCGTCAACCTCCACTTCTTTAACTGCCTGCTGCATTTCCAGAACGTCCGCGCCGCTCAGCACCGGTTGCAGCAACTCCAACTGCGCGGTTCCCGCCTCTGATCGCAGAATCTCGCGCTCGGCCTGCGAATCCGGATATCCCATGCTGACCCGCATCAGGAAACGATCCAGTTGCGACTCGGGAAGCGGATAGGTTCCATGATGTTCCGATGGATTCTGCGTGGCGATGACCAGAAATGGCTGGGGGAGCGGATAAGAATTCGAGTCCACCGTAACCTGTCCTTCATTCATGGCCTCGAGCAGCGCAGATTGCGTCTTTGGAGTGGTGCGATTGATTTCGTCCGCGAGCAAGACGTTCGTGAACACCGGCCCGCGCTTGAACTCGAATTGCTGTTCAGCAGGCGAGTAGATCGAAATGCCCAGCACGTCGGAAGGCAACATATCGCTGGTGAACTGCACCCGCTGAAAGTCGCAATCGAGAGCGCGCGCCATCGCCTGCGCCAGCGTAGTCTTGCCTACCCCCGGAACCCCTTCAATGAGCAAATGGCCGCGGGCCAGAATGGAAATAAGAGCGAGGCGGATGACGTCGTCCTTGCCGCGAATCACTCTTCGGAGCGTGCTTTCCAGCAATGCCGCGCGGTGGAAAGCAACAGTAGCGGTTTCGGACGACATTCAGCTCAATTCTACTATGCGAAGAAAGCGCCCATCCCGAAGCAAAATGTTACCAACGTCACGAGAGTGGCCCATTTGCCGTTCTCACACCTTCGAAACATCCGTAGAGACGCAGCGTGCTGCGTCTGATGTTTTACCAGCCGACGGCTTTTGGCGATCTCAATATCTGTGGAGACGCAGCAGGCTGCGTCTCTACATGAGCGACGGCATGCGGCATGCTGCATTCCCTACACTCTTACTGCGTAAACTCCGCGGGGCGTCCTGTCAGACGCTCAATTCTCTTTGCGATTGGCGGATGCGTCGAAAACAGACTTCCGAAATTCATCCCCAGGAACGGCTGAATAATGAAAAGATGCGCCGTTGACGGCGTGGCCAGCATAGGTACTCGCTTTGAGTAAGCGTCCAGCTTCGACAATGCGCTCGCCAACGCGTAAGGATTGCCGGTGAAGTGCGCCCCCGTAGCATCCGCCTGATATTCGCGCGAGCGTGACACCGCAAGCTGGATCAACATGGCGGCAAACGGCGCGAGAATGAGCATCAACAGGCCGCCAAAGCCTCCGCCCTCGCGATCGTCCCGATTACCCATGCCTCCAAAGAAAAATCCAAAGCGGGATAAGAATGTGACCGCGCCCGCGATGGTTGCCGCGATCGAACTGATCAGAATGTCGCGATTGTTGACGTGACCAAGCTCGTGCGCCAGCACGCCTTCCAGTTCCTCATCGTTCAGCAGGTTGAGAATGCCCTGAGTGACGGCGACGGATGCATGCGCGGGATTGCGGCCGGTAGCGAACGCATTCGGCGAATCCGTCGGAATGACATAAATCTTCGGCATGGGGATGCCGATTTTCTGAGTGAGCCGCTCCACCACGCCGTAAACTCTCGGTAAATCCTCGCGCGTCGCCGGCTGCGCCCGATAGGTCGCCAAAGCAATTTTGTCGGAATAAAAATAGGCGACGAAATTGGTGACGGCGGCAATCCCCAACGCCAGCAGCATGCCGTTCTCGCCGCCAAAGGCGCGGCCAATCACCATCAGCAGCAGCGTCATCGCGGTGAGCAGAAACGCGGTCTTGAAGGTGTTTCCCATAGACTTTTTCCCAATTCATTAGATGAGATGCGGGATGGCACGATTCAAACGCGAATCATCGCCGGTTTGTTTCTGCTTCCGCGATATATTTGTGATTGCATGTTCGCCCGAAAGGTACGCGTCGAGTACGAGCAGGACGGCAAACTTCTGCCCTGCCCGATCAAATGGCTGGATAATTTTTCCATGCGCAGCTTCACCAACGCCACCGTTTTTGACGATACCCTGCCCGTGGCCGACGGCCTCATGGAAATCGGGACCGGTGTTCCGCTGGATCAATTGAAAGATGCAATGGAGGATTGGTTTCGCAGGAAAAGCTACCTCGGAAAGGGAGCCGGTTTGCGCATAACGGAGCGCAGTTGATTTAGCGAAAATCCTCAAAAATCAACGCTTTTGGCACCTATGGCAGTCTATCTTATTCCATTTAATAGCTTTAGGTCTGTCTCGATACCCGAAAAACTCACGCCTACATGTCGCGGTGCGTTTTTAGCCTAAGTCAACCAATTTCTTGTCAAGGCCTCCGGAGGCACATTTTCTAGTTAAGTCATTAAAAACAAAAGATATATATAGCTTCAAAGCGTGGCTCAGTTGCCCCTGCAAAATGATATAATGGAGAATATAGGCTATTTTTGAAGACGCGGCTCCTTTTGGGGCCGCGTTTTTTATTGGGCGAAGGTTTCTATGAAAATTAGCGGGGCAAGCATCGAGCGCTGCAAGGAACGCGGCGAGTGGGCCGAAATGCGCTTCATGGCTCGCGCCTCCGAACATGGACTCTACGTTTCCAAGCCGTGGGGCGAAAGCAGGCGCTACGATTTCATCCTGGAACATGACGGGAAGTTTCTTCGGGTGCAAGTCAAATCCACCACGTGCCGGAGAGGACGTTCGTACATCTGCCATGTCCGGTCCGGGCGAAGCTACACCAGCAAGGAAGTTGACTTCGTCGCCGCATATGTCATTCCCACAAACACCTGGTTTATTTTCCCCATCGAAGTCGTTCTCAAGGGCGCCGGCCGCCTGGTCCTGTCGCCGCATCGCCGCGTTTCAAAGTATGGACCTTATGAAGAGGCATGGCACCTGCTGCGCGGGAAGGAAGTGTTCGAAGCGGCAGGAAATCCACCGTCCTTGATCGCTGAAAAAAATCCCCGCCCAAGCGAAGCTTGAACGGGGCACCCTGCACTTTCCAGCGCTAAAACTTGAGAAGTGAAAATCGGCGGCCTGCCCGTTCAAGCTTCGTCCGGGGTTTCCTTCAGTTGCTGAAAAATGGGCAGAGCAGAACTTTCAGCGGGAACAAAAACTCACTTTCGGGCGAGCAAGCGGAATGCTAATCCTCAAAACCAGCTCCGAAGGAGCGGAATAATTCAGCCCCGGACGCAAGTCCGGAGTAAACAGGCGGAACAAGACCACGCGCCCGAAAGGCGCAACGACCGGTAAAGTTCAGTGCCTCTCGATGAGGCGCCTATTTCTCGTAGTGCAGCAACGAAAAAACGTCGTAACCTTGCAACTTGTCGCGGCCGTTCAGGAAATCGAGTTCGACCACGAATCCGAGGCCGCAGATTTTCGCCCCCAGAGAAGACGCGAGATGCGTGGTGGCTTCGGCGGTGCCGCCAGTGGCCAGCAGATCGTCCACGATAATTACGCGCTGTCCTTTTTCAATCGCGTCCTGGTGAATCTCGAGCGTGTTGGTTCCGTATTCCAGGGCATAGTCGTATTTCGTGGTTGCGGCAGGCAGCTTCCCGGGCTTGCGGACGGGGATAAATCCAGCATTCAGGCGATAGGCGAGGGCGGGGCCAAAGATGAATCCGCGCGCCTCCATGCCCAGGACAAGGTCAACGTCTTTGTCGAGATAATGCTCGGCCAGCGCGTCAATCAGCAAGGCGAAACCACGCTTGTCCTTCAAAAGGGTGGTGATGTCGTAGAAGAGAATGCCGGGTTTTGGGAAATCCGGAATTTCGCGGATAAGAGATTTCAGCGGCTCGCAATTGACGCCGGCCCTGATCGGCTTTGGATTGGTTGACATTACCAGGCTCCTTCGATGCGAAAAGTATTCAGTCCTGAAACCGGCTTGGCTTCGAGTTCCTGGACCTGATCCACGCGCGCGGCGCGGGGGCCCTGCTGCAATCGCGATCGCAGTCCGGACACTTGGTCGCGAGTGCCCATCGCCAGCACTTCGACGCTGGCGTCGGGATTGTTGCGCACCCATCCCGCAATTCCGAGAATATGCGCTTCGCGCTCGACGAACCAGCGAAAGCCCACGCCTTGGACGCGTCCGCGAACAATAAAACGGCGGGTTTGAAGGTCGGTGGCCATCGCACAATCGAAATATCAAACGGCGCCCACGTCTGCGCGGAGGTGAGCCACAAATCAGGCGTGTCTTCTGATCAATGCAGCTAAAAAAGCAATCGCACTTAGCCCGAGCAACGCTAGAACCAATTTCTTTGCCGCAAGCGCCCGACGGCGTTTATGTTCGGGAGTGGGTATAAGCATCTCCAACAAAACCAAGCCGATGTACAGATCGACGATGGTGAACGCGATCCACCACGTCAGCTCCTACGCTCGCGAAAGATACGCGCCTTCCGACGTATCCACGCGAATCTTTTCGCCCTCGTTAATAAAAGGCGGGACCTGCACGATGAGTCCAGTCTCGGTTTTGGCAGGTTTGGTGACGCTTGACGCAGTCGCGCTCTTCAATCCGGGCTCGGTCTCAACGACCGTCAGTTCAACGGTTTGCGGCAGTTCAATGCCGACGGCCTTGCCATCGAAGAATTCGACTTTGATTTCCAGATTGGCGATTAAATAATCAACCGCGTCCCCCAGAATTTCGCGGGTCAGGTGCGTCTGCTCGTAATTCGAAGTGTCCATGAAGTAATAGCTGTCGCCGTCGCTGTAGAGAAATTGCATGTCCACTTCGTCCACATTGATCTTTTCGATCGGGTCGGGAGAACGAAAGCGGTGCTCAAACATGGCGCCGGTGCGAAGGTTGCGCAATTTTGCCTGAATGAAGGCGCGAAGATTGCCAGGGGTTCGATGCTCGACGCTGAAAACAGAGTGCAGATCGTTGTTGTGCTTGATGATCATGCCGGGACGCAGTTGGGTTGCGGGAATACTCATTGCTCGATCAATCTCCTAAAGTGATTGCGGCTGGCCGGCGGAGGCGTTGTCGCTCTCCGCATGGACGGGACCTAAGCTGTTCATTTTATACGGAGGGCTGAAGATTTGGGAAATCCGCGAATGGGACGGAAGCTGTATTGGGCAGCGTGCTTTCTAGTTGGAAGTCGAACCCGCGGGCACTTCGAAGTCCACGCCGCGGTCATCGTTCTGTTGGGCGGTGGCTTTCAGATCGAGGTCGGCGAGGGCGATCTTATGCCTCATGCCGCCGGCGAAGTCGTATAGCGTGCTTCCGACGATAGCGTAATTGGCGACGTTGGCCTGATGGCCGTCCTTGAATACCAGCACGGTTTCAGGCTGGTTCGCGACTTCAGCTGCGGGCTGCGGGGCGGGCGAAGAATTTGCCTCCATAGGTTCATGGGCCGGCTCGGAAGTATGAGTTGTGCCCGGAGGCGGATATTGTCCATTGCCGCGGCGGTCAAAGATCGTGGGGCCGCCGAGGTATTCATCCTGATTTTCGGCGACGGGGGGTTGAGAATTGTTCTCGTAATCTTCGCCGTAATCGAATATGGGATAGGGATAGTAATAATATCCGCCCCAAGCTGGACGGTACGGCCGGTGGTGGCGCGAGTTAAAAGGGGCTGGAGCCACTGGCTGGAAAAACTGTGGATGGTGAGCGCCGAAGCCGGGATTGCCCATTCGTCCAAATCCGAGCGAGGTGACGCTGGGAGGAACTGCTCCGAGGCGGTTGCTTCCTCCGAAGCCCATTGAAGTGACCGATGGTCCCCAGTTGACGGACTGGGCGGCCGAGGCCGCGACCAGGAGCGCGGCAAACAAGACCGAGATTGGGGCTATGCGCCACATTAGACGATGATATCTCATCCCATCAACCATGGAAGCTGCCATGGAAGCCTCTTTCGAGGGATGCACTAATTGATTAGAGCTTCGAGTTGGGGCCGGGGTTGCTAGAAATTCGGGGGTCCCTGAACTGGTCTTTGAACTGGTCTTTCTCCCCGGCTGGGGCTTGGATGTTTTTCGACTCTTACCCAGCGCTTCCGCGCAGCATTATTTCGCCGCTTCGCGGATCAGCGGGCGGGTGGGAACGTTTCCCGGCAACTCCGGGCGCATTCGATTTTGGGGCTTGCGGGGCAAGTCCCGGCGCCTTCAGAAGACGCGGCTATTGTGGAGGCGTTGCTGCGGGTGCGGGGGCGGCCGGCGGTTCTCCTCCGCCTGTATTCACCAGGTCCTTAAGCTCCTTGCTGGGCTTGAAGAAAGGAATCTTCTTGGCGGGGACCTCGACGCGGTCTCCGGTTTTTGGATTGCGGCCCACGCGGGGATTGCGCTGCCGGGTGCGGAAGCTGCCAAAGCCGCGAATCTCGATCTTGTCGCCCACTCGAAGTGAACGGACGATGCTGTCGAAAATGGCTTCGACGATAACTTCGCTATCCCTGCGGGTAAGCTCCGCCAGCCGGGAGACTTCGTCTATAAGATCAGCTTTTGTCATGGGTCTGGTTCCTTTTTCGGGTTGCGTCCCTTCGGGACGCGTTCTCTTTCTGCTCGTGCCGGACCCAGGGCTTGCGCCCTGGGCTGCATTCTATCGCCGCTTCGCGGCTTGTGTTGTTAAAGCCTGTTAAACGAACCCAATCGTGTTACTTCCAGAACAGCGAAACGTATATCCGTCGCTTCGCCTGGGATGACATTATGCCGGAACGACATTCCGACGGAAGCGTTGCAGATGGCCATCGCGCTCTACTTCCACAAATAATAGAAGCCCATCTGGTTTTCCATCAATTTTTCTTTTGTGGGCAGCCATTGGGACGCATCTCCGAAAAGCAAATCGAGGACGGTTTTCCGTTCGAGTTCGGGATGAACCAGCACTGGCTCGCCGCGAATGCCGACCGACTTTGCGGTATCGTCCACCGCGGCCTGGAAGTCTCCAATCTGGTCAATCAGGTGCATCGAAAGGGCTTCTTCGCCGGTCCAGACTTTGCCGTTGGCGATGGCTTTAATGTCTTCAACTTTGGCATGACGCCCTTCCGCGACCGCGCGCACGAACTGGTCATACATATTGTCGGCCAAGGATTGCAGGTATGCCCGTTCGGCGGGGGTTAATTCGCGAGTAGGATCGCCGGTATCTTTGAATTCGCCAACGCTCAGAATTTCCCGTTTCAACTTGGCCCAGCGCAGCAGGTCGCCGTAGTTCAGCCACTCCATGATCACGCCAATGGAGCCGACGATGCTGCCGTTGTCGGCGTAAATTCTGTTGGTAGCGGACGAAATATAATATGCGCCGCTGGCCCCGACCGTGCCTATGGAGGCAACGATACGTTTGTGCTTCTCGTCGCGGATGCGCTTGACCTCGCGATAAATTTCCTCGGATGCAGCCACGCCGCCGCCGGGAGAATTGACGCGAATGATGATGGCCTTGATGGAATCGTCATCGGCGAATTTCTTGAGCTGAGGAACAATGACGCCGGGATCAACGATCACGCCTTCGAGATCCACCACGCCGATCTTGTCGCCGAAGGCATGCAGCGACGCTTCCTCTCCGCCCGCATGCAGGGTCAGGTAAACCAAAACGAAGACGGACATCACAAAGAGGAAAAATGCGCCACCTCCGATGAGCACCCAGAGGAGAGTTCGGGAACGGGGAGCGTCAGCCATAAAGTTCCGAGTAGTTTAGCACCGGAGGGGGATGTGGGGGGAGAAGGTGAGTGAGGTACGCTTTGCCGGGCGGGGACGCCCGTCGCTCCACCGGCGCTAAGGCGGGAGGGAGTGTCCGCGGCACACGAACATTGCGGAGCTTTGCTCCGCTTGCCGGGCGGGGACGCCCGTCGCTCCATCGCTACCAGGTGTTGTAGGCGGTTCCGTCGGTCGAGATGGCGTCGGAGGCGCTATGCACGTCATCAATGCCGGTCTCGTCTTGGTCCGGAGACATGATGGTTGAATCTTCCTGCTCCACCGTCCAGTCGGGCTTTGTGGTCATGGGATCGTTGGGTATTTGCTTGATGTAGCCGGCCTGGACCAGGTCGTCGAGCGATTGCGGAGCTTTTTGCTTATCCAGCGTATATTGAGAAATTACCGATCGCAGCGTGAATAGGTCCTGACGCAAAACGGATTCTCTTGCATGGACGACGGAGGCGCGATAATTGGGCACGGCAATGGAGATGAGGATAAGGATCAGGCTGATGACGATCATCAGCTCGATCAGGGTGAAGCCGCGGCTGCGCCTATGAGGAAACCTTACCATTACCAGTCCTTGTATTTTGTGTCGTCAAGCGCAGTGCCTTCCGACTTGGTATAGACGTCGAAAACGTCGTCGCCACTCCAGGAATCGGAGTCCGGATCATCCTGCATGGCACGCAATCCCCAGTCGGTTTTGTTGGTCATGGGATCTATGGGGATTCTACGCAGAAATTTGAGCTTCTTGCCGTTCACGTCCACGCCATCTACCAGGGTCTGCAAATCCGGCGGATAATTCTCCGATCCGAGCTTGGTCTTGAACGCGCCGCGATCGGCGGCGTCTTTGTACCGGTCAATCGCATCCCGCATTTCCCAGAGGTCCTGGCGAAGTAGATGTTCTTTTTCGCGCTTAATGGTCACCCGGACCAGAGGCACCGCCATACCCGTGAGAATGGTCAAAATGAAAGTGGCAATGATCAGCTCAATTAGAGTGAAGCCGCGCTGCTTCTTCGCGGCGCCGAAAATATGAGTAGACTTCATAACTAAATTCATTCAGATAAAAGCGCACCGGGAGTTCAGAATTACTGAATCGTGACCTGAGCTGCTGTCCCGGCTACCAGCAAAGCCTGCATGGACGGGTCGCGCGCACCGCCCCTTGAAATTGCCAAGGTTGACTGACCGGGAGCCTTGGCTCTTAGGGTCAAAGTTAAAACTGTGCCCTGTCCTGAAACTCCATTCGCGCCGGGAGGGCGGGTATCGGTAATTTGGAGCGTGCCTGTAGTTTCATCGTCACGTTTTACCAGCACCGGCAGTTGTCCGTCCTGAGAAAGGAACGTCCCGTTGGAAACGTTCACCACCTCTAAAGATTTTGGATCGTAATTCACCTGTAGAGGAACGGAGTAAGCGTTCTGCACTCCCGCGATTTGAACATTGACCGTAAAGGTAGAGCCGACCCGCTGGGTAATTGAAGGAGGATCGAACGCAAAACTGGCCCCGCCTGAATTTGGCATGGCAGGCTGAGCGGGCGATGGCGGGGCGACGGCAGGCTGAGACATGGGCGTGGGAGATGGCGAACTCGCTGCGGCTGTTGAACCCTCCGGTCCGTTGTGGCTGACCTGCCGTAATTCGATTGAGTTCGCAGTGCCAACGTCAATGCCCCTCTCGTTCAGATCCGTGAGCGCAAGTCTCCGGACGATATGGGGGATAAGCACAAAAACAGTTTCCGTTTGCCGCCGCTCTGTGTTGGTCTGGCCAAACAAATATTTCAGAATCGGAATTTGCGCCAATCCCGGAATGCCGCTCAACGATTTCGTCTGCGAATCTTCCAACATTCCGCCCAAGAGGTTGGCTTCGCCCTCGCGCAAACGGACTTCGTGTTCAATTTTTCTTTGTCCGATGACCGGCTGGCTGATGCCGCCGATATTCTGAAACGAATCCACGGCGGAGACGTCCATCACTATCTTCAAGGTGACATCGCCATCGGCGTGCACTTTGGGAGTGATGTCAATATTCACGCCGACATCGGTATATTGAAACTGCGTGTTGACCAATGGGTTGATACCCACGCCTCCGATACCTGGCTGGAATGAGCCGGTTGCAATGGGTATGCGTTCGCCAATCTTCAACGAAGCTTTTTGGCCATCCACGGCTCGAATTTGCGGATTCTGAATCAGCTTGCTGTTGCTGTCGCTGAACAACGCCGTGGCGGTGGCTTGGGAGATGGTCACCTGAAAATCTGTGGCGTTCAAATTCCCCAACGCGTTGAGCGTGATTCCGTTGCCGGTGGAACTGGGGGTCGTGGTCGTTCCGTTGCTGTTGGCAGTAGGAGTTGTGGTATTGATGTTCGGCTGCAATTGCACGGTGGCGCTGGTGGGAGGATTGATTCCCAAGGTCCGGGTCTTGTCGCGGCTGACTTGCATGATGGCGACGTCCACGATTACTTCCGGCTTCGACTTATCCAAATCATCCACGAGCTTCTGCGCGAGCTCAAGCTGGTCGGGCGTGCCTCGTACTATGATCGCGCCCTCGGAGGGCAGAGGCTGAATCCGTGAAATCTCCAGAATCTGGCGCAAGGCATTAACTACGTCCTGCACTTCGGTTGGTTGCGAAAGGTTGGTGAGATAAAAAGTCTTGATAACGCTTTGCTCTATTTCTTTGCGCTTGGCGGGATTGTCGGCGGCGACGAAGATCGTGTTGGGTGTAACCGGGCGCCAAAACGTTTTGGACTCCATGGCGGTGATTTCGAGAGCTTCCGGCAGGGAGACGGAATTCAGGTCAACTTTTATCTGCCGGGAAGTGTAATCAGGATCGAAAAGCACATTGATGCCTGCCAGCCGTCCGATCGTTTCGTAAATAACCTTGGTGTCATTGGTGATTTTGAGACTGATGGGAACATTGGGGATGGCAGCCAGTTCAACCGGGCCGGCGGCCTCCTGCAATCGCTTGTCTATAGTGGGAGTGGCAGCCGACCTGGGACTGGCGATCTTGGCCGCATCAATCATCTTTTGAGTCTGAACAACTTCCTGCCGGGCTATGGCGCTGGAAGGATCAATCTCAGCCGCTTTTTGAAACTCCAACAGCGCCTCATCAAGCCTGCCGGCTTCGCGCATTAATTGTCCGCGGTGGACATGAGAGGCGCCGGCAAGGAAGCGCAAGCGCTCGTAAGAGGCGCGGTAGCCGATGTCCTGTGGTTTAATGCTGTATGCCTGCTTGTAGAAGTCGTAGGCTTGTTCGTAGTTCTGGCGGGCCTCGGCGTCCTTGCCTTTCAAATATAAAGACTTAGCTTTGTCGGCTGCGGCAGGGAGGGCTATGGCTATGAGGAGCAAAACAATAACGGCCGGTCGAAACTGGCTTCTGATCACTGGTTCCTCGCAGGCGGTCTTCCATCGTGGAATAAGCACGACTCGGGGCTGAGCCTCTCGATTCTTGCTGAAGAAGACGTGAGATGGCTGATTATAGCATCGCGTTTCGAGCAACCGAAATCACTGTTCTGATTACCTTTAGCCACTTTGGTACAACTCCCATAGCTCACGGATGCGCCGGTGACGCCTTCGGAATCGAGCTAGTCTTAATCTCTTGTCGCTTGATCTCTTGGAGCGATCAGATATGCGGTAACCTGTTGAAACCCATATGGCGCGGCAATCCACTCACCAGGTCAGGCCTAATCCCGAGAAAAACCCCCGGCGCGATCCCACGGCTTCGGGTGAACGAGATGCCGCCGTTAATAGGATCGCTTCACATAACTACTTCTTGCTGGAAAAATTTGAGACTGGTGTGGTTTTGAGCGGCACTGAGGTCAAATCGGTGCGGGGCGGCCTGACAAGCCTTAAGGACGCCTACGGACTAATCAAAGACGGTGAACTTTGGCTATTGAACTGCCACATTGGACCTTATGAACATGGGAATATTTTTAATCACGCGCCGCTGCGAACCCGCAAGCTCCTGGTCCACAAAGAGGAACTGCGCAAGCTGATTGGGAAAACGCAACAGCGGGGGCTGACGCTGATACCGACCCGCATGTACTTCAAGAACGGAAGAGTAAAAGTGGAACTCGCGCTGGCAAAGGGAAAACAACTTTGGGATAAGCGCGAAACTGAACGCCGCCGTACCGCCGACAAGGAAGCAAGAGAAGCAATGGCCCGGAGCCGCAAAACACGATAGAGTGGGAAGGTTTCAGGTGAGAGATCCTTTGCGGAGTTCGTTGAGAGAACCTTCGGTGCTGAAATACGGTGTCGGCGTCCGCGGACCGACTTACGCCGAGGCAACTTTCTCGTCCGCGGCGGGTTAGTAATGTAAGAAACAGAATGAGCCAGGAGGGACTATGAAATGGAATCGGATTTGTGTTGCGCTGTTGACGGCCGCTCTAGCTGTCCCCGCATTCGGCCAGATTTCGGTTTTTATCGGGACTCCGCCTCCTCCGCTCCGCTACGAGAGGCGCGCTCCTATTCCTGGCCCGGGCTTCGTGTGGGTGGAAGGATATTGGGCTCCATACGGCCATCACTACCGCTGGGTTCCGGGGCGATGGGAGCGGCCGCCATACGAGGGCGCCTATTGGAGCCATCCACATTACGACCATTACCGGGAAGGCTGGCAATTGCATGAGGGGCACTGGGATCGTGAGGACCACGGCAATCACTACTGGCGGGATCACGACGATCACCACGACGATAACCATTGATTAGAGGGCTCAAGTGCTTGAGTGAAAAACTCCGGGACAATTCCCGGAGTTTTTTCTTGACCAAATCGTTTTGAGGGTCGCGCCTTTCAGAGGTTGGGAAAAAGTCCATTTCTGCCCAAAAACGCGACCACCGGGGAAAAAAGCCCACGCTCAGCCAACCCTGCAACCTCTAACTTGCGCTTTTCCCTTCTTCCCTACGATACTGTCAGAATCCATGAAAACAAATCTCTCGATTGCAAATCCTGCGGAAGTTGAAACTGAATGTCTCGTCGCCGTGGTCCTGGACAGAGGTACGGAACCGAAGACAGAAATCTCCATCGAAACCAACGACGACGCGGTGAAGGAGTCTGCCAATGAAATCATTGGCAGCGGAGAGATTTCGGGGGAGTTGCTTGAAACAACATTGCTGCACCGTCCCGCGAAACTGAAGGCGAAGCGGCTTCTATTGATCGGCGGCGGCAAGGCAAAGACGTTCACTGCGTTCGAGCTGCGAAAGCTGGCAGGCACTGCGGCACGCTTTCTTAAATCAAGAGGAATGCGCAGCTTTGCGTTTCTGCCGCCTTCAGGGGTCAAGAACGAAGAGGCCGTGAATACCATTGTCGAAGGGGCATTCGTCGGCAACTTCGATTCCGACACATATAAGAGCGACCGCAAAGACAAGAAAATTGATTCGTTGACGGTGATGGTCAAGGGTGATCAGACATCTTTGCAGCGTGCGATGGAACAAGCCCGGATTATCGGCGAGTCGCAGAATTTTACCCGGGAACTGGTGAATGAACCTGGGAATCACCTGACTCCCACTGTGCTGGCGGAACGCGCGCGGAAGATGGCGGCGGAAGTCGGACTCGCTTGCGAGGTTTTGGACGGTGAAAAGATTCGCGAGTTAAAGATGGGCGCATTTTGGGGAGTGTCGCAGGGATCGGACGAGCCTCCGGCGCTCGTCGTGTTGCGCTACGAACCGGCGGCCGCGCCTGAGAAGCCAGTTCTCGGACTAGTTGGAAAGGCAATCACTTTCGACTCGGGCGGAATTTCCATCAAGCCCGCCGACGGAATGGAAAAAATGAAGTATGACATGGCGGGCGGCGCGGCCATGCTGGGAGCGATGCGCGGCATCGCTCTTCTGAAGCCAAAAGTCAGAGTTACAGCGATTATCTGCGCGTCGGAGAATATGCCTTCGGGCAAGGCTCAAAAGCCGGGTGATATTCAAATTTCGATGTCGGGGAAATCCATCGAGATTATCAATACTGACGCCGAAGGCCGCCTGGTGCTCGCCGATGGACTTTCGTATGCCCGGCAACTGGGGTGCACGCATTTAATTGACGCCGCCACGCTGACCGGCGCGGTGGTTGTGGCGCTCGGTTCCGTCAATGCCGGGGTTTTTGCGAACGACGACAAAATGTTCGAGCGTTTCAGCGAAGCGACCAACGTCGCCGGAGAGAAATTCTGGCGGCTGCCTCTCGACGCGGAATACCGGGAGATCATGAACTCGAACATCGCCGACATCGTCAATTCCGGCGGACGATGGGGAGGCGCCATCAGTGCGGCAATGTTCCTGAAGGAGTTCGCCGAAGACACGCCCTGGATGCATCTGGATATCGCAGGCACAGCCTGGATGGAAGACGCGAAGCCGTGGATCGCGAAAGGACCGTCGGGGATCGCGGTGCGCTCGCTGATCGAGTTCGCGAGAGAGTTCCAGGGCTGATTTTGATTCAGATAGACGACGGACGGGACGCCGCGTGGGTCCGATGCTTGGTATGACGGGCGAGGGTGCCCGTCGCTCCATCGAAAACCCTAGACCTACCGCCTTCCAGCCGAAACTTTTGCCGGTTCCGGACTCGCGCTGGGCATGGTTGTCACTCGACTGGCTGGCGTAGGGACCTGAGTGGGCGCTCCGGCGGCAGCGGTGGCGGCTGCGGGCACCAATCCCAGATGTTTCCTCACTTCGCCTTCCAGCTTAGCCATTGTGTCTTTGTTGTCTTTGAGGAATTGACGGGCATTCTCGCGTCCCTGGCCGATACGTTCGCCCTTATAGCTGTACCATGCGCCGGATTTCTCCAGCAGCCCGGAATTGGCGGCGATATCCAGGAGGTCGCCTTCGCGTGAAATTCCCTCGCCGTACATGATGTCGAATTCGGCCTCGCGAAATGGCGCGGCAACTTTGTTTTTCACCACTTTAATTTTGGTGCGCGATCCGGTGACCACGTCACCTTCTTTAATCGCCGCAATGCGACGGATATCAATGCGTACCGACGAATAGAATTTCAGCGCGCGTCCGCCGGTGGTAGTTTCGGGATTGCCAAACATCACACCGATTTTCTCGCGAATCTGATTGATAAAAATCAGGCAGGTGCGCGACTTTGAAACCGTTCCAGTGAGCTTTCGCAGCGCCTGTGACATCAGGCGGGCTTGCAATCCCATGTGGCTGTCGCCCATTTCACCGTCGAGTTCGGCTTTGGGAACCAGCGCCGCAACCGAATCCACGACGAGCACGTCAATGGCTCCAGAACGCACCAGGGCTTCTGTGATCTCCAACGCCTGCTCGCCGTAATCCGGCTGCGAGACCAGCAAGTTGTCAACATCAACCCCGAGCTTTTTGGCGTAGCCAGGATCGAGGGCGTGTTCCGCATCCACGAATGCGGCCATTCCGCCGGTCTTCTGGGCCTCGGCGATGACCTGCAATGCGATTGTAGTTTTGCCGGATGATTCAGGGCCGAAGATTTCGACCACGCGCCCGCGAGGAAAGCCTCCTACGCCGAGCGCGGCGTCGAACGAAATCGCGCCCGTGGGAATTACCGATATTGGGACAATTGCCTCTCTCGACCCGAGGCGCATAATTGAGCCTTTGCCGAACTGCTTTTCAATTTGCGCAAAGGCCAGATCAATCGCTTTGGAACGCTCGTCAGCCATGGAGGACTGCTCCTTTAGGATTGCAGGAATAGTAAGCGCGGATTATACACTTTAACCGAAGCGAATAAAAGGCGAATATAAGAAGTTATTAAGAAATAAGTTCCAAAAAAGAACCCGATCGGGGCATTTTCATATGATCTGAATCTAGGATGACTGAAGCGGGAACTCAATCACACGCATCGCGAAAAACGCCATTCTCCAAATGGCTTACTCCCGTTCTAACCCTTATTGACTGCAAATTCTTTCATCTTGACAGGGCGTTTGTCATGCCGCATGCTCAGGCGTCCGCACAAGCCTCGGCGTGGAATCCCCCTCCTTCGCCCTCTATATAAAGGCCCGAGCGATATAGAAGGACTTTCTTATGACAGCATTCCAGCGCCCGAAGAGTGTCTACTGCAATCGTCGCTTCATTATCGTAAGCGCAATGCTTTTGGCGTGGTTCATTCTGGCCAACGCGTGCATCGCATTCGCCCAGCAGCAAGACGGGACACCGCTGATTCACATGGTGCCCAAGACGGACGCCAACTCGAAGCCGGTCAGCCCGCAGGGCAAGTCTCCTCAGAGTCCGGCCGCCAATCTCGATTACTACGGCGGGCCGGTGGTTTCGAATATACAGGTCGTGGTAGTTTTCTGGGGACCCCGGGTGAGTTCGACGGTTACGGGAAAAATTGGCGGATTTTTTCAGGCGGTCACCAATAGCAGCTATTTTGATTTACTGAGCGAGTACAGTACAGGCGTGACCCCGGTTGGCGGAGGATCTGGAACCAACCAATCCATCGGCAGAGGCAATTTCCTTGGCGAGTACACCATCAGCCCATCCATCTGCGCCACGGCTCCATGCACCGTTACCGACACTCAGATCAAAGCCGAGCTGTTGCGTCAACTTAACGCGGGGAATTTGCCGACGCCTGACCTTGATGCCAACGGCGACGTGAACACGCTTTACATGATGTATTTTCCGCCCGGCGTGACCATCACGCTGAGCGGGACCGGGAGTTGCGTATCCGGCGGCTTCTGCGCATACCACGGGACCACTTCGAACACTTTCGATTCCAAACATCTTCTATATGGTGTAATGCCTGATTTTGGAGCCGGCAGCGGTTGCGATACCGGGTGCGGCGGGGGAACTGAGTTTCAAAATATCAGTTCGGTGTCCAGTCATGAACTGGCGGAGACTGTCACTGACGCAGATGTGGGCATAGCCACAACGTTTGCTCCGCCGCTCGCATGGTATGACTCCAACTCCAGCGACCAGGACGGCGGAGGAGAAATCGGAGACATCTGCAATGCCGAACAGGCCCAGATATCGGTTGGAGGATCGAGCTACACCGTTCAAAAGTTGTGGTCGAATTTCGAAGGGGCGTGTGTAAGCGTCGGAGCCCATCCCAGCTTCGCTTTGACCGCTCCGTCGGCAGCAGTCGGCGGGACCTCATTCAACTTCACTGTAACCGCGCAGAACCCGGTTGGAGGTGGTACTGACGCGAGCTTTGTTGGGACGGCCCACTTCAAGAGCAGCGACCCGCAAGCCACTCTTCCCGCAGATTACACATTCACTACTGCCGACCAGGGAACGCAGACCCTTGGAGCCACTCTCAAAACTTCGGGTTCACAGACCATCACTGCTATAGACACCGTGGATGGAGCCATCAGCGGCCTGGCGACTTTGACGGTCAACCCGACGCCGCCCTCCATCACCAGCCTCAATAACGCCGTGTTCGCCGTAGGCGCGCCAGGTTCATTCACCGTGACCGCAGCCGGGCTACCCGCACCGTCGCTAACCGAGGCCGGCGCCCTTCCGTCGGGAGTAACGTTCATTGACAACGGGAACGGTACAGGCACACTCAGCGGCACCCCCGCGGCGGGCACCGGCGGAACTTACAGCATCACGTTCAGGGCCCACAACACGGTTTCTCCCGATGCAACACAGAGTTTCATTCTATCTGTACATGTGGCTCCGGTGATCACCACCCCGAATAAGATGACCTTCACGGTAGGCGCGCTGGGGACGTTCATTCTGGCGGCTACCGGAATACCCACGCCCTCCGTAAGCAGTTCAGGCGCGCTGCCGTCGGGCGTAACGTTTGTTGACGACGGAGACGGAACGGGCTTGCTCAGCGGAACGCCCGGCCCCGGCACAGACGGAACATACAAGATCACCTTCAAGGCTCACAACAACGTTTCTCCGGACGCAACTCAGTCCTTCACGCTGACCGTAAATCCAGCGGCTCAAGCCCCATCCATCAGCAGTGCCAACAACACGACGTTTTCGGTAGGCGCTTCGGGTTCGTTCACCGTGACTGCCACGGGGAACCCGACGCCTTCCTTGAAGGCGGCAGGAACCTTGCCAACGGGAGTCTCATTTGTAGACAACGGAAATGGAACCGCCTCACTCCATGGCATACCTGCGGCTGGGACGAACGGAACCTACATTATCACCATCACAGCGCACAACACCGCTTCGCCGGATGCGATGCAGGATTTTACGCTGACAGTAGATGCCGCGCCAGTCATTACCAGTCCGAACAATGTCACGTTTACGGTCGGCACGGCGAGTTCGTTCAACGTAACGGCGACTGGGACGCCGAGTCCGGCTTTGACGAAGACCGGGACTTTGCCTCCGGGGATATCGTTTGTTGACAATGGAAATGGAATCGGCAAACTCAGCGGGACGCCCGCAGCCGGCGCCAACGGAACCTACATTATCACCCTCACCGCGCATAACGCTATTTCGCCGGATTCGAAACAGAACTTCACCCTGACGGTGAATGCACCCCCAACCATCACCAGTGCGGACAGCACGATTTTCGCGGTAGGAGCGGCAGGTTCGTTTACCGTGACTGCGACGGGGACGCCAACGCCATCCTTGAAGGCGACCGGGACCCTGCCGACGGGATTATCGTTTGTTGACAATGGAAATGGAACCGGCACCCTCAGCGGTACCCCGGCGGCAGGGACAAACCGGGTTTACAGCATCACGTTCACTGCCCACAACACACTTTCGCCGGACGCGACGCAGACCTTCTCGCTGGTCGTGACCGCATCGCCGACCATCTCTAGTGCGAACAAGACAACTTTCACCGTCGGTACGGCGGGGTCGTTCACCGTAACTACGACGGGATCGCCGACGCCGACTTTGAGCGAGACCGGAGCTTTGCCGTCGGGAGTAACGTTCATTGACAATGGGAACGGCACCGGCACCCTGAGTGGAACGCCCGCCTCCAGCACGAACGGAACCTACAGCATTACATTTACTGCCCACGACACGGTTCCGCCGGATGCGAAACAGACATTCACGCTTACGGTGGATGCGGCCCCGGCCATCACCAGCGCTAACAGCGCTACGTTCTCCATCGGGAATGCGGGTTCATTTACCGTGACCGCGACCGGGACCCCGATTCCGACTTTGACGAAAACCGGAGCGTTACCGTCTGGGGTAACGTTTGTGGACAACAAAAACGGGACCGGCACGCTGGGCGGGACACCTGCTGCGGGAACGAACGGAGTTTACAACTTCACCTTAACGGCGCATAACACAACGTCGCCGGATGCGACGCAAGCCTTCACCCTGACCGTAAGTGTAGGGCCGGCCATCACCAGCGCAAATCACGCCACTTTCACCACAGGCACGGCGGGTTCGTTTACGGTAACTGCGACGGGAACGCCAACCCCCTCATTGACCAGTGTCGGCGCGCTGCCGGCTGGAGTAGCCTTCGTTGACAACGGGAACGGAACCGCCACCCTCAGCGGTACACCCGCCACCGGCACAAACGGAACCTACAGCCTTGCGTTTACCGCGCACAACACCGCTCCGCCGGATGCGACCCAGACTTTCACGCTGACAGTGGACGCGGCGCCGGCTATCACCAGCGCGAACAGCGCTACGTTCATCACCGGGAATGCGGGTTCATTCACCGTGACCGCGACGGGGACTCCAATTCCGACTTTGACGAAAACAGGAGCGTTACCGTCCGGGGTAACATTTGTGGACAACAAAAACGGAACCGGTGCCCTCAGCGGGACACCGGCGGCGGGGACGAGCGGAGTTTACAACTTCACCCTAACCGCGCATAACACCACTTCGCCGGACGCTACTCAGGCCTTCACCCTGACCGTAAATTCGGCGCCCGCCATCACCAGTGCAAACAAGGCAACTTTCACGACAGGCACCGCGGGTTCGTTCACCGTAACCACGACAGGAACGCCGACGCCCTCAGTGAGCGTGTCAGGGGCGCTGCCGTCGGGACTGTCCTTCATTGACAATGGAAACGGAACCGGCACCCTCAGCGGAACTGCAGGGGCTGGGACAAACGGAACTTATAACGTTACATTCAGTGCGCACAATGCGGCGGCGCCGGATGCAACGCAGGCATTCACCCTGACCGTAAACCCCGGGGCGCAAGCTCCCGCCATCACCAGCTCGAACGCGACCACGTTCACAGTGGGCACTCCGGGCATATTCAGCGTGACCGCAACCGGGACTCCGACGCCCTCTTTGACGAAGACGGGGACTCTGCCCTCGGGAGTGACCTTCGTTGACAATGGAAACGGAACCGGAACGCTCAGCGGGACGCCCGCCTCGGGAACCAACAAAACTTACAACATCACGTTCACAGCTCACAATACGGCGTCGCCGGATGCAACGCAGGCTTTCACCCTTACGGTGAACCCTGGTCAACCGGAAGTAAAGCTCTCTCCAGCAAGTCTCGATTTTGGGGACGTGGATGTGAATACCAGCTTGCAAAAAAATGTTGTGCTGAAAAATATTGGCTCAGCTACGCTCAAGATCGGTACAATTTCGCTGGTGCACAATTTTCACAGTCTCTTTAACTACACCACCAATTGCAGTTCGTCTCTATTGTCCGGGAAGAGCTGCACAATTTATGTGATTTACTCCGCAGCCTCAACCCAGGAAACGGACAACGCTACTCTCAGCATTCCGGACAACGCGTCCGGCAGTCCTCAGAACGTTCCACTTACCGCTCACGCGACGCCAATTGACATTCGCTTTGCGCCGGCAACGTTGACATTCACGCCGATCGCGGTGGGGAAGAGCGAAACCAAAAATGTGACCTTGACTAATATAGGATTCTCGTCGCTGACTCTCGACAGCATTCAGTTGGCAGGCGCAGATGTCTCTGATTTTGCCGAGACGAATGGCTGTCCCGCGTCATTAAGCTTCCACGGCGCCCAGTGTGTCGTGAAGATTGTGTTTACCCCGACGGCCACAGGAGTACGCCACGGGGATTTGGTAGTG
This sequence comes from Terriglobales bacterium, assembly GCA_050746185.1. Taxonomy (GTDB): domain Bacteria; phylum Acidobacteriota; class Terriglobia; order Terriglobales; family Acidobacteriaceae; genus PALSA-188. The sequence goes on along the minus strand of JBOGLA010000040.1, from coordinate 259,089 downwards.
ACGGCAAATGGAGGGTCAGTCCAGCAAACGCTGTCATTCAGCGGAACTGGGAACTAACCATATCGGAATTTCAGGATTGTGAATAATTCGAGGGGACCGTTCAGTCGGGCGTTCCGGAATCGGTAACCAGCGTTGCAGTTCTGACCGCGCGCGCTTTCGCCACCGTCAACGTAGTGACGCTTTCCTCTTGCAGCCACTTTCGCACTTCCGGCAATGCCATCCGCATCGCGATTTCGCCGGACCGTATTAAATCCGCGCTGTGTTCGAAATCATCGTATTTGAATTCGCTAACGTCGGGCTCAACCACAAGGTCTGCTTCCGCCCGCCATAAAGTGCAATTCATCTCTTGCGCGATGGCAAAGCATTGTCCGATCACGTCAAAAAGATGTTTAGGGCCTTCCGTTCCAGTCCACCTGGCCTTCAGACTCACGGCCAATACGGGATCTGTGCTGGTTTCGCGGAGAGGCCGCGAGGGGACAGCATGGGCTAACATTCCATCAATCAGCAGCCGCCCGTCAATCTTTACCGGCAGGAACATTCCCGGATAGGCGCAACTGGCCCGAACCGGGTCAACTAGGGGACCAGAACGAAACACTACACCTTCGCCGGTCGAGAAGTCGGTCGCGGCGACGGCCAACGGGATTCTCAATTCCTCAAATGTTTTTACCTTGAGGACGCTGTTAAGAAATCCGATCATGCGCTGGTTGCTGGCGAATCCGTAGCGGGACAAAGTCCAGCGCGCAAAGTGCTTGAAGCGAACGTGAGAAGCAACTTCTTCAAGTTCGCCTACTGTGAGCCCGCTACAATACGCAGCACCTACGAGAGCGCCGACGCTTGTACCCGCGACCGAATGAATGGGAATGTTTTCTTCTTCGAGGACCTTCAAAACGCCGATGTGCGCAATGCCCCGCGCAAAACCGCCGCCCAGGGCCAGACTGATTCCTGATGAATTACCGGTTAGCTGGGAGGCGCGGGATGAGAGTTCCCGGCCAAACGCCTGTACCGATCGAACGATTTTTCCCAGTCTCTTCATCGAGACCTCAAATCACGTCCTTAAACCAACTTAACTACCCAGCAAGTTAGATGCCAGCCTGCCCAGTTCACGATACCCGGCGGCGTGTTACTTGCATGAGTTACCCCGCGAATTTACAGGCTAAACCGTACGCGGTGACTAACTACTCTGATCCTGATAGTTTAGAGCGCATGATTCGGGAGATCTCGGCGGGAGGGGTGGTGGTGCGTCCAGCCGGCAGTGGGTGGGAGATGGCCGTCATAGAGCCTCAAAGAGCCGCCCCGGTGGCGGTTTCTGTGCCGAACAAGCGCAAGAGTTCACAAAAAATGGTACTGGCCTTGCCCAAGGGTTTGGTTGATCCCGGCGAAAAGCCTATTGCCGCGGCCGTTCGCGAAGTCCGCGAGGAGACCGGTCTGAACGCTGAAATCGTCGCGAAACTCAAGGACATTAAGTATGCTTACGTACGTTCCTGGGGAGACCAGCAACGCGTTTTCAAAATTGTGAGCTTTTACTTGCTCCGTTATCAGTCGGGGCAAATTGATGACATTGATCCCTCGATGCGAATCGAAGTGCAACGCGCTCTCTGGATTCCCTTGGCGGAAGCGGCCACTAAACTTGCATATCGCGGCGAACGCGAAGTGATCACAATCGCTGAAAATTATCTGAAGTCTCATCCGGAGGCATAAGCACATATGTCGGCAAAATCGCATATCGAGGCGCATTTCACCGCCGGCAATTTTGTTCGGGACGTCGTGATCGGCATGTCGGACGGACTCACCGTTCCCTTTGCTCTCGCCGCCGGACTCTCCGGCGCGGTGCAGAGCACGCGGCTGATCGTGGTTGGCGGATTCGCGGAAATCGCCGCCGGTTCCATCGCCATGGGACTGGGAGGCTATCTCGCCGCACGCGGCGACGCCGAGCATTACGAGCAGGAACGCATACGCGAATACCGCGAGATCGAGGAAATTCCGGAGGAAGAAAAGGCCGAGGTGAGCAAAGTGTTTCATCACTACGGCCTTACGGAACAGGAAACCACGCCCATCGTCGAGGCTCTCAGCAAGCGTCCCGATGCCTGGGTTGATTTCATGATGCGCTTCGAACTGGGGCTGGAACCGCCGGAATCGGGGCGCGCAATCACCAGTGCCGCGACCATTGCATTTTCCTATATCGCAGGCGGAATCATTCCGTTGTCGCCATACCTGGTGCTTTCGAGCGCCGCGCGCGGACTCTTTGTTTCGGCGGTTGTGACCCTGGCCGCCCTGGGGATTTTCGGCTACATCAAAGGAAGCTTCACCGGAACAGGGCGGCTGCGCAGCGCCACTCAAACCGTGGTGATCGGAGGCCTTGCAGCGGCCGCGGCATTCGCGCTCGCGAAATTGATTTCGTGAACGGCTCGAGTTATTGCTGTGCCACCGTGTTACTTAGCTTTGATTGGGAACTGGCACGGAAACTGGGTTGCCGCCAACGCCGAGGTCGCCGCCGCAATAAGGGCAAAATATGTCAGCGGCGTTCACGCCCCGCTTGCAGTGGAAACAGACGGCATTCAATCGGCCCCGGCACTGGGGACAAAAACCAAATCCAGGTTCGACGACTCCGCCGCATTGTGAACAGGTCAAGATACGCGGTTTCCGCAGAACGAAATACAAAACGATGCCGAGCGCGTGAGGAATAAAAATTGCGAGCAGCGTCCAGGCAAGGCGGCTCATGCCGCGGCGTCCGGCGTCGCGGTTCACGTAACCGATGAGCAGGATGTAACACGCGAGCGCAGTCGCTCCGAGAATTGCGATTGGCACAAGCACTGGCAGCCTATAAAAATGATCGCCGGTCTTATTCGTGAGAACCGCGAACACAACGGCTGCCACCGCTACCGGATAACTGAGGAGCGCGACAGCATATGCCCACGGCGAGATGATTCGAACCTCGTCCACGAAGCGTGTTGATGCTTCATTCCTCACCGGCATTTCAAACCTCCTCTACATTGCCCTAGATCAAAGTCGGATTGCTCCGCAGCCGTCTGGTTAATCCGTGCTACCGCCCATTGTGATCCGCCAGAAAAGTCCCCTGTGCAAGCAGCAGAATTCCAATTAGAACTCCCGGCATCAGATACAGCACCATGAAGCCGCCTTCCCACACCGGTGCGGATAGTCCCGTCAACCGCCCCATCCATTCGAACCCGCCCCACAGCACCGCCGTGGAGATCACGGTCGAGAGCGTCACTGCCGCACAGCATGCCCAGACGACCCAAAGCCGTTCTTGCTGGCGGTGCAACTCCTCTGTCCGCCGGCGCACACGCATTTTTGTCGTGGATACGAGACGTTCGCTTGCCATGACCGGAATCCCGCGCAGCGATTGAATTGTCTCGCGAGAGCTCTCGGCGAACTCGCGACATAATGCGCAAGATTCCAGGTGCGTGGCCAGCCATAATTCCTCGGAACGCGATTCCCCGGAAGATGATGGCTCGGAGCCGAGAATTTTTCTCGGCCCCGACGAGGCGATCATCAGCCGAGCGCGTTCATGAGGATCCGAATTCATAAAATCATTATTCGGGGGACCATTCTTAGGACCGGGGTTCATAGCCGGGCTCCTTTTACCCAGGGCTCCAGCGCGCTCAGGCCGCGATAAATCCGCGATTTCACTGTACCCAGAGGCACGCTGGTCACATCGGCAATTTCTTCGAGCGACATCCCCTCCTGGAAACGAAGCACGAGACACTCGCGGTATTCGACCGGAATGTGCCGCATGCCGGCAGAAATTCGATCGTTCTGCTCGCGTTGTACCGTGGCCTCAAATGCCGAAGGCTGTCCCGTGGCTGGAATATCGAACGGGGTCGAATCGTCGCCATCTCCCAGGTTGTCGAGGCTCCCCGGCCGTCTACGTCGGAAATGGTCAATGGCCAGATTACGCGCGATGCTGAAAAGCCAGCTGCCAAATTCATGCCGGCCATCGTATTGGTGGCCGCGTTCGAGTACACGAATCCATGTTTCCTGGAAAAAGTCTTCGGCGAGGTCGCGACGGGCGGTCAGATGAATGAGGTAACGCAAAAGCCGGTGCTGGTACTTTTCGATCAGACCGTCGAGCAGTTGGGGATCGCGACGTCGAAGGCCTCGTGCGATCTCGGCGGTTTCCTCGGCCATCGCATTCACGAAATAGCAGGTAGTCGCGTCCATGCTACCGGTAGATACGGGCGACGGACAGAAAAAGACGCAGGCGCGTAATGAAACTAAATCATTCCGTTAAGTCATTGATGAGACTTAAGAATGGCAAGCCAAACCCAAAACGAGACTACCTCATTCCATCGCGGGTCGGCGCATAGGCAGGGCAGTATCTGAGGCGTCTCTATGCTGGTCCTTCACGCCATCGGCGAGCTTCACGGTGAGCTTGTGACGCTTGCCCATCTTAGCGCGGTTTTCGCAGGGGCGGAGAGGCTAACAACCTGCCCGTTTGCTTCTCTGCGTTAGCGGAAGCAGCGGAAATCAAGAATTCAGGCACTCACATTTTCGAAACTGTCGCCGCAGGCTCCGCCACCCACTGCCACGCTCTCCGCCCATTCTCGCGGATCACGCTGCGGGCCTCGCCATAATCCACCAGGCGATTCAAGACGGTGGTGACGGATGCCAGCGGGTCTTTATGATGCTGAAGCACCGGCGGCGCCTTGCGCTGGATGCGGTCGCAGACCTCTCGAGCTCCCAGGGGAACCGCCGCCTCCATCAGGGCAATTCTGCAAGCCTTGGTGAAACCTGGCTGGCGCGCCGTAGTTTTGCGCTCGACCAACTCCAGTAATTCGCCGCTCAAAATCTCGTCGCCGAAAATATTCGCCAGACCGGCGATGGTCTGCTTAATCGTGCCAATGCGCTTCATGATCTCGGCCCGCTGGAGCAGCAGATGTTTTAATTCCTGATGCGCTGTGCTCAATACTTCTTTTATGTGAGAATCGCCTGGCTGCATGAGGGCTGGTTCCGTCGCGGTGTTGCCCAATGCTACTTCCATAAATCTCCTATGCCCACAAATCTAATATTGCGGTTACAGTTCCATACGCGAAACTTTGCCTGATTGTTCCCTTACTCTTTGGCTCTTTCGCGTGGTTGATGAACTCCATTCATGAATACACTTCGAACCTTGACTATGCCGTTAGACGGGGCAAGGGTTGAAACGTTATGTGCAACGCTTCACCGGCCGGCTATATGACAAGACGGCACTACTAACCTCTGTGGTCAGCCGCTGACGCCGGGCAGTTTGGCTCATCTTCCGGGGGCAGGAGTTGCCGTACAGAGGTTCGGCGCCAAAGAGCACGGTCCAGGGCGAAAAGACGTAAACTTCGCATCTTCCAGTGTTTCCCCGTGTGATAGAATGGATTTACTTCCGATCAACCTAACTTAATGTAAATACAGGATGTTACCGGCGTTCTTCCCTCCGCGGCGGGATGCCTAAGGAAATCATACAAAATGGCAGACGATCAAAATCCTGAGCTTCCCCTGACCCCTCCTCCCGGCGATGGTGGCATTCCGGGCGCCGCGAACATTCAACCCGTCAATATCGAAGAAGAGATGCGGCGGTCGTATCTCGACTATTCCATGTCGGTGATTATCGGACGTGCGCTCCCCGACGTTCGAGATGGATTGAAGCCAGTTCATCGCCGCATTCTCTACACCATGCAGCAGATGGGGCTGCTTCCCAACCGCGGCACGCGCAAGTGCGCCCGAATCGTCGGAGAAGTGATGGGCAAGTACCACCCGCATGGAAATCTTGCCGTGTACGACGCTCTCGTGCGACTCGCGCAGCCATTTGCGATGCGTTATCCGCTCGTGGACGGCCAAGGAAATTTCGGCTCGGTAGATGGGGATCCGCCAGCGGCGGACCGGTACACAGAAGCCAAACTGACTCGCGTTGCCAGCGCGTTGCTCGAAGACCTCGATAAAGAGACCGTAGATTTCCGTCCGAATTATGACGGCAACGAAATCGAACCCGATGTGCTGCCCACGCGCATTCCAAATCTTCTGGTTAATGGATCGAACGGAATCGCCGTCGGCATGGCGACGAACATCCCGCCGCACAATTTGACGGAAATTGTGGACGCCGCGATTACATTGGTGAACAATCCGTCCACCCAACTGCCGGAAATTCTGAAGATCGTGAAAGGTCCCGACTTCCCAACTGCTGCCATCATCCACGGGAAGGCGGGGATTTTCGAAGCCTACAAAACTGGACGCGGCCGCTTCGTGATGCGCGCCAAAGCCGGCATTGAGACCTTCAATAAAGACCGTGAAGCGATTGTTGTTACGGAGATTCCTTATCAAGTTAATAAAGCCCGGCTCATCGAACGCATCGCACAACTGGTGAACGACAAAGTCGTGGACGATATCTCCGACATTCGCGATGAAAGCGACCGCGACGGCATGCGCATCGTCGTCGAACTCAAGCGCGGCGCCGAACCGCAGATTGTTCTCAATCAACTCTTCAAGCACACCTCCATGCAGGAAGGTTTCAGCATGATCTTCCTGGCGGTGGTGAACAACCAGCCCAAGGAAATGGGGCTGATCCAGGCGATCCAGCATTTTATTGATCACCGCGTGGATGTGGTGCGGCGCCGCACCGCGTATTTGCTAGCCAAAGCCAAAGAACGCGAGCACATACTTGAAGGCTACAAGCTGGCGCTGGATCATCTCGACAACGTAATCACGATCATTCGCGCCAGCGGCAACCGCGCCGAAGCCCGCGAAAATCTGGCCATGTACTTCGCGGGCAAAAAGATTGACATCAATGTCACGGGACGCGCGCCGAAGCTCGATCCCGAAAAGCCTTTCACCGCGATTCAAGCCGACGCGATTCTCGAACTGCAATTGCATCGTCTGACCCGGCTCTCCATTGACGAAATCGCCAAGGAACTGGGCACGGTTCGCGAAAGTATTGGCGAATACGAATCCATCCTGGGATCGGAGAAGAAACTACGCAACGTCATCATCAAAGAGCTCGAAGAAATCAAGAAGCTCTATGGTGACGAGCGCCGCACTGTAATTGAAGATGAAGCCGCCGAGATCAAACTCGAAGACCTGATCGCCGACGAACAGATGGCGGTCACGGTGAGCCACGGCGGCTATCTCAAGCGAACCGCCATTTCCACATATCGCAACCAGCGCCGCGGTGGTACCGGACGCATGGGGATGAAGACGCGCGACGAAGATTTCGTCGAGCATCTGTTCATCGCTTCGACGCACGCCTACATTCTGATTTTCACCAACACAGGCCGTGTTTACTGGCTGAAAGTGTATGAGATTCCCGACGTAGGCGCTGCCGGCAAGGGCAAGCACGTGGGCAATCTCGTTGGACTGCAACCGGGCGAAACGGTTCGCACCATGGTTGCGGTGCGCAACCTCGAAGAATCGAGCCGCTACGTATTCTTCGCCACCCGCAACGGCACGGTGAAGAAGACCGAACTCAAGGACTTCTCCCACGTCCGCTCCATGGGCATTATCGCGATCAATATTGACAAGGGAGACGAACTGGTTGCAGTTCGCATCACTGATGGACACCAGATCGTTTTCCTCGCCTCGCACGACGGGCAGGCCATTCGCTTTGACGAGAACGACGTGCGCTCGATGGGACGCAATGCGGGCGGCGTTCGCGGAATGAAGCTTGACGATAGAGATTACATCGTCGGCATGGCGACCACCATCAAACCCGGCGCGCCCAAAGTCCACAAAGAGGGCGAACCGGAGGAGGTTGCGGTGAAAGGCGACCTCATTCTTTCCGTCACCGAAAATGGATACGGCAAGCGCACCCCGGCCGAAGAATATCGTCTGCAAGGACGCGGCGGGTCCGGGGTGATCAACGTCAAGACCACCGAGCGCAACGGGAAAGTCGTTGGCATCTCGCAGGTAGCCGAGGATTCCGAAGTCATGCTGATCAGCCAATATGGCAAGATCATCCGCATCGAATCGAAGCTGATCCGCGAGACGGGACGCTCGGCGCAAGGTGTGCGACTGCTGAACATCGAAGCGGGAGACAGAGTCGCGGCAGCGGTCGTCATTCCGCCGGAAGAAGAGCCGAACGGGAACGGCGGTCTAATTCAATAGGGCCGTCGTTGGTCGTTCGTCGTTGGTCTGAATTCAGTAAGAGCGGCTATCGGCTTTCAGCAAGAACTGGGACGGAGCTTCCGCTCCGTCCGGCTTCCTTGAGGTTGATGACGACGTTTAGGATCGCATGAAGCCCGCCGTCTGCGTTTTCGTTGTGCTGCTGATTACGAGCGCCGCTGCTCAGCTCGTTGCGCCTACCTCCTCGAAAGGTGCGATTTACGGAGTCGTTGTCACGCGAGATGGGCAACGCGCCAAAGGAATAAATCTCACAGCCTACCCCTTGGGAGTTTTTGTACTTGCGGGAATCCTACCGACGACAAGGACAAATGATGTTGGTGAATACCGCTTCGAGAATTTGGACTTCGGCCGATACAATGTTTACGCCGATGATGAAGAAGCTGGATATTCGATAGCTAGCAACGGTCCCCTCGGCGACAGGTATCCCAGAGAAACGGAAATCTCACAGCAACATAGTGAAGCAGAATTTCTCGTCTATCTTCCACCAAAGGCGGGTTTTCTGGAGATTCATCTCACCAATGAGCAAACAGGGGATAGCATCTCATCAATGCGACTTTCGTTGATCAGAGCAGCGAATCCTGACTCGCTTCTGTTTAGAATTAGTTGTTACTCAAGGCAAGTTATATTGGTCCCGCCGGACAAGGCCCTTTTGCTTCACGTGAGCTCAGATGGTTTTCGCGAGTGGAGCGAGAGCAGAGGACAAGGAAAAGCGATACAGATTCAATCCGGAGCCCGATTGGTCCTGAACGTTCAACTCGAACCTTCAGAGTGACTCATTTCCTCCAGCGGCTCGCCGCGCATCAAGTGCCACGCCTCTTCGTAGGCTCCATGCTTTGAAATTTCCAAGTGCGGCGACAGGACCAGGGCGCGGTTACACTTCGAGACAACTGCTACCGGAAAAATAAACCAGACGTTTTTCGGAATGATGTAAGCGGCAACAAAATCAATTTGCGCGCTGCTATAGTGCGGAGCGTTACGACCGCGAACCGTGCATATGTATGAGTTGTTTCTCTTGCAGGTGGTTGATTTGACCTGGACCCGCAGGAACTTTCCCTGGTGCTCAACGGCGAAATCATATCGCCGGCTGTCGCCCCATGGTTTGCAAATGTGTAGTCCGTGCTCGGAAGCGCGGGCCATGAATCGCAATTCGGCCCACTCTCCGCGCTCCTTGCAGTCTTGAATATTTGCCCCAGTGATGCTGGCCCGGCTTATTTTCATGAGGAACTTCTGAGTTGACGGCAAAGAAAAAGCGGCCCCAGAGGAGCCGCTTCGTCAAAAAATCACTATATTTCAAGCATAGCAGGTTGAAAGGGTAATTGCGCCACAATTGGCTGGACTATATCTGGAATAGATTCAGCGGCTTACGCAAAAAATGTACTTCCGAGAGTATTGACAAGAAATCCGCCGGAAGCCCTAAAAACGCACGGGCACAAGGGCCCGTGAGGGGTGGAGGTACCCCGTGTGCGAAGCAGCCCCAAGGCCCGAGGGACTAAAGCTCTTTTCCCTTTGCCGGTTGATTCGCGAGGAGAAAGGTTTTCGGGAAGCTGCCTTCGCCGCAAATCTTGAATGAGCCGAAGTCTTTGTACCACTTCCCTTCGGGCACATTTGGCTTCGACTCCATCCACAGCCGAAGTTTGTTCAGATCGTCGAGGTTGATGTTTCGATCATGCATTCGCTGGAGAAGATGGTCGCGGATTGCGGACGGAAGCCGTGGCCAGGTTTCGATTTGGGGCATTATTCACCGAAGACGAAGTGCCCCAACTCGTCCCCGAGAGACTTGATTTCCGCGGGATCGCTGGCGGCACGAAATCTTTGGGCAAGCCGGAAAAAATCGCGTTCCTTTTGCTTTTGAGCCTCAATTCCTTGCTCAATGAGTTCGACGAGAACACGGTTGTCACTAAGGGCCCGCTGCTTTGCGATTGACTCGACTTGTTTGGCGACTTTATGCGGAAGCGTCACGCTTCGCCTGACACGGTGCGCGGAACGCTTTGTGATTGCCATATTCGAAGGATACACCATTATGGTGCAAAGAGCATCTTTGCGTCTCCCACACTTCGCAAAGTGCGCGAAGTATGGGGCACCCGGCTGGCAACGGATCAAGCGTGGCCGCCTTCGACCGCATGAAGCACAAGGTCGCGCACGCGGAAGCGTCCAGCCATGCCAAATCCGAGATCGCCGCCGACGACATGGAAGATCGTCTCGCCGCGCTGGAGAAAGAAGACCGAATCGAGCAATTGCTGGTGGAATTGAAAACCAAGCGCGGGGCGTAGATTGTTGCCCGTGCGGCGTTGGCAACGGCCGCGGCCGATACCCTGAGCGTAGCGCAACGGAGACGAAGGACTCCCACACCCATGTGGGGCGGACACTCCTGTCCGCCGCTCTTGAGTTTGCATTTGACGTTGCCGGAAGTGCAATCGTCGGAATCAGAATTGTTTATTGGAATGTCTCGTTTCGGAAAGCCAACTGCAAAGGCAGCGGACAGGAGTGTCCGCTCCACATAAAGAACCACACACTTTCGCGTGCACCGGGGTCCCCATCATGCCCGGTTTTGGCGTGATGGGGTGAGAGTACAATCGGCCCTGCGGGGCTTAACTTGAGGCGCTTAGAAGGCGTGAGCGAAGCGGGAGCCCGCAGCCGAAATCCCGAGCGCGTTTGCGAGGGATCTCTGCACGGGAAATCCATGGAACAGGTAGACATCACGGGAATTTCATTCGACTCGTTCATTTCGTTCATGTTCGATCGACCTGTGCCTAAAAAGGACCCTTGGTACTGGAATACTGAGGCGATCTGCGTTCCGGCGGAATTAGCGTCACATTATCAGAAGCTTTTCTTAGGTCCCCGATTTCTGCTTGAAAGATTTTCGAAGCCTCAACTTGAACAGGCCTTCTGGGCAATCCCCGGCAACAACCTCAACTGTTCGGTACAAAATCTGATTTGGACGAAGGATTTGGAGTCTATTGTCCGACAGGGATGCGTACGCACGATGTACGGACTGTTTGAGCGTCTGTTCGCAATTGAGCATTTAGAGACCTCCGCTTACATGTGGTGGGATGCACTGTGCTACGACTGGCACTGCGGCAATCGGGATAGAGCGAACGGTGGCGACGAGCAGTACTTGCAGGATGTAATGTTCGAAACTCTGGCGAAAATCCTTGAATTGCAATCGGTCGAATGTCAAACGGACGCATTGCATGGACTTGGTCACTTACATCATCCGCGCACGGAAGAATTAATTAAACGATATTTGGCCAACCACCCGAACTTAAATCCGGAGAGGAAGAAGTACGCTTTGGCAGCAGCTCATTTCGAAGTTCAGTGAGACGACATTCGGTTCAAAGGAAAAGGCCAACCATGTTTCCATGTGTGGCCTTTATTTAATGCCGGCAACGACCGGATTTTATCCTGAGCGAAGCCGAAGGACTCCCACACACTTCACCGCGTAGTACCGTCGGCCCTGCGGGTGCGTGTGGAGGCGGGCGTCCCCGCCCGTGTGAGGCCACTCCTGAGCGATGGCTCTTCCATGCAGCCGTGTCCCCCGTCACGCGTGCTTCTTCGCGTGATGGGGTGGGGAGAACCACCGGATCACAGAAAGCCGCCGAACGCGCCATCCTCCGCCCCGAGTGAGTCGGGGATCACCGCGCGGGCGGAACGAAATCCACCATTTCGCCATCCAGCTACGCCGTCGGGCACGACAGGGTTATCCCATAAATATGGTAATATGGGCTAGTGAAGACCACCCTCGAAATTCCCGATTTCCTGTTTCGCCGCGCTAAGTCGGTTGCCGCTGAAAAAGGTATTTCTCTGCGCAAGCTCGTCACGGAGGCGGTCCAGGAGAAATTGAAAACCACATCTCAGGAAAAGCCCTGGATGAAACATCTCGGAAAACTCAAACCTCTCCATAAAGAGAGAAAACGAGTCGAAAAGCTTGTGGAGGAAGCCTTCGAGCAGATTGACCCGGAACTCTGGCACTGATTCTCTGAAAAATGATTCTCTGAAAAATGATTCTCGATACCAACGCCTTGTCCGCCGCGGCGGACGATGATCCGGCGGTAATTGCCCATCTCGCTCGCGCCGATCAGCTAGCGATACCCGTGATCGTGCTTGGGGAGTATCGCTACGGCATCGCGCAGTCACGGCACCGGGCGGGCTACGCAAACTGGCTAAAGGGCCTGCTCCATGACTGCCTGGTGTTGGACGCCAATGAGCCGACCAGTCACTATTACGCAGAAATCACTCTCGAATTAAAGCAGAAGGGCAGGCCGATTCCCACCAATGACATCTGGATCGCGGCCCTGTGCCGCCAGCATTCTCTGCCCCTGCTAAGCCGTGACCGGCATTTCGACCTGGTACCGGGAATCAAACGGATCGGCTGGTGATTAACCAAGAGTCAACCCAGACAGGGCAGCCTCGATTTGGACAAATAGTCAATCTAAGCCCAAGGGCGGGTGAGTTTGGACAGCTTCGCCTGTGACGTTCTAGGCCTACGAACCTGTAGGTTTGTACACGCGAACATAATCCACCAGCATTTGTTGCGGAAAGGCCGTGGTCGCATCAGGGGATCCGGGCCACGACCCTCCAACCGCGAGATTCACAATGATGAAGAATGGATGATCGTAAACCCATTTCGTCCCAGCCGGCAGATCCGCGGGTGTACGGGTCGCGTAAAGATTGTTGTCCACATAAAACTTGATTTGATTCGGAGACCACTCCACCGCATAAAGATGATAGTCATCGGAAAAATGCCGTCCATCCGGAAACGAAAAAGGCGCGCCGATTCCGTGGGCGCCGGAATATCCCGGACCATGAATGGTGCCATGAACGATGGAAGGTTCGCGGCCTATGTTTTCCATGATGTCAATCTCACCACAGGTTGGCCATCCGTTCGTGGAAATGTCGTCGCCCAGCATCCAAAACGCCGGCCACATGCCGTGTCCGTAAGGGATTTTTATACTGGCTTCGAAACGCCCATAGACCTGCTGAAATTTGTTGGAGGTATTCAAGCGGGCGGAGGTGTAATTGCGTGAAACGCCGTCCGGTCCGGTGTAATTCTCCTTCAAGGCGGTGATGACGAGGTTGCCGTTCTGGATTTGAGCGTTTTGGGGCCTGCCGGTGTAATACTCCAGTTCCTGGTTTCCGAAGCCATTTCCCCCGGTTTCGAAATTCCACTTGCCGGGGTCTGGCGCGGAGCCATTCGGACCGCTAAATTCATCGCTCCAAACCAGTGTCCATCCGCTTTGTCCCTGGGACGGTGGCGGCGTGACCGGCGTGCTGATGTTGTGCCCGCAGCCGGCAAGCAGGAGCGTGCCGACAACCAGCGTCGAAAAGCAAGTTGTCGCGAGTTTTATTCTCATAACTCTTTTCTCCTACTTGGGAGGCGACGTCATCTCCATGGCCCAAATTGCCGCGGGACGCATGTACATCGAAGCCCGATAGAAGCCATCCTTTCCCCAGGCTTCCGGCGTCCGAAACCAATATCCTTCGGTTTCGTAGGTCGTGTGATACACGCCCCAGGCTGTGCGGTATCCTTCGTCTTTCATGCCGTCGCTCAACATAAGCGCCGCCAAACCGAAAGTGGTTCCGGTCCAGACTTCCTGCACCTGCTCGTTGGTCGTAATCATGCTGCCATCGGGGCCCATGCCATTCACTGCGCCCATTTCGCCGTTTGCAAATTTCATGACGTTCAAATCATAGATTTTCTTCAATGCCTTCAACTGCATCTCGCGAGGTACCAGATCGCCCAAGCCGGTCATGTTCGCATACCACTGCCCGGCTAATTGGTCAGCCTGTACATCGTCCCGATATTCGCTCATGGTGTCATAGCGGAAGTATTTGCCATTCCAGAGCTTGCTTATATATGTGTCCTGCCCCTTGAGGAACATTGCGTGATATTTGGTTGCTGCGGCCTTGTCGCCTAAAACGGTCGCAATTTCTTCCGCCGCGCGTAATGCAGCCAGCCAGAGTCCTCCGCAATAAGCGCTCTCTCCATGCACGATCCAAACATCGTATGTCTGGTCGGGATAATCGTCGTTCTGCGGAAGTCCATCGCCCGTGCGATCGTATTGTTGAAGATGCTGAAGCGCTTCCTGAATTGAAGGCCATGTGGCGCGCAAGAACTCAGTATCTTTCCTGCCGGTGAAAACGTAATCGCGATAAATCATGAGCACGAACTTGCTGTTCAAATCCTTCCAATCGTTGGTATTTTGCCAACTGAAAGAATTGACTTGAAAAAACGGGTCTTCCTGGGGAATTCCAAGATCGTGCGGCACCGCCCCTTTGGCCTTCCGAACTCTGAAGTGAAGGGAACCGGCCTGTCGAGACTTCCATATCCACAGATACTTGCCGGTTAAGTTTTGGGGGACTGTCGCCGAAAATTGACGCAGGACTTGTTTGTCAATATCGGGCCAGAATTTTACCAGCGGCATGGAGCCATAGAAGCGAACGTCCAAGGTGGAATAGAAAGGATAGTCAAAGCACTCCAGAAACGAGAAGATATCGGGACTCTTCGCACCCGAATCAACCGGATGGCCCCAGAACGAGCCTCCATCGGCCAGAATATACATCTCGTTGAACAACATTCCTCGAAACCACAATGGCTTGCTTTCATCATTGATATATGGAGCCTGCCAGGCGTCAATTTGATCGCTCCACTGCGAGGAGTTCAGCAACCCATCACGCGCAATCTGCCAGGAATTTGTTCCCGACGTGCCGTAGAAATTTGTGTAATGGCGATACCATTTACGCCCGGAACCGAAAGTCACAATCGGCAGGTCCCACGCAATCACCATGGGAATAACACGTTTTTCGCCGGGCTTCAGGGTGAAGCGAACCGCAATGGCCCCGGCAAGATGTTCTCCGCTGCTCACCCATGACTGATCGCTGTTTGAAAGCCGGCCGTCGGCGGCAAACGGTTTCCATATCTGGTCGCTGGTTTCAGGAACAAACGTAGTCTGATAGGTAATTTCGACGCCTGGAGATTCAAGCGACGCAATGGTCATTTGGCCATCCCAGTCGTCTCGAACCCCATTCGGATGAATCCGGTCGAAGACGATCCCCTTCATCTGGCCAATGCCGGTTTCGTTCTTCGTCACAAAGCGATTGTGGTTTCCGGCATCGAGTGCGCCATTCATGTTCCCGGAAAAATCACGAAACCATCCCAGCATATTGCTCCATGACAGCAGAACAGAAACCGTGACGGTCTTGTCGGTCGGATTCTCGGCGTGCCAGCGATAAACGGCAACGGGATAGCTGCTTTCGCGGTAATTGTTGGGCAAAACCGGGGAGAACTGCTCGAGAGTGACGTGAGCCGGAAATTTGTCCCAACGATAGTCGTACCAGGATTTTGGATATAGCGAATAGTAGTCTCCTGCGCCGACCGGGTAGTCCCATTGCCAACTTTTCAATTCGTTATTCTCGGGATGACCCGCCGTCAATACCTGTGCGATTCCCTGAGCCTCGCCTTCCACTTTCTGATACATGGCAAATTGGTTCGCCCAAACTGTCTGGTACTTGTGGACTCCGCCCTTTATGTGCCAGCGGGCGAAATCTCCGCGGTAAGTTCGCGAAAACGTCCCGGCGCCAAATCCGCCCACGGGCGCGCCCTGCCAGTATCCGTCATCTATCATCTCCGCCGCGGGTATCGCAGGCTTGCGGCCGCCGGGATTTTCCAGCGGCAAGCCAATCGGGCGTTTCCATGCCGCCGCGGGAATGGTATCTCCGGCGAAAAGCCATGAAGCCGAAAGAAAAATAGAGAAGAACAGGCAGCACTTTCCGACAATCCGAAAATTCACGCAAGCCTCCAAGTTCAATTTGTCAGGCACGGTCTTCGAATCTTTGCAGAAGCGCCCGTAATTCTATAGACCCTCCCGCCCTATGGAAAGCGATATCTTGTGGTGATGGGCCAGCTTGCCTGTCATCCGGAACAATATCTTTTGCGAGGTGAAGGATCTGGGCGAGCCGCGGAGGATTGCGCTATTTGCGACGTCACAATCGCGCGTTCGGCTCGCTTCTCTTTCAAAAGAGACCCAGTACCCGTGGAAGACGGAGCCAGGGCGGGGCTGCGGCCCGATAAAAATTTTCTGAGTGACAGAACTTATTTTTCGATCCGGGGTTCAGCTTCGGAGACCCAGGAACGACCCCGGCCTGTGGCGCAGGTCTTGCACTGGAATCATTGGTGCGCCCGCTCCGGGGTCCGATCAAAAGGAGCCCTATATGTTTTCCCGCCTGTCGCTTTCGACCCTTCTTGTTGCGCTATTTTTTCTTCCCGGTTGCAGCAATACGCTGAATCCATTCTGCGGGAGCTCAAGGCCCGCGCCGCTCATCGCCTCGCTTGCCCCCAGCACGGTCACTTTTGCGCAAGTGCAGCAGGGTATCATGCTCACCATCAACGGCAGCCATTTCGTTTCCTCGTCCGAGGTTATTATCAACGGGAAGACCCTGGGGGCAACCGTTGTGAATAGCAATCAGCTAAACATCCTGCTCACACCCGACGTGGTTCCAGGTCCCGGATCGGTGAATGTGAGCGTGGTAACTCCAAGCGGAAACTCCGGAGATTTGGGTTGCAGCAGCGGAGGCACAACCAGCGAATTGGCGTTAACGATTAACTGAAAATTGCCATGTCTCCGGGTCGGACCTTCGATGATTGGTCGGGGCGAGAGGATTTGAACCTCCGACCCCCTGGTCCCGAACCAGGTGCGCTACCAGGCTGCGCTACGCCCCGACGAGGAAGGCCTGCGCAAGGTAGAGAGGTGAAAGGCGCAGGTAAATCATAGATCTCTTGCGATGAAATTATAGCATCCGCGATTTGAGGCGGCGGATATCAGCTATCGAATTTAATTACCTAAATTTTAGGCGAGGGCGCGGAGAACAGTGAATACGAGCTTCCAACTCCTAGTTCGGTTTTCGGGTCTTGTTGTCTGCGAGGTACTGTAGCAGCGCGGTGTCCGCGGCGGACTTGAATTTCTGCAACATGGATGCGTCGGTAGCATGCACTGGGTCATCTGTGGGTTTCTGCCGGATACTCTGCCGCAATTGATCTCCAGTCTCGGAGTTGTTGGTCATGACCTGCATGTAGAACCACAGGAAATGCCTCATCTGATCCAGAGCCGACTTCAACACATGAAGCGATTCCATCTCCGGGAGCTGAGTCAATGCTTCCATCAATTCAGGATTGCCCGGAGCTTCCATGGCGGCACAGTTCAGTTCTCGTTGGATCGCGCGCAGATCTTCGGTCACGCGCAGAATGCGGACATGAACTTCGTCCAAACAACCATCAGTTGGCTTGGGCAATTGCTTCCTCACTCCAACTCAACATCTCATTCCGGAGCTTGGGGGAATAGATGTCCCACGTGCATGCGCTTTGGTAAGCCTGCGCAATTACCTTTGATGTGGCGATACACTTTTGGGCCGTGTACTAAGGTGAGACGACCCAGATGTAAGGAGATAACGGTCTGTTATGAAACTCAGGCGGCGCCCCTTCGGAGCGCGTTTTTCTTCTCATTCTTGTCTACCCAGGACTCACGTCCTGGGCTAATATCGGCCGCCGCTACGCGGCTGGAGCCATAATTTGGCCCACCGTCCGTGATCGAATCGAGGTCTCGAAACAAACCCAGATAATTGGCTGGTGCTGGGGCGGACATTCCTTGTCTACGGCCTTTGATCTTGCTACGGCGAGCGTTTTTCCAACTCGAGAAGAGCCTTCTTCCGCTGTATTCCCCAGCGGTAGCCGGAGAGCTCTCCTGTGCCGCGCACCACCCGATGGCATGGAATTGCAACCGCGACCCGATTTGTCGCGCAGGCTCTGGCCACGGCCCGGGCCGCCGCGGGTTGACCGATGTCTCGGGCCACGCGGCTATAGGATCGAGTCTCACCGAATGGGATTGATTGCAGATAAGTCCACACTTTCCGCTGGAAAGCCGTAGCCTGAATGTCAAGAGGGAGTTCCGAATGCAACGGCTGGCCAGCCATTTGGCGCAACAGGCCGTCCGTCCATGGTCCCAACGCCTCGTCGTCACGGCGGCGTATGGCAAAAGGAAACTCATGCTTCAATCCGTTTTCCAGCTCTTCGTCCGAATCAGCAAATTGAATCGCGCAAATACCTTTTGTCGTCGCGGCAATCAGCATACGGCCGAGAGGTGAGTTGCTGAAGGAATAGCGGATCGGCGTCGCGACGGCCCCGCGACGATACTTATCGGGAGTCATGCCTAGTTGCGATGCTGTGCGCTCGTAGAGACGGCTGCTGGAACTGTAGCCCGCGTCATACATGGCGCGAGTGACCGAGTGGCCGGCCTGGAGATCATGTTTCAGACGCCTCATGCGGCATGACTCGGCGTAGGCTCGCGGCGTAACGCCTAAAACTGCTTTGAAGGTGCGCTGTAGATGAAACGGGCTTCGGTTAAAGGCCTTCCCGAGCGCCGATAATGTCAGCGGCTCATCAATATGCTGTTCAATGTGGCGGCAAATCGCCTTCACCAACTTGAGACTGGCGTTGCCGCCCGCGGCTTTGGGCTTGCAACGCAGGCAGGCGCGATAGCCCGCCTTTTCTGCTTCATCGGGCGTCCCAAAGAAAGTTACGTTCACGCGACGCGGATGCCGTGCCGCACACGACGGCCGGCAATAAACGCCAGTGGATGACACGGCGAATACAAAAATGCCGTCCTGGCGGGGATCGCGAGCGAGGACTGACCGCCACATTTGCGTTTGGTCCTCGGTAATGGCGCTGATTGCTCGCATTGGAATATCGGTCGCCTTGTTGGAGTCGGGTACGTCGAACAACAGATTCGTCCTCATGGTGAGGAGAGATTAACGCTTGGCTCTATCGTGGACCATCCGTATCTTGCGGTCAAACTGAAATATGTCGGAGAAAGAAAACGTGGGACAGCCGCCCCCGGCTGTCCAGCCGAGCAATGCTCGGCGGTGAACGTCTCGGACCCCAATCCCGAGAAGTTTGACAAAAAAGAAGAAGAGAAGGCTGATCAGTGCTGCAAAGGCTGGAGCGGTCCAAACACAGGCGTGATGCCGGAGCGCTTTTTCAATTCGGTCAGCATAGCCTGGGCAGCATTTTGATACGTCTTGCTGGGATCGGAAGGATCGGACCAGACGGCGTCATAAATCACCTCGGCGGCTTCCTTGACGTCCATGTGAAGGACGGCTTCGAGGACATCCACGCGTTCCTGCAACTGGTCGTAACAAGCCTGGCAGACGGTGGCGACCTCGCTGGCGCCGCGATGGTTTTCCTGGTGCGTACAATGAGACGCTGCCGCTGGACCGAGTTGCAATGAAGCGGCGTAGGCCTGCGACTGGAATTCCCGTAGAAATCGTTCGCGCTCTTCTTCCAGCAACTCGGGATCGGGAGCGATCTCGCCGGAGGCTACCGCATTTGGCCTTATGGCGGATGTCGCCGATACTCGCTCGGTAGCTTTGCACACTGGGCATGCATTCAAATTCGCGGCGTAGTAAGTCTTGCACTTCGCACAAGGCAAGCCATAACCAGCAGCCTTTGGACTGCTCGACCTGGCTTCAGATTTCGTCGCCACGGATGTTTGAACAGCAGAGTGCTGAACCCTGGCCTGCGACGAAGCCGCAGTCTGTTCCCGGGCCGGTGGAACCGCGGTGGACTGTATTGTGCTCATAATTTCTTACTCCAATCGGCGTGCGACGCCGAACCTGCGAATTCGATTGTGATTGTAGGAGGATGTTGAGGGGCGAACTACGGCACGGGAGTTCATATGGGCCTATGTCCTTCCGCTTTTCGATACATGCAATGATCCCGATGCTCTATGGGGCGTTGTTTAGCTTCATCAATTTGAGCAACTCATCTTTGCGGGCCCGGTATAGGTTTTGCCCCGGCTTGAGGGTTGAGGCCAGTTCCAGTTCGGCCAGAGCCTCACTGTCATGGCCCATGCTTATCAGGCAGGCCGCCAGATAGTAATGATTCTCAGCCGAGGGTTCGAGCCTGAGGGCCTCATGAAATTCTCTCGCGGCGGCTGCTAGTTGTTGGGCTTCAAACAGTGCGGTCCCGAAAAGGCGATGGGCAAGCGCCGAATCCGGATCAAGTTCTACAGCGATTCGCAGTTCGCGGATGCCCCCAGGCTGATCGTGGGTCAACAGCAAGACCTGGCCTAAGACGCGGTGCTCGGGTGAGCCGGTAGGGTTGTCGAGAATAGCGAGTTTTAACTCCGAGATTGCGGACGGATAATCCTTTTTTGCCAGATAAACCTTGGCGAAGCCCGCATGGCCGCCCTTCCAATTGGGGTTCAGCCGGAACAACTCATGAAACTCAGCCGCCGCGGCATCGTAGTCGCTTTTATCGTAATAAGTGTTTCCCAGGTTATTGCGAACCGTGGATTCGCGTGGCGCCAGTTGCTTGGCCCGCTGATATTCCGCGATGGCTGCGGTAAGCTGACCACCATCATGCAGCAGGATTCCCAGATTGTTATGAGCTTGCCAGAATGATGGCCGTAATTTGATTGCTTCGCGGTACTGGTCTTCGGCTCCGGAAAGATCCCCTTTATCTTTTAGCGTCATTGCCATGTCGTAGTGGGTATCGGCATCGTTGGGATCGAGAGAAAGGGCTTCGCGAAACGCGGCCAGGGCAAAGTCATACTGATCGTTTATGTAAAGCCCGAGACCCACCATTCGATGAGCCTCAGTATTTCTCGGATCAATGCTCAAGGCGGTGCGACCTTCGGCGATGGCATTGTTCGAATCATTTGATTGATAGAACACATAAGCCAACCGGCTGTGTGTTTCGGGAAGGTCCGGTTCTAACTCTTTCGAAGTGCTGTATTCGTCGAACGCCTCATTCCAATCTCCCTGCTGCTGCCGTACGTAAGCCAGTGCGAAGTGAAGTGCTGCGTCCTTGGGATTCGCCTCGATCAGCTTGCGTATGATCTCTTCGGCTTGCGGATAATTCGACCGGTGCGCGAGGCCGGCGGCCTCCCACAAGGATGCAGAACAATCGCTGCTAGCACTTACGGATCTCAGAGCTTGCAGGGTTCGAATCAGCTCTTGGTCGGCGCCTGAAGCCAGCAAGTTCCTCCGCGTTGCCTGGTCTATCCCAAACGAAATGCCTCGCTCCGTCGTCAATTCGCCGATTCTGCGGCTGGAAATTCCACCGGCCAGCCATGCAACTGCGTCGGTGCAGGTCAGCGGCGGTTCGGAATCGGCAAACACGGCATGTGCGAATGTGACGACTAAAAGGAAGGTAAAGAGCTTGCGCAAGACGAACTCCTCGGTGCGGCAGAATTGAGGGGATGGTTGTCTCCGCAACATAGAGCAGGGGCGTAGCCGACGGAAGGTAACGGAAGTAATTGAGGTTTCGCCACAAAAGGAGGAACGGAAATCGGTCTTTGGTAACGCGTCCGAACGGTCTGCTTTGCTCATCCACGCGTCAGAAGAAATGTCATTCCGAACAGGCTTTTCCGGCGAAGGATCTCGCGGAAGATTCACACGGAGGAGTGATGTTTGGAGTACAATAACTACTGAGTTCTATGCGCGGAGGATTGTATGTTTGACGGCCTCTTTCAACCCATGCACCTGCTGGTGATCTTTGCCATCGCACTGCTGATCTTCGGCCCCAAAAAGCTCCCGGAGTTAGGCAAGGGAATCGGCGAAGGCATCCGCGCATTGAAAAGCGGCATGAAAGACGCGACAAATGATCCACCTCCAACTCCGCCGTCCACGTCGGATACTCCGAAGACAGAAGTAAAGAGCTAACGCTACCAGCCGACCTTTATAATTTGCACGGTTTCCTATCTTTACCAGTCTCGGGAACTGTTTCTCTAGTGCGCCTTTTTTTTGGGAAAATGATGAACAAAATCTGTGACTGCTTATTCCGAACGCAATGTCCAGTGCGGAGGTATGCCTTGCGAAAACATCTATCAATTGCTGTCTTAGTCATGCTCGCATTTCATTCCGTCATCGTCCTTGCCGACCAAGTGGTGCTGAAGAATGGAGACCGGTTGAGCGGAGATATTTTGAAGTCTGATGGCAAGACTTTGGTGATGAAAACGGAATTTGCCGGCGAAGTTAGCATTCAATGGTCCGCGGTGGATGCGATACATTCCACGCAGTCGCTGCACGTCGAAGTAAAGGGCGCCCCGCCCGCCACGGGCACGGTTGCAGCGTCGGGAGACACTCTCGAGGTGAAGACGGAGACCAAAGGCACAGTTTCTATTCCCAGGGGCGAAGTATTGGACATGCGAAACTCGGAGCAGGAAGCTGCCTATGAGCGATCTCAGCATCCCGGGCTGACCCAGGGTTGGAACGGCGGTCTAAACGCCGGTTTCGCGCTCACTGCCGGAAACAGTGAAACCAAGAATCTGGCTCTGGCATTTACCGCCGACCGGAAATCTGTAAATGATCATGTGGCGCTCTACGAGAATTCCGTTTATGCAACGACCGGTACCGGTGGCGTAACCGGGACCACAGCGAATTCAATCCAGAGCGGTATTCGGTATGACAGAAACATCAATGCCCGTTTGTTTGCATTCGTGAGCGGCGATTTCCAGACCGATGCCCTCCAGAGCCTCGATTTGCGCTCTATTTTCGGAGCAGGTTTTGGTTATCACGCCATTAAGAACGATCGTACGACGCTCGATCTGCTTGGCGGAGCGAACTACACGCGTGAGAGTTACACGACATTAAAGCGCAACGTGGCAGCGCTTACCCTGGGCGAGGAATTGGGTCATAAGTTGGGAGCGTCAACTGCATTGACGCAAAAGCTTTATTTCTTTCCTGCCCTGAATGAAGCCGGCGAGTACCGTTCTACCTTCGATCTCGGAACGGTGACGAAAATAAGCAAATGGTTGGGATGGCAGACCGCGTTCGGCGACATTTATGTCACCAATCCTCCGGTGGGGAAAAAGAAGAATGACATTACATTGACGACGGGACTGAATGTAACGTTTGCGCACTAGGGCTGATTCCGCAGCCTGGACGGCACGCTACGAGGCGGCCCTCCCCCCTTGCTTTCGTTCGTCTGGGTACAGGTGCGAACGTTTTCGCCGCAGGCCGGGCTTATCATTAATTTCTGCCTTTGCGATGTGCTTTCTCGCTTCCGTGATGTCAATAAACACGCCAACCAAAAGGGTATTGCCCTCATTGTAAAAAGGCCGGCCTTTTGCGGCAATCCACCGTATCTCTTTATCCGGGCGCACTATACGGAAGCTCGTATCGTACTTCTTGCTGCCCGCGGTTACATTTTTCAACGCTCGCACAGCGTCCTCGCGGTCGGTCGAAAAATACATCATGGACAAGAGGAATGCATGAGTTGGAACCGAACCATCGTCGGGGCGCCCAGTCAGCTCGAAAATCTCGGGCGACCAAGTATATTCTTCGGTTTCCAGGTTCAGTTCCCATGACCCGATCTTTGCCGCGCGTTGTGTGAGCCTGAGCCGTTCTTCGCTGATGCGAAGCTTTCTCTCGCTCTCTCGCAGCGCTTCTTGAGTCCTTCGGAGCTCGTCAACGTCAGTGTTGGTTCCGAACCAGCGAACAATCCGGCCCTCGCTGTCCCGGATCGGTATGATCCGGGTAAGAAACCATCGGAACGAACCATCCCGGCGGCGCAAAGGAAATTCCATGTCGAACGGCTTGCCGGTGAGGATCGAGGTTCGCCATTGCTCCAGCACGTGTGGCAGGGTAGCGGGCATATGGACCGACTGCCAGCCCCATCCCTCCATCTGGGCGGGCGTGGTTCCCGTGTATTCGTACCATCGCTGGTTGTACCAGAAGATGTATCCATCAGGGTTCGCCATCCAGGCGAGTTGTGGCATGCAATCCGCCATAGTCCGAAACTGGTGCTCGTCCTCGGCGATAGCGGGGACTGTCTTTTTCATATAATTTAAATGTCTTTCGCCCGTTCGCGCCACTCGCAAACGAGTATTCAGGTGTCACCAGTATCATGGCGGAAACGGGGCGGCGTTGGCAAATCAGGGCTATCCCCGAAGCGTTGAGCCGGGACTTTCTGTCCGTCGCGCCCCCCTTCCTGTAGAGGCTTTCTCCAAAGCCATTACCACAACGTCCGCCTGAATAGTGCCACCGGCTACAGCACGCCGAAGGACATGCTTGCGGGGCTTCAGGAGGAGATCCACGCGGAACGTGACCGCAAGCCGCCGGACAGCAACGCCAGAGTCACCGCCAGCAAGGCGCGTGAAGAGCAGGCGACCAGATGCCGCGATGTCGGACAGCCATTGAAGTGGATAGTTTCCGGTTTGCCGACCATACACGACTGATCTGGTCAAGGCTGGCATAAGCGGCGGTAAGTAAGATTGGCCGCCTAACAACCACAACTGCACATTGGCATCATCGGAATGGCAAATAATCGTCAGGCGCTGCGAGAGTGCCCCGCAACCAGCTCACTTCGGAACACTCTCATTCAGACACCAGTGGAGCCGCGCGAATTGCGCGGCGCCTCAATCTTCATTCGCGAACTGCGTCACTCGCGATCGCGAACCCGGGATTGATTACCAGTGCGAACTGCGTCACTTGTGATCGCGAACCCGGGATTGATTACCACGGTATGGATCTCTTTTCCTTGTTGAGCAATGACAAAGGCCAAATCCAGGGGAGGACCACCAGGGGCCGTCAATGTCATCGTTCCTGTGCAATCCGACTCTACGTCGTAGGTCGCCGTCCCTGGTCGCCACACTTGTGCGACAGTGCCGTTATGGCTTACCACGTCCACTTGGGCCATGTTGCCTTCGCCGTCAAATATCGAGAGGGCAATTCCGTCAACCGTTCCCGCAGCTGGTCCGGCCAGGATTGCTCCATGAATGGTGAAGGCATAGCTGCCGCGGAGAGTAGCGTCCGAGCAGTCCTGATCGCGGTCTGGCTGAGCTTGCGCCGGACAAATCGTGATTACGACCGAGGCAACCACCAGGGCGATCATGAGCAAAATTTGTTTTCGCATATTTCATCCTCAAAAATTTCGATTTCGGGGGCTTTCAATCCGATTGGAACATAGTCGGCCACACATGTTCTTCTGACAATAGCGGTCGCATGAAGATTGCCTTACCTTGGGCTTACTCCGCAATCCATTGAAAAGCCAAGCGGTACTTGGTTGTTAGTGCGATAGAATAGCAAGCGTTCCATCTAGTATGCCCTATGGCGCCCGATGTATTCAGACTCGGCGACGACCTCGATCTCGACCTCCGCTCCTATCAACTGCGACGTTCCGGACATCCTCTTAAGCTGGAGAGAATCCCGATGGAGCTGTTGCTGCTTTTCATCGAGCACAGAGGGCAGCTTGTCACGCGCGATGAAATCATAGAAAAGATCTGGAGTAGGGACGTTTTTCTCGATACCGACAACAGCATCAACGGCGCAATTCGGAAAATCCGCCAGGCGCTGAGGGATGATCCTGATTCTCCGCGCTTCCTGCAAACAGTGATCGGAAAGGGCTACCGTTTTGTAGGTACAGTTGAGGAACTTACTCAGGCGCAGCCAAGCACAACAAGCACAAACGGTGTCCAGGCAGGGAAAGTCACAGCAGCGGGAGCTCAACCCGCAGTCGCTCCTTTAGCGCACTTCGGCGACCGAAACACCACTCGAGAGACCACAATCTCTGCTGACAAGGAAGCTGCGAGGGGAATCCGCCTCGCGGATAGAGACCACGAACTTTCGCTGGCACGCCAGCCGAGGCCGCTAATACGATGGCGGCTAGTGTGGGCTTCAGGAGCACTGATATTGCTCGTGCTGGGGCTAATCGCGTGGCCAGTTTGGCGTCATTACACGGCTGCTCGAGAATCCGGCAAGCTAATGCTTGTAGTCCTGCCGTTTAACAATCTGAGCGGCGATCCCAGCCAAGATTACTTTGCGGATGGAATGACGGAAGAAATGATCACCCAATTGGGCGGCCTGAATCCAGAGCGTCTGGGGGTAGTCGCACGCGTTTCTGCCATGCACTACCGACACACTGACAAAAGCGCATCGCAAATCTCGCGCGAACTCGGGGTCAATTATCTGCTGGAGGGCAGCATCCGGCGATCGGGAAGCAGGATTCGAGTCACGGCACAGCTTATCCAGGCGAGCGACCAAACCCAACTTTGGGCCGTGGATTATGACCGAGAAATCAGCGACTCACTGCAGTTGCAGAGCGAGATTGCACAAGCAATTGCGAAACAAATTCAAGTAGCGCTCTCGGAGCAGACCAAGGCCCGGCTGGCCGCGAAGCCAAAGGTGGATCCAGAAGCATACGAGGAGTACCTGCAAGGGCTGCAGGAGCTTACTCTGCGCTCGTCTGAAGGCTTTCGGGCAGCGATTCAGCATTTTGAGCGGGCCACAAGTATCGATCCCAAGTATGCCTTGGCCTATGCTGCGCAAGCACGTTGTTATGGCTTGCTTCCGATATTTGGCGACATGAAGCCTGCCGAAGCAATGCCCAAAGCCCGCGATGCTGCGGAACGGGCACTCCAGTTGGACGATTCGCTTGCGGAGGCCCACACAGCGCTCGGATTTGTTAAGGCGCATTATGAGTACGACTGGCCAGGCGCGGAACGCGAGTTTCGGCGCGGCATCGAACTCAATCCAAGCGACCCGATGGCGCACATGTTTTATTCGAACAGCTATCTTTCTCCGCGTGGGCGCCATTATGAAGCGATCGCCGAAATGAAAAACGCCATCTCCCTGGACCCATACTCGATCATGGTGCAGGCTTTTCTCATTCGTACCTATACATGGGCACATCGCTGGGACGATGCTGAAGCACAGTTCCAGAAAGTAAATGCAATGAATCCCAACTTCGCCGTGGACCATTCACGCATGTCCCGCCTCGCCGCATATTCAGGCCGATACGAACTAGCTATCGAGGAGGACATTAAAGCACGGGTCTTGTCAGGCGAGAGCCCAGACGAGGTGATCTCGAGGGCCAACCGCGTGCGCAAAGCCCTGGCCCAGCAAGGCGCGAAAGGTTATTGGACGTCGCTGCTGGAGTTCACTCACGAGAAAGAAAATCCCGCGGAAGGTTACGACACTGCTTTCGGCATTGCCATTCTGTACGCGCAAGTCGGGGACAAAGACAAGGCATTTGAATGGTTGAATCGGGCTTATCAGGAGCGGGATGTGCTACTGACGGAGCTGGCGATCGAGCCTGGCCTTGAACAGTTGCACGCCGACAGAAGGTTCAGAGAGTTCGTGCAACGCGTCGGATTGCAGTGACCAGGACCTAACCAGCTTTCAAGCAGGTTTAACGCAGCACGTATCGAATCGGCACGCAGAAGGCGGCAAGGGCGCTGCAACGAGGCCAAGGCCCGATTCCGGTCGGTTGACGGGCAAACCGGAAGTTGAGACCGCAGGACTGGGTGGAGCTACAATGATCTTGCCGGGCGAAACGGAAGTGTGCACTGCGGTGGACGCAACTATGCCGAGGGATAGCTTGGCGGGCTCATCGAGACGATAATCGGCAGCGCAGGGAAGGAGCTTCTTGCGCTGCTTGTCCATCATCGGACTCGATAGACCCCATGCCTTGAAAATCCCCGCCCCGGAGGGCGGAATCTACACTAACGGAGAACGTCGCTTCTCCATTTCAGGCTGAACCAGCACAGTTTTCGTTTCACTTGTGATGAAAATCCAGGCCGAAAGATGGCTTCTCCCGCGTACCGGAAATCTTGATCGGCAGTTGCGTTTCATGATCTTTTCTGAAGAAGGGATTGACGGGCCACAAGAGAAACGACTTAAATCCGGTAACGGTTTGGGAGAGCTTCGCATCCATTCGCAAGATGCCGTGAAAGTCCAGAGCTTCGTTCTGAAGCGCGTAAGTCCCTGCGAAAGCGAAATTGGCGCCTGGAACTGAGAATGTAGTTTGGCGCAGGGTAATGATTCGATTTCCAAGCGCGAAGCGCCCTTGGAGGGTTGCCACGCTGCTGCCTGCATCCTTGTCCCCAGCTTTCCCAAGCGCTTTGCGGCTGAGCGTCTCAAGCTTTTTTCTGACTTGGGGAGCGGTGAACTGCGCCTTTTGAACCTGGAACGTTCCGTCCAATTTCAGGCGATCGGCTACATCGCCCTCGCCCGGCGGCAGGTCAAACTTCGTCTTGAATTTAACCGGACCGGTCATTAGGGGCGTGTTGGATTTAACCGCCAATGAAAGCATGTCTTCAAGCCGGCCTTTATCCACCGTGACGTCAAGTTTTATTTCGCGTCCTTTTTTCTCCGGCGTTTGAACCACGCCTCCATTGGCAATCACCACGGATTTAAGAAATCTCGCGTTCACCGGATGCAGAAGCGTGTCGCCATTCATCCCGTCAACGGTCGCTTTGAATTCCGTGTGCAGGTCAACCGGATGTCCGCCGCTGGCTACGGTGAAATCGGGAGTCTCGGTTTCACCTTCGATCTCGATGCGGTCGAGGATGCCGCCAAATTCTCCATGCGAAGATAATATCCCGCTGATTCCTTTGAATACGCCCAGGTCGGCTTTTTCGAACGTGTACTCTGCGGAGAGAGCCGTCTCGCCGGGTTCTTCAGCATTCCATGGACCGAACGAACCTTGAGACGCAATTTCACCCGGCGGTTTTGGATTGGTAAGTTGAGCCGTGAACGCCGCCGCGCGATGAAGCCCGACATGATTCATCACCAGATGATGGATGTCGAACGTGTGCGGCGATTTTGCCGGGTCCCGGGGCACAATGATCAGTTGTGCGTTGTCCGCGACCAGTTCTTGTATCAGGAGTGGCATGTCTTTGAGGCGACGCGAACGTTTCGGCCGGCTGGACTGTCCTTGATCGCCTTTGTGAGATACGGTAATTACCATCCCTTTCAATTCCAGATAGTCAACCTTCCAGGGCTTTTCAAAGAGGCTGAAGACGCTGCCACGGGCGGTGAATTCGTGGATTGAAATAAGCGGCGGAACATCCCTGCGTCCTTCGTAATGCACCACCAGGCCCGAACCCCATATCTGCAGAGTGGGATAGACTGACGCCTTGAATCCGTTCAGCTCAACATCGCCATTTAACTTTTCCTCCAACAACTCGATCGCACGTTTTTTCAAATAGGGGTTCGTTTCCCGGAGAAGGACGACGAACACGATGGCGAACACAACCAGAAGCGGAGCCAACACGGCAACTATCTTGATTGCCAGTGAGCGCCTTCTGATCTCGGGCACCGATTCGGTATGATTCACAAAATCTCCGCAGACTGAAAACAAATCTATGGCAGGGCGTCACGACGTTTACGCGACGCGCCGTTTCTGGCCCTCAATCTGGTCAAAAGTACATTGCGCCGGTTTTTTTTCGGGACGCCAGTGTAGAAACTTCGTTCCATGCCGAAAGCGTCCGCCCGAGAAATGATCGTAACGGACTTCGCACACCAGCTTCGGTTTTAGAGGTTGCCATTCCGCGGATCGGGCGGTGCTCCAACGGCTGGGTCCGCCCGGCGCATGACCAGTGAATCCGGAGCCTCCGATCAACGGTTCGACGACCGGTTTCAGTTGTTCGCGCTGCTCACGATTGAAACTTGACGAAAATCCAACGTGGTCGAGTCGTCCTTCATCGTTGTAGAGACCGAGGAGTAATGAGCCGACATTGTTTTCTTTTTCCGAATAACGAAACCCACCGACTACGCAGTCCGCGGTGCGAACGCGTTTGATCTTGACCATCGCGGTGCGTTCACCCGAGCGGTAAGGCTCGTCGAGGCGTTTTGCGATGATACCGTCCAGGCCCATGCTGGCAAGCTCAAGCATCCATTTTTCGGCTTGCTTAAAATTTGCTGAAGCCGGCGACAGTTGCACCATGCCCTTCTTGGGAATCATGTTGAAGAGCCCTTGCAGCTTCAGGCGACGTTCCGCCAGCGGCAATTTCGTTAGCGTTTCCCCGTCGGCGTCAACCAGCAGATCGAAGCACATCATGGTTGCGGGAGTTGCAGTGGAGAGCTTTTTAATTCGCGATTCGGCGGGATGAATGCGCAACAAAAGATCGTCAAACGACAGGCGCTTGCCGGAAAAAATCACAATCTCTCCATCGAGAACAAAACGCCGTTGCGGAAGCGCGCCCAACGCCGCAACCATTTCCGGGAAATAGCGGCCGAGTGGTTGCCCGGCCTTTGATTGCAGGAGCACTTTCTTTCCCGCACGAAATGCAAGACAGCGGAAACCATCCCACTTCGGCTCGTAGAGCCAGCCTTTTCCCTTGGGAATCTCGGCGACGGACTTCGCCTCTTCGGGAGGAAAAGGAGGCTGAATAGGAAGGTGGATGGAAGGAAACGCCCCGTCCAGGTCTTTGACGCTGAGACCCGCAGTCCTAACCCGACTCAGGCTTTGGTGCACTTTGGAGACGTCTCGTGAACGGTTTTTCGTCGTTCGCTTTTTCCCAGTCATGCAGCCGCTTCGATGCGCTAATACGGCAGCGCGGCCAATCGAGTCTGGTTTGAGCCTGCCGCGAACGGCCACATTAGCCATCGTAGCGGCTGTGCTACACTATTTTTTCGCAAACGGGCGTCTATCCGCATCATGTTGCTTTCCAAAGAATATGTGGGCTACTTAGCCCGCGAAGTCACCAAGAAATTGATTGCCGGCGAGTTTATCGAGACCAAGGCCGTTCCCGCGGTTACGGAGAAGGTGCACGCTGCCATACTCGAGGAACTTTCCCTCGAAGACCGCATCAATGATGAGGTTCGCGTCATTTTAGAAGCCTATTCCGAGGAAATGCAGAAAAGCGGCGCAAACTATCAGGAGATGTTCCGTAAGGTAAAAAGCGAGTTGGTGCGCAAGTATAAGGCGGTGCTGTGAGGCTTAGCCGCGATAAGGTTAACAAAGTTGCTCACGGACTCACCGACGCGCTGGCCGAGATGGACGAAGTGGATTTTCTGGAAGACCGCAATACGCTGCGGTTAGAAGTCCGCAAACTTTTGGAAGACCTGCTGAATCACGAGGAAAGGATTGACCAGGCCGCCCGGCACAAGATCGAAAATCAGAAGCGCACCATCCTCGAAGGCAGCCAGGAGTGGGACATCCTGTACCGGAAGTATTACAACGAAGAAGTGAAAAAGCTGGGAGTGTAGCGGTTCGGGGTGGATCGAGAATTCAACCTCATATCAGAAATACTCTTATCAAATTGTCAATCCGAGCAGCTTTAGCTGCGAGGAATCCGCTGTTTGCGACGGCTGGAAGCACAAGATCGCTGCCAGATTTCCCATCACGTGGCCTTCGTATAACGCAGCGCCCACCAGATCAGGGGGATTTGCAGCGGAAGCCGCAGCCACTGGGCCCACGGTTTCCCCAGAACTCCCGGGAAGGGAATGTTCGCGACCGCCATATAAATATTCGCGGGGAAAATCGCCAGCAACAGAAGCACCAGCCCGTAAGCCGCCGAGAATTTCCGCTGCTCCGCTGATCCATACCAACACTCTCGGCGCCGGCAGAAACGGCGGAATAATTCGAATATATGGCGCTGGAAAAAGAAAGTGCAGCATTCCCGCGACGATAAAAAGAGCGGCGAAGAGTAGAAGTCCCAACTGAGCCATCACTCTATCGTGTGGTGCGGGAGTTGTCGCTCACCGTTCCGATCGGCGATCAGCGATCCGCCTTCCATTCCTCCCACCTTCGCTTGCATCCAGATATTCGCTTCATGCCGTCCAGGCAGCCGCAGTCTCAAATAATTATCCGTCAGCGCTTCCGTGAAATCCGCCTCAGGGCTGCCATGCGGGGTGTTGAGCGTGATAGCCTCCAGCGTTTTGCCAATAAACGACTGCATGAAACTCAGCTTCTTCTCGTCGGCTAGTTGACGCAGGATTTGATTTCGTTCTCGCGCGACGTGTACCGGAACTTGATTGGGCATGTTTGCCGCCGGCGTTCCCGGACGCGGCGAATATGTGAACACATGTAAATAGGTGAAAGGAAGCTCGCAGATCATCTGTCGAGTTGCGTCAAAATCGGCATCGGTCTCTCCAGGAAAACCAACCATAACATCGGCGCCAATCGCGGCAGTGGGCGTCGCCGCTCGAATTTTTTCGATCTTCTCGCGATAGTGCCACGGGCGATATTTTCGGTGCATAAGCCGCAGCACTCGATCGCTTCCCGATTGCAAGGGGACGTGGGCATGTTTTGCGATCCGGGGAGACTCAACCATTATCGCAATCAATTCGCCGGTCCAATCCATGGGCTCGACAGACGAAATTCTTAATTTTTCCAAAGAAGTTTCGTTCAAGATCGAGCGGACTAACGTTTCAAAGCGCTGGGGAGGACCATATCCGTCCTCCGGGAGATCCCGCCCCCATCGCCCCAAATTGATTCCTGAAATCACCACTTCGCGATATCCGGAGCTGACAAGCGTGCTCACCTGGCGAAGAATTTCGTCCAAAGGCAACGACCGGCTGTTACCACGAACGTAAGGAATGACACAGAAAGAGCAGCGATTATCGCAGCCGTCCTGGACCTTCAGATTGGGACGCGTGCGCTCATTCGCCGCATCGAAGACAGGCGCGGCAAGGAGTTCAGTATGGGCAAAAATATCGGAAACGAAAAGCCGATCACCGTTCGTTGGAAGAGAGTCCGACGAAAATGAAGCCTGTAAACGTGATGCTGGCACGAACATTGGATTCGCGATCGAAGCCGAAGAATTGGGCGCCACTGCAATATCTGCCAACCTGTTCTTGTGAGAATTCCCCACAACACGGCTCACTCCCGGTAGGGCGGCAATCTCTTCCGGTGCCCTTTGGGCATAGCATCCGGTGACAACTATCTGGCAATCAGGATTTTCCCGACGAATTTTCCTTATGGCGGAGCGCGCGTCCCGGTCGGCAGCGTCGGTCACGGTACAAGTGTTAAGGACGACGATTTCCGCTCGAAGCGAAGACGCGGCCTCCTCCAGGCCGAGTTGGCGAAATTGGTGTTCGATCGCGGCACCGTCAGCTTGTGCCGCACGGCACCCGAAGTTCTTCACATAAAAGCTGGCCACCGAAAAATGATACAGGAGAGACGGCCATTGGGTAATTTGGTCTCTCAGGCAGAGTTGATTCGCAATTAAATGGGCCAGCAACCAAGAAGCGGTGACAGTTCCTTGGCTATCGGCCCACTCGATCCTGAGTTGGATCGGAGGTGATGCTTATATGTTAGGCCTCATGTGGAGGAAGTCAAGCATTGTTTCCTGGATTTAAGGCCATATCCTAAATGGGCGGTAGTACAGTGGCCCGAAATCAGCTGGATTCCGTTAGGGTATTCTCGCGGTTGTTCGGATGGCATTTCCTGAGATCTTCTTGGAAGGGCAATTAGTTCGCAATTTCGAGAACGCATACAACCGTTTGACACTGTTCGGAAGCGATTGCTATAGTCGGAGTGTTCCCTTGGGACGCGGGTTTGTTGTCAACGTCCGACCGCTGGGATTGTTCAAGTCCGTTCGCCAGTACGGGCCCATCACAACCTTAGACTCACGCCAGCAGTCCGCTGAACAGTCCCGCATCCATCCCGCACCTTGTGCGAGACCAACCGTAGAGAGGCATAACTTTGCTCGACGAAAACCACAACCAGGATTCCTCAACCTCGACCCTGACCGAGCCTTTGAGCGAGCAAAGCGCGGATGCGGTTGAGGCGTCAAATCAGACGTCCGAACAGGCCCAGGCAGGCTCAAGCCAGGGAGAAAAGCGACCCGGTAACAATCCCGACGACTTTGCTTCCGCGCTGGAGACGTTCACCACCGAAGCCGCGGAAGCCTCCGGAGAAGACCGTGTTATCAAGGGCACGGTCCTGAAACTCACATCCACTCACGTAGTCGTGGATATTGGCGCCAAATCCGAGGGGATGCTGCCGCTCTCCGAGGTACTCGATCACGACGGCAAGCCGAGGTTTCAGCCGGGCGATGAAATTAATGTGATGCGGGACAAGGGCGAGGCTGAGGAAGGTTATATAAACCTTTCGCATCAGAAAGCGCAGCGCCTGCGCGCGTGGGACGAAATCGAAAAGGCATATAACGAAAAGAAACCTGTCCAGGCGACGGTAATCGAACGCATTAAAGGCGGCCTCACCGTAGACATCATGGGAGCCCGCGCTTTTCTGCCGGGTTCGCAAATGGATATTCGTCCAGTGCGCAACCTCGACGCCGCCAAGGGCGAAAAGATTGAAGTTGCCATCGTCAAACTCAACAAAAAACGCGGCAACATCGTCGTTTCCCGCAAGCAGTTGCTGGAAGAAGATCAGAACGAAAAGCGCTCCAAGACGCTGGAACACCTTGAAGAGGGCGCTGTGCTCACCGGCATGGTTAAGAACCTCACCGAGTATGGCGCATTCGTTGACTTGGGCGGAATCGACGGCTTGCTCCACATTACCGATATGTCATGGGGACGGCTGACCCATCCGCACGCGCTGGTAAACGTCGGCGACCAGATACAGGTAAAGGTTCTCAAGTTTGACAAGGATAAGCAGCGGGTGTCGCTCGGTTTCAAGCAACTCACGCCGGACCCGTGGCTCGATGCCGAGCATCGCTATCCGGTTGGAGCGCACGTAAGTGGCCGGGTGATCAGCGTCACCGACTATGGAGCTTTCATTGAACTGGAGCAGGGGATCGAAGGCCTGGTTCACGTCAGCGAGATGACGTGGTCAAAACGCATGAAGCATCCCTCGAAGCTGGTGAACGTTGGGGATCACGTGGATTGCGTGGTGTTGAACGTGAATCCGCAGGAGCGCCGCATCTCGCTTGGCATGCGTCAACTGGCGGCCAATCCCTGGGATGAACTTCATCACAAGTACCCCGTCGGCGCGATCGTGGAAGGACGTGTGCGCAATTTAACCGACTTTGGCGCATTCGTTGAAATTGACGATGGCATTGACGGGCTGGTGCATGTCAGCAACCTGAGTTGGACAAAACGGGTGAAACATCCCTCGGAAATTCTGAAAAAGGGTGATCGCGTCAAAGCCATAATACTTGCGATCGAGCCCGACAAACGCCGACTGTCACTGGGTGTGAAGCAGCTTCAGCCGGACGTGTGGGAGAGCTTTTTTCAGGCCCATCATGTCGGCGACGTGGTTCACGGCAAAGTCTTGCGGGTGGCCACGTTTGGGGCCTTTGTTGAAATCGCTGAGGGCGTCGAAGGTCTGTGCCACAACTCCGAAGCTGTGGACGCAAACGGTCAGTCCATCAAGCTCGAACCCGGTTTGGAACACGACTTCAAGATCATCAAGATGAATCCCGAAGATAAGAAAGTAGGACTCAGCATCAAAGCCGTCGGCGAAGAAGCCTCGCGCACCGAAGTAGAAGCCTACAAACAGCCGGTCGCCACCACGAGCGGTTCAACCATTGGCGACTTGATCACGTGGAAGCGGGCCGGCAGCGAAAACACGTAGGCCGTTGAGTGAAGCGAAGAGGCAACTGACATCCCTGTACATGCAAACTTGGGATCGGTATTCGCCCCTCACTCAGGAAATGAATGAGCGGGAGCCGCCATTATGCTCAATAATCGTCAGCGGCAACCCACCGCATCAACAATCGCGAGACATAAAAAAGGCCGCTAATCACTAGCAAAACGCCCACAGGATACATCCGAACTGACTTTCCTGCCAACACATACTTCACTGTTACGCCTGTAAATGCAAGGGCCGCGTAGGCTAACTTCATGTGCAACACCGCTGCCACACCATTCCACCTGCCCTTGAGTACGCGGTGTCCTGCGGCTGCCAATAGAAGTCCCAGTGGCAACAAAACGTATGCTATGACAGGAACAGAGAAATCATTCGGAAACCCGACATAATGAATGGCCAGTATCGCGCCGGACAGCACAGTGCAGATGATACCGCCCGGAATCAATACATAGAGGATTTTTGGCTCCCTTTTCTTCATCTTTCCTCTGTTTGTCGGGCGCTTCGACCTCTCAACATTGATTTTACCGTTATGACATCGAAGCTCAAAGAGCGAAGCGGTACCACGGATACATCGTCACTACCAGGAGCAAAAGTTGAATTTTACTGCGATTCTTGAATACCACCGGCGGAACCTTACCGTAAGATTTGTTGATACGCTACATCGTTTGGATGGATGGAACGTTTAAGCGTAAACTTTGCGATCAATCAGTTGCGAGACGGACGCGTGCACCTCCTATTTTCCACGGTATTCTTTAGTCTTTAGCAGAAGTTTCCGAAGGGATACTCTCCCCGGGTGATGCCACTGCAGCTTCTTCGCTCTGAATGATCGCTGCCTCGGGACTGGAACTGGACCCCAAACCGTTTCCAGTCGGTTTTTTCTGCAGAAATTTCCCGGTTTTCAGCACCGATCGGCTTAGCGAGGGATTGTATCCCGTCCACGCGCTCTCGGAATTGCCATCCCGCTCCTCGTGGGCTCGCATACTTTCCATCTTTGAATCGAGGTCGTCCAGATAATGCAGCATCAGCGCTTCGGGGAACATTGGAAGCTTGGGAGAGCCGAACTCATATTGCCCATGGTGGCTGATGATGAGGTGCTGTAGCAGTGTCTTCATTTCCGCCGGGAAGCCTTCGAGCTTGGACAATTTCGCATGTAACATCTCTAATTCGATGACCATATGTCCCAGCAGTTGACCGCGCGTAGTGTAAGAAAATCCGCGGCTGTAGGTAAGTTCGTGGATTTTGCCGATATCGTGCAGAAAAGCCCCGGTCAGCAGCAGATCGCGATTGATCTGCGGATAATTGCGGCAAATCAGATCGCAGGACCGGCACAGCGAAACCACATGGTCAAGCAGTCCGCCAATGTAAGCGTGGTGCAAAGTCTTGGCGGCGGGAGCATTGCGATAAGCTTCGGCAATCTCCGGGTCCGCCATAAAAGATTCCACGAGGGCCTTCAAGTTTGCATCCTGAAAACTGGCAACAAAATCGGCTAAGGCCTGCCATAATACGCCAATGTCTTTTGAGGTTTTCGGCAGGTAGTCGGCGAAATCAACTTCCGAATCGCCAAGCCGGCGAAGCTTGTGAATCGTGATCTGAAAACGATTTTTATACTTATTGACCAGTCCCTTGATCTTTAGAAAATCATCCTGTTCGAAAGCATCGAGGACCTCCTCGACGTTGTCCCACATCTTGGCTTCAATCTGGCCGCAACGGTCTCCCAGCGTGAGCGCAAGATAGGGCTCGCCGGTCTTCTTCGGCTTCACTTGTTTGGTAACGACGACAAAGCTGGAAGTAATGACTTTATTCTCGTGGTCAGAACACTCGGATAAGAAGAATTCCTTCATGGTGTTTTCGGCTATGCTACACAAGTATTCGGAGGGCCGAAAGAATTTTTAATGGGAGGATTTTGATGGAGCAACGGGCGTCCTCGCCCGTCCCAACATACCCTGGCGGGCGATGACGCCCGCCACTCCATCAAATTACTTTTTAGTGCCTGAAAGCTAGAAGATGCCAAACTTTTTCTTCTTCTTGAGTTGTTTTGCGGAAAGGACCTTCGAATTGGTCTCAATCGGTTTTGTCTCGTTGGGACTGGCGCCCGTATCCACATATCCGGACTTGATGTCAATATATGCATCTTCCCGCAGCTTCTTCAGATAGTCCCGCAGCGCCGGTTGCAGCTTTTGCATATACAGAGCATCCTGAATCCTGGGTTCAATATCCTTCATGGGGGGAATTCCGGCAGCCTGATGATCGGTTACCTTTAAAATAACGAAACCCTGCTTCGTGCGGATCACTCCGGAAACACCGCCTGACTTCAATCCGAACGTTATGTCCTCAAGCTGCTTTGCCAGCGTCCCTCGTTTGAAATATCCGAGGTCGCCGCCTTGGGCGGCCGTTGGGCCGTCTGAGTCTTTTTTTGCGATATCGTCAAAACTCGCGCCCTTCTGAATCTGAGCAAGAAGATCGTCCGCTTTCGCCTTCGCGGCAGTCAGTTTGGCCTGTTCGTCTCCGGGGCCCTTATCTGTAGAAACCAGAATTTCGCTGAGTTTCACCTGTTCCGGCTGAGCCAGTTCATTCTTGTGCTGATCGTAAAATTCCTGTTCTTCATCTTTCGTGATTGTCAGGCGGCGTCCCACCTCCTGCCCAATCACCTGCTGGGTGATGAGTTGATTGCGTATGTTCTGTTTGAAATCCTCGAATGAAACACCCTGCGCCTGAGCCGCCTTTTCGAGTTCCTCCATGCTGTCAAGTTTCATCTGCTTGCGCATGTCGTCGAGCTTCTTGATCAGTTCGGTATCCGCTGTAATGCCAAGGTCCTTGCCCTTCTCAAGCAGAAGTTGCTGGTCAATAAGATCCCGGAGCACGTCTTTCCGCCGCTCTTCGACCAGCTTGTCGGCGTTGCCGGGGTCCTGTTGTTGAGCTTCCTGCTTCAGGTCATCCACACTGCGCTGATATTCGGATTGCGTGATGATTTGGTTATTCACGCGCGCCACGATCTGTTCCACCACCGTATCCGCGAAGAGAGCCGATGCAAGGAAGAGAAAAAGCAAACTGCAGACAACATTTCGCATAGAGACTTTTAAACCCAATTGCCCTTTAAGTACGACCTTCCGCGGTCTCAGCCTGCCGGGAAGGCTTCTCTAAATTGTACCGCCGAATCGGGTGTTATAGCAGGCCGTCATTAGGTAATCGGCGACGCGGACCCCTAAGCGCGAACCAACGCCAGAGACGTAACGTCATCGTGCGTTGGGGGCGTATTCATAAACTGCCGCAATGCGTTGAGAACCGTCAAGCAGAGTTCCTTGGGGCTTTCCGCCGCCGTTTGCCTGAATACGTCTTTCGCCCGTTCCAAACCAAACTCTTCGCCCTTGTGCTTGCCTTCCACCACACCACGCGAAATCAGTAAGAGAGCGGAGCCTGGCTCCAACGCCACTACACAAGCATCGGTTGGGGCATGAGAAAACAGTCCCAGCGGAAGACCGGTCGCAGATAATTCAGTGACTTCGTTTCCGTCGCGTACCAGTCCCGGGGTGTGCCCGGCATTGGCGTACCAGATAAGGCCAATATTTTCATCATAACAACCCACAAACGTGGGGCAGCTTCGCAATCCCTCGGCTGCGGAAAGAATGGTGTGATTAATTCTGATGCACAACTCAATCATCGCTTCGGATTCGTTGATGTCCTCGCCGGCAAATAACTCCGCACCGTCAGTGCGAAAGCTGCCCTGTACCGCGCAAAGTATGGCCCGATTTTGGGTCAGTGGGCCCGCAAGGTCAAGGAGACAGAACAGAACCCGTCCATTATCGAGGTGCACGAAGTCATAAAAATCTCCCGCTCTCCGCTGGCCGTAGTAAAATGCCCCGAACGCCGCGCCCCTAACGTCGGGAATTTTCGCCTGTACCGGTTGAACCGTCGCCGACGGATGAGAGTTCTCGTGTTTGAAGAGAAATGGCATCTTGCCGCAAGGTCAAACGAGTCAGAGGTGCTCCGGATGGTCAACAGCGTGCATCAAGGTAATCAATGTACCGTTTGAGAGTATTCTTGGCAACGCCGGAATTCCCAAGAACTTCTGTGGGGAAGTTCAGCCGCAATCGCGCGTTCGTGTACCTTCCTATTTAACCGACCCACTACGCGCAGCGCCAGAAGCCGGAAGCACCCTCTTCTTCCTGTTAAAATTAAGCGTTGTCTCCCCGCATAAAATCCTCGGCTGTGTCATCTGATGGTCCCGTTATTCCAGGCACGTCCACCGGCGCCACTCGACCTGTTCTTGCGCCAAATGCGGGCAAAGGGCGAATCTTCCTCATGGACGCCATGTCGTTCATCTTCCGCGCCTACCATGCCATGGCCCGCCAGCGCGGCATGTCAACAAAGACGGGATTGCCGACGGCGGCTACCTACGTCTTCGTGAACATGTTGCGAAAATTACGCGACGATTTTTCTCCGGAATATCTCGCCGCGGTCTTTGACGTAGCTGCGCCCACCTTTCGCGATCAACAGGCAAAGGAGATTACCAGCGTCCGCAAGTTTGATTTGAAGACGCAGACTTTTCAGGAGATTCAGTATCACGGGTACAAGGCGAACCGCGCGCAAATGCCTGCCGACCTGGCGCAGCAGTTGCCGCACGTTCGAAGAGCGCTCGAAGCGTACCGCATTCCCATCCTTGAGCTTGGCGGATATGAAGCTGATGACGTGATTGGAACTCTCGCGCGCAAAGCCAGGGCCGAGGCTTATTCCGTTTACGTCGTCTCCAGTGATAAAGACATGCTGCAACTGGTCAATGACCGCGTCCACGTGCTGAACCCGCCCAAGGATAATCTGATTTGCGACGCTGCGAAGGTGGAGGAGATTTTAGGCGTCCCGCCGGAGCGCGTGATTGATGTTATGGCCCTGCGCGGAGACTCCATTGACAACATTCCTGGCGCTCCCGGAATCGGCGACAAAGGGTCGGTTGAGATCATCAAACGCTTCGGCTCGCTGGAGCAGGCCCTCGACCGCGCGGGAGAAGTAGAAAAGAAGACCTATCGCGAATCGTTGCAGAACAATCGCGAGAATATTCTGCTTAGCAAAAAGCTGGTCACCATTGATTGCGATGTCCCAATTGAATTCGACGTTAATGCGATGAAAGCGGGCGATCCTGACCTGGAATCGCTGCGCAGCCTGTTTACGGAACTGGAATTCACCTCGCTGCTAAAAGAAATACTCCCCGTGGTCGAGGTAACCCAGACCAATTACACCGAGGCAAAGTCGGCACAAGACGTGGACGCGGTTCTGAAAGCCATTGACATTGACAAGGCGGGAAGCCTGGCCATCGCCGTGGAAACCGGCGCGGAAAAACCGGCCGAAGAAGATACAGATACTGATTCTGGAGAACGCCTGCTGCCGCTGACGGCGAATGCGTCCGCTGCCCCACAAAAGCCTCTGAACGTTGATATTGATATTGCGATTTCACCGGTTATGGGAGTCTCAGTCACCGTATCCGACCTGGCCGGAGATGCGATGGCTCGGCTCAAGTCAGCCCTTGGTGATCCCGGCGTTTCGAAGTCCGTCCACGATTTCAAGAGTGCCTCGCACGTTCTGAAAAGACACGGCATCGAGTTACAAGGAGTGCGGCATGATTCGATGCTGTATTCCTATTTGCTCGATCCGACCTACTCTTCGCATCGGCTGGCCGATGTTGCCCTGCGACGATTCAATCTCAAACTGAACGGGTCCCTCCCCGAAGCCGCCGACGTTGCGGGTCGCCTTGCTCTCGCATTGCGCCGCGAAGTGGAAGACGCGGGGCTGCTCAAGGTTTATGACGAAATAGATCTGCCATTGGTTCCCGTGCTCGCCCGCATGGAACACGCAGGCGTAAAGATTGATCTCGAAGTGTTGAGCAGGATGTCATCGCGATTGCAACGGGAAATTGAGGCGAAGGCCAAAGAAATCTACGAATGTTGCGGATCAGAGTTCAACGTAAATTCTCCCAAACAACTCGGCGATGTTCTTTTCAACAAATTGAATTTGCCGAAGCCGGTGAAGTACGGCAAGGGAAAAACGATTTCGACCGCCGTAGATGTGCTGGAAGCACTGGCGTTAAGCCACGATGCGCCCCGGCTGGTGCTCGAATACCGTCAGCTTTCGAAACTGAAATCCACTTACGTGGACGCGTTGCCGGCGTTGCTCCATCCGGCCAGCGGCAGGCTTCACACCACCTTCGATCAGGCCGGCACGGCCACCGGAAGATTGTCATCGGCGAATCCCAACCTGCAAAACATTCCTATCCGCACCGAACTGGGCCGCGAAATCCGAGCCGCGTTCATTGCTGAGCCGGGTCACGTGCTCTTAGCCGCGGATTATTCTCAAATCGAGCTTCGGCTGCTCGCTCACCTATCGAGGGATCCATTGCTGGTCGAGGCCTATGGCCGGGGCGACGACATCCACACTCTCACCGCTTCGCAGGTTTTCGGAGTGCCTCCGCTCATGATTACCGCCGATCATCGCAGGCAGGCGAAGGTGGTTAATTTCGGCATCGTCTATGGTTTGTCGGCGTTCGGGCTGTCGCAAAAATTGGGCATTCCGCCCGGCGAGGCAAAGCAATTTATCGATGCATATTTCGAGAAGTACAGCGGCGTGCGGAATTTTATTGATCGGACGCTCGAAGAAACACGCCGTGACCAGAGCGTGAAAACGCTGTTTGGGCGGGTCCGGCCGATTCCGGACATCAACAGCAAGAATGCCAATCTGCGGGGATTCGCCGAGCGCACCGCCGTAAATACGCCGTTGCAGGGAACCGCCGCGGACTTGATCAAGCTGGCAATGATCCGTATTGACAAGGCTCTGCGCGACCGCCGCATGAATTCCCGCATGACGCTGCAAGTGCACGACGAATTAGTCTTTGAAGTTCCCGAAGCAGAGATTGATATCGCGCGATCTTTGGTGCGCGAGGAAATGGAGAAGGTACACACGCTCATCGTTCCGCTGCTGGTTGAAATCGGGGTGGGTTCGAACTGGCGTGATCTTGAGTAACAGCCTATATCTTTGCTTTTGCTTTTAACCGCACTGTTCCGTCCTGCACTTCGACGGTATATTCCACCGTATGGCAGCCGTACTGCTTGCGGATCTGGTCGGTTTTCTTCTGCACGAACGAGGTGAAATTTTCCACGTTTCCCGCGACTTCTTCTCCAGCTTTTTTCTTTGCTTCCGTGAGCACTCGATATAACTTCTCCACCTTTGCGCGTTCCGCGCGGGCGTCGGAGCATAAGACCGTAAAGCCATTCTCCTCCTCCTTCGCGGGTGAAACAGCAGCCCCGGCGGTTCCTGCCGCAAATGCCAATGCGGCTTTGGAAACTCCGTACACTTTGTGCTCCGGTTCGTGTTCCTCGGGACGAACTCCCTGCACCGAGAGGAGAGCATCCTGAGGGCGGCGGTAGCCTTCCTCGCGTATGCGGGCCTTCTTGCGCCAGAGATCGCTGTAGATGGCGTAGCGCTGGGCAATTGCGTTATAGCGGTATCGTTGCGAGAAGCTGATTCTGCCGCCACCGTCGCTGAATTTGCGCAACAGGGTCAGCACTTTCCACTCGACGTCGGTGGGCGGCTTTTTGGCCGGGTTACTGAAGAATACTTCGTACTCGATCTTGAGCCGGCGCAGGTGGGCCTCGAGCAGCGTCAGTTCGTCGTCAACTATCACAGAATATTCTCCGCAGTCAGTTTAGGAGGTTCATCGAGGCGAAGCGAGATGCCAGGCGGGCACAGGAGGGATGGGACGAAAGTCACTTTCAACTGCCGTGGGATTCCGTCCGTCAACCCAACTGAGAACTGACATCTGATATTTCTAAAACCTATTTCGCCGCCATTTTCTTGACCATAGCCAGCACTAACTTGCGGTCGCTGTCGTTGAGGCTGACGGCGTACCGGCGAACCTGGCTGAGGAAGCGAACTTCGTCATCCGAGAGCTGAGGCAGGCCCTTCGATCCGTTGGTATGCCCCTCTTCCGAGAAGAACTGCCACAGCGGCAACGCCATTGCACCCGCGATCTTGGAGAGTGTATCCAGCGATGGGATGGTGTGGCCGTTTTCCACGCGAGACAGGTAGCAGCGCAATAAACCGGTGCGTTTTTCAATGTCTCCCTGAGACATTCCTTTTTGCAGCCGGTAGTTTCTGATTGTTTCGCCGATGTTCATAAACGCCAGGGATGTGTGCTGGGGATGGACTGCATAGTAACCAGAAGAGTAACTTCTGGCAAGCAAAAATTCATTGCATCAAAAAAGCTGCAGTCACGGAATCAGAGGTCCAATTCCATGTACATCGCGCCCTCAATTGGGTTTGGCCGGTACGGGCCGATCTCGCGGAACCCGAGCGCGCTATACAAGGCAACCGCCTTGCGCATTTTAGGTTCGACCGTGTCGAGGCGCATTTTCTTGTAGCCACCGCTTCTGGCATCCGCGATGATCCGCTCCGCCAATTCGCGGCCCAAGCCCTTTGCGCGGAATTGGGGGCGCAAATACAAACGCTTCATCTCGCAGATGCCCGGTTCGAGGCCGTGAAGCGCGACGCATCCGGCTGGAACCGCGCCATATCTGGCGATCAGTAAACTTCCCCTGGGAGACGCGTAATCCCCAGGCAGTTCAGCAACTTCGCGATCAAAATTCTGGAAACACAAACTGAATCCGAGGGATTGCGCGTATTCCAGAAAAAGCTCCCGAACTTCCGCAATATCAAGCGAAGATGCCGCCTGAGAGATCACGATTCCGGTTTCCGGCAGAGCGCCCATTGAGAATTCCAATATTATTATTCCTGCCGTTCCCTGCGGTCCACTCGTGAACCTTCAAGGCGAGCCTTTTCGTCTAACCTGTTATTGTGTTGCTCGACTCCACTCGGCCTGATGCGTTTAGGTAATGAGCAATAATCCCAATCGAAGTATCCGGACTTCATTTCTTAAAAGTCAGCCTGTATCCGAACAGATGAGCCGATCGGATGAATGGCTTCAACAGAATACGAACGCCGTCGCGGGGGCGGCCCTGGCTCTCGGCTTTCTCGCCCGAATCAGGCAGGCGACGGGAACGTTTCTCAATCCCGACGAAGCGCAGCATTTCCTGGTGGCAAATCGCGCGTCGTTAGCACTGGCATACAAGTCCAGCCTGACCTTGGCGCATCCTCCGTTGCTGATTTTCATTCTCTATTTTTGGCGCAATTTTGGGACTTCTGAATTTGTGCTGCGGCTGCCGTCCATTGTCGCGGGCACTTTGTTCTGCTGGGTTTTCTTCAAGTGGTTGGCCGCAGTCCTGGGCGATCAAGTTGCCCTCCTCAGCCTTATCTTTGTCAGCCTGCTTCCGCCGCTGGTGTCCCTTTCGTCCGAAGTCCGCCAGTATTCGTTGCTTC
This sequence comes from Terriglobales bacterium, assembly GCA_050746185.1. Taxonomy (GTDB): domain Bacteria; phylum Acidobacteriota; class Terriglobia; order Terriglobales; family Acidobacteriaceae; genus PALSA-188. The sequence goes on along the minus strand of JBOGLA010000040.1, from coordinate 214,361 downwards.
TTCTCTTCATGGCCTTGGCAGGATATTTCCTTGAGACCTCGCTGGCGGAAGATTCCGTTTTTCAGATGGTGCTCTTTTCCCTTTCTTTGTACCTTGCGATGCTGTCTCATTATTCGGCATTATTCTTCGCCGCTTCGGTTGGCCTGTATGGACTGTTGCGGCTTGTGCGACACCGCTTCTCGTCGAAGCTCTTGATCACGTGGGCATTGGGACAACTGGGAGCTTTACTCCTATTTATCTTCCTTTATCGAACCCATATTTCAAAATTAAAAGGAAGCTCGGTAGCTGCGGAGGCTACGGAAGGGTGGCTACGAAGTTCTTATTTTCGTCTTGATCACGACCACGCTTTACTTTTCATATTCGGGCGCACGTTCGGAGTGTTCCAATTCATATTCGGAAATCTTGCCATCGGCGACGTAATGGGCCTCTGCTTCATCGCCGGCATCGTGTTACTTCTTAAACGGAAAAATGCAGACACCCGAGGCAACAGCATTCGCCCAGCACGTTGGCAACTCGCCATCCTCTTCGTGCTGCCGTTTGTGCTGAATTGCGCCGCAGCCATGATCCGGGCGTATCCCTACGGCGGGACCCGGCATTCCCTTTTTCTGGTCGTTTTTGGCGTTGCCGCCGTCAGCCTTTTCCTCGTGCAGGCTTGCCGGCGAAGCGGCACGAGGTCCGCCGCTATAACAGTCATCATCGTGGCAGCCTGTATCACATTCGCAAGACCGCACCAGCCCTACATGACACGATCCGAGCAAAGCCAGGTTCAGATGCAGCGCTCAATCACGTTCATCGAACATAGAATTCCGCAGTCTGTCCCTCTTTTTATTGATGTCCAGACACGCATGCTGCTGGGATACTACCTTTGCCGGAGCCAGCAGAACTCAGCCGAAGCTCCGCAGAGTGATTTTAAGGTGCTGGACTGCGGCGGTTACCAACTTATAGTTGCGAATCTTTGGAAATTCGAACCGGAAACATTTCTGACGTCATGGAACCGGATGATTCGAACTTACGGCATGAAACCAGGAGATTTCGTATGGGTGATACAAGAGGGATGGAAAGTTGGGATTGGCCCCAAATTAAGCGTCGAGATGCCGGAATTCAAAAACCTCAAAGTTGAATACTTCGGGCAAAGTATTCAAATGTTCGAGCTCACGGTTGGGGAGCAGAAGCAGGCATTTTCAAACCCAGCGCCTGCATCGTCACCTCGTCCGGAATAGCCTTTCCGTCCACTTTGGTCACCACTCCAAATCCGCCGCTGTAATCCCACATAGTCCAGCCGATTCCGTTCTGCTCAAGGGTTGTGCGCACATCGTGAATCCACGCCGCACGATCCGCCGGTGCCGTATATTTCCGGAAAGCGCCAAACTCATTGCATGTGACCGGCACGTGCCACCGCCTGGCCCACTCGGCCACCTGCCCAATTTCCATTCCGATGCGGGCCGCATCCCAGTGATCCATTCCATAACGCAGAATCTCCATGCGATTGGTGGCATCGGGGACTTCCGCGGCCACCTTCTCCGCCGATCTCTCGTTGGAGGGATACGACAGTCCATGCTCGAAATGCCAGTAGTTCACCCCCCATGTCGCGCCCTGATGCGTGAACACGTGCGGTTCATAGAAATGGAAATTGTAGATGACGTTCGGATCCGCCAGGGGATCGAGAAAAAGCAATTCGTCATTGGAAGAATACCGGGCCCCGGCAACGATGATAGTGTGCTGCGGAGCCCCCTCCCGGATGGCGGTGGCCAGCTTTGTTTGAATTCCGTACCAGCGATAGCGGTCAGACATTTCGGGTTCATTAAGGATTTCAAAAAACACGCGATTGGGATCGAGGTTCGAATAGTGATGCGCCAATCCCCGCCAGTAGTCGGCAAATTGCTCGACGAAACTATCCGTCGCCAACTTGGCTTTGAAATCGCTCTCGGGATGAATGTCAATGATCACCGACAATCCGTGATCAAGAATCATCTTCACCGCCGCGTCAAGATAGCTCAAATACTCTGCGGGAATTTCATCGGCATGCCCCGGACGAAACATCGGCGCGGGATTTACGCTCAATCGCACGTGGTCAAATCCCATCGCCTTGATAAGAGCTATATCTTGCGGCGTGGTCGAGCTTTCGAAGTGTTCTTTGGTGTAACCCTTGGGATCGTAAACTTGCGCAAACCACCCGCTAAGATTGATTCCATGCCGCAGAGCCTGAGCGCGGCGGTGCGCAAGTCCGGAGTTTGCAGGAACGACTGGCGAGTCACTCTGCGCAAGTGTCCAGGGAGAATGAAGAAATAATGCGGATATGAAGATTGTCGCAAAAAGGCGCCGGCTTTTGCGAAACAGAAAGGCCATTAAAGTCTCCAAAGTCAAACACGCGGCCGAGAGCAGGGAGGAGTGCCGCCACACAGAATTATTTCAGGGCCGCAAGTTTCTGCGACGCCAGTTGAGAAACTTCACTCGCCGGATTGTCCTTCTGAACCTGCTCCAATATCCGTTTGGCTTCCGGAGACTGGCCCGCCGCCTGGTAGGTGTCCGCCAAAGCCATTTGTGCCGTGGCCTTTCCGACGGCGTCTGTGGGCTTCTCAATAAGCCCTTTGTAGACGTCAATCGCATCTTTCGTCCGGTTTGTGTCACGGTAAAGCGACGCCAGCGCGAACTTGGCGAGGGAAGCGGCGTCTTTGTCGTGCAGCGACGCAACTTCTTTGAATCCCTTCTCGGCAGCTGCGTTGTTCCCCATGCTCGCATCAGTTACGGCGAGGAAATACCGCGCAAAATCCCCCGAATGTGTATGCGGATACTGGTCAACGATGCTCTGAAATTCCTTATGGGCAATAGAGGCGCGTTCATTCTCAGAAGCGAACGTCGGAAATTCCGCCTGGGCAGGTGTTCCCGCGGGCCGTACCGGAGTTTCCAGGGTGCGAACCGCCTGCTCCATTTCGAGGCTGGCTTGATCATTCCGCTGGCTGTTGTAATACCAACCGCCGACCGCTACCCCAACGATCAGGAGAACAATGGCCCCAGCAATCAGCAGCGTTCCCTTGTGCTCAGCCGACCAGTCGGCTGTGGCTTCCGCAACCCCGATGGTGACCTTGTTAAATCTATCCTGTTTTAATTGATGGCGGGTTTCTGCGCGCACGTACTTCCCTTCTTATCAAGCTCAACACAGAATAACATGCAGTCTAACAGGCGCATTTCGCGACCGTCAAAATTGGCAATCCCATCACGACCGGGCGGAAATGGCGTCAAATAGATTCAGGAATTCAAGCTTCTTTTCCGCTGGAAGAAAAGACGCCTCAAAGGAATTGCGCGCCAGTTCGCGCACGTGTTCGTTGGTGAATTCGAAAGTATCCTGCGCGAGTTGATATTCTTGCGTCAATGATGTATTGAACATTGCCGGATCATCACTGTTTAACGTAATCATCACTCCCCGGTCGAAGTAGTTCCGCAAAGGATGCTGGGCGATTGTGGGACAAACGCCCGTCCTCACATTGCTCGTCAAGCAAATCTCCACCGGAATCTGCCTCGTAGCCAACTCCTCCACCAACTCAGCGTCCTGCACCGCGCTCAGAGCGTGACCGATGCGTTCCACCTGAAGATTCAGAGCGCCCCAAACTGACTCTGGGCCCGCATTTTCGCCGGCGTGCGCCGTCAGATGCAATCCGTTGCCGCCGGCGTACCCATAAGCCTCACGGAAGAGTTCTGCCGGGCCCTTCTGTTCGTCCCCGCCGATTCCTACCGCCGTGACGTGGCGATCCCGATATTTGACCGCGTATCGAAAAACATCCATGGCAGCCTCGGCGCCAAACTGGCGCACCGCGTCAAAGATCCACAACAGCGAGACACCGAAGTCGTGTTCACCGCGCTCCCGTCCCCGTTCCAGCCCAGAGAATATTTCGTCGAAGTTTTGCCTCCGCCACAGGCATACCCCGACGGAAACGTAAACTTCGGCGTGCAGAATATTTTCCGTCTTCAGTTGCTCCATCAGGCGATAGGTGATGAGTTCATAGTCCTCAGGAGTGCGCAGGAATCCCGTGATTTCCTTGAACGCCATCAAAAAACCATGGAAGCCCTCCGACCGGTAGAGCCGCTCGACATCTCCGATCGAACTGGTTTCTCCGTGCCGTTTTTTCAGGTCGAGGACGGTAACAGGGCTAATCGCCCCTTCGAGATGCAAGTGCAATTCGGCCTTCGGAAGCGAGAGCAGAAACGCGCCCGACGAGCGATGTACGGCTACGGCCATTGCTGCGATTGTAGATTTTGGAGAGAGGAATAGCGAGTTTCTTACTTCGTGGACCTTCCTGTCCTTTTTGGTTAATGAACTTTTATATCTAAGCACGCCGCGCAAATTCGCTGTGGTGGCGGCTATAAAGTAGATAAATTAGCAGCCCTATTCCGAGCCATATCACAAAACGCAGCCAGGTGATCACCGTAAGTCCTGTCATTAAGCCACCGCACAGCACAATGGAGGCGAGCGGGAACCAGGGCACAAATGGCACGCGAAAAGACCGGGGACGATCAGGCTGTCTTCTACGCAACAAAATCACGCCCAGCGAGACCAGCACAAACGCAAATAGAGTCCCGATGTTCGACAAGTCAGCCGCGTCGCCAATGTCCACAAAACCGGCCGGCAGTCCCACGGCGAAGCATGCGATCCACGTGGACCAGTGCGGCGTCTTGAACTTGGGATGCACCGCCGAAAATAATTTCGGCAACAATCCGTCGCGGGACATTGCGTACCAGATTCGAGCCTGCCCATACTGAAATACCAGCAGCGACGAAATCATCCCCATCAACGCGCCCACAACGATAATTGAGCGGAAAACCGGACGCGCCCCCAACTCCGCCAACGCATACGCCACGGGCGCTTCCGCCGCCTTCCCCGAAACGAACGTGGTGTACTTCAACATGCCTAGAAGAACCACCGCAACCCCGATGTACAGCACGGTGCAGACCACCAGCGACGCAATTATGCCGAATGGCAGGTCGCGCTGCGGGTCGGTGCATTCCTCGGCGGCGGTTGAAACCGAATCAAAACCGATATATGTGAAAAAAACAATGGCGCCCCCGGTGACGATTCCCGCGAATCCTGAAGGAGCGAATGGCTTCCAATTTGCTGGATGCACCAGCATTCCCCCCACCACCAGGAACGTCAAGATCGCCCCAATCTTGATCAGCACCATAACGTTGTTGGTTTCCGCCGATTCGCGCACGCCCCGCACCAGCAACAGCGTGAGAAGGAAAACAATCAGGAACGCCGGGACATTGAAGTAGGCTCCAGTCCAGTGTCCCGAAGCCCACACCGAACTCGCCCACTTATCCGGAAGGTTCACCCCGAATACGGCGAGCTGTGCCTTGGCATATCCGCTGAATCCGACGGCAACTGCCACATTGCTCACCACATATTCGAGAATCAGGTCCCATCCAATGATCCATGCAAAAATCTCGCCCAGCGTCGCGTAAGAATAGGTATAGGCGCTGCCCGCGATCGGGATCATGGAGGCAAGTTCGGCATAGCACAAACCGGCAAAGCTGCACGCAACCGCGACCAGCAGAAATGAAATCGCTATCGAAGGCCCCGCCGGCGGACGCCCATGCATGAGAGCGCCGGCGGTGGTTCCCGTGCGCAGGAAGTTGATGATCAGGTCCATCACCTGCGCATGAAGAATGGAAGGCGCCTCAAAATGTTCTCCGGCTGCGGCAGTTCCGGTTAAGACGAAAATTCCGGATCCGATGATGGCGCCGATGCCGAGAGCCGTAAGCGACCACGGGCCTAAGGTTTTTTTCAGGCGGTGTTGCGGCTGATCCGCTTCGGAAATCAGCTTGTCAATCGACTTGCAGCAGAAAAGCTGATTGTTCGAACTGCGGACTGTATTGGTGGCGGACGTGGAAGGTTCAGCCAAGGCTTCCTGGATATAAAAACGCAACGAATGTTAAATGAAAGGGCACAGTAGCCCAGTCATACCAAAAGAAATAACTTCCGTAGAGACGCACCTTGCTGCGTCTTGCTTTATCCAATTTCACCCAAGACGCAGCAAGCTGCGTCTCTACGCCTTCATTCCACCAAGGTTCCCATGGCAGCTGAGACTTATCTAACGCTTGGACGTGCCTCGCGCCAGTTTTTTAACTTTGCGCTTCGCTGATCCCCGCGCGTATTCCCGCGGCTTTAACGGCTTCTCCGTTTTTTTCTTTTTGCGAGAAGCGCGCTTGCTAGCCTTGCGCTCTTCTTTGCTTAAACTCGCTGTATTCGCCATTCGTCCTTTCCATCAAACTAAAATGAGACTCAATCAAGCGCGTTCCAACTGCGCATATTTTTCCACCAGCTTCTTCAAACCGAAGCGAGGAAATTGTACAGTAATCTTGGCCTCTTCACCGTCGCCCTCGCGCTGGTAAACCGTCCCCTCGCCGTATTTAGGGTGTTTCACTTTCTGTCCGGGACGAAATCCTTTCTTCCCCTTAAGCTCCTCAACCGGCAATTTGGGCACGTTGAACTTCTTTCCTCTCGAAGCGAAAAACTCCGCGATATTATCAATCGAGTTGTAACTCTTAACGGGAGTCGCCCGGCGCTGCTTGTTTCGTGCCGCCCAAGCCGCGCTCTGATCTTCATCCTCATAGGCATAGTGCTCCCGCGGCGGGAGTTCGCGTGGCGCCGGCGCCCGCGAAGCACTCCGGTGTCGCGGTGCCCCCAAATCCTCCATGAGTTGCCCCGGAATCTCGTCCAGAAATCGCGACGGGATGCTGGCCTCGGGCAAATCCGTTCCATACCGCCGCCGGTACACCGCGCGGGAAAGAATCAAAGAATCCATCGCTCGCGTCATTCCCACGTAACACAACCGTCGTTCTTCCTCGACGTCATCGGGATGCAGAAACGTTCGCGAGTGTGGAAACAGCCCTTCTTCCAGCCCGCACAGAAACACCAGAGGGAACTCCAATCCCTTGGCAGCGTGCAGGGTCATCAATGTGATCTGAGATCCCGCATCATAGGCGTCAGCGTCACTCACCAGGGCTGCGTGGTCGAGAAATTGATCGAGAGTCTCTCCCCGGTCCCGCGAGTCCATTGCTGCGTTTACCAATTCGCGCAAATTTTCAACCCGTGAATATGCTTCAGGAGTGTCTTCTTCTTCAAGCAGCTTGATGTAGCCGGTTCGATCAATCAGAAATTTTAATATCTCCGCCGTGTTCGCCGGCGCGCCCGGACTTCGGAATGCGCCGGAGCCATTGTCGGAATTCGCGACCTCCTCCTGTGCGGGTGCGTCGTCAAAAGCCGCAAAATCGAACGCCATCGGGTCGAAAAGCATTTCATCTTCGGAAGGCTTAGCGTCTTCTCGCCCGGGCTCGTTCCGGACGGCGCCCCGCATCCGCCTTCCGTTGGCAGATGTGGCCTCGGCTTCGCCGTTACTGGCAGTTTCCTCCAGTCGCTCGACGTAAGTCCCTGCCAGCATGGCGCGCCCGTCATCAACCAAGTCCCTGAAGTTCTTCAGCGCAGCGAGCGCGCGCACCGGCAGAAGTTGACGCTGAATCGCTTCGGTAATCGAGCCCCACATCGAAAGTCCGGTCTCCAGCGCAATGTGTTCCAGAGTTTCAAGCGTCGTCTTGCCAATTCCGCGCACTGGCGTATTCACCACTCGAAGAAGCGAGATTGTGTCGTCCACGTTGTGGATGACTTTGAGGTACGAAATCATGTCCTTGATCTCAGCCCGCTCATAGAACGAAAAGCCGCCCACCACGTGATATTTCATTTGATAGCGGCGCATGGCCTCTTCAAACAGGCGGGATTGGGAGTTGGTGCGGTAGAGTACGGCGACTCGCGAATTTTCGCCCTGCTCGGAAGATTCGCGCAGAAATTTAGAAATCTTGTCTGCCACGAACAGCGCCTCGTTCTCGCCGTCGGGAGCCTCGTAATAGCCGATCTTCGTTCCGCCCTGCCGCGAGGTCCACAGATTTTTTCCCTTGCGTTGCACGTTATTCGACACCACCGCCGAGGCTCCCTGCAAAATATTCTGCGTCGAACGGTAATTCTGTTCGAGCCGTATGATCTTTGCCTCAGGGAAATCCTTCTCGAATTCCAGAATGTTGCGGATATCCGCTCCCCGCCACGAGTATATGGACTGATCTTCGTCGCCCACGGCACAAACGTTATGCCGCGAGCCCGCCAACAGCCGCATCAGTTCATATTGCGGGCGGTTCGTGTCCTGATATTCGTCCACCAGAATGTATTGAAATCGCCGGTTGTAATATTCGCGGACTTCCCCCGCGGCCCGGAGCAGACGCACCGCTTCCAGCAGGAGATCGTCAAAGTCCATCGCATTTGCCTTGGCCAATTCTTTGCGGTATTCGGCATAAATTTGCGCCACCCGTTCGGTCTTGGGATCGGCTGACTGCAAATAAACTTCCTGAGGATCCAGCATGTGGTTCTTCGCATGGGAAATGTGCGAGAGCACCGCCCGCGGCGTGGTCTGCTTGTCGTCTATCCCCAGGCGCCGCATGACGGACCGAACCAATTGCTGCTGGTCGTTTTCGTCATAGATCACGAAATTCCTGGTGTACCCGATCGCGGGAGCGCCGGGAGTGGCCGAAGGAATTCGCAGCGCCTCAATGTCCCGCCGCAGCATCCGCACGCAAAAAGAATGAAACGTCGCGATCACCGGCTTGGCGACGGAAAGGCCGCCCACCAGTTTCTCAACCCGCTCTCCCATTTCCGAGGCAGCCTTGTTGGTGAACGTCATCGCCAGAATGGATTCCGGCATCGCCCCGAGATTCTCGATTAAATGCGCGATGCGATAAGTGATGACGCGCGTTTTCCCGCTGCCGGCGCCTGCCAGGATCAGCACCGGGCCTTCCGTGGTTTCTACAGCCTCGCGCTGTTGCGGATTGAGTTGATCAAGAAAAGACAATTATCAATGATATCGCTTTTGCCCGTGCGGCGCGGGCGCTCCTTCGACTTCGCCCAGGACAGGCTCTGGCCCGGGCGGCCTTTGACCTTGCCTGAAATACCCGCGTGTGGACAGCCGCCCCGGCTGTCCAAGCCGAGCAAAGCTCGGCAGCGCCGTAGACTTGCCCTTCTGAGGCAGCCGGATTCTTCGCCTCCGGTAAGATTCCAACGAAGAACCTATCTATTACCGCCGATGCTGTCCTTGAGCGTGCTAGAAACTAACGCTAACGCCGTTCTCTAGAAAGGAGTCAGAGAATCCTCTCATTAACCATGGTTTACTTTCTCATGTATACTTACGCTAACTCGAATAATACGAATGAGCGACGTTTCACAAGCGCGGCCGCCAGCTAACATCGCAACCAGCGATGAAATCGCCATTACCCACGAGGACGTAGATCGCGCCCATGACCGCGTCAAAGTATCCGCTGCCCGCGCCCGCCATGGCCTTTTCTCCAAAACCCGCCTGCTCTGGCTTCTGATCGGCCCCGGCGTTCTCGTCATGCTCGGAGAGAACGACGGCCCCAGCATGCTCTCCTATGCCGCCACGGGAGCCAAGTTTGGCGTCGGATTCTTCATCCCTTTCGTCGTGCTCACATTTGGCATGGCAGTCGTGGTCCAGGAAATGACCGTCCGTCTCGGCGCCGCCACCCATCGCGGACACGCGGAACTGATTTTCGACCGCTTCGGCCCGTTCTGGGGATGGTTTTCCATGACCGACCTCGCTATCGGAAACTTCCTGACTCTCATAACCGAATTTATTGCCATTCGCGCCGGCCTCGGCTTCTTCGGCGTGCCCCCGTGGCTCGCGGTTCTGAGTGCTCTTGTTGTCTTGTATTCGGCCCTCATGAGTCATCGCTATTGGACCTGGGAGCGAATTACGCTCGCGGCTGCGGCATTCAACCTGATCTTCATTCCAGTGGCGCTCATGACCCATCCCCATTGGCCCTCGGTAGGCCAGGCCGTGCTCACCTGGAAACCTCTTCCTGGATTCAATAGCGATACTCTGCTCATCGTGCTCGCCGACATCGGCGCGACCGTCACGCCGTGGATGCTGTTTTTTCAGCAGAGCGCCACCGTTGACAAGGGGCTTACAACAAAAGACATTCACTTCGGCCGCATTGACACCGTTTTAGGCGCAACCCTGGCGACGCTCGCCGCCGTAGCCACTATCCTGGCGACCGCGCCTTTGTTTGCCCATCAGATGACAGCGGGAAATTTTCAGGCGGCCGAATTCGCGCAAGCGCTGGAACCGATCATCGGACGCTTTGGCGCATCCTTATTCGCGCTGGGGATGGTCGAGGCCGGAATCGTGGCAGCCATTACGATTTCAACCTCCTCGGCCTACGCATTCGGCGAAGTCACTCATCAACCACATAGCCTCAATCTTCCGATGAAAGAGGGGAAGTCTTTCTATGCGGTGTTGTCCTTGTGTTCGCTCGCGGCCGCGGGAATCGTTTTGATTCCGGGATTGCCTCTGGTCTATGTGGTTCTTCTCGTAAACGTCGTCGCGGTTCTGGCCATGCCGCCGGCATTGGTTTTCCTGTTCATGCTGGTGAATGACAAAGAAATTATGGGCGATCTGGTCAGCCCGCCTTGGGCAAACGTCCTCTCGACTGCGGTGGTGCTGGTCTTGACCGGTGCCGGAGTGCTGTTCGGAGTCAGCATCATCGCGCCAAACATCTTCGCAGCCTTGGGCGGCAAGTAGGAGGAATTTGGATGATCGAAAAAGATGAAGAAGTATCCACAGCCGATAAACGCTGGATTTTGGCTTCGCTCGAACACGATCAACTGGTCAAGGCAAAGAAATACAATATCCCTCGCCGTATTTTAAAAGGCCCCGAACTCTTGATTCTGTGGTCGCTGCGAATCTATTTGCTCTTCATGATGACCGTGGTCGTCTACCAGGCCTGGATTGGAACGCGTTGAGGCCCCGACAGTATTTCATTCCTAGTCGTCCCCTTATTCCCTGTCATCCCGAGCGCAGCGAAAGGTCTGCATTTCTTTCTCCAACTCTGCTCCAAACCCGTCATCCCGAGCGAAGCGAGGGATCTGCATCGGCGTATTCCCCGGCTTTTTCGAGCGCACGACCCCCGATCGTGGAATAAACTAAAACAGCCATGAATTCTGCAGGAAGGCAATCCTAATGAATAGCTTCAACAGCCGTTCCACCCTCCGCGTTGACAAGCGCGATTACGAAGTCTATCGTGTTGACTCGCTCGACAAACAGGGCATTTCCACCCGGCGCCTGCCATATTCGCTGCGGATTCTTCTCGAGAATCTCCTTCGCACCGAAGACGGACGCAACGTAAAAAGGGAAGACATTCAAGCCCTCGCCCGCTGGGATAGCAAAGCCCCCAGCGACAGCGAAATCGCCTTCACCCCCGCGCGTGTGCTGTTGCAGGATTTCACCGGCGTTCCTGCCGTCGTGGACCTCGCCGCCATGCGCGATGCCATGAGCAAATTTTCCGGCGATCCCAGCCTGATCAACCCCTTGCAGCCCGCACAATTGGTAATTGACCACTCAGTTCAAGTGGATTCATTCGGAAGCTCTCAATCATTTGGCCTCAACGCGGTAATGGAATTCCTGCGCAACAAAGAGCGCTACGCCTTCCTGCGCTGGGGACAGACCGCCTTCCGCAACCTCGCGATCGTTCCCCCGGATACCGGGATCGTGCATCAGGTGAACCTCGAATACCTCGCTAGCGTTGTCTTCGTAAATGACTCAAACGGCCGCCGCACGGCGTATCCCGACACGCTCGTCGGCACCGATTCCCACTCGACCATGATCAATGGGCTCGGCGTGCTGGGATGGGGCGTCGGGGGAATCGAGGCCGAGGCAGCCATGTTGGGCCAGCCGGTTTCCATGCTGATTCCGCAGGTTGTCGGAGTGAAGCTGACGGGCCGCTTGCGGGAAGGCGCAACCGCTACCGATCTGGTGCTGACCATTACCGAAATGCTTCGCAAATTCGGTGTGGTCGGCAAGTTCGTGGAGTTCTTCGGCCCGGGACTGCACGAACTAGCTCTCGCCGATCGCGCGACCATCAGCAACATGTCGCCGGAGTACGGCGCGACCTGTGGAATCTTTCCAGTAGACAAAGAGACTCTCAACTATCTTCGACTCACTGGACGTTCCGAGCAACAAATTGCCCTGGTCGAAGCCTATTGCCGCGAGCAAGGATTGTTTCACGATGCGAAAACTCCGGAAGCCGATTATTCCGAATTGCTGATGCTCGATCTCGATTCGGTCGAGCCCAGCATTGCCGGCCCCAAGCGTCCGCAAGACCGGATTGCGCTTTCGCGAGCGCGGGAGTCTTTCGAGCAGGCGCTTCCGTCTTTGCTTAAGCCCGGGCAACATTCCCAGCCTGCGTCCAGTAATGGTCATCTGCATCATGGCAGCGTGGTCATCGCGGCCATCACCAGTTGCACGAATACGTCCAATCCCTCGGTAATGATTGCAGCCGGCTTGCTGGCCAAAAAGGCGGTCGAGCGCGGACTCGAAGTCCCCAGTTGGGTAAAGACGTCGCTCGCGCCGGGATCGAAGGTGGTCCGCGATTACCTCGAACGCGCCGGACTCACCGGTTATCTGGAAAAGTTAAAATTCCACATTGTCGGATACGGCTGCACCACCTGCATTGGAAATTCCGGACCGCTGCCGGAAGAAATCTCCCGCGCCATTGACGAAAAGAATCTGGTGGTGGCTTCCGTGCTTTCCGGCAATCGCAATTTCGAAGGGCGCATCAATTCCGAGGTGCGCGCCAACTATCTGATGTCCCCGCCGCTGGTTGTCGCGTTCGCGCTGGCCGGACGCATTGATCTTGACCTGCGCAAAGATCCGGTCGGAAAGGACAAACAGGGAAAGCCTGTTTTTCTGGCAGATCTCTGGCCTTCGCAACGGGAAGTGGAGGAGACGATCCAGCAGTCCATTTCTTCCAGCATGTTTCGCAAAAGCTATAGCGAAATTTACGACGGCGATGACCGCTGGCGCTCCCTGCCGGTTCCCGATGGCGAGACCTACGCATGGGACGAAGCCTCCACTTACATTCGACGCGCGCCTTACTTCGACGACATGACATTGAAGCCGGCGCCAGTCGAGGAAATTAGAAATGCTCGAGTTTTGGCCGTGCTCGGCGACAGCGTCACCACCGATCATATTTCGCCGGCTGGTTCGATCAAGAAAGACAGTACCGCCGGAAGATACTTAATCGAACATGGCGTGAAACCCGCGGATTTCAACTCTTATGGCTCGCGCCGCGGCAATCATGAAGTCATGGTTCGCGGCACCTTCGCTAACGTCCGCCTGCGAAACAAAATGGTACCGAATCTCGAAGGCGGATTTACACGCCATCTTCCCGACGGCGTGGAGATGACGATTTTTGAAGCGTCCGAAAAGTACGTTGCCGAAGGCGTTCCTCTCGTAATTATTGCGGGCAAGGAATATGGCTCAGGTTCGTCCCGCGATTGGGCGGCAAAAGGCCCACGCCTGCTCGGAGTGCGCACCGTGATCGCCGAAAGCTATGAACGCATCCATCGTTCGAACTTAGTCGGTATGGGGATCGTCCCGCTGCAATTCCTAGCCGGCGAAAACGCGCAATCGCTGGGCATTACCGGCGAAGAGCTTTTCGAGATCTCGGGAATCCCCGAGCTGACTTCCAATTTTGCGCCAGGCCGCGACGTCAAGATCCGCGCGACATTGAATGGCAAGACAAAAGAATTCAGCGCTCTGGTACGCATTGACACGCCCCAGGAAGCCCAGTACTACGCAAATGGCGGCATCTTGCAGTACGTGCTGAGGCAGTTGCTGGCGGGTAAAAAACAGGCGGAAGCGCTGCACGCGTAGTGGTATTCAATTGATGGAGCGTCGGGCGCCCCGAGCGCCATTCCATTAGTCGGCACTGAATTATCGGGAACATAAAAAAGCCGTCCTCGAAAGGACGGCTTTTTGCTTCTCAGCAAGCTCTTACGCGAATAGCTTTCGTCGGCCCACCTCGAATAGGCCAACGATTCCCAGAGTCAACATGAATGCCGTAGTGCCGGGCTCGGGGACGACCGAGGTGGCGCTATCAAGCAAGACATCGCCTTTCGGAGAGAACAGCGAGAGGTATGTGTAGCCGCTGTCAATTCCAGGGAGCAACACGGTTGCGTCGCCCGTGCCAGTCGCCAGAACGGTTGTTCCACGCGTGCCCAGTGTGCTGGATCCATAAAGAGTCCAGCTTTCTCCACTTTGTACGGAACCGATGGAAATGGAAGCGATGCCAGCATCGGTGAACTGGATGAAATGATCTCCACCAATCTCACGGTCAGAGCCACCAACGGTCAGACCAAGACCGTTCTCGTCCCCGGAACCGTTCTTGTACCAAAGGTCAGTCGCATTTGCGGTCCCGTCAGCGGTGAACCCTTCCAGAGTAATGCTTGACGATCCCACCGTGAACGTCTGAGCAAAAGAGCCGCTAAGATCGCCGGTGCCGTTAGCGGCGAAATTAAAACTATCGGCGAAAGCTGCACCACCGAAAACAATCACAGCAAAAGCGACAATTGCAAGCGAACGGGATAAGCGCATAAATAAGCCTTTCAACACTTGATGACGCGCCCGAATCATAACCAACGCGCCAAGGTTATGCAACAGAAAAATCTCTGTAGGTGAAAGACAGTATGCAACTTATTGCACTTTAGGGATGTAGATTCCAGCGCCTTCCCAGCGGATGTGCGTTCGACGGCCTCTAACCAACCTGCTTACTTATTCTTGGCGGGCTTTTTCTTTTCGCGCCGGGGGGTATTCTTGTTTCCCATAAGTACAGTTTCCCACAGGCCCTAAGACTTTTCTAGTATTAAATCCGCTTTGTGCGGCTCAATCGCCCAACACCCTCCTGTTTCGCGTGGTGCCGAACTCAACGTCCGGTCCGGGGCAATTCCCCGTTTTGTGGGATCCAGCCGCCAGTGGGCTCGCTCTGGATGACATGGATTATAGGTTTGTGCCCTTTCTATTTGCGAGGATACGGGTAACCCATCGGGTGCAAGGACTTTCGTGTCGCATCCGTGCACTTCTCAGTCTCTAATTCCGTTGGACTCGTGCCAGAATCGGGGCAATCAGTTCCCACCAATCCTGACCAACGAGGTGCCCATGATGTTGCTCCGAAATTACAACTACGCATTGCGGGCAGCAGCGGCAACCCTTCTATGGCTCGCAGGCTGCGGCTCCGGTTCGCAACCGGGCAACTCCGGCAATTTTTCCGGAACGGTTGACAAACAGAGTGAGAGCGCCGGGGGTACGCCCACCGCTACTCCCGGAGTGGCCAGCGTGACCCTGAGCCCCGGCAACATTGCCGGCGGTTCGCCCGCTTTAATCACGGTTAATCTGACGCAGCCTGCTCCAGCCGGGGGCTTGGATGTGCATCTGCAAAGTTCAGACGCGACCGTCGTTGCAACTCCCCAGACCGTTAGAATTCCTCCCGGCCAGACAAGCGCCACGGTCGCGGCCCCGACGTCTGCAGTCGCCGATTCGACTACCGTCGCCGTCAGCGCTACGTCCGGAGATACGGTTGCGGGAACTTCGCTTCAGGTGAACGCCCCTACAGCAAGCGCTGAATTTTCAATTGCCGGGCACCCGGCCACCGTCGCCGTCGCCGCCGGACAATCCGGTTCGACAACGGTTAAGACCAGGGTTGCCAGCGGGTACAGTCATGCTCTGCAACTGAGTGTCACCCGGACGCCCGCCGGAGTCTCGGTGACTCTCACTCCTTCGGCGATTTCCGCTCCCGGAGCTGGGAGTTCGACCGCCGAAATTACCGTCCCCGCCGGCTTGGCGTCGGGGACCTATCCCATACGATTGACAGCCAGCGACGGCACGATCTCGCGAAACACTACCGTGAGGATACAAGTCGGGTCATCCGGTTCGGGATCTTCCGGTCCCGGCGCGACGTTCCAGGGATGCCTGTACCAGCGAAATGGCCATCGCTATCAGGGAGTTCGAATCTCGGTCGCCAATCCCGGCACATACCCGTTTGACGCTTATCTGTATCGCGGTCCGAGTTGTCAGGCAAACCAACAGATAGATGAGTTTGGATTTGGCACGCCGCTGAATTTCGGCGGCTGGCTCTTCTGGTTCTCCGATTTCGGCGACCAGACGGATACCTCCGCAATCTGGTTCGTGGGAAGTGACAAGTCGCAATGCGTCAACTACGCCGTCGCTCCTCCGTGCTAAGTGAAGTGATTTGCAATTCTGAGAGCCGGCGTTCCGCTTCGCCGGCCCGAAGGGTCTCCGTCGGCATCGGCCGGTACAAAGTCCGGAGCCTGCGTTTTCCGGAAAACTTCTAAATGCATCTAACCGGTCACATGCATATGCATATGAAAGAGAAGCAATCACATCATCGCAAAGACGATTCCGTCCGCATCGTTCCCCTGGCGACGCCTCAAGTCATGGACCGGGCCGCGGTTGCCGCAAAGGCCGGGCGGTTGGTTTACAACAATGGCCCGTTGCTTTCGGACGTTCAGGTATTCACTATTTTCTGGGGAACTGGCTGGCAGCAAGGCACTGCCCGCGGCGTTATCACGGAAGTCAATGGATTCTTCGACTTCATCCTTACCAGTTCCCTTATAGACCAACTGGCCGAGTATAGCGTTGCACAATTCAAGATCGGCCACGGAGAGCGGATTGGAACCATGACCCTCACCAGCCCGGATGTGGCAAGTTCCGTTGACGACTCCGCCATCCAGCAAATGATCCAGCAGCAAATTTCGGCTGGGACGCTCCCCGAGTCGAATGCCAACCTCGTGTATTTTGTCTTTCTCCCGTCCGGCGTCACTGTGACGCAAGGTGGTTCGGCGTCGTGCCAGGCGTTTTGCGGTTATCATGACGCGACCGCCAGCCAGGTCTTCTACGCGGTCATGCCTTTCCCGGACTGTTCGGGATGCTCTTCCACTCTCGCGACGTTCGATGCGTTAAGCGTGACGGTTTCGCATGAGCTCTGCGAAGCCATTACCGATCCGATTCCCGGCCAGGGATGGTACGACAATGCGAATGGTGAAATCGGAGACATCTGCGCATGGCAGACCAGGAAGATCGGCCAGTACACGGTTCAGAAGGAATGGTCCAATAAAGCCGGAAGCTGTGTTTGAAATCCTTCATCCACGATTTCATGCATCTACATCTGTCATCGCATCTTCGATGCCATCCTGAGAGCCGGCGTTTTGCTTCGCCGGCCGAAGGATCTCCGTCAGCATCGGCCAGAGGGGGCCGTATGTTTAACATCACGTTCCCACAATCCACGGGCGTTATCGAGAAGAGGACGAGGCTCCACCACCGCAAACTTACCTCTGGCTGAGCAAATCTCATCACCAACCCAAATTTGAAAGAGACAATTTTCGCAGAAGAGTTATATTCCCAGAGTGCTCAAGCCGATTCGCGAATCCGTGCGATTTTTTATGACGGCTACGGCGGCCGCGATCGTTCTCCGATTGATGTTTATTTTCTGGTTTCCCAGCATCACGACCGATTCTTTCATTTACGGGGACATTGCAAAGAATTGGTTGCAGCACGGAATTTATGGCGTTGCCAGCGCTGGAGAAGTTGTGCCAACCTACGTCCGGCTCCCTGGATACCCAGCGTTCCTCGCCGTTATTTTTGCGATTTTCGGGATGGAACATTATCGGGCAGTGCTCATAGCACAGATGTTCGTGGATGTCGGAACATGCTTTTTAATCTGTAATCTTACCCGCCGGGTCATTGGGCCGAAAGCATCCAGAGCAGCGTTTCTGCTGGCGGCATTGTGTCCGTTCACGGCGAACTATGTGGCAACCGCGCTCACCGAAACTCTGGAAATATTCTTCACGGCGCTTTCGTTGAATTTTGCCGTTGCGGCACTTGAGTCCAATGGCGCACGCAAGACGTGGATATGGGCCGGTTGCGGCGCCGCCACAGGCGCGGCCATTTTGCTGCGTCCTGACGGCGGCATTCTGCTGGCAGCGATCGAATTGTTTCTCTTCTGGGAGATGATCCACAGATTGCGTCGTCAGATGCCCGCGGTCCACGTTCTGCGGGCGGCTTTTGTCGTCGGGATAATCTCCCTTGCGCCACTGATCCCGTGGACGCTGCGCAACTTGCATACGCTGCACAGTTTCCAACCGCTTGCGCCTCGATATGCGAACGAAGAAGGCGAGTTCGTGCCTGCCGGCTTCAATCGCTGGGTGAGGACGTGGATCGCCGACTATGTATCCGTTGAAGAGATCTACTGGCCCGTTCCGGGAGAACCCATAGACGCTGGAGACTTGCCTGAGCGCGCTTTTGATTCCGCGGAACAGCGGGCGGAGACGATTGGGCTGATTGGCGAATACAACGCCGCACTTCGCATCAGCCCGGAACTGGACACGAAGTTCGCCATGCTTGCCGCGAAGCGCGTGCGGAGCCATCCATTCCGGTATTACCTATGGCTCCCCGCCCTCAGGATCGCGGATATGTGGCTGCGTCCGCGTACCGGGATGTTGCCTTCGGATACCCGATGGTGGGAACTTAACGACGATCCGAAGTGGTCGGCTCTCGCCGTAGCCTTGGGTTTAATCGGAGTCTTCTACGTGGGCGCCGGATTGGCCGGCATTGCGCGACGGAAGGCATTTCAGCTTGCCGGCCTGCTGGTGACGTTCGTGCTGGTGCGGTCGCTCTTTTTGGGCACACTGGAGAATCCCGAGCCGCGTTACACGCTCGAATGTTTTCCGGTGGTGATTGTGTTTGCTTCAGCGATATTTCAAAGGCCGTAGGTCGTGTGGGCGCGGACAGGAGTTTTTGCCCCACACGAACCAAACCTAACCGAGCGGGGAATCGGTCATTCTGAAGCGGGTGCGAACGTGTTCCGAGAGCAATTCTATTGCGCCGCGATTGGTGACGGGATCGGCCTGCGCCAGATATTTCATGGCCTCCACTAATAGGCGCTGGCCATCCACGTAGCGTGGATCAGGGTTGCGCTCACGGCGCTTTCGGTCCATCTTGGGCGGAACCGGGATCGTGAAAACCTTGGCCATTAAAACTTGTAGTCCGCACCGGAGTCTTCCGGGTTTGATGTCAGAATGGGCTGCTTTGGCAGTATACCGTCCCCAGATTCCTTTTTCAGTCTAAATCTCAGCTACTGAAATCCTTTATTGTCTATAGGTTAGTGATTCTCTATCTGAACGTTGCTGGGCGTCTTAATTTTGAAGACACCATCGGGGATCCTTTGATTCAAGACGATATTCGTGTAGCGGTTGATGCGGTAATCGCCCTCGGGAGAAAGAAGTTTCTGCTGAATCGAGATGCCGCGCGAGTCAATCCACAGCTCAATGTGACTAAACATGGCTTTGACTTTATCGGCCTTGGGGATAAGTTCAAGCCTATCCGTGTCTGCGCCGTCAACCTTTTCGGAACCGCCATAGGATACTTCGTAGGAGTTCAGGATGTCCTTGCTTGATCCACCAAAACCGAGCACCAGAAAGCTCTCAACAGCTCCATTATTTTTGCTTGTGTCGTACACATCGAGCTGATTGATCTTGGGCTGGAAGAGTTGGACCTTTCCGTCGGCGAATAAGACTTTCTTGGGCGGCGCAGGGCTGGTAACTTCGGCAGCCATCTCCGTCGCCCCGCGTGACCGGCGAAAATATACCTTGCCCGATTGTTTGTCGGTTTCGTCGGTTACTTTCTGATATTGATCCCATTCGAAACTGGCTTCAGCGGAATGAAAATCCGCCGCGGTGCGATCTAGTCGCTGAAGAACCTGTTTTAATTCGTCGGCGGAGTCGGCTGTCGAATGGTGCTGTGCAGAAACGACGGCGGCCGCCAAAACCGTCGCAAGGAGAAACCAGTAAACTGTTCGGCGCGATCCCATTTATCGTACTTTAATCGTGAACTGACGCTGGTCTACTGCCTATGTGCCCAAACCCTGTATTCAACCGCCCGCCCACTATGGCTCCGCTCGTACTTTGTAATGACGACCTTGCCCGAGACCGGCTCAATAATCCGCGACAGCTCTGACTTCACCTCGTCATCATTCTCGCCGGGGAAGCCATTCGTAGCGATCTGAAAAATCAGCCCGCCGTGCCCGTCGGCTACTACGACGACTTCCGTACGATGCGGATCGTGCAGCCGTGGTTTGTCCTGAAAATTGATCCAGTACGGAGAAAGAAAAATGAAAAGTAAAATCAACGTCACCATGACGTCATATTGAATGGTGCCGCGCTCGTAGGACCAAAGAATGTAATCGCGAAGAGTGCGCCAGATTCCAGTCATAGGCGGGAGCGGTTCGACGGAGGTTGCGCTGGTATTCGTTGCGATGCCTCAATCCTGTGCAAGGATAGCGCGTAGCTGCGGCCGCCGCAATCATCCTGAACGTAGAGACGCAGTTTGCAGCGTCTTTGCGTTGCCAAACGATTCCTGATAGGAGACGCAGCGAGCTGCGTCTCTACTAAACATCCCTGTGGGAGATCAGGTCCGTCCCCATGTAATCACGCAAAGCTTCAGGAACTTTCACGGTACCGTCAGCCTGCTGATAATTCTCCATGATCGCAAGCCAGGTCCGCCCAACGGCGAGCGCGCTCCCATTGAGGGTGTGCACGAACTCCGTCTTCCCTTTCCCTTCGCGGCGATAACGGATATTAGCGCGCCGGGCCTGAAAAGTCTCAAAATTCGAGCACGACGAAATCTCGCGAAAGACGTTTTGTCCGGGCAGCCATACCTCAATGTCGTAGGTTTTGGCAGCTGAGAATCCGAGATCGCCCGTACACAGCGAAACCACGCGATAATGCAGCCCCAGCCTTTGCAGGACGGTCTCCGCATTCCGGGTGAGTTTTTCCAATTCTTGATAAGAATCATCCGGACGGGCGAACTTAACCAGTTCCACTTTTTGAAACTGATGCTGGCGGATGATTCCGCGCACGTCTTTGCCGTATGATCCGGCTTCACTGCGAAAACAAGGAGTGTAGGCGGCTAATGATATCGGAAGCCTTGCCGGGTCGAGGATTTCGTCACGATAAAGATTGGTAAGCGGGACCTCAGCGGTCGGAATCAGCCACAGATCCTTTTCATCGCCATGGGGCACGCGGAAAAGGTCGGATGCAAATTTCGGCAGTTGCCCGGTTCCATACATGGAATCGGAGTTCACCAGGTAGGGCGGAAGCACTTCCGTGTAGACCTGCTCTCGGGTATGCAGATCGAGCATGAAGTTTGCCAGTGCTCTTTCCAGCCGGGCGCCTGCGTCCCAATAAACCGCGAATCGGGATCCTGTGAGCTTCACGGCGCGTTCCAGGTCGAGCACGCCAAGCTCTTCTCCAACTTCCCAATGAGGTTTGGGAACAAAATTGAACTCCGGCGGCGATCCCCAGCGGCGAACTTCGACATTCTGGTCAGCCGAACGCCCCACGGGGACGCTGGCATGCGGCATGTTCGGAATGCCAACCAGAATCTTGCGAAGGCGGCCATCATATTCCTCGGCAGCCTTTTGCATCTGCGCAATCTCTTCCCGGAAATTCCTGGTTTCCTCGATGAGTTCGGCGGCATCCTGCCCGCTTTTTTTTAACGCGGCAACTTCCTCGGAGACGCGGTTGCGGTGGGCTTTCAGCGTCTCCGCGGACGAGATAGCCTGGCGACGCTGGGTATCCACCTGCCCGAAATCCTTAAGCACCTGAGACGGATTCATCCCACGTTGGCGAACCTTTTCTTCGACCAGCGGCAGATTATCCCGCACAAAGTTCAAGTCAAGCATATGGGAATGAATGCACGGCGGAACTCGCCGCTGACCATCATTGGCGTGAGCAAGAGCGGACTCGCATCAACGATCTATCCTTAAGCTCCCACCGCTGACAAGCTTTTCAAACATTTCTGCAACGATGCTTCATCGCCTAAGTTAATCGCGTTCTGGGAGCGATCAATTTGCCGCATCAACGCACTAAGCACCTTGCCCGGGCCGACCTCGATGAATGTGCGCACACCGCTCGAAATCAGCAGCCGCATGGACTGATCCCACTTCACCGATCCTGTGACCTGCCGCACCAGCGCGTCCCGGCTCTTTGCCGCATCATAATGCGAAACAGCATCCACATTGCAAACGACAGGAAAGCGCGACTTTTGAAATATTACCTGTTGCAGATCGGCAGCGAGTCGCTCCTGCGCCGGTTTCATCAGCGGACAATGAAACGGCGCGCTCACCGACAGCATAATGGCGCGCTTTGCCCCTCTGGCATCCGCCAGTTTTGTCGCCCGCTGTACTGCCGCTGCGTGGCCTGAAATTACGATTTGTTCCGCTGAATTGATGTTCGCCGGCTCGCACACGTCATTTTGCGCCGACTCGTTGCATATCGCTGTGACGCCCGCTAAATCCATTCCCAGAATTGCGGCCATTGCACCCACCCCGACGGGGACCGCTTCCTGCATGTACCTGCCGCGGTTCCTCACCGTTCGCACCGCGTCCCGAAACGATATTGTCCCCGCCGCAACGTGTGCTGAGTATTCTCCGAGACTGTGTCCAGCCACGTAAGCAGGCCTGATTCCTTTTTCACTGACCACACGGTACGCCGCCACGGACGCGGTCAGAATCGCAGGCTGCGTGATCTCCGTCAGGCGGAGTTGATCTTCCGGACCTTCAAAGCACAGTTTCGAAAGTTTGTAGCCTAAAGCGTCGTCCGCTTCCTCAAATGTTTGCCGCGCGACGGGATAAATTTCCGATAAATCCTTTCCCATGCCCACAGCCTGCGAACCCTGGCCGGGAAATAGGAACGCGATAGGGTCGTGAGCGGGGGAGAATGTGGTTGCCATAAATTGGGCGGCTTTCGAAGGCGATTACGGTTTGCCGGCCGCCGCTGCTTCGGGCTCGTTTACCAGAGCTTCAAGGTGCTTGAGCGTCTCTTCCGCAGTCAACGAGTACACCTCCCGGTCAATACCTTCTCCGGATTCAAGCGCGGTCTTCAAATAGTGGCCCGCGATTTCTATCGCCAGAGGATCGGTGATACTCTTCCCGGTGCGCTTCTGGTACTCCACCCAGGCCGGCAGAGGGAGCGCCACCCAAACGGGACGCCCGTCCACTAAAAATTTGATGTCCACCGCGTCGGCATGCCGCGTGGCGACCGCAACGATAAGGGCCTGATAAATGCAGTGAACGTCCTTTCTGGACCATCGGTCTGCGGCGGTGAAGTCGCGATACATAAACCATAAAAACTATACCGGACGGACTTGCCACGGGCAAATCTCAGGGAGAGACGCGCGCGCATAAGTTATTACACTGTGATGTCATACCCAAAGTCCTGTAGCTCATGATCATGCGCGTCGTATATTCACGAGCTTTTAACATTTCGCCGATGCCAGCGGAGCGAAAATTTAGGGTTGGCAAAAATCAATGGGCCTCCCAGCCCCGACTTGGAAAGGATTCTCGTATGCGAAGCAACAATTGGAAAGTGAGCACGGTCGCGACCTGCATGTTCTTCGCCATGATGTTCATTGCTGGATGCAGCAAGAGTTCCACGAATGAAACCGCATCTTCCGGAGCAACCACCCGGGTTATCGGCGCGGGCAGCACGTTTATTTATCCGATCATGGCCAAGTGGATCAATGACTTTCAGAGCACGCACCCAGGCGTCCAGATTAATTATCAATCGATTGGCAGCGGCGGCGGAATTCAGCAACTGAAGAAAGGACTGGTGGACTTCGGCGCCAGCGATGCTTCCCTCAGCGACGACCAGTTAAAGGACATGCCCCCGCTGATTCAAATTCCAGAGAGCGCCGGTCCCGTCTGCATTACTTATAACTTGCCGGACCTCAAGAAGCCGCTTCAACTCAGCGCTTCCACTTTGGCGGGAATTTATCTCGGCAAAATTAAGAACTGGCAGGACCCTGCCGTGAGAAAAGATAATCCGGGCGTGACCCTGCCCCGGCAAGCTGTAGTCGTTGCCCATCGCTCTGATGGAAGCGGTACCAGCAACATTTTCACCACATACCTCGACAAGGTGAGCCCGGAATGGTCCTCCAAGGTCGGCAAGGGGATCTCGGTAAGTTGGCCGGTCGGACTGGGCGGCAAGGGCAGCGAAGGCGTGACCGGCATCGTCAAGCAAACGCCCGGAACCATTGGCTACGTGGAACTGAATTATGCAAAAGAGAACAATCTTCCGGTGGCCCTGATTCGCAACCAAGCGGGCAATTGGGAAGCACCAAGCGCCGAAGGCACGTCGGCGGCCATCAGCGGGTTTAGCGACGAGTTGGCCAAGGACATCCGCACACCAATTGTGGACCCGCCGGCTTCGGCTAAAGACGGCTACCCTATCTGCGGATTCACCTATCTTCTGGTGCCCAAAGACGGTACTGATGTGGCCAAACGGGGGGCGGTGAAGAGCTTCATTGAATACATAATTGCCGGTGGGCAAAACAGCGCGGAGGCCCTGTATTATGCGAAACTGCCGAGCGCGGTCGCGGACCAGGACCAGAAACTACTCGGCGACATGATGGCCAACGGGCAGCCCATCGCCGGTTCGGCCATGACCACCGCCGCGAAGTAAACCATAACGCGAGCGTTGCGTATTTGCTTGCGGATGCGCAACGCTGTGCCTTTTGAATCCGGCTTGGATTATCATGGCGGCCTGATGCCTTCCATGAAAAATCTGGGTATCCTGCTCTCCGGACGCGGATCCAACTTCGAAGCGATAGCGAAAAACGTCGCCTCGGGAGAAATTCGCGATGCGCGAATCGCAGCCGTCATCTCCAACGTTCCCAGCGCCACAGGTCTCGACATTGCCCGCCGCTTCGGACTAAGCGCCGTTGTTATTCCCTCAAAGGGCAAGCCTCGCGAAGAACATGATCGCGAAGTCGCGGCGGTGTTGCACCAGCACAAAGTTGATCTGGTTTGTCTAGCGGGATACATGCGCCTGCTGTCGCCGTGGCTGGTGCAGCAGTTTCGTCACCGCATTCTGAACATTCATCCTTCGTTACTGCCGGCCTTCCCTGGATTAGAGGCGCAGGAGCAGGCATTCGCTTATGGCGTCAAAGTAGCCGGCTGTACCGTGCACTTCGTGGACGAGGAACTAGACCACGGACCAATCATCGTGCAGAAGGCGATTCCGGTCCTTGATACCGACGATGAACGCTCCCTCGCCGCGCGCATTCTGGAGCAGGAACACATTGCATATACGGAGGCAATCAACATCGTGCTCGGCGGAGAGTGTCAGGTTATCGGCCGAAAGATGGTGACAGGAAACTATTCAAAGTTGTGATGGACGTCACATCCCATTGGCTCGCAGGCGGTGTAATTTCGGATTGCCGGATTTTCGGATCGCCGAAATGAAACCGTAGTCCTTTCAAATCGGCAATCCGAAAATCCGTCAATCCGGCAATTTGAGACAAGCCATCGGTATAATCTCTCCGATGCCATTCGCGCCGATTGATGAACAGCTTGCCTACATAAAAAAGGGCTCCGCGGAAATTATTAAGGAGTCCGAACTGGTTGCCAAGCTTGAGAGATCAAGGGCCATCAATATCCCCCTTCGCGTCAAGGCTGGTTTTGATCCCACTGCGCCTGACCTTCATCTTGGACATACGGTCCTTTTGCGCAAGCTCAAACATTTTCAGGACCTCGGCCACACCGTCACATTCCTGATCGGCGACTTTACCGCGATGATCGGAGACCCTACCGGCCGCTCGGTGACGCGTCCGCCACTCAGTTCTGAAGACATCATGCGCAACGCCAAGACTTACATGGCGCAGGTTTACAAAATTCTGAATCGTACCACTACCCAGACCCGCTTCAACAGCGAATGGCTGGACAAGCTCAAGGGAGAAGACTGGGTACGCCTGGCGGCCAAGTTTACGGTTTCGCAAATGCTCGAACGCGAAGACTTTCACAAACGATTTCAAGACGAGAAGCCAATCGCGTTGCACGAACTTCTCTATCCATTGGCCCAGGGATACGACTCGGTCTCTCTTAAGGCCGACGTCGAACTCGGCGGCACCGATCAAAAGTTCAACCTGCTCGTGGGGCGGGAACTTCAGCGCAGTTATGGCCAGGAATCGCAAATAGTGCTCACCATGCCCATCCTCGAAGGGCTCGACGGCGTGCAGAAAATGTCAAAATCGTTCGGCAATGCAGTCGGGATTCAGGAATCTCCGCTCGAGATGTACGGCAAGATCATGTCAGTCTCAGACGAAATGATGTGGAGATATTACGAGCTGCTTACGGATGTCCAGCTGCCGGATATCGAGAAAATGAAGCGGGAAGCACATCCGATGGAGGCAAAAAAAGATTTAGCGAGACGAATTGTGACGGATTTCCATTCGGCGGAAGCCGCGACGAAGGCTGGGGAAGACTGGGCGAAGCAATTCCAGAAAGGAGAGATTCCGGAGAATGCGGAAGAGATAGCCGTCGCTCTGGCAGACATCGGAGAAGTCATCCAACAGAGCGACCGGGCAGTCGCGAACATGAACATGGCTCGTCTTCTAGTCAGGTGCAACCTTGCGGTTTCCGCAACTGATGCAACTAGGAAGGTGAAACAAGGGTCGGTGAGAGTCGGAGACCATATACAGACGGAACCTTACATTTCGCACCTGGGCCCACCACCCGCACGATTGCCATTAAGGGTTGGCAAACAGCTTAAGATCGCAGTAGTCAGGTGGTAAGGGTCAAAATCAGGTAGGGACAGCCGCCCTCGGCTGTCCTGGGCGAGCAAAGGCTCGCCAGCCTCTTAATTTGAAACACCTCGACTACTTTTTCTGCAAAGATCGCCTGATAAATAGCAACCGCTCCTACAATCTGAATCTCGCGGAGCTTCGCTCCGCCGGACAGCCGGGGGCGGCTGTCCCTGCGTGAACTTTGCAAGTCACATTTGCAATGGACAACAAGCCTACCTTCGTCTGTAGCGTTACAACTTACCCATGCCTTATTCCGAGCAACTCCACGAGATTCCACACGGCATTCGCAGCCAACAAAGTCCACAGGCACGCCAGCGCCAGACTGCGGTGCGTGCTCTCCAACAGGTCGGCGGCAATGCCGGCAACGAATAACATCAGGAAAGGCGCGGACATCAATTGGAACCCGAGTCCCGGATAGTGCGGAGTGCCCAGGCTCATCAGGAGGAATGTTCCCGCGATTATTAACGGCGCGGTATTGCCGAAATACCGCGTCCTCGGCCAGAACAGGCAGGCAACCAGTGAAGGCGGCACAGCAAGTACCAGGGCCGGACCACATTGACCCAGCCGCGACAGCAATTGCAAATAATCGCCACGCATCTTGAAGGCCCGCCAGGTGACGCGGGCAAAGCCGGCGTGCCGCAATCCCTGCCAAAAGATTGCGAGGTTGAAATTATAGGAACACACCAGAAGAAACAGTGCGAAAGCGACCGCAGTCGCCCAGATTGCCATTGCCGCCGCTCGCCGGCCGGGGGCGAGGTAAAGCATGAATCCCAGCGCGATCGGAGCGACAAGTAAGAGCGAGAATTGAGAGCCGACCGCCAGCGCCAGAGACAGGCCAAGCAAAACGGTGCGCCGCCAATTCCACAAAACTACTTCCCGGGGAGCATAGAGCGTATGTGCCACGGCGATCGCTGTGAAGATGGCTCCGAACGCGCCCCAGGCCGCTCCCATCTCCGGTTCGGCGGCCCACAACGCGCTTGACCGTATGATTTCCGGGGAGAAGCAATACAGCAGCAACGCGATGTAGCCTCCGGCGTTCCCGTACAGCCTGCGGGCTACGTACCACAACGAAGCTCCTAACAGCGTTCCGAACGATAGAAAGGGAAGGGTTACGAGCCATGTCCAGTACCGTGGAGCAGAGGTACTCGGAGATTCGTGCCAGCCAAGAAGAGGAGCGGACAGAATCAAATACCAAAGCGGCGAATGATTGGGGTCATAGCCTGCATTCGATTCGATCTCAGGCGGCGGAAAAGTCCCAGCCTCGGTTCGGGCCATGGACGGCGTTCCCGCCACGGAATCTCCCCGCCACTGCCGCAAACCCTCCTGAACCCGAAACAGTTCGTATGAATTCACCTCCCTTAATTGCGCCCTGTGACCTGCCAGCCAGAGGCATTGAGCCACAAACGCCAACAATAGGAACCCCGCAAGTACCTGAGGACGGCCAAAGCGTTGGCGGGTGAAAAATGCACTCATTGAACGGAGCGAGTGTTTTACCATGAGCGGGGACGGTTCAGGAAATCCTGTCATGCACGAGCCCGAGCAGAACGATCAGGACCCGCCCGCAGCGGACGCTCAAGCCGGCGCACCCCAACCTGCGCAATCCCAGCCCGAAATCAATTCGTCCCAGGCGCCGCACTGGCAGGCGCGGGCTTTCGATGCCGGCGTTTCCCGAATATTCCTTGACTCGGATGGGCTGCGGCCGATTTGGCGGTTGTTCCTCTACCTGGCTATGTCCCGATTTCTGTTTCTCGCTTTAAGCACCGCTGTGAACTACATGGCCGAGCATACGAACGTGCTCCAGCTTTGGGTCGAGTTGACATCCGAGACTGTTCTGTTGATCTCGGCGGTCGCACCGGCATTGATTATGGCCCGCTTAGAGGGCCGGCCGTTCGGCGAATATGGCCTGCCGGACCGCGGCGCCTTCGGGAAACTTTTCTGGCTTGGCACGCTGTGGGGCATCGCCGCTCTCAGCGTGTTGATGCTTGCCATGTACGGGGCCGGTGTATTCACGATCGCAAAATTGTCTTTGCATGGATTTCGAATGCTGAAGTTCGCTGCATTCTGGGGCGTGTTTTTTCTTATAGTGGCGTTCGCGGAAGAGTTCCTGCTGCGCGGTTACATGCAGTTCACGTTTTCCCAGGCTGTGGGATTTTGGCCGTCTGCCATTTTGTTGTCAATTGCCTTCGGCGCGATTCATCTGCTGAATCCGGGCGAGGCCTGGAATGGAGTTCTCGCAGCCGCGGGAATTGGGTTATTTTTCTGCCTGACCCTGCGGCGGACGGGAAATCTTTGGTTCGCTGTGGGTTTTCATGCAGTGTGGGATTGGGGCGAAAGCTACTTGTATTCCGTCCCGGATAGCGGGGGCGTATCACCTGGGCATCTCTTGAAATCTTCATTTCATGGCCCCCACTGGCTGACTGGAGGGTCGGTAGGTCCGGAGGGAAGCGTTCTGATCTTTATACTGCTGGCGCTGCTATGGATAGGCTTCAGTCGCGCTTATCCCGAACGGAGAGAGGACAGGCATGGCGCCGGTAAACCGGTTGCTGCGTAGGGATGCGAACTCCGTCAGACTTGTCATCGGCGAAAACTGAAAACTAAAGAGAAGACCCGATGGCGGACAACTGCTGGTTTGGGAGACAATAGTGCTCACGCATTGGAGCGATGAACTATGAAGAAAACAAAAGGTGGTCCACAGATTACTTCCAATGACCCGGAACATTTGGGCAGCCGCCGCGACCCGGAAGAACGCCGCGCGCAACACGACGGGCAGGAGCGGGAAAAATCGTTCGACAAGACGCTGGCGGATTCTTTTCCCAGCAGCGATCCAGCGTCATCAATTCCAGATCCCGACGGGCATATTGCCAGGACTTCGCCGGAAACTTCAGATGATCGGCTACTGGTCGGACTGAAGGCGGGAAGCTGGGCAGCTCTTTCGATTGACGGCCGCAGAGTAGTGGGTACCGGCGCGACGCAGGAAGAAGCTGAAGCCGACGCCAGGAAGCGCCATCAGAGTCAGGTCGAGTTGGTTCAGGTGCCGGCAAAGAAAGCATCCTGAAATGCTTTTTGGTCACTTCTCTTCATAAATCGAAGTCTCCCCACGCTTTCTTGACTACTCCCGGACACGCCTTTATTCTTGAATAAGCCTTGGAAGAAGTCTATGTCAGGGCAAATTCCGTGCCTTTGCAGTTGGTTTGCGGGCGCGAGGACCTGATGTTAATCGAAATTAAGGAGTTGGAACTCCATCCTATTGATTTTGAGGAGGAGTTTCATCCTGGGGCCATTGATCTGGGAGACGATCTCCGGCAGCGGGGTCCATTATGGACTGGGGGCCGGGCGCAACTCGTCGAAGAACGCCACGGAAAGCATGAGCGGATCAAAGATATCCGGCTGACCGGAGAGCTTCAAACGACCGTGGAATCAGATTGCGCTCGATGCCTGGAGCCGGCGGTGCAGAAGGTCGTGCGCAAGTTCGACCTGCTTTATAGGCCGCTCGGTTCCGATGCGGGGCGGCCGGAATTATCCGTCACCGCCGTGGAAGCTGAAATCGGATATTATGAAGGGGAAGCGCTGCTGCTGGAAGACGCCCTTCGCGAGCAGATTTTGCTGGACCTGCCGCTGAGGACCATCTGTCGCGAGAACTGCAAGGGACTTTGTCCCCATTGCGGCACGAATTTGAATGATCGCCAGTGTTCATGCGCCGAGCCGATGGAAGATTCGCGATGGTCGGCGCTGAAGGACATTCGCAGCAAGTTGTGATTGTTTCCTTGTCATTCCGAACGGGCTTCGCCCGGAGGAATCTGCTTTGAATGGACTGAGGAAAAGCAGATTTCTCGCCGCTTGCGCGGCTTCGGAACGGCTCGGAACGACAAATAATTAAAATTAGAAACGATAATTTTTGAAAAACCAGGAATCTAATGCCTAATCCTAAGCGCAGACACTCCAAGAAACGCACTGCTACGCGGCGTGCCCATGACTTTTTGACCGCCCCCACGCTTTCGGAATGTCCGAATTGCCATGAACGGAAAATGCCGCACCGTGCCTGCCCCAAGTGCGGTTACTACAAGGGCCGAGAAGTATTGGGCGTCGAGGAATCGAGCTAGATACACACTCCAATGCCAAGCGTCATAGCCTTGGATGCGATGGGCTCTGACAAGGCGCCAAAGCCTGAAATCGAAGGCGCCATTCAAGCGTCCCGGAATTATGGCGTGCACGTACTGCTGGTCGGTCCTGAATCCTATTTGCAGGGCGAACTGGCACGCTATTCCGCAGCCAGGAATCTTCCCATCGAAATCGTGCACGCCAGCGAAGTCATCACCATGGATGATAAGGCGGTGCAGGCGGTGCGAGCCAAGCGGGATTCGTCCATGCGGGTGGGACTGCGCCTGGTGCGCGACGGAAGAGCGCAGGGCTTCATCACCGCGGGCAACACCGGAGCGGCTATGGCGACGGCGAAGATGGTGCTGGGAGCGATTCCCGGGGTTGACCGCCCGGCATTGGCGGCGGTTTTTCCCACAGCCACGGGAGGCGTCGCTGAACTGCTGGACGTTGGCGCCAATGTGGATTGCAAGCCGGAAAACCTCGAACAGTTCGCCGTTATGGGAGAGATTTATTTTCGCAGCATGTTCGGCACGAGGCGGCCGCGGGTGGGATTGCTCTCGATTGGGGAGGAAGAGAGCAAAGGAAACGAACTTACTCGCGAGGCGTTCCGGCTGCTGAAGCAACTTCCTTTGAATTTTGTTGGGAATGTGGAGGGGCGCGATCTTTATAACGGCAAGGTGGATGTTATCGTGGCCGACGGATTCGTGGGAAATGTTGCCCTCAAAGTTTCGGAAGGCGTCGCCAACCTCGTCCGATTTACGTTGAAAGAAACGCTCAAAGCGACAATTACGCGCCAAGTGGGATATTTAATTTCCCGCAGCGCCTTCGCCGATTTCAAGAAGCGCCTCGATCACACGGAGTACGGCGGCGCGCCGCTGTTGGGCGTGAAAGGCGTTTGTTTCATCACTCACGGATCGTCCAACATGAACGCGATCAAGAATGCGATTCGGGTGGCAGCGGAGTTTTCCGAGCGGAGTATTAATGACACGATTGAGAGGGAGTTGGCATCGCTTCGGACACCGGAGATGGTCAGGGGCTAGCAATGACTCTTTTTGGGTTGTCATTCCGAAGCGCGTCGCGCGAGGAATCTGCTTTTCCGCCAAAGCAGATTCCTCACCGATAAAGCTGGCTTCGGAATGACAGGATATAGGGAGGTTCCGCGAAGCGATCAGCTCCTATCCTCCCTGTCATTGCACCCGTATCCCTGCTATGTTAGGTTCGACATGCAGCAGAGGTTGACGTGCGAGCGACAATTCCTGCCGGATTAGACCGCAAGGAAGCGGAAGCTTATTCGCGCCTCGATCCGGAACAACTTCCGAAACATATCGCCATCATTATGGACGGCAATGGCCGCTGGGCGCGCAAACGGCATCTGCCGCGCGTGGCTGGACATCGCGCAGGACTAGCCTCGGTACGTTCCACGGTAGAGACTGCGTCCTCCATTGGAATTCCTGCACTGACACTTTATGCGTTCTCGGAAGAGAACTGGAGGAAGCGTCCCAAGACTGAAGTTGACTTCCTGATGGCGCTGCTGTGCCGCTATTTGAAATCCGAAGTTGCTACCATGAACAAGCAGAACATTCGCCTGGAGTATATTGGCAGGCTGCACGAACTTCCTCCGTCAGTGCAAGAAAAGATGGAATGGGCGAGGAAGGCGACTGAGCAAAACACGGGAACGGTGCTGACCCTGGCTTTGAATTACAGCGCGCGAACGGAACTGGTGGACGCTTTTCGTTCAATCGTCGAATCCGCGGCCCGCAATGGCGGGATCGAGCATTTAGAAATTGACGAGGAATCGGTCTCGCGGCATCTTTATACGAAGCACCTGCCCGACCCTGATCTGGTGATCCGCACCAGCGGCGAAATGCGGTTGAGCAATTTTCTGCTCTGGCAACTCGCCTACGCCGAGATTTACGTCACTCCAACGCTTTGGCCGGAGTTCCGCGGGGTACATCTGCTGGAAGGTATCACCGAATACCAGAAGCGCGAGCGGCGCTACGGCGGCTTGAGCGGCGATTCATCCCATTCACACTCGTCTCCCTCACATTCCTCCCATGGACTTCACAAAGCGGTCCGGGGTTAACGTTTGCAACTGCTGAAACGAGTCCTCGCGGCGGTGGTTCTCATCCCGGTCGTCCTGTTGCTCGTGCTGCGCGCCCCTATTCCAGTGCTGGCGATCGTCACCGGACTCATCGCACTGCTCGCCGTACAGGAACTACTGAAGCTGGCGGAAGCCTATGCGATAGCACCTTTCCATTTGCCTACCTATATTTTTGTCGCGGCATTTTTCCTGCTATTAGCGGTGGCTTCCGGGAGTGACAAACCGCTGCTTTCAACGGCTGCCTTCGTCTATGGCAGCGGATTCGCGGCGGCGCTCGCGGCATTTGTTTTTCTCGTTGTCGGCATGAACCGCGCGGACCTGAGCACGGCATTTCCGGCCGCGCTTACTTCCGTATTTGCATTTTGTTATATTGCACTGCCTTTAGGATTTCTGGTGCAGGTGCGGCAGCAATGGTCCGGCGCTTTCCTCCTGCTGTATTTACTGCTGATCGTATGGGCGGGGGACATCTTCGCCTACTTTGTGGGCAGGTCAGTGGGCCGCCACTTCATGTCTCCGCGAGTAAGTCCGAAAAAAACATGGGAGGGCGCTGCCGCATCTCTCGCCGCCAGCGTGCTGGTGGGAGCGCTTCTTTACAACTACGCTCTCCGAATCAGCACCACAATGCTGAATGCCCATCTGATCGAGCGACGGGATGGATTGTTCGCACTGCAAAAGGCGGAATTGTGGCCGATTATTTTGCTCTCCGCCGCGATCAACATCGCCGCGCAGCTCGGAGACCTTGTGGAATCTCTGATTAAACGCGGCGCCGGAGTGAAAGATTCAGGAACAATCCTTCCCGGGCACGGAGGCATGCTCGACCGCATAGATGCGCTGCTCTTCGCCGCGCCGGTGCTGTGGTGCTATGCGGCCTGGCGGGTGATGCAGTAGGTGGCGTCTCCCGGGTCAGGGTCCTAGGAACGTCATGCAGTTCTATGCATCCTTGGGATTCTTGGCAATGCCCAGCACTTCGGCCTTTCCCTCCAGCCAATCGTCCAGCGCCTTGCCGTCTCCACCGCCGCGTTCCTCATAAATCTCGTATGCGCGTGCGCGAATTCGTCTTCAATTTGCGTGAGACTGAGTTTGCCATACTCTGGATGGGCGGGGCTAAGTCTAGTTTGCATCAGATACTCCTCGAAAGCATTTGAACGAGGGGAAATTTTATGAGTACGATCCTCTTATCTCGTCTTTAAAATAGCTTTTGATTGTAACTTCCGGGATTACTGCTCCATTGCGACCGGTTTCGGGCGTGTAGCAGGTCTTGCATTCAGAGTAACGTCGCGCCTGGCGAAATCAATACTGACAACGTTGTATTCAGGGTAAGGTCCAGCTAGAATTTTGATTAAAGGGAGAAGCTATGAGCGAAAACGCGAGCACAACCCTGCCCGGCACCGTTGAAAAGATCATTCCGTCCACTGACCCGCAGGAACCGGAGAAAGCTGAGATCACCCTTGACACCGATGAACACTTGTATCGAGAGATCCGCATTGACAATGAGCTTACCGACAGCAACGGTAAGCCTGTATCCTTAAAACAGGGGGCAAAGGTAGAAGTGACAGTTGAAGCGCCGGCAGACGCCGTTCTTCCCGCGAAGTCTTGATGCCGGTTCGGCGCTGATTCCCGTCATTCCTCCTCTGGTTCACATCGGCTGCATCGCTGAATTGTCTCACGTCATACTTGATCCCACGCGCCATCCGAAAAAGTTATCGCCATTGAGGGCGTTGCTCCTGTCAGGAGTGTAATATCCAGCGCTACGGAGGCATGCCTTGCCGCAGCAGCGATTCGCTGCTCAGGAAGCTAAACAGCATTCAGCATCCTATGGACGGCACGGAACACACCGCGATTCTAGTACCATACCTACACCCCATGAAACGCATTGCCATACTGGGTTCGACCGGCTCGATTGGGCGGAGCACGCTCAGCGTTGTCGAATCGCATCCTGATCGCTTCCAGATTGTCTCTTTGGCCGCAGGCAAGAATCTGGACGCGGCATTTGAGCAGGCCGTGGGCTGGAAGCCGCGCCTGATGTCGGTTGCCTCCGAATCCGATGCCGAAATCCTGCGTTCTCGTTTAAGAGCGGCTAGCAATGGTCATATAGAAGTGGTTTCCGGTTCTCCTGGCACGGTGCGAGTCTCCACTCACCCTGAAGTTGATTTCGTGGTCAGCGCAATCGTCGGAGTTGCCGGATTGGAGGCTACCTACGAAGCAGTCCGAGCCGGCAGGACCGTTGGACTGGCCAACAAAGAATGCATGGTGGCCGCCGGAGAACTGATCACGGCCGAAGCGCGCCGCCAGGGCAAACCGCTGCTGCCGATTGACAGCGAGCATAACGCAATCCACCAATGCCTGCGCGCGGGTCGGAGGGAAGAAGTCAAAACTATCTGGCTCACCGCTTCGGGCGGACCGTTCTTGAACACTCCCGCATCCCGCTTCTCGTCCATTACCGTCGAAGAGGCCCTGAATCATCCCACGTGGAAAATGGGACGCCGCATAACCATTGATTCTGCCACGCTGATGAATAAAGGTTTTGAGGTGATTGAGGCGTGCCGTCTGTTCAATCTGCCGCCAAGCCGAATCAAAGTGATCGTGCATCCACAGTCCACAATTCACAGCATGGTCGAGTTCGTGGATGGCAGCATACTTGCTCAGTTCTCAGTGACGGATATGCGGCTCCCCATCCTTTACGCGCTTAGTTATCCGGAGAGGCTTCCGTCCGATATGCGCTTTCCGCTCATGAACTTGCGGCACCTCGACTTCTCACCGCCGGACCTGGAAAAATTCCCCTGTCTGCGGCTTGCGTATGTAGCAGCGGAGGCTGGAGGTGCGAAAACTATTGCACTCAACGCCGCCGACGAGATTGCCGTTTCCGCGTTTCTGGATGGTCACATCGGCTTCCACGAGATTCCTTTAGTCATAGAAGAAGTGCTTTCTGAAACGCCCACAGGGAAAATTGAATCTATAGTAGATGTGTTGAAAGCAGATGCTGGCGCCCGTCGGGTGGCGCAGGGTAAAGTAAGGGATTCAGGGCGCGGATTCGCGTCAGTTTCATCGGCCTTGCGAAGGGAATAATACTTAAATCATGGCTCAGTTTCTTATTGCGGCAATCGCTTTTGTAGCCATCCTCGGCTTCATGATCCTGATTCATGAATTTGGCCATTACGCCATGGCCAAATTGTTTGGCGTTCGCGTGGAGCAGTTCGCAATCGGGTTTGGAAAGCGGCTCGTCGGGTTCCGCAAGGGCGACACGGAGTACCGCATCAACGCGCTGCCTCTCGGGGGGTACGTGAAGATGAGCGGCGAGAACCCAATGGATGCGCGTAGCGGCGATCCTGGGGAATTTCTCTCGCATCCCCGCTGGCATCGCTTCATCATTGCAATTGCCGGGCCGGCCATGAACGTCCTGTTTGCCATCGGGCTGCTTACGGTCGTCTATATGGTGCACTTTGAGAAGCAGGTTTATCTGGATAAGCCTGCGGTCGTCTCATCTGTAAAGCCTGATTCGCCGGCGGCCAAGATCGGCATCCTGCCCGGCGATAGAATTGCCCGCATTGATGGCGTCGTCAATCCGACCTGGGAGCAGGTTTCTTTCAAGGAAATGCTCAATCCGAATCAGCCTCTGAGTATCACCATCCAGCGAGGCAATCAGACATTCGACAAGACGATCACGCCGGAACTCGAAACAGCGCACGATGGATATGGATCGGCGGGATGGTATCCAGATGAGCCGGTAATTGTGGGCAATCTCGAATCCGGCATGCCCGCCGCGAAAGCCGGAATCAAAGAGGGCGACAAAATTATTGCCATGGACGGGAAGCCGGTACCCTCTATCGAGGCCATGATCGAGGGCATGCAGCAATCGAAGAACAAGCCGGTGGAACTGACGGCGCTGCGCGACGGTCAGACGCTGAAGTTCCGCGTCCAACCCGTTTTGGCGAATACCGAAGATCCAAGCCAGGAACGCTATCGCATCGGGTTCCAGAACAAGCCAGAGACGAAAGTGGAGAGGCTTCCGTTCCCCCAGGCCTTCGACAAGTCGCTTCAGGAGAATAAGACTTACGCGGTCCTGATTCTTCAGTTGGTGCAGAAACTGGTTCAGCGCAAGGTTTCTATTAAGGCGTTTTCCGGTCCCATAGGAATTGCCCAGGATGCGGGCGAAGCGGCGCAGGAAAAGGGCTGGACTCCGTTGCTCGGCTTGACGGCGGGAATTAGTCTCAACCTTGGAATACTAAACTTGCTGCCCATTCCCATTCTCGATGGCGGCGTGATTCTTCTTCTGCTGGTGGAAACATTGATCGGCCGCGACATCAGCCTGCAAATTAAAGAGCGAATCTATCAGGTCGCCTTCGTATTCCTCGTCTTGTTTACCGTCGTCGTGATCTATAACGATATCGCCAAAATGATGCCCGGATTTTCCCAAAGGCTCCAGTAGGGCGGTTCGCGAGCTTAGGTCGTGGAAGTGGCAACGGCCACGTAGAGACAGCCGCCCTCGGCTGTCTAGTCGGGCGCAGCCTCGACAGCTTGGACCAGTTCCCTAAAGAGCGTAGCCATGCGTTTAATTCGGAGTTTTGGACGTTGTGAGGCCATTGGCAACGTTTGTGTTCTTAATGTCGGCGGCTGCGGTAGCCTTCGTTTGTCCGGCTGTCTGCAGAATCGAGGTCAAGGCCTGGAGGGCACCCCCAGCTCTCCGATAGTCAACGAGATCCGACAAGGCTTCGCTGAGGGGATATTTGTCGATGTCGTTCTTTACCACAAGGTCATAAATCAGAGCCCATTTCTTCGCCCGTTCAGAATCCATTACGTTGATGATCGCGTAGCTGGTTTGCTTTTGGTAAAAGTTCTTCTGGGCACTGACCGAAGTCGATTGCACTAGTGTCGAAGCGGTCGTCAAAATGTCTTTCGTCGCTGTCGCGCCGACTACGGTGGCGACCGCCGTTAGAGTTGCTGCCGAGGTCTCTCCTAGGAAGATTGATGTATCTTGCGTTCTCTCAAAACTGCCAGCGTAATTCTCATAGTCGCGATCAATTATCATCTTTAGGTCGTAAATGATTGTGTCTCGTTCCGCGCGATCTTGCTTGCACGTTTTGCTATTGTCATTAAGGCATTTACCATCGCGATAACTTTGAACCTCTTGCAACACTCGGGCATCGGTTGCCTTATCTATGACAAAAAACTGCCGGGACCTTTGGCCCCTTAATACTCGCGCACCCCGACATCACTAGGATCGTAGCCGAAAGCGTACCAAGCGCCAAGGAAAGTCTAAGAATGCAGCCGCCTGCGAGATTAGAAGCGCCGCCGAGGGTTGTTTGCTGAAATAGCTCATTAATCAGGCGATGGTTCGAATTTGCCGCCATGTCTTGTCCTCCTTTTCAGCCACGCAAGAGCCAGTTGCGTGAAGGCTACCACAGACCTGTCAACCTAAACCGAATTCCCAATCTTGTTACGAATTCAGAACAAACGTGACTTCTTTAACCAGGAGGCTGTAGTAGGGCACTCCGTCCCCCACATGCTAAAATAAAGCTTCCCAATGGCTGACATTCGACGCAGAAAAACCGTTACTGTCTCAATTAATGGTATCCGCGTAGGCGGCGATGCACCGGTTGTGGTGCAGTCCATGACCAATACTGACACCGCTGACGTGGCTTCGACCGTCCAGCAGGTCGCCGCGCTGGCGCGGGCGGGTTCCGAACTCGTCCGTGTGACTGTAAACAATGACGATGCTGCGGCGGCGGTTGCGCCGATTGTTGAGCAGCTTGACCGTCAAGGCGTGCGTGTTCCCATCATTGGCGATTTCCATTACAACGGACATCTGCTGCTCAAGAAATATCCAGAGTGCGCTCGCGCCCTCGCCAAGTACCGCATCAATCCCGGCAACGTCGGCATTGGGCGCAAGGACGACGCCAACTTTCGCACTATGATTGAAGTTGCGGCGGAAAATCAAAAGCCGGTCCGCATTGGCGTGAACTGGGGATCGCTCGATCAAGCTCTGCTGACCCGCATGATGGACGAGAATTCACGCCTGCCCGAACCACTCGACGCTCGTGAAGTCACCATGGAAGCCATGGTGGTAAGCGCGCTGAACTCGGCGGCCCTGGCGGAAAAATATGGATTGCGTCCCGAGCAGATTATTCTTAGCGCAAAAGTCAGCGGCGTGCAGGACCTGATTGACGTTTACCGGTCGCTGGCGTCGCGCTGTAATTATCCATTGCATCTAGGTCTTACCGAAGCGGGAATGGGGGCAAAAGGCATCGTTGCATCGAGTGCCGCGCTCGGAGTTTTGCTCCAGGAAGGCATCGGAGATACCATTCGGGTTTCGCTGACGCCCGCCCCCGGCGGCGACCGCAGCGAAGAAGTTCGCGTGGCGCAACAGATTTTGCAATCGCTTGGGATTCGCAGCTTCACTCCGCAGGTGACGGCTTGTCCCGGCTGCGGTCGAACGACTAGCACTTTCTTCCAGGAGATGGCCGAGCAGATTCAGTCCTATCTGCTCGCTCAGATGCCGGTTTGGAAAGAACGTTACACCGGCGTCGAAGAGATGAAAGTTGCCGTCATGGGATGCGTAGTGAACGGACCGGGAGAGTCAAAGCACGCCAGCCTCGGCATTTCGCTTCCCGGAACCTTCGAAGAGCCCAAAGCTCCCGTATATGTGGATGGACGCCTGTTCACAACATTAAAGGGCGACCGAATCGTAGCCGAATTTATTCAGATTCTGGATGACTACGTTGCATCGCATTACGCCGCGAAAGAAGAAAGCCTAGTGTAGGCGCGAGCGTCCTCGCTCGTGCTGCCCCCGGGACGCCTACATCGCGTTGCGAATGCGGATATCTGCATCTTTTGGAGCTACCCAAAGCCATATATACTCCGCACTCTCGCGTACCAACCCCGCCCGCACCGGGTTATGAATGATCTACTCGACCTTGACCTCAATTCCCTCTTCACGGCGCAACACGTGATCAAACGACTCCCGCTGCCAGACCTGGCCCGCTCGATTCAACACGTGGTTGATCTGATGCGCTGAACTGCTCTTAATTCCCTGCATGATCTCCGCTACGCTGTACACTTCATCGCCGTCGCAAAGAGGAGTAAGTACCAGGTGCACGTGGTCTGGCATCACCACAACGCCGTTTAAGTCAAATCGTCTCCCGTTCCCCCAAATGCAAGCCTCGAGGGCAACGCTTCTCGCGACATCAGGAAGTATCCAGCGATGGTGAGTAGGGAACGTCGCAAAGATCGCCGTGCGCTCGCCTTGATAGTGGGAAGATGCCGACGGTATTCGTATTTCCTCCGCACACCCAACGAATATCATGTTGGGGCAGCACGAGCGAGGACGCTCGCGCCTACATCGTTATTGTTATTCCGAAATAGGAATGTGGCCAGCTATTGCTTCGATAATGCAGCCACCGCAATGTGTCATCGAATTCGCGCGTGGCGCACTGCAAGAATTACGCGGCCAACTTAAACAATCCCACCGCCGCGACCAACCACAGTCCGAATCCGGCAACATTCAAGCCGATGCGCCATTTCCAACTGTCAATAATGAAATTGTATTTTGCGTCCATAACCCTCTCCTTTGCTGCTCTCTCATTTGACGGCGCGCGCGATCAAACGTTAGTGGAGATACGCTGAGCTCATCTGAAAGTTCCAGGAAGAATTGTGAATATTTGGTTACGCGAGCAGAGGTAGGCTGGGGCCGGACGCTGTCTCTGGAAGAGGATCCGCAATTGTCTTCAATTCAGGATAATGCGCCAGCAACACCTCAGGAGCCCTGACGCGTTGACCTGTCAGCATATGTTTCAGTTGTAGCGCGTTGACTCCGGCCTTGGCTTCGAAATGGTTGTTGGCAATCACGTAGGTTACTTTTGTCTTTTCTGAAATGTGTTCGATTTTTTCTTTCCATCCCGCGAGTTCCGGCTCTTTGTAGAGATAGTTGTAGCGGTCGTCGCGCTTCTCGGATTCAAACCACTGATCGTAATTTCGTCCGTGCATTCGAACGTATCCAATCGCTGAAGTCACGTGCTCGGTCGGCTCCAGCGATCTTCCTATCAGTGGCTGATCAATATTGCAGAACGCAACGTCGTTTCGCGCGAAGTACTCCAACGTCTCAGGATTGTCCCAGCTCGAGTGTCGCACTTCAAGGACCCGCGGATATTCGATGAACTGCCGCAGCAGCACTTCGACGTACTCGCGGTTGAGCGAAGTATTTTTGAACGACACTGGAAACTGAATCAGCAACGCGCCGAACTTTCCTGTCGCCGCCAGCGCCTCCAGTCCCTCGCGGGCAAGCTTCTCGTCTTCGTCATTCGGCCTGATGCTGGCTGCGGAAGTCGGTTCCATTACTGCCAGGGGCGAATGTGTGAACGAACGATGCAGCTTGGCAGTAAAAGCAAAATTAGGATTGCCTGAAACTCGTCTCGCCCAAAGTTTTGCCAGTTCCGGCTTGATGTGTCCATAAAAAGATGTATTCACTTCGACCACATCAAAGCATTGCGCGAGATACTCTAGGGGATGTTCTTTTC
This sequence comes from Terriglobales bacterium, assembly GCA_050746185.1. Classification (GTDB taxonomy): domain Bacteria; phylum Acidobacteriota; class Terriglobia; order Terriglobales; family Acidobacteriaceae; genus PALSA-188. The sequence goes on along the minus strand of JBOGLA010000040.1, from coordinate 173,112 downwards.
TGCGCTGCATCCCCGGCGGATAGAAAATGCCTTCCCAGTCTTTATACGACCATCCGGCAGTGCCGATGCGAATCTGCGGGGCTTGCTGCACAAATGTGAAGGGTAGCACACGTGTATCGCTCAGTAGAAAATCAACGCCACCCAATATGCTCCATTCGGATAGCTTGCCGTTTTCGCATAACATGATCCTTCGGAAAAGCTGTTCAGGGCGCGATCCGCAATAATCTTCGAAATCCCAGCAGGAAGATTCTCCGGCTGCATTGCCGTGTAGCGCAGGATATACCGCCCTCCAGGCGACGGCGTCTTTAGCGAATCGGCATTCGCCATTGCGCATGCCAGAGATTTTGCCGCGGCATCGTCAGCCCTTTGCAAATTCGGCAGCGCCGCATCGGCCCGCATGTGATTAATACCATCCGTGATTGCACTGTCGGCCTGCCGCACGGAAAACGATGGCAAGCTGTGCCCGAAGTCCTGCACCACGTAAAGCCGTGGGCCACTCTGTACCACGGCAAATCCGGCGACGTTGTAGTCAACGCTCAACAGATTTTCCCGATGTTGCGGAGAATGCATCAGGTTGTCGGCGGCCCGTTCCACGGTCGCGGCGTAGGCGACGTTTTCTCCGGCAGTATCAAGATGCAGTTTTGTCTCCGCGGCCAACCGCTGCGGAAGCGCCGGTTCGCCCGGAAGTTGATGCGAAAGTTGCTGTTGCGCGGCCATTGCCGCGGCATGAGCGCGAGCGGCCCGGGTCAATCCTTCATCTGCCTGAAGGGGTGAAAGTCCAGCTTCGATTCGAGCCTGGTTCGCCAGATCAAACAGCTTGCGCTCCGCATCCGATCCAAAAGCAAACGAATTCGGGCCAGATGAACTCTGGTGCAAGGAGGCATCGCTGATTCTTGCCGGCTTTTGCGACGGATTCTGCGCCCATGGGACGCCCGAAAACAGCAAAATACCCAACAACGCTATAGTGTTCCTAGGCATGGTGGTACCCACGCATAAGAACCCGGAGATACAACTTATTACTTTGTTCCCTGGACGATACGCTCTAGAATTCAGACACGCATCATTACAATGGAGACATTACTGCTCGGCTTTCTTCTCGTTTCGAACCTAGTACTTCTGGTGCTTGCCGTATTGCTCTATCAGCGCTTTACCCGCTCCACGGGTCAGGCCGGGGCCCTCGCGCAGCTTGCCAGCCAGGCTGAGTCCCTGCATCAGACATTGTCGAAGCAGTTCGCGGCTTCAACCGCCGATATGGCCATGCGCCTCGAGCAAACCAAGGGCGACTTGCGCCAGCAGGTTGCCGATCGCCTGGGGGACGGTTTTTCCGGCATACGCGGCGCTGTGGAAGAGCAAATGAAGGCAGGGCGCAACGAACAGGCCGGACGCCTTGCCGAGGCTCGCGTGGAATTGACCTCTTCGCTGGCCCTGACTACTTCACAGCTCAAGTCCGACTTCGACAACCTGACTCAGAAGACGATGCAGAGCCTCGATTCGATCCGCGATCGCGTGGACGCAAAACTGCTCGCCGTCACCGATCAGGTTCAGCAAAAGCTGGATCAAAATATCAAAGAAGGTTTCGCTCAGTTTGAAAAAGTCCAGCAGCACTTGAAAGCTGCGGAAGAACAATTACGCGAGGTCGGCGCGCTCGGTCATTCCATCAACGATCTGAATAATCTGTTAAAGCTCCCGCATCTGCGAGGCACATTCGGAGAAGCCAGCCTGGAGCGCCTGCTTGCAGACTTCTTACCGGCGCATATGTTCGAACTGCAATGCACGGTGTCCCCGGGCGGCGGACGGGTTGACGCCATGATCCAATTCCCCGACCGCCGATTGCCAATTGATGCAAAATTCCCCCGCGAACAAGTGCTGGCGCTCTTCGAAAGCAACGTTGAGGCCGAGATCGAACTGGCGCGGCACGAATTCGTGCGCGTAATGAAAGCAGAAGCCAGGCGCATCAAGGCCTACATCCAGCCGGAATATGGAACCACCGAAATCGCTCTCATGTATTTGCCGAGCGAGACGCTTTACATGGAAGCTGTACGCAATCGCGAGCTCGCCGACTGGCTCAACCAGCAGCATGTGTTTCCGGTATCGCCGAACACTTTGCTGATGACTTTGCAGACCATCGCTCTCGTCCACAAATGGTATGAGGTTGCAAGCCGTTTCGAAAAAAGCCGCGTGGAACTGGCCAAGGCACAAAAGTCATTCGACCACTTCCAGAATCAGTTCGAGAACGTCGGCAAGAGCCTCAACAAAGCGCAGGACGCTTTTGAAACCGCGCAGCGGCACCTGAAGACTTATCGCGGCAAAGTGACGGTGCTAAGCGGGCAGGAGCAGTTGGAACTTGACGCCAGGAACGGCGACGAAATTCTTCCCATCGCGGACAAAGCCAGCGCGTAGCCGGTGCCGCGTGCGAATGCCCCCCGGCACGGTCCGCAGTTGGTGCAGCCCTACATCTTATTCAAGGTGAACGCTCCGGATCCCGAACAACCCGGGCCCGTAAGGGTCCACGTGCCGATAACCGTACCATTAGTGACGGCGCCGTTCGAGAGGGTCAGAGTGTTTCCAGTGGGTGATGCGGATTGAATTGTCATCGAAAATGATCCAGTCACATTCCCATTAAAATCCCCAGCTAGTGTGAACGTCCCTGTTGCTGTTCCTGCTGTCCCAAAGCACGAGTCGTTCTCGCTTGTGAACTTAAAGTTGGTTACGCTCACGCTGCTGCCGCTCATCTGCGTAAACGAGGTCGTGAAAGCGAAAACCGGCCCGGTATTGTTGGTCGGGTCGGTCAGAGACGCCGTCCAATTCCCATTGATGTTCCCCGAATTATTTGAGTTGCCGCAGCCTCCGAGCATGAGTCCAAGCAACAGGACCAACGAGATTCCAACTGCCTTCATAATCACTCCTCCAAAATTAGTCGGTCCGAAATGGCGATAAGTAGAGATGCGAATCTGCGGCCAGCAGATGTAAGAGAAACGTGCGATTCCGCCTGTGAATTTGCCGGTCGGGCGCGGACGCATCCTTTTCGACTTCGTCCCGGACAGGCCTAGTCCGCGTAACGGCTTCTGCCATTGGTGAAGTGGACGGGACTGATCCGAGATACTTCTGCATTGTTGGGAGAACACCATCAGGGCGCAGCCGCGCGCCGCGCCCCTTCCTGCCGATTCAAATCCTTACTGTTTGCGTCCATTATGTTTGTCGCGGTAGATCCGGCGGGAGACTCTGTTCTGTTGATGGTTGACCTGCGCCTTTTCCGCGCCGGTCAGCTTGCCGCCATTGGCCGCGCGGTCGTTATGAACCTCGCGATTGATGCGAGCGTCTCTCGATTCGAGATTCGCGGTTTCGCGCGACGTAAGCTGTCCGCTTTTCACGCCCTGGGCAATGCGATCCTGCTGGTTTTCGGCGCGTTTGCCGACTTCGCTCTTCGGGTTCGTGTTCTGAGCCGCAGCGTTGTGCTTGTCCTGATATATCTTGTTGGAAAGCTGATTCTGCTGCTGATTCAGCGTGGAGCGATCGGACGCAGTCAGATGCCCGTTATCCAGCTTGCGCATATCGCGCTCTTCCTGGTTCAGGTTCGTTTGTTTCTTCTCAAGATTTGCGGTTTCGCCCGACGTCAGTTGTCCGCTCTGAACGCCCTGGCCAATACGGTCCTGCTGATTTTCTTTGCGCTGATTAATGGTCGCTGGATCCTGCGTGTTTGAACTCGTCTGAGCCAGCGCAGGCAGTGCGAATGCAGCCAATGCCGCTCCCAGTAACAGGTTGCTGAATTGCCTTTTCATATCGCCTCCGTTATTAAGGTCAGCCCTTGTCAAGCCGTCTTGGCTGCTGGTGATTTGAACCCCGGAACGAGGGGAATGTTGCGGGGCAAATTTCCCTGAGAAAGACCGTGAACCTTAGCTTGCGGACTATATGTGGATTGCGCGGCGGTCTGAGAATCGGAAGACGGTGGGAGTAAATTTGGTACGGATCAAAAAATCGGCTTCAGCTCCGACTCGAAGGTATCTGTGTATTCGAACCCTATGACCTTCTGTCGGAGTGTTCCCCGGCGGTCATATAACAATGTTGTCGGCAATCCTTGGATACCTCCGAATTTCCGATTTTAGACGCTGGTTGCGACGCCGCTTTTAGCTTGCAGGGGTCGGGTTGGAATTGATCTTGCCTCTATTGGGATCCGGCTGTAACGTTCCTCGCCTCAGTTCCCGTTCTTTCATGAGCACAAAGAACACCGGCACCAGGATCAACACATGGATCGTGGAAGTAATCATTCCCCCAACAATGGGAGCGGCAATGGGCTTCATCACGTCGGAGCCAATGCCGCTCGCCCAGAGGATCGGGATCAAGCCAGCGAGAACGGCACAGACGGTCATTAGCTTCGGTCGGAGTCTCTGCACGGCACCCTCGATTGCAGCTTCTTGAATATCGGCCTCAGTAAGGGGACGCCCTGAGTGCAGACGCTTATCCAGGGCTTCGTGCAGATAGACCACCATCACGACACCGGTTTCCACGGCTATACCAAATAGCGCGATGTAGCCGACCCAGACCGCTACGCTGAAGTTGTATCCGAGCAACCACTGCAAAATGAGGCCTCCCGTCATCGCATAAAATGTAGGAAAGATCAGCACCAGCGCCTCGGTTACGGAGTGAAACACCATATATAGCAGCAGAAAGATCACAGCGAAGACGACCGGCAAAATGATTTTCATCCGTTCTTTTGCCCGTAGCTGAAACTCGTACTCGCCCGACCATTGGTACGTGTAACCTGCGCGCAATCGCAATTTCTGGCGAAGCAGGCTGCTGGCTTGATTTACAAAGCCGCCGTAGTCGCTCGTATTAAGGTCAATGTAGACATACCCGGTAAGTTGCCCATCTTCGTCGCGGATCATCGCGGGTCCGCGCGAGAATGAAATCCTGGCTACCTCAGAAATCGGTATCTGCGCGCCAGAAGGTGTAGCAATCAGCACGCGGTTGAGCTCTTCCAGGTTGTCGCGGAAGTCGCGCTCATAGCGAACACTGATCGGATAACGCTCGCGTCCCTCAATATTTTCGGCGACGTTCATGCCCCCGATGCCGGACTCTACTGCCTGCTGCACGTCGGCAATGGTCAGGCCATACTTTGCGGCCTCAGGGCGATTGACGTCCACATTGATGTAAAAGCCTTGAGAAACCCGCTCGGCAAAGACGGAGCGAACCTGCGGCAGACTGGAGAGGATCTGCTGAACTTGCGATCCGAGTTGCTGGATTTGTTCAAGGTTCGCCCCTTGAAGTTTCATGCCAACGGGAGTCTTGATTCCTGTCAGAGCCATGTCGAGACGGTTTTCAACCGGCATGGTCCAGGTATTGGTGAGGCCGGGGAACTGGAGCTTCTCATCCATTTCTCGAATCAGCTTTTCGTAGGTCATTCCGGAACGCCACTTCTCGCGCGGCTTGAGCATCACTGTCGTGTCGTACATATCGAGTGGAGCATTGTCGGTGGCGCTGTCGGATCGGCCGACCGCGCCGAAGACGGTCTCGACTTCCGGGAAAGTTTTGAGAATGCGGTCTTGTTCCTGCAAGAGCTGGGAAGCCTGTGTAATGGAGATACCGGGAAGCGCGGTAGGCATGTAGAGGGATGAGCCTTCGAATAGTGACGGCATGAATTGACTGCCGAGTTTGAACATTAGAGGGAACGTCAAAAACAGGAATGCCAAATTCAGCAGTAAAGTAGTCTTCCGGTATTTCAAACAGAGCCGGAGAACTGGCAAGTAGAGCGCCTGCGTAATTCTTGAAACTGGATTCGCCGATTCTGGCCGCAGCTTGCCCCGGATGAAAATGACCATCAGAATCGGAACAAGAGTGATTGCGAGAATTGAGGAGAAACCTACCGCCAGAGTTTTCGTCCAAGCCAATGGGCGGAACATTCGCCCTTCCTGCGCTTCCAGAAGAAATACCGGCAGGAAAGAAACCACAATAATCAGGAGAGAAAAAAACAGCGCGGGTCCAACCTGTTTCGCGCCATCAATGAGAATACGGACGCGCTCTCGTTCGTTGGAGAACTTAGTTGGTTTGCTTGCGGCGCCTTTCGCCGTGTCTGTCTCGAAAACCGTTCCATCCGAAGACTTGATTTCCACCAATGTCTCCGCCCCGCCCGCCGGGCGCTCGGAAAGATGACGGTATCCGTTTTCCACCATGACGATGGCGGCGTCCACCAAGACCCCAATGGCCAATGCCAGCCCGCCCAGCGACATGATGTTGGAGCTGACGTTCAGGTAATACATCGGGATGAAGGAGAGCGCGAGAGCAATGGGCAAGGTGATGATCGGAATCAGCGCCGAGCGGAAGTGAAACAGGAAAACAATAATGACCAGAGACACGATGATGGCTTCTTCGATCAGGCTATGTTTCAGCGTGGTGATGGATTCGCTGATCAATCCGGCGCGATCATACCCGGCAACGATTTCGACTCCCGGCGGCAGCGATCTTTGGATCTCGGCCAGTTTTTTCTTGACGCCATCAATCACGTTCAGAGCATTCAACCCGTACCGCATCACAACAATGCCACCCACGGTTTCGCCCTCGCCGTTCCACTCCGCCACGCCTTCGCGGATATCTGGGCCGAACGAAACCGTGCCCAGATCTTTGATTGACACCGGCGTCCCGTTCTTCGCCATCACAGGAACATTCGCCAGATCATCGAGTGATTTGAGATAACCGAGACCGCGAATCATGTATCTCGTACCGCTCAGTTCGAGCACTCGCCCTCCCACCTCATTTGTGCTCGATTGCACCCGTTCGATCACCGTGGAAAGTGGAATCCCGTACGCAAGCAGTTTGTTGGGATCGAGATTAACCTGGTACTGCCGCACAAATCCGCCGATGCTGGCCACTTCGGCCACACCGGGAACAGTTGCCAACTGGTAGCGTAAATGCCAATCCTGAAGGCTTCTCAGGTCGGCGAGACTGTGCATGTGACTGTGATCAACCAGCACATACTCATAAACCCAGCCCGCTCCGGTCGCATCGGGGCCAATCGCGGGGTGAACATTGGCCGGCAAACGACTTTCAATCGTTTGCAGATACTCCAGAACCCGTGAACGTGCCCAATAAATATCGGTTCCATCTTCAAATATGACGAAGACATACGAGTCATTGAACATGGTCTGCGCCCGGACGGCTTTCACCTTGGGCGCGGCCAGCAAAGCCGTCACAATCGGATACGTAACCTGGTCTTCGATGATGTTGGGCGGTTCGCCCTCCCAGTTGGTGTGAATGATCACTTGCACGTCTGAAATATCAGGCAGGGCGTCGAGCGGAACGTGGTTCATGGACCAGATTCCCGCCAGCGTCAGCAGCAACACTGCGGTAAAAACCAGAAAACGATTGTGCGCGCACCATTCAATGATTCGGGAGATCACAGTTACATGCCTCCCGTGGCATTGACCGTGAGTTGTTTATTGGCAATCGTCTGTCCATTTTGCTGCGCCCTGATCGTGACCTGCCACGTGCCGCCGGAGCCGAGATCGCCATTGCCCTCGTACATTCCGCCGCCTTTGTCGCTGGCGTTGACAACGGTCTTCATCGCAGCCATTCCCATGGCCGGCATCGCAGCCATGTAGAAAGTCACGGTGACATCTGCGCCGGTGATTGGTTTGCCGTCTTCTGCCGTCAGCTTCACCCGGACAGTATTGCTGCCCTTATGCGGAGGGTCGGGGACCGTCGTCAGTTCCACGTTGGCTTGCGCTGGCGCGGGAGCATTCATGGAAGCCGCCTGCCCCGCTCCAGGAGGGGGAGGAACAAACGCTCCGGCAGCGGCTTGCAATTGCGCTTCGGAATCAATCAGGAAGTTTGCGGAAGTAACTATCTCTTCTTTCGCATTGAGGCCCTTGGTGACGACGATCTGATCCTCCACTTGAGGCCCCAATTCAACTTCGCGTGGCTCGATGTTGCCTTGTCCGGAATAAATGAACACTAGATTCCGAGTTCCTGAATGAAAAACCGCACTAGCAGGGATCACCAACTGTCGGCCCAAGGGCGATTTCACACGGACATTCACATACATTCCTGGCCGCAGTTTCATTCCCGGATTTGAGAAAACGAGGCGCACCGGCAGGGTACGTGTGCTCACGTCCAGCTGTGGAAGGATGTAATCAACGCGCCCGCGGAAAACGCGGCCGGGATACGCATCTACCGTGACTTCCGCCGGATCGCCCGGTTTGATTCTTCCCGCGTCGCTTTGGAATACCTGCGCGAGCACCCAGACATCGGAAAGATCGGCCACGGTGTACAGCATGGTTTCAGGCTGCACGTACATATTGGGTAAGGCATTTTTTTGCGTAATGTAACCGCTGGCAGGCGAATAAATAGTGAGGTCGGTCATTGCCTTGGCCGTCTGATCGAGCTTTTCAATTTCGGCAGGAGAAACTTCCCATTGCAACAACCTCTCTTTGGCGGCGCTAAAAAGTGAAGACGCCCCCGAAGCTACCCCACTCACAGTGCTCCCCTGCAATGTTTGAGCGTTCTTTTTCGCCAGTAAATACTCCTGCTCCGTTGAAACCAGGTCAGGGCTATAGATTGTGAACAAAGGCTGACCCTTGCCAATAAAGTTGCCGGTCGCGTCCGCATAAACCTTGCGAATCCATCCCGCGAAACGCGTCTGCACATAAGCCTGCCTGCGTTCATTGACTTCCACGTTGCCGTAGAAACGCAGCTCACTACTAACTTGCTTGGATTCCACCTTTCCCAGCACAATCCCGATACTCTGCATTCGTTGAGGCGTGAGCTGAATCGGTGCAAGCGGCGTTTGTTGCATGTTGTCCGCTTGCATCTCTCCCGATCCTGGCTGCGAACCTGACGCGTTTGCAGACGAGGGCTGTGACATAGCTTCCATAGCAGAGCCAGCGCCAGATTGCGAGCCCGTGCCCAGATGGTTCAAACGCCACCACAACGCCGACGCAACAATGGCCAGCACTGTCGTTGTGAGTACCGCAATCCAAAAGGCTCGGCGATAGTTGTTTGCTTCGGGGTTGGGCATCTTTGGTTCCTCGCTTACGTTTCCTTTGAGGTTAAGCTCGCTCATTGCAGGTGTACCCCCGTAAGGCGCTCAAGTTCCGCCAGCGCTGTTTCGTGTTCCACCAACTCGCTCTGGTATTCGAGATCGAGATTCAACACATCCAGGAATGAGGAAAGCAGACTCTCGAAGTCCTGCTTGTTCGAACCATAGGCGGAAAGGGCCGAGCGGAATGTTGCGTCCGATTGCGGAACAAGGCCGTCGCTATAAATCTTGAGCTCCTCTTCCGAAGTCTTCGCGCGTACGTATTGTTGTTGCACCTCCGACAGCACACGTTGCGATTCAGAGTCCATCTCTTGGCGCGCACGCTCCTGGTTCTGCTCGGCTTCCGCGAGTTCTGCCTTCCGTCGTCCCCGATTAGGTAGCCGAATACTGAACGTCGCCATGTAGTAATCACGAAACTCGCTGGCATTGTGCTGGTACATGTACTGGACGTTGAAATCGGGGCGGAAATTCTTGTGCGCGAGATCAACTTGCGATTCTTGCTCGCTAACAGATGCTTCTTTTGAGTGGACATCAGGATTTTGCTCGCGAGCCCGCTGCAATAGTTCAGCCGCTGTGTACGGAAGGTTCCGCATGGTCAGGGTCTCAGTAACGATGTCCGGAGATTCCTGCCCGCGTCCCAAAAGCTGCTTGATCTGGGCTTCGAGCAATCCTTCTTCCTGGTGGTGATGTGCGATCTCTTGCAGGATTTTCGTGTGTTGCAACTGTGCTTTCAAAACGTCCTGCTGGTTACCCTGACCCACGCGGTAACGCGATTCCGAAGCTTGCTCAACCTGATTCAGCAGCTCATCACTATTTTGTAAGACTCCGAGCGTCTGTTGAATATCGGCGAGTTGGAAGTAAACCATTTTGAGGTTTCCCACCACAGTCCTGCGCACCGAATCCGTCTGTGCTTCCATCGAGTCGGCTTCGTGGTCGGCGACAAGAGCACGCAATTGACGCTTCCCCGGATAGGGAATCTCCTGGGAAGCCCCGAATCCGATGTAAGCGAAATTGCTGTTGCTATAACCCGCGAAAGGGCGCGGGCTGCCGACGCTGAACTGTTGCACTGACAGTTGCGTCTCGGGTAGAGCTGAGACTTGATTGGCGACATTCCGCGACGCTTGCCATGCATGAAACGAAGCGGCAATCTGCGGATTCTTCCGCTCCGCCTCCTGCACCAAGTCGTGCAGAGGGGTTGGTTTCCCGGCAGTCTCGGGCGCGGGCCCTTGCGCGCTGGCCGGGGAAGCGGCCAGTAACGCGGCAAGCACAAAGCACATGCAGCATAAAGAAAGTACTATTTTGCGTAATCTCACGAATTCTCCAGTGAAAAGGGCGTTCCCCAAAAACACAATTCCATGAATCGGGAAAGCAACTGGAGACAGAATTAGATGCGAATGGGTGTAGGAGTTGGCGAGTAGGTGCCGGGCGGCGCATGCGAACGCGCTGCAATGGCCCAGGGAGAAGAATCTAAAGCTTGCGTTTCGGCGGACACCGGTATGACCGTGGGCGCAACCGAAGGAGAGGATGTCCAGTGCCCAGATGAAGGCTGTACATATGGACTATGGGATGTTGGAATGTCCTTGCAGCAATCCTGCGTGTGGTGCGCATGCGATGAGCAGCGCATGGACTTACAACACTGCATCGCCTGCCCGGATGTCGCCATCGCCGAACAGTCAAAGGCATAGCTGAGAAGACCTGCCGCCATCGCAGCAACCAGGATTGACCTTGCAAACCGCATTAGTAAGTAAAATAGAAGTTCCGTCGAGTCGCGTCAAGGGCCAAGTGGCTGGAAACGGATGACCAATGTGCTAGCTGCGGGCACATGAGGGCTTAGACTCATTCGCCGCTCCCTGCTAGCCCGGAGGATTAGGGCCTGCCAGAAAGCCGCCATCGAGTACCAGCGATTGCCCGGTCATAAACGAAGGTAATGCGCTTAGCGCTTCTTCTCTCCCGCCCCCTCCTTTTGCATTTCGCTGCCCAGGATTTTCGCCACCTGGGTTAGATCGCGGGCCAGTGAAGCGCGCCAGCGAACCACGGTTTGTCCTGCGTGTTCATCGAGAGAGTGTTCAAACGTTTGCATGGTGCGGGAAGCCTGCGCGTTGAGCAGTTCGGAGACCGAAGTCTCGATTCCTTTCTGCATCAGTTTCAGGCGTCCACAGGCAACATCGAGCTGATCGGCGAGCTCCTTCGCGGCTCGAGTCTGAAGGTCAGTGAGAGTCGAGTCAACGTGACTCTCCATCTGGCCCTGAGCACGAGAAACGATATCGCTCGAAAGTTGCGACAGGTGCTTCTCCATGCCCGTCTCCAAACGGCGCGCCGAATCGTCAAGGGTTTGCACCCGGCTGCCAAGATCCGCAATGCGCGACTGCATTTGCGACGATTCCGCGTCAATGGCGGCCTTCACCTGCTCCACTTGCCGCAGGCGCCGTTCGTTTTCGTCGTTGAGGCGCTTCTGAATGGCTCGAAAGAATTCATCGCCACGCTCCTCGATGCGGACTCCGGCCTGTATGCCTTCGTCATGAAAAGCCTTCAGGCCGGCTTCCAGTTGCTGGCGCACGCCGTCGTCAATCTCGTCGGAAAGACGCTGCGCGCGAACCTGAACCAGTTGCAGTTCTTCGGTAAGATGCTGGCGAAATTCATTCTTGCCAATGGTAATGTTCCGCCCGATCGCGGTCTTCGCACTTTCCAGCACGCGTTCCGTCTGCTGGGTGGCGAGCTTCAGGTTCTCCGCCCCGAGCTCCTCGCGCAGCCGCGACCACAACTTCTCTTCGAGTTCGGGAGGAATCTGCGACAGCGACACTTCAAAACTGCTTCGCCTGGCTTGAGGTTGGGCTAATTTTTCCCGGAGCGTAATCACTTCCTGGTGCAGCGGTTTAAGGATCTCCAACAGCAAAGCGCGCACACGCTCTTCCGAGACTGGCTCCTGCCCCTTGGGAGGCACGACTCGCAGCCCCGGATCGTGAGCTTGACCCTTGCGAGCCCGGCCGTTCGAAGGTGCAGTCTGAGCGAGCGCTATCCAATCCTCAGGACAAGGTTGCACTCCCCAAAAATTGTCCGGCTTGTCGAGGCGCGCCGCGACCAGCCAACTGTGATCGCCTCCCAGCGGCCGGCAGTCAACGACGTAGGCTGTGGTTTGGCGGCCCTCCCGATTGTGAAAGTTCACCGGAACTCCCGCCGCCAGTTTTACCGGAGACCGCACCGCGCAGCCATGTGCGTTGACGACCATCGTTTCGCAATCTTCCGAGAACTGGATCGTGGGTTCGAGGCTGGTAACGTGAATGGGCAGGGACAACGGCACTCGCGAGCTGCGCCGCAACGTTTCGGGTACGATCGAAGTGTTCATCAGTGTTTGCCTCTTCTTTTTAGCGATGAAGTCGCGCCGTTTGTGCCCGAAGTGGGCGGAATTGCGTTCAGTCCAGTTGGGCCAGTCTGCTTCCCATAGGGTAATCCCGGTTGCGAATTTCACCTTGACCCAGGAGTGTGCATCGGAGTCGGAAAATGGACAGGGCGAACTATGTTCGAGGGAACGAGGATGCGGTCCAACCGGACAGGGGTGGTCGCGCAAAAATCAAGTTTCTGGCATGCCATTTGGAGTCTGACTTCAAAGGGAGCCGTTCATCAGCATCTAAAATTTCTACGTTTGAGGGTTCTCCGGTGGACCGGGCACGGTCCCATTATTGTGTTTATCGTCGAAAGGCCTGAAGTAGAGCCAGCGCAGCAAAAGATACGTGAGGGTCAGGAGCGAGACCGATCTAGCCAGTTCGAGGCCAGCATCCCTCAACCATAAGTGTGAGTATGAGAGGCCGCTGAGGCCGCTCCCCAATGTGCGATATTCGCTCCGCGTGATCCGGCCTGTAACTGGTGCGACTAAGAAATAGGCCAAATGTAGGACTCCCTGCGCGAAAAGCCAACCCAGTGCGATCGCTCCCACAAGACTTTCTACCAAGCTTCGCTTCAGCCGCGTCAATATGTTTGCTCCTCAACGGTTTCCCGATGCGCGAGCTTCGCCCAGTATGTGTTCAAGATGAAAAATGGCCCAACCCCATAAACCCACCGCGACAGAAGACAGGCCACGCCGAGGCAAACCATCGCACTAAAAAAATAATAGAGTGAAACGGTCAGCGCCAGGCAATTCGCGACATTGAATGAGAAGTACGGAATGTCGAAAATCGCAATTGCGGTAAACAAGAATGTAGCAGCGGCGGAAAGCGGTCCCCAAAAAGCGCGAAAGCCCGCGTCAAGCGAGGAAAAAACAAGTACGGCAATAGCAACCGCAGCAATGTGGGATTCAGCCAAGATATTGCGAAGGGGATGCTCGGCAGGCGCAGGATAAACATTCGCAATCATGGCAGCTCAACGTTGGCTGGGCCTCGCTGGAAGAACTCGCGAACGGAACGTGTGTTCAGCCAATATAAAAAGAAGATCCCGAGCACAGCCCAAGCCACGCTAATGAGATGACCGGGAGTATCGTCGTGATTCCACCACAACATACCTAATACCGCCACAATCGACGCTAGCAGAACGGCAATCCTAGCCCAATTGCGACCCCGGACGTAGTAAGAGATGCAGACGAACTCCACGATATTAAAGAGCAGAAGAATGACATTAGTGAAGAAACGTAAGTGAGCATGCGGATGAGTTAGGTGAGCGTGGTTCGGCCAGAAATACACTCGCACCCAGCCCCCAAACAGGGCCACCATTATCCATGCCGTAAGAACTAGCGTTCGGCGATTCATACAGGTGATTGCCTTATTGCCGCTCGGTATACGTAGATAGACCTACCAGTGCCCTTCTATCCGATTGGTGACGCGACTTGGGGATCAGGTTAGACAAGCATAACCGAAAAACCATTGTTGATGAAATCAGAACTTGCAAGACTGGGCCGTCGGAACTCAATTTGCGCTATGGCCGATGTCCATTCAGTTGTTCATTCGGAGGGATTCACTCCTCTTTTTTGACTTGAACCCATTTTTTCTGTTTACTTTATGAACCATCAGGCGGTGACTTTATGGCAGCAGGTTCTACCACCAGCGCACCACATCATCTCGGCGCCACCATGCGGCGGGACCCGTGGTGGCTTGAATTATTACCCGTTATCATTGTGCTTAGTGCGTTCGGAGTTTACGCAACTCTGCGCGCATTCGAGGGCAAGTTTTACGAGTGGGGTCCGTATCTCTCGCCATTCTATTCGCCGCTCATTGACGCCCATCACCGCTGGTGGCCCTGGTCTCCGGCGCTGCTGATTCTCGCCTTCCCTCTGGGCTTCCGCGTCACCTGCTACTACTACCGCAAGGCTTACTATCGGGCTTTTTTCTTCGATCCGCCGGCTTGCGCCGTTGCCGAGCGCAGTAAGCACCGCTATCGGGGAGAGACTGCATTTCCATTTATTCTGCAAAATCTGCATCGCTATTTCCTTTATATCGGCTTTATTTTCCTGGCGTTTTTGTGGCGCGACGCATATCACGCTTTCTTTTTTGACGGCCGCTTCGGAATCGGCGTCGGCACGCTGATTATGCTCTTCGACGTGATCCTTCTAACTATCTACGCGCTATCCTGTCACTCGCTGCGCCATCTTATCGGCGGCAAGGTTGACTGCTTTTCCTGCACCGCCGCCGGGCGCTCGCGCCATACGGCATGGCAATGGCTCACCGTCCTCAACGAACGCCACATGCTCTATGCATGGGTCAGCCTGATCACCGTCGGCCTCACTGACTTGTACATCAGGCTGGTGGCCTGTGGCTTTATAACCGATTTGAGAATCCTGTGACCATGGAATTTGTAACTCACGAACACGACGTTCTAATCATCGGCGCCGGAGGAGCGGGGCTGCGTGCCGCGCTCGAAGCCCTGGCGCAAGGCGCGAGAGTAGGAGTCGTCTGCAAATCGCTTCTTGGCAAAGCCCACACCGTGATGGCCGAGGGTGGAATCGCGGCGGCGATGGCCAACGTGGATCACGCCGACGATTGGCGCACCCATTTTCGCGACACCATGCGCGGCGGCAAACTACTCAACAACTGGCGAATGGCTCAACTTCACGCTCAGGAAGCTCCTGACCGCGTGCGCGAACTGGAACAGTGGGGGGCACTTTTTGATCGCACCGCGGACGGCAATATTTTGCAGCGGGCATTCGGCGGTCACACTTTTAAGCGGCTCTGCCACGTCGGCGACCGCACCGGACTGGAGATGATCCGCACCTTGCAGGATCGCGGCGTGCAACTCGGAATTGACGTCTACATGGAGTGCACCATCACCCGCCTGCTCAAAGATGGAGATCGCATCGCCGGTGCATTCGGCTACTGGCGCGAGCAGGGGCGATTCGTAGTTTTCCGCGCTAAGTCCATCGTCATGGCTACCGGCGGCATCGGCAAGGCATACAAGATTACCTCCAATTCGTGGGAATACACGGGGGATGGAATGGCTCTCGCCTACAACGCCGGCGCCGATCTTCTTGATATGGAATTCGTCCAGTTTCATCCCACCGGAATGGTCTGGCCCCCGGGAGTGCAGGGACTTCTGGTCACCGAAGCAGTGCGCGGCGAAGGCGGCGTTCTTCGCAACAAACTGGGCGACCGCTTCATGGAGAAGTACGATCCGAAGAGAATGGAGCTTTCCACCCGCGACGTCGTTGCCCGTTCCATCTACACCGAAGTCCGCGAGGGACGTGGCACCGAGCACGGCGGCGCTTACCTCGACATTTCTCAGAAGCCCGCCGAGTACGTGAAGAAAAAGCTCCCCAGCATGTACCACCAATTCAAAGAACTTGCCGACGTGGACATCACCGCCGGCCCCATGGAAGTAGGTCCGACCTGTCATTACATGATGGGAGGAATTCGCGTTGAAGCGGAAACCGCCCAATCAACCGTGCCGGGACTCTTCGCCGCCGGCGAGGCCGCCGCTGGACTTCACGGAGCGAATCGCCTGGGCGGCAATTCCCTCTCCGATCTGCTCGTCTTCGGACGACGCGCCGGTCTGGCCGCCGCCCAGCACGCGAAGACCGTAGAGAATGCCCCGGTTGATTCGACTCAGATCGAAGATGCCGCCCGCGAAATGCTGCTTCCCTTCGAGCGCACGAGCGGCGAGAATCCTTATGCGATTCATCGCGATCTTCAGGAAACCATGCAGAGTCTCGTCGGCATCTTTCGCAATAAAGAGGACCTCATTCGCGCGCTCGGTGAGCTCGATAAACTGAAAGAACGCGCAGAACGCATCAGCGTCGAGGGCTCGCGATTATTCAATCCCGGCTGGCACCTCGCGCAGGATCTCAAGTCAATGCTCACCGTTGCCGAAGCCGTTACGCGATGCGCTCTTGCTCGCGAGGAAAGCCGTGGGGCGCACAGCCGCATTGACTGTCCCAACGTTGATCCCGTTTGGGCGGCGAAGAATAATGTGATCGCCCACGAGGGGGGCGCTATGACGCTGCGCCAATCGCCAGTTGCCGAAATGCCCAGCGACTTGAAACAACTGGTCGCGGAAGAAAAGTCGTGCTGAGTAAAGAACGTTGATGCCATCAACAATTCGCATTAGTGTTAATGGAGAGACGGGCGTCCTCGCCCGTCCGGAACGGGGGTGCGATGGCGGAAGCAGTCTTTGAGGTGTTCCGGGGAAACCGCGACGGTGGCCAGGCCGCTACCTACCGCGTCCCGATTGCACCAGGCATGGTCGTTCTGGATGCGCTTCATCACATCCAGGCCCATCAGGCTCCGGACCTCGCGGTCCGCTGGAACTGCAAGGCCGGCAAATGCGGTTCCTGTTCGGCGGAAGTCAACGGACGTCCCCGCCTGACCTGCAAGACCCGCATGGATTCGCTTCCCCTGGACAAGCCCATCACCGTCCAGCCCATGAAATCGTTTCCCGTGATTAAAGATCTGGTCACCGACGTTTCCTGGAATTACCGTGTGAACAAAAAAATTCCTCCGTTTCAACCTCGACCTGGAACCGACTGGAAAATGTACCAGGTGGATGTGGACCGGGTGCAGGAGTTTCGCAAGTGCATCGAGTGCTTCCTGTGCCAGAACGTCTGCCACGTGGTTCGCGAGCACCAGGAGATGGAAAAATTCGGCGGCCCTCGTTTTTTTGTGAGGGTTGCCGGCCTCGAAATGCATCCTCTCGATTCCAGGTCCCGTACTCGTCTGCTCAAAGAAGAACTCGGGATCGGTCTGTGCAACATCACTAAGTGCTGCACTGAAGTCTGCCCCGAGGAAATTCGCATCACCGATAACGCGATCATTCCGCTTAAAGAGCGCGTGGTGGATGAATTCTACGATCCCTTGACGATGCTGTTCAGGAAGATTCGAGGAGTAAAACAAGCTTAGGAAAACTCTGATTAATACTACACTCTGTCATTTCGAGCGCAGCACAAATTGCCGGTTTACGGGTAATTGTGCGAAGTCGAGAAACCTGCTGTTTCTTTTCGGAACTTGTTCAGAGTTTCTTTAGGAGGTTTCATGGAATCCGGGCTGCAATTCGCCGGCTTCAGCGAACCCAAAGATTCCGAAGGTTTCGATGCCTATGACAGTTCGCCCGTCTGACCGTGTGGGGGTGGACACTCCCTTCGACTTCGCTCAGGGCAGACTTTGTCCGCCGCCTTTGAACCCTTTCCACCGGGCATTATTCGTTCCTTTCATTGTCTAAATACCTACAACACCCTATTGCGCCGCCATCTTCGCAAGGCGCATTGTCGAACGGGGAACTGGGAACCGAATATATGCCGATCTCCATTCTGATCATTGACGACAGTGCCATCGTTCGACGCACTTTGCGCCGGCTGCTGACAACCAAACCCGGTTGGACAGTTTGTGGCGAAGCCCCCAACGGGGAGGAAGGAGTCCGAAAGGCAAAGGAATTGAACCCGGACGCAATTGTGCTGGATATGTCCATGCCTGAGCTCGATGGCCTCGAAACCGCCGCCATCCTGAAACGGCTTTTGCCGGAAGTCCCGTTGATCATGTTTACCAACTTCAGCAAAGATCAATTCTTGAAAAGAGAATTGATGTGGGCCGGGATTTGGAAGGTGGTATCCAAAACAGATTCCACCGAACTAGTCAAAGCTTTGGAAGCTGCCTTCGGCCCTCCCGAAACTTCCGCTCAAAACTTAAGCTATAGCTCGCCTACTGTGCAATAATCCCTCGGTTGCAATTCCTAAATTAAAAATAGGAACTGGAAGTCAGTTCCGGAGGATGGATATCTATGAACAATTCTTGGACTCGGCGTCGCTTCATGCAGATTGGAACCGGGGCTGCTTTGGCCGGTGCCGGCGCGAAGTTCACGCTGCTGGAACCTGCCCGGCTATGGGCTGCTTCCCCCCAGATGTCGCCCAGCGACACCGTCCGCTTTGCCTCGATTGGGACCGGCGTACGAGGCTGCGAATTGCTTCAGGCAACGCTGCGCGTTCCCGGCGTCGAGTGCGTTGCGGTTTGCGATCTCTACGACTCGCGCCACACCGCGGCCCAGGAATCGGTAAAGAAAAATGTTCCGGCGACGCGCAACTACAAAGAAATTCTCGATCGCAAAGACGTTGACGCCGTGATCATCGCCGTCACCGACCATCAGCACCGCAGGGTGTTCCTCGACGCCTGCGCCGCCGGAAAAGATATCTATTGCGAAAAACCGATGTCGCACACCGTGGACGATGGTTTCGCCATGATTGAAGCCGCGCATAAAGCGAACCGCATCGTTCAAATCGGCAGCCAACGTGTTAGTTCCATCCTTTACGCCAAGGCCAAAGAAATCTACGATTCCGGAAAGCTCGGCGATGTGTGTTTCATCGAAGCCTATTGGGACCGCAACACCGCCAGCGGCGCATGGGTCTATCCCATTCCTCCCGACGCGAGCGAGCAAACTATTGACTGGAACGCTTTCCTGGTGGACGCTCCGAAACGGCCGTTCGATCCCGTTCGCTTTTTCCGCTGGCGCTGCTTTACGGATTATGGAGAAGGTTTGGCCGGCGATCTTTTCGTTCACCTGATTTCTGGAGTCCACTTCATCACCGGAACCAACACCGCCGCCGAGCGCGCGCAGTCCACCGGTGGCCTTTTCCGTTGGAAGGATGGCCGCGATTTCCCCGACCTCATAGACACCTTCTACGATTATCCCGGCTTCCGCCTCGCCGTGCGCTGCAACCTCAACAATGAGGGCGGCGAATTCATTGCGTTCTATGGAACCAAAGGGACGATGATCATTAAAGACTCCACCTTGACCTACCGCCCTCAAGACACGCGCCCACAGCCTGAGTCTTACTCGATCTACGGATGGCCGCAACAAATGCGAATGGAGTATCTGGAAAAATGGCAGGCCGATCATCCCATGCCTGCTCCGCTGAATTACAAAACTGACGAAAATGTTGAGACCTATGGCGTGCCCGCCGGCTACAGCGACGTGTCCGATCATCAGGCGAACTTCTTTAATTCCGTTCGAACCCGCAAAAAGCCGGTCGAGAATGAGGAATTCGGCAACCGCGCGGCCATCGGCTGCCATCTGGCAAACTATGCTTATTTCAACAAGACAATCGCAGTTTGGGATGGAGGCGGGGAAAAAATAGTAAAGGGCTGAGCGGAGCGCTTCACAAAGAAAGCGAATTTCCGGCCGCGGGAGCGCTAATTTAGCGAGAAGTACGGCTCATTTCGAAGCAGCGCTTCCACGCCCTCAATAATCCGCCCTGCATCGGACTTTGGAACTGCACCACGAATCCCCGCGTTCCGCGCTTCTTCTACTAATTGCTTGGATAGATGCATCGTGAACATCAGAATCGGAATGGATGGAACAAGTTTTCCAATCTCGCGCGCCGTCTGAAGGCCGTCCATCCCGGGCATCAAAAAATCCAGCACAATGAGATCAGGCTGCGCGAGTTGCACCTTCTCCAGCGCATCGCGGCCATTCGACGCTTCGCCGCACACTTCCCATTCCGAATGTTGTTGCAACATCTCTCGAAGCCGCTGGCGTACCAGAGGACTGTCGTCAATTATGAGAATCCGCGTACTCATAAAACTGCTCCGGTTAGTCATGCAACGTGACGATGCTAGCACGACGCCTCTAAACCGCCGGCTTGAAATTGCCGGAAATTATACTGTACGGATAACTCAGTAATGGCCCTCCTCCAACGACTTGCGTCCGCCAATCGCCTCGGGAGGCTGGCTCACCCCTGACAGATTTTGAACTCCCCGAAAGCAACCTGAACTTCGGATTCCCCATCCCGTCGTGATTTTCGACCGGTGGGAATTTGCGCCGATCGTATTATGGGATTTTTCGCCTTCTTTTTTTGAAATTTGACCAACAAACATGAAGTCGAGGGCGCTTGGTCGACGCCTTTTGCCAACATTATTCACAAAGAAAGGGTGGGAAGCAGCGCCGCCGACATCACGTCGTATTTTCCCCCGAGACCATCCTAAGCTCTCGGCAAGCCAAGCGGCGGTGATAACAACTGAACGTCAGGAAAGTGGGACTGCCCGGATTCATGAAAACCCAGCTGACCACTCGGCACGAAAAAAACTGACACCCGTCACGTCCGACAGTATAGGATTCCGAGGTTAGCGCTAAAGTGCGGCGCGAAGCTGGGGCACCAAGCGACAGTCGATATTCTTTCTCACTCTTGTAAAAATCGGCGTATTCGGCCGAGGTGTGTCTCGATTGACTTCGACTGGCATTCCCAGACGACAAGTACTTTCCATCCAAGCCGTCGTAATTCGGCACGGCGAGCCATATCGCGCTCGACGTTCCGGCTTAATTTTTCAGCCCAGTATCCTGAATTTGTTTTTGGAAGGCGCGCAATCTTGCAGTGCTTGTACGAATGGTTGTGCCAAAAACAGCCATGAATGAAAATAGCCTTCCGCTGCTTCGGGAAGACGACATCCGGTTTGCCCGGAAGTTTGGTGCCGTGCAGACGGTAGCGAAACCCCATCCTGAACAATTCTCTCCGAACGATGAGTTCCGGCTTGGTATTTTTCCCACGTATACGCCGCATGTTCTCACTACGGCGCTCTCGGCTAATTGTGTCCATTCGGACTCTCACTGCAATGCTGGCAGGCAAGGCTCCATGAAGCAATCGAGAAAATCGTCGTTCACGCCCTTTATCTTTCTTCTCTGACACAGCGAATACAATTCATCGACGGAGGAGTAGGCAAGAAACTGTGCGTTCAGGCCTCTAAACTGTGGCTTATTGCATTCCTGCATCACCTTGTCCCGGTCCTCGTCTGCTGCGGCGATAACCCACCGTGTCGGAAATGGCGGGATTCGGTCTTTAAAATTCTGCATTCTTGTCAGACCGCTGGTAACGCCCGTTGTATGCTCAATCTCGATCACTGCAGGCATAAATTTTGCATTTCGGAACCACACGACATCGATCAACAATGCCGCTTTAACGGCGTCGTTGTACGCCTGCAGGAGTTGCACATCTTCGAGCCTCACGACAACGCCATCCATCTCGCCGAGCTTTTTGCCCTTGTACATAATGGCTTTGTCATTCTGGGCGACCCACGTTTTGAACCCAAGTTGCCTGCCGATTTCGACAAGTGCAATCTGAATCTGCGCATGACGCCGCTGGACTTCGGGCGGGGGCGCGGCTTCGACGGGTCCGGTCGATATCGCTTCGGCGGGTAAGACGAGAGCTTCATAGACCGCATCTCTCGACGGAATCTCAGAGATGGTCATGTCCTTGACGTCTCGGTAAAGGGTCACCCCCGCCTTGTGCGGCTCATTTGGAAGCCACATCAGGTGCTTGTGGCCTTTTCTGATTTCAGTCGACGACTCACCAAATTCAATTCGCCCCGGATAGCAATACTGGAACTGCGGTGTGTGTGCCAACAGCGCTTCCAATGCCGAACGTGTGTTGTAACTTGCACCGAGAATGCGGTCAATGTTGATCGGGACGCCCTCACTAATTGCGTGTGCAACTCGCCGGATCATCGCAGCCGAAATCGTTTCTACTTTAGCCGCCTTTGGAGTTTGGCCTTTCGACGGATTGTACCGCTTGATCGTGATTGGCCCTTCAGGTGGGGCAGCGTTGACGATTTCAATCTTGGTGCGGGTTCTGGGCGAGATGTAGTTGTACGCACGGTTCTTGGGAAGATTGGCTATAGCCTGACGAATGTCCGATCCTGTCAATCTACAGCAGAGGCTCACCGGAATGGGTTATGACATTAACGTGTGGGTGCACGGCGAGGGTGCGAATAGCGGGCATGAATTGAATTTGGATTCCGAGATGTTTAAGGACACCGCCACTCGTGTGCAGTTCATTAATAGCATCCTGCCTGAATGGACGAGGGATTTGTGCAAGGTGGGATTCCGCACGGTCAGACTCCGGCAGGGTGGGTCATTCGAGCTTGGCCAAGATTACGGGCTCCGCTGCCCGAACTAGCGCGACGCATTAGTTCCGAGATAGTCAAGTCAAAACTCTAGCAGGGATGCCTGACGAAAGTAGTCGTTAGTGATGCGGTGATTTCTCCCACCCACTACGCGAAAAGCGCGCCTGACGGGGCCTCGGCTGCATGGAATGGCTACCTACCAAGAATGAACGGCACGCGGGCGGGAGCCTGTCCTGAGCGAAGTCGAAGGAGCCACCCGCGCCGCACGGGCAACAATCTACGCCCCGCGCTTGGCCTTCAATTCCACCAGCAATTGTTCGATGCGGTCTTCTTTCTCCAGCGCGGCGAGACGGTCTTCCATGTCGTCGGCGGCGATCTCGGATTTGGCATGGCTGGACGCTTCCGCGTGCGCCACCTTGTGCTTCATGCGGTCGAAGGCGGCCACGCTTGATCCGTTGCCAGACGCCATCTTTGCGTCGCTGGCTTTGGAGACTGCCCGAGCCCGCCGGTGTTGAGCGATAAGTAAATCAGCTTTGGCTTGCGCCTCAGTCAGCTTCTGCTCAAGCTGGCGCAGCGCGGTCTTCAGATTCTCGACTTGCGCCTTTTGATCGGTGAGCTGCTGGGCATAGCCTTCACTCAGGTCGCGATAGCTCTCGACGCGCTGAAGGGCGGCGCGGGCAAGATCGTCCTGCTTCTTGTCAACGGCGAGTTCGGCTTTGCGCATCCACTCCGCGACTTTGTCTTCGTTTTCCTTGCGCTTCTTATCGAGCAGATGCTGATCGGCGATGGCGATGGCCACCTGCGTTTTAACTTGCAGGAGCTGGTTCTGCATGTCGAGGATGACCTGCTTAATCATCTTTTCCGGATGTTCAGCCTTGTCAATGATGTCATTGAGGTTGGCCCGGACTAACGTTGATACTCTCTCTAGTAATGCCATGATGGACTCCTTGTTGTGAAAAGATCAGTTGTTCTTAGTTCACGGTTCTCGGATTATTTCCCGTCTGCGGGAGGCAATACCTCCGACTTCGGGCTTTTGTCGCCGATTAATCTCACTTTCCCGAGCAGCTCGCTCATGCTCATTCCTGATAGTGTTTCGAAGAGGGCGGGGACCTGCGCGGCCATTTTCGTCAGATCTCCGGTAATTTTGTTAAGGCCCGAGGCGTCGCCATTTCCAGTTGAGACGACGGTAATTTTGTCCACGTTCGCCAGGGGTGCGGCCAATGCCTTCACAATTTCCGGCAAGCTGGTGAATAGTTTGTCTATGACCGCGGCCTGGTTATATTCCTGATAAGCCGCGGCTTTGACGTTCATCGCCTTGGCTTCAGATTCGCCTTTCTTGAAAATGATTTCGGCTTCGGCTTCGCCCTGAGCGCGAATAGAAGAAGCGTGGCCCTCGGCTTCGGCGATCAGGCGCTGTTTTTCGGCGGCAGCCAGCGTCTCGATGCGTTGGCGCTCGATTTCAGCCTGCTTCAAGACCGTAGCGATAAGTTCTTTCTCGCGACGATTGATTTCGGCTTCCTGAACTTTTACCTGCTGTTCTTTTTCGATCTGTTGCACTTTCACCTGTTCGGCGATCACCTGCTGCTGCATGATGTTGGTTTGAATGTCGTAGGCTTTGTCGGCCTGCGCCTGCTGGCGTTTGGTGACTTCGAGGAATTGCGCCCGCTTGACTTCAAGATCGCGCTGCGCCTCGGCTTGCTTGGCAAGGGAGAGCGCTTCTGCGAGCACCCGTTCCTGGTCGGCCTGCGCCCTGGCGACGGCTGACTCTCGCTGGGCCAAAGCGCGCTTGATAGCGGTGTCGCGATCGGCTTCGGCCGTGGCGACGTCGGCATCGCGTTTTATGCGGGCGACATCGGGTTTGCCCATGTTGGTGATGTACTCGTTCTTATCGCGAACCTCTTTGATGGTGAACGAAATCACTTCCAGACCCATTTTGTTCATGTCTTCGGCGCACGTGGAACGCATGCGGTCGGAGACCATCTCAGGCTGCTTCACGATTTCTTCCACCGTGAGCTGCCCGATAATGCCGCGCAGGTGGCCTTCCATCACCAGCCGGATCAAGCCCTCGCGTTCCTGATCGGTCTTGGTGAGGAATTGTTCCGAGGCGGTCAAAATGGATTCTATGTCCGACTTGACCTTGATCTGCGCGACGGCCTCGACCGTGACCGCGACGCCTTGCTTGGTGTAAAGATCCTGTTGCGGCGCCACGTCGAACGACATCAGTTCAAGCGAAAGTTCTCGGCATATCTGGACCATGGGAAACACTAATGTCCCGTGGCCCTTCACCACCCGCGTTCCGCCCAGGCCATACACGATGAGTGCCTCGTGGGGACCAGCCTTGCGATAAAGCCTTGCTATTCCGCTCATCACGAACAGGATGACCATGACTCCCAGGCCAACGAATATCCAAGCTTCCACCACGCCCGATAAACCAAACATGATTGCCTCCTTTAATCTTCCAATCCGGACGGGCGAGGGCGCCCGTCCCTCCATCGAAACTTAATTTGCCACCTGCTTCATGGCGTCCAAGTCATGAATGATGCGCTGGGGATCGTTGTGTCCCAGAAAAAGTTCGCCATCATTCATGGTGACTTTGACTCCGCGATTTCCCCAGACGTAAGCCTTGTGATTGCCGAGGCCGCGAACTCCGTAACCGCATAGCGGACTCCATGGAGCCGCGGCATATTGTTTGATCTCTCCGGCAGGGACGGATTTCAGGCGGAAACCCATGGTGCGGATTTCGAGGCCATGCCGGGTAAAGTAATACTGAAAGCCGGTCCAAGCCATTGCGCATGCTCCAATGAAAACAACACAAAAAATGGCTGCGGCAAGACGAAGCGACGAATCGGGGAGGGCGGCAACTGCCCAAAACCCACCAATCAACGGGATTGCCAGGACCGCTCCCCATATTTTTCCCGCGTGTTCCTCCTCGGCGATGATGTCAGTTGCGGCCAGAGCGGTACCGCGTTTTTCGCTGAACCCAATTGCGATGAGCGCCAGAACTCCAATCGGAGTTACCACCAACAGCGGCGTCGTGATAATCGGCGCGCCATTCAAGTTGTAGTTCAGAGTGGAATTCAGCATTATGATGATCGTCCAAATTTCAAGATGGAAGAATGCCAGTAAGGCCCAGGAAAGCTGTCCGACCGGATATTTCCGATGAATGATGAAAAGAGTTAATGAGAAGACGGCGAGCATGAAGGCTACGAATCCCAAGGTGAACATTAGCGATTGCTCGCGGTACATCCAGCCATTGGCATTTCCGGCGGCATCGAAATGGCTCGCCATGTGTTGGGGCAGACGGTCCCAGACCATCCAGTAACGAAGCGCGATTACAGGCAGCGCGACCCAAAGCAGCGCGCTAAGAAGACCAAAATACTTGCGGTTCATTGGATGTCCTTTCTTTGTTGTGGCTGTGGCAGAACGGCTTCAGAGGGTTGCTCAAGTTCCTCACCCGCCATTTCGCTCCAGGGCCTCACATACGCAATTCCTTTGTCGTAACGGGTCACCACCACTTCGCTGCCTTTGGCGATGGCTCCGCTCTCGCTGCGGGCTCCGCAGGTGCGCCGCGTTCCTTGCTGGGAATAAATAATTTCTCCGGTGCCCCCCGGCCGGATGGAAACGGACGCGCGGCCGAGCACGCCGGTCATTTCGAAATCCGCGGGATCGAGGTTTTCGTCTTCCGACGTCAGGACACGGCAGAGGAAGACGAAAATAATTGCGGCTCCGGCCAGGCCGATAAGCGTGGAAAGGACGATGCCCATGACGAACCAGAGGCCGGAGTAGCGGGTGAGCAAATATCCCGCGCCTCCAAACCATGCCAGAAATGCGGCGAGCGTGGCGAAATTAAATGCCGCGCCGATGCTTAAATTGTGCCCGGAGATTCGGTTTGCCGTGCTTCCGGCGGCGTGTGGAATATGAGGAATAGCAACGTGGGTGTGCGACAAATGAGGGAGGTGCCAGCGCGAGCCGCCGCCAATTACCGACACAACGCTGAAGACGAGTCCGACGACGAAGCACATCAAATAGAAATCAGCCCATGTCATAACGAGCACGCCTCCCTCGGAGTCTTCCTGGGATGTGGCTTCAATGTTTCGATCAGGCGGTCGGCAAGGCCTGGCGTATCTAAAATTGCGCCGAGCAGAATGAAGCATCGCCGCGTATCTTTTTCCCGCGCCGCTTTGATCATCACTTCACTGACTTCTGGATCGCTGGCGAAGCGCTCTGCCCCGTGCAGCAACCAGACGTCGAGCTGGCCTTCGCTGGTCCGCAGGTCGGAAATCAATTCGGTGTGATAGCCCTCGGGATCGTCCACCAGGAACCCCGGGTGGACCTGGAAGAACTTTGCCAGGGCCGCACGAGTTGATTGCGTCATGTGTGGCCTGGTTCCGCCCTCGATCTGGGAAATATAGGACTGGCTGATAGTCTTGCCCTTCTCCTTGCGGATGGCGCGAACCAGTTCGAGTTGGGTCAATGGCCGACCTAAACCGCGCAGCGAACCTTCGACTTCGCGGAGGTAGCGGATTTTTTGTCCCATCGTCATATAACTTATCGAAATAATAGTATTGCATATTGCAATGTAATGTCAAGAGGAGAATGCGCAAAATTTTCAATGACTTCCGGGGGAGAGGCGATTGGCCATCTGCTCTAAAATAGAAATCCTGGCTACTCGGCTTGAACCCGAACGCCTTCGCGTCGTCCTGGTGAACACGCGAAATCCGCTCAACATTGGCGCGGCAGCCCGCGCCATGAGCAATTTCGGATTCCTTCGCTTGCGGGTGGTAAATCCCTATGATCCGGCGTTCCGTGAAGCTCGATCCGCGGTCGGCGCTTCCCATGTATTAGCGAAGGCGGAAGAATTCTCCAGTGTTGCCGATGCAGTCTCGGACTGCACGCTTGTGGTTGGAACCACGGCGGCTTGCGAACGGGATCTGAAACATCCACTGCGCCGGCTGGAACATGGGGCTCGCATGATCCGCAAGAAACTCTCATCCGGACGGGTCGCGCTTCTTTTCGGCTCGGAAAAGCGGGGACTGTCCAATCACGATCTCAGCTACTGTCACTGGCTGATGCGCATTCCGACGAGTGAACAGAATTTTTCCATGAATCTGGGGCAAGCGGTGGCGATCTGCCTGTACGAGTTGGTGCGCGATTCGAAGGCAGTCTCGAAAGCGGAAAAAAACAGAGATGCAGATGCCCGCGATTCGGAGCGGATTACGGAACTGCTTCTGGAAGCGATGCGCGCCAGTGAATATTTGAAGCGGCGTCCCATCGCGGACGTGGACGAACGAATTCGACGCATGGTTCGGCGGGCGAAGATCCCCGCGGGAGACGCAGTGGCTTGGTTGGGAGTCTTGCGGCAGATTGTATGGAAGCTGCGCAGATAGGCCGCCACGAAAATCTTGCAATCCCCATAGACGAATCGTGGACTTAGTCACTGATCATGCCCTCGGGGCAGAATTTTCCCTTTGGCGGGCGGCAATCTGTTATAACCTGATGAACTGCTGTTTGTGCGCGCTCAGAGAGAGTTGTTGCGTGAGGGGGAGTAGG
Source organism: Terriglobales bacterium (assembly GCA_050746185.1). Classification (GTDB taxonomy): domain Bacteria; phylum Acidobacteriota; class Terriglobia; order Terriglobales; family Acidobacteriaceae; genus PALSA-188. The sequence continues at coordinate 145,239 of JBOGLA010000040.1, read as the reverse complement.
CTGTGTATTCGTGCAAATGGGTTCCAGCAGCAACCTTGACCATCACGGCGAACTGCGCCGCTATGAAGCGCTGCTTCAGACCGCCGATTTAGTCGTCCATCACCAGGAGCTGCCGGACCTCTTCCGAGAGTTGGCTCTACGGCTCCGCGAGCTTGCCGACTTTGAACTGGCCAGCTTTTCCTTACACGATTCCCTGAAAAATGTAATGCGAGTCCACACCTGGGAGGGGTCCACCCTCACTACCACCCCGGACGAAGTTCCGATCGAGGATTCTACCAGCGGATGGGTATGGCGTAACCAGCAGCCGCTGGTAGTGCCGGAGGAGCGGCTGGACAAACACTTCCCCGAATCCGTGGCCTACCTGCGGGGAAAGGGCATTCGTTCTTATTGCACCCTGCCTCTTACGACTGCGCAGAGGCGGCTGGGGGCTTTGGGATTGGGCAGCTCCCACGAAGATGTGTACGGCGAGAAGAATCTCCGCCTGCTCCGGCGTATCGCGGAACTGGTCGCGCTGGCGGTTGAAAATGCGCTGATGTATGGAGCGCTGCAATTGGAGAAAGACCGGCTGCAGACGCTTCTCGAGGTGAATGCGACCTTAATTACGAGTCTCGACCTTAAAGAACTCTTCCCCGCGATTTCCGGCTTCATCCGGAAAGTAATACGGCAGGAGTATGCGAGCATTGCACTGCTCGACAAAGCAACCAATTCCCTGCGAATACACGCTTTGGATTTCCCCCTGGCGAGAGGCTTCGTCGGTGGGGAGATCATGCTTTCGATCGGCGATTCCCCTCTATTTGCGAGAGTTTTCCAGGGAAACGAAGTCAAGGTATTTACTGAAGGCGACCTGCTTGGAATGCATTCCACCTTTGCCAACGGGATGTTGGAACAGGGTATGCGTACCTTGTGCTGCATTCCGCTGGTCACGAGAGATGGAACCCTGGGCACGTTGAATCTGGCCAGCCGCGAAGACAATGCGTTCATGCTCGAGGATATTAGTTTTTTGAAGCAAGTCGCGGCCCAGGTGGCGATTGCCCTGGATAACACCCGCGCTTATCGAGAGATTGCGCAACTGACCAAGAGACTGGCGACAGAAAAGCTTTACCTTGAGGACGAAATCCGCCTGGAACGAAACTTCGAGGAGATTATTGGGGATAGTCCCGCGCTGAAACGGGTGTTGGGGCAGGCGAAAACCGTTGCTCCGAGCGACGCCACGGTGCTCATTCTGGGAGACACTGGAACGGGAAAAGAATTGGCGGCGCGCGCCATTCATCGCATGAGTTCGCGCAAGGACTCAAGTTTCATCAAGCTGAATTGCGCCGCGATTCCTACCGGGCTGCTCGAAAGCGAGTTGTTTGGCCATGAGAAGGGAGCTTTTACGGGCGCGGTCACGCAAAAAGTGGGCCGGCTCGAACTCGCCGACGACGGCACTCTTTTTCTGGATGAAGTTGGCGATATTCCCCTTGAGCTGCAACCGAAACTGCTGCGAGTACTCCAAGACCAGGAATTTGAACGTCTGGGGGGAACCCGGACCATCCGCGTGAGCATTCGGCTGATTGCGGCAACCAATCGGGACCTGGCTAAGGCGGTTACGGAGCGCGAGTTTCGCAGCGATCTGTTCTACCGGCTCAATGTATTTCCGATCATCATGCCCCCGCTTCGTGAGCGGGGAAAGGATATTCCGTTGCTGGTGCGCTATTTCGTGCAAAAGTTCGCCCGGCGCATGAACAAACAGATCGAGACTATTCCCACGGAAACCATGCATGCGCTATCGGGCTGGGAGTGGCCTGGGAATGTGAGAGAGTTGGAAAACTTCATCGAGAGGTCGGTCATTCTTTCCGATGGCCCGGTATTGAATGTGCCGTTAGCGGAATTAAGGCCGCCCAATTACGAGGAGTCAAGGCTGAACGGAACATTGAAGAGCGTGGAAAGGGATCATATTCTGCAGGTTCTGCGCGAAACCGGCGGCGTAATCGCGGGGAGCAACGGCGCAGCAATGCGCCTGGGCTTGAAGCGGACAACTCTGCAATCGAGGATGCAGAAGTTGGGCATCCATCGGGACGAGTACATAGAGTAAGGATTCCAAACTACGAGCGCTGCCAGCTTGCTGCTTGAGGTTGTTTCCTTCGTCAACGAATCAGGACACGCCGCCCGATACGACTAAGCCGTGTGAATCTCCCTTGCGTGACGAACTTTCGGCAACCCTGCCGTGCGCACGTCAATAAAAGCTAAGAAAAGTCACGGTTCCATTTCGGGAACCTTGCAATCAGTTTCATTTTCTTGGGGGTTTCATTTCTGTGCCAGTTTGGAACCTTGATTGCCAGCGTATTGACCTGGACCAAGGTTGGGAAAGCCATGTCGGTCGGCAATCACTTTGTTAATGGTGCCAACAATTTCGGCATATCGCCGCCGGTTGCTCCGCCGGGCGGCCTCATGCGACGTCCCGTTGGCTCAGTACGGGCAAAACTCAACTCGGCCCGGATTGTGCCAAATCATCTGGACCCCCTTTACATGTTTTATTGTGCGCTGGAATGGCACGGACAGCGCGACAGTGGCTCGGGATGGGAACTGATTAGCGCTCTAAGATCGTGGGACCGGGGAACCAGAGGGGTTGCGGCGGCGTTGTTGGCGAAAACCGAGCACGCACGGCTGCTGGTTCGAGATTTGCGACGCACCCGCACCGGTCTCCACCGGATCGCGATGGAGTATGGGAATGAAAAGCATGAGGAACATCCTTCGAAGGCGGTGAAAATGAATACCCCGTATGGACTGGACATGAGCGAGAACTGTGTTTCCTGCAAGTTGCGAAAGAAGCACTGGTTCTGCTCGCTTTCTTCGGAAGTTCTCCAGTCATTCAGCACGGCAAGTCACATCAGCACATATCCGGGCAATGCGGTGCTGTTCGTGGAAGGACAAATGCCGAGGGGCGCCTTTGTGCTTTGCGCGGGGAAAGTGAAGCTCTCCACGACTTCCCGTGATGGAAAAGTGTTGATATTAAAAATGGCCGAGGCCGGCGAGGTGCTGGGCTTGAGCGCGGTGATTTCAGGGACATGCTATGAAGTGACAGCGGAGACTTCCGCGCCGTGCCAGGTGAATTTCATTGAGCGCGAGGCGCTCTTTCGCCTGATGGAATCACATGGCGAGTTGGGACTTCATTCGGCGCAGGCATTGAGCGCTGACTTCCAAACCGCGTACCGGGATATTCACGATCTGGTGCTGGCCCGTTCTTCGGCGGGGAAGCTGGCAAAATTGATCCTCTCGTGGACTCCGATGCGGGAGAAGCACACGCTGAGCAGCGAAATTCGCATCCGGAATGGAGTAACCCACGAAGAAATGGCGCAGATGATCGGGGCCTCGAGAGAAACCGTTACCCGGCTGTTGAGTGAGCTGAAAAAAAAGGAGCTCATCCGATTAGAGGGCTCCACGCTGGTAATACGAAATCGGCCAGCGCTGGAAAGAATGTCTGCCTAGGTCGGGCGAAATATTTATTTAGTCTACGTGTTCAAACCCAGTGAATCCCGATTCGACTTGAGGAAGGGCATCCCGTTCTCCGGCGATCCATACATATAGAGTCGGCAGCAGAAAGACGCTCATTACCAGCGCCGCAAGCAGGCCCCCAACAATAACGATTGCGAACGGACGCTGGGAATCGGAACCAATCGCGTGCGACAGCGCGGCGGGCAGTAATCCAAGAGTGGCAACCAGCATGGTCATCATGATGGGACGCAGCCGTAAAACGGATCCTTCCACGGCGGCGTCTTCAACGGAATATCGGCGGGCCCGAAGCTGGTTAATGTATTCCAGCATGATGACTCCGGCTTGCACGCAGACGCCGAATAACGCCAGGAATCCCACGCCGGAAGAAACGCTAAAGTTGGTTCGGGTAATCAACAGTGCGAGCAGCCCGCCGATTGGAGCGACAGCGATCGTTGCGAGGATTAACAGTGCCCACTTGAACGATTTGAACATGGTGTACAGGATGATGAAGATGATGAATATCGTGATGGGAAGCACGATGAGTAGCGTGGCGTCCGCCCTCTTCTGGCTGGCATATTCCCCCTCCCAATTAATCGTGTAGCCGGCGGGCAATTTGACCCGTTCGTTGACTTTGCGAATCGCCTCTTCCACGGTACTGCCCAGGTCGCGACCGCGAACACTGTACTTGATCGCGATATACCGGCGATTGCCCTCGCGGTAGATTTCCGAGCCGCCATCGACCTCCTGGATTTTGCAAAGTTGTGCCAGCGACACACGCTCCCCCGAGGGCGACAACAGGCGAATATTTTCGATTGCATCTTTCGTGTCCCGATATTGCGGCAGATAGCGCAGAACCAAGTCATAGCGCGCTTCGCCTTTGAGGACCTGGGTCAGCGCAGTACCTCCAACCGCGGTTTGAATGGCGTCCTGTACGTCCGACACGCTGATCTGATAACGAGCGGCAGCATTGCGGTCAACCGTAATATTGAGATTAGGCTGACCCAGCACTCGAAAAACGCCGAGATCCTCAATTCCTCTGACCTCACGCATAATGTTGACGACTTCGTCCGCCTTCGCCTCCAGGACTCTTAAGTCATCTCCATATATTTTTGTAGCCAGTGCGCCTTTGACTCCGCTGACTGCCTCTTCCATGTTGTCTTCAATAGGCTGAGAGAATCCCCATATCACGCCGGGGATCTTGTCGAGTTCGCGCTGCATGGCAGCAATGAGCTCGTCCTTGTTTTCGTGGAAAACCGGGCGCCATTGATCTTTCGGCTTGAGGTCAACAAAATACTCTGTGTTAAAGAAACCAGTGTTATCGGTACCATCATCCGGGCGTCCCACCTGGCTGGTACACTGCGGTACTTCAGGGAAAGAACAAAGAGCGATTCTGGCCTTGTTGGCAACGCGAATGCCCTCGTCCGGACCAGTGCTTGCCGCGAGCGTCCCGCGAACCCACAGAGCACCTTCATCCAAGTGGGGTAGAAATTCGGAACCGATCACACCGCTGAAGGCAAGCAAGAGTTCGATCGCAACCCCGATTCCGCACGCGCCTACTGTAATAATCCGGTGACGAACGGCCCATCGCACGGCTTCGCGGTACTGCTTAATTAGAAACTCCATTACCGGGTTACGCCATTCATGGGCTCCTTTTGCAAAAGCGAAACTGGCCAGCACGGGCACGACCACAATGGAGAAAACCAGCGCCCCCAGCAACGCGAATACTACGGTCCAAGCCATGGGGTGAAAAAGCCTGCCTTCGACACGCCGCAAAGTAAATATCGGGAGGAAGGCAGTAATCGTAATAACGATGGCGTAGAAAACTGGACGTTGCACTTCATGCGCGGCATCGCTGATCTTTTCAGCCGGGGTGCGACCGCCATTCCCAGCATGTAAATGACGCACAATATTCTCGATCAACACGATTGCGCCTTCTACGATTACGCCGAAGTCCAATGCTCCAAGCGATAATAGGTTGGCGGGGATACCCCTCAGATCGAGACAAATGGCCGCAAACAGTAACGCGAACGGAATGGTTGCGGCGACGATCAGCGCGCCTCGGACGTTCCCAAGAAAAAGGAAAAGAACGAGCGATACCAGAATCATCCCTTCCGTAAGGTTGTGAAGCACGGTATGGCTGGTGAAATGGACCAGGTCGCTGCGATCAATAAACGGAACGATCTTCACGCCGGGAGGCAAAATGTGATCATTCAGTTCCTGAACTTTTTCGTGAATGCCCTGCAGCGCAAGATCAGCCGTTGCGCCCTTCCGCAGCAGGACGATGCCCGAAACCACGTCGTCGTTGTCAACGATCTTTCCATCTTCGCGGTGAATCGCTCTGGCGAACTGACCTAGCCGAATCTTTGGTCCTTGCGACACTACCGCGATGTCCTTTACTCGAAGCGGTGTGCCGTTCTTCGTCAGAATGACGGTTTGCGCAATATCCTGGCTTCGATCGACCAATCCGACAGAACGCACGTTGACCTGTTGCAGGCCCTCTTGTATGAAGCTTCCGCCTGCATTCGCATTATTATTTGTCAACTGTTGTTCGACCTGCGCCAGGCTCAAGCCGTAGGCAACAAGTTTATTCGGGTCAACGCGAACCTGGTATTCGCGCGTGGGTCCGCCGAAGCTGGTTACATCCACGACATTCGGCACGCCTTTGAAATTCTTTTCGATGACCCAGTCCTCAATGGACTTCAGCTCCATCGGGTCATACGCCGGATTCGTGCTGTGCAACGTGAAAAAGTAAATCTGACCGACTGGGCTCCAGTCCGTACCCATTTGCGGGACCACGCCGAGCGGCAGCGTGACCTGGCCGAGCCGCTCCAGAACGCGCTCGCGATTCCAGGCGTTGTCCTCTTCGTCATCGAAGATCAGCTTCAGGTCGGAGAGTCCGAACAACGAAAACGAACGCAGGTGAACGACATGCGGAATGCCGTTCATGACGATTTCGAGCGGAATCGTGACCTGCTGTTCAATTTGCTCCGCCGAGATTCCCGGCCACTGGGTGATGATTTCAACGTAATTGTCGGCCACGTCGGGATAGGCTTCAATCGGCAGACGCTCGAACGAAACAACGCCGGCGCCGAAGAGAATCAGCGCGAGCGCAAGGACGAGCAGGCGATTATTGAGAGCGAAATCAACGACGCGGCGAATCATCTATTGGCCACCATTTACTGCTCCACAGTGTTTTGCAGCGGAAGTGCATTCGATACCACTTGATCTCCGGGTTTGATCCCGGAAACAACTTCCTGCATGTTTCCCGGCAACATATTCCCGGTGACAACTTCCAGACGCTTGAAATGCCCCGCGCTAATCGGCGTATAAACCCACTGACGATCATGCAAGTGCAGAATGGCAGTTGCTGGAACGGCGGCGTGCGTTTCGGGCTGCTTGCCGTAAAAAGTCGCCGTAACGAACATTCCGACGCGCATCATTCCCGGGTTGGCGACTTCGATGCGAACCTTCGCGGTGTGCAGGCCAGGGTCAAGAACCGGCAGGATATTATCAATGCGGCCCTTAAAAGTTCTATTCGGATAGGCATTCAGACGAATGTCTGCATACTCGCCGACACGCACGGCATCAAGGTCATTTTCGTAAACATCACAGATAATCCATACGTAAGAAAGATCAGAGATGGTAAAGGGGTTGGGCGAACCTAATCCCTGAATACCGCCGGCATTTGTCACCTGCTGATCGGTGATCACACCGGAGATAGGCGCGACGATGTCTACGATCTCAGAGGGGTGCTCTTTGTCTACGCCCAGAATTCGCAATTGCTCGGTGGCATGATTGAGATCCACTTTGGCATCCTGTTCGCCATCTTCGGCGGCTTCGAGAACGCTTTTTGCGACTGCGCCCTTGTTATAAAGCAGCTGCTGCCGTTGAAACTGTAAACGGGCAAGCCGTTCATCATTCACGGCCTTCAGATAAATCTGGTAAGCACCGGACACATCATTGCTCTGCACCTTCAACAGCAACTGTCCTTTCTTGACCGTATCGCCGAGGCGAGCCTTGACCTCCACCACACGTCCCGCAGCCAACGAGATCACCGGAACTGCGCGAGCTATATCAGGCTGCACCACGCCGGTCACGTCCAACGCAGACACGGCTTTGTGTTCAACTGCGGTGACCAGGGGGAACTGTTCCGGGTTGTCCACCTTGAAATTGTTGGCGTCCAGGTCCGACTCTACCGTTGCCGGAGGTGGAGCTTCTGCCTTGGGATCGGGTTTGCCTTGGTTGCAGCTCAGCCAGAGAAAGCATGCAGACAAACAAAGAGCCGTTGCAAACCTGGGACCAATAGATTTCATCTTCATGGGATCACCTCCCGGCCTACCGCCATATTCAGTTGGGCTGCCGCCGTCAAATACGAGCCGACCAGGTTGACGTAGTTCAGTTGCACGCTGCGGTAGTCGGCCTCCGCATTCATAAAATCCAGCAGCGACGCTCCCCCGTGCTGGTAGGCGAAATACACCGTGTCCCGCACCCGCACTGACTGCTTCAGGTATTGGGCCTTGTACGGACGCAACAGCGTCAGCGTACTGTCGAGCGTGGCATAGCCGGAATCCACATCGCTAAGCACCAGCGCTTCGGCCGCGTCGCGCAATCTTTCGTTGCGAGCGATGTCCAGTTGCGTGCGCAACTTTTCCCCTTGATTGCGGTCGAAGATGCGAAGTGGAATGCTTACACTGACGCCGATCGTATTGATGCCAAACGGGTTATTGTTGGACGAGTTGTGCGTATACCACGCGCTCAAAGTTGGATCCGTAGAGCCGTTCGCAACTGCCAGCTTGTGGTCCGTCTGGGCCTTGTCCACGGCTTCCGCTGCCGATTTCAGGTCGGGCCGCGTGTCCAGGGCAATTTTCCGGAATTCATCGCGCGGCATGACCTGATCCGCGAAATCGAACCTCCCGGTCACGTCGAATTGTTCAATCGGAGTCCGGTCGTTGAGCAAAGTGAGAAGCTGGATTTTCGCCGTGCGCAAATTGACGTCGGCGGTTTGCAGATCGGATTCATATTGCACTCGCTGCAGCTCCAGCCGGTCGAGATCAATTTGGGCAATGTCGCCAGCTTTGAATCGCTCGCCGCTGACGTCGAGTACATGGTCGTAGTAGGCGAGGTTGTCTTTCGCCAATTGCAGCACCGACTTGGCTTGCAGCGTTGAAACAAATGCGCTGCGCAGGTTAAACAACAAAGTTCGGTCCAGGTCGGCATGGCTGGACTCTGCGATTACGGTTCCTTTCTTCGCGCTCTCCAGTCGCAGCTCCCGCTTGTGCTGTCGTTCGTGCAGGTAGCTAATGCCGGGATACTCAAAAGTACCCGCGAACGGCCGCCAAACACCGTTGCGAGGAGCGATTTGTGTCCCATCTACTGCCAGAGTGAAGTCAGGATTGGGGCGCAGATACGCGGTAATTTCCTGCGCTCTTAATTCTTCGATATTCATCTCGTCCGCCAGCAGCGTGGGATTGCTTTGCTCGAACTTCGCCCGCACCTGCTCCCACGTCAGCACCTGCTGGGCCGCTGCTGTGGCTCCGAAGCCCAGCAACAGAAACCAAGCGGAAAAACGCCAAAGAGTCTTGTGCATGTGGCGCTCCGTATCGGCGGCGGGCAGGAAGTACCGGCCTCCCGAAACGCCGAGCGATGACTGGCTTCAAATTACGTTGAAGGAACCGCGCGCGGTAAGTTCGCAGCGCGGGTAAACGTCAGCAGAAATTCAAAGAAGGGGGGGCACGCGAAATCTCTGTGCCGGGCCTTACCGTCTGAAGGGGCACACCGACTAACGATGAGGTGTTTCCGCAAACTTCGTGGCTCGGATAAAACGCAAAAGAAGAGATTTGAGGGTTAGTTCCAACCGGTAACCGAACGGATGCCGACTTGTCGCCATTCGCGTGCCTTGCGATATATTTTGAGGCACTTGACTCTTCCATCTCCGGACGCATTGCGTGCATATCGTCGGTGGCGGAAACGACCGGAAACAGCAGCAACAATACGCACGAGAGCAATATAAAAGAATGCGGGCGGCGAACCCGTCCACTTGCCCGCTCAGGCTGATGCCTCCATAGCCAATAGGCAGGGACGGCAAGCATGATCCAGCAAAGATTTAGAAGAAGTTCCATCCCCTAGGTCGCGATCAATACCCGCACAGTTTTGCAAACTATTAGTTTCAAGTCAATATGAACCCAAAGACTTCCAAGAACGGCGCCACAAATTACGACTTTCAGGGGGATTTGCTTGATCTTAGTTTAGCGGTTTGAATTCGGAACGCGGCCTTAATCGGAAACATTTCCTGTGGAAAGACGCGAGGACAGTGCGTTTTGAGCGCCTGTCCTCACAGAAGTGGATCGCCACTAAAAATGAAACCCGATCTCAGCTGTCAACGCGCGCGGAGTGACGTAGTGCGTTCCGCTGAACGTTGAGAGGAAGTTGTACAACGCACGTTTGTTTGTCACGTTGATCGCCGTAAGGTTAAGACTCCACTTGTACCGCTCGCCTTTAAAGAGATTGTCGTCTCCCAGAGCGATATCGAAGAGATTCCTTGACGCGATGCGAGGCGGATTGTGATCGTCGTCCTCGGTGTTCGGCTTGGGCACGTTCAGCTGAGTGGATCCATATTGCGACACCGGACATGCAAGCGCCGCGCTGCCTGGGATGCTAACCCCGATCGGAGTGAATGGAGTGGCGCGCTGCGATCCACAGAAAAGCCCAGACTGAAACTCCTGATCGGCGGTTAACGGAGTTCCGAACGAATCGGTCAGGCCGATGTAGTCGGTGCCGCCTACGGTTATCCCTTGGGCGCAGTTGCCGCCGAAACAGGGCGTCTGTCCGGCAACCAGGCCGCTGTCGTAGCGCCAGTTGAAGCCGAGCCAGGGACCAGTCTTCCAGGGCTGGTATTGAATGTGCGTTGTCTGGTTGAATTTCTCGTCATGATCAATGCGGAACGGCGTGCTCCCGCTATTGAAGGCCACCGCCGGAACCGCACCCGCACCACCGATCTGTGGGGTAAAGAAACGCGCCGCCACGCTCGACATCACCACCAAAGCCGTAAATCCGTGGTAGTTCGGCACACTCACACGAATCGCATAGCCAGGAATCTTGGAATTGTGCCAATCGATGGGGAAAGTGATTGGGGTGGCGCCCAACACGCTAAAGTCATACGCGTTGTGCGTGTATTTCCAAATGTAGTCCCCGCTCACAACCAGATACCGCCCAAACGCCTGCTGCAGGCCGGCGTGGAACTCATTTCGGTAGCCGGGATTGAACGGTGTCGCGCCCGCTGAAGCAGGCAAAGAACAACCAAGCAGCGAGTTCAAGACAGGGTCTGCGCAGCCTGTGCTCGAAAGCACAAGATTCTCGTTAAAGGGAGTCTCCAGTGTGCGTGCGTAAGAAACACGAAGAACGGTATTGGTCTGCTTGATGTTGTAAGCCACACCGAGGCGAGGCTCTGCCTGGCGAGCAACCACCAAGCCGTTGTAGAGATCGCCCCGGATTCCCAGGTTGAGGGACCAGTTGCCCTTGGAGATTGAATCCTGGATATAGAGGCCAAGTTCTTTGATGTCCGTATGCCCGTGAAAAGGGAACAAACCGCTGGAGGAGCCAGGACAACCGTCCGCCGGGGACGGAGTCGACCGCGTCAGGTCATAGCAGCCGAGCAACGGGTTGAAGCCAGGATTCGCCGCGAACGGCAACGGGTAAGCGACGGGATCGGTTGAGCCGGCGCCCGCGCAATTGCTGGGGTCATTCACGCCCGGGTTCCCAACAAACACTGGCGCGCCGTTGTTATCCAGACACGGCGCATTGTAATTAGGATCGACAATTCCGAGGTTGAAGTTCTCCCTAAGAAATGTCTGTTGATAGGTAGCTCCCGCTTTGATGTTGTTGATGCCTTTCAGGTGCGTAATATCCGCACGCAAGCCGGTGTTGGTAAGCGTTCGGTATTGCGATACCGTTTGCTGTTGCAGATTGGGTGGGCCCAGATCCGCAAATGGGTTGTTGCTGGGGTAGTAGTTGTATGCGTCTCGTCGCACGAAGGCGCCGAATGTCGTCACAGTGGACGGATTGATCACTCGCGTCCATGTCGGAGCGATATTAAAGGTTTGGATCTTGGATCGCTGGTCGGCGGGACCGACCAGGTTGCCATTGGGATCCAGTCCATTATTGCTGACGGAGACTCCGTTCCATGGGGTTGCGAACTGGGAGTCAAACGAGTTCGGCGTCTGGAACCAGGAGCGGCTATAGCCTAAGTTCAGGTGAATCGAGTCTTTAGTTGAAAGCTGATAGTCCACTCGATCGAATATATTTTGTTCGTTGCCTTTATCATGCATTACGGCAAATTCCGGCGGATCCAGGAATCGGCCGGAATTCAGGCCGTTCGCGGAGATGAAATTCCCCCATTTATCGCCACCATAACTCAGGTCGAATCCGAGATTCGACGAACCGAATGAACCGTAAGACGCGTTCACGCTGCCATGCGGCGTTTTCACGCCCTGGCCAGACCGCGTGGTCGCGACGATCACCAGGCTTGTCTTTCCGCCGAATTCCGCCGGTGGCGCGCCCGGAATCACAGTAAGCGACTCAATTGAATCGAGGGGAATCTGGTTCGAAAAGACTTTGCTCTGTTGATCGGTGATTGGCTGTCCGTCCACCGAAAATGAATTTGAAGCGTGGTCGCCAAGCCCGTGAAACAAGCCGTTCGAGTCCGCAGCGACTCCCGGCGATGCCAGCGTAACCAGGGAACTCACCGACGATGACTCGCTCTCCAACGGAATCTTGTCGAACAATCCGCGATCAACATCGGTGTGGCCGGTTGGATCGTTCTCCAAGAGATCCGCTGCCTCGCCTTCCACGGTGACAGTCTCAGAAGATCCGCCCACCTGAAGGTTCACCTTAACGTCCAAGGGCAATGCGGATCGGACATCGATGTCTTGAACGTACGAGGCGAAGCCCGTGGCGGTAACGGTCATATGGTAGGGATTGAACGGTACGTTTTCAAAGGTAAATTTGCCGCTGGCGTCCGTGACGGTCGTACTGTCAAATCCACTGACCGGATTGTGAATCTCCACGGTTGCTTTTGGAACCACGGCGCCGGAAGGATCCAGAATCGTGCCGCTGACAGATGCAGAGTTGGACTGCGCATAAATCGAAATGCTCAAAGTGCAGCAGAAAACTAGCAATAAAGCCGCGCGAAGCGACTTCTTATAGGAAGCCAGCATGAAATCCTCCAAAGAGTTTTCGGGTTCGGTCGTTAAAGTTCAGCTTGATAGCGGCAAAGCGACCTTAGACCGATGGTGGAGGACGAATGCGCAGGGATAGAACAAATGACGTGGACCGAAGAATAATGTCAGGAGCGACGCATAGCGTCGAACTGACAACCACCGGCACTGGCTGGTAGACCGGGGTGCCTATGACTCCGCAATGGGCGACAGAGCAAATTGAACATTCGTGGCTGGGGAGTTTGGAATTATCGGGATGGACGTGAACGGCCTGCGCGAATCCGCTGATCGCGACAAGCAGGATTCCCAGCAGCGTGATCGCTCTGGTAACTGTTTTTCGAGATGGAATCGAGTCCATTGCCATCAAACCCACTCAGGCAGATACACTAATGGATTTTTGTAAGATGCGGGCCATGTCAGATTGGTTGCAGATTTGTTGGTATGCTCTACATCGGCGTTTCAAGTAAGGCTTCAATCGAACAACGTTGCCTTGCCTCAGGGTTAGGCAAGAGAATCGAAGGGACATTTCTAAGCACGACCGCGCTGGGTGATATCCTTCGGTAGCCCTTAAAGGCATTATGAATCTGTCATTCTTACCTGGTGACCTTCACCTATCAAAGGATGCGGAGGGCCTTTGGGTGGTGACTCTGCGCCGTGAGGAGATCCTGTCTACGAAATCTCAACGCGCAGCACAAGCCAAATTCAATATGCTTCGAGCGGAACTCGAAAAGAGGTTCCCTGCGCGAGAGCATACTTCCGAGGAAAAGGCCGAACTTCTTAAGCGGGAAATTAACGATTCTCTTGTTGGTCACAATAGCCTCGGGGGGCGGAAAAAGAAGACAACGGCCAGCGGAACTCGAACCTTTGGCGGTTAATCGCGACCGGTTCACTCTTTATATTGTGATGGCAGCATCAGCCGATTAATTATGCCTAACACTGGTGGCAGCGACCCGCATCATTTCGACTTTGACCTGGACCGAGGTATTCGCACCCAGGCGGTTGAGAAGCTGGAGGCGAGTCCGCTTCTTCCCTTAACAAAAGGCGCAGGGCCACAGGCCAGCGGAATTTACGTCCTTTATTACAAGGACAGGCTTGTTTATATCGGCAAGGCATCGAAGGGAACGACCAAGAGCAAGAGAACGTTGCGATCTCGGCTGACTGAGCACGTCAGCAAGATCAGCAGTCGCCAGAAAATCGACCTGGCCGACATGAGTTGTCGTTATCTGACGTTTGACAGCGAATGGTGGGTGTTTGCAGCAGAATTTGCGCTCATGACTCACTACCGACCGGAATGGAACGAGAGCGGGTTTGGTAGCAAGGTTCCGGGTGTTGGGCGTCCGGGAACAGATCGCGTAAGCCGATGGAACGAATTATTTCCGGAGAAGTAACCGCCGTCCGCCGCTCGCAGTCATCACCGTTGCGGCAAATGATCCAAAAGCAGTGCCGCTTTCGCGCGTGGTGAGCTTGCTTCCACTTGGTTGAAACCATCGGCCCGTTTCTGATCTTGATGATCAGATCACACACAGTAAACCCCGCGTTCTCGGCCATTCTCATGAAGTCACAGTGCGGCCATTTCGACTTGTGGTTATTCACCATGTCCGTGATCTTCGCAAGCAGCAGGCCATCCGGCCTTAGCACTCGCCTGGCTTGCTGCAAGAATGGCGGATACAGGTAACTCAGACTCCAATCATGTTCCTTGCCGCACTCTACCGTGGCCCCGAAGTCCACATCAAATCGCTTCCTGCTCTTATCGCGGCCCTGCGGTCCGACGTGCGGGGGATCGTAGACGACGACACCGAACTGCGCGGGTGCTACGCCTGTCATTGTGCGGTTGTCGCCGACGATTGTTGGTTTGTACTGCGGGTCAATATCCATCGAAACGACACGCCGTTTGGAGCCTTTCCAGAATCGGCCTGCGTTAAAAGTTGCGTCCAAGATCGGCTCGGGCGGAATGGTCGCATAGAATTCGAACATCGCCTCTAGCAGGGTGCCGTCACTTCCCTCCCAAACACTACTGAGTGGTTCATACGTCGAGGTGCCATTGTTCTTTTTCTCGCTCACGGGGTCATTTAATTGATTACACTGTGCCATCGCGTAATGCAAGCGCGAATCGCTTGCAAATTGGATGTTTCCAATGGGCTTTGTCAAATCCGAAATTAGTTTCTCAGTGGGAAGCGCCATCCGCGGTCGAGTTATCCCCACAGAACAGATTTGGGTCAATAACCCCGTTCACAAACCAAATAGCTCACGGAGGCGCTTGGTTTGAGCGCGGCTTACGGGAATTTCGGTCTGTTTTTTGTCGTCCATACGAAGCTGATATGAGCTTTTGAACCAGGGCACGACTTCTTTAATCCGATTGATATTCACCAGATAAGAACGATGAGCGCGCCAGAAGGAATTGGGATCAAGGCTGCTCAGCAGTTCTTCCAAAGTACGGCAATTGGATTGCCCCTCCATTCCGTTGGACCCGGTCGTGGCAACGCTGATGACTCCATCTTCGATGGAAGCAAAACAAATATCTTTTTGGCTGACCAGAAAAAGCCTGCCTGCGGCCTTCAGCAAAAGTTTGGAGCTCTGCGGCTTTTGGGATTCGAGCATTCTTACCAGGGTCTCGAGCTTATCGGAAGTTGAACTGCCCGCTTCGAGCTTGGTTCGGGCTTTTTGCACCGACTGAGCGACCCGCTTCTTGTCGAAAGGTTTGAGCAGGTAGTCAACCGCATTCACTTCAAAGGCTTTCACGGCGTACTGGTCGAAAGCAGTGGCAAACACGATTTTCGGAAGCGAAACTTTCTTGTCCAGCAGCTTCTTAATGACGCCAAAGCCGTCAAGACCGGGCATTTGGACGTCAAGAAAAAGCAAATCAGGGTTATGTTCGCGGATCAAATTGATCGCGTCCAGGCCATTTTCACCTTGAGCCACGACGTCAACATCCCCAACATTTTTCAGCAGATAAGCAAGTTCGTCGCGAGCCAGTTGCTCATCGTCCACGATCACCGCTGATAAAGACATATTTCCCCTGCAACACTCCCTTGCCGCTATTTTAATCTTTTTCTCGCCGCTCTTTCCGTCCGCGTCCTTCGCCAGTGCTAGTGCGAAGGCGGCTCAGGCCTATTCATCTTCATCCCGCCGCCCATCTCCATTTTCTGGTATCCCGCAGGAACTTCAAAGAGGCTGTCGGGCTGCGATCCTTCGCGGATGTTGCGGAGTTCGGTCACATTTCCATCCGCATCAGCCATCTTGATTAAGAAATGCAGCTTTGTGTCCACCCACACGTCGCCCGTCTTGCCATCCGTCGAAGATCCTTCGTATTTCACAGCGCTTCGACCGTTCACCGTGTCATTGCCAACTTTATGGCAACTGCCAAGTTTTTCGTGCGCCTTGAATTGAACAGCGAGCCGCTCCCAATCGGGACAAGCGTTGTTTGCATCAGCCGGGCGCCAAAAAGCGAGCACCTGCTGTTGCATCATGGGGCCGCCAAAGTCCATGAACATGTGCCTCTGCGGCATCACAACCATGTAGTGATGCCCATTGACGTCCCAGATAACGAATCCCTCGTTATCACTGTCACGCTGCGGCTCAATGCGAACCTTGTTGCCGCTGACGAAAATCTTAGCCACCTCATCGGCGGCAGAATGCGAACTGTAGGCGTCGGCGGTAAAATCCTGAGCGAAGCCCACGGTAGTCATGAGGAACAAAAACACAAACAACATGTGAATTCCGATTGTACGTCGCATAGTCTTCACCTCACTTGAATAAAACTTCTCCTGTCCGGAGGATGCTACGAATACCGCCGCAGCATACCAGAAGATTTGCGCTCTCGGAACCACGCAGTAGACCACGCAGGGACAGCCGCTCTCGGCTGTCCGGCGGAGCAAAGCTCCGCAATTCGCGCATGGAACCAGCCGTTCAGTCTCTACCGCCAAAATGGCGTGAGCGGCCGACTCGAATTGAGGCGGCACAAAGGGTTCTCGGCCAATCTTGTCACGCGGTAAACTGGCTGCGCATGAATTACATCTACGGAATCAATGCGGTTGCGGAAGCCCTGAAGGCGCGAGGACGGGCTTTCACATGGGTGGGAGTTTCCAAAGAGCGGCACGATCTGCGGCTCCAGCGCGTGGTGGATGAGTGCCGGAGGCAGGGGGTTGCAGTGCGATTTGTTTCCCGCGCGGAATTAGACCGAATGGCGGGAAACAATGCGCACCAGGGCGTGGTGGCGGTTACATCGGCAAAGCAATATAACGATCTTGACGATGTGGTGGATGCGAAACGCGGTCAGCATTCTCTGCTGGTGGTGCTCGACGGCATTGAAGATCCGCATAACCTGGGCGCCGTCATCCGAACCGCGGACGCTGCGGGCGTGGATGGCGTGATCATTCCGGAGCGTCGCGCTGCCAGCGTGACCGCGATCGTTGCCAAGGCTTCAGCGGGAGCAAGCGAGCACTTGCCTATGGCGAAAGTCACGAATATTGCGCGCACGCTGGAAGAATTGAAAGCCAGGAATATATGGACTGTCGGGCTGGACGAGCGTGGTCCGCAGAGGTACGACTCTCTCGACTACAACATGGATTGCGCAATTGTCCTTGGGGCTGAAGGCAAAGGGATTCACCAGCTGGTGGCGAGGAAATGCGATTTCCTGGTTTCGATTCCCATGCTCGGAAAGGTGCCGTCATTAAACGTTTCCGTGGCCGCGGGCGTCATACTCTATGAGATCGTGCGCCAGAGGAGAATGAAACTGGAGTCATCCGAATAGAAATGAAATGGCTTTTGATGGTTCTCGGGCTTTGCCTGTGGCAACTCCAGGCATTCTCTCTCGAGCGCGAAGCTTTCACGTTCACGAACTACGACCTCAACGTCAGGATTGAGCCGGAGCAGCAACGCATTGGCGTGCGCGGAACAATCATTTTGCGGAACGACTCGGATTCGCCCCAGAAGCATGTTTCACTGCAAATATCGTCGAGTCTGCACTGGAGCGCCATCGCGATTGGTGACAAGCCGGTCGAGTTCGACGCGCAGACCTACACGTCGGACATTGATCACACCGGTGCGCTTTCAGAAGCAATTGTGACGCTGCCTCAAGAAATTTTCCCTAAGAGTTCGGTCGAACTGAATGTCGGATACGAAGGGATCATTCCTCTGGATGCGACGCGCTTGCGACGAATAGGAGTTCCGAAAGAGCTGGCGCCGCATGACGATTGGGACGAGATTGGAAGGTCGTTCACCGCCGTTCGCGGGGCTGGGTATGTGGCCTGGTATCCGGTGGCGATGGAGGCGGCAAGTCTATCGGATGGAAATGCAGTATTCGAAACCGTGGGAAAGTGGAAACGCAGGGAGACCGCGGCGAGTATGGCGATTGATCTCTGCCTGGACGCAGATGAATCCAAGTTCATCAGCGTAATGAATGATAGTTCGGCGCCGGCATCAAGCGGGAACTCGGCGGTATCAACCACGGATTGTCAGGAACACCGATTCTCCCCCATGAATCTTGTTTCCCCCGGTTTCGGCATCGGAAATTATTCCGTTCTCGGCCGGAAACATCTGAGCGTTTACTTTTTGCCTGGGCACAACTCTAATGCGGAAAATTATGCGCTAGCCTTTGATCTGGCTGCGCCCTTTGTGACTGGATGGTTCGGCACGCCGCGCAACAAAGCGAAGGTTATCGAACTGGCGGATTCGCAGGCTTCCCCGTATGAAAGTGGGAGCGTCCTGTTTGCGCCGCTCACGGGCAACGATTCTACAAAATACGGATTGGTTGCGGTTCATCAGCTGACTCATGCTGCTTTTCCATCCACGAGGCTATGGATTTATGAGGGACTGGCACATTTCGCTCAAGCTGCCTACATTGAGAACAATGCCGGCCGCCAGAAGGCACTCGACTTTATGGTGACACATCGCGGATCCATTGCGGCAAGCGAAATTGCGGTTGTGAAGGGGCATGATCCTCACGCAGCCGCGGCTGAGTCGCTCATTAATACCGCTATCGAAGAGTTCTACCGCAGCAAGGCGATGTATGTCTGGTGGATGATACGCGACATGATCGGCGACAAAGCCTTGACGCAGGCACTGGCACAATACCGTCCCGATCAAGACAAAGAACCTTCATATATGCCACGCCTGATCGAAGGACAATCGAATCGCGATCTAGAATGGTTCTTCGATGACTGGGTATATCGCGATCGCGGGCTGCCGGACTTTCGAGTTGAATCGGTTTATCCTCGTAAAATGCTCAAGGGAGTTTACCTGGTCACCGTTACCGTCGAAAATCTTGGGAGCGCGGGAGCGGAAGTTCCGGTAATTTTGCGGACGGAAGGCGCCGAAATCAGCAAGCGGCTGGTGGTTCGCGCGAAGTCCAAAGCGTCAATCCGGATTGAATCTGCTTCTATTCCGAAGGAGGCGGTCGTGAACGACGGCAGCGTGCCGGAAAGCGATATGACTAACAATAGCTATAAGATTGTGTTACCGACAAATCAGGATTGAAATAAACCAGCGAGGATTCGATGACCGAGGCTGAATGCAAAAAACATATCGAGGCGGCGGAAAACAATCCGAGACAACTGGCGGCGGCAATTTCCGGGATACCTCCCTCGGTGCTGCGCTATAAGCCGGCACCGGATAAGTGGAGCATCCTGGAAATTCTTGGACATTTGGCCGACGTGGAAATCGTGTTTGGACACCGCATACGGCAAATCCTCGCGGAGAACCAACCGGCAATTGCTCCTATGGACCAGAACGCGTGGGCGCGAAATCTGGGCTACATGGAGACTCCGGCGGCGGAAATGGTTGCGCTATTCGGCGTCAACCGCCATCACAATCTGCGTATTTTGCGGAGGATAAGGCCGCAGGACTTGGCGAAATCAGCTTATCATCCGGAACAGAAACGCGACGTGCTGTTGAGCGAGATAGTCGAGCGATTGGATAAGCACACCGGAAATCATCTGCGGCAGATTGAGAAGCTGAAGACGGAGTCGAAGTAACCTGCGGACTCGACTGCCCCACTCATTGGCTTCCCGTCACTTGTTATCCTGTATCCCGGCGTTCGTTCCCAATTGGAGGTAAACTATATGGATGTATACAGCCGACGTACTAAGCCGGGTTCAGGCGCTGCGCGAGGAGATTGCGGCCATCCGCCACATGAATGACCGATACTCGGAACAGGAGCGACCGGCCGGATTGGCTGTCCGCGCCAACGGAGACCGCGAGAGCCGGTTGAAGGAAATCATGCTGGAGTTATCCGGCATCGCCAAGGAGCAACACCCGTAGAGACCGGTTGGGAACTGTTTTATTCGAAATTCTGCTTCGCCCACTCTTTCTCGCGGTCACTCCCGGCCTTGTTTCAATTCCAATATTTCGCTCCGTTGTGTTTTCGCGGCGCAACATCCGCCAAAGTCTCTGTGCTATTGGCTGCTTTATGCCGACAAGTCTCGAACATATTATTGCTGCCACCCGAAAAGCGATAGAGAAAGCGCGTTCCTTGGCGAGCATTCGTGAACTGGAGCGGCGAGCGCAAGGCCATATCCCGCGCGGCTTCCGGCGTGCCCTGGAGGCAAAGGGCACGGACGGGGTCGCTGTGATTGCCGAACTGAAGAAGGCCTCGCCTTCGCGCGGATTGATTCGAGCGGACTTCGTTCCCGAACAATTGGCTGGAGAACTGGAAACTGCCGGCGCATCGGCTTTGTCGGTGTTGACGAACGAAGAATTTTTTCAAGGATCGCTGGAGAATCTACGGCGAGTTTCGGCGAGCACGAGACTACCGTGCCTGCGCAAGGATTTCATCATTGATCAGTTTCAGCTATTGGAGGCACGGGCAAATTCGGCTGACGCCATCTTGCTCATTGTTGCTGCGCTCACGGCGCAAGAGTTAGTTCCTCTCGCGCGGCGAGCCGCAGAGTTAGGCTTGGACGTTTTGTGCGAAGTACACGATGCGGAGGAGTTGAATATCGCACTGGACGCGGGATGCGAAATGATCGGCGTGAATAACAGGGACTTGAAGACATTCGAAGTTGATTTGGAAACTGCATTTCGCTTGTCGCTCCTGATCCCAAAGAATGTGTTGAGCGTTGCCGAAAGCGGCATCCGTAGTGGAGGCGATATTGCACGGCTCCGCGCCGCGGGCTTCAAGGCGTTTCTTATCGGGGAATCGCTGATGAAATCCCCAAGGCCGGGCGAAGCTCTGAGTATGCTGTTGGCAGAAGCTTCCTTGCCAATTTCGAGTCGCTGATTTTTTAGACGGGCGGGGCACGCGTCGCTCCATCGAAAACAAAATGTCTTTATGACTTGGATTAAGATTTGCGGGACAACGAATCTTGAAGATGCGCTGATGTCGGTGGAGGCGGGTGCCGACGCGTTGGGATTCGTGTTCTATGAAAACAGTCCGCGAAATATTTCGCCCGACGATGTGAGAGAAATCGTCAAGAAGCTCCCTGCCAAGGTCGAGAAGATTGGCGTGTTTGTGAATGGCTCGACCGACCGGATGGAAAACATTGTCGAAATAGCCGGTTTAACCGGGACGCAATTACACGTCAGTGTGAGTTCGAGCGAAAGCTTCTCGCAATGGTCACAAATGGCCGCCCTGCAACAAAGGTATCTGGCTCTTCCGTCTGATCTGGAAGACCTTGCTGGTTTCAGGTTTCCCAAGAAAGGCGGCGACCCAGCGCAACTGCCCAGCGCGATCTTTCTCGATTCTGGCACGCCTCAGCAACCCGGCGGCACGGGTAAGGTTTTCGATTGGACGAAAGCTATGCCTGTCGCTGGGGTCATTCGTCGAAGCGGGTTTAAATTTGTGGTTGCGGGCGGGCTCGATCCCGACAACGTCACGGAGGCGATCCGTATACTGGGTCCTTGGGGAGTTGATGTGGTTTCCGGCGTTGAAGCCTCGCCTGGTAAAAAAGATCCAGCAAAAGTTCGCGCGTTTGTTGAAGCCGTCCGGCAAACGGAGCAAACCAAGTAAAAAATGGCAACCGCAATCGTTTCGAAAACAGCAAAAACAATTCCCGGACGCTTCGGCGCGTACGGAGGCCGTTACGTTCCGGAAACCCTCATGGCGGCCCTCGAAGAACTCGAACGGGAATACGAAAGAGCCAAGCGGGACAAAAAGTTTCAGGCGCGATTAGCCGAATTGTTGCGCAACTATGCCGGTCGCCCGACGCCGCTGTTTCTTGCGGCCCGGCTTACTAGAAAGCTTGGCGGGGCGAAGATTTACCTCAAGCGCGAAGACCTTCTTCACACCGGCGCGCACAAAATCAATAACTGCCTGGGACAAGGACTTCTGGCGGAGCGCATGGGCAAGCGCCGTATCATCGCGGAAACCGGCGCCGGACAACACGGCGTCGCGACCGCGACGGTCTGCGCCTTGCTCGGATTTGATTGTGTCGTCTATATGGGCAGCGAAGATATGCGCCGCCAGGAGTTGAATGTGTTTCGCATGCGGCTGCTTGGCGCCGAAGTCCGCAGTGTGGAGTCGGGCTCGCGCACCTTAAAGGACGCCATCAACGAAGCCATGCGGGATTGGGTGACAAATGTTCGCACCACGCATTATCTTCTCGGCAGCGTATTGGGCGCGCATCCCTATCCGATGATGGTTCGCGATTTCCATAAAATAATCGGACGCGAAACCCGCGCCCAGATTCTGAAGGCTGAGGGTAAGTTACCCACTGCGATCATCGCCTGCGTTGGCGGGGGATCGAATGCGATTGGGATTTTTCATGAATTCATCAAAGACAAGAAAGTGAAGTTTGTGGGCGTGGAGGCGGGAGGGTGTGGGGACAGTCTCGGCGAACACGCGGCGCGTTTTCGCGGAGGTTCTCCCGGTGTGCTTCAGGGGACCTATTCTTACGTTTTGCAGGACGCTGCCGGGCAGATCGCGGCCACGCATTCCGTTTCAGCGGGATTGGATTATCCCTCAATCGGCCCGGAACACGCGTGGCTGAAAGATTCGGGACGCGCGGAATACGTCCCCGCGTCTGATGCGGAGGCGCTCGCCGCGTGCACGCTGCTGGCGCGAACCGAAGGGATTATTCCGGCTCTGGAATCCGCGCATGCCGTTGCCGAAGTGGTCAAGCGTGCCCCGAGGATGAAGAAATCTGACATAGTGATAGTGAATGTTTCTGGCCGCGGGGATAAAGATGTCGGGATTCTCAGAGAAAATCTCAAGTTGGACTAGATACTTGGAAAAGGATTTCAGAGCAATGAGTGACACTTTCGATGTGCGGCTAACTCTGACGCGAGACAGTCCGAACTCAATGGATTTTCGGGATACTTACGACGGCTTGAAAGATGCTTGGTACAAGGTCGAGGTCGACTCGACAGGTAATGTAGGTCTCTTCGCCACCGCCGATGGCTTTGAGCATCTTGCAAGGTATTTTTTAAAAATGGCACGTACGGGGAAGAAGCATGCCTATCACGCGCATCATAACCTTGAGTGCGGGAAGCCGCCGGGTGGACCGGAGTTTACGATAACCTTTGTCGATCGCCCTCAATGATTGCCTTGCGGCCACCGCGATGTTCACCCAAACGAGCTGGCTCGCTCGACGAAAGGCAGCCGCGGCGCGGCTACTTTGACGCCGTGACTGCCTGTTCGAGAGTTTCCCGAATAAAACGCGTGTACGGGATACCGCGCGCTTTGGCGCGCGCCTTTACGGCTGCGAGCAGGGGCTTCGGCATGCGCATGTTGATCTGCTCATCTTTCCTGTCAAACTCAAAACGAACGGGCTCGAACTGCGAGAAATCGAGGTTGGCGAGATCTTGGGCCAGAAATGTCTCGGCTTGCTTATCGCTTTTCAGACGTGGGACTCTCTTTTTCATAAGCTGCTATTTCCCTGCCATGCATATATCGGGCAGTCACCGCGCGGATTAAGCGACGGCGGTTTTTTGTGCGCATTGTGAAAGCCACGAATAGCGGTCTCCCGGAACTGGTTTTTCCCACCGCGATCAAACGGTCCTCTTTCGCCGAATGTGTTGGGTCGGGCGCAATGCGAGGGCTTTGCGAAAAAAGGGCCTCGATCTCTGCCAGCGAGACTCCATGTTTTTGGCATTTCGCCCGATTGCCGTCATCCCAATCAAATCCATTAACTGTCAAATCCATAATAGCATGACACTATACAAATGTATATACATTCTTATATTCCGGCCCCCAGGTTGTAACAAGGGAAAGGGAAACCGTGCCGCAGTCCGCTAACGGAGTCGCTTCGGCGATTTGACCTATGCAGTCTAGAATAACCCCGTGCCCCTCGACTTCGAAAATAGGCCCGCGCTCGTCGCTTACGTCACCTGCGGCGACCCTGATATTGAGACCACTTTTGATATTGTCCTCGCCGCGATAGAAGCGGGCGCGGACATCGTCGAACTCGGAGTTCCGTTCAGTGATCCCGTGGCCGACGGTCCGGTCATCCAGCGCGCCAGTGAACGGGCGCTCCGTCGCGGCACCACTCTCAGTGACGTGCTTGCCCTGGCTAAAAGAGTCCGCGAAAAGTCTTCCGCGGGCCTGATAATTTTTTCGTACTTGAACCCCATCATGAAAATGGAGATGGCCAGTTTTTGCTCGAAGGCAGAGGAAGCCGGTATTGACGGCGCGCTCGCGACCGATCTGCCGATGGAGGAAGCCGGCGAATATCTTTCCGAAATGAGAAAGAGAAACCTTGCCACAGTTTTCCTGGCCACGCCAACGAGCACGGACGCACGACTTAAACGGATTGCTAAATCCTGCACCGGATTCGTTTACGCTGTTTCCCGGACCGGGGTAACGGGCGCGCAAAAGCAAATACACAACGATGCTCGAAAGCTGGTCGGAAGGTTACGCAAATGCACCACGCTGCCTATCGCGGTCGGCTTTGGCATTTCTACTCCGGAGCAATTTGCGAGCGTGGGGAAATTTGCCGATGCCGCGGTGGTGGGCAGTGCTATCGTCGAGACCATTGAGCGCAATCCCGGCAAAGAAGCGCAGTCTGTGGCACAATTTATCAAGTCCCTAGTCAAGGGCAATTAGTCGTTGAAGTCATCGAATAGTTTTCTTTTCAGAAATGTTTAACCAGCGAGCCTGAATGAACATAGGCGTCGCCGATAACAACTTTTCTAATGGATATTTCTGATTGGCGTACGAAAATTGACGAGCTTGATGGAAGGCTGGTGGAACTGTTGAACCAGCGAGCCCACGCAGCTCACGAGATTGGAAAGTTGAAGAGCCACGCAGGCATGCCGATCTATGAGCCGGATCGCGAGCGCGCGGTTCTCAGCAACGCAAAGAGATTGAACAAGGGGCCGCTTCCGGATCGTGATCTTCTGCGAATTTATGAGCGGATTATGGACGTGATGCGCCAAATCCAAAGAGAAGAGATCGCGCCGGCAACAGCCGAAACCTCAGATGGTCTTGGCGAAACGGAATTGGATACAGAAGTAAATGATTAGAATCAGTTCCCAGTTTTCAGTTCTCAGATGCCAGGCATAGCTGAGGGCACACAACCTGACTACTAACCAATGATCGTTGCAATGCAAGAATCGGCGAGCGAAGAGCAGATCCAGCAGGTCATCGAGCACTTGGTGCGGATGGGCTTCTCGGTGCACCGGACAACCGGAGAGCGCCAATCGGTGCTGGCGGCGGTCGGCGCGAGAGTTGATTTCGACACGCGCAATCTCGAAGTGTTGTCCGGCGTCGAACACGTGCATCGCATCAGCGCTCCCTACAAACTGGCGGGCCGAAGTTTTCGTCCCGAAGGTACGGTTATCGAATTTTCCAATGGCCTAAAGGTTGGCGGCAATGAAGTCGTGGTGATGGCGGGGCCTTGCTCCGTGGAATCACGCGAGCAACTCTTTACTGTCGCCGGGCATGTGGTAAAGGCGGGCGCTCGCGCTTTGCGGGGCGGAGCCTTCAAGCCCCGCAGTTCGCCCTATTCATTTCAGGGACATGGCCTGGAAGCGCTCAAACTGTTGCGCGAGGCGGGAGACCGCTTTGGATTGCTGATCATCAGCGAAGTCATGGAAATTTCCCAAATCGCGCTCATGCTGCCCTATATTGACATTTTTCAGGTCGGCGCCCGCAACATGCAGAACTTTAATTTGCTTCGCGAGCTGGGTAAAGAGAAGAAGCCTGTTCTGCTGAAGCGAGGAATCGCGGCGACACTGGAAGAGTTGCTGCTTTCGGCGGAATACATCATGTCGGGAGGGAACTACAACGTGATTTTGTGCGAGCGGGGAATTCGCACGTTCGAGACATACACGCGCAACACGCTCGACATTTGTGCGATTCCGATTATCCACAAGCTATCCCATCTGCCGATGGCTTCGGATCCATCGCACGGAACGGGATTAAGGGATAAGGTTCCGCCAATGGCGAGGGCTTCGGTTGCAGCAGGTGCAGACGTACTTTTGATTGAGGTGCATCATGATCCCGACAAGGCCTGGTCGGATGGCGCGCAGTCACTTTATCCCGATCAGTTTTCGAAGCTGATGGATGAATTACGGATGATTGCGCCTGCGGTCGGACGCAAGATGGCGTGAGAATTCGGCAGAAAATTTCTGCGAAGCGGTAGATTCCAGCAATCATAGACCGTCAGAATTATCCCCATGCCCATTCGTCAGATCAGCATTGTCGGAACGGGACTGATCGGCGGTTCACTCGGGCTCGCCCTAAAAAAGTGCGGTTACGCGGGGAGGATCGTCGGATGCGATCGCGCTCCGGTGTTGGAACGCGCCCGCAAGAAGGGCGCGATTGACGATGGTCACACTCACCCCTCGGACGCGGTTCGCGGAAGCCAGCTCGTCATTCTTGCCGCTCCTGTGGGCGCGATCATCGAACTGATTAAGACATTGGGCCCGGCATTGCCGGCGAAAACATTGTTGACGGATGTTGGGAGCACCAAAGCCGACGTTTTAGCAAGCGCGCGCGATGTCTTTGGCAAGAATTTGGCCCGGCGGTTTCTCGCCGGGCATCCCATGGCCGGCAAGGAACAGATGGGCGTAGAATTTGCCGACCCTGAATTGTTTCGCGATGCGGCATGGTTTCTCACTCCGGTTGCTGCACAGAATGTTTATGACGGCTTGAGCGGGGAACTTCTTGGTTGGATAGAAAAGATCGGCGCGCGCCCCGTCAGCATGGACGTTGAAGAGCACGATCAGCTTTGCGCCTGGATCAGCCACTTGCCCCAGATGATTTCCACGGCACTCGCCGCCACGTTAGTTGATGAGTATGGCGAAGACGCTCCGCTGCTTGAGGCCGGCGGCCGCGCCCTTCGCGAAATGACACGCATTGCGGCGAGTCCCTACTCAATGTGGCGCGATATCGCGTTAACCAACAAGAAAAGCATCCGAGAAGCATTATTGAAACTTGAACAACGCCTGGCTCACATCCGGGAGAATCTTGATACGCGCGAGCTCGCGATGGAGTTTGAACGCGCTCATCGTCTCAAAAGGGCTTCGGCGGCAAGAAACGCGGACGGCGATACCGGTAAGAGCATGACTGGAAGTCGTGCTGGAAATCGGTTGAGATGAGCTAGCGGTGCGGCTGGAAGTCGTTACCCCCATCCGAACCTTCGGATCCAAAAACGCGTAAATGGGTATGAATAAAGTTTTCACCAGCGCCGATGAAGCCATCCACGACGTCTTCGACGGCGCGACGATCATGATCGGCGGCTTCGGGCTTTGCGGCATTCCTGAAAATCTCATTCGCGCTCTGGTTCGCAAGGGCACGAAGAACCTCACAACCATCAGCAACAACGTCGGCGTGGATGGATATGGCATGGGCCTGCTCCTTGCCGCGGGGCAGATTCGTAAGCATTTCGGCTCGTACGTGGGAGAGAACCGATTGCTGGAGCAGATGGTGATCGAGGGCAGGATTGATCTGACGCTGGTTCCGCAAGGGACTTTCTCGGAGCGCATCCGGGCGGGCGGTGCGGGGATTCCCGCATTTTTCACTCCAACCGGCGTAGGTACAATCGTCGCCGACGAAAAAGAAACTCGCGATTTCGATGGACGAAAGTACGTCATGGAAACCGCACTGAAGGCCGACTTTGCTTTCGTCAAGGCGTGGAAGGGGGACAAGCTGGGAAATCTCGTCTATCGCAAGACGGCGCGCAATTTCAATCCCATGATGGCTACCGCAGCAAAAATTACAATTGCCGAGGTCGAGCACCTCGTCGAAGCGGGAAAACTGGAACCAGACTTAATCCATACGCCGAGTATCTATGTGAAACGGATCTTGCAAGGAGGGATGTACGAAAAGAGAATCGAAAGAAGAACCGTGAGAAGCGCAGAGCAACGTTGATCATGTGGGGACGGGCCCCCGCTCGTCCAAGCGGAGCAAGGCTCGGCGGATCTCTATTTGCATATCCACTACTATGAAATCCGATAGAAACATCGAAAAGCGCGAACGCATTGTGAAGCGCATCGCGCGAGAACTCCGCGACGGATTCTACGTCAATCTCGGCATCGGAATGCCAACGCTCGTCGCCAATCACGTCCCCCCCGGCATGGACGTAATCCTGCAAAGCGAAAACGGCATGCTTGGGATTGGGCCTTATCCCGTCGAAGGCCAGGAAGACTGCGACCTCATCAATGCCGGCAAGGAAACCGTCAGCGAGATGGCGGGAACGGCTTATTTTTCAAGCGCCGATTCATTTGCGATGATCCGCGGCGGCCACATTGATCTCAGCGTTCTCGGCGCCATGGAAGTGGACGAAGAAGGCAATCTGGCGAACTGGATGATTCCCGGAAAAATGGTAAAGGGCATGGGCGGCGCAATGGATTTAGTCGCAGGCGCGCGGCGCGTAATCGTCGCGATGGAACACACCACAAAAGATTCGCAGCCGAAGATTTTGAACAAGTGCACGCTACCCCTGACCGGAATGAAGGTTGTGAACATGATCGTGACCGAGATGGCGGTGATTCAAGTGACTCCGGAGGGCTTGGTGCTGGAAGAGGTTGCAGAAGGAATGACGGTGAAAGATGTGCAGAGAGCGACAGAAGCGAAGCTGATCGTGAGCCCGGGCCTCAGGACGATTGATACCTGATTCTGTGAGGGGATCGAGATACAGCAAGCGGGCATCTTTAGTAGAAATAATTCACGACGATCTTCGCCTACGCCGCCCGAAAGGGCGCGCTCAACAACCGGAAGGGCAGCATTACCGCGGCCCGCACCAATGCCAATACCCCCTCGACTGCAATCCCGACGATCCGGAATGGCAGCAATAACAGCCAGACGATCGGATACAGGACAAGTGCCGCCAGCGCTATCGGCCAGCAAAGGACAAAGAGAATGCACCACAATACGAAAGTGATCACGTAAGCTCTCCTGGTCCTAGATACGAGGGCGAAGACGCTGAAGTTCCAAGAGAGGGATCGGATCTGAAACCTTCTTCGTGATCCTTCACTGGGCCGCCTCGTTTTTCCTCCTGGCCGCCTCAAACTCATCCCCCTTTTGCCATTCGATTAACTTCGGCTGCGATGCGGCTTCCCATCCCAACGCGAATCCGAAGCGGGCCACTGCCGCGTCGCCGGTGAAGTCCATGTCGGAGTGATATTCATCGCTCGGCTGATGGTAATGCTTCGTGGTGTATTCATCGGCCTGCTGCATTCCCCAGGAAAGATCGTGGCCTTTGTACTTCATTCCTTCGTTGATGGAGAAGGCCGGAATTCCGACGCGCGCCAGGCTAAAGTGATCGGAGCGATAGTAGTGGCCTGCTTCGGGACGCGAATCCGGTCGAATCGCGAGGCGGAATTCTTTTGCAGTCGCTTCCACGGCCGGGTAAAAACTCGTACGTTCCGATCCCGACACTTCCACTTCCTCGGGCGAGCCAAGGGGCGGAATGTCGTCGTAGTTCAAGTCAAGAGTTATCTTTCCGGCCGGGATCGGCGGATGTTCCCCCAGATATTCGGACCCGAGCAGACCCTGTTCTTCCGCGGTGACGGATGCGAAAAGCACAGACCGTCGCGGTTTTTCCCCTGCCTCAGAAAATACGCGTGCCAGTTCGAGCAGGATGCCGCAGCCAGTCGCATTGTCATCGGCGCCGTTGTAGATGTTGTCGCCCGGCATGTCAGGGCGAATTCCCAGATGATCGTAATGCGCCGTGTACATGACGGCTTCCTGCTTGAGCTTGGGGTCCGAGCCTGAAATCAATCCGAGCACGTTATTCGACGCGAAATTGCGGAGTTTGCTGACCATGTGAGCTTTCAGCTTCACATGCAGAGACACAGGATGAAAATCGCGGGACTGCGCGTCCGCGATCATGTGATCCAGATCCATGCCATTCATTTGCGCGAGCTTTTGCGCGACATCGAGTTGTACCCAGGAGGCGACTTTCAGTTGCGGAGTTCCGTCCAATTTAAGAAAAGACTTTTCGCCGGAATTCGAATTGCGCACTACTTCCCATGGATAACTCGCCATGTCGGTTCGGTGAATCAGGATCACCCCCGCCGCGCCCTTGCGCGCCGCCTCTTCGTACTTATAGGTCCAGCGGCCGTAGTAGGTGAGCGCTTTGCCCTTGAAAAAATTCGGGTCGTCGGAAGTTGGCTCGTTGACCAGCATCAGCAACACTTTGCCTTTTACGTCCGCGCCCTTGTAATCGTCCCATTCGTATTCCGGCGCTTCGATTCCGTAACCCACGTAAACGATCCCGGCGTCAACGTCAGATTCCGGTTGCTGGGTTTGATCATAGGCGACGTATTGATCGAGAGGTTTCAGTTCGATAGGCTCGCCATTCGCTGGAACCAGGGAGAATGTCGTCTCCGGTGCGGGAGTAATTCCCACCAGCGGGACTTTTTGCAGGTAGGTGCCATTGTCGCCGGCAGGTTTCAGTCCGTACAAGGCAAATTGCGTGGCAATGTATTCCGCGGCGATATCGCCACCGCGTTGTCCCGTGCCCCTGCCCTCGAGAAGATCGTGGGACAAGAAACGGACATGCCAGCGGATGTGCTCCGGATCAATTTTTTCCAATGCCGCGATCGCCGGACCGGGAAGACGAACAGAGGGAGCAATCCCGCTTGATTGCCGTTTGTGAGAGGTTTGCGCCACAGAAACACCGGCGAGCATGGTCATGGCTAAAAATAAAGCTGTCTTTCGCATGATTCAGGGCTCCTGCCTAAGATAAAGATGAACTGCCTATTGTATGGGGAAAGACGCGGAAGCACGATGATTAAAGTAATCTCGCAGTCGCGCATGGGTCAGTTTGAAAAGAGTCTCGCCGGAGATAATGGCAGTCCGGCTTGTTCGTGGCATTGGGCGGGCGGCAGGCCCCTCGCTTCAATTTGAATTCTGTGTGGCCCGCGACCGCGGGCTAGTTTCTCGACTGTCAACCAGCGCGAAAATCGGCTATCTTTTCATCAGGACGAAACAGAGGCTTCCGGACTTCGCTGGCCTTCTCGCTTGCCATGCGCGCAATCTTTTCAATGTCCTGTCTCGACCAGCCAACGCTCGAAACTTGTATCTCTCCATCCTGGGCGATCCAGAAAATACTGGGCACGGTATCCAATCCATAAGCATTCGAAACCGGAAAAGTCTTGGTGTCGTCCAACAAGACGGGGAATGTAACGCCGTATTGCTTAATAAACGCGGCGGTGTCCTTCTTGTCGTTTTGGGAGATGCCGACAAATGAGACTGCCGTAGTGCCATGGGCTTTGTAAATTCGATCGAGGAAGGGAAATGTGTACTGGCACACCGGGCAGGAGACTTTAAAAAATGCAGCCAACACTGGGCCGCGCGCCAGGGCATCTCGAAGAGAGAACTTTTTCCCGTCCGTTGTTGCCAAACTGAAGTCGGGAGCATGAGCGCCGGCAAACAGTGCAGTCATTTTGTGTCCTCGGAATAATCTTCTGAACATTAGATGATCTCCGCCGCGCTCAGGATTTTCCTTGCTAGGCCAGTCAGCGGCAGGGTCCGCAGGCGGCTGTTTTTTACCCATGTTCCGGATGTTTCCACGAGCGCAGAGCCCATTATGACGCGAACTACGTAGCGTGTGACCGTAATGGAATGGCGCACGGTAAAAGCAGCCGGGCCCTTCCCGCTTCCCTTGATTTCCGGCAGTTCCCACATTCCCGGCATTAACCGCGCGCGGTCAGGTCGCTTGACCAGCAAAATTGACCCATCGCGGCGATCCAACGAGTAACAAACGGTTCTCTTCTTCTGGGGAACTGAAGCGTTGCTTCTCGGGAGAACACCGCGCGTAGAGCAGTGTTTGATCACGGGGCATAGGTCACACTTCGGTCCTTGCGGCAGGCAGATCACGGCCCCTAATTCCATCAGGGCCTGGTTGAAATCGCCGGGATGTTGGTGGCTTAACAAGCGGCTTGCTGTTTGCCAAACTTGTCTTTCCGAAACAGGTCTTCCGATCATCCTTGCCAGGACACGCTTGACGTTACCGTCCACTACGGCAACGGGACGGTCATGCGCAATGCTCGCGATGGCAGCGGCTGTGTATCGCCCGATTCCGGGAAGCCCGGCCAACTCGTCCGGAGCTTCCGGGAATTTTCCGGCAAACTGCTTCACTATTTGTTTCGACGCAGCATGCAGCATGCGCGCACGACGGTAATAGCCCAGCCCGCTCCAAACCGCGAGGACTGATGATTCTCTGGCAGCCGCCAATCTGTGAACCGTCGGGAAGCGCACTAGGAATTTATGGTAATGGCGGATAACCACGGCCACCCGAGTTTGCTGCAACATAATCTCGGAGATCCATATCTGATATGGGTGGCGGTTGCGGCGCCAGGGGAGGTCACGCCGATTGCGGAAATACCAGTCCAGCAGGCGCCGTTGAAACAGCCGTCGTTGGCTGGGGTCGTCCGTCCAGGAGTTGCCCGCGCCGAATATGCTTCGACCACCCATAGTGCGTAGCCTCGCATTGTACGTCCGCCGGAACGAGCTCCTCAAATGCCAGATTATTCGGGTACCTCGGTAACTTGTATGAGTTACCAGAGCCGATATAAATATTCCCTGTACAAGAATCGGGGACCATTTCCCGATTTAAGCGAGGATATTCATGCCTTCAAAGACCTGGGCCATAATTGTATTGCCCTTGTGTCTCTCTCTTCTAACCGGCTGCGGAGGGCCTGCGGGCTGCCCCGGTGGAATTTTTGCCAGCGGAGGTTGCGCAAACAGCAACGGCGGAGGAGGAGGAAATCTGGGACAGGGCGGCAGTGGCGGCGGCGCTATCCTACCTGCGGTTCCAATTACAGTCCAGGCAAGCCAGACGACAATCGCTGACATCGCGGTCGTGGCTCCGGTTTCAAGTATTCCTCCCAACGTTCAAGCCGTCGGGATAGATTCGAATGGATTCGCATTCGCAACCGGAGGCACTGCGAGTCAGGGCGAGGCCAGCGGCGTGGTAACACTGTTTGGCCCGGGAATCACGAGCGACATGCAGGTCAGCTTCTCCGGCCCGAGCGGCGACATCACCACAAGCAATATCCAGGGTGTAACCGCCACCGATGGAACGCCTGGGCTACAGTTCAACATTGCCGTGGCGAGCACCGCCGCACTCGGAGCCCGGACTCTAATCCTGCAAAATTCCAACAACGACATCACAACATTTACCGGTGGAATCGAGATTATCCCGTGAAGAGAAAAACCGTTTACCTGAGTTTATGCGTCTTGATAGTGGCATGCGCAAGCTTCGCCACAACCGTGATTCCGTTGTCAGTGGAAAACCTCACAGCTATTTCCAGCCATGTGATTGAAGGTCGCGCCATTTCGACCTGGACGCAATGGAATGCCGCCCACACTGTGATTTTCACCTATACCAAGTTTCAGGTATCGCGCACTTTGAAGGGGGAGGCCCCTCCCACAGTGGTGGTCCGGCAACTTGGCGGCACGGTGGATGGAATCACGGAAAAAGTTCCCGGCGTTCGTCACTGGGGAGTTGGCGAGCAGGCGGTGTTGTTTCTGCGGCCGGGCGAAATTCCCGATGGCAGCCTGGTGGTCACCGGTTTGATGCAGGGCAACTTTCTGATTTATCGAGGGCCTTCTGGCGAGAGCCTGGTTTCAAACGGAGCGCCGGATACATCCGCCTACAGGGCCAGCGCGTCCGCAGTTACGACCTATAACGGCAGCACTATGCGGTTGCAGGAAATCGAGAGCCGCGTTCAGAAGGTGCGGCAATGAAGACTACGAGTAAGACGAGTAAATGGATAGCGGTGGCTTCATCTGTGATCCTATCCGCGGTAGGTCTCGTCATGGTGGTTCCCGCCCATTCTTACCTTCCAATCGGGATAGGGAGCGGGACGACATTTACGAATTCCATCTGGGTGCAAACGCCCAGTTGGGTTATCAATCCCATGGTTGCCGGCGCGAATATCGCAGGCACCTCAACGGACGTAACCAATGTTATGCAATCCTCCTTCGCGACTTGGATGGGCGCTCCGGATACACGCGTGGCGGCTACCTTTGCAGGAACGTCCACAGCAACCGGGCCTTCCACAACTGAAAATCTTGTCTGCTTCGTGTGCACCGGAGTGGACTTCAGCCAGGATGGAACGCTCGCTATCACTCTAATTATGTTCGACGGCAGTGGAAATATCATCAATGCCAACATAATGTTCAATCCCAATGCCACGACCGGGGGCAGCCCAACCCAGCCTATTTGCTTCACCACCGGCGACAGCAATACCACATGCCCGACGAATGGCAGCATACAACAGGACATGCGCACCGTTGCCACGCATGAAGTCGGACACTTTTTCGGTTTGGATCACTCGGCGGTCGTATCCGCGATCATGTTTCCGTTTGCCCCGCCGTTATTGCAAACTCTGAGCTATGATGATGTGGCCGCGATCTCGTTGCTGTATCCGGATCCCAATCCCGCCGTGCCTACAGGGAGCATCTCCGGCAGGGTCACGCTCAACAGCACCGGAGTATTTGGCGCTCATGTGTTCGCGGATTCGACCACAACGGCGAACCCATTTTCCGCATTCGCTCTTATCCGTAAGACGCCGATCGGGACGCTGACGTTTCCGGACGGCAGCTACCTGATTACCGGGGTGCCTCCGGATACCTATGTCGTCACCGCGGAGCCTTTAGATGGGCCGGTAAATGATCCCAATGTGAGTTGGGCCGCCGAATGGCAACAGCCCTCCGTGCAAACCAATTTCACCACCCGCTGGCACTAAGAACGCATCACGATGGAGCGACGGGCGTCCGCGCCCGTCATGGCCGCGTCCCGGACAAGCGTCGGCCCCCCGTGATCCTTGTGACACAGTAAAGCAGTTTCCCGAGGTGTCTGGCACGGTTCACGAGGTTGACCCTGCGTTCGTGCCGGAGAATAATGGGCCTTGATCGTTTCTCCGCGAACAACTAGTGGCTTTTTTTCGTCCACGGATTCGAGTGATTTTCATGACAGAGTTCAACCGCAAAGTGGAAGAGACTACAGCACGCGTAAGCAAGTCAGTGTCCGAAGCAGCGGACCGCTTGGAAAAGGAATCCGCCGAGCTGATCAAATATCTGAACGACGAAGTCGTGCCGGCGGTCCGGCAGCATTCGACCAGGGCTTTGCGCACAGCGGCGCAAAAGCTCGCTAATCTGGCCGACTACATGGACAAGAATCCCACCCATAACCGATGAAAGGCCTCGCCAGGCGGTTAATCTTTGCGCTGCTGTTTTCAGTCATTCTCAGCAGCTGTGGCCGGCACAAGGTGGCAACGGTTGACGTTCCATCTGCCCCGCCGCCGTCCGCTGCCAATAGGCAAAATACTTCGTCCGACACGTCAGGCCGGCGATCTTCCATAGGAAAGATTCGAGCGGAGGAAAATGCTGATGACGTCGAAGCGTTAAGTGTGCCGCTCGACACTAAGCCCGTTCTGGTAGAGACGGGCATTGCGAGCTGGTACGGCCCGCCATACCACAACCGTCGCGGATCGGACGGAAAGATTTACAACATGAATGCAATGACGGCGGCGCACCGGACGCTTCCGCTGGGATCCATCGTGCGGGTGACGAATTTAAAGACCGGCCACTGGGCCATTGTGCGGATTACGGATCGCGGTCCATTCATTAAAGGACGCATAATTGATCTGTCGCTGGCCGCCGCAAGAAAAATAGACGTGGAGCGCGCCGGCCTGGCCGAGGTTCGCCTCGAGGTGCTTCAAACACCCGCAGCGATTGATAACGGCGGCCGCTGGGCGGTGCAGATTGGCAGTTTCGCTCAGCAGGAGTCCGCGGCAAAGACAGCCGAACGGATCTCGCGACGCTACCAGTCGGCCAAAGTTTCAAGCTTCGTCAGCCCGGTTGGAGACTGGTGGGTGAGAGTGCGAGTTCTGCATGACGACCGGACGCGCGCCCAGGAAATCGCCAGAGATACAAAACAGGATGCGAAGTTTGACCGCTCGAAGATATTTCTCGTTAGGTTGGACTGATACAGCGGAAGTCGATGAGAACGGGAAAAAGCTAAGCCCCCGTTTACCGGAATCCCCTTGATGCAATCAGCACGAATCCCACCCGTCGAAAATCGAACCTGTTACGAAATTCGATTCGATCCACAGCGATGGCACAAATTATTCTCCAGTCGCGTAGCGGCGGAATATTTTAGCCCAGGACGCGAGTCCTCGGTGCTTATGGCATTAAAAGAGGTCAAAATCTAGCTAGGGTGACCCCCTTTCTTCACATTTTCTGCCATGTCATCTCAACCTGCACTGGAATTTCATTCTTGATCGGAATGGTCAGCAGTGACGGCGGCACAATCTTGAAATCCGTCAGCGTTGCCGGAACCGTCCCACTCAGATGCGCCTGGTTCCCCTGCACTGTCAACTGGAACAGCACCTGCTTGTAGTGCACCGTCTGCCCGGCAAACTGCACCTCCAAATCGGCGTGGATCGTGCCGCTATGGATCTCCGACTCGGGAAACTCTGTTCGCACCACAACCATCGGATACTGCCCGCCCCGCGTCGCTTGCAGCATATGCAGGTCGCGGTTACTGTCGCCTGAATCGAACGACTTTACCGGCGCCGCGATCAGAAGCTCGCAGTTCCGGCCTTGGCATTCGCCCTTTCCTTTCGCATCATGGCTCACACCTTCCACATGGTGAAATGGGTGGCTGACCGAATAGGTGAGCGCCGACGATGTTAAACTCCACTGGCTGTCTGCCAGGGCCAGCATTGGCAGCGCCAAAAACAAAATCGCGATCCAGATCTTCTTCCGCATTAATCCTCGAGTTCTAGTTGCGCGGAACAGCAAAGTCCACCCGACAGGGATCTCGTTCCATGCGTTCTCCTGGATTGCCCGCCGATTCCGTGCCCTTCTGTGGTGAATATCCGGGAACGAAGAGTCTCACTGGCTTCCACCCGAAGCATAACCATCGCTATATGCATCAGCCGGAGTGGAATGGCGCCAATGGAACAACGACGCCACATCGTGCGTGGAGCGCGAAAAGGAGCTCGGCCGCCACACCGACCATATCGCCAGCCCATACGCCACCGCCGTAACGATAGCCACTTCACCATGCGCGCTGGCAATCCCGTGCACTCTTTCCCCTTGGCTCTTCTGATTGAATGCCATTGCGCCCAGAATCGGCGTCAAGACCATCCCCGGTCCGTGGATCCAGACTAACGCTTTGTGCAGGCGAATCGAGCCTTCCGTCTTGGTCCCGGGGATCTTCGGCGCGAAGATCGCATAGTAGGCGGTTGCCGCGTATAATCCCGCCGTCGCCGAACCTAGCGCCGCGTGAAAATCCCGCGTGCTCGAACTGGTGCTCTTGCCGCCGGCCATGAATCCCGTCAGGACGGTTGCTACCAACGGTGCCGTCGTAATTAGACCCAGTTCCTGATGTACATGCAGCATGTGCGAGCGCTTGTTCAGCCGCGCCTGCTCCGCCGCGCTGCCTTTGGTTTGCCCCGCGCCGAAACCGAGGTCCTGGAGCGATAGCGCCGCACTCAGCGTCAAATCCGCCGTCTGACTAGCCCCCTTTATCGTTACTTTGGTTTGCTGGCTGCCGAATCCCGCTGCCGACACCGATACCTCATAATCGCCCGCGGCAACGTTCGACACACTGTAAACCCCCGCTGCGTTTGTCTGCGTCTCGAAGGTTTGCCCGGTCGCCAGATTCTTGACCGTGACCCTGGCTCCGGTGATCGCCGCACCCGACGTTCCTTTAATGGCGCCCGACAGCATCGGCCCGCTGTCCTGCGCCCACAGTGGAATCGAAGCCAGAAACAATATCAGAAGCGAAAGCTCCAAAGCTCGTGACAGAAAACCAGACTTCCCCACTCGCAGATTCATGGCCGCGTCTCCTGTTGGGTTGCCGTTTCCGGTTCAGTTGTTCTGTTGGAACATCGTTTTTGTAGGTGATATTTCGATACGATGCTGCCACACTTCCCGAAAGATGCTTGCGAGGAAGGATTAGCGCCGATCATCTCGAAGCAAGGAAATGCTCCCCGGCGGGCTGGATGACATGGGGTTGGGGCGTATTTATGGAAACGGCGCTCCGGTTTAATCCCACGACACACCACCGAACTCCGCTTGACTTAGCGGCGGCACTGCGGTAGTCTCCGCCCGAATTCAAGACGCAGATAAAGACTTCGAGTACCGAAATCCATCGCGTCCATTCACTTCGTTCGACCAGGGAGGTCAGCATCCATGAAAAGACTTGCGAGTTTGCTGTTGGGATCATCGCTTTTAATTGCGGCATCGGGCATTGTCGCAGCGCAGGAAACAACCGCGGAAACAACGCCCCCGCCAAAGGTACTTTCGATCTTCCGGGAGTTCGTGAAGCCTGGCAAGGCGGGTTCCATTCACGAAAAGAGCGAGAGCGCGTTCGTGCAGGCATTTTCGCGCGCAAAATGGCCGACGCACTATTTCGCGGTTGATTCCCTGTCGGGCAAACCGCGCGCCCTGTTTCTCACCGGATACGACTCGTTGGATGCCTGGGAAAAAGACAATAAGGCAATACAGAAGAATGCCATGCTCTCGGCTGCCCTCGACCGTGCTGCGGATGCGGACGGACAGCTTTTGAGCGATACCGACGCCGGAATATTCGTTTTCCGCGAGGACCAGAGCCTCAACGCTCCGGTTGATATTGCTCATATGCGTTATTTCGAGATTTCACTGTACGTAGTGCGGCCGGGGCACCGGCACGAATGGAATGAAGCAGTCAAGCTGGTTAAAGCAGCGTATGAGCAAATACCCGGCAGCCACTGGGCCATGTATCAAATGATGTTCGGTCAACAGCATGGTTCCGCATACGCCGTGTTTGTGCCGCGGAAGTCCGCCGCTGAAATTGACGAGTCTTTCGCCAATGATAAAAAGTTTGCGGAAGCCATGGGCGAGGACGGCATGAAGAAACTTGGGGATCTGGAATCTTCGGCGATCGAATCGAGTCAAACCAATTTGTTCCAGTTCAATCCGAGGATGAGTTATCCGCCGGATGCGTGGGTAAAGGCTGATCCCGATTTCTGGAAGCCCAAAATGCACATGGGCGGGATGGCCTCCAAGAAACCCAAAGAACCGGCTGCGGCTCAATAGCTGAACATCTCTCGACGGGCGTGGATCGTCATCCACGCCCGTAGGGAAGTCATTCTGTTTACAGGAGGCCGTATGAAAGAGTACATGGCCGAGCTTGTTGGCACGTTCGTATTGGTATTTGGCGGAGTGGGTAGTGCGGTACTGGCGGGAGGCAAAATCGGATACGTTGGCGTGGCGCTCGCTTTTGGCTTGTCGCTGCTGGCGATGGTTTACACCATAGGGCCCATTTCCGGATGTCATGTCAATCCCGCCGTTACTATTGGTTTGGTGCTCCATCGAAAGATTGCCGCCCGCAAGGCCACGGGGTACATTATTGCCCAGATTGTGGGATCAATCATCGCCGCATTTCTTATATTGATCATCGCGCGAGGCACTGCCGGCGGCTATGACCCGAGCGTTGCGGGCCTCGGCGCCAATGGTTTCGGAGAACACTCTCCGGGAGGCTATTCGCTGCTCTCCGCCTTCGTGACGGAGGTGGTGCTCACTATGTTTCTGGTGCTTACGGTCCTGGGTTCCACTGACAACAAAGCTCCGGTGGGATTCGCCGGCGTGGCCATCGGACTGGTCCTTACGCTGATCCATCTGGTTGGAATACCCATCACCAACAC
This sequence comes from Terriglobales bacterium, assembly GCA_050746185.1. Lineage (GTDB taxonomy): Bacteria > Acidobacteriota > Terriglobia > Terriglobales > Acidobacteriaceae > PALSA-188. The sequence goes on along the minus strand of JBOGLA010000040.1, from coordinate 105,526 downwards.
TTCAGTAAATCCCGCCCGCAGCATCGGTCCTGCACTGTTTGTGGGCGGCTGGGCGATCAACCAACTGTGGTTGTTTATTCTCGCGCCTGTTGTGGGAGCCATCCTGGCGGCAGGGATATTTTCGGCTATTAAAGTTCCCGATGTGCCGATTACCGCAAAACAGGCCGAGCGAGCTCTTGCCAGCGAAAGCGCAGAGCGTGGGCGCGCAGGGCCGGCGTAGGATCCGGCCTTTCTTTGATTTTCCGCGTGCTTTACTATCGGTGGGGATGATTTCCGATTCGGCAATGACGCGAACAGCAACCGGGTGCCGGCTCAAGACGCTGACTATCTGCGCCATCGCACTCCAACTGCTCGTCTCGAGCGTTTTGGCGACGTGTCAATCCTCGCAACCGTCTCCGGAGCAGCTGATTCGGCGGGTTATAGACCATGAATTGAGCGCTGAAAGCCACGATGATAGTCATTGGATGTTCCGCCTGGAAACAGAGCACAAGAATGGACAAAAGGAGGTTGATGAGGTCATCGAGACCAAGGATGGCGATCTGAAGCGTCCTATCCTGATCAACGGGCAACCACTCAGCGAAAAACAGCGACAGCGATCTGATCGGCAACTCGCACGAAACCGGAAGGCGATGCTAAAGGCACGGAAAGACGAGAGCCAGGACACCGCGCGCAGTCAGAAAATGCTCAAGATGCTGCCCAATGCATTCACTTTCAGCTATGGAGAGCGGCGAGGTGACCTGGTCCAGCTGAAGTTCAAACCCAATCCGAGGTTTCGTCCGAAAAGCCATGAAGCGGAAGTATTCCATGCCATGGAGGGAACTGTCTGGGTGGACCAAAAACAGAACCGGCTGGCGGAGATCTCGGGCCATTTGATCAAGAAGGTGAAGTTTGGCGGCGGCTTTCTCGGACACCTCGACAAAGGCGGAACATTCGACGTGAAGCAGCAAGCCGTCAGCCTAGGGTATTGGGAACTGACTCAGCTGAACGTGGAAATGAACGGAAAGGCGCTTTTTTTTAAGACCATCAGTGTGCACCAAAAATATTCGCGCGCTGACTTCAGGCGCGTGCCAGATGACCTGACAATTGCCCAAGCGGCAGAAATCTTAAAGAAAACGCCGGAATAGACGGCAGGTTCATCGCGGCATTGCTTTGAGCTGGTGTCCCTGTGCTTTAACATCGGTGGGCATGATCTCGCGCCTTCGCCGCTCGCTGAATGATCCTTTGGTTCTGCTTTGTCTGGTTGCTGGGCTCGGCGCCTTCGTGGTTCAGTCCGGAGAGCTTGGGAGCGCCGACACCATGCACCGGCTGCAAACTGCAACTTCATTCTTTACTTCCGAGCCTCCAGTATTTCCGCAAGAGTATCCCGAATTTGGCGTTCACGGTCGCGGAGGCAAGCTCTACGATTGGTACGGCATTGGGCAGCCGCTGCTCATGTTGCCGGCGGACATCATCGGTACATACATCGAGAAGCTGCCGGCGTTCGCAGATTACAACGGCAACGATCCCAGCGTGCGCAATATTTTCGTCAGCTACAGCACTAATATTTTTCTCAATGTTTTGACCGCGCTGATCTGTTTTTATTTCCTGCGGCTGCTGGGATTCACTACGAAGCAGTCCGTGGGCGGCGTTCTGGCCCTTTTGTTCGCAACCTCGCATCTGCACTACACGCAGAACATGATGGAGAATAACTACATCCAGCTGCTGACGCTGGTTGGCTTCGCATTTCAATATCAATGGTTGCGCACGGGTAGCCATCGCGCTTTGCTGATCGGGTCGGCGGCTTTGGGTTTGAATCTGCTGACACGCCTCACCACTGGCCTTGACCTTTTGGCGGGCGGAGTTTTTCTGCTGGCTGTATTTTGGTTTGAGCGGGTGGACGCTCGACAATGGCGGGAAAAATTCCTCGCGTATGTTAGGACCGCCGCCCCGGTGTACGCGGTATTTCTATTGATGGACCGGCTGTACCAGTTCTATCGTTTCGGATCGTTCACCAATACCTACGTACATTATTTCACCTTGGAACACAGGTTGCAGGATCCGTCTCTGCCGGCGAATTATCCATTCGAGACGCCGTTCCACGTTGGATTTTTTGGGGCGCTGTTCACGCCGGAGAAATCCATATTCCTTTTCGATCCGCTGCTCGTGCTCACGATTGTGATTGCGGCGCTGATCTGGAAGCGGCTGACGCCGCAAATTAAGGCGTATTTGACGGCTGCGGCGTTTTTGCTTTTCGCCTACATCTGTTTTTATGCCAAATATACGGTGTGGAGCGGCGATTTTGCCTGGGGAGACCGCTACGTTTCAACCGCGGCGGAATTGGCGGCCTTCATCTCGGTGCCGCTGCTGCTGCGATACCGGCGCGAACTTGGAAGAGCCGTGTGGGCGGCTGGCATTGGACTCATCGCGGTCAGCACGGTAATCCAGATTGCTTCCCTGGCATTTTGGCTGCCGCTTGAGATTTACCAGATGGAGACGCTCGGTCATCCCACATTCGTTATCGCGCTGAGGTTCAAAAACATTATTGCATTCGCGCTTGGCAAGATGGATGCCTGGGGCCTGAACAACCACGCTATGACGGAAGATCCGTGGGATTATGTGCACATCACCACTTGGAATTTTCTGCCGTTCTTGCTTAAGAGAGTCGGGGAAGCGCCGGCCTGGGTGGTCAGGATCGCCTTCATTGCGTGGGGCACGGCGCTTGCGGCGTTGGCGTGGACAGCGGTGCGGTTACGGAAGATGGTTAATTTGGCAGAGGCATGAGCAAGCTTAAGAAAGAAGAGAGGAATCCCCCAGCCGTATTTGAGTTCCAGGGAAGCTCTGATTAAGTTCCGAAAAGAAACAGCAGGTTTCTCGACTTCGCACAACCGCCCGTAAACGGGTAATTGTGCTGCGCTCGAAATGACAGAGCGTAGTTGTTCATTCCTAGGTTTCGCTCAACATCTTGCCCAGTGTAGGCTTGTGCTTCTGCGCCGCATCCCGTTTCTTCCTGCGATCGGGGACTACTTTCGACGATGGGGGCGCGCCAATTCGTTCTCGCGCCATTGCCTTGATTTCTTTTACCGCGCTAAATCGGGCTTTCTTTTTCCGGGGCATTTGCGAGCACGCTTATTCTTCGTCTCCACCCGGTTCATCGTCTTGAGGGCTGGATTCCGGATTTACCGTGGGTAAATTCGCCTTCTGTAGTTGCTGGTTGAGGTCCGAGATATCTTTCGACTTCAATACATCCCACCGCTTGATGAGGTTTGAGAGATCGCGTTTCTCGGCCTTTGTTGCCTCTATCAAGGCCTCGGTGGGAGCAGCGTCGGCTCGCTCGACATCGGCGTAAAGGGCTGCGATGTCGGCATTCGTCGCCTTCAGCGTCAGTGCCCCTTCAGGAGTCGAGTCCGATTTTTCCAGCATTTCGGAGACCCTCTGTTGGACTGAGGTCAAGGAGTCGAGGACGGAGCCATTTGCCTGCGGGAAAATCTTCATTAGCTGCTCCAAAATCGAGCGCGCCTCAAGAACCGCTTGCGAGCTTTTGGTGAGTGTAGAACTGAGATTCGTTGCGAGATCGAATTGCTGCTCCAGCCCGGCCGAAGATGTCTTCACTCGCGGATCCATCTTCACGATTAACGGCTCATTGTAGATTTTTCCGTCAGCCGTTAGCCGCACCGTGTATTGTCCGGGCAATGCAAGTGGGCCTTGCGGATTCCGAGGCGTGTCATGGGGCACGGCCGCGATTGGATACTGGTGAGTGGCGGCGACGGGCGCGGGATAGTGCAGATCCCAGACCCACCGGTGCATGCCTTCAGTCGCCGGAAGAATCTTCGGCATTCGTATCCAGTAGAGCGGGATGAGTTGCTTTTCCAGTTGTGATCGAGTTGGCTCCGGCTGATCAGCGCTGGAAAAGCGGCGGACCAGTTGACCCTTCGCGTCCAGAATCTCCAGAGATACCGGCCCCGAGGATGGTTGAGGCAGGGAATAGTCAATGATCGCCCCGGAAGGGGGGGTTTTCCCCGCCGGCTCGTCAGGCGGTATCGGAGTATCCGTGTTTGTATCGCGCCGGATGCGATACGCCGTCTCGGGCTGGAAGAGGAACGCATCAGCGTGCGCCGGGGATGCGGCAAGCTGCCGAAGTGGAGTGATGTCATCCAAGATCCAGAAAGATCGGCCGTGGGTCCCAACGATCAGGTCATTCTCATCAACCCACAAATCACGCATGGAGGTGTGGGGCAAATTCAATTGCAAAGATTGCCAATGATCTCCGTCGTCGAACGAAACCCATACCGCGGTTTCAGTTCCGGCGAACAACAGGCCTTTGCGAACGGGGTCTTCGCGCACTGTATCCACGGGAGAATCAGCAGGCAAGCCTTCGGTAATCAGTTTCCAGTTTTTTCCTCCATCACGAGTCCGATAAATATACGGATGAGGATCGTCAATACGGAAGCCGTTGACCGAGGCGTAAGCGGAATCGTCATCAAAGTGTGAGGCGGAAATCTGCGTCACCTTGTACCAGGGGCTCACGTTCGGCGGAGTAATATTTTTCCAATTGTTGCCCGCGTCAGCGGTCCTCCAAATCAGTCCGTCGTCCGTGCCTGCCCAAATCGTATTCAGATTATGGAAGGAAGGGGCGACTGCATAAATCGCGCCGCGCTGTTTCGCGCCTTTCGGATTCTTCGAGGCAATGTCCCCGACGCTTGCCGGAATTCCGGGATTTTCGCGGCTGAGGTCCGGGCTAATGGCCTGCCATGAATCCCCTCCGTCGGTCGTTTTGAACAGGAAGTTGGAAGCGTAATAAAGTACGTGGGCGGCTACCGGCGAAAACACGATGGGTTCGGTGCGATCGGTCCGATACTTTTCGCCTTTAACCGGAATCGGCGTGACATTTTCCACCTGCCCGGTTGACACATGGAACTTTGAAACTTCATTGCGTCCCGCGCCGTAGATTATGTCTGTGTCGAGCGGATCCGGCGCGACGTAGCCGTATTCAATCACGCCGACCGGATGCCAATCCCGAAAAGTTATCTCACCGTCATTGCCGCGGCTGGAAATGCAGACCGAGCCGCTTTCCTGCTGACCTCCGCACACTTTGTAAGGAAAAGCATTGGTGACAGCTACGTGATAAATCTGAGCGGTGGGCTGGTTAAACCACGAACTCCAGGTCGTGCCGTGGTTGACCGTGACAATTGCGCCCTGATCGCTGACCAGGAGAATGATGTTGGGATCGTTGGGATTAATCCAAATGTTCTGATAATCATCTCCGCCGGGCGCGCCGCGAATGCTTGCCCATGTTTTGCCGCCGTCATTCGATCGCACGGTCACGATGCTGGTGACGTAAACCACATCCGGATTCTTCGGGTCCGCCAGAGGCATCGCCAAATCGCCACCCCCGATGCGCATCGCGGGCCGGGGATCGGTCGTAACGCGATACCAGTTCTCGCCAGCATCGTCCGAGCGATAGAATCCCAGTCCCTTATCGGTGCCGTAATCGCCGCGGGTGGTGGTGGCGATGGTTGCATAGAGACGACTGGGCTGACTGCGCGCAATGGTGACATTAATTTGGCACAAATCTTTGGGCAGACCATTGGTCAGAGCATGCCAGGTATTGCCACCATCGGTGGATTTGAAGAGTCCTCCACCTGTTCCCTCAAACTGATTGTTGTCTTCCCACGGTCCTTCGCGTATTTCCCAGAGCGATGCATAAATTACATCTGAATTCGACGGATCAATCTCAACATCAGAGCCGCCGGTGTTTGCGTCTTTGTAAAAAACCTTCTGCCAGGTTTCTCCACCATCGTTCGAGCGAAAAATGCCACGCTCTTCATTCGGACCATATGGATGTCCCAAGACCGCCGCAAACAAACGGTTTGGATTATGCGGATCAACGGCCAGGGCTGGAATTTGCTGGCCGTCGCGAAGCCCTAAATGCGCCCAGGTTTTGCCCCCGTCAACGGATTTATAAATTCCATTTCCTACTGACAGGTCGGGGCGGTGCAGGCCTTCTCCGCTCGCAACATAAACAATATTGGGATTGGAAGGCGCGACGGCGATAGCGCCGATGGATTGCGTGTCCTGGCCATCGAAAATCGGATTCCAGGTGCGGCCGAAATCGGTGGACCTCCAGACTCCGCCATCTACAGCGCCGACATAAAACACGTTCGGATGAGCGGGAACGCCAGTCGCGGCGCGAGTGCGGCCTCCGCGAAATGGCCCGATCATGCGCCACTGCATCTCTCCGAATGCCTTTTCCGGCGGGGGTTGTGAAAAAACGAACGCGGACGAAAAAAGCGCCGCAAAAACGGTTACAGCCATTAGGACACGAGTACGCATCAAGACAACTCCCGACTGCAATCCGACAGTCTCCCCACTAGAAATTGTCATTCCGAGCGAAGCGAGAAATCTGCACTAACCTTCTTACCACAAGTGCAGATTCCTCGCTGCGCTCGGAATGACAGCGTTGGTTGAGTGGCGCTATGCCATCGCACTAAGCTTTGCTATGGCGTTCGCTGTTGGTTTTCGATCCGCTGACGGCGAAAAACAAAATATACAGATAGCAGATAGTCGCGACGATCAGAGCGTAATGGATACCCTGTCCCCAACTGGTCTCCCCTTGAGTCATCGCAGGATAGTACTGCGCATTGATCAGATCGCCGATCTTGCCGACGATCCATGGGATGATCGCGCCTCCGACAATCGCCATGTTCATGATGCCGGAGCCGTCGCCGGTAAGGGGTCCGAGTTCGGCGATTCCCATGGTGAAGATGCAGGGGAACATGATCGAATTAAATAATCCAATCGAAAGGACCGACCACATCGCAACATGGCCGTTGGTGAATACAGAGACAGTGACCAGCAAGGCAGCCATGATCGCAGCCAGCGCAAGCAGTTTGCCAGCCTTAATTTTCTGGAGCAGGGCAGATCCGATGAAGCGCCCCACCATGGCGCCGCCCCAATATAACGATATGTATTTCGCGGCCTCACCCAAGGCCGCGCGGTACCGCGTCGCCGCATCGGGAATGGCAGTATGGGAAATGAAGCCGCCAATATTGTCCAGGGCAAGGTAATTGGCAATAGAGCTTCCAATTGCCACTTCTCCGCCGACATAGACGAAGATGCCTATCGCGCCAAAAATGAGATTGGGATGTTTCCAGACGGAGTCGTTTACTTTCTCACCGATGTGGTGCTCGGCAGCCTCCATTTTAGGTAATTTGAAAAGGCCGATGGCAATCGCCAACAGCAAGAGCGTGAAACTAAAAAAGTACACATACAGCTTAATCACGGCATCCGACTGCTGCGACACTGTGCCGGCAATGGCTGAGGCGCTGCTTCGGAGAATCAACTTCGCGCCGATCCAGGGGAAAATTGTCGTGCCCAACGAGTTGAATGCCTGCGAGAGGTTCAGGCGGCTGGACGCGGTTTCCGGCCTTCCGAGCACGGCCACGTAGGGATTCGCCGCGACTTGGAGCACGGTGATCCCCGTCGCCAAAATGATCAGCGCCGCCAGAAAAAACGGGAATGATGGGATCTTTGCCGCGGGATAAAATGCCAGGCACGCGATGATCATCGTGCCCAGTCCCACGAGAATGGCACGCTTGTATCCGATCCAATCAATGATTTTGGCCGCCGGAATCGAAAAGACGAAGTAAGCTGAGAAGAATGCCGTTTGAACCAGCATGCTGGCGGCGAGCTTCAGTTTGAAGACATTCTGAGCGAACGGAATGAGGACATCGTTCAGGGATGTAAGCGATCCCCATATAAAGAAGAGGGTGGTCAATACCGCGAGAGGGCCCGCATAACTCCTGGGAGCTTCCTTCACCGCGACATTTGACGATCCTGCGGGAGCCAGCGACATATTCGTTTACCTCGGCAAAGTTGAATTTGCGAAAGGCTCGATTCGCCGTTTCGCGAGACACCCGGACGCGATCCGGTCTATCGGTTCGGGGGCATCGCACATGTTACAGCATCTTCAGCAGTTGGCAACTCAGTCTCTGAGAAAGATGACAATCGCTACAATAGCCGGGTGCGGAGATTGTCATTTTTTATCGGCAAGGGCGGAGTGGGCAAGACCACGGTTTCGGCTGCTTTCGCCCTTCGCACCGCGCGGCAACATCCTCGCGAGCCGGTCCTGCTTCTGTCCACGGATCCGGCACACTCTTTATCCGACGTGCTGGAATTGCCGCTTGGGGACGGGCCGAAGAGAGTGCCCCTGAACGGCCGCGGCAACCTGTACGCCTGGCAAATTAATTCCGAAAAGCTCTTTGGCGAATTCCTTTCCGAACACAAGCAGAACATTCTGGAGATTCTGGATACTGCTTCAATCTTTTCTCGCGAAGATATCGAACCGTTGCTGGATACCGCTCTTCCAGGCATGGCGGAAGTAGCGGCGCTTTTGGCGATTCATGACGCGATGGCATCCGGAAAATATTCGTACGTCGTTGTGGACACCGCCCCATTCGGACACACCCTCCGGCTCCTCGGACTGCCGCAATATTTTCTCAGCTTTCTTAACTTCCTTGAACTGGCAGCGAGCCGGGATCGCGTGTTAGCCGCCCATTTCCGTGGGCAACAGAAACGGGCGGGTAACTTTGCTTTCCTGGACGACTGGCGAAAGATCGTCGGGAACGTTTCCGCTTCTCTCGCGGAAGCCAACTTATTTTTAGTGAGCACGCCGGAAACATTCTCTTTGAATGAATCTCTGCGGTGCAGCAAAATACTTCAAACGTATTCGCCGACGTTGCGAATTTCTGAGATCGTTCTGAATCGTTCGGTGCAAAAACTGGGCGAATGCAATATTTGCCGAAGCCAGGCGCGTTCCACTCGCGAAGCATTGAAGTTTCTGAAAGGGGAGTTTCCCGGGCGACGGGTACACATCGGGGAGGACCCCGGTCGCCCGGTGGTTGGGGTTTCGATTCTAACGAAGTTTGCAAACCATGTTTTTGGGGGAGCGGAATTGAAGTTGCGGCCCAACGGAGACAAAGTCCGCGAGCCAAAACTGAAGAAGGCTGACTGGCCGATCTTGCAGGTTCCGCTTACGTTTATTCTCGGAAAGGGTGGCGTTGGCAAGACGACCATTTCCGCCGCGCTCGGCTTTGACACTCGCAAACGAAGCGAAAAGTCCGTTCAAATCTGTTCGGTCGATCCTGCCCCATCGTTAGACGACGTTTTTCAAAAAGCAATCGGAGACAAGCCCGTCGCTGTTCTCGGAGATTCAAAGTTCCTCGCCTCGGAAATGGATTCGGTTGCCATTTTTACGAAATGGGTGAGAGAAGTGAGAGCCGATATAGAGGATGCAACCGGGACGGAAGTTTCGGGAATTCACCTTGATCTGTCGTTCGAGCGGCAGCTACTGTCGGACCTTCTGGAGATTGTTCCTCCCGGCGTGGATGAAGTCATGGCAATATTCCGCATCCTGGATTTGGTCGCGAGTCGTTCTCAGCGGGTGTTGATTGATATGGCGCCCACGGGTCACGCTTTAGAACTTTTACGAATGCCGGAGCGCATTCTCGCCTGGACCAGGCCATTATTGAAAACCCTGGCGGCGCACCGTACACTAGCGCCTGCGCGCGATGCGGCAGTTAAAATAGCGGAACTAGGACAGCGGGTTCGGGAGTTGTCGAGGCTGCTCAAAGACAACGCCGGGGCGGAAGTTCATGTTGTCCTGTTGCCCGAATTACTTCCGGATCGCGAAACTGAGCGGTTAATTTCCAGCTTGCGAAGTCTTCAATTGAATCCGAAATCTATCTTTCTTAACCGGGTAATGTTTGCCAAAGACGTTGGGAAGTGCAAGCGATGCCGCCATTCCCTTCAGTCGCAACAGCGCGTCATAACTTCGCTGAAGCACAAATATCGAGGCATTGATATCTACGCAGTTCGAAACTTTCCGAAAGAAATCGCCGGCAAAGCGGCTTTAACGAAATTTACAGGTGAGCTTTGGCAACTAGCGTGAAGCAATCGCCGCCGACCGCCGCCATTTATCTTTATGGCGTGACTGCAAAGCTCGCAACAGGGCGCGCTCTCACGGTGCTTAGCATCCTCGGAGTGGATGGCAAAGCAAAAGTTGAACCGATGGAGTGCGCAAGTCTGGTCTGTTGGATCAGCCATGTGTCTCGGAAAGAATTCGCCGACAATCTGGCAAGGAACATGGAAAACCTCGACTGGTTGAGCGAAGCCGGAGTGCGTCATCAGAGGGCTGTGTCCGCCATCGCAGAAGTCACTGACATCCTGCCGGCGCGGTTTGGAACTGTATTTCTGAATGTTTCTTCGCTAGAGGATGATATGCGCAAGCGAAAGAGTCTCCTCGAAGCTGATCTGCGCAAAATTCATAGTTGTGACGAGTGGGGAGTGAAAGTTTTCAGCGTAGAACCGAAAACACAAACGCCGACGAAAAAGCCCAAAACCGGAAGAGAATATCTCAAGATCAAGGCGGCTTTGGTGCGGCGGCCTGCTGATGGAGTTGCTTCCGAAGAATTGGAAAGCTTCCTGGCAACATTGCGCAAAATTTCGGCGGACGTAACCGAGGGCGGCAGGATCAGCGGGGGCCGGCGTGGCTTGCAGTGGCAGTCTTCATTATTGGTCAATCGCAGCAACCGGAAAAGGCTCGAAGCAGCGCTAAAGAAATATTCAAACCGGTGGGCGGATTCGGGAATCATTGAATGCACCGGACCGTGGCCTCCGTATTCCTTCGTGTCGCGGCAGTGAATTCAAGAGCAATTCGCCGGGGAAAATGTCCACAAATAACATTCTGATTACGGATCCGGGCGCCGGAGATGAAACTTCTCTTCTGGACGTCCTCGACCACGTGCTTAACGCGGGCGTGATTATCCGCGGAAACCTGGTTCTATCCATCGCCGGCGTAGACCTGGTTTACCTGGGCCTCGACCTTATTCTCACTTCGGTCGAGACCGCTTTCAAGCACATGGAAATCGAGGGCACGGCGCCGAGGGCGAAGCGCCTAAATCCAGGCCACTAGAATCATGCTGCTGCTGGCTTACTGCATTACGGAAACATCAGCCGCGGTGCGACCTTCGCGTCCAGGTGTGAATGGCTTGCCAGTCAAGAGCCTGGAGCATAGCGGACTGCGATGTTTTGTATCCGAGAGTATTGAAAGCGCTCCGTTGCAAAAAGCAACGGGCCGGGATTCAGCGCTAGTGTTCCATAGTGTGCTGGAGGAGATTTTTAAGCAGGCTGCGATCATTCCCTTTCGTTTCCCCACGATTTTGGCAGGGGAAGCCGACGTGATCGCGCATCTGGAAGAACACTTGACGGAATATCGGACGGCGTTGAAACGCCTCCGAGATATGGTTCAAATGGAAGTCAGAGTCCAACTCAAACATTCTTCGCCGGAGCGAACGCTTGCGGGATCTTCAAATCCTGAAGGCTCCCAGATCAAGCAATCTGGAGCGGAGTATCTTAAAAGATTACAAGCGCGTCATGCCAAGTTAGAAACGGCGGCAAATGCCTTTCGCCAGGCCTGCGAGCGTTTCGCTAAGGCGTGGAAGCAACGGGACTCGGTTGACGGGATTCATTGCTTTGCGCTGATCGAGCGCGCGTCAGTTCCGGCGTTTCGCATAGAATCGCAGTCAGTGGCGGTCCAACCTGAGATAGTTGCCAGGCTCAGTGGCCCCTGGCCGGCCGCGGAGTTTCTCAAAGAGAAATGATGCAAGAGCCCGAACAGCCTTCGGATGACCGGCTAATGGAGATTGCGGAGGCGGCGTCGCCGACGCAGACCCCGGCGTCCCAGCGAATTGACTGCTCGCCAGAGAACATTGAGCAGGGTTTGGCCAAGCTGGTGCTGAGCCTGGTCGAGTTATTACGTCAGGTGCTCGAGCGGCAGGCGATCCGGCGCATGGAGGGTGGTTCTTTAACGGACGAACAGGTTGAGAAGATGGGTGAAGCATTGATGGTGCTCGAAGCCAAAATCCGTGAACTTGCGTCGAATTTTGGGCTTACTCCCGCGGATCTGAATATTGATTTGGGACCTCTCGGCCACCTGCTGGAGAAGTAAAAACCGGCAAAGCAACGTTATCGGAATGGATCGAATCCAAGATTCTCCGGCGTGAGATCGCTCTTTCATTGACATACCGCTTGCAAGCAAGTTAGCATCAGCCCCTCGGATGAGGATATTTTCCTTCCTTATCACAGGAAAGACTCAGCTATGGAACGAGTGCCAACGGTATCCGGAACCACGAATCTGCTTGACATCCTGGACCGTATTCTGGACAAGGGGTTAGTAATCGCCGGCGACGTCCGAATATCATTGGCAAATGTTGAGTTGCTGACCATCCGTATCCGGCTTTTAGTTTGCTCGGTGGACAAAGCCGAACAGATCGGATTGAACTGGTGGAAGTATGACCCGCATTTGACCATGCAGGCAGCCGCGGCGCCGCCGGTTCTTCCGGAGAGCAGGAAAGGGGCGCCCCGGAAGCGTGTACCGGGTTCCCGGCGTGGCAATCGTAAGGTTTAGCTAAATTTAGGAGGAAAGCTTCATGGCCGTCGAACGGATGTCGGGTGGCTCAAGTCTTATTGACGTACTGGACCGCATTCTCGATAAAGGCATCGTTATTGACGCCTGGGTGCGAATTTCACTGGTCGGAATTGATCTGATCACGGTCGAGGCACGGGTTGTGGTCGCGTCCATTGACACATATTTGAAGTACGCCGACGCTGTAGGACTCACGGGCCTGGTTTCCCGTCCCTTGTTGACGGAGACTGAAGAACCTGAACTGAACGTGGAAACTACGCGGCGGGTGAGCCGCGCACCGGTGAGACGCGGAGTTCGTCGCGGATAGGGGCCGCAGATTGAGGGGAGTAAAGGGCATGGCGAGCCCAATCCTCGGGCCGAAATCCGAAGACTTTGCGGGCCGTTTTTCACGGGAACCAGCGGCGTTGCGACTGCTTGCAGCAGAACGCCCTGAGGAAATCCTACCCACATTGCTCGAGGAGATTGTTCTTCTGGGGTTTCCCCGGGCTCTGGTGCTGGAAGTTGATATCGAGTCCGGCGAGATAAAACCTGCTTCATCCCTCAACTGCGACAAGAAATTTCTGGCGAGATTCAAAACCTCCTTCTGGGCCAGCGAGGACCCTATTGTCCACTCAATCCAAGACCTGAAGCCCGCGGTATTGCCGGGAGACGAATCTCGGCGCAATCCCGTATATGCCTGCCCGATGGTCTTTCGCAGCCGCAGCCGGTGCTGGGAATCGGAAGGGGAGCGTGGAACCAATTGCCTGGCGGTCCAGAACTTTCAAACCGGCAACAAGCTCAGGGTGCAGCAGCAACTGTGCGGCGTTTGTGGCATACGCGGATACGTCAATGTCATTTTGACGGAACTACCGAAGAAAGCCGGCGAGCCTCAATTGCGCCAGATTCGCACGTTAGTGGACATCGGCAACCGTTATCTTGCCCGCCTCCATAAGACCGAACATTACTATCGCAACATGCGGGACATGGATGTGACGATCTCGCGCATGGGAGCCGTCATGCAGAGCATGGCCGACCCCGTCATCCTTACCGATAACCAGCACCGCGTAATCATCCAGAATAAGGCGGCGGAGCGGTTCTTCCGCGTACCGGAAGAGGTAAGCGAGGGCGGCCGCCGCGCGGTGCAGATGAACAATCTTTTATTCTCCGCGGCATTATCTTCGATGGTGGTGAGCGGAAGCGACGCCTCCCGTGATTTCGTTCTGGTGGACGTGAGCGAGGGCGAAGAGGTCCTGTTCGAGGCGGTATGCGCACCTACGACCAGTCGCGAGGGGACGCGCACTGGAATTGTGACCGTGATGCGTAATGTCACGGATCTTCGAAGGGCAGATCAGGAAGTTCGCGACAACCTGGATAAGCTTCGAGCTGCGGAGGAAGTCGTGCGCCAGGACCGTGACCGTTTGAATCTTGTCATCGAGAATGTGGGCGATCCGATCGTGGTCGCAGATAATTCTGCGAAGATCGTGCTGTTTGATCCTCTCGCCAGAGAACTTTTCGGCCTCGGAAGCGAATATCGCGATCCGCAGATTGTCAAAAATCAGGCCAAGCTCGACGCATATTTGACCGCCTTTACGTTTTCTTTCGTTGATAAAGAAAACAAGTCGGTGCATCTTTATCATCCCGGCAGCAAAGGCGATATAGAGTACGCGGCGCGCTCCGGGAAAATTTATGATGCCCGCGGACAAGTCGCATATACGGTGACGGTGCTACGCGATTTCTCTACTTGGAAAAAGCTCGAGCAACTGCAACTGGAGCGCCGCATGTTGGAGATGGAAAAATTTGCCGCAACCGGACGCCTGGCCGGAACCATCGCCCACGAGATCAACAATCCCATGGAGGCGATCAAGAACGCCATTTATCTGCTGAATGGAAAGCTTGATCAGGCTTCCTTGCCGGTTTATGAAGTCCTGAAAAGCGAAAGTGAGCGGGTGACGCGGATTGTGCGGCAGATGCTGGGCTTGTACCGCAATACGGCGCAACTTGGCACGTTCGATCTCAATAGTGTTTTGGAGGATACGCTGGCCCTTTTCGCGCGTCCCCTGGCCAAGAGTGGTGTCGTTGTAGAAACTCGGCTCGGCCAGATTCCGCCGATGAAAGGGTCGGCCGATCAATTCCGGCAGTTATTCTCGAATCTCGTCGTGAATGCGCGGGATAGCATGCCCGCAGGCGGAAAACTGATGCTGCGTACCAGATATTTGCAGGCGCCTGACGGAATTCATGGATGGATGACGATCAGCATCTGCGACCAGGGTTCGGGGATTCCCAGGGAATTGCGAACATCCATATTTGAGCCCTTTGTAACCACCAAAGGGGAAAAGGGAACCGGGCTGGGGCTTTGGATTGTGAAAGGGATTGTAGAGAACCATGCGGGCCGAATCCAGGTCCGCAGCACAGTTGGAAAAGGCACACTATTCAGGCTTGCTTTCCCGCTCATCCTTGACGAGGCTGCAAAATCCTGAAATTTGCCGTGGTTAAGAATTAGATAAAACACTGAGGACCTATGCCAAACAAGATCAAGAAAAAGCCCGGCAAAATTCGTAAGGAGAAAGAGATTCGGGACGACGTACACGTCAAGATGGCAGAGCCCTCTCCGAGTCCCGACATTCCGGCAGGGGTCGGTGGACAGTATGTTTACGGCATTGTGGAAGCCAAGGAACCTGCCGCGTTTGGGAAAATTGGAATCGGCGGCACGGGCGAACTCGTGTCCATGATCAAGTATCTGGATATTGCGGCGGTCGTCAGCAACACTACGGTTTTTATCTTTGACCCCACCCGTGAGAATGCGCTGGCGCACGAGCATGTGATCGAAACCGTAATGAAGAGCTATACGATTATTCCCATGAGCTTCGGTACCGTCTTCCGAACTGAAGACGATATTCGTGGAGTGCTGAAGAGCATCTATGCATCCTTAAAAGACGTTTTGAAGCAGATGGCCGGAAAATTGGAGTTCGGCCTAAAAGTAACATGGGATCGCGATCAGATCATCGAGGACTTGAAGCAGGAGGATGAAGAGATCGGCAGGTTCCATATGGAGATTGTCAGGAAGCACTTGCAGTCAACATATCTCGCCCGGATGCAATTGGGACGCATGATTGATAAAGCGATGGGGGAGCAGTCCGCGCAGTATGTACGCGAAATTTACGAGGCGTTGCGCGGGGTCTGCGTCGCCTCGCGCGATAACCAGCCGATCGGCGACAAAATGATTATGAACGCGGCGTTCCTGGTCGAACGCAAGCGCGAAGCCGAGTTCGACGGCGTGGTAAACAAGATTGCAAAGAAATATGGGAAGCGCCTGAAGTTTAAATACACTGGACCGTGGCCACCATATAATTTTGTAAATATAAGGCTGAAGCTCGAACGCGTCTCGTCCGCTTAAGTGAAAGGACAACATGCTTTTGATTGACGATCTCCTGCTGCTCCCGATCTCCGGTTTCAAGTTTATATTTCGAACGCTGCAAAAGATCGCGGAAGAGCAATACACCGACGACGCGCCAATCAAGGAGAGATTGCTTGAACTTCAACTCAAATTGGAATCGGGCGAACTTTCCGAGGAAGCGTATGTAAGGGAAGAAGCGGCAATCATCCGGCAGTTGCGGGAGATTGAAAAGCACAAACGCGCGCTGGCCGGGATTCCGGAGGAAGAGGCTCCCGGCGGGTTGACATTTCGCCCGGGCAGCGGCGAGGCCGGCGGCGTTTCGGTGAATTTTCACCAGGATACGGAACGCCGGAAATAGTCATCGGTTGGACGGTCCGAGAAAATCTTCGGGTTCGCCGGATAACCTGTACGCGTTTACCGCCCATCCAAAGGACTCGGCCGCGTCCAGTCAGAAACGCCGTTAAAACCCTGAAACGTGCTCAAGAGAAATGGGAAAAGAAAGCGAGTCGCGAGGGACAGTTTTATTGGCCGAAGACGAGCCCTCTATTCTCTACACATTTACTACCATTCTTGAGGAGGCTGGCTTCGAAGTTAAGTCGGCTCAGAGCTTTACGGTGGCAAAGGAATCCATCCGCCAGAATGATTACGATGCCGTAATTACGGAGTTCAGCTTAGACCGCGACGGCCTCGGCCTGGAACTGGCCCGCGAAGCTAAGAAGCATAAACGAGCGCCTGCGGTGCTCCTCTACACGGATAATCCGACGGTGGAGCGGCTTCGGGCCGCATTGAAGCTTGGCGTAGATTATTTTGCTTTCAAGCCGATGGATCTGGACGAATTAAAGACGGCACTTTCCCGATTGGTTGCGCTCAGAGCCGCGCGGCTTCCAGTCGCGGCCCACTCATAGCCTTGCTAGACCCGGTTGCATTTATGGCTGGTTTCCCCTTGGAAGTGTTATATTTTGTATCTCCCTTAGAGACCCGCCCGAATGACATCAAAACGCTCAATTCTGCTTGTGGACGATGAGGTCAGCATCTTGCGGACGCTCCGCATGGTGTTTGAACATGAGGGATACGAGGTGGCGACCGCAGAAAATTCCGTCCAGGCTCTTGACTTGCTAAGCCATAACGGGAAGTTTGATGCCGTCATTACCGATTTAAATATGGAACAGACCGACATCGGATTAGCCGTAGCGCGGGCCGCGATGAATTGCAAGCCCAAGCCTGCGGTCGTGATCTGCACCGGATTCGCAAGTGAAAACAATACCCGCGCCGCTCTTGAAATGGGCATTGATTACATGGCTTACAAGCCGGTCGAGCTCGAAGACTTAATTTCCGCGCTCAATCGGCTGATTTCGAGATATCGCGATTTTGGAGACTCGCAGTAATGGCAAAAGTTTCAACCAATAAAACTAAACAACCTCCGCGCATGGCATTGATTGTTCATTCTGATCTGGGAGTGCTGACAAATTTGCAATCCGCGTTGTCGGAGAATGGATTCACAGCCATCGTGGCGCGCGATCTTCCGACTGCCCTGCTGGCAATAACGCACCATTATTTCGACGTCGCAATCGTATCCTCGCAGTTGCGGGAGGGAGGCGAGGGCTGGCCTTTGGCTGGGGTTCTCCATTTAGTCTTTCCTAAGGCGTTCGTTTCGGTGCTCGCCCCGTCGGATGGCGACGTTTTAACTTTGCAGGCGGCTATTAATTATGGCGTGAAAGAGGTTTATAAGGAATCCAGTCCTGCCCAGGAAGTCGTAGGCGCGATTCTGTCGGCCATGGATCAAGGTTTGCCAAACCGGAAGCCGCAGATTCAGTAAAGCGGGGCCGGACGGTTACCCAGCCCTATTCCCGTTTTTGGCTTTTCAACAAATGCACTCCATGACCACAAGACGATCCACTATCCTCTGCATTGATGACGAAGAACCGGGATTGAAGGTTCGGAAAATTCTGCTCGAAACGGCCGGACACAAAGTGCTTACCGCATTATCGGGGCGGGAGGGGATCAAGTTGTTCGAGGCGGAAAAGGTGGATGCGGTGATCCTCGACTACTGGATGGCCGGTATGAATGGGGTTGCCACGGCTCGCGAACTCAAGCGATTGAAGCCGTCGGTCCCGATTATTATCCTCTCGGCATATGGAACGCTTCTTGATGAAACGCTGGGCGTGGCCGACGTCTGGATTCGTAAAGGTGAAGAAGATCCGCAGTACCTGCTCGGCGCTCTCGAAGCCCTTCTGCGAGGCCGTGTTTCAAAGTAACCGCAAAACCTTCCAAACCGTTTCATAGAGTCATTTGCCCGCAACTTTACAGATAAACTGGTATGGAGCCTTTTCCATGCAGGGGCCATTCTAAATAATTGACATTTCGGCACTTCCAACAGGGCTGCTGAGATTTCACCGAGGTAAAAGCGAATCCGTATTTGGGGGCAACCGTGACGCTCGAATCTGTTGTGCCGGGGACTGAACGCATTGGTTCAGGCTGCACCGGGCTCGACGACGTTCTGCAAGGTGGCTATCCCAAGGGCCATTTCTATCTATTGGAGGGGAGTCCTGGCGCCGGCAAGACCACGCTGGCACTCCAATTCGTTATTGAAGGGATAAAAAAGGGGGAGCGGGTTCTTTACGTCACTCTTACAGAATCGCGCCAGGATTTGATGCGCGTGGCTCAATCCCACGGATTCTCCACCGACGGAATTGAAATTTTTGAATTGATGTACGGTGGAGATGAGCTCAATCCGGAGGGCCAATACACAGTATTTCATCCGGCGGAGATCGAACTGAATGACCGAATGCAGACAATTTTCAAAGAGGTAGACCGGGTCAACCCCGACCGCTTGGTGATTGACGCTCTGTCAGAGCTGCGCATATTGGCAAGGGACTCGTTTCGCTATCGCCGGCAGATTCTTTCGATGAAGAATTACTTGGCCCAACGAACGTGTACAGTGCTGCTTCTTGATGACCTCTTGATGGGAGGTGGACACGATCTCCAATTGTATAGCATCGTTCATGGCGTTATCTCCCTGGAAAAGCTACCTCAGGACTACGGAGACGCGAGGAGACGATTGGAGGTAACAAAGCTGCGAGGCAGCAGCTTCAGGGAGGGCTTTCATGACTACGTGATTCGTACCGGCGGAGTCGTCGTATTTCCCCGCCTGATCGCAGCTCAATCCAGGGGAGACCTGAAAATCAGTGCCGTTCCCAGCGGAATTAAAGAGCTGGATGCGCTGAGCGGCGGCGGTCTTGACCGTGGCACCAGCACGTTGATCATGGGTCCAGCCGGATGCGGGAAAACCACCGTTGCTGTTCGTTGGGCTGTTTCTGCCGCGGAAAAAGGCGACTGCTGCGCCTTTTTTGTCTTTGAGGAAGGTAGACATACCCTTGTGACTCGCGCCGCCGGGTTAGGCATGGACCTTCGCCCACACCTCGATTCCGGCCGGATTACTCTCGACCAGGTTGACCCAGCTGAAATGTCACCCGGCGAATTCGTTAAACGCGTGCGCGCTCGCGTCGAAACGGGTGAAGCCCGCGTCTTGGTAATTGACAGTCTCAACGGTTATTTGCAATCCATGCCAGGAGAGAAATTCCTGGCCAGCCACCTTCACGAGTTGCTTTCATATCTCAATAATTGTGGCGTGCTGACCATGGTTGTGCTCGCCCAGGCCGGCACGTTTGGAAGTCTCGCCCAAACTCCGGTGGATGTGAGCTACCTCGCTGACAATATCTTGCTTCTCCGGTACTTCGAAGTCCATGGCGAGGTGCGGCAGGCAATTTCCATGATCAAGAAGCGGAGCGGAGGGCACGAGCACTCGATCCGCGAGCTTGCCCTGGGGCCGGATCGAATTCGAATCGGCGAACCGTTAAAGAACTTTCAAGGCGTGTTGAGTGGGATACCGACGGTTCGAGATCAAGCTATCCCGGAAAGTCAATCTTCGGGCAATGGAAATTGACGAGAATTCAAGGTCTCGACTGCTGGTCTTCGCGCCATTCGGTAAAGACGCCGCTCTCATCAGCGAAGTTTTGCAGAAGGCTGGCGCATTTGCAGAGACCATCCGGAGTCCCGCCGAATTATGCCAACGCATTCGAGACGGCTCCGATGCTGCAATCATTACCGAAGAATCTCTGGATCAGAGCACGACCAAGTTGGTTGGGGAGAGTATCGCCTCCCAACCTCCGTGGTCAGACTTTCCAGTGATTATTTTGACCGGCGGGGGCGCCAGCACTCCTGCTACCGAACTGGCGGTACGATCACGGGCCGCGCTGGGAAATCTTTCACTACTGGAGCGGCCAGTTCGGCCCGCAACTTTGCTCAGCGCCGTCCGAACAGCACTGAGAGCCCGCGCCCGCCAGTATGAAATTCGCGATCACCTCGATGAATTGAAGCGAACTCATCTCGCGTTGAAAGAGGCAAATGACCGCTTGGAAACGCTGGTAGAACAGCGGACCAGCGTTCTTCGGAAGCTCTCGGCACAACTGTTGCGGACGCAGGATGACGAGCGGCGCCGCATGGCTCGCGATTTACACGACGGCCTCGGCCAGTCTCTGGCGGCGGCACAAATAAATCTCGGTTTACTTTCTTCCAATGGCGCCGGAGATTCCCCGTATCTGATCGAGGCACGGCGCCTCCTGGGCCAGGCGGTCTCAGATATTCGTACGCTTTCCTACCTTCTCCATCCTCCACTTCTTGAGGAGGCAGGTTTTTATTCGGCAGCGCGCTGGTATATTGACGGATTTTCGCGCAGGAGCAACATTACCGTGAACCTGGAATTGCCCTCAAAAGCAGAGCGAATGACTGATGCCATCGAGCTAACTCTTTTCCGGGCGTTGCAGGAGGGGCTGATCAATGCGCACCGTCATTCCGGAAGCGACCGGGTGGATGTCCGGGTCGAAAATGGCGCGTCCAGCATCACGCTTCAGTTGAGAGATTATGGCAAAGGCTTATCGAGGGACCTTCTGGAGCGTCTTCGTCAAACGGGGACCGCCGCCGGAGTCGGACTCGCGGGAATGAGAGAGCGGGTGAGGGAACTCGGCGGAGAACTCGACGTTCAGTCAGATGAAAGTGGGACCGCATTGAGGATTGTCCTTCCGCTTAACGATGGCGTCTCCGGCAAGGCCAGAAAGAGCATTCCCGCGTAGGGGCATGGTGGCGTCGCCTGGCCTCCCTCAACGGTGGGCGCCCCAAAAATTGATCAACGAACCAGCGCGAAGGCTCAAACCAGGTGTCCCTTTGTGTACCTTTGTGTCCTTCGTGGTTAAAATTTGGACACTACTCGCGCGCCGAACCTGTTGAACCCACCTCCCGCCGTTGGTTTATAATCGCTATTCCGCCTTAAATCTGGAGCAAAAGCAAAATGATTCGATTCTTACAAACGCCTGGCCCGGTCAAGAAAATTGTGCTTGGCGGCCTGCTGACGATTATTTGCATCTTGATGGTTATAACGCTTGTCCCCGGTTTCGGCAGTACTGATTTTTTCGGAAGCGGCGCCCCGGCGCGCGGTGTGGTGGCCACGGTTGCGGGACAGGACGTGACGACCCTAGAGGTGCAGCGCGAGGCCAGGCAAATGCTGCAACAACAATTTCCTCAGGGCGGTGCGCAGTCTGAAATGCTGATGCCGTATTTCGCCCGCCAGGCTGCCGAAACTCTAATTCAGCAGAAAGTGGTTCTGGCGCAGGCACGCCGGCTTGGTTTGCGGGCCACCGATGAAGAACTCAGGGATGAACTACAGCATAACCCGCAATATTCCGGTGCGTTCTTCGTGGACGGAAATTTTGTAGGACAGACCAAGTACGAGGAAATTCTTCGAGAGCACGATTTGACCGTTCCTCAATTCGAACAACTGGTAAGAAATGAAATTCTTTTCGGCAAGGTTCGCCAACTGGTCGGCGGCGGAGCCATGGTTTCGGAGGCAGAGATTCAGCAGGAGTTCCTGAAGAAGAATTCGAAGGTCAAGTTTGACTACGCGGTGTTGCGCAAAGACGACGTCATGAAGGGAATTCATCCTGCCGACGCCGAACTCCAGGCTTATTACAATCTGCACAAGGCGAATTACGCCAACTCGATCCCGGAAAAGCGGAAGATCAGTTATGTCCTTTTCGACACGGCCCAGATCGAATCCCAGGCAAAGGTCAGCGAACAGGACCTGCAAAGCTACTATGACCGCCATCGCGACGAGTTTCGCGTTCCCGAGGAGGTCAATGTCAGCCAGATTCTGATTAAGACTCCTCTTCCCGGTAGCGATGGCAAGGTGGACCCCAAGGCCGTGGACGAGGCACGCAAGAAAGCCGAAGATGTGCTTAAACAGTTGAAGGCGGGCGGAAAGTTCGCGGATCTGGCAAAGAAATTTTCCGAGGACCCCAGCGCCAGTAATGGCGGCTCGATTGGTTGGATCAATCACGGCGGCTTTCCGGTTCCTGAGGTTGATAAGGCCGCATTCTCGCTTCCCAAAGGCGGCACCAGCGACGTAATCAATGCGGGCTATGCTTTCGTAATCCTTCACATTGACGATAAACAAAGCGCTCACAACAAGACTCTTGACGAGGCCAAGAGCCAAATCGAGCCGATCCTCAAGCAGCAGAAAGCCAGCCAAATGGCCGATTCCGAAGCCAATGCCCTGGTAAGCCAGGCTCGCACCGAGGGCTTGGACAAAGCGGCGGCGGCCAAGGGTTTGCAGCCTGTTGACACCGGTTTCATCAGCCGCTCCGATTCGCTGCCGGGCATTGGGAACTCGCCACAATTCATGGAGGCGGTTTTCGACGCCCCCGACAAATCCCCGGCGGATGAAGTCGAATTGCAGCAGGGTTTCGCAGTATTTCAGGTTCAGCAGATTCAGCCGCCCGCCACACCCACTTTCGACGCAATTCGCAGCCGCGTGGAAAGCGATTTCAAAAACGAGCGCGCGGCAGCTTTGCTTACTCAAAAGACTCAGGAACTGGCGGACCGCGCGAAAGCCGGTCACGATTTGAAGAAGGCAGCCAAGGAGGTCGGAGCAACAATCAAGACCAGCGATTTCGTCCTGCCGGATGGTCAGGTTCCAGATATCGGTTCAATGTCCGGACCTGCTGCGGTTGCATTCACGCTGAAACCGGGTGAAGTGAGCGGCCCGATCAATAATGGCAATACCGGCGTGGTTCTGTCGGTCATAGAAAAACAGGAACCCGCTCCGCAAGAACTTGCCGCCAAGAAAGATCAAATCCGTGAATCGCTTTTGCAGGCCAAGCAGGGTGAACTCTTTGAAATGTTTGTAGCGAACGCTCGCGAGCAAATGCAGAAATCTAAAAAGATCCAGCTCAACGAGCAGGAACTCAAGAGCCTGACCGGAACGCAAGGACAAGATGGGGAATAGCAACCCGGTCATTCCCGGTAACATCCAACATCGGTTTTTTCGGGCTTAGCGGCGTTCGGCAATGCGGTCCAGTTAGAACTCGTTGAGATTGCTTCCAGCAACCACCATGTCATTTCCTCGTTTGGCGGGAGTACTGCTGCATCCGATCTCACTGCCGTCACGTGGAGGTATCGGCGATCTGGGCCCTGCCGCGTATGAGTTCCTGGATTTTCTCGCGGCCGCCCGGCAGGGATTGTGGCAGGTCCTTCCGCTCGGGCCGCCGGCCAATGGCACATCTCCATATTCATCAACGTCGGCGTTCGCGGGGAATCCGTTGCTGATCAGCCTGGAACGATTGGCGGAGCATGGCTGGATTGATAGAGACCGCCTGGAGCTTCTGCCAGATGAGGTAAAGCCGATTGACTATGACGAGGTTAACCGGCATAAGCTTCCGCTGCTCGGCGAAGCTGCGCGGAATTTCATCACTCGCGCGGAGGGAAATTCGCGATCACGATTTCAGAAGTTTCGCGCCGACAACCGATGGTGGCTGGATGACTTCGTCCTGTTTGACGCTCTGCGAAATCGCTATGCCGGCCAGTCATGGAAGCATTGGCCGGCGGAGATTGCCCGCAGGGAACCGAAAGGATTGGAGCAAGCCCGGACCGAGCTTGAGAATGACCTGGCCATCGGCCGGGCGATCCAGTTTTTCTTCTACGAGCAGTGGCGCGCATTAAGGGCGCATTGTGCGCGGCGTTCGATTCGCGTGGTGGGTGACATCGCGATTTTCGTTGATTACGATAGCGCTGATGTCTGGGCCAACCGGGATATTTTCCGCCTGCGGGACGATCTTGAACCTGAGGTCGTTTCAGGCGTGCCGCCTGACGCCTTCAGCGCCACCGGCCAGCGCTGGGGAAATCCGCTTTATGACTGGGACGTCATGCGAACGCGCGGCTACCAGTGGTGGATTCGCCGCCTGAGCTGGGCGGCGCGTACCTGCGACTACATTCGCCTCGACCACTTTCGCGGATTCGCTCAATTCTGGGAGATTCCTGCCAGCGAAACCACTGCCGTGAATGGACGCTGGGTGGACGGGCCGGGCGACGAGTTGTTCCACAAACTGAATGAATCCCTGGGCGGCCTTCCATTTTTTGCCGAAGACCTGGGAGTGATTACGCCCGACGTTACGGCATTGCGCGAGCGGCACAAGATACCCGGCATGGCAGTATTGCAATTCGGTTTTGGCGATCCCGGGGCTCATATCTATCTTCCCCACAAGGTTACCCCGCAATGCGTTATCTATACCGGCACGCATGATAATGACACAGCCCTGGGATGGTGGAACTCAATCAGCGAAGGGGAGCGCCGCGCAGTTGAATCGCTCGTTGGACGGTGTGACGACGGAGTGAATTGGGCACTGATCCGCCTGGCGCAGAGTTCAAGTGCAGAGTTCTCAGTTGTGCCATTGCAGGACGTCCTCAGCCTGGGCAGCGAAGCGCGATTGAATACTCCGAGCACGCATGCGGGAAACTACCACTGGCGTTACCAGCGTGGGTCCTTAAAGTCCGAACTGGCTCGGCGCTTAGCCGACTTAGCTGAGGTTACTGACCGGCTTCCTACCCCGATTGAGAGCGCGCAGCAGGAAGATTTCCGAGTCTAGCTCCTTTCGATCCTCATCTAAAAACCAATCCAAAACAGGAGTGAACACAGTGGCGAATGCAATTATCGTCGGCCGCGGGGCTGGCGAAGTTCATGATCACCGCTTCCGGTGGGCGTGGAGCGCCAGCATCATTGCCGAATATTTCCATTTCAAGGGACATTTTTCACAACCGGACCGGGCGCAATCATCAGCCGAGCCAGTGACAATAGTGATTTCAAATTGCTGATAGCCGCGACCATCCTTATGGCGGCTACGGTGGTTTGGCGAAGGCTGTACGCATTGGCGGAAACTAGATTCAGGCTTGAAAGCTAAACAGATTTGTGTAAGATTGCCGGGAGCTAATTCACCAGCTCTTCTTTCACACTCTCGCGATCGCTCCACCTTACTGGTTTCACGTCGTAGCTGAGGAAAGCGTCCATCACGTCGGATTTTACAGGCCGTTCGTAGTCGTTAAGCAGCGCATAAGCTTTGGAGTCAGGCGGCCGGGTTTCGCGGGTGTCGAGCCACCCAAAAACCATTTCGGTAGCAGCCCCTTTGTCTGGTCGATTAATGGGCTTGATAAAGCGCTCCGGGCTATGCTTTGATCGAGGAATTACAAAATCAAAGAGGTGATCAAATCCACTCTTTCCAGTGAATTTTGCTTGGGAGATAAAGCGAATTTCATTCTCGGTCAACCAAGCAATAACGTCCTCATAGAAAAGATTGGATATGTGGGGTGCGGCCAAATAAAAGAGATCATTCACTCCCAACATGGCCTGCACAAGGCTATGTTTTTTTAGCGAAAAATTGCTCTCCGTGGAGATGACCTCTAATGCGTCATCATGACGCTGCACTCCAAATCCATTCAACGTAAGACGCAAAAGATCTTGTCTTTTCGGGCTGTCAAGTTTGCATCCCGAGCGCTCGAGGTCCTGTAGCGTGTAGCCGTCGTCGGTTAGAACATAATGGCCATTTTCACGGCGGGCGTAAATCTGTAGATAGTCGTTATGACGGTCGAGGTAGGGGGTCGTGATCTCAACCCAGTCACCGACCTGTCGCAAGCTCGTCTTGTCCTTTAACCATGCGAGATATCCATCCATCATTCTCTGGATTTCTTCCATCATATGATCAGACCGCGTTGCATGATTGGCGGCAATATCACATTACAAAATTTTAGAAAGTCCTGAAAAAGCTGCCATCGGTCATCGGAGCTCTCAAATGTGGCTACCGGTACCGGCTCAGCCCACTTATCTCCAAACCCTTCCCGATAGAGATGCAGATGCGGACAAGCGACATCAGTTCCGTCTGGATTACGGTGGGGGCTGCCGCCGAAATCGATTCGCGCGAGAATTACAATTTGCCTTGCGCGCGTCTGGTATGTTCCCTTTAGAAGATTGATTCTTCCACGACCAATGTCCAACAAGAAGTATTCACGTTGATCGGTCGATTGCAGAGGAATCACGAGCTTAGAATCAATCTGCGAGAAGGCATGTACGTCGTCGTTGACTCTCTGCTTGGTCATCGCGAGCAGCATGTCCGCTTCCGATTGGGAAAGGTCAAACATAAAAAATTACTGTTTCAAAGTTCAATGGGGGAAGTATACATGGGGAAGATTTCCGTACCCGAGTTAAGTCTTTTAGCGGGACGTGAAGAGCCATCACTCCCGACCGCACAAAAAGCCGGGACCTTTCGGTCCCGGCGCTGTTGGCTGGTTGCCCGGATAAAACTGGATAAGCCTGTTTACGCGCTTCTTCGCGGACGCACGGTCAGGTCCCGCATCTGCGTTAGAACGCTCGACATGTGCATCCCATTCAATCCCGAAAGGAACGGCAGCATCTCGGCGACAAACGGGTCCTTCATCAGGTCGCTGATCTCTTCCTGACGATTGTGCTCGCCTCCGCACAGCAAATCGGGAACGCTCACTTCCAAAGCTCGCGCGAGCCGTTCCAGCGAAGATAAAGTTGGGGTAGCTTTTTCGTTTTCGATTTTGGAAACGTATGTTCGCGGCACTGACATCCGTAAGGCCAGTTGACGCTGGCTTAGGCCATTGCGAAGACGCATAGACCGGATGGATGACGCGAGATTCAAGTGACCCCGCCCGTGACCGTGTTGCGGCATTAGTTGCGGTGGAGGAGGGGCAGAAATGATTTCCGGTTCGTCTTCATCAAGCGAACCGCGGCAACGGCGGCAAAGACTGTTGGTGGTACGGAATTGAACCAGAAGGCAACGATCACAGCGGACAACTTCCCTGGAATCTACCGGGGCAAGATTTGTGGCCATTGAGTCTGGGAGGGCCAGAGCTAGCCTATCCCTGGAACCAAACTTATCAAGTTCCAACTGATGCGAATTTAGGGACAGCCCGCGATAATGTCAAGAAAAATTTTGGTGAAAAACGGAAAAGCTTTTTGGCGGG
The DNA here is from genome assembly GCA_050746185.1 of Terriglobales bacterium. Classification (GTDB taxonomy): domain Bacteria; phylum Acidobacteriota; class Terriglobia; order Terriglobales; family Acidobacteriaceae; genus PALSA-188. The sequence goes on along the minus strand of JBOGLA010000040.1, from coordinate 78,329 downwards.
AAATAATTTCTTCATTCGTGACCGCAGAAAGCGGGCGTGAGACAGCGCCGGGTAAAATTCCGATTGTGTTTACCAACTGAGTTCCTCTTGAAACTTGTAGTTCTATACTTCGCACCTGCGCATCTCGAATCTTTCTAATCTCTAATCGTCGGGTCTATGGCGCCGGACTAGTCATAGATCAGATTCGATGATGCGAAGTTTTCGAAGCGGGAGATAAAGACCATTTTCACCCGACTCTCTCCCGAATTGGCCCCGTTGAACGTATAAACACCGCCGGGGAAGCCGGTGCGGAACTCGACCTGTCGTGCGAACAGCGGGAGCGCAGTTACGAATAAGAAGAATAGCCATTTCATCTTGTTTTCCGTCGCAAAAAGAGGCATAGATACCTCGGCGTGCCAACTTCTAGCTGGTCAGATCGCCGTCGTCGAGACCGTCATTGGAGAACTGGTTCCCCCGCGGAAATGGATGTCCGTCCGCTCAATACCTGATTTTGTGCGGGATAAGCAGAAAATTAATAATGACATATACCTTATATTCAACGAGATAGCCGTCACGTTACAAATGGCGGATGCGCAGAATAACAAATCGCGCACCGGTTGTCAGACGCTATGGGCGACCGTCAAGGGTTTATAATCCCGAAAACATGACCGAGGAAATAACGAAGAAGTTACGAGAAGAGATCAATCAACTCGAACATGAGTTGGTCCATGACCTTCCAAAAGAAATCAAGAAGGCCGCCGCGCTGGGCGATCTCAGCGAAAATGCCGAATATCACATGGCGAAACAGCGGCAGGAATTCGTCAAAGCCAGAATCCGCCAGTTGGGGAAACGGCTTGCGGATTTTTCCCTGATCAATATGGCTGATATTCCCAAAGACAAGGTTGGGCTTGGGTCCACGGTGCGGGTTTACGATAACAGCAAGGAAGAGGAAATCGAATACAAGCTGGTGACCAGCGAAGAATCTGACTTTGCCGCGGGGAAAATTTCAACCACCTCGCCGATAGGCCGGGCATTGCTGAATAAGAAGGTCGGCGACACGGTTCAGGTGATTACGCCGAACGGAAAACGGGAGATGGATATCCTGCGGTTAAGCACAATGTACGACATCGCCGAGGCCGAATAGCCCGCCATGGAAGCAAGAGATGAAACGAATCGTGAGACGATGACTTGGACGAGGGCCTTTGGGCGGGCCTGTGGCGTACTGCTCGATGCCATCGTCCGATGGCTGGCCCTGGCGCGAATCAATCCCAACGTGCTTACGTTTATGGGGCTGGTTGTCAACGTCGTTGCCGCGATTCTTTTCGGATACGCGAATGCGGACAATCAGGCGCGGATGTTCCGTTATGCGGGACTGGTGATCATTGGCTCAGGATTTTTCGATCTTGTAGATGGACGGGTCGCGCGCGCCAGCAATCGGGTGACGCGGTTTGGCGGATTTTTCGATTCCGTGGTGGATCGTTACAGCGACGCCTCGCAGTTTCTTGGATTGCTGGTTTTTTATGCGCGCGGCGACCGCTTCTTCTACGTCATACTCACAGCTATCGTTATGATCAGCGCGATCATGGTGAGCTACTCACGAGCGCGGGCGGAGTCGTTGATTGGATCGTGCAAGGTGGGATTCATGGAACGTCCGGAGCGTTTGGTGCTGGTGATCATCGGGGCGCTTTTCAACCGCATGGCGCCGGTGCTATGGATCATCGCAGTCTTGTCCACCATCACCGTGATTCACCGCATTCGCTACACATGGACTCGGACCGAAGGCGTGGGCGCGGCTCCAGCCAAGGCGGGACAGGCCGCGTAACGGCACCTTCCCGGTTTTAGCCAACCATATGCGAAGCCGAGACTGGACGCACGAAGAACTCATCGTCGCCTTCAACCTTTATTGCAAGATTCCGTTCGGACAAATTCACATTCGAAATCCCTTGGTCATTCAGCTCGCTCAGGCTCTCAGTCGAACGCCTTCGGCAGTTTCTTGGAAGCTCGCGAACTTCGCTCGCCTCGACCCTGCGCTCAAGGAACGAAATATCTCTGGCGCGTCACATGGATCCAAGGCCGAAGTAGCTGTCTTTAACGAGTTTGCACTGGACTGGGAGCGACTGTCGTTTGAGAGTGAACAACTCCTTGCTGGAATGACCGGGCGTAGCGCGATACTAGAAGACGAAAATTTTATTTTCCCGGAGGGAAAGACGCGAGACGCAATCACCAGAGCGCGGGTTAATCAAGGGTTTTTTAGATCTGTAGTTCTTGCCGCATACGGATCATGTTGCTGTATCACCGGTTGCTCGATGCCGGAACTCCTCAATGCGAGCCACATAGTCCCATGGGTGGCGGATGTCAAGAATCGGACTAACCCGAGAAATGGCCTCTGCTTGAACGCTGTCCATGATCGGGCTTTTGACTGCGGCCTGCTCACTATCACGCCGGATCTGAGAGTCAAGATTTCTCCTAAAGCAAAGCGCAAATCGTCCGATATAGGAACCCATGAGCTTCTACTTCGATATGAGCACGTTTCCATTTCGCTCCCGCGGCACTTCGCGCCGGAGCTGAAGTTTCTTAGATACCACAATGAACAGGTTTTTTTGAAGAAATAGACGGAGGCACGGATGGAGAACATCGAATTCGTTTACCTATATCGAGACGGAGGCAATTATAAAAAATTCGGTCGCGTCGTCTTCTCGAACCCGGCGTCCTTGGCTATCGACTTAATAGCACAAGAACTGCTGAAAGCACTTCTGCCCGATAGGCTGTTCATCGCCCAGCAGGTCCGCGTGCCGGAAGCATTTCTATATGCCGGGGAGCATCTGTCGCTCGACGACCACTGCTATCACGAGTTCGATGCCGTTCGGCTAGCTAACCGAAGCGCTGATGACCTGCATTCTCGCTCGATTGGACAATTTCTAGTCGAGTTCGCGGAGCAGGCAGCACGCGGATGGCAGCCCTTCGATCCCTGCGACTCGCCCGGCAGTTTCGGTTGGCTCCTTGCTTCTGGCACCCATTGAAATCCCATCCCCAATGTTAGACTATCCCGTCATTAATATTTTGAGTTGGTCTAAGTTCCCATCCCCTTGTCCACGAATCCAGTGCTTCTCGTTCATGGCGGTGCCTGGGCCATTCCTGACGACATGGTCAAGGCTCATCTGAATGGCGTCCGGAACGCGATGCTTGCGGGTTGGCAGGTTCTGGAGCGTGGCGGATCGGCGCTCGATACGGTGGAAGAAGCTGTCGTCATCATGGAAGATGACGAGACGTTCGATGCGGGCCGCGGAAGCTTTCTGAATCGTGACGGCAAGGTCCAGCTTGACGCGCTCATCATGGACGGCAGCACGCTCCGCACCGGCGGAGTGGGATGCGTCGAGCATCTTCGTAATCCGGTTCGCGCGGCCCGCAAAATTCTCAGCGAAAGCCCGCATGTGTATTTCGTAGCGGAGGGCGCGGAAAAGTTCGCTGCGGCGCAGGGGATACCGCTTTGCGAAAATGCTGATCTCATCATTCCGCGGGAGATCGAACGGCTTCGGGAGTTTCAATCTCGCGACGCCGAAAACACGGACGATCTATTTGCGCCGGCAATCTCGCATGACACTGTCGGCGCCGTGGCTCTCGATGCCCGGGGAAACATCGCCGCAGCTACGTCAACTGGGGGAACATTGAATAAAGCTCCGGGCCGGTTGGGCGATTCGTCGCTGATTGGATGCGGATGTTATGCGGATAACAAGTCTGCGGCGGCATCCACCACTGGATGGGGAGAGCCGATCATGAAGCTGGTGTTGGCCAAGTGGGCTGCCGACCGCGTGGCCGCGGGAAATTTGCCGGAATGGGCGGCTGCGGAAGCGATCAATTATCTAAAGGCTCGCCTGAATGGGCATGGCGGAATGATTTTGCTCGACGCACACGGACACTACGGGATTGCGCATAACACGCCGCGAATGGCACGGGCGGTGAAAGCGTCAGATCGAGAGCAGGTTGCGATCGAGTACCGTGGTTAGCCGCTGCTCAGTTTTGAGATGTGTTTATGTGAAGGTTTAATTCCTTCAGTTGATGATTCAGTTGCGACAGCCGTGCTTGTTTGAAGGTTGTCCACTCGGCGATACGGCTCTGGACTTGTTGGCTCGATTCTTTGTAAACCGCAATCGCCTGCGACGGGATTTCACGATCGCTGGTTTCGACGAGCAGCAGCGCCGACGCCAATTCCTTATAGGAAAATTCCAAACCCGGATTCTGGCTTGGGGCAGCTTCTTGAACCTTAACAATCTCAGCCATCGCTGCCTGCGTGTCGTCCAGCTCAGATCTCAATGGCCGGTTCCCCGCCGGTAGCTCTTTAGCAATATCGGCAAGTTGCTTCTTGACTGAGTCAATCTCTGCCAGCGCATCGCGGGCATGAATGGTCTCAGCAAACATCTGCCGGGCCAGTTGCTGCTGCCGGAAGAGCGCCTCGGGCGTTGCGGACGATCGCGGGTCCATGGTCACTCGCAAAGGTTGGGTCTGCGCTTGTCCATCCACGGTGAGGCGAACTTGATAACTCCCCGGCGCGACTTTTGGGCCGCTGGGATTGTTGAATACCGCTTCTTCATCCGCGACCGGGCCGCCCGAGCTACTCCATTTAAGGTCCCAGACGAATCGGTGCATGCCGGGCGTCTTCTCGACAATCTGAGGTTTCGCGATCCAACGCTCCGCAACGGGGAGCGGCGCGGGGTTGCCGGTATTCTGATTTCTCGAAGAGTACCTGCGAACAAGGTTGCCCTGCGCGTCGAGGATATCCAGCTTAACGTTGGAGGCAGGAGATTGAAGGACATAATCAATAATTGCACCGCTGGGCGGGTTTTCTGCGGTGGGTTCTTCGGGTGGAAGCGGGGTGCCGGGAAAATCATCGTTGTCAATGCGAACAGCTTCTGCCGGACGATAGAGCCACGCGGACGCTGCTTTTCTTGCGGCGAGCGTTTGGCGCAATGGCGCGATGTCATCAAGAATCCAAAACGAGCGGCCGTGCGTCGCCGCGACCAGATCATCACCGTGAACCGTGAGGTCACGAACCGATGTAATGGGCAAATTCAGTTGCAGTGATTGCCAGTGGTCGCCATCGTCGAAAGACGCAAACACTCCAAATTCGGTTCCCGCGAAAAGCAGCCCTTTGGTCTGCGGATCCTCGCGAACAGACCGAAGAAAACAGCGATCACAAATGCCATTCGTAATTCGTTGCCACGTGGACCCGTAGTCGCGAGTTCGATATAGATAGGGTGACTGATCGTCGAGGCGGCTGCGATTCACCGCCGCGTAAGCTACGCCGGGATCAAAGTCGGAAGGCTCCATCAGCGCGATCTCACTCCATTCGCCAAGGCCTTGGGGCGTAACGTCTTTCCAGGTTTTGCCGGCATCGCGGGTGAGGTGTATCAATCCCGTGTTGCTGCCGACCCAAATCAAGTCACGGTTGAGGGCCGAAGGTGCAATGGCGGTGATGACTCCGTAACCGAGTTGTTTAGCGTTCGAAATAGTGGCCGGCTCTGGCGATTTTGATTTGTCCTCCACAGTCTGTTTTTTCCCAGTCAAATCGGGGCTTACGCGTTCCCAATGCAAGCCGCCATCGGTCGTCTTCATCACATATTGCGATCCGAAATAGAGTGTCTTTTTATCCGCGGCAGAAAAAACCAAAACCGGGGACCATGGGGCGCGGTATTTCCGTTGATTGATATCCGTCTCAGGCAAGATGACCGGCCACGGCGAGATATCCTGGCTAAGGCTGGTGCGCCGGTCAAAGCGATCAACTTTTCCATAGGGTTCGGTCACGAACATGATGTTGGAATCGTTGGGATCGAGGGCCATGTACCCGCTCTCGCTCGGGCCCGCAGGAAACCAGTCTCGCGGCGTGATCTGGCCGTGATCGGTGCGGCTCAACACGGCGGCCGCTCCACTATCCTGTTGCGCTCCGTACACTACATAGGGGAACTGGTTGTCGGTCATGACGTGATACATCTGTGCTATCGGCTGGTTGTACCATGTGCTCCAAGTAAGACCGCGATCCAGGCTGATGGTTGTTCCCTGGTCGGTTCCCAGAACCATGCTGGAAGAGTTTTTAGGGTCAATCCAAATCTGATGATAGTCGTCGCCGCCCGGCGCGCCGCGTAGAACCGAAATTGTCTTTCCAGCGTCTTCGGATCGGTAGAGAGCGACGTTGGGGATATAGATCACATCGCGATTCCGCGGATCAATGGTGATGCTGTTGAAATACCACGCGCGCTGCGTCAGGCGCGGATCAGCGTTGGCCAGCACCCACGTGTCGCCGGCATCGTCGGAGCGGTAAAGTCCGGGAGTTGTTTGCGCTTGAATCAGCGCGTAAACCCGCTTGGCATCCGCGGCGACGGCAACTCCGATGCGGCCCCAATCGCCCTCCGGCAGTCCCTTTCCGTTAAGTCGCGCCCACGTTTTGCCTGCATCTTGAGAACGGTAAAGGCCGCCTCCGGGGCCATCTATCGGGCCGTAAACGCTCCACGGAGGGCGGCGTGTCTGCCACGTTCCAGCAAATAGAAGCTGCGAATTGCCGGTGCAAATTGCCAGATCCGAGACACCAATATCCTCACCCTGATCCAGGACTTTGGTCCAATGCGTCCCGCCATCTATTGATTTGTAGACGCCCCGCTGCCGGTTAGCGCCATAGGCGTGGCCCAGCGCGCCAACATAAACGCCGTTCGGGTCTTGCGGATCAACCACGATCCGGCTGATCTGGCGCGTGTCATCCAAGCCAACATGAGTCCAGTTTCGACCAGCATCAGTAGACTTATAGACTCCATCGCCCGAAGCCAGGTCGGAGCGAATATCCGATTCTCCGGTCCCGGCATAGATTATGTTTGGGTCAGATGGAGCTACTGCAATGGCGCCAATGGACGCGACCTTCTGGCTGTCGAAGACGGGATTCCACACCACACCCGCATCGGTAGTTTTCCAAACACCGCCATCCACCGCGCCGAAATAAAAGGTCGTAGAGTCTCCGGGAACTCCGCTAACGGCTACGGCCCGCCCGCCGCGAAACGGCCCAATCAGTCGCCACTTCAGGCCATTGAAAAACTGGGGCGGCACAGTCTGAGCGGCCATTGAAACAGCAAAGAGAAGCGGGATAAGAATGCGACGGTAAAAGCGAAATTTGAAGTTATGCAATTTGGCGGAGTCCTTTGAATTGGACAACAAGTTTAATAGAAGAGCGGGGATTCAAAAAGCCGGCGTGGCCCCCGTTAAGAGTGCCCGATGAGATTGCCTGTTTCGTCCCGGCTTCGGGACGAACCCAAAAAGGAGAAAGGCCCGCCAGGTTCGACGGGCCTCTCCGGTCGGATCGCGACAACTTATTTTGGTGGCAGTCCGCCTCCGGTTCTAGCCTCGACTGACGGCGCATTCGCGACCGCGTCGGCAAAGGAATAAGCCGGTCCGGTGGAAGCGGTCAGGAACGGAGTGAGAGCCGCGACAGCGGAATGTTTTCCGTTATAAACGCTATAAACCCCGCTGACTAATTCGTAATTGCGGTTGTTCGCCGGATTCTTGTTGGCAATTACGCGGCCCAGAGTGCGATGTTCAGACTCGATTCCCAAAATAGCCGAAGCGACTTCGGCGAAGTAGGCCAACGTGTTCGAACTGTAGTCGGAACCGGCGCCGGCGACGCCGGCCATTCTTCCGAATTCAGCAACGGCGTTCAGGTACGCGCCAATGAAGGCGTTCTCGAGAGCTTCCAGCGTAGCGATGAATGGATCCAGCGTGTCGAACACTCCGTCCGGAAAATAGAACGTCTGCACGGGATCGGCGGATGGGTCGGAGATCCCAAGCAGAGTCCGGAAAAGTCCGCCGTGCATGAGTTCTTCGGTCAACGCAGCGCGAAGGTAATCTACGTTGCCGAAATTGCCGGCCTTCGTCACGTGAGTGGCCGTCCCTCCCGGGCCTGCCAGATTCGGATCCTGTATGACCGGCCCGATCAGCCCGTTGTAGTAAAAGGTCGCAGCCAGATCTTCGGCGATCAACGCCGCGGTGAAAATTTGTGCGGGAGTATCTTTCGTTCGCGGGTCGCTGACAGTGGTCGAACTCGAGTTTCCCGCCTGCGCCGAGGCCGTGCCGGCGGCAAGAAGAGTTGTTGCCGCCGCCGCGCCAATACCAGCGAAGCCGGCGGCCTTCATGAACTTACGCCTATCCGTGTTTTTCTTGACTACTTCCAGTACCTTTTCCATTTCCATGGGTCATCTCCTGAGACGGTTATATAAATACCGAGGACCGTTGTTCCGCAGCGTTGTCGAGCGCTACGCGTAGCGGCACTGGGTGAAGTACGGGGCAGGGAATGGCTTGGATTGGGTCGAGTGACAATTTATTTACTTCGATCTTACTGGCGGGATGAGTTTCTTCAAGAGGGGCGTGGGCCCACTAGCCTGTCCGACTCGATTTGAGACGTGCTACAATGAGCCGCGTTCTAAGGTTCTGCGAACAGCGAGAGTCCAGCAACTCCCCACTTCAGTGAAGACGGAATAAGCACCGGTGCCCGACAATTCCCCGAATACCGCAACCATCACTTACGCTGATGCGGGTGTAGATATTGACCGCGCCAACCGAACTAAAAAACGAATCAAGTATCTGGCTCATAAGACGTTCAATCGCGGCGTTTTGGGCGAGGTTGGCGGCTTCGGCGCGTTGTTTGCCATTGATAAGAAATATGTAAACCCGGTTCTGGTTTCGAGCGTGGATGGAGTCGGTACCAAGTTGAAGGTCGCCTTCGAAATGAAGGTGCATCACACCATCGGCGCCGATCTGGTCAACCATTGCGTGAACGATGTTGCCGTGCAGGGAGCGACTCCCCTTTTCTTCATGGACTATCTCGCTACCGGCAAGCTCGAACCGGAAGTGGCGGAAAAGGTTGTAGAAGGATTGGCCGAAGCCTGTAAACACAACGGTTGCGCCCTGATTGGCGGAGAAACGGCTGAGATGCCAGGCTTCTATCCCGAGGGGGAATACGATCTTGCGGGATTTATCGTCGGCGTCGTTGAGCGCGAAAAACTTATTACCGGCAAGACCGTGGAAGTCGGGGACGTGATTCTGGGCCTGCCTTCTAACGGCCTTCATACCAATGGGTACTCCCTGGCCCGCAAACTTCTGTTTGAGGTTGGCGGCTACACGCCGGAATCGTACGTGAACGAGTTGAAGGGTAAAGTCGGCAACGAACTGATGCGGACCCACAAGAGCTATTGGCCGGCGATCAAGAGGCTGGTGGATGGCGAGTGCGTGACCGCGATGGCTCACATCACCGGCGGCGGAATTACTGAGAATCTTCCGCGGATGTTTCCCCGCGGCGTGGCCGCCATCATCGAGATGGGGTCCTGGCCGGTTTTGCCTATCTTTGAGCACTTGCAGAAGCTCGGCAACGTCCCCCAGGACGAAATGTTGCGAACCTTCAACATGGGATTGGGGCTGCTGCTTGTCGTTCCGTCCGCCAAATTTAAGAAGGCTCAGACAGTGATCGAGCGGGCCGGAGAAAAAGCCTTCACCGTCGGCAGAATCGTGAAGGGCGAACGGAAAGTGATCTACAACTGACCCTCTAAACCCCTTCAGCTTTCAACGACAACTTAACGTTCTGGAGTGACCCTGATTGTATTGGCGCGGCAATCCCGCAGGTCGCTGCACGCGGTTGGTTGAAGGTCTTTTGTCAGGCAGATGTGCACGCCGGTCAGATAGTTATGCCCACAACTCACGGCGATAGCGTCACGGCCAAGGTTGGGGTTCGCTTCCAGAAATTCCCGTTTCAGTTCATCTGGCTCGATGGAAAATCCCTCGGAGGGTGCCGCGAGCCGCGACGGTATTTTGATTGATGCATAAGCCCTTCTCAAGAGTTTGAAGTATTCGCGGGCACTCGATCCACTGCAGGTGCCGTGGGTGCTCCATTCATGTTCGACGAGACGTTGGTCGGGCATAATGTCCAGCATCTCGGACGGGTTGGCAAGCCCGGGTGATTCAGAACAATTTTCAGGATATCCGCGCGTAAATTGGGGCCATAGCCCATGCACAATAAAACCGTGGTGGCCGCTGCGGCATTCGGGACTGTAACTGTGTTGGTAGCAAAACTCAGGAGACCACGAAAGAGTGAGAACGTAGTAATCGAAGACGCCCGGCTGGCCGCCGTGTTGCTCACCCGACGAGTCAGGCGCCAGGATTAAAGAGCAAGCGATTGTGAAAAATACAACTGTTCGCGAAGCCGCCATAGAAACTTGTTACCCTCGGAACATTTGGAGGATACAACAGTTTCATCGGTCAAGCCTGGTTCGGCGTGATTAAGGGAAGGCAGGATGGAGACCGCAGAGGTGGATCCGAACACGTAGGCGCGTCGCGTCAGTTGTCAGGGGGACGCCTGACCCCATCCACGCTCGTTGGACTGTGGGTCTAGGCTGGCGCCGGACCTTTCACAATACCCGTGCGCCCTGGCTCCGGCTTTAGAACCTGTTGGACTCCGTCGTCCGACTTCGGAGGTGGAATTACCTTCGGCAATTCGCGGCCTTCGATGATCAGTTTAATTTCGTTGGCGTCGAGGACTTCACGTTCGAGCAGCGCCAGAGCAATCTTTACCAACGTATCGTGATTCTCGCCCAGGATGCCCTTGGCAGTGTTGTAACCCTGACCAATCATGCGACGCACTTCGTCATCAATTTTGATTGCCGTAGCTTCGCTGTAATCGCGATGTTGCGCGATCTCGCGGCCCAGAAATATCTGCTCTTCCTTCTTCCCGAAGGTGAGGGGGCCGAGATCGCTCATGCCAAACTCGCAGACCATCTTGCGGGCGAGTTCCGTTGCCCGCTCGATGTCGTTGCCGGCGCCCGTACTCATCTGATTGAGGAACATTTCCTCGGCGATTCGGCCACCCATCATGATGGCAATCTCGGTCTCCAGATACTCCTTGGTGTAGTTGTGCTTGTCATCAATGGGAAGTTGCATGGTCACGCCCAACGCCATGCCACGCGGAATAATCGTGACTTTGTGCAGAGGATCGGAGTTCGGAAGCTTGGCGGCAACCAGCGCGTGTCCAGCTTCGTGATACGCGGTCACCTTTTTCTCTTCTTCGGTGAGGATGAGAGACTTGCGCTCGACTCCCATCAGAACCTTGTCTTTTGCGAGCTCGAAATCGTACATCAGCACCGCTTTACGATTTTGGCGGGCGGCGCTCAAAGCCGCTTCATTCACCATATTGGCGAGATCGGCTCCGGAGAATCCGGGAGTGCCGCGAGCAAGGACCGAGAGATCAACATCGTCGGCCAACGGAATCTTGCGGGTGTGAACGCGAAGGATTTCCTCGCGCCCGCGAACATCGGGTCGGTTTACCACGACCCGCCGGTCAAAGCGCCCGGGCCGCAGCAAGGCCGGATCCAGAACGTCGGGACGGTTGGTGGCAGCCATCAGAATGACGCCTTCGTTCGACTCGAATCCATCCATCTCGACGAGAAGCTGATTCAGGGTTTGCTCGCGTTCGTCGTGTCCGCCGCCGAGTCCGGCGCCGCGATGGCGTCCCACCGCGTCAATTTCATCAATAAAAATAATGCAGGGAGCGTTCTTCTTGCCTTGCTCAAACAGATCACGAACCCGGCTGGCGCCCACGCCAACAAACATTTCTACAAAGTCGGAACCTGAAATCGAAAAGAAAGGAACGTTGGCTTCGCCCGCGACCGCTCTCGCCAGCAAGGTTTTCCCGGTTCCGGGAGGGCCTACCAGCAACACGCCTTTGGGAATTCTTCCGCCAAGCTTCTGGAACTTCTGTGCTTCCCGCAAGAATTCGATAATTTCTTTTAACTCTTCTTTTGCTTCCTCAACCCCGGCGACATCCTTGAATGTGACCTTCTTCTGCTGCATGGAGAGAAGGCGCGCCCGGCTCTTGCCGAACGAAAGCGCTTTGTTGCCGCCCGTCTGCATCTGGCGAATCATGAAAAACCACAAGAGCACGAGCAAGCCAAGGGGAGCCAATTGATACAGCCAAGCCCAACTGCTGTTGCTGACGTCACGGATGTTCATGTTGACGCCCTTGGCCTGCAGGGTGTTGTAGATCTCGGGATAATTCGCGGGCTGCGTGGTGTGGAAGCCAGTGTCGTTGCGGTACTTGCCGCGAACTTCCATGCCGGTGACAGTGACCTCTTTAATCTGGCCCTGATTTACGTCGGAGAGGAACTGCGAGAAATTAATTTCCTTATCTTTCGGCCCTGCATGGCTGGCGGAGACGACCTCCCAAAGCACGAAGGCTGATACGAGTATCACAAGCCAAAAGACAATGGTCTTTGCTGTTGAATTCACCTAAAGGCTCCTAAGTGCGGGCTACGCTCCAACCTGTCACTTCCTACCTAATAATTATTAGATGCGGAATCAGGTGTTTCGATCATACAAATCCCAACTCCCAATTCTAACGCTTCTCGCAGAAATAAAGAATGCTCCGCCGCCGGTAACCAAAGTCATTAGCGCAGGTTTCAGTGTGCGACGGCCCAATGCGGTTAGCCGGCAACTGCCAGATAAGACAAGTTACGCGCCGTTTGCTCGGAAGTTCCCAATCCGTACCCGACCAGGAATGCTTCATCCACCAGGAAGCCGAAGTAATCGGGCTGCAATTGCACGCGGCGCGCCGACTGGCGGTCCAGGAGAGTGGCCAACTTTACAGACGCCGCTCCCCGCGCCCGCAAATCGGCCATTAGAAAATCCGTGGTCACGCCCGAATGCACCAACCCTTCGACCACCAGAACGTGCTGTCCGCGAATCTCAGACCCGTGACTAAAAAATATTTCCAGCCAGCCCCCATGGCCTCCCTGCTGCTGGTGGTACGTAGGCTTGATGAATTGGCAAACCAGAGGAACTTCAAGCGAACGAACCAGGTCGGCCACGAACATGAATCCATTTTCGAGGACCGCGAGGACGTGGATCGTCTTGCCCTGATAATCGTCGGAAATTTGCCGCGCCATCTCGCGGACCCTTTTCTGGATATGTTCAGCCGGAATTACGGCCGGAAGTTGCGCGCTTTTTGCCTCCTGAATCATAAGCGGATGGGATCAAAAACTATTCGGCTCCCGAGAGCTCCTTCTCCCGTATAACGACGACTTCGCATTTCAAATCGCGCGGCCGAAACGCTGCGGAAACGGCGAATCCAGCAATCCAAATCACCTTAGTACCGCTCACCACTACCGGTACCCGCTTACGGTCCATCCCTGCGATATGGCGCTGTTGCAGCAACTCCTTGATCTTTTTTGGAGACTTGCTATGCGCCGGCCAAAACCGGTCTCCGGCCCGCCAATTTCTTACCATCAGATCTTCGGCGAGCAGGGCAGGATCAAAAGCATGGTCCAGATTATAACTTGATTCAATCCCAGGCCGAACGACCACGGCTTCAATCAATCTCCCCGCTTCCGGAACCTCAACTTTCCCCGGGACCGGTAGTCTGTATTCATAATCAAAAAGCATCTCGTCCGAGGAGCGGTGAAGTCTGACTCCGGCCGCAGTTCGGTCCGCCTCCCACCCTCCCGGCAAAACAACGGATTGACCATGCCGGGAACTTGAGGCGAGCTGTAGCACCTGTTCCACTTGTTTGAATTCGAGTTTGAAATTCAACGATTCGGCAATGCCTCGAATCAGCCTCCTCTGGAGCGCTTTGGGCTGTGCCCCCAGAGCACGCGTATCGAGAAGTTCATCGGCTGCACGAAGACGCGGCTGCTTCAGGACCTTCGGCAATACCTCATGTGTTTTCGCTTCCCAGTATTCTTCTTCCGCGCGCGCGATCTCTGCCGTTTCCGCGAGAGCCTCACGTACGTTCGGGTTGAGATTCCGCTCCAGTCGCGGCAATATCCCGTGACGAATGACATTCCGGGAGTGGCGGAGATCACGATTGCTGCTGTCCTCCCGCCAGTTTTGCCGCAGGCCTCGCAGATACGCCTCCACGTCCCTTCGCCGAATACCGAGCAGGGGCCGGACGATAAATTTTTCCGTTTCAACCGAACTATTGGAGGAACCTTGAGCGACTACCAGCTTTGGATAGATGCCTGCCAGCCCCCGCGTCCCCGCGCCACGGCTCAATTTCAACAGGAGCGTTTCGGCCTGGTCGTCAAGCGTATGAGCAGTGGCAATCCGGTTCAGACGGCCCCGTGTCATGACAGTCAAAAAAAATCCATACCGCAGAGATCTCGCGGCGCTCTCGATGCCGAGATGGTTCTGCTCAGCATACGCAGCCGCGTCACCACTCGAGCAGAAAAACTCCAGGTTGTGTTGCCCGGACAACTGCCTTACGAAATTTTCATCTTCGTCGGAATACGCACCCCTCAAATTGTGATTGAAATGGATTACCGCGAGAACAATTCCAAGATCGTGGCGCAATTCGAGCATCAAGCGGAGCAGGGCGACAGAATCCGCGCCCCCGGAAACGGCCAGGCCGACTCGATCTCCGGGACTAAGCAGATCCGCCTTTTGAATGAACTTAAGCACACTTTCGGCCGGCTTTTGCACGGCTCCATGGTACATCCTCAGAATTGGCGGCGATGGCAAAAACTCACGCTTACACTTGCGGTGAACCGGTCTCGTTGCGCGCGAAATGCGGCCCCGCTATACTGATATCCGTTACGTCCGGCGGTTCGCTTACGGCAACTTTCGGATGAGGGAGGTCCGTCTTCAGCAGTACCGAGGACTTAGAGCGAGCCATCGCATTGAACGGCGTGGCGAAGGGCGGGCGGCGCGCACCCTGGCTTCGCGGCCTCGCCGAAAGCCTGTTTGCTACAGTTTTTCCTTCCGAGTGCCGTCTTTGTGACGCTTATCTGACAAATATTTCCCGGCTGCCAGTTTGCAATAAGTGCATCTCCGCCATTCAACCTATGGCGGGAGATTTCTGCGTCAGGTGCGGCGAACCTTTGCCGAAATTATTCGATGGAGCGTCGGGCGTCCTCGCCCGGCCGGACGGGCGAGACGCCCATCTCTCCGTGGTTCAAGACGGCGACAGGCTATGTTCAGTCTGCCGCAAGGACGCTCCTCCTTATGCGGTCGCGGCTGCGTACGGAAGCTACGAGACCGGGCTTCGCGAAATGATTCACTTATTGAAATACCACGGGGTTCGGCCTGCCGCGGACGTTTTGGGAAGAATGCTTTCGGAAGTAATACAGAGGATGCGACCTCTTTTTGCTAAGGAAGTTGTCCTCGTGATTCCGGTTCCGCTGCATGTCAGGAAATTGCGCGTGCGCGGATTTAATCAGGCTGAGTTGATTATTCGCTCCGCGATTAAGAACATGGACGAGCGTCAAGGGTTCGAACTGCGCACTGGTTTGCTGAAACGGCTACGCGTCACGGAATCGCAGATCGGCCTCACTCAGAACCAGCGAAAAGAAAATCTTCGGGGGGCATTTACGGTGAGCAAGCCGGAGATGGTCAAGGACCGGGAAGTGCTGCTGGTGGACGATGTTTTTACCACGGGGACGACAGCATCCGAATGCGCCAGGGTTCTCCGCCGGGCGGGAGCAACTAGAGTCTGCGTCGCAACGGTTGCGAGGACTTTGAAAAAGAGTGGGCAATCCGTAGCACCTCTTGAGAGTGCTCTGGCAGCCGTGGCAGGATGAAACAAGCAGCATGTCAGGAAAATGGAACAATTCGGCAGCCGGCGCGGCGCGGCCTGCAACCGTCACCGCGGTGTTCAGTGAACCGGAACCCGGGGGGAATGGCCATGCGCTGCATGCCCCCGTGCTCGTCCTGAACACGTCGTATGAGCCGATCAACGTATGCGCCGCGCGGCGCGCCATTGTACTGGTGCTGAAGGGCGTTGCCATGACCGAGGAGGAGAATGGACACTTCCTCCATGCGGCCCGATTGGCGATTCGTGTTCCGTCGGTGATCCGGCTGTTGGAGTACCGCCGTATTCCGCATCAGACGCGCGCGCTTTCCCGCAAGAATATTCTTCTGCGGGATCGCAACATGTGCCAATACTGTTGTGAGATCCTTCCGTCCGGCGAACTCACGCTGGATCATGTGATTCCCCGTTCGCGAGGAGGCGCCTCGACCTGGGAAAACCTCGTAGCCTGCTGCCATCCTTGCAATCGCCGCAAGGGCAACCGGTTTCCTGCCGAGGCAAGCATGAAGCTGATGCGGGAGCCTCGGGCTTTCAATCTCCACACGAGCCGACATATCATGCGCCTGATCGGGCGCTCCGACGATAAGTGGCGGAAGTATCTGTTCTATTGAGACGTTCGACGGAGAGACGGACTCCCGTCAGCCGTCTTGCAGAAGTCTTCTGTCACGACATCCGATAAATTTACGAGATAGTTGAGCTTCGCTCAACCTGACGGGCGGGGACGCCCGTCTCTCCGCACGGTTTTATTTTTGCGGGGGCGGCGCGTTATCCGGCTTCTCGCCCGGCGGGGCCTTGGGAATCTCTTTCCCCTGATACGTGATTCGCGTATTGGCGCCGAACTTCTTGTAATCCTCATATTTAATGATTTCGACGATGTGAACGTCGTTCAGCTTGAAATGCAGAATGTCATCTGCCTTGGTGTATGCGGGGAACCAGTACTTGTTATCCACCAGAGTTCGCCAGGTGGTGAATTTCGGAAATAAATTTTCGTTATTTTTTTTCCGGATATCAGGAACCGTTTTGCCAAACGTTTTCACAATCTGGAAGTCGCGATCGTCCACCCATATACGGCCCTGAAAATATCGCTTCTTGCCTTCAATCTTTTTCGGCGCGATATCGAACACGTAACAATGGAGTTCGTCTTCCTGTTGCTGGCCCACATAAAGAATGTCATATTCGCCAATTTCCTCAGAGGTAAGCACGAACGGCAGCCGATGCCGAATGTCATCCAGATCTTCCGGGGACATCATTATGTCCACGAGGGTGGACTGCGGCGCGAAAACTACGTTCTCGAGATGACGGCCTTTGTCATCATAGGTCACGTCGAAGACTTCCTTGTATTCCCCGGTTACCGTATCTCCGTCAACGGTTCGAACCGTCACTGACTGCCTGAACGTATACTGCTCGCGAGCTTCCTTGAATTGCTCTTCCTTGGCAGCAAAGCGCTGGATGATTTGCTCGGGAGTGATATTGGCCGGTTGCGCGGCGCTTAACGGCCCCTCCTGTCCAAAGGTGTTGAGAGACAGGAACAGCGCCGCGAGGACAACTAAGCTGAGCCGTGACGTTAATTTCATTGGGTCTAGACTACCAAGAGACAAAGCCTGCGTCTAAAGTTAGATGCGGCAAAGTTCGCGGAGTTGCCGGCCATGAGTGCCCCGCCAGACTGAGTCGTTGTAGGATGGTGCATGCCCACCAAGATTCAATACGGATTGCCGGAAGTATCCGGCGAAGCCCGGGCTGAGATCGCCCGCCTGCTCAACCGTCCGGACGTGCAGAAGGCTTGCGAATGGTTTGGGCTACATGAGTCGCGGCTTTGTAACTGGCAACTCGAGCTGGCGAAGATCCCCTCGCCGCCCTTCGGAGAATCGGCGCGAGCCGAATGGTTGACGCAACGCTTCCACGAACTCGGGCTGGAAGATATTCGAACGGACGAGGTAGGGAATGTCTTGGGGCTTCGTCCGGGGCTTCGTAAACAGTGCATCATGTTAAGCGCCCATATTGATACCGTGTTCCCCGCAGGGACACCGCTGGAGATACGCCGGGAAGGCAGCCGGCTTTATGGTCCCGGCGTCTCCGATAACGGGGCGGGCGTTACTGGTCTTCTTGGCGTCGCAGCGGCATTGCAAGCTCCGGGTGTTTCCACACAGCACCCGATTCTATTCGTGGGAAACGTGGGCGAAGAAGGCGAAGGCAATCTTCGCGGCATGAGGCACATCTTCTCAGATTCACCATTCAATGAATCCATTGCCTACAGCCTGATCCTGGACGGCGCCGGTTCGGACACAATTGTCTCCGAGGCTCTGGGAAGCAAGCGCTTCGAAGTAATTGTGCGCGGACCGGGAGGACATTCGTGGAGCGACTTCGGCGTGGTCAATCCCATTCTGGTGCTGGCCCGCGCCATTCATTTGTTCACGCAGATCACCGTTCCCGAGTCCCCGAAAACCACGTTCAATATCGGCGTCATTCAGGGCGGCACTTCCGTCAATTCCATTCCGGAATCCGCCGGCATGCGGGTTGATATTCGTTCTTCGTCTGCTCCCGAGATGGAAAGACTCGAAGCGGCGCTTCGGAACAGTGTTTCCTTCGCCGTCGAGGAAGAATGCAGCGTACTGGAGAAGCGAGCCCCAGAGCAGAAGCCCACTGTCGGATTGAGTTTTGAAATAGCCGGAATCGGGGACCGTCCAACGGGAGAACTCGATTCCAACGCCAAAATTCTTCACGTGATTCGGGCAGTGGATGCGGAGCTCGGCAATGATGCGAACGTGCAGCGCGCATCCACGGACGCGAACATCCCGATTTCGCTTGGCCGGGAAGCCATTGCAATCGGCGGCGGAGGCAGCGGTGGAGGCGCGCACACGTTGCAGGAGTGGTTCGAATGCGAAGGGCGCGAACTGGGCCTGAAGCGGATACTTCTTGCCCTGCTGGCTCTGGCTGGCGTGAGTGAGCGAGCATCTGCAAATAGGGGATGACCAACCGCGGAGACACGGATTCACGGAGAAGCTTGGAATACAAACCATGTTTAAACTTTTGATGGTTTCGCTCATTCTTGCAGGCTCCATGATGGGGCAGACCGCGCCAAAGCCAACCGCTGCACCGCCTTCATCACCGGATTACTCCGGCATGTATACCTTCCTGGAGGAAGGCGAATTTGTGCAGCTCACAATCGAAGATCACGGCGTTGTAACTGGATTCGTATCCAGTTACGGCGCCCCCAATGGCGACCACAAGACCTTCGTGGATCGTTTCTTTAAAGAAGGCAAGTTGGGTTCGACAAAACTGACCTTCAAAACTGAAGTAGTTCAGAGTACTTCCTACGAATTCGACGGAACGATTGAGCGAGGCGATGGCAAAAGTCCTCAGGACGAGGGCTATTACGTACTAAAGGGAACTCTCATACAGCACAAAGTAGATGCCAATAAGCAGGCGACATCGGAATCACAGGCGGTCTCTTTTAAGTCATTTCCGCGGGATGCTGACGAGGATGAAGCCAAATAGGCCGTGACTGCGATTGACCGAACACCGTCGCCGATCAGGCATTAGAATAAAACCAGTCTTCTGAGAAAACTTATGATTCATTTTCCTGTCCCCGAAGCCCTCACCTTCGACGATGTGTTGCTGCTGCCTGCGCGCTCTGACGTGGTTCCGGCTCACGCGAACACGCAAACCCAGCTCACCCGCAATATTCGCCTGAACATTCCTATCGTGAGCGCGGCCATGGATACGGTTACCGAATCTCACATGGCGATTGCGCTGGCGCAGCAAGGCGGATTGGGAATTATTCATCGTAATCTGACCATCGAGCAGCAAGCCAACGAAGTGGACAAAGTGAAGCGCTCGGAAAGCGGAATGATCGTGGACCCGGTCACGATGTCGCCCGACGACAAGGTTTACGACGCCCTCGAGGTGATGCGCAAGTACAAGATTTCCGGGGTACCGATCACGAAGAACAAGCGCCTGGTCGGCATCTTGACCAATCGCGACCTTCGTTTCGAAACGCGGTTTGACATCCCTATCAGTCAGGTGATGACCCGGGAAAATCTGATCACTGTCGCTGTGGGCACGACGCTGGAGGATGCGGAAAAAATTCTGCACGAGCACCGCGTCGAGAAATTATTGGTCGTGGATGACGGCTACAACTTGAAGGGTCTGATCACGGTAAAAGATATTCAGAAGAAGTTGAAATATCCAAACGCGGCCAAAGACTCCCATGGCCGGCTGCGGGTCGCGGCCGCCATTGGCGCCACTGGCGATTTTCTGGAGCGCGCGCAGGAATTGGCTGCCGCAAAGGTGGACCTTCTCGCCATTGACAGCGCGCACGGGCACTCCGGCCGCGTCTTGGACGCTATCCGGGCGGTGAAGTTGAAACTTCCGGAGGTGGAATTGCTGGCGGGGAACGTCGCAACCTTCGATGGGGCGTGTGAACTCTCGAAGGCGGGAGCGGACGGAATTAAGGTTGGCATCGGGCCGGGCTCGATCTGCACCACGCGAGTTGTCACGGGCGCAGGCGTGCCGCAAATCACCGCCATTGCCGAAGCCTATCGCGCGGCCAAAGACGCAAGCATTCCAATCGTTGCGGACGGAGGCATCAAATTTTCCGGCGACATCACCAAGGCATTGGCGGCGGGCGCCAGCGCGGTGATGATTGGCTCAATGTTTGCCGGAACTGACGAGAGTCCCGGAGAATTGATCCTCTATCAGGGACGCACATTTAAGTCTTATCGCGGCATGGGATCCTTGGGCGCGATGGCTGCGGGATCGAGTGAACGCTATTTTCAGAATGTCGAGGGAGAAGCATCCGCCGCAATGTCCGGTACCGGCGAAGATGCAAATCGCATGCCGAAGCTTGTGCCGGAAGGGGTTGAGGGCCGGGTCCCCTATCGCGGTTCCGTCTCCATGATTGTCCACCAGATGGTCGGGGGCTTGAAGTCGGGCATGGGATACTGCGGGTGCTCCACAATTGCTGAATTGCTTCAGAAGGCCCGCTTCGTCCGAATCAGTGTGGCTGGCCTTCGCGAAAGCCATGTACACGATGTCATGATCACGCGCGAAGCCCCTAACTATGCTGCGGAATAAGACCAGCCATTGAAGGATTCGACACGGCAATTCTGGATGGCATGGATACCAGCCATTATTTGGCTGGGTATTATCACGATTGAATCCACCAGTTACCTTTCCGCTGACAACACGAGCCGCGTTCTTTATCCGATTCTGCATTTTCTGCTTGGACTAAATCCGCCCCGCTTTGCGGTCTGGCATCACTACATCCGAAAGACGGGACATTTTGTGGGATATTCCACGCTGAGTTTACTGCTGTTCCGGGCATGGCGGGCTACCTTACCAGCCGGCGGGACGAAATGGATTCTGCGCTGGGGAGTGATTTCTTTCTTAATGACGGCTTTGGTCGCCAGCCTCGACGAATGGCATCAGACTTTTTTGCCCTCGCGTACAGGGACCGTCCGCGATGTGTTCCTGGATAGTTTCGCCGCGCTGGTAGCGCAGATCGTGATCTTTGCCTGGTTTAAAAGAAAAAAGTTTAGCGAAAAATAGAGGTTCGCCGGGGAGCCTCGCGATTCGCCAGGCTCCATTCTCAATATCCTAATATCAATACATGGCGTCGTATTTAGTGACACCCCACCCGTCATCCTTCTTTTCCAGCGTCACGGAGAACAGCTCGTGGTAAGTGCCTTTGCGCGCGGAATCGCTGTATCTCTTGGCCCGATATTGCAAAATCCGCAGCGGCGGCTGGTCCTCCCAATCAACGAGAGTCCACGAAATCAAGGGATGTTGAGCTTCGGAGTCGCAAATAAAGGCCGCATATTTTTTCCGATAATCCTTTTCCATGTCCGCCAGTTGGGTCTGGCAGTTGCCGTCTCGCATTACCCTGAGATATTTCGCAGCAACGCGCTCCGACGCGCGATCGCGCAGAGGATTAAGGGAAATAGAGTTTGGAACCCCCGAAAGCGGATCGGTCTCCTGCGAGCGCGAGAGGACCGGGCCCTGGTCATTGAGGTACAGCAGATACCCAAAAAAAATCACCAGCAGCAGAGCACCCGCGCCTGCTGCGATTGCCACCTGTGTCCGGGAATATTGCATGTCACCAACTATTCAAGGCGCCGCGAGAGTGCCTAGCCGGCTTGCCCCAAGGCTAGCTCAAATTTGGCTCTCGGCTCGTTTCACCGGCTGGAAGAAGTTGACGACGTTGACCGTTGCGACATGAAACCGATTGCAAAGCCTCCAACCACCCCCGCCAGAATCCCGACCAGTGCCAGGATCAAAACATTTTCGATGAGTTTCGATTTGACAGGACTTCCCATTCAGCGCCACTCCAAGAATCTAAGGCCCAACGAATGAAACATATAGGCCGGGCGAATGGCCGTCAAGTTACGCCGTGTGCACTAGCTGGGACGCCGGTTCATGCACTTGCGGAACCCGATGGGCCGCGCCTGTTCTATCGGTACCCGAAAACGAGTCCATACAGTAGTTTCTGTATTTCAGGTAGGGAATGACCGGATTAAGCGGTTTTTTGTTGTGCGATTTCTGTTGAAATTGTGATATTTCGCGGGTTTCCTGGCGGTTGCTTAGAGTCGCTCCATAATCCCCTGAAGATGTTGCGCGATTTCTTCCGGATCCTCCCCGGGCGGCAACCTGAGTGGGGACCCGATTTCTACCCGGATTTTCCCTGGTACAAATTTCCTGCCAGCTTGTTTTACTTCGAATAAACCGTGAATGCGCATAGGAATGATTGGTATTCCCAGGTTGTTCGCCAGTAGTCCGATCCCGGCGCGAAAGGGCCTGAGATTACCGTCGGCGGTGTGCCCTCCTTCGGGGAATACTAATATGCTGTACCCCCGATCGGCGGATTCTCCGGCGTATTCGAAGCTTTCCCGAAAACCTGCCTGACGGGGCAGAGGAAACAAGTTCAGCAGGGAAACTGCCAGGCACCATTTCAGGCGATCATAGAGCCTACCCCAAAGACGCCGGTCCGGGCCGGGAGTTCGCAATGCCTCCAGTTCTTCTCCAGCAGTTGCGATGGCAAGGCGGTTTCCCAGTCGGGCTGGAAGCGCCGCCGATACAAATCCGAGGTCAACATCCGAAATGTGGTTACAGATCACGAGCACGGGCCCCTCTAGCTCAGCCAGCTCTTCTCCGCCATGAATCCGGGGCCGCGCGAGAAAAAATACTGCGGGCCGCAGTAGGAGATATTGTGCCGTCAAGCGAATCCAGGTAACGGGCCGGCGCTGTACCCACGCCGGGTAATGATAGTGCACCCTCGAAGTGGGCTGCCCTTGCAACATTCGCTCCAGATCTCCCACAGTACTTGCGGAGGTAAGATCAACATTGCTCAGGTCAATCTGGTAGCGATCTTCTATTTCACCCAGCAAGGAAATCCGGTCTAAAGAACTTAGATTAAGGTCGTTTCCCAGACTGGCATTCCGTGACAGATTTGCCGATCGTCCGGTGATCTTAGCGATCATGGTTGAGAGTGGGGTTGAAGGAGATTCCGTTCCGCTGGTTGATGTTGCGGCAAGAACATGTTCCAGGATTTCATTCTTGCGGGGTTTCTGAGTCGCAGTACGAGGAAAATCCTGATCGGGCCAGACATACCATCGCCGCATGCGCTGATATTCCGCCAATGACTTGTTCGCGCGGCTCACAATCGCTGCGGCATCCCGTCTCCTGTCTCGAAGAATAAGGGCAGCGCAGGGCTCCGCATTGCCGTTCAGTGGCAATCCCACAACCGCGCAGTCTTTAATCTCAGGTTGGCGGCGAAGTGCGGCTTCGAGATCATCCGGATAAACCTTCATGCCTGCGGGAGTAACAATCGTGTCTTTGACCCGACCTTTAAAATGCAGGTTGCCCGCCGCGTCGAGTTCTCCAATGTCGCCGGTCCGATACCATCCTTCGTCAGCAGTGAGGGGCCGCAGTTCTTTCCCCTGCCAATAACTGGCGGCGACGCCTCCGCCGCGAACCATAATTTCTCCGTCGGGCGCCAGCGTGACCTCCCGCCCCGCCATCACCTTGCCGATGGACCCCTTGGTTGAGCGGAAAGGATGGTTAAGGCTGATGAGGGACGTTGTCTCGGTCAGACCGTAACCCTGAATCACGGCATAACCCAGGTGGTGCCAGAAGTCTTCCGTTGCGGAATCAAGGGTGGCGCCGCCGCAAATGAACGCCCAAAACTTCCATCCAAATTGTTTGCGGATCCCGCGAAAGATCCACCAGCGATGCAGGAAATGCTTGTTCTTCGCGTTTTGAAATCGTTTTTGGAATTTCTCCGTATCTCCAGCCTCAGCAATATCGCGCTCGATTTTCTCCTTTAACGACTGAAGAATGCGGGGCACTGCAACCAGAACGGACACGCCCTCGCGCCGGATTGTGTCAACAATTTCTGATGGCTTCAAGGTATCTTGAAAGACCACCGTCGCTCCCATGAGTTGAGGAAGGAAGATGCCGAGAAATTGTCCGAAGACATGACTCAACGGCAGGAGGTTCAGAAACCGAAGCGGATGCACGATGCGTTCATACTTTAAATATTTGCGAATCTCAGCTTCGAGTGGAGCGACATTGGCAAGAACATTGCCGTGAGTGATTACCACACCTTTTGGTTCGGCGGTTGTGCCAGAAGTAAAAACGATTTCAAGCGTGCCATTCACATTGAAATCCACGGGCTGAAATCGGTCGGATAAGTGGGCGGCTAAGGCTTGCGGAAGGTCGTCCAGAAGCAGGCGAGCGACGCTCGTATTCAAGTCAGCGTGTTCCCTAGAACAAACCAGCAGCTTCGCATCCACTTGCGCAAAAACTTTTTGCACAAACTCACCCATGGAAACATCATCAATGGGAACGGCAACCACGCCGCGCAGCGCGCATCCGAAGAAAACCGAGACCCACTCCGCGGAATTCGGTCCCCAAATTAAGACGCAGTCACCCTTTGCAATTTTGCGGCCGTCGAGTTCCCGGGCAAACTGGTACGCGGTTGCTGCAACGTCGCGGTAGCTCCAGTGGACGGTGCGATATCCGCGCCGCTGAACGTAGGCACAGTCGGTTCCTCTTGCCAGAAAGCTGTCGAGGAACCCGGCGACGGAGCTCTCATTCATGCTTAGAGACTATCGCAATGGCCGTTTCCCGCGCGATCCCGTGGCGCTCGCACAGTTCACTCGTCGTGCACTCGTCGGCCGATTTCCAAACAGCCTGAGCGTAGCTTCGCGCGCCTCCGTTACCGTCGTAAAATCAGTCGGAGGGACAAGCACGGGCATAATGGAGGAGAAATGCTAGTCAGATCTGATTATGAAGCGTCCATCCGCAAGCGGATATACCAAGCCCAGCCTGTACCCTTCCGGAAAGTATCGTTTAGGAACGGAGATGACGCTCAAGTTAGCGAGTGCCATCGCAATGTTGACAGATGGGTCGAAGAAAATCCCGGTACTGCCGCTGTCAGGGGATGGGTCACCTGTATGGATTTTCAGATTGCGATAAGACTTACAGCCCACTCAGTGGTTCGGGACACCGACGGGCACCTGTTCGACATTACCCCGCTCGGAAACGAGCGCGAGCGAAGTGGGATGAATTTTGTCGCTCACTTAGGAGATGAACAGATTTTTTGTGCAATCAAAGAATCGGGCATTTTCATAGATTGCCCGTGCGAACAAGACGGGGAATGCCTAGCGACTAGGTGACCAAAGTGACCTTATATTTCTCTTCATTTTGTGTGAACCTTGAAGAAGGGGCACCGGAATGCCAACGTTAAAGCGTGTTTGTTTCGCTTGTATTTTGTCTGCATTATCTCTCAGTTCGTCGTCAGCGCAGACCCTCGATAAAACAGGGCTATGCTTGGACGGGTTCTGCATCGGCCAGAGCATTAACAACTCCCGCTTCAACGAAACGGATTGGATTATCCCCAATAAGGAATTCACGAAGGAATCTTGTTCTGGCGTCGGCTGCAAACCCGAAGTTGCCTTTCGCGGGTACTCCAGCGAAAACCAGAAACGACTCGGAGAGGCCCTAAGCTGGGTTTACGGTTTGGGCGTTTACAACGTCATAACTAAAGCAAATCTCGGACCACTTCGAGAATACAAGTATGAGTGCAATCTTTCCCCGCGCGGGATTGGAAGCGAAAGGCGGTTCATTGGCGCCTACCTCAGCATTCCGAGCGGGTACTTAACAGTAATTGGATTGAGGTTAATTGGTGGCAACCTGCGAATCTATCGAATCGCGCGTCAGTACCCCTATCATAATCAGAACGAACTGGCCTCACTGGCTCACAAATTGCACAATCAATACGGAGATGAAATCTTACTTTACGACTACCTAAGCTCTAACGCTTACACAGACGTAATTGAGCAAAGGAAAAATGGTTGGTTTGGACGGAGCACAATGTTCAACCCAACCGATTTATCCGCTAATGCGGCGGAATTAGTACTAGTGGATCCTAGAACCCGTTCTTTGCTTGGGCCGACTTCGATGCCTGAAAGTGGAGAGATCAAGCAACTGCCAGTCAATATGCCAGAGCAGTGCAGCAGATCGCTCCCAATCCAATAGCTGCATAGCCGCATGGCGTAAGACACTCATTCCCGTACGGGACACCCTTAATGCTGTCAAAACGATTCCGCCGGAAGGCTACCATGATGGTCAAGCGGCAGAGACGAGTCAACTAGGGAGGGGAGGTTTGGAGCCTACCGTGGAAGAACTTAAGGCGCGTATCGCTAAACTGGAAAAAGAATTGTATCGGCTAACGAAACCCAACACCAACCGTAAACAATCAAAGAATGATCGAAAATGGGCGCAGCTGAAGCGCAATGCGGGCCGCGAGGGCACGGCGTAGCTTCAAGGCACGTTTCAGGGTCGGAACAGGCGCAAAGCGAGGCGTCCCCAAGGCTCGAATCGTGCCCGGCGGACGGATCGAGTCAAAGCGCTAACAATTCGAAGATCTCCAAAAGGAAAAAGCCACACTCATTTCTGAGTCTGGCCTATATTATTTAATGCCGGCAACGACCAACTCTTCCAGGCTCGCGTGGCGCGGGCGCCCTCGCACGCGAAAACCGTCCTTCACTAACACAGCATAGTTTTGTTTTCCGAAATGCACACTGGCGCAGTTTATCCGGCGCAGAGAGGGAAACTAGACCCGTCAGGGCTGCCAGCCATGAGGTTAGGATTGTTGATAACGTCCGAGATTTTCATTGCTCCAGCCATCAGCGGGCGAGGGCGCACCCGCGCCACACAGCCAAAAACAAAATGACCTCAAAAGAAAGCGAAGCAGCGGAGCGCGCAACCAGGCTGGCTTCACCAGCCTTGGACAGCCGGGGGCGGCTTGTCCCCACGTGTTCTTTCAAAAACGGCGCCGCACAACTTATTCCGCCTGTAACCCACTCGTACACTCCCTTCCGGTAACCCTTGGTAACCATACGATTCTGGGATGCGAGCCGTACAATCACCTTGTCAGGCCATCCATTAGTCCATGTTCTCGGTTACTAAGATGGTCAATTCGGTCGTAACCCTTCCCTGAGGAGATATTCCCCGGGGAACGAAAAACCGGAGTTGGAGTCCGCACTTCTATGGCTTTCGGGTTTGGCTTCAATAAGCAGAAGGTCCTCAGCGCCGCAGAGAAGTTCGTGCAGCAGGGCAAGTTGCAGAACGCCATTGCTGAATACGAAAAGGTGCTGAAGGCCGATCCCAAGGACCTTACGGTGATGAACACCGTAGGCGACCTCCACTCGCGGCTGGGCAACGTTGACAAGGCCGTGGACTGCTTCAAAAGCGTTGGCGACGCCTATGCTTCTCAGGGTTTCACGGTCAAGGCGATCGCGATGTACAAGAAGCTCAGCAAGATCAAGCACAGCCTTGAAAGCGTGCTCCGCCTCGCGGAACTCTACACGCAGCAAGGCCTTTTTAATGACGCGCGCGCCCAATATTTGCAAGTGGCGGAAGAATTCCTGCGGAGCGGAGAACTCGAGCAGGCGGTTCGCATTTTCCAGAAGACTCTGGAAATGGACCCCGATAACGTGGTGATGCGGTCGAAGCTGGCCGAGGTTTATGTGCGGCTTGGCAAGAAGTCGGAAGCCTGGCAGATTTTCACCGCCGCTGCCGAGACGCTGCGGTCGCGCGGACAGCTCGAAGGAGCGGAAGCCATCCTGCAACGGATGCTGACGCTGGATCCTGAGAATAGTTATGCCCTGCTGATGCGTGGGCGCACCGCGCTCGATTCCGGCGACGTATCCGGGGCCATTGAATATCTGGAAAAGGTCGCGGACCTGGACAGTCACCCCGAGGGCCTTAACGCGCTGTTCAATGCTTATTTGCAGAACGGGCGGCTGCCCGAGGCTCGCGTATTAGCTGGAAAACTACTTGCAGTGCACAACGATCCGGCAGCTGCGAACCGCTACGCCGAATCGCTTACCGTGTCCGGGCAGTTCGAAGAAGCCCTGCAGGTCTATGCCGAATACTCAGACTCGTTATTGTCGTCAGATCCGACGAAAATACTGGACAGCCTGCATTCCATGATCAGCCACGTCCGCGAAAGCGTGGCGAGCCTCGAAACCATTCTCTCTTTGTTTTCA
The DNA here is from genome assembly GCA_050746185.1 of Terriglobales bacterium. Classification (GTDB taxonomy): domain Bacteria; phylum Acidobacteriota; class Terriglobia; order Terriglobales; family Acidobacteriaceae; genus PALSA-188. The sequence goes on along the minus strand of JBOGLA010000040.1, from coordinate 50,204 downwards.
AAAGCCGGTGAAAACAGCCACATGACCGAGGTGTACGAGCTTCTGGCGCACGCGTATGTGCAGTCGGGCGATCTTGAGAAGGCGCGCGAATTTTATTTGAAGTTGACTCAACTGGAACCTCAGAACCAGCTACACGCCCGCAATTATGAGCAAATTATGGAGAAGACGGGAGCCTCCACTGCGCGCTTCATCAGCGCTGAAGAAGGTTCAATCCTCATTGAGGAGCTTGAAACCAGCGCCCCCTTCGTGGATCAGCGATATGACGACGATATCGCGCTTGCGGTGCGCGCGGCCCTGACCGACGCGGAACTTTTCGTTTCCTACAACATGCCGGAAAAGGCTTTGACGCCGCTGCTTGCGGTATTGCCGAAAGCGCCGCAGGACTTGAGGTTAAATCAGCGGCTCGCGTCTTTGCACAATCGCGCCGAGCGGTTTGCTCAAGCGGCAATCTGCTGCCGGACCCTGGAGACTATTTATCACGACGCAGGCTTTCCTGAGGAAGCGACTCGTTATGGAGAGTTGGCGGTCAGATATGAAGAGCGCGCCGCATCCCACGAACAAAGCCAGTCGAAGCCATTACCGGTTGACTCGTACGCGATAGCCCCGGCAGTTAGTGTGGGATCTCTCGGCGAAGCTGCCCCGATAGAAGCACAGGTTGCCGAGTCGCATCAGGAAGCCGCGGCTTCGGCATCAGGTACTCATGCCGGCGTGTTTTTTCACGGTGCGGTCGTGGCACCCAGGAAAAGCTCCGCTGAAGAGCCCAGGGAGTTTGATATCCGTCCTCCGCAGCCGGTGCCTGAAGCCGAAATTGATTTGTCCGGGGAATGGGATGGCGCTTCACATGAAGCGACTCCAGTTCCGGCGCAGGAGCAGCCGGTTGATTCAACCCTTTCGGCTGCCGTTAATGAACAACCTATCGCCGCAGCGTCTGAGAGTGCGGCTACCGATGGAGTCGCTGTAGCCGAGATAGTCGAGGAAATCCGCTTTTACCTTGGACACTCGCTGCTCGATCTCGCCCAGGGCGCATGTTCGAAGCTCGAGCAGCTGAATGCCGATCCGGCTGTAATCGCTCAGATACATTCGGAGATTGAAGCAGCCAGGAAGGCTGTGGCTGATCATGCCGGACCTGGGGCAGAAGTCTCAGTCGAAGAGCCGGAAATTCCGGCCGCGGTGGCCGCAGTCGAGTCCGCCATTGAATTGCCGAACGTGGCGGAGATTCCGCTTGTCTCGAATCCTGCGCCGCTCGACACCCTGGTTTCGCATCTGGAAGCATCGCTTGCAACCCAATTTCCGAGTGTTTACGAGACCGCGTCACTGGCCGACGAAGTTCCTGAGTCTGCTGCTGTAAGCGAAGCCTCGACGGAAGCCTACGCACACCCCGGTCCGCTGCCTCCATTCGAGCGCGAAACACACCACGCTGAACTCAGCGCCGAACCTGCCGTTTCCGTTCCCGAATATTCCGAGCCGGTCGAGACCCCAGTTCCAGACGCCCTGGGAAGCATTGTTAACGAACTAGAGGCATCACTTGGGGATAACTTTCTCGCGGGCAACTCTCCGGAAGCGGCGGTGCATTCCAACAGCGAAGCTCCCGGCGGAGCACGACCCGAGAAATTGGATGTCGGTTTGCCGTTCGCTGCTCGGCCGGCCGCAATGGCTGCCGCAGCCCCGGGATCGTCATCGGCCGCCTGGCAGCATTCCACCGCGTTTACTAACTTCAAGCCTCCCGCGGCAGTTCCGCCCCCGCCCGCGGTTGTCGAAGCGGCGCCAGTAACCAGCGCCAAGGCGGAGGTGGCTGCTGGTATTGATCTTGCGGACATGTTCGGGGAACTTAAGCATGAACTGGAAGAAGATGCGGCAAACACCGATCAGGATCCAGAGACGCACTACAGCCTGGGCGTAGCCTTCCGCGAAATGGGACTCCTGGATGAGGCAATCGGCGAGTTACAGAAAGTTTGCCAGACGGTAGAACACGGCCACCCCTTCCCGCAGATCCTGCAAACATACACGTGGCTCGCGCAATGCTTCCTCGACAAAGGGATTCCGGAAGCAGCTCTTCGTTGGTATGAACGCGCGTTAACTCTCCCAACCCTCGATGCCGAAACTCGTATGGCTCTTCACTACGAGTTGGCGTGCGCCTGCGAGACGTCGGGCAACAAAAGCTCGGCCTTGAATCACTTTATGGAAGTCTACGGCAATAATATTGATTATCGCGATGTCGCCGAGCGCATCAAGGCGCTCAAGTCGTAGAATGGCTGAATGGAGCCTACGCTAAACCGACAAACAACCGCGCATTCGCGTAAAAGTTCCATAGCACAATTTCCGGAGTTGCCGGTGTGAGCGCAGATTTTCGCACACCCCAGGAAACAGTTTCGTCGAGTTCCGGGGGGGAAGTTCCTTCGCCGGATTTACCCTCGTCCGCAACCCGTCCGCCCGGCGAGGCCCGCAAACACCGCTCCCCGGTTGAAAACTGGCTGAACCGCATCGCGGTCGTGCTGTTTATTTCCCTTTGCGCGAGTTTTGGAGTCCTGCTGGTAATTTTGCCGTGGACGCCAAAATGGACTGACAATTACATGCTCATCTCCTATCCAAATCTGCGCGACTTGCTGGAAAACGGTTTTGTCCGCGGTATGTGCAGCGGTTTGGGTTTGCTCGATATCTGGATTGGATTCTCCGAAGCCACTCATTACCACGAGGCAGAAAACCAGCTCTGAAGTATTTTTAGCTTTGTAGAGACGCAGCTTGCTGCTCTCTCTAGCTCGGAAAAGACCCACAACATGAGCGAAGACGAAAGCAAACGCGCGCCGCTGGCATATCAGAACGAACCCTTCCTCAGCAGTCCGGATGGGCGAATTTTACGAATCCTGTCCGAATACGCCGAACCGCTTTCGCGTTTTCGCCGCGAACAGATTCAGGACACGGTCGTATTTTTTGGATCCGCCCGCTTTCACAGTCGCGACCGCGCGCAATCGGATTTGACCGACCTCAGCACTTCTTACCTGGCCTCAGACGAGACTTTGGCGCTTGATCGCAAACGCGCGGCGGCAGCCGTAGACATGGCCCGCTATTACGAAGACGCCCGCCGTTTGGCCTTCCTGCTCAGCCAGTGGTCCATCCAAATTCCGGCCCGGCGCAAGCGTTTTGTGGTCACGACGGGCGGCGGCCCCGGCATCATGGAAGCGGCCAATCTCGGAGCGCAGGAGGCGGGCGCCAAGACCATCGGTCTTAATATCCAACTGCCGTTCGAGCAAAATCCTAATTCCCACATAACGCCTTCGTTAAATTTTGAATTCCATTATTTCTTCATGCGCAAGTTCTGGTTCGCCTATTTGGCCAAGGCATTGGTGATTTTTCCGGGGGGATTCGGAACCCTCGATGAACTTTTCGAGATTCTCACCCTCGCGCAAACTCAAAAACTGGCTAAGAAGATATTGGTTGTCATCTATGGCAGCGAATACTGGAGTCGCCTGATCAACTTTCAGGCGATGATTGATGCAGGAACAATTTCTGCTGCGGATCTTGATTTATTCAAACTGGTGGATTCTCCGGAAGAAGGGTTCGAATTTCTTCGGGAAGGCCTGACGAAATACCATCTCGGCCCGGAAGGTTCCAAGCGAGTGCGCGAGGTAGTTCCGGAAATTGCCAAGACCAACCCCTAGGCTTCGGTTCCAGTGCTTCTCTATTACATTACCGATCGCTCTCAATTTCCGGGCGATGAAAGCTCGCGGCGAAAGTCGCTGCTGGAGAAAGTTGCCGAAGCGGCGAAGTGCGGCGTGGACTTCATTCAATTGCGGGAAAAGGACCTCTCCGCTCCAGAGCTCGAATCGTTCGCAAATAGCGCACTGGACGCGGTTCGCCCGAACTCATCAGAGCGGGATCACCGGACGCGTCTTTTAATTAACTCACGGACAGATGTAGCGATCGCCTGTCGAGCTGACGGCGTCCATTTGCGGTCCCATGACGTCCCGCCGAATGACGTCCGGCAAGTGTGGAGTCAGGCCACCCCAGCCTCGCTACTGATCAGTGTCGCCTGCCACACGGTTAAAGAAGTGGCACTCGCCTATGAAAATGGAGCAGACTTCGCCATATTCGGTCCAGTTTTCGAAAAGATAGATGCCGGTTTCGAGGGCGGTCCGGCCGGCCTGAATGGGCTGGGAAAAGCCTGCAATCGGAAGATTCCCGTCATTGCGCTGGGGGGGGTGACGATGGAAAATGCGGCCGGCTGTCTCGCGGCCGGAGCGGTCGGAATCGCCGGAATCCGGCTGTTTCAGCAAAACCCCATGGGGCAAGTTGTACAGGACTTGCGTGGATCCAGACGCCCTCGTCTGGGGAAGTAAGCGCAGCTTACCAGTTGGCATATCCGTAGGCACGGACATCTACTACCTCTACGCATGCCGCGCCGAAAGCATTGTCAGGATATCGCGCAATCCCTGGCGAATATATTTCAGTTCAGGATTATGTGGTGATGGAAATGGCAGCGGGCTTTGCTTCTTATCAACCTTTACTTCGGCGCGCAGTTGCTGCCTCGCGCCTGCAATCGTGAAGCCTTCCTCGTAAAGCAATTTCTTGATTCTGAGGACATTCTCGACGTCTTTGCGGCGGTACATCCGCTGGCCCGTGCTGCTTTTAATTGGTTTGAGCTGGGGAAACTCGGTTTCCCAGAATCGCAAAACGTATGCGGGAAGATGGCACAACCGTGAAACTTCGCCGATGCGGAAATAGAGCTTATCCGGAACTGCTACTTCCGCGGTCAGTGCCGACTTGGACGCGGCTCTATTGCTTGATCCCATGGAAGTTCAGAATACTCCCCGGCGCACTACTGTTCCAATTATTTTGAGCGCGTTCAATAAGTACGTAGTACATGTTGGGAGAACAAGCCGCATTGTCGAGCCTCTGGACATTTTAACCGGCAACAAAAAACCCCTCGAGAGGTGCTTCTCACGAGAGGCTGGAAAATATTGATCGTTTTCTGCGAGTTTATTTTCGCAGAATGTTAGTGTTTCTTTTTCTTGGCAGCCTTTTTCTTTGCTGGCATGTAGTCTCCTCCTATGGCGATTTTTCCCTTGATGCGTTCTATGTAGCCCACTTGTGGTACTTACTTCCTTACTACCACAAGATATTGAGTCTTGGTAAACGAACTGTCAATACAAATCCGTGGTTCCTTCGTTCTTTTAATTTTTCGGATGAACACCCTTCGGAAATTTCGGATTCCAAATGAATTGAGAATCGCTACTTGCGCTGCGACGATCGCAACCGATTCGCAGTGCTAGACTAGAATCCTTGCTCATTTGAGTTCTTTTCATGCCGAACACAATGATGGCCGTGGTGAAAGAAAAGCCGGCGCCCGGAGCCCAAATTCACGATGTGAAAGTGCCGTCTTTCGGTGAAGACGAAGTTCTAATAAAAGTTAAGGTGGCATCCATCTGCGGAACGGACCTCCACATCTACGCCTGGGACCGATGGGCGCAGAAGCGGATCCATCCGCCGCTGATTCCCGGCCACGAATTTTGCGGCAACGTCGTAGCCTGCGGGAAAAAAGTTACCAGCGTAAAGGAAGGCGATTTCGTCTCCGCGGAAATGCATGTGGCGTGCGGCAAATGCCTGCAATGCCGTACCGGGGAAGCCCACATTTGTCAGAACGTGAAAATAATCGGGGTGGATTCCGACGGTGCGTTCGCTGAATACGTCGTCATTCCAGAATCCAATGTATGGAAGCTCGACCCGGAGATTCCTCAGGAGTACGCGTCCATTCTCGACCCCCTGGGGAATGCCATCCATGCGGTTTTGGCGGGAGAGATAGCGGCGAAGACTGTCGCTATTACCGGGTGCGGACCCATCGGGCTGTTCTCGATCGCGGTGGCTCGGGCCGTGGGAGCGTCTCAAGTTTTCGCGATCGAAGTGAATGAACATCGCCGCCGCATTGCCAAAGAAATGCACGCCGACTTTGTCCTGGATCCTTCGACCCAGGATGTCCGCTCCATAATTATGGAAAAGACCGGCGGCCTCGGCATTGATGTAGTTCTCGAGATGGCAGGGCAGGCCGACGCCATTCGGATCGCGTTTGACATTGTGAGGCGCGGCGGACGCATTTCCCTCCTCGGCCTCACCTCGAAACCGATTTCCCTGAATTTCTCCGAAGACATCATTTTTAAGGGCATCACCGTCCAGGGAATAAATGGACGGCAAATGTATCAAACCTGGTATCAGATGAGCGCGTTGTTGAAGAACAATAAACTCAATCTGCATCCGGTGATCACAGATCGCATGCCCTTGAAGGATTTCTCCAAAGGGATGGACCGTCTGAAGACCGGAGAGGCCAGCAAAATATTGCTGTACCCCAATGGCATCCACTAGTGGCGGCGTCATTCTCGGCATCGAAAGTTCCTGCGACGAAACCGGAGCCGCGGTTGTTTCGGCCGGGGAAGCAGTTCTCTCGAATGTAGTTTTCTCCCAGATCCCCGTCCATCAACCTTTCGGCGGCGTTGTGCCCGAGCTGGCGTCGCGGGAACACTTGCGCGCGATTGTTCCGGTGGTTCGAAAGGCTCTCGCTGATGCCGGACAAACCTACCGATCCATTGATGCGTTGGCGGTCACTCAAGGTCCGGGGCTTGCTGGAGCGCTCCTGGTCGGCATCAGTTACGCAAAAGCCCTCGCATTCGCTTTGGATAAACCTCTCATCGCAGTGAATCATCTTGAAGGCCACATCCACGCCGTCTTGCTGGAAGAGCGCAAAAGAGGCAACCATGCGCTTGCCTTCCCAGTGATCGCGCTGGTTGTCTCGGGAGGTCACACTCATCTTTATCTCGCGGAGCAAAGGCAGCACAGTTGGTCATATCGAAACGTTGGCAAGACTCGTGACGACGCCGCTGGGGAGGCCTTCGACAAAGTCGCCAAACTTCTTGGTCTCGGCTATCCCGGTGGACCAATCATTGACAAGCTTGCCGCTTTTGGAGATCCAGGCGCGGTTCATTTCTCTTCCCCGCAAATCAAACATCGTGATCGCAACGATCACCGGCCGGGAGATGACTGGCCGCGTTTCGACTTTTCTTACAGTGGAATTAAAACCGCAGTTCTTCGATATGTCGAGACACAACAACTCAGCGGCGAAATCGAAAAGCGCCGGCAAGAAATCGGCCGTATCACAAAGCCGGCGGCCGAAGACATCCGCGCCGCCTGCGACCAAAGAACGCTTGACCTTATAGCATCGTTCCAACGGACTATTGTTGACGATCTGGTCCGCAAGACTTTGGAGGCTGCCGCAAGTTACCAGGCGGCGACATTATTCGTTACCGGGGGCGTCGCGGCCAACAACGAATTGCGACTTCGTTTTGAAAGACGTGGCCGCGAACAAGGATTGCAGGTGTTTTTCCCTTCACGTTCTCTTGCAACCGACAACGCCGCGATGATAGCCGCGGCGGCCTATCCCAAATTGATGGCGAAAGATTTTGCCCCCATTGATTTCTCGGCGGAACCGGGGCTGGTGCTGAAGTAGCAAAATCGCGTGAAACACATACTGAACGCCGATGGAGTGACGGGCGTCCTCGCCCGTCGAAACCGGAGACGGGGTATTTTTTAAATTGAAGATTCAAACAAAAAAGTGACGGGCGGGACGCCCGTCACTCCATCGAATCCCATTCGGTCATTCGTCAAAGCCGGGAACTAAATCGCCGCTGGCTTCGCCGCAGCTTTTTCACCGAGAACCGCTTCTAGAGCCCTCGCAAGCTGATCTTCGATGTCTATGTCCTTGAAGATTGCGAAGTCCGCTTCGAGGCGTCCTTCGAGCAACCCGCCGCTTTTTCGTGTCAGGGCAATTATGGGGATGCCGGCTATTCTAGATTCTCTTTTCAACGCCCTGATTAGGGCGCCGCCGCCCATCTTCGGCATGTCCATGTCAGTGATGATTACGTCCGGAATGTGCTGCTTGAGGCGGTCAAGGGCTTCCAGGCCGTTGGCGGCAGGTTCCACCGAAAATCCGCGGTCTTCGAGGAAGCGGCAGATCGTATGCCGTATCAGCATGGAATCGTCCACCACTAAAGCCGCAAACGGCATCTCTTCCTCCGCGCGCACTCCGCCCTTGCCGACATTAACAATTGTAAAGATAAAAAGATAAGTCACAAAGAGATAGGGTGGTTTGGGAGTTACCTTGGTGGAGAGCAAGTAACCAACGCTCAGAGTTCGTTCGTAAGATTCTTGTCTTCAATGGCCATGTCCCGGAACTCGCTGGACTCGAAGATTTCGCCGCATTCGAGACACTCCACGAACTCCGCGTCTTCTTCCCTGGCCACGATTTGCACCCGTGGGTGCTTGCAACTTCCCATGACAACTCTCTTCTCGGGGGGCGATTCGGAGTGTGGTGCGGTCATAAAATCCGGGGTTTCCGTCGTAGCTGTGGGAGTGAACTGTTTCGCCGGAAATTGCCGTATTTTTAGCGTCAGTAGCGAGAGTTGTCAAGCACCAACGGTGACGTACCCGAAGTTTTTACCAGGGTGCGCTCAGGGAGAATGCAATCAATCCAGCATCTCTAGCTTTTCATATCGCCGGTCGCGGCATCCTCCATTCGGCGATCATCATTCGCCCGTCTGCCATCGGAGTTGCTTTTATAGGATGATGACGCTAGAATTAAATATCCGACTAAAAGAGTCGCCTTTATCTAAGGTCTATATAGTGCTTAGGTTAACCAAGAAAGCGGATTATGGGCTGATGGCCATGAAGCATCTCGCTGAGCGCCTGGATGCGGGCTCGTGCAGCGCCAAGGATGTCGCGGATGCTTATGGAATTCCAGTCGAAGCCCTGGCGAAGATTTTGCAGCGACTCGTAAAAGCGGGACTGTTGCTGTCGCAACACGGAACCAAGGGTGGATATATGTTGGCGAGGAATCCGCGCACAATAACGGCCTTCGAAGTGATTCGCGCTATTGATGGACCGTTGTTTATTACTTCGTGCATTACGGTTCGCGGTGAATGTGATCAAAGCGAACGCTGCACGATTCGGGAGCCGTTGCGGCGGGTCAATGACAGCATCGAACAGGTACTGCGGCGCATCACTATATCAGACATGCGGGAAGAATCAGAATCGGGGGCGAAGCCCGAGGTGGAATCCAGGAACAGGCGCCCACTAGTCAATTTGTCATTATCTTAAGGGGTTACGGAGAACAATAATGAGCACGGATACGAGGACGATTTTTCAGGAGCAGCGAACCGAGGCAAACGGGATCAGGTTGCCGATTTACATGGATAACCATGCGACCACTCCCATGGATCCGCGAGTTCTTGAAGCGATGTTGCCCTACTTCATGGAAAAGTTTGGCAACTCGGCAAGCCGCAACCATGCGTTCGGATGGGTCGCGGAAGAAGGAGTAGACGTTGCCCGGGAGCAGATTGCCAAACTGATTGGCGCGACCCCCAAAGAAATCATCTTTACTTCCGGCGCAACCGAGAGCGACAACCTGGCGATCAAAGGCGTCGCCGAGATGTACCGGGAAAAGGGCCGTCACATTATCACTGCCGTCACCGAGCACAAAGCCGTCCTCGACACCTGCAAGCGTCTGGAAAAGTACGGGTACAGAGTTACGTACATGCCAGTGCAAAAGAATGGCCTCATTGATTTGGAAGACCTGAAGCGTGCCATTGATGATCAGACAATTCTGGTAACCATAATGGCGGCCAGCAATGAGATAGGCGTCCTTCAGCCTATTGCTGAGATCGGAAAGATTTGTCATGAGCGCGGGGTAATTTTCCACACCGACGCCACACAGGCCGTCGGCAAAATTCCTATTGATGTGAATAAGCAAAACATTGATCTGCTTTCCATCTCCGCGCACAAGATGTATGGTCCCAAAGGCGTTGGCGCCCTGTATGTTCGGCGTAAGAATCCTCGTGTGCAGATTTCGCCCATCATTGACGGCGGCGGACACGAGCGCGGTATGCGCTCTGGCACTCTGAACGTCGCGGGAATCGTCGGACTGGGCAGGGCTTGTGCCATCGCGTCCGAAGACATGGCCCAGGAAGCTCGTCATCTGGCTGCTTTGCGCGACCGCCTGAAAGACAAAATCATGAACCGCCTGGACGAGGTTTACATCAACGGCACCATGGAGCACCGGCTGCCGGGGAACTTGAACATCAGCTTTGCCTACGTGGAGGGCGAATCTCTGCTCATGGGCATCAACGACATTGCGGTTTCCAGCGGTTCGGCGTGCACCTCTGCGACGCTGGAGCCATCTTACGTATTGAAGGCGCTCGGCACCGGCGACGACCTGGCGCACAGTTCGATTCGATTCGGTATTGGACGGTTCAATACCGAAGCTGAGGTTGATTACGTCGCCGATCGCGTGGTTGAGACAGTAACTCGACTGCGGGAACTTTCTCCGCTTTATGAAATGGCGAAAGAAGGCGTGGATCTTAAATCGGTAAAGTGGGCAGCCGAAGAAGCGCACTAAAAAATTTGAACGCAGATTTTTGAGGAGAAGAAATGTCATATAGCGATAAGGTTCTGGACCATTATTCCAACCCGCGCAACGTGGGGTCGTTGGACAAGAACAGCGTGGAAGTTGGCACGGGTTTGGTCGGGGCACCCGAATGTGGCGACGTGATGAAGCTGCAGATAAAGGTGAATCCACAAACCAACGTGATCGAAGAGGCCAAATTCAAGACTTTCGGATGCGGCTCCGCGATTGCATCGTCTTCCCTCGCCACCGAATGGGTGAAGGGGAAAACCGTGGAAGAAGCGCTTCAGATCAAGAACACTGAAATCGTAAAGGAACTCGCGCTTCCTCCCGTGAAGATTCACTGCTCGGTGCTGGCCGAAGACGCCATACGCGCCGCGATTCACGACTGGAAGAAGAAACAGGGAGCACCGACCCAGGTTCCCGCCGCGGCGACGGTTCAGTAACTGGTCCGCGGCGGAGAGACGGCTGCGATGACAACTCTTACCGATAGCGCTGCCAAGACCTCCAATGCCGGAGTGCGCCCAAAAGGCGGGGTCCAGGTAACGGACAAGGCGCTGGGAAAAATCCGCATCGCGATTGTAAAAGAAGGAATTTCGCCGGAACAGGGCGGCCTTCGTCTTGGCGTGCAGGGCGGCGGATGCTCGGGATTGAGTTACAACATACGCTTCGATAGTCAGCCGCGCGAACGCGATCGCATCTTCCAGTTTGGCGATGTGCGAGTTTTCGTGGATCCGAAATCCTTCATTTATCTGCACGGGATGACGCTGGACTATCAGGAAACGCTGATGCAGCAGGGCTTCGTTTTCGTGAATCCCAACTCGACGAAGTCATGCGGGTGCGGAACGTCCTTCTCGGGATAGGAATGTCTGGCGCGGACGCCCCTTCGACTTCGCTCAGGGCAGGCTCTCGCCCGCGAACGCTACCGCCAGGCGAATTGGCCATCGTTCCGTGGACTTACCCTAAAGGTTATATGAAACAACAGAACCAATCCGGAATCTCTCTTCTCAGCAACCCTGAGATCAAAGCGCCGTGTTGGTCATGCGGAGAGACAGAAGTCAGGCAGTTCTGCAAGGCATGCGGCAAGGTTCAGCCCCCGCTGCCCGTTGACTACTTCGCCTTTTTCGGACTGCCGCGCAAATTGAATATTGATGTCGAACAGTTGCAAACTGAATTCTACGAACTGAGCCGGCGCCTGCATCCCGATGTTGCCGTACGCCAAAATGAGCGCGAGCGGGAATGGAGCCTGGAGCAGAGTTCGCAACTGAACGACGCCTATCGCACGCTGAAAGATCCCATCAAGCGCACCGAGTACGTGTTGCGACTGGAAGGAGTTGAACTCGAAGAGCAATCCAAAGCGGCCACCGAAAAGGCCCGGGCTTCCGGCGAGGTCAAGAAGCAGGTTGTCCCTGAGGATTTGCTGGAGGAAGTTTTTGAACTGAACATGCAGGTCGAAGAATTGCGCCTGAGCCGAAGAGCCGGAGAGAATGATCCTTCGCTGGTTAAGGAACTTGAAGCGCGCAAAGTAGAACTTGAGCGGAAATCGCAAGCTTTGTCGGATGAATTAAGAACTTATTGGAAGGAATGGGACAGCCTTAGCGACACGGTCCCTGACCAGAACCGTGCGACGGTTAGAAACAAGATGGCGGACCTGCTGAACCGCCGCTCGTATATTCGCAATCTAGTCAGGGACGTGAATGAGACCATTGAGTAATTTTGTAATCGCATTATGACTTCCTCTCGCATCGTCGGCATTGATCTCGGAACCACGAATTCTCTCGTGGCTTTTATGCAGGGGGAGAATCCTGTCGTGATCCCGGGCGAAGACGGTTTGAATCTTGTCCCCTCGGTTGTCGCGCTGGATGAGAATGATCGCATTGTGGTCGGGAATGCAGCTCGAAAATATTTGATCGAAACTCCCGAGCGCGCTGTCTATTCCATCAAACGTCTGATGGGACGCGGCATTGAAGACATCGCCGACGAACTGAAGCTCTTCCCATTCCACTTGGCGGACGATCTCGAAGCGGGCGAAGTTCTTCGCATCAAACTGGGCGATAAAACTTTCACCCCGCCGGAAATTTCGGCGTTCATCCTCCGGCAACTCAAGCGGAATGCTGAGCGATTTTTCGGCGCGCCTGTGACTCAGGCAGTGATAACCGTTCCTGCCTACTTCAACGACGCGCAGCGCCAGGCCACGAAAGATGCCGGCCGAATCGCAGGCCTCGAAGTGTTGCGCCTGGTGAACGAACCCACGGCCGCGTCGCTGGCCTACGGTCTCGACGAGAGGCGGAACGGCATTGTTGCAGTTTACGATCTGGGCGGCGGAACTTTTGACGTATCCATCTTGAAACTGCACGACGGAATTTTTGAAGTGATCGCCACCAACGGCGATACCCATCTTGGCGGCGATGATATTGACAATCTGCTCATCGCAATTGCCGTTGATGACATTAAAGGAGACCTCAGTCTCGATGTCTCGCGCAACGGCGAGGTCGTTGCGACCATTCGCAAGGCAGTGATTGAAGCCAAGATCGCTTTGTCATCCCAGGCTTCGACCAGGATGACGGTTGAACTTCCTGATGTCCGACGATACCTGCGCGAGATCACGCGAGAACAGTTCGAGGCGTTGATCCAGCCTGTAATTGATCGGACGGTGAACCCGTGCAAGCAGGCTTTGAAGGATGCCGGCATCAAGCCGGAACAACTCGATGAAGTAGTGCTGGTGGGCGGCTCGACGCGAATTCCAAAAGTAAGAGAAATTGTAGAAGAGTTGTTCCAACGCAAGCCGCATACAGGTCTCGATCCGGACGAAGTCGTGGCGCTTGGCGCCGCCGTGCAGGCCAACATCTTGTCGGGCGGTTCGGAAACCACGCAGGATATGCTTCTTCTCGACGTGACCCCATTATCTTTGGGCATTGAAGTTGCCGGAGGCGTCACCGACAAAATCATTCTCCGCAACTCCACTATTCCTGCGTCCGCAACCCAGCACTACACGACCCAGGTGGACGGACAAGCGAATGTCGCAGTGCACGTCTTGCAGGGGGAACGCGAACTGGCCAAGGACTGCCGTTCGCTGGCACGGTTTGATTTGAAGGGCATTCCTCCCATGCAAGCCGGACTTCCGCGCATCGAAGTCAAATTTCTCATTGACGCGAACGGCATTCTTCACGTAACCGCTCGAGAGCAGCGCAGTGGGAAACAATCTGAGATCGAAGTTCAGCCAAGTTACGGCCTCACCGATGAGCAGGTTGAAGGCATGATTCTGGAGTCCTTTGACTATGCAGAAGACGACTTCCGGCAGCGCCAGGTAATCGAAGCCCGCAATGAAGCCGAGACGATTCTGGCCGCGTTGGAGAAGGGCAGAACCAGCCCCGCGTGGGGACAACTTACGACCGTCGAGAAGCAGCGAATCGGCAATCAGGAAAAAGACCTGAGGGCAGTCGAGGGTGCCGATGATCATCAGGCGATTCGCAATGCAATTGAAGCGTTGAACCAGGGCACAATGAGATTAGCGGAATTAATGATGGACAAAGCCGTAACCACGGCCCTCAAGGGCAAAGCTATGGATCAGGACATGGCGGAAGGAATAAACACCGCGCATCCTGTCGCGAAAGCGGACTTTGAATGAACATGAACAACGACGGATTGATTACGGTCCAGAGTAAAAATTCGTTTGCGGGAACTTTGAATCGCCTGAAATCCGCAATTCAATCCGCTGGAATGACCGTATTTGCGGTTTTCGATCATGCCGCCGGTGCCGGCGAGGTGGGGTTATCCTTGCGGCCGACGACCGTGATAGCTTTCGGCAGTCCAGCAGCGGGAACCAAACTGATGCAGGCGAATCAGATTGCCGGGATTGATTTGCCATTGAAGATATTAGCCTGGGAAGGCGAGGACGGCATTACGAAACTCACATACAATGATCCGCATTGGCTGGCCGAGCGTCATTCTTTGGGGGCGGAGGTAACGCCTCAAATCGCAGGGATGACAAAGCTTCTCGCTTCCATCACCGAAAGCGCCGCGTCTGAGACAGCACAGCGCGCAGAGGTTTGAAGGCATAAATCACATGAGTGAAGAGAAAAACAGCGCTGCAACCATAACCGAAGAATCTGCCGGCGAAAACAATGTTGAGGTCACATTTCTTCCCGAAGGGAAGACGGTGCAGTTCGAACATGGCAAACTGCCCTATAAAGATCACGGCAAGGAGGAGTCCCTGCTCGATATCGCCTTGAACAACGGAATCAGGCTGGACCATGCCTGCGGCGGCAACTGCGCCTGCACCACCTGCCATGTTTGGGTAAAGGAAGGGGCGCAAAATCTCTCCGAAATGGATGACGACGAAGCGGATCGCCTCGACATGGCCGCCGATCTGCAATTAAACTCTCGTTTGGGCTGCCAGGCGACAATCACCAAGCCCGGTAGGGTGGTCGTTGAAATTCCGGCGTGGAACCGCAACTACGTCTCGGAAGAGCATTAGACTTACGCTTGGATGGAATTGAACTTCGCAATCAGGAGAATGCCATGCTGAAAGAGCTTACGTGGGATGACGCCGACGACATCGGAATCCTTCTGTCTGAAAAGCATCCTCAGGTGAATCCCCTCGAAGTTCGCTTCACTGATTTGCATCGCTACGTAACCGAGCTGCCCGAATTCAAAGATGATTCCAACAAATCCACCGAAGGAAAGCTGGAAAGCATTCAGATGGCCTGGCATGCCGAATTTCTAGACCGCACTCAAAGTTAGTGCTTTCCTGGCCGTTTCGTCACGACCGTCACATATTTCGATTCGGCAAATCAGAATGTTTCTGTCTCCCAGAAACGAATTCCCGCGTCAGGACTTGCGTCAACCGTTAGAATAGGACCTGCGCCGTTCCCAGGCGCTCACCCTAAAACCCAGGCTTAAACCGAGGACCCACAGCCGTGAGCCAATTTGCATCCGCCAACGATGAGAGTTACGTCCTGACCCTGGAGGAGATCGCCACTCTGGCAGCGGCGGAGGCTGGCAAACCTGCGGAAACCTTGACGAATGTCGTCGCCCTGATCGCGAAGCGATTCGACACCGAGGTCTGTTCAGCTTATTTGCTGGAACCGGACCGCGCCAACCTGGTTCTGGCGGCCACGCTGGGACTTCGCCCGCAATGCGTGGGTACCCTTCGCATGGGGTTGAATGAAGGGCTCGCGGGCTTGGTGGCGGAACTGGTGCGCCCGGTTGCCGTCGAGCAGGTCAAAAATCATCCTCGATTTAAATATTTCAGCGAGGCAGGCGAGGACGAATACCAATCCTTCCTCGGCGTTCCGATCATTGACCGGGGGGTCTTGCAGGGGGTTTTGGTGATTCAAACCTTGGAGCCCCGGATTTTTAGCGAGGAAGAAGTTCGAATGTTGTCCGATGCCGCCGCCCAGGTTGCGCCGATTGTAAGCGAAGCCCGCACTCTCGACCGCTTCATCGCACCCGCCCAGGAGCGGCTCTGGACGCTGGCCCGAAATCTCTGGTGGTCCTGGGATCATGATTCCAGCAGCTTATTTCGCGATCTCGATCCCGTTCGCTGGCGCGTACTGAATCACAATCCGATCTCGCTGTTGGCGGAGATCCCGCTTTCGCAGATCGAACGGCGAGCGAGGGAGCTGGTGCTCCACAGCCGGATTAACTATGCCTTCCGCCGCCAGCGTGAATACCTCGAAGCCGACCGCACCTGGGGCGCTCGGCATGCCGGAATTTTACGGCCGCGTCCGGTGGGTTATTTTTCTGCTGAGTTCGGATTGCATGTTTCGATCCCTGAATACTCAGGAGGGTTGGGCGTTCTGGCGGGCGATCATATTAAAAGCGCATCCGATCTCGGAATCCCGCTGGTGGGAATAGGCCTGTTTTATGGCCAGGGATATTTCAGGCAGCACCTCGACCAAACCGGCTGGCAGCAGGAAGATTACATCGAAACCAACATCAGCCAGTTGCCGATGGAACCCGCCATCGGAAAAGATGGCGCCCCCGTGATGGTGCAGATCGAGACGCGCGAAGGCTCGATCAAGGCAAAGGTTTGGCGCATGAAAGTCGGGCGCTGCGATCTGCTGCTGCTCGATTCCGATACCGAAGGCAACGCGCCTGAGGATCGTGAACTTACCTCCCGGTTGTATGGCGGCGATGGCCGGGTTCGCATTCGGCAGGAATTACTGCTGGGCGTGGGAGGTTTCAGGGCCTTGCGTGCGATGGGAATCACGCCGGGCGTCCTGCACTTAAATGAAGGCCACAGCGCTTTTGCCGTGCTGGAAGCAATTTGCAACCGTATGCAGGATGAAGGTTTGGGATTTGACGAAGCGCTTCCGCGAGTTTCGCGCGAAGTAGTCTTCACTACCCACACGCCGGTGCCTGCCGGGCATGATCGTTTCCGCGCCGATTTGATCGAGGAGCATATGGGCCCACTTCGCGAACAACTGGGTCTATCGCGAGAGCGGTTCATGGATTTGGGCAGGGAATATCCCGGCAATCCGGACGAGGAATTTTGCATGACCGTGCTCGGACTGAGAGTGGCACGGCGCGCGAATGCAGTTTCATCGCTCCACGGGGAAGTCTCACGTGCAATGTGGACTGGACTTTATCCGGGCAAGACAGAAGAAGCGGTCCCGATCGGACATATCACCAATGGCGTGCATGTTCCCTCCTGGCTCTCGCCGCAAATGTTCCGCTTGTACGACCGCCATCTGGGAACCGGCTGGCACGAGCACAGCAGCGAAGCAAAAATATGGGAGGGAATCGAAAGCGTAGACGATGGCGAACTTTGGGAAACGCATCTTAACTTGAAGTCACGGCTTATCGAATTTGTGCGGCATCGCGCCATCGAGCAGGCGGCACGGCGGGAGGAGTCGCCGGAGACTCTGCAACATCTGAGCCGTGTTCTCAGTCCCGACGCCCTTACGATCGGATTTGCGCGCCGCTTCGCCACTTATAAACGAGCCGACCTGATGTTGGCGGACATCGAGAGGCTTGCCCTGATGGTGAATGATCCCAAGCATCCGGTTCAGTTCATTTTTGCGGGGAAGGCCCACCCCCGCGACGATCCCGGCAAACGGATGCTGCAACAGATCGCAGAACTCATGCGGCACGCACGCTTCGCGGATAAATTTGTGTTCGTGGAGGATTATGACATCAATGTGGGGCGCCATTTTGTGCAGGGCGTGGACGTCTGGCTCAATAATCCGCGCCGCCCTCTCGAGGCTTCCGGTACCAGTGGCCAGAAAGTTGTCCTGAATGGCGGGTTGAACCTCTCCGTATTGGACGGTTGGTGGGCGGAAGCCTACGACGGACTTAATGGTTTCGCTATCGGGACCGGAAGGACCCATTCGAACATGACTGTGCACGACGGCCGCGATGGCGAAGATTTGTACCGGGTTCTACGCGAAGAGGTGATTCCGCTTTATTATCAGCGGGATAGAGATGGCCTTCCGCGGGGTTGGATAAAACGGATGAAGCGCACGATTCGAACCCTCGGCTGGCGCTTCAACGCCGACCGTATGGTGATGGATTACACCCTCAAGTGCTATGTCCCCGCTGCCGGCGGCACATCCAGCGACATGCGAACCGGGGCCTAGACAAGAGACGGCCTGAGCTTTTGGCCTGACTCTGCATTTGCGCTTAAACCGCCTGAAAACGGGCCGCTCCGCGCCCACACCAAGGTAATGTGTCAAAGTAATTGCCCATTTTTTTCGCCACTTTGGGGTGTGATAATGTTTCCAAGACCCCATATTCTCTAGGTTTGGCTGGGTTTATTGGCCTCGGTGTCCTCAAATCGCAAACCCGGAATCCAGATTGCCTGGAAAACGGTCACGTATCGCAGCGTGGTGTTATTTATTGTTGCGGTGGTGGCGGTGCTGTGTATGAGCATGCGGATCGCCTTCCCGCAATTTACTGAAAGCGGTGTGAACGCCGTTGGCAACATGACCACCGCCATGCTGGAGAAAGTTGCCGGGCTTGATACCAATCCCCTTAAGTCAGCGGCAACGGGTTCTCAACAGGCTCATTTCACAGCGCTCGATGGGACGGTCAGGATCAAGAAGAGTACCAGTAACAGTTGGGTTGCGGCGGACTATAACCTGCCGTTGGAAAAAGGAGACGTGGTTCAAACCGGTTCCGAAGGGATGGCCAAGATCGTTTTTAATGACGGAACCAATTACACCGTGAAACAGGATTCTCTGATTGTGATCGAAGAAGACTCGGCCAATGAACGTCAGCAGACCACCGTTTCCGTGGCGGTGAGCACTGGCACCGTGGACCTCGCAACCGGCACCTATGTTCAGGGATCAAAATCTGAAGTTATATTGGACGGAACCACGGCTTCTTTGGCGCCCGAGAGCGCAGCCAGAGTAAGCAACGATCCCAAAACACACCAGCACGAAATCCTGGTAAAAAAGGGCAGTGGCGAAGTTACTCGTGACGGAGAGGTAGTCCGGCTGGCGGACTGGGAAAAGGTAAGTTTTCAAAGCGATTCGCCTACGCTACTGAAGTCCAGGGAAATTGGGCCGCCGACTCCAATTTCGCCCGCGAATATGATGCCGATCTTCATATCCGGAGAGCCCAAACCAATTGAATTCTCGTGGACGCCCATGGCCAACGCCGCCGGGTATCGCTTACAAATTTCGCGCAATCCCTACTTCTCCTCCATCATCATGGACAAGAAAGTGACCAGCGCCGATGTAATGGTCTCAGGACTGAAAGAAGGCGCATACTATTGGGCAGTGCAGTCGTATGACAGCCATGGAACTGAATCGGCCGAAGGAGAAAAGAACCGTTTCAACATCATTCCCAAAGATAAAGATCAGCAGGTCATCAGTTTGAATTTGGACCCGTTTATTCAGCATGGCCATGTGCTCGAGTTGACCGGCAAGACCGAGACCGGCGCGCGGGTTATGGTGAATGGACGAGAGGTTCCTGTGGTGGCGGCGGACGGAACTTTCCATTACTTTACGCCTTCCCTGCCGCCGGGAGAGAGCATCATCACGATAACCGCCCAAAACGCATTGGGAGGAGTAAATACCTTGCAGAAGAGGGTGGAAATTCAATAGCTTAGTGGGGGGTGCGGCAGTGGGGGTCGGTTTACGAAAATATGTCTAACTCTTGTCATTCCGAGCCAGTTTATCGGCGAGGAATCTGCTTTAGATCGAGGGGAAGCGGATTCCTCGCGCGATGATCTAGCGCTTCGGAATGACAGTACCTTAGGGTTTTTTCAAACTGAACCACTTCCGCGGGGGTAAATGGTTTTCGCCCTCGAATTGAGGAACCGAGGTAAGGTTACAGAGCTTCAACCGGAAACTTCCGGACAACTTGGTTAAAGGGAAAAATCCCCTTATGTCACAAAACGGATTTCATTCCAACGGAACACGGATGCACAACCTGCGGTCGCTGTTCAGCGTTTTTTCCAGCGACCTGGCAATAGACCTGGGCACGGCGAACACGCTGGTCTATGCGCGCGGCAAAGGCATCGTCGTCAACGAGCCATCCATCGTAGCCATCAACAAGAACACCGGCGAAGTTGAAGCGGTCGGCAAAGAAGCCAAAGAGATGCTGGGACGCACTCCCGGCAACATCGTTGCCATCAAGCCCATGAAGGACGGCGTCATCGCCGACTTCAAAGTCACCGAGAAAATGTTGAACTATTTCATTCAGAAGGCCCACAACCGGAAGATGCTGGTACATCCCCGCATCGTAATCGGTGTGCCCTCCGAGATTACTCAGGTGGAAAAGCGCGCTGTCATGGACTCCGCTTATCGCGCTAAGGCGAGCGAAGTGTACCTCGTGGAACAGGCCATGGTTGCGGCTATCGGGGCCGGGTTGCCCATCACCGAACCCAGCGGAAATATGGTCGTGGATATTGGCGGCGGAACGACTGATATTGCGGTGATTTCGCTCAGCGGCATCGTCTATTCGCGTTCGGTACGCATGGCGGGTAATCAGATGGACGAGGCCATCATGAATTACCTCAAGCGGAAATATAACCTGCTGATCGGCGAGCGCACCGGAGAGCAAATCAAAATTGAAATTGGCAGCGCCTATCCGCTCGACAAGCCATTGACCATGGAAATCAAAGGCCGCAATTTGATTGAAGGAGTGCCCAAGACGATTACTGTGGATGATAGTGAAGTCCGCGAAGCGCTGAGCGAGTGCGTATCCACAATCATGAACGCGGTACGAGTTGCCTTGGAGCGAACGCCTCCCGAACTGTCGGCTGACATCAGTGATCGCGGCATCGTGCTCACGGGGGGCGGCGCCTTGCTGAAGAACCTCGACAAGCGTATTCGCGAGGAGACCGGGCTTCCGGTTTCGATTGCCGACGATCCTCTGTGCAGCGTGGTGCTCGGCACCGGCAAGATGCTGAGCGACTTCAAGCTGCTACGGAAGATTTCTATCGAATAAGATGTTTCGAGTTTCTGGTTTCAGGTTTCGAGATCTGTGCTTTCGGACCGCCGGAGATTTTAGTCCTTTGCCCGAAACTCGAAACGGTACACTTGAAACAGTCTCATGGAAGCCCTGATTTCCCGCTATCGAAACATCACCGCGTTGGTGGCGGTGTTGTTTGCCCAAGTCTTGCTGCTGGGCGTGCAGGTCAAGCGTGCCGACGAGAACCGCTCCACCAGGCTCATCCGGGTCTGGGCGGTCAATACAATCACACCATTTGAAAAAGCTATCGTCCGGGTCCAATCCGGCACCGTTAATGTATGGCGGGGATACTTTTACTTGCGAGGAGTCCGCCAGGAGAACCGCGAGCTCAGGCAGCAGATCGAACGCATGCAGTTGGACCAGGTGCGCTTGAATAATGATGCCGAGCAATCCCGGCGATTGCAGGCATTGATGGGCTTCAAAGAGCAATTTATTTCCCAGACAATCGCTGCGCAAGTGATCGGGTCCAGTGGTAGCGAGCGTTCCCGGGTCGTCTATATTGACAAGGGCGCGAAGGACGGGATGGGAAAAGATATGCCCGTCATCACGGCGGATGGCGTGGTAGGCAAGGTTCTTCAGGTATTCAGGTCATCCTCCGAAGTTCTGCTGATTGACGATCAAACCAGCGGAGTCGGCACAATTCTGGAGCGATCCCGGTTGCAAGGAGTATTGATAGGGAAACCCGACGGCGAAGTGGTTCTGGACAAGATCATGAATGATGAACAAGTCCAGCCAGGGGAAAAAGTCTTAACCAGCGGGGGCGATGAAATTTTTCCGAAAGGCCTGCTGGTTGGAACTGTAGAGAAGGTTCTTCCGGGGCCCGAATCATTCCTCTCGATCAAAGTAAAACCTGCAGCAGATCTGGGACGGCTCGAGGAAGTACTCGTCATTACGAAAAAAGAGGAAAGAGCGCCCGAGGTCGCGGGTACAAACTCGCGTGCGGTGGATATTCTTGCCCAAAGGCTTCCGTCCGTGCCGGACAAGCCGCCCGCCACAACGGCGGGTGCCAAAGATAGCGACAGCAAGGACAGAGTTCAGCCTTCAGTGGTTTCCGCAACTGAAACGGCACCTACCGCCCCGGAGACTGCAACGCAGCCCATTCCAGCGAAGAAGCAACCAGTAATTGGATCGGGCGCGACGGCTACGGGCGCGACGGCTACGGGTCAGGCGGTCAGCGATTCCAACAACCCTTTGTCAACTGTTAATGCAGACCCCGCAGTAAAATCTCCGGTATTATCGCAATCCTCGGGCACCGGCAAGAAAGTACCACTACCGGTTAATAAACCGCGGACCCCGGCCGATTCACAGACCAGTCCGGCGGCACTGCAGGATCCGCCTCAATAGCGTGCCTATTACTTACACATCGCAAGAGCAGATCGAAGTTTACCGCTTCAGCCTGCCGGTTACGATTCTGGTTCCGTTGATTGCGATATTTCTGCAGGCATTTGTTCCGTTGAGGTTGCCGTTTTTTGCAATTTTTGATTTGCCGCTGCTGGTCGTGATTTTTTTTGCGGTCGCCCGCCGCAGCCCGGTCGCGGGATTGATAACCGGCGCGTTGATTGGAGTCGTGCAGGATTCGCTGACTCACCATCCCATTGGACTTTTTGGAATTGCCAAATCGGTCGTCGGTTATGGCGCTTCTTCACTGGGGGTAAAGCTGGACGTCGAAAATGCGGGTTCCCGCTTTTTGGTCGTGATATTTTTCTATGTCGTCCACGAAGTCATTTATTTTGGGGTCGCCCGCTGGCTCGTAGGACTCGCGCTTCAGTGGAGTTGGCCGCACGAATTGCGATCCGCGCTGGCGAACGCGATTCTGGCGGTTGTGCTGTTTGCCGTACTGGACAGGTTCAAGCAGAGAACCTGAAAACCGTCGTTGGTCGTTGGATTTTGGTCGTTGGCCACCGATTCCTTGATGGGCATATTTTCCTGACGTAGCAGGTTGGACATGTCCCTCAGTTTTCGCCTGCACTAACATCGCCAGTAGCGCGGGGATTACAATAAATCAACGATACAAAGCCAACGACCAAGAGCTAAAGACCAACGACTGAATTATGTTTGGCCGCGACGAAAAAGTTTCGCCTTTCCGCCTTACCGCGGTGCAATATATCCTGCTTGCCGTTTTCTTGCTGCTGGCTTACCGCCTGTGGCATCTCCAGGTCATGCAGAGCGATTCGTATTCGTCGCTCGCGGAAAAAAATCGTGTTCGCAACGTACCCATCCTTGCGCCACGCGGTCGAATACTGGATCGCGAAGGCCGCACCATCGTGGACAACTATCCCTCATTTACGGCTCTCTTGATGCGGGATTCCTCCCGCGATCTCCTGGCCGACGCCGATCTCATCGCACAAGGCCTCCACATGGACCCGAAAGAGGTTCGCGACCGGATCAAACATTTTGCCGGCGTGCCGCAATATCAACCCATTTATCTGAAAGATGACATTACGCCCGATGAACTGGCATTCGTCGAGGCCCACAGGAATGAACTTCCTGAGCTCGACACCATCATGGCTCACCGCCGTCTTTATCCGCGAAATGGATTCATGGCTCATTTGATCGGCTACGTTGGCGAGGTCAGCGAGGACATGCTGAATCAGACGCAGTGGGAGTTTTATAATCCCGGCGACATCGTCGGAAAATCTGGCGTGGAGCTTCAGTACAACCAGATTCTGATGGGAACAAATGGCTCGCGTCAGGTGGTGGTAAACAGTCACGGCAAGGAAATGAGCCAGCTCGCGGAGAAGCCGGCGGTGCCCGGAAAGCCGCTCAGACTCACTATAGATATTGACCTCCAAATCGCCGCTGAAGAAGCCATGGGCGATAGGAACGGGGCAATGGTCGCGATGAACCCGAAGACGGGCGAGATTCTGGCCATGGTAAGCAGGCCAACGTTTGATCCCAATGATTTTGCGGTGAGAGTCTCGAACAAGCAATGGACGCAACTGGTAAACGATCCTGACCATCCGCTATTGAACAAAGCGATTCAGGCGCAGTTGGCCCCGGGCTCGACCTTCAAAATCATTATGTCTGTCGCTGGATGGGAAGAAGGAATCGCACAGACGCTCCATGTGCATTGCAGCGGGGGCGCGACCTTCTACGGCCGCAGATTTGGGTGTTGGGTGAAGACCGGCCACGGCGAAGTTGATCTGCCAAAGGCAATCTACCAATCTTGTGATGTCTTTTTTTATACACTTGCGGAGAAACTCGGAATCGAGCGCATTGCGAAGTATGCAACCATGTTGGGGTTAGGACAGAAAACTGGCATAGATTTGCCGCAGGAAGCCAGCGGGGTCATGCCATCGGAAGAGTGGAAAATCCGAAATTTCAAGCAGAAGTGGTTCGCCGGCGAAACTATTTCCGTTGGCATCGGGCAGGGGGCAGTAGCGGTAACCCCGATTCAGCTTGCTCGAGCAATTGCGGCGATCTCCACCGACGGGCGCCTGGTCGTTCCGCACGTAATTGATCCATCCGGTCTTCCCCCAAACTATGTTGAGACGGCTCGCCTCAATGATGTGAAGAATGTCACAATTGACCCAACCGGATGGAACACAATTACTGACGCGATGGGGCGAGTGTTGTTGCCCGAAGGCACGGCGCCATCGGCGCACATTTCGGGAATAGACATTGCAGGCAAGACGGGATCAGCGCAGATTGTCTCACTTGCTCTGCGCGCTAAGCATGAGAACAACCGTGATTTCGCACAGAACGGCTGGTTCGTAGGATTCACTCCCCGACGCAATCCGGACATACTCGTTTGTGCTTTGTTCGAAGGCGGCGAGCACGGCAAACTTGCCGCGCGTCTTGCCACCCAGGTGATCAAGGCTTTTGTAGACAAACAGCGCCGCCAGCCGAATAAGGTTGCGCAAGGAAGTCAGAACGTAGATGTTGGCGCGCTCTGGAATGATGGCGCTGATGACGAACTTCATGGCGGCCACTTCGATGTTAATGTGCCGCGGGAGCCGATGCCACTGGCGGTAATCGCGCCGGGAGTTCAGTAGAAACTTCAATGGAGAGACGGTGGCTTTAAAGCCTGCCTGAGCGAAGTCGCCCGTCAGGCGTGGGGGGACTGTCCGCCGCTCCATCGAAACTAATTCGAATCTGAGAGCTGACAGCTGAAAGCCAAAAACCCGTGACCGAAGACGAATGACCTACGACCAACGACGAATTGCCAACGACCAACAAAGAATGGCCAACGACTGAACGATGTCTCGCTACGTTTCATTCCGCGATTTCGATTGGGTCCTGCTGATCTTTGTATTGCTGATCTGCGGTCTTGGCGTCCTCGAAATCCGCAGCGCGACCATGCACACCAAATTCGCCGGGGCGCACATCAAACAGGTCTACTGGATTATCGGCGGCATCGCCGGCATGTTCCTGGTCAGCCTCCTCAATTATCAATTGCTGCTCGATCGCGTGCACTGGATGTATATCGCGTCGGTCGCATCGCTAGTGGCGGTCCTGGTTTTTGGCCAAAGATACCTGGGGGCGAAGCGCTGGGTCAAAATGCCTGGAGGCCAGCACTTCCAGCCATCCGAATGGGTCAAGCTCGTGCTCATCCTCGCGGTGGCAAAGTATTTCGCCGATCTCCAGGAACGAGAACTTTCATGGCCGGATTTCATAAAGGCTGCTGCGATCGTAGGAATTCCGATGCTTCTGGTTTTGAGACAACCCGACTTGGGGACTGCCCTTACATATATGCCAATCGCGATCATGGGCCTGTTTTTAGGCGGAGCTCGCTGGAAGCAGGCGCTCGTTGTCCTGGTGTTGGCCGGCTCCATGATGCCCATCGCCTGGCACGTGCTGAAGCCTTTTCAAAAAGATCGCCTTACCAGTTTCATGCAACCTGACGCCGATAAGCAAGGATCCGGCTATCAGGTGATCCAATCTCTCATCGCTGTGGGGTCTGGGGGAATTTGGGGAAGCAGCAATGGCTCCCAGACTCACCTGGACTACCTGCCAGTACCCCAAACCGACTTCATTTTCGCGGCATTCGCCGAGGAACATGGGTTTCTAGGCGCTTTAGCTGTTCTGCTGCTATACTTTGTAGTGCTGATGCGTTTGACCCAGAACGCGCAAACAGCGCCCGACCGCGCTGGCACGTTTGTGGTAATGGGTGTGGTCGCTGTGCTTAGCTTCCATATCCTGGTCAATGTTGGCATGGTGGTCGGTTTTATGCCGGTCACCGGAATACCCCTGCCATTAATGAGTTATGGCGGGTCTTCTGTCCTATTCATGTTTCTGGCGCTTGGCATGGTGATGAATGTCCGGATGCGCCGGTTCGTGAACTGACCCAGGACGAAGAAAAGGCAGGGGGCTTACCGCGCCAGCCAGGCGCGAAAAAATTTGTGTGACCAGAACCATAGAGATTCAAAAATAGACGCCAGTCCTCGCGTTAATAAGAGGACACTCACCCGGCCAGAATCGCAGTTAGAAGCCGGGCAGGATTGAAGCTAGAGCGCTGCCGGGCGGGTAAACGGCCCCCTCGAATCTTGGAACGCTAAGAGGAGAGAGAGCGGTCACAACCCCGGTCCAGCGCAACGCTATAAGTGCAAAAGATTCTCAGGCTTGCGCAGCACGAGGTTACGGAGCGATTCCGGAACCAAGCTCGTGTCTTGCGCGGGCCTGCCATCGCGGCACTCGATCCTCCCCCTTCTTCTGCCTCTCGTCCGGTGACCTCTGCAGCCGTTTAGCGGCGCAGTACCGGAGTTTACATGTCAAAAGAACTGTTTGTGTCTTCCACCCCTCACGAAACCAAAGTGGGGGTGGTTGAAGACGATCTGCTCGCCGAAATCTACCTCGAACGCGAGAACGAATACACCTTGGCAGGATCAATATACAAAGGGCGCGTTACTCGCGTGCTCCCCGGAATGCAATCCGCATTCGTGGATATCGGCCTCGAAAGGGACGCTTTCCTCTATGTTTCCGATTTCATGGAGTTGGCGGAGCAGGAGGAAGTGGACGAAATTCCAACTGATCGCGCATTTCAGGAACCGGAACGGCAGTCTAGTCACCAGCGGGAAGCTGAGCACGTTGTCGAAACCCAGTCCCCTATGGCGGACTCAGCCCCGTCCCATGACTCCTATTCCTCTCACCTTGCCGATGCGCCTTCCGCCCCATCCAGCAATCAACCCGCAAGAGACAGTCAAGATAAGGAAAGTGGAGGCGGATGGCGCGGCCGACGGCGCCGCCGCGGACGCCGCGGCGAGCGCATGCCCGATTCAAAGTTCGCGCGACCCGCATCAGAACCGGCAAACGAAGGCGGCCATTCCGGAGGACCCGATAGAAGTGAGCGAACTGAAAGAATGGAGAGAACCGATCACCCGCGGCGTTCAGATTACGGTCCGCCGCCCGGATATCAGCCGATTTTGTTGCCGGGCGAGTCCATTTCCAAGTATCGCGGGCTCGCTCAGTCACAGCCTCCTTCGCGGCAACAGTCGAGTGAACCATATCCAACCCGTTCCCAGCCTGGGCCGGCGCCTCCGCCGATTGACGGGGCTTTCCCGGAAGACGAGCCCTTGTTTTTTGAAGCGAGTACCGGAACTGAAAAGTCCGGAACTGAAAAGGCTGCCGTCCCCGACATACCGATTGAATCGCAGCCCAGCCATCGAGAGGAAGCCAATCTTGATATTGAGTCTTCCGAATGGGACCGCGAGCAAAAACGACTTCACGAGCTGAACGTTGCTTCCGTCTTCGGAGGCGCAACCGGCGAAGAAAAAAACGCTTCCGAAGATTTGCCCGCGCGCGCTACTGATGGCCCTGAACAAGCAGCTGCCGGTTCATTCCATGACTCCACTTCGGCGGGGACTATTGAAGAAGAAGAGATTGATGAAGAAGAAGCCGATCTGGCGGATTACGTCGAAGATTTGGAAGACGACGCGGCTTTCGAAGAAATGGAAGAAGAGACCAGCGAGGCCGGAGGTTATCAACCGCGTCCAACGCAAGAGATCGCCGCCTCCGCCGATCCGTTGACGGGAGTTTCCGCATTCTCCGCTTCTGAAGCGCTGGAAGCAGAGGTCCCCGAGGTGGAAGCCGCTTCCGAGGCGGAACATGAAGAAAAGGAAGCCGAGGACGCAGAGATTGAGGAAGCACAGGCCGAGGCCGAAGCCATCCTTGACGCTGAAGCTCGCGGCGATGGCACAGTGGGCGCCAGAGCCGAAGTAAGGGCCGCGGCCGCGACCGCACCTTACACGCAACGCGCTACGCGTCCAGCTTATGAGCGTAGTCATGACCGGGGCAACCAGCGGGGACGACGCGGCGGTGGCAGAAACTTTCGGCGGCGTGAGCAGCAAAATGTCCCGCTCATCAGCGACCTGCTCAAAGAAGGGCAGGAAATCCTGGTGCAGATCGCGAAGGAACCGATTGGAAAGAAGGGCGCCCGCATCACCAGCCATATTGCATTACCGGGGCGCTTTCTGGTTTACATGCCTACCGTCAACCACACCGGCGTCTCCCGAAAGATCGCATCCGAAGAAGAGCGCCAGCGGTTAAAGCGAATCATTCTGAGCGAGCGCGAAAACGGCCATGGCGGCTTCATCGTCCGGACCGCCGCGCAAGGAGCACCGGAAGAAGATCTCCGCGCCGATATTAGGTTCCTTAAGGGACTTTGGTCCGAGATAAAGACCCGCGCCGAAAATGGAAAATCTCCTACCCTGATCTATCACGATCTGAATGTCGTTGAGCGCGTATTGCGCGATCAGGTCAGTTCCGATTTCTCCGCTATTTGGGTGGACACCGAACAGGAATACGAACGTATTCTCCGCTTCGCCAACCGCTTCCAGCCGGGCTTGGTTCGCCGCGTGAAGCTGTACACCAAAGAGACTCCGCTCTACGAGCAATTCGGCTTAACCGACGAAATTAACAAAGCTCTGAAGTCGAAAGTGTGGCTGAAGAGCGGTGGGTACATCGTCATAAACCAGACCGAAGCGCTGGTCGCCATTGACGTCAATACCGGCAAGTACGTTGGCAAGACTCAGCGTCTCGAAGACACAATCGTCAAGACCAACGTGGATGCCATCAAGGAGATCGTGCGTCAAATCCGGCTGCGGGACCTGGGTGGAATCATCATTATTGACTTCATTGACATGGACGAGCGCCGCAACCGCCAAAAGGTAATGCAGGCCCTCGAAGAGGCACTCCGTAGTGATCGCGCCCCTTCGAAGGTGCTTCAGTTTAATGACTTTGGTCTTGTAGCCATCACTCGAAAACGCGTCAAGCAATCGCTCGAGCGCACCATCGGATCCCCTTGTCCATATTGCGACTCGACCGGATTCGTGAAATCCATCACCACTGTCTGCAACGACATTTACATCGAGATGCGCAAGATGGCCAAGCATCTCGACCATCAGGACGTAATGTTGCGAGTGAATCCTGAGGTTGGGAAGGCCCTGAAAGCTAATGGTGGCAGAGCCCTTGCGGAAATGGAAGAGCTCACCAGGAAAACGGTCATCGTGAAGAGCGATCCCGCGCTGCATCAGGAGCAATTCGATATCAACTGAGGTCCCTCGCACGGGGCCTACACTCTTGTCCGCCATGCTGTTTTGATGGAGCGACGGGCGTCCTCGCCCGTCGTGAGTTCTGAATACTGATAACGGGCGAGGATGCCCGTCGCTCCATTGCAGTAAAGCTTTTCGTATTTAGATTTTATTTCCTCAACTTCATATAAATCCCCTGCCTCCATTCGCTCTCCTGCTTTCCTTTATACTTCCATCCCATGCAGTCTCTGAGATCCTCGATTGAACACCTGGCTTCCCTCGATGAAGCAGAGCGCGAGCCCGATGCCCGCCAGATTTTCATGGACTTCCGTGATGAACTCACGGAAGGCAAGATTCGCGCCGCGGAAAAAGTTGACGGTCAATGGAAGGTTAACGTCTGGGTGAAGCAGGGCATTCTGCTGGGATTTCGCCTCGGCGAACTCAGCAAGATGGGGGAGGATGTAAGCCTCTCGTTCGTGGACAAGGACACATTTCCTGCCCGCCGGTTTACGGTCAGGGATCGAGTACGGATAGTGCCCGGCGGTTCATCAGTGCGGCTGGGAGCATATGTGGCGCCCGGGGTAATTTGCATGCCGCCAATGTTCATTAATGTAGGCGCTTATGTGGATGAAGGCACAATGGTGGATTCGCATGCCCTAGTAGGTTCTTGCGCTCAAATTGGCAAACGAGTTCACCTCAGCGCCGCCTCCCAGATCGGCGGAGTGCTGGAACCGGTTAGCGCGGCTCCCGTGATCATTGAGGACGATGTGCTCGTGGGCGGCAATTGCGGAGTCTATGAGGGAACTCTGGTACGCAGCGGCGCCGTGCTGGGGGCAGGAACAATCCTTACGCGGTCCACTCCGATTTATGATATTGTTCGCGGTGAAATATACCGCGCCGGCGCTGAAAAAGTGCTGGAAGTTCCAGAAAATGCAGTCGTTATTCCGGGATCCCGCGCGGTAAACAAAGGCCCCGAAAACTGGAACCTGTCTCTGTACGCACCCGTAATTGTCAAATACCGGGATGAGAAGACCGCTCACGGCACCGAATTGGAGGATTGGCTCCGCTAAATATGCCGGAAGCGCATTGGCTGGGATACACTCAAAATGCAACAGCAAGCCTCTAATTGCCCCTCTAACGCGTGCGGGAATGATGTGAAAACAATGCTTCTACAGCCATCACGCTGGTTAGCTTCGGTTTTCGCCTTATTTTTGTTTGCCGTTGCGGGCCTCGCGTCCGCACAGACTCAGCCTACCCCCGCTGTTGAACTGGTTCGGTCGGCCGTCTGGAACGAGATAAACAGCAGCTCCCGGGGACCGAGTTTCATGTTTCGGCAAGTTAGTCATGGGTCGGACGGCTCGAAAACCAAGCTCATGGTTGAAACTCGCGATGCCATGGCGGGGATGTTGATTGCGACCGGCGGTCGTCCTCTTACGCCGCAGGAGAGGCAGGCTGAACAGAACCGGTTGCAGCATTTGATCAATGATCCCTCCGATCTGGACAAGAAGTGCAAGCGCGAAAAGGAAGATGCGGAGCGAACGCAACGGATCATGCGGGCTTTCCCCGACGCCTTTTTATACGAGGAAGACGGAACTGCGTCAGGCGAAGAAGGCCTGGGTGCTCCAGGCGATCAGTTGGTTCGCCTGAAGTTCCGTCCCAATCCCAAATATTCGCCGCCCTCTCACGTCGAACAGATTTTGACCGGGCTCCAGGGATACATGCTCATTGATAGGGATCAACGCCGGATCGCAAGGATTGACGGCGCCCTCATGAGAGAAGTGGGGTTCGGTTGGGGGATACTCGGGCACCTTGACCGGGGAGGACAATTTGTTGTGCAGCAGGGCGACATGGGAGGCGGGCATTGGGAAGTGACCCGGATGAACCTTTCATTTACCGGCAAAGCACTTTTTTTCAAGACAATCAACATTAAATCGAAAGAAGTCTACAGTGATTTTCAAGAGGTTCCCCGCGGACTCACATTCGCGCAAGGTGTCGAGTTGCTGAAGAAGCACGAAGCGTTGCTGGCACAAAACCAACAGCCGGTCGCAAACCAAGATCAACGATAAAAAGATAATCGGTGTAGGGGCACTCGCGCCGCGGCACCAGCTCATCGAATCGCCGTGGTACCTCACCGCCTGCACGACGCGACCGAGGCCAAGCCCTTCACCACTTTGCGCAAGGCCACGGTCGAGGGCGGCGTGCCGTCTGCATGGCCGCACGTGTCGTGGTGGGTTCGACAAAATGTGTCGGTTGGGCCAAGCTGGCCCGCGATTTTGCGAGGCGAGAATACGACGGTAGAGATTGAAACGAGCCGGGCATATAATGTGCCGCGAAAGTCGCCGGAGGAAAATCACATGAACTCGACGTCACTGGGCACAATCGCGAAAGAGTCGGTCGGATGGTCCATCGGGCTTAGCGCCCTGATGCTTCTAGCGGGCATTCTTGCCATCGTGATTCCACCCGCAGCGGGAATCGCTGTGGTTTTGGTTGTTGCGTGGCTGCTCATATTCAGTGGGGCAGCCCACGTGGTATTTGCGTGGTACACGCGAACTACGGGCGGGTTTGTTTGGGAGCTGCTGCTGGGCGTTCTCTATCTTCTCGTGGGAGTCTA
The DNA here is from genome assembly GCA_050746185.1 of Terriglobales bacterium. GTDB lineage: Bacteria > Acidobacteriota > Terriglobia > Terriglobales > Acidobacteriaceae > PALSA-188. The sequence continues at coordinate 18,262 of JBOGLA010000040.1, read as the reverse complement.
TGCCCTGGCTCACCCCGTCGCGGGCTTGGCCTCGCTCACGCTTGTGCTCGCGATTTACCTGTTTGCGGAGGGGGTGCTGGAATTCGTTTTGTCATTCCGGCTGCGCCCGATGCCGGGCTCGAATTGGCTGCTGCTCGATGGAATCGTCACGTTGGTCCTCGCCATCCTGATTTGGAGGACGTGGCCATCGAGCACCGAATGGGTGATCGGCACGCTGGTGGGAATCAGCATGATTTTCAGCGGCGCCTCTCGCCTGATGCTGTCCACGGCCGCGCGCCGTGTGCTTACCAGCGTGAGTGGTCCCCGATCAAAGGCAGCCTGACAGTCAAAGGTAGCCTTCGCCGGAAGCAAAGCACGTATGGAATAGCGGAGAAGACGAAGTGGGAACCCTAGTCCCCTTATCGGACGCGTCGCGGCGCCCCAGACATTTCCCTGTCGTCACGGCATTAATCGTCGCCATCAACGTGATTGTGTTTATCGCCGAACTGATGCGGGGGGACGCATTCGTCGCGCAATGGTCGGTCGTCCCGGCTGACATCGTCGCCGGTCATCACTGGATCACAATTCTCACGGCGATGTTCCTGCACGGCAGCTGGTCGCACATCATCGGCAACATGGTGTTCTTGTGGGCTTTCGGCCCGGAGATCGAAGACGCCATGAATCCGTTGCGCTACGCGGTGTTCTACCTTGTCGGCGGGTTGGTGGCTATGCTGGCCCAAGTGGCAGCCAGCCCGCACTCCACAGTGCCAAACCTCGGCGCGAGCGGGGCGATTGCCGCTGTGATGGGGGCGTTTCTGGTCACTTACCCGCGCGATCGGATGCGCTCGCTTCTGGTCATCTTCATTTTTGTGCGGATCACTTTTATTCCGGCTGCGCTCTTGATCGGAGTATGGTTCCTCATTCAACTCATTAACGCCGGGGCCGTAGCCAACGTGCAAACCGGCGGGGTGGCTTACCTGGCGCACATTGGAGGCCTCACCTTTGGAGCTGTTACCGCGAGACTGTTTGAAGATCCCCGCCGCCTTGCCGAGCAAATGATGCACCGGCCCGTTGGCAACCTCTGGCCGGTGGCCCATTCAAGACTGCTTTTGGCTTGAGTGGGGAAGTTCTAGCTGGACAAGTATTCCCACCGCTCGTTCACTCGGGATTGCGGGGGCCAGCGCCGCACAGACAGAGCCAACGAATTTGCAGTCGCACGCTTTAGCGCAGAATTACTTCCTTGCGCGTTGTCAGCTTTTCAATCAGATCTTCTCTGATGCGGTAGCCTGTGCCGGGCTGATCGGAAACCTGGATTGTGCCGTTCGGTTTTACCTCAACTTCAGGATCAATGATGTCTTCCTTCCAATAGCGCTTCGAGGCCGACACGTCGCCGGGAAGGCTGAAGTCTTCCAGGGTTGATAAAGCAATGTTGTGGGCTCGCCCGATTCCGGATTCCAGCATTCCTCCGCACCATACCGGTACATTTCGGGACGCACAAATATCTTGTACTTTTTTAGCTTCCGTGAAGCCGCCGACGCGACCAACTTTGATATTTATGATTCGACACGCGCCCATGTCGAGGGCTTCCTCAGCGTCGCGGGCGTGATGGATTGATTCGTCCAGACAGATCGACGTCTTCATTACGCGCTGCAATTGTGAATGAAAATAAATGTCGTCATCCCAGAGAGGCTGCTCAATCATCAGGAGATTGAACTGATCGAATTCGCGGAGGCGATCAATATCAGCGAGGGTGTAAGCCGAGTTAGCGTCGCAACTCAGACTGATGTCCGGCCATCGTCCGCGAATTCGTTCCAGCACATTTAGATCCCATCCCGGCTTCACTTTGACTTTGATTCTTTGATAACCGGCAGCCAGTTCGACTTTGATTCTTTCGAGCAACTGCTCGATCGAATCCTGAATGCCGATGGAAACGCCGCAAGCGATTTCCGTCCGCGTACCGCCCAACAGCTTCCATAATGGTTGCTGTCTTTGCTTAGCTTCGGCATCCCACAATGCGTTTTCGACTGCGGCCTTGGCCATGCGATGCCCGCGAACACGGGCCATGAGGCCGCTGCAATCGCCGGCCGATTTCAAATTGCGCCCGAGGATTGCCGGCGCAAGGAATCTCTTGATCGTCGCCCACGCTGTTTCCGACCATTCGGAACCATAGAAGGGGCCATCATCGGCTACACATTCTCCCCAGCCGTCAACGCCGTCGCAATGTGCGGTCACAAGAAGAATGCGACGGCTGGAAATTCTGCCGAAACTCGTCTCGAAGAAGTGGACGAGCGGAATCTGAAGTTCCCGAAGCGTAATGGCTTCAGCTTTCAGAGGTGGTCCCCGATCGTGATTGTTTTTTAGCCTCTTGCCATAGCGACTCCAACTCTTCCATCGGAGCATCTTCCAGGCCCCGCCCGGTCAAACGGAGCTCCCGTTCCATCCACTGAAATCGCTGCCTGAATTTTCTATTGGTCCTCTTTAACGCCGATTCAGGATCAAGTGCGAGGTGGCGCGCCAGATTAACCAGAGCGAAGAACAGGTCTCCAAGCTCCTCTTCCAGACGGGTCCGCCTGGCTTCCAAATTTAAACTCTCATCCCGCGCTTCCCTGACCTCCTGCCGCAGCTCTTCAGTTTCTTCCTGCAACTTGTCGAATACCCCGCCGATATTGGGCCAGTCAAATCCCGTCTTGGCAGCTTGCGAACTCAGTTTGTGTGCTTCGAGCAGGGCTGGCATCGCTTTGGAGACTCCATCCAGCAGGGACCTACCCTGTTCGTTATTAAGTTCCTCACCAAGTCGTTTTTGTTCTTTCTCTTTTTGTTTTATGGCATCCCAATTTCTCAACACGTCCGACGAGGTCGCAGCTTTCACGTCTCCAAATACATGCGGGTGCCGGCTAACCAACTTGTCGGACAGGCGATCCAGGACGTCGTCAATGGAAAACCTACCTTGCTCATCGGCCATCTGCGAATAGAACAGAACTTGAAGCAGAAGGTCGCCAAGTTCACCGGGAAGTTCATCCCAATCACGGTTATCAATCGCCTCCAGAACTTCGTAAGTTTCCTCCACCGCATATGGCTTGATGGAGTCGAAAGTCTGCTCTCGATCCCAAGGGCACCCATCCGGACCACGCAGACGAGCCATGATGGAAACCGCCCGCTCGAAACGCCGGCCGGTAGTGGGCTTGGTAGCGGATATGTTTGGATTCATTCTTCTTGCCTGTTTCACTTTCTGGAACTATTCTTCACTTCTTCGCTAAGTTAAGGAAAACCTTAATGACCGTTCTTCGGCAGCTTCTCTCTCGCGCCTCTACAGCCTGCATCTTTGGCGTGTTTCTGTTCGCGGCGTCATTCGGACAAACTACTTCATCACCATCTTATCCTGAGCTGCCCAGCGAAACTCCTGCACACTTCGAGCCCAGGACCCACGCCTTCGAATATATTCGTCGCGAAGTTATGATCCCGATGCGTGACGGGGTGAGGCTGCACACCGTAATTCTGCTTCCGAAGGATGCGCATCACGCGCCGATCCTGCTGACCCGCACGCCATACAAGGCCAACGACCTGACAAGCCACGACCCGCGAGGCGGAGAGGAAACCGAAGCGGCCCCCAGTATCCATCTCGGACCTATTCTCTATGGCTACGACAACGCCACCGACGTGATCGTCGAAGGCGGGTATATCCGGGTGGTCCAGGACGTGCGCGGCAAATATGGCTCCGAAGGCGATTACGTGATGAATCGTCCGTTACATGGCCCGCTGAATCCGACGCCCATTGATAACGCCACGGATACTTATGACACGATTGATTGGCTGGTGAAGAATATTCCTGAGAGTAATGGCAAGGTTGGCATCATTGGAATTTCCTATGATGGATTCCTACCGTTGATGGCGCTGGTGAATCCGCATCCGGCATTGAAAGTCGCTGTGCCGATGAACCCGATGGTGGACGGATGGATGGGCGACGATTGGTTTCACAACGGTGCATTCCGCCAGCAGAATCTGCCTTACATTCTCGAACAGGAGGCGACGCGCAACAATTCAACCAAGTGGTGGAGCAGCTATTTCGACGATTACGACATGTACATGCAATCCGTGTCAGCGGGCGAGATTGCCCAGTCGCGCGGACTCGATCAGGTCGGATTCTGGCGGAAGATTCTTCAACATCCCAGCTATGACTCCTTTTGGCAGGATCAGGCCGTGGACAAGGTACTAGCGGCGCAGCCATTGAAAGTTCCAGTAATGCTGGTGCACAGTCTCTGGGATCAGGAAGATATTTATGGAGCAATAGCGGTTTACAAAGCGATCAAGCCGAAAGACACCAACAACGACAAAGTCTTTCTGGTGATCGGCCCCTGGCATCACGGCCAGGAGATTGGTGACGGCAGCACCCTCGGCGCGCTCAAATTTAATAGCGATACCGGACTTTACTTCCGGCAAAATATACTGCGGCCATTTCTCGATCACTATCTCAAGGACGACGCGCCAAAATCAGGCATCGCGCCGGTCACCGCCTTTGAAACCGGAACCAACCGCTGGGAGCGGCTCCCGGCCTGGCCCTCCGGCTGTGCCAGCGGTTGCGCCATCCACCCCACGCCGCTTTATCTTCGGGCCGGACTAAAAATCGAGCTTGCGGAGCCGACCACCAGCGACACGCCCTTCGATGAATATGTCTCTGATCCTGCTAAACCCGTGCCGTTCCGCGCGCGTCCTATTCAGCCCGTGGGATACGGCGCCCGGTACTCCTGGCCCGAGTGGCTGGTGGACGATCAGCGGCAACCGTCGGGGCGGCAGGACGTCGTGGTGTTCACGTCGGACGTCTTGACCAAGCCGATCAAGATCAGCGGTCAACCGGTTGCGAATCTTATTGCCTCCACCAGCGGCACTGATTCCGATTGGGTGGTGAAATTGATTGATGTTTACCCCGATGAGGTCGCTGGCCAGGCGGAAATGGGCGGCTATCAATTAATGGTCGCGGCTGACATCTTCCGCGGACGTTATCGCCAAAGCCTGGAAACCGCCCAACCGATATCTCCCGGCAAACCCTTGCTGTACCTCTTCGCCCTGCCCACGGCGAATCATGTCTTCCTGCCCGGACACAAGATTATGGTGCAAGTCCAATCGAGCTGGTTCCCGCTCTATGACCGGAATCCGCAGACCTTTGTTCCAAATATCTTCTGGGCCAAGGCGGGCGATTATCAGAAGGCTACCCAACGTATTTATCACGCGCCCGGCGAAGCAAGCTTCATCGAGCTGCCAATTGTGGAGGCGCAGTAGACCGCAGGATGTGGAAGGCATCCGGAACGAAGTAAGCCTAACGAAGTTTGGCATCTATCGTGCCTGCAAATAAGGCATCCTCTCGCAGACCCCCTCGGCAGAGAGGAATTTGAGCCCTCCTCCTACTGTGATTGTTGAGTGACGCGCATTGAGAGCCCTTGTGATCCCGGGCTCTCAATTTTTTGCAGCAGGAGTTCCCGTCGTGTTTTCAGGCACTTTGACAAGCCCAGTGTCTGGAGTTGTTGCACCGTCAAACGTGACGGGTTTGCCGCGCCGATTCTGGCAGGGTCCGCCAGTCCCGTACTCTGTTGTCGGGGCTGCCGAAAAATCGGCTGTGGTGCCGACTATTCGGCTTTCAGGAAAATTCCCGCCAGCGGCGGGAGGGTCAAGGTCAGCGTGTAAGGACGTCCATGCATGGGCTGGGCTTCGGCTTGCCTTCCGCCCATGTTTCCCCACCCGGTTCCACCGTATTCCTGCCCGTCGCTATTGAGAAGCTCACGCCAAAATCCACCGGAGGGGACCCCCACACGATAAGGTTGCCGCGGCACCGGAGTGAAGTTAAACACGGCCAGGATGGTATCTCTTGGCGATTTCCCCTTCCGCAACAATGAAAGGACGCTAGAGGCGGTATCATTGCAGTCCACCCATTCAAATCCCGCCGGGTCGGCGTCGAAAACATGCAAAGCCGGCTCGGCTCGGTACAGGTGGTTCAGTTGCTCAACCCAGGCTTGCGCGCCGCGGTGAACCGGATACTGCAAAACATGCCATTCCAGGCTGGTTTCATGCGTCCACTCCCGGACTTGCCCAAACTCGTCTCCCATGAACAGTAGTTTTTTGCCCGGCTGAGCAAACATATAGGCAAACAGCAGCCGCAAGTTTGCGAACTTCTGCCATTCGTCGCCGGGCATTTTGCCGATCAGAGATCCTTTGCCGTGAACGACTTCGTCGTGCGAAAGCGGCAGTACGAAATTTTCTGTGTATCCGTAGATCATCCGGAAGGTCAGCTCGCCTTGGTGGTATTGGCGATGGATCGGATCTTGGGAAAAATACGCAAGCGTATCGTGCATCCACCCCATGTCCCACTTCATTCCAAAGCCGAGCCCCCCAAGATACGTGGGCTTTGAGACCATGGGCCACGCGGTTGATTCTTCCGCATACATCTGGATTCCGGGATATGACTTATATGCTTCCTGATTCAGTTGTCGCAGAAATTCAATAGCGTCCAGATTTTCACGCCCCCCGAATTTGTTGGGAAGCCACTCTCCCGCCTTGCGGGAGTAGTCGAGATAAAGCATGGACGCCACCGCGTCCACTCGCAGGCCGTCGGCGTGATATTTGTCCAGCCAGAACATGCCGCTGGAAAACAAAAAGCTGCGCACTTCGTTGCGTCCATAGTTGTAGATATAAGTGTTCCAGTCGGGATGGAATCCCATGCGCGAGTCCGCGTGTTCGAACAAATGTGTGCCGTCGAAGTACGCAAGTCCATGCTCGTCAGAAGGAAAGTGCGACGGAACCCAGTCGAGGATTACCCCAATTCCATGCTGATGAAGATAATCCACCAAATACATAAAATCCTGCGGCGTCCCATGTCGCGATGTCGGAGCGAAGTAGCCGGTGGTCTGATATCCCCAGGAGCCGTAAAAAGGATGCTCCATGACTGGCAGAAACTCGACGTGCGTGAACTTCAATCGCTCGATGTAATCGGCGAGGCGTGGAGCAATCTCGCGATAGGTCAATGGCCGGTTGTCTTCTTCGGGAACGCGCATCCAGGATCCAAGATGCACCTCGTAGATCGAAATTGGCGCCTGTAGCGAGTCTCTTGAGGCACGGTTCTCCATCCACTTCCGATCTCCCCACTCATAATCCAAATCCCACACCACCGACGCTGTACGCGGCGCGACTTCGTGATAAATACCGAAGGGGTCCATCTTGTCGGCCTTATAGCCGTGATGATTGGAGACAACATGAAATTTGTAAGTCGCGCCCTTGCTCACGCCCGGAATGAATCCTTCCCATATGCCGGAACTTCGGTGGGGTTGCAATGCATGTTTCCTGGGGTTCCATCCGTTGAACTCGCCGATCACGGAAACCTTGCGGGCGTTTGGAGCCCACACGCTGAATGCCACGCCAGCCTCACCGCCGATCTTGGCGAGGTGAGCGCCAAGACTGTTATAGGCTCGGTACTGGCGGCCCTCGTTGAATAGGTAAACGTCCTGATCTGTCAGCAGCGTGGACTGCGTTAATGGCGTTGTTTCAGTCATAGCGAATGGCTGGCCTTAGAAATCCTACGCTGAGATGCGCCTTTCAGTGTACCGGAGCGCCCGGTAGTTGGGCGCACGACATAAGACTTCCGCAAGCTCACAAGAAACGAGAGGTTACGCAAGAATAGAAGTCGGAAAGTACTGCTTGTGCCTTAATTTCCCTTACCGGGCAGTGGGAATAGTTTCAGCTTTGGTAGCGGGTCGGTTCGAGATGAGTGTGGAATCTCGTTGAAATTCGTGGCATGATCGGTTTATGAGCTCATCCCTAACAAGACGTGATGTCGTTGTGCCTGAACTTGAAGCGAATAGTCGCGAGAAGTATCGCATCCTCGATTTGTTTTGCTGTGCAGGGGGTGCCGCGATGGGGTATGCTCGCGCGGGCTTTCAGGTTGTCGGTGTGGACGTAGCACCGCAGCCGAACTACCCGTTTTCGTTCGTCCAAGCTGATGTTCTCGGACTGGACATGCAGTACCTTAGAGAATTCGATGCCCTCCACGCGTCCCCGCCGTGCCAATCTTATTCGGATTTGGCCAAGCGGAACGGTAACGGCCACGAGTGGCCTCGCTTAATCGAGCCAGTGCGAGAAATGCTCCTTCGCTCCGGACTCCCCTACGTCATTGAGAATGTCGAGGGCGCGCCGCTACTAAACCCTATTATGCTGTGCGGTACTATGTTTCCACAACTTCGCGTGCTTAGGCATCGTCTTTTTGAGGCCACATTCCTAATGGCCGCCCCCTCACACGGGAAACATCCGAAGGTTCATACGTTTGACAAAAGGAAATCGCACTTCGGTAAAACGAACGAATGGAAGGATTACGTACAGGTTACTGGCGGCGGGAATTGCTCGGTTGCCGCCGCTCGTCTGGCGATGGGTATTGATTGGATGAGCAAGGGTGAGCTAAATGAAGCAATTCCGCCTGCTTATACGCAGTTTGTTGGCCAGCAATTATTCCTGCATTTAGAGAGCGCGGGGTCCCTGCGGATACTAGCGAATGCGTGAACCCGGATCAAAGAAGAAAATTCGACAATTCCTGCTTGCGAACAAAGGACGGGTCGTAACCTCGATTCAGATTCGAGATGCTGCAGGCGCCAGCGTGAGTGAATGGGCGCGCCGAGTCCGCGAACTCCGCGAAGACGAGAGCTGGCCGATTCTCACCCACAACGACAGCGCAGAGTTGAAGCCGGGACAATATCTTCTGACAGGGGACCCGCCGCAAGAGCAGGTTTCCTTTACCAGGGCGATTTCCGCCAAGCTACGCGCCACGGTGCTGGATAGAAACGGCTTCACCTGCCAGATGTGCGGGCTGGCACCAGGTGAAATTGATCCCGCTACACAGCGAAAGGTTCGGCTGCACATTGGGCACATTAAAGACAAGAGCCTAGGAGGCAAGGACGAGCTGTCCAATCTCCGCGCTCTATGTTCGACCTGTAACCAGGGGGCAAAGAATATTACTGCAGAAAAGCCTACTGTTATTTGGCTCTTGTCCCAAGTTAGACGAGCAGGCATAGACGAACAGCGAGCCTTGTTGAAATGGCTTCGCAAGAAATTCGGCGAGTAGTGGACAACCTGTCAAGTGAACTCCGCAGCGCGAACATGCGGGCCGTTAGGAGCCGCGATACTCGGCCGGAAAAGCTCGTGCGCCGGATTTCCCATCGCATGGGTTATCGTTTCCGACTTCATGCTTCCACGTTGCCCGGTAGGCCGGACTTGGTATTTCCTAGTCGTCACAAGGCGATATTCGTTCACGGATGTTTCTGGCATCGCCACCCCTGTAAACATGGTTCGCAAAGACCGAAGACAAACGCCGCTTTTTGGACCATGAAAATTGATGGGAATGTCGAGCGTGACGCCGAGAACTTTAAACGCCTTAGAAAAGCTGGCTGGCGGAGCCTTGTTGTTTGGGAGTGCGAAACGAAGCAACCGGAGAAATTAGCCTCCCGTATTCGCAGATTTCTCGCGTAGCGAACACCGTGCCGGTGCGGGACCCCCATGCTAGACTGCCAGTTACCGCTATCTTGCCTAACCGTGGGGACTCACGCTAAATGCCTGTTCTGCGCGTAGTCATTCTATGGCATCAACACCAGCCTTTCTACAAGGACCTGGTTACAGGCGAATACCGTCTGCCGTGGGTGCGCCTGCACGCGCTGAAGGACTACTACGGCATGGTGAAACTTCTGGATGAGTTTCCCCGGGTTCATCAGACTTTCAATCTCGTCCCATCTTTGATGGTCCAGATTCAGGACTATGCCGCCGGAACGGCGATAGATCCATTCCTCGAGGTCGCGGCCAAGCCCGCCCAAGATCTCACTCCCGAGGAACGACGGTTCGCTCTGCAATATCTTTTTCAGGCAAATCAAGCCAATATGATCGCCCGATACCCCAGATATCAGGAGTTGTGGGAAACCTTGCGTGGCGCTGGATTCGATCCCATGCGAGCGGATAAATACTTCCATGCTCAAGACTTCACCGATCTACAGGTACTCTCGCAAATCGCCTGGTTTGATGAGTTTTTCCTGGAAGATCCGGAAGTGGCGTCGCTAATCGCCAAAGGCCGGAATTACTCGCCGGAAGATCAAAACTTCGTGATTGCGCGGCAGCGCGAACTTATCGCGAAAGTGCTCCCCGCCCACGCCGCAGCGGCAAAAGAGGGCCGGATCGAAATATCGGCTTCGCCTTTTTATCATCCAATTCTGCCGCTTCTTTGCGACACCGACATCGGCGCCAAATCTTCTCCGGGACTACCGCTTCCTCAACACCGTTTCCGCCATCCTGAAGATGCGCAACTGCAACTGCAAAAAGGGCTCGATCTTCACCACCAGATTTTTGGAGTCCGTCCCCAGGGTATTTGGCCCTCGGAAGGAAGCGTCTCGGAGGAAGCCTTAAGCATTGCCGCTAATCTCGGCGTGAAGTGGATGGCCACGGACGAAGAAGTTCTCGGCCGAACCTTGGGGGTCACATTCTCCCGCGATGGCGCGGGCCGATTGCCCGCGGACGTGTCCCGGAAGCTCTACACGCTATACCGCTATGAGAATGGCGAGACTGCCATGCATTTGATTTTCCGGGATCACGCCATCTCAGATCTTATTGGATTTGTTTATTCCGGCATGCCCCCCGCAGAGACCGCGAATCATCTGATCAACAGCATTCGACAGGCGGCGCAGCCTGTTCTCGAAAGCGGAAACGATGCGCTCATCTCGATTATTTTGGACGGTGAAAATGCCTGGGAATACTATCCCCGCTCCGGCCGGGAATTTCTGCGCCGCTTCTACGACGGACTCGATCAAGACCCCGCGATCGAGACCGTGACCGTATCTGAAGCAATCGCGCGGCATCGCAACGGCGAGAAACTCGGTTCGCTGGTTCCAGGCTCGTGGATTGGGGCCAACTTCAATGTGTGGATCGGCGCCCGCGAAGACAATCGCGCATGGGATTATCTCTCCCAGGCGAGAAATTTCTATTCCGAGGTCTCTCCGAACTGCACCCCGGAACAGCAGAGGCTGGCATATGAAGAATTATTGATTGCCGAAGGCAGCGATTGGAACTGGTGGTACGGCCCCGAGCATTCATCCGTGAACGACCGCGAATTTGATGAACTCTATCGCAAGCACCTTTCCAATGTTTACCAGGCGCTTGGCGCGGTTCCACCCGATTATCTCGCTCAGCCCATCCACCGCACAAACACCGGCGCAATTTTCACTCCTCAAAATGCGCACATTCATCCGCGAATTACCGGTGATTCAGTGCGTTATTTCGAGTGGATGGGAGCTGCCGTCTATACTCCTGATCGTCGCGCGGGCGCGATGCATGGCAAGCAGTTTGTTCTTGGCTGCATTTATGCGGGCGTAGACGAGATTTTTCTGTATGGCCGCGTGGATTTTGCCGACAAGATTCCCAACGATTTTGAAGTGGTGGTTAATATTGAGGCCCCAGGAGGGGCTCCGCTGGAGCCTCCGTGGCTTTTGCGGCTCAACGCGGAAATTGCGGCGGGAAACGTGCTGTCCTGGAATTTGAACGCTTCAGATACACCAGAGCCGATCGCAACTTCAGAGCAATCTCAGAGTGACGTACAGATAGCACTGGGCCGCAGTTTCGAATTCAGGGTACCATTATCCCTGTTCGCTATCCAGGTTTCCGATATCCGCGAAGATGCGGTTGGGGCGGAAACGCTTCGGCTCAGGGTCAGCCTCTGGGAGAATCGCCTGCCGGTAGACGCTCTGCCGGAAGAGGGATGGATTGAACTCCACATGGAGCATGAAAGCGAATGGACATCGCACTGACACCACGATTCGTCTAATTCCCACTGCTACAATGCCTTGTTTCTCCAGCGGAGAACTTTCAACCTGACAACGACGTATGTTCTAACGTTGTTGCAGACTGTGGTGTTATCCGTTGCGTGTTCACGCATCCGCTTTGAAACTGGGAATCGTCAGGTTTTTAAGGAGTTCGATTGGAAGATGCCCATGTGGCCGCGATGCTCGTCCGTCGCTGTCTTGCCGGCGAGACTGCGGCATGGGAGGAGATCGTGCAGCGTTACCACCGGCGCATCTATAACATCTGCTATCGTTTTTCCGGCTCTGCCGATCAAGCCCAGGACCTGACTCAAGAGGTTTTCATCAAAATGTACGGCAGCCTGAAATCCTATGATTCGCAACGGTCAGCATTCATGACCTGGATGACCACGATTACCCGTAACCTGCTGGTAGATTACTTTCGTAAGTCGAAACAGGAAAGAATGACGGATTCGCTGGATGCGCCGCCTTCCGAACATGAAGACGCCATGCCGCTCAGCGAACGCATACCGGACAAAGCTTTGCCTCCCGATGCCGGAGTCCAGAGCCGCGAGACCCGCGAAGCCGTGCACCGGGCGCTGCAGAAGTTGTCTCCAGACCTGCGTGAAGCGGTCATTCTGAGGGACCTTCAAGACATGGATTACCGGGAAATTGCCGCAGTTCTTAAAGTTCCAGAGGGCACCGTGAAGTCAAGAATAAACCGTGGGCGGGCGGAACTTGCGCGCCTGCTACAACGTACATATAGGCAGGTAATGTGATGGCAGATCAAGAGAAGAGCGGAATGCAGTGCGCGGAGTTTGAACGCGTCCTCAGTGAAGCGTTGGATGAGAAGCTGGAACCCCAGAGTTTTGAGGGCTTCCAGGCTCACGCGCGGGCTTGCCCTGTATGCGGTCCAATGCTGGCGGAAGTGGATGCGGGGCGGCGCTGGCTAAAATCGCTTGACGAAACCGAGCCTCCCTCGCATCTCATCGAAAACATTCTTGTAGCAACGAGCGGGCTCGACACTTCGAGGCTGGGCAAGTTGGGCGAGGTTCGGCCTGCCGGCACCCAAGTTACGTGGGTTGAGCGCCTTCGCGACTGGACGGGCTCTGTGTTTGCTCCCGCGTTTGCGGTGGCCCGCCAGCCGCGGTTCGCGATGTCGTTTGGCATGGCATTCTTTTCGCTCTCAATCTCGCTAAGCCTCGCCGGGGTGAAGTTGACGGATCTGCGACACATGGATTTACGTCCCAGCGCGATCAAACGCAACTACTTCGAGACCTCAGGAAGAGTGGTGAAATATTACGAGAACATCCGCTTCGTCTATGAAATCGAATCGCGCGTGCGGGAGTTCAAGCAGGCCACGGTTCCAGTAGAACCGCCGCCGGAAGAGAAACCGAAGAGCCGCAAAGACAACACCAGCGAGCAACCGGATAAGAGACAAGATCGCAACTACAGCCAGGAGGATGGCTCGCCCGTGCTGGCGGCCACTCCTCAGAATCCCCCTGTAGCGAGAGGCAACACTGACAGGAGGCTTTCATGAACTGCGCCAACCATCCGGGAGTTCCAGCAATTGCATATTGCCGTACCTGCGGAAAGCCGCTATGCGCCGCCTGCAAGCGGGATGTAATGGGCGTGATTTATTGCGAACAGTGCCTCGCTGAACGGTTGAAGGACGTACACCCGAACATACCACCGCAGGCGCCGGCCTTCGTTCCCGCAACTCCAATTGGAGCGCTGCCCGCCGGACCCCATCCCGCCGTCGCCGGCATTCTTGCGGGCTTTTTCCCCTTCGGCGTCGGGGCGGTTTACACCGGCCAATATGCCAAGGGTCTGGCTCACCTGCTGATTTTTACCGGCTTGATCTGGGGACTGTCTTCCGGGCATATGGGGGGATTCGAACCCGTTCTGGGAATAGGAATGGGGTTTTTTGTGGTGTATCAGATCATTGATGCCGTCCGTTCCGCTCACGCCATTCGCATGGGCACAGCGCCACCTGATCCCTTTGGCTTCAATCGAACTTTTGGGATGGTTGACCGCCCCGCCACCGCGAACGTCAGCGACCCTTCTACCTATCCAGGCACAACGGCTGCATCCCCGCCTTCCAACATGAAAGTGCCCACGGCAGCTGTAATCCTGATTGGGCTGGGAGTCCTCTTTCTCCTGCAAACCGTTGGTCTTTTCGAATTTAATGTGGACCGGATATGGCCTTTGTTCCTCATCGGCCTCGGCGTCTGGCTCTTTCTAACGCGCTCCGGAATACTGGCGCACGGTTATGACCCGAATATCTGCTGTGGCAGAAGAGTATGGTCGGGGCCGGTCTGGCTCATCACCATCGGAGGATTGTTTTTGATTGAAAGCTTCGGTGGTCCCGGATTCGGTCGCACCTGGCCGGTTCTCCTTCTGGTGGCAGGGCTAACGAAGTTGATGGGAAACACTGCGCCGCGAACTCCCATTGGCGGAATCCCGCCCACTTCCGGATTTCAACCTGCGCCTGCTCCCCCGCCGGACAATCCGCCCGTTTCCAGCGAGGTGAAAAATGGTTAGCCCTGTGCAACCGCCGCCCCGTCGCCGGGTCCGCCACTCTTATGCCGGACCGATTGTTCTAATCATTATCGGAATTGTTTTCCTGATGGGAACTATGGGTATGCTCGACTGGGCAACTTTCGGGCATTGGTACGCGCATTACTGGCCGGTGCTGCTCATCGTGTGGGGCGTCATCAAACTGTTTGAGTATCAGCAGGCTCAACGCGAAGGCGCTCGATACCCTGGCATTGGCGCGGGCGGAGTCTTTCTGCTTCTCATTTTGATCTGCTGCGGTATTGCTGCCACGCAAGCCTCGCGCGTGGACTGGGAGGCATTCGGCGATCATGCGGGTTGGTCGGATGACGGCTTTTTCCAAAATCTTCATGTGTTTGGGCCGACGTTTACATATAGCGACGAAATTGCCCAAAGCTTTCCGGCCGCCGCAAATCTTCACGTCAAAAGCGATCGGGGAAATATAAGCATTCAGGATTCCACGGATGACCAGATTAAGGTCATGATTTCAAAAAAATTGCACGCTCGAAACCAGCAGGATGCGGACAAGTACAACGTTTCCACCAGGCCGAAACTTGCCGTCAGCGGCAACATCGTCACTTTGGACGCGAATACGCAGGGCGCGGGCGATCACGGCGTCGCAACCGACATGACGATCTCTTTGCCGCGAAAGGCATCGGTGGTTATTTCCACGCGGCACGGCGACGTCAGCGTGACCGGCCGGAATGGCGATGCCGACATCACCAGTTCTCACGGGGATGTAACCGCCACAGATATTCATGGCAAGGTGACTCTCGACCTGGAGCAGGGTTCCGCGCAAATCTCCCAGATCACATCGGATGTATCCATTCGCGGTCACGCCAATGACATTTCTCTTGACGATGTTGGCGGCACCGTGCGGCTTGACGGCGAATTCATGGAAAGCGTGAAGCTTTCGAAAATTGACAAACCGGTAACTTTTAAGTCACCGAGGACGGACATTGAGTTCTCGAAGCTGGATGGCGACCTTGATCTGGATTCCGGGGATCTTCAGGCCAACAACATGACCGGACCCCTTCGCTTGACCACTCGGAACAAGGATATTCGGGTGAACGGCATGGCCGGCGACGTGCGCTTGCAAAACGAAAACGGCACAGTCGAAGTGCACATGAACAAGATGGGCAGTATGCAGGTGGATAATCGCCAAGGCGACATCCAGATTTACCTGCCCGACCGAGCCGCCTTCGAGTTAAACGCAGTGGCGCGCAATGGCGAGGTGCAATCTGATTTTCCGGACCTGAAAATTGTCAATGGAGACGATCAGGCAACTGCGACTGGCACCGTCGGCGGCGGCGGCCCGCACCTGGTTTTGAATGACGAGCACGGCACCATTGAGATTCGCAAAGCATCATCGGCTTCCGAGGATTCCAACCAGGCTCCGGCCATGCCAAAGACGCCAAGAATGCCCCGGATTCCGACTCCCCCAAGAATTCCGCAACCAACCGAGAACTGAACCGTAGAGCGTCTCGGCATCGTTTATTGAGCATTGCGGAATATAGTCATTGTCATTTCGAGCGGAGCTAATTGTGAGCAGAAGCGAACGATTTGCGAGTCGAGAAACCCTTCGGCTTCGCTCAGGGCAGGCTCTGCTGTTTTGGCAGCCGCCTCAACTCCTGCCGCTCTGGCTCACTCAAGCGACCCCGGGATCGCTCTTTCATGTCCCAGCTATAAGCCGGGGACACAGCGCTTGCCAGGTATCTACTCGTATTACGATCCACGCGGTCACAATACTAGTACAAGGCGCTATCACTAACCAGACTACAAAATGTCTTGACTGCAGGCCGTCATTTAGTTGTTCACGCCGCTAAGAAACCCACCTAGATGTGCGGTAAGACCTATAGCTAACAGGCCAAACAGCTCGACAGGAATGCGGAATCCTGGGAGCCCTGGCGATTCTGACTTGCGATACCGCGAGTGTACCCACCACGACGCGATCACGAACGTTGAAGCGATAGAGGCCGCAACAACGTGGAACAACAGCAAGCCCTTGAGCTTCTCGCCCTTAAGAGCGAATTGCCAGGCAAGAAGGCCGGTTACGACAGTTGGAATTACCGTTGCAGCGGCAATCGAAATATTCAAATACGCTGCACTGGCAAGTTGCGACTCCCGCCTGCCGCGCGACAGCAAATCCAGTCCGACCCCGGTTATAAACATGGCGATCGGAAAATGGATAAGCACTACGTGTTGCGCGTGCTTGGCCAGAAGAACAGTTCGTAAATCGAAAGGATTCGGCATGTGTTTGATCCACTCTGTTTGAATCGAACGAGGTCCGCTTACTGCACCACAATCTTTCCCACCATCTTCGGGTGAACGGTACAGTAATAGGCGAAGGTCCCGGCTTTGGTGAATGTGTAAGAGTATTTGTCGTCGGTATCGAGCGCCTTCGACTTAAATACGCCATCGGTACTGGCAATCACGTGCGGCACATCATCTTTATTGACCCAGGTCACCGTGCTGTTCACAGAAACCGTAAGTGTCTCCGGTGCAAAAGTGAAATTGTCAACACGTACCTCGGTTGGCGATGATGCCTTGTCTTCACTTCTCGCTCGCGTCGGCTGCAGAATCAGGATCGCTGCCAGCGCCAGTGCAATCGTCAAACTTCCAACAAATAGTGACCTCTTCATGAAACGTCTCCTTTTAACCTAGTTATGGAAATGAGTAAGACTCGCCTCTTACACGAGAGACGAGTCCACAAGTCCGAGCGCGTGATGCTTTTGTACGTAGTTGACATCGGTAATGCCCAGAACGCTGCGCAGTTGCTCAGCCGGAACCTTCATAGGCCCCGGGCCTTCTGCCGCGCCAGGCGCGGGCTGGGGGAAAGCCGTCGAAAACGCGGTGTGGAAAGTGACGTTGCCTTCTACTTTTTGCATGGTCTGATGAATGTGTCCGTTCAGGACTGTGACCGAACCGAACTTTTTGAGATACGAGAGAGCTTGTGCGCTGTCATCGGTTCCCCAACCCCACTGCGGATAGACTGACCACAGCGGGATGTGAGCGAAAACAATGATTGGCGTACTGGACTTAAGGTGGTGGACGTCATCTTCCATCCATTCGAGCTGCTCATGTCCAAGCGTGCCCAGGCCACCCGCTTTGAGATCCATCACGTTCACCAAGCCGATGAAGTGAACTCCATTCTTGTCAAAGCTGTACCAACCTTGTCCCTTGGAGTTCCTCCCATAGCGCTTGCGAAACATGGCTCCGTCATCGTTCAGGACGTCGTGCTCTCCGGGAACGAAGAAGATTTCTTTATTCGTGGCTTTGAGAATCTGGTCAACATTGTCAAACTCTGAGGGTCTCGACAGGTGGCTGATATCGCCGGTGTGCAAAATAAATTCTGGTTGCTCGGGCAGAGCGTTGATTTTGTCTACCGCTGCCTGAAGCGTGCCGATTACGTCGGGGTTGGCCGGCTTATTAAAGCCCATGTGGCTGTCACTGATCTGGACAAAGCTAAGGCCAACCCTTTTGTGCGATTTCATCTTCGAGTCGTCGGTCGAGCCCAAAGCGTAAGACTGCAACACACCACTGTTAACCACGCAGAATGCGCCGCTGCCGGCCCAGGCCATGCATTTCAGGAATCCGCGGCGGTCGATCCCGTCGCGCTGGTGGTCGAATAAGATTGCATCGTTGTTTTTCTGCGCCATATTTGCCTTCCCTTTCTTTCCAGACAAAGTCGAGTCCGTTCTGGTTTCACCGTGCAGAACCAGCGATACTGGCTTTTATTCCATAAAAAGTTAATTTGGCGCGGCGGGAATAAAACGATGGTTCGCTGGTTTACTCTTGTGTGAGTGTCGGAAGAGCGCTCATTGCCGGGTTCGTTCGAGGAGCTGGCCATGCCTCTCTTCGAGCGGCTTTACAACTTTGCTCACTGGCTTACGCAGAACCGGGAGGAGGCCGAAGACCTGGTG
>JBOGLA010000039.1:0-25073 GCA_050746185.1 Terriglobales bacterium | reverse complement strand
GATTTTCGACGATGCCGACTTCCCCCAATGCATAGCGAAAAAAGCGGCCAGTCGCCGCCAATCCTGCTTGAAGGTGCGCGTATCCCAGGTTAGCGCCGAAAAACGGCGCGAACCTGGGGCACCGGGCAAAGACGCCGATCTGAAGCATCGCAACATGGCGGTTATGTTAACCAAAAGTAGAGAAATTCAGAACAGGAAAGATACCTCTCCGGGGTTACGAATGAGCGACATGGTATTGGGCGGTTTCCCAGTTACCAGGAGACAAAAGCTAAACCGGGTAAAGCAAGATAGGACAATTTACAGGTACGAGTTACTTTACGGACTGCAACACCTTCGCCTGGCACTGCTGTCCGGCGGCTTGCAGCATGGCAAACGTTGGACTGTGGCGCAGCTTCTCCAGCATGGGATCAAGTTGCAGAGCGGAGACGGCGCAATAATTCATCCTGATAGCGCTTGAGATTAGCCGGGTCGCGGAATCTTCCTGCCCGCAATATGCCAGGAGCGAAGCCTGGTAATAGCGGGTTTCAGGGTCATTCTCCGTGAATAACTCAGATTCCGCCTTCTGAACAATCTCGCCAAGATTCGCTGGAGGAGCCGGCTGGAGGCAGGCCTCCAAAAGATCGCGATGGTCGAAGGGATTGGTAGAGACCTTGCTCACCGCTGCGCGAGCCTGGTCAAGCTTGCCCTCGCGCATGAGCGCGGCCACATTGATATAAGCCGCCCACTCCGAGCCCGCGTCCAAATGAATGAAATCCATGGCTCGCGGCACGTTGCCCATTTCGAGAAACGCCCACGCGCACGACCGGAATTCGTAGTTTCCCGAATCCAGCGCCAGCGCAACATCACATTCCCGCGTCGCCTCTGGCAACATTCCTGCGTAACGCAGCACGTACGATAGCGTGAAATGAGCTTCAGCGTTTTCCGGGCGGCGTTTCACTAGCGCGTTCGCCTCGCTGTAAGCCTCGGCCACATCGCCGCGCTCGGCCCGGTGAAGAATGAGATGAGCGGCGGCGGAACTGAGATTGGGATCGAGAGATAGCGCGTGTTTATAGGCGTCGTCCGAACGCTGAAGCGCATCCTTGCCGCCTGTGGAGTAAGCCGCATAATAATAGTAGCGGAGACCCAGCGCCGCCCAGGTAGGCGCGTACGTGGGGTCCATGGTCGCAGCTTCTTCCAAAATCGCGATCGCCGTCTTATTAGGATCCGGGTCATGGGAGATCGCCAAAGTCCGCAGGTATAAATCGTAGGCGTCCTGATTTTTTGGCTTTGTGCCGGCTTCAATAAAGCCCTCAGCCGCGCCCAGTTGAGGCAGTAATCCTTGCCGCATCTGGGTCGCGATTTTATTTTGCACTCCAATCAGGTCTTGAGCAGGCGCGCTAACGGTGCTCTGCCACTTCAACCGGTTGCTCTTGACGTCAATCGCCTCCACCGTCACCAATAATTGATTGCCTTGTTCTAAATAATGGCCGGCAACAACGGTGGACACGTGCAATTCCTTGCCAACCTGTTGCGGATCTACGTCCGGCGCGGAAAATTTTCTTGTGCTCGTCGTCGGACGGACATCGAGGGAACGCGTGTACATGAGTACATTTGAAATCTCGTCTGCTAGAGCGAAACGAAGATAATCAATATCGTTTGAATTGCTCATGTTTTGCAGAGGCAGTACAGCGATCGTGTCGCCCGCGTGCGAGGCGAATCCAGGCCCGCGATGACGGAACCACCAGGTTCCCACCGACGCCACCACGGTGATCAGCAACAGCGTTATTCCGATCAGCAGATATTTGTGCCAGGGAGCCGAGTGCTGAAAAGTCTTTGAAGATGCCCGCAGAGGGGAGAAATCCCGGAGGCTCGATTTCGTCAGGCCCGATTCAGTCTCCCTTTTCAGGCGCTGGAGGTCTTCCTTCAAATCCACGGCATTCAGATATCGTTTGTCGCGGTCCTTCTCCATCGCCTTCCCGATAATGGCCTCCAAGTCGGGAGGCAGTGAGGAATTCAATACCAGCGGAGAAATCGGCTTCTTGTTCAAAACCGCGTCCAGCGTGGTTACGATGTTCGTCCCGGCAAAAGGCTTCTTGCCGGTCGCCATCTCGAACAGGACAACGCCAAAGGAAAAAATGTCGCTGCGGGCATCCAGCGCTTCACCGCGCGCCTGCTCCGGAGACATATAGACGGCGGTGCCGGGGATCACGCCCATTTGCGTCAAGGAATCTTCGAAATGTGCGTCGCCGCTTGCGGTCTGCTCGTGCGCAGATTTTGCGAGTCCAAAATCCAATACCTTCGTCTGGCCGCTCTTGGTGATGAAAATGTTGGCCGGCTTGATGTCGCGATGAACGATTCCCTTCGCGTGGGATGCAATGAGCGCGTCGGTCACGTGGATTGCAATATCGAGAATCTCTTCCAATTCGAGCGGTTTTCCCCGCAGGCGCTGCTTAAGGCTCTCCCCCTCCAGCCGCTCCATTACGATGAAGGGCCTGCCCTCGTTGCTGTCAATGTCATGAATCGTGCAAATATTGGGATGGTTCAGCTGGGAAGCCGCGCGGGCTTCACGCCGGAATCGCTCCAGCACGCGAGGATCCTTGGCCATTTCCTCGGGCAGGAACTTCAGCGCTACGGGGCGGTGCAGGCGGGTGTCTTCGGCGCCGTACACGACGCCCATTCCACCACCCCCGAGCTTCTCGGTGATGTGGTAATGCGAAATGGTCTGGTCCAGCACGCAGTTAAAAAGCCACAGTCCTTCGGGCGCGATATTAGGCGTTCCCGGAACTCCAAGTCAAACGCCTTCTCGAGGCTCCTTGCCATCGAAAACTGTGTTCGCCGTGCATACTTCCTAAAGCCCGTAGTCACGGCTTCGGTACCGAACTAGCTTAGCCGAAAACGGCTCCTTTTGTACCCACTGATATACTTTGCCTTCCCTATTGCAGTCATGAGGTAAAGTTTGCGGGCCGAAGACCTGAAAAACCGCTATAACGAATTGTTCGGCGGCGATCCGCGGATCTTCCGCGCTCCCGGACGCACCAATCTGATCGGGGAACACACAGACTACAACGAGGGATTTGTCATGCCCGCGGCAATCGAATTTCAAGCCTGGGTTGCGGTAGGTCGCCGGGATCTGGACGACCGGCGTGTCGTCGTGCACTCGCACGAGTGGAACGAAACCGTGGACTTTAGCCTCGATGAAACCGATTCTTCTCCCAGGCACTCGTGGAGTGATTACATTCGTGGCGTGGCCATCCAGCTTCAGCTCGCGGGCTACAAGATTCACGGCTCCAATCTATTAATTTATTCCGACGTTCCCATTGGGGCAGGGTTGAGCTCGTCTGCGGCGCTTGAGGTTGCCGGCGCGCTGGCTCTCATTTGGTCGGGAACGCCCTCAACTGAAAGCGAAAAGTTCGACCGAGTGCAGCTTCCCAAGCTCTGCCAACGTGCCGAAAATGAAACCGTGGGCGCGCGTTGCGGGATCATGGACCAGTTTGCCTCAGTAAATGGGAGAGCCGGGCATGCTTTGCTGCTCGATTGCCGGTCCCTCGATTTCGAACTGTTGCACTTGCCCCCTGATTTAAGTCTGGTGCTTTGCAATACGATGGTCCCACACCGCAATGTGAGTGGAGAATACAACCTCCGGCGCGCCCAATGCGAGCAGGGCGCCAGGTACTTTGCGGAGAGAATTCCGGGCGTGCTCGCTCTGCGCGATGTATCCCGCGAACAACTGGAAAAATACAGGCAAGATTTGGATGACATGATTTTCCGCCGCTGCCGTCACGTCATCACGGAGAACGGGCGGACGCTCGAGGCAGCCAAAGCGTTGGAAGTTGGGAATGGCCAGCGTTTTGGCGAGCTCATGTATGAGTCTCACCGAAGCTTGAAAAATGATTATGAAGTGAGTTGCGCGGAACTTGATGTTATGGTGGATTTGGCTTCCAATTTTCCCGGCGTATACGGCGCCCGCATGACCGGCGGAGGGTTTGGCGGATGCACGATCAATCTGGTCAGCAAGCCTCGGGTCTCCGAATTCACCGCCAATATTTCGAAAATGTATAAAATTAAGACTGGAATTGAATCGCAGATATACGTGACCGGCGCGGCCGATGGTGCGGGACCGGTTACCGGCGACTAGCCCGGCAGTAAGCAAATTTCGCGGCATCGAACAAATAAATAATGCTGAATCTGTCCGATTCTTCCCACCGGCGCTTGAACCCCCTCACTGGTGATTGGGTCCTCGTTTCTCCGCACCGGACTCAACGTCCGTGGCTGGGACAAATGGAGCCGGCGGCGGTGGAAAAACAGCCATCATACGATCCCGCGTGCTACCTCTGTCCCGGAAACGAGCGCGCGCGCGGCGTCCACAACCCGAAGTACGATTCCACTTTTGTATTCGACAACGACTTCCCTGCCCTGCTGCCCTACTCCACCGATTCAAAGGTCAATGAGAATGAAAAAGATTTGATCGTGGCCCAAAGCGAATCAGGAATCTGCCGGGTAGTTTGCTTCTCCCCCCGGCACGACTTGACCCTCGCTCAAATGACGGTTGAGGAGACTCGCAAGGTCGTAGATGTTTGGGCAGAGCAGTTCGAAGAATTGGGGAAAGCGGATCACATAAGCTATGTTCAGATTTTTGAAAATCGCGGCGCTGCGATGGGCGCAAGCAATCCTCATCCTCACTGCCAGATCTGGGCCGGCAGTTCGGTCCCGAATGAGCCGCGCAAAGAGCAGCGGTCAATGGAGAATTACCTCGCGGCACATCATCAGTGCCTGCTGTGTGAATACTTTCTCTACGAGTCAGCTCATGCAGCGCGGATCGTTCTAGGCAACGAACATTTTCAAGTGGTCGTGCCGTTCTGGGCGGTCTGGCCCTTCGAAACTCTGATCATCGGAAGACGTCATGTCTCGGATGTCGCAAAACTTAATTCCGATGAACGAGACGCCTATGCCGAAATCCTGGGCAATCTTACCGCCTGCTATGACCGCCTCTTTAACACCTCATTTCCATATTCGATGGGCATTCATCAACGTCCTGCCAGTGCCGAACACCCCGAATGGCACATGCACACGCATTTCTATCCCCCGCTATTGCGGTCCGCCACCATTCGAAAATTCATGGTGGGATTCGAAATGCTCGGAACTCCTCAGCGGGATATCACCGCTGAAGACGCAGCAGCTCGTTTGCGGGAGGTTTCTCGACGAGGGTAGATCGAGGGTCAGTACAAAATACCTCGATATCGGCTTCCTTCGTCGGATGGCCCAATCTCGCACCACAGACCAGCAGCTTTAGAATATAAGCGCGTGAGCTGGGACAGAGGCCGCGAGCCCATGGAAAATGCTACGCTATGGTCATGAAACGTCTGTTGCCGTTATTGGTTTCACTCTTCGCAGTATGCGTTTCGCCTCTGCTTTTGGGTCAACAATCCGACGATGCCACGGCCAACCGGCCCCCGGATAATGCTGATGTGGTATCGCAGATTCAGGAGCTTCGGGCAGACGTCGAACGATTGAGCCGGCAGGTTGATCGCCTTAACGATGAAATCAAAAGTTTGCAGACCACAGGATCGTCAAGTGCCGTGCCCGCCAGGACCAGAATCGTACCCGCGCCACCGCCCGCAAAAGCGGCGCCCACAGTTGCGGCATCGCCCGCCCCCGCGCCAACCGAAGATGACGAAAGCATTCCGGTAACAGTCCTCGTTTTTCATGACGGGAGCCGCGTTGAAACCAAAAATTATGCCATCATCGGTGAAAATATTTGGGTCTACAGTGAGAATGCGTCCAAGAAATATCGCGTCGCCGATCTGGATATTGAGGCAACGAAAAAAGTGAACTCCGATCATGGAGTCCTATTCCAGCTTCCTCCGTCGCGATGACGTTCCGGCAGAGCTTCACTAACGCCAGCGCTCGTGAACTGACTTCCCTTTTCGTCCTCTACCGGCTCAATAACTGTTCCCGCAGCCGCCGCGACAGCTTAACCGCCAGCGAACGGTAAAAACGGTAGGCAAGATGCGGAAATAGCTCAAAGAGATCGGTCAGCGTTGCCCAGTCAATGGCATACGCCTGCCCGTCTTCTTCGACCGTCGCCGACGCGCTCGCCAAGCCGTTTTCAAGGTAAGCCATCTCGCCGCAAATTTCTCCCGGACCAATGGCTGCGACCTCCGTTCCGTTCACGCTTATCTTGAGCCGGCCTTCGAGCAATACAAAGATGGTTTGCTCCCGTCTGCCCTGTTTGATCAACACTAAGTCTTTCTTAAGAGGGACCCGGCGGCACTTGTCAATGATCAATATCCAATCGTTTGGAGTGAGGAATTCCAGGCGATCCGGCGCGGTCCGCAAAACCGACATCAACTGATCTTTTGGCAGTGCTGTGTTCTGTTCCATAGTGTTTGGCCCGAAAAACGGAAGGATAGCAGAGGATCGTGAGATCGTCAGGTATCCATTTGAATCCACTTCCACTCCCCGATGCAGACATACGCAATGCGTTATGTTCAGAGACAAGCATTTGCCGCCGTTTGGCGGAACTATACGGAAAGAAATTTACGTTTGCAACAAGTCGGCGTTGGCCGGCTGACAGTGCGGAAACTCTGATTCGATCAATCGTCGGCGTTAGCCGTAACCGGAAAGTTCGGGATGGATGGGACTTCCTGATCCTTATATTGCAATTGATAAAGCTTCCAGTAGATTCCCCGGTTCGCCAACAGTTCCTGGTGAGTGCCCATCTCCCGCAGTTGGCTTTTGTGCATCACGATAATCTTGTCGGCGCGCTGTATGGTGGAGAGCCGGTGCGCGATGATGACCGACGTGCGCCCTTCGACCATCCTGCTAAGCGCCTCGCGAACGCGAAATTCCGTCTCCGTATCCACGCTTGAGGTCGCTTCATCCAAAATCAGAATCTTCGGGTTGTGCGCCAGGGCCCGTGCAAAAGAGATGAGCTGCTTTTGCCCAGTAGACAACGTGGATCCCCGCTCCCGCACTTCTTCTTTAAAGCGATTTGGCAACGAACAAATGAAATCCGACAGGTTCACATCTTCCGCGGCCTTCTCTACATCGGTTTCCGTAATCCAGCCGGTCCCCATCCGGATGTTGCTTCCGACCGTTCCCGTAAACAGGAAAGGATCTTGCAAAACGACCCCAAAGCGGCGCCGGAGATCAGCGAGGTCCATTTCTTTTACATCCACTCCGTCAATCGTGATGGCGCCCCTCTGCACATCATAAAAACGCATGAGCAGCGAGATGATCGTCGTCTTGCCCGCTCCGGTATGCCCGACGATGGCCGCCGTTTCGCCAGGTTCGATAGTGAAGCTCACGTCGCGGAGAACCCAGTCGGGGTCCGCGCCGGGCAAGCTTGGCTCGCCTTGACGGGCGGCGATGTCCGTCGCTCCATCCGACAAAGGTGTGTTCCTGTAAGCGAACCAGACATGATCGAACCTGATGCGTCCGGGGCCTTCCGCCTTTTTTGCAAACGCGGGCGAAGTGACCTCCGTGGGCGTGTCGAGCAATTTGAAAATTCGCTCGCTGGAGGCCATGGCGGATTGCAGTATGTTGTATTTTTCGCTGAAATCCTGAATCGGACGAAAGAAGCGTTGTGCATATTGAATGAATGCCACCAGAATCCCGAGCGTAGTGACATTCCGTACCAGATGAACCGAAACAAAAGTCTTCCGGCTGAAGGTAAGCGACAGGCCGTGGGTGATTGCCCCATGCAGCACATCACTGCCGCCAAACCATATGACGCAGGCTATGGCCGTGGCAGACAAAAATTCGACCACCGGATAATAAACCGCGTGGGCCATGATCGCGTCTTTGTAGGCCTCCATGTGAATCTCATTTACTTCGGAGAATTTGTTGTAAGCGCGCTTTTCCCGATTGAACAACTGCAAAACCACCATGCCGCTGACGTGCTCCTGCAAATAAGCGTTGATGCGCGCAATGGCTACCCGAATGCGGCGGTAAGAATCCCGAACCTTATTCCGAAATATCTTTGTGGCGTAGGCAATGATTGGCAATACCGCGAGCGTAATGAGAGAGACCCGCCAGGTCATATTAAGCATGATCGCCGTAATGCCGATCAGTACGAAGACATCCTCGAAGATCGAAACCACGCCGGAAGTAAACATTTCATTCAGCGCGTCCACATCGGTTGTGACGCGCGTGACCAGGCGGCCAACCGGATTTTTATCGTAGAAGCCGACGTGCATTTTTTGCAGGTGGCGGAAAATCTGCTTTCGTAGATCGAACATCACCATTTGACCGGCCCACTGCATGAAATATGTTTGCAGATAGTCAAGCAGGAAACTGAACGCAAGCAGCCCAACTCCCAGCGCCGCGATTTGCGCGATTCCCAGCAGTGGCTTGTTACTCAAGAAAAAATCGAACGGCGTGTGCAGTCCGGGCACCGGCGCAAGATATTTATCAATCACTACCTTGGTTAAATAAGGTCCCAAAACATCGGCGCCCGCTTTAAGAAAAATCGAGCCCAGCGCAATGAATACCTGCCACTTGTAGGGACGCAGATAGGTCAACAGCCGCTTCATCAGCCGGCTGTCGTAGGCTTTGCCCAATACTTCTTCTTCGTGGTGTGAAGCCATTCTTACCGAAAGGGTAACTCAAGATTAGATGAGCGAAAAGCCTACAGGATTGAAGATTGTGAGCAGGAACCAGGTCCCCCTCGCTGGAGAACTGAAGACTGAAAACTGAGAACTGCTCTTAACTCTTCCGACCCGTACAACCAGGGCTCCCATAGTCAGTGCGAATCCGCTTTACCCAATCCGTTCTCCCGGCGTTTCAGCACGAGCCGTTTGGGAAGCTGGCAATCGTTTTTTCCCTCGTCTTCGCTTAATTCCCGGTGTGGCTGCTTGGGCAAGGCCTGAAGCCATTGGACCAGCGGTTCTACAAAATTATCAAAAGGCCTGCGGGTGGAAACGTCGGGAAAAAATAAAACCTGCCAATGGTCGCCGCGGAACACGTCTATATGGAGCTCATCTAATATGATCGGCCCCGTGGGGACTGCAACCTGCCTCTGCGTCAGCTCCGTGAGCTGAGCATTATTGATCAGTTGTTGGACTTCTCCCATTTTTTGGCCGGGCAGCGTCCCCTCAAAAACCTTCGTATGATCCCCTTTTTCCACTTCCAGATGGAACCGCCCGTCGCGCCGCAAGAGCACGCAGGCCTGATCATCGAAGGTCATGGTCTGAAGATGCAAGAGGTAGGGATAGGTGAACCGAGGATTATCCTGGGCCACTATCACAACCGAAAGAGAAAGAAGTGCGAAAAGTAGCGAACCATTCGTCAATCGCACCCGATAATTATAGAACCGCAGCCCGGCAAAACTCTCCAGCTTAAGCCGTCAATAACTGCCAACCCAGCGCGAGTCCATTCGCGGCGGCCTCAACAGGCGAAGTCGAACCTATATGCGCCGCCAGCATATTCGCAAACAATTCAGGTTTAGAGGCAAAGCAGCGCATGACCCGGTTGCGAATCCGGGAATGCTCGAGCAGGAGCATAAGCCGCGCCATGAGCGCGGGGCGGCGGGCTAAGCCGCCGTGGCCGTTCTGGTATTGAGAGAGATCACCGCTGGCGAGGCTGTCGGCGAGAAGCAGCGCCTGGCGGAAGGCAAGGCAGAGGCCCTCTCCGGTGATCGCGTCAACTCCTCCCGAGGCGTCCCCGATCAGCGCCACATTTCCCGAATACACTCGAGCCAACTTGCGCGTGACTGAGATTGCTCCCCGCTGAATGGAATTATGTTCTTTGCCTTCCAAGAGAGCTGCTATACGGGGGAAACTGCTCAGCGCTTCGTCCAGGCGCAGACGAGGGTCTCGCGAAATCAGCGCGACGCAAATTTCCTCCCGGCCCACGGGTGTTACGTATAGCTGGCATCCGGGACCCCAATGCAACTCCATGCAGTCAGCCCATGGCGCGACCTTGTAATGCCTGCGAAACGCATACCGCTGTTTTTTACAAATGTGACGGTCCAGCCCGGACCAACGACGTACTCGCGACTGGCCGCCGTCCGCCCCGACGATCCAGCGCGCGCCAATGGACTGACCGTTTACGATGACGCTATCGTCGCGAATTCCGGTCACAACCGCTTGCCAGTCAAATCGCACGCCGGCGGCTTCTGCATGCTGAACCATCGCCTGATGAAGATTGGTGCGACGCACTCCCATCGCGGTCCCGTAGGGGAACGTCGCTTCCGAGAAAAGGCCAGAGCTGACAAATCGAATCCCCTTGAAGGGCTGACCCCCTATCGCTGAAATATCAAAACCAAGTTCCTGTAACGCGCCGATCCCGTCCGGCATTAGGCCCTCGCCGCACGGCTTGTCAATTGGAGGCGTGAGACTGTCCGCGACCGTGACTTCAAAACCGCGCTGACGGCAAGCCAATGCCGCCGCCAGGCCGGCCGGGCCGCCGCCGATTACAAAAACATCAGTATGGTTCAACCGTTTCAGTTTTCACCACTCCAGCGCGACGAGTTCCGAACAGAAACCAGGACCCATAGCCGCCAGCAGCCCCAGCGAGCCCGGAGCAGGTCGCCGCTTATTTATCACTTCTTCCAAAACCACCAATACCGACGCCGACGACAAATTCCCGACGCGCCGCAGGCAATCCCACGACGCTGATACTTGGGTGTTTTCCAAGCCAAGTGCCGCAACCGTCGCCTGCAAGACCTTCGGTCCACCCGGATGAAGTACCCAACTCTGAATATGGCTGCGGTCATATCCAAGGTCGGCCAGAAAGCCATCCACATCGTGGCCAAGGTGTTGCTCGATCAGATCCGGAACCTCGGGGGAGAGCACGATGCGAAAACCGTCCTCCGAAACGTGCCACCCCATCATGTCTTCGGTTCCGGGATAGAAAATCGAACGAGTTGCCAGGATTTCTGGGCCGGGATTGGTTTGAGGATTTGTTGCGGGCAAGCTGAATTGATCGCCTGCAATCAGCACGGCGGCGGCCCCGTCTCCGAATAGTCCGGTCGAGATAAGATTCGCGACCGAAAAGTCCTCGCGTTGCAGCGTTAGGGAGCACAGTTCCACCGCCAGCAGTAACGCGGTTTGATCGGGATGCGCCCGAACATAATCCGCCGCCTGCGAGATTCCGGCAGCACCCGCCACGCATCCCAGCCCAAACATCGGAACCCGGCGGATATTTGGGGACATCCCCATACGGTTAATCAACCGGGCATCAATGGACGGACTGCAAATTCCGGTGACGGAAGTAAAAAAGAACGCGCCAATGTCTTGTACTTGCAGTCCCGCCTTGTTGACGGCGCAGGTGATCGCGCAATGTCCGAGTTCCTGCGCTGTCCGGATCCAGTGGTCGTTCGCTTCTCCCCAACTGCGGAGCCTGGGATATTCGTCAATCGGCAGGGACAAGAAACGCCCCTCCACGCCAACGTTCTTATGAAGGCGGCGGAGGACATCAATCCTTGGAATCCCATTGCCCCAGTATTGCTGGAGGGCTGCGAACAGCGTTTCCTGCGAATAGTAGTGTTTGGGAAAAGCGCTAGTGACGCTGACAATCTTCATAGTTTGAAAACCAACTGGTAACTCACCAACGGATAACTGGGGACTGGTTATTAAATTCCCATTGCTCTCCGCGCCAATCCCAGCGCTTCCGACCAAAACCCCGATGACGAGTGCGCCAGCTTCATCACCTTCTCAACGGCCGCAACGAACTCTCCGGTTTGCGCCTCGCTCACGGTCAGGGGCGGAGCGGCTTTCAGTACCATGAAGTTGTTCCCGCAAATTTGCGTGAGAATTCCGCTGTCACGAAATAGCCGCATCACTACCATCTGCCCGAACATGGCGGGATGAATCCGCAGAAACGCTTCAAATGGAATGCGGAGTCGCAGTGATTCCGGACTTTGGAATTCAATACCAATCAGCAGCCCCTCGCCCCGAATCTGCTTCACTATTTCAAAGCCGCTGAGAGCTTCGCTCAATCGTTTCTGAAGCGCTTGGCCCATGGTGCTAGATCGCTGACCCAAATTTTCCGTCTCCAATACCTCCAGCGTGGCCAACGCTGCCCGCATTGCAAGACCGTTCTCTCCATAGGTAGATGTGTGGATAATCGCGCGGCGCAAGGAGTCATAAACAGAATCGAAAATGGCGTCAGTCATCAGCACCGCGCTTACCGGGACAAGTCCGCCGCTGAGCGCCTTGGCGAGAATCACCATGTCAGCCTCGATGCCGTAATGTTGCGCCGCCAGGAAGGGTCCCGTGCGATACATCCCGGTTTGCACTTCATCGAGCACGAGCAAGCTTCCGTAGCGGCGACATAGCGCCTCGGCTTCGCGCAGATAGTCTGCCGCCGGCACTCGGATTCCAGCTTCCGATTGGATCGGTTCTACAAAAAAAGCCGCGAATTCCCCGGTGGCAAGTTTCTGCTCAAGCTGTTCCAGGTTGTCGAAAGGGATCGCCGTGGTTTGCGGCAGCAGCGGGCCAAACCCTTCGCGCCAGAATGAATTCCCCATCAGTGAAAGCGCACCACAGGTAAGGCCGTGAAATGCGCCGTCGGCGTAGAGCAATCCATTACGGCCGGTGTGCGCGCGCGAAAACTTGATCGCAGCTTCCACGCCTTCGCTACCCGAACTGCCGAAAAAGACTTTCGTCAGCCGCCCGCCTGCGCGCCGGCAAAGCTTTTCGGCAAGCTCGCCCGCGCGTTCGGCGATGTGAGTCTGGATCATCGCCGGCCCGCAACTTTCCAGTTCTTCGCGGATTGCGGCAATGACCTCCGGATGATTGTGCCCTGCATTGTGAACGCAATAGCCTGACAGGAAATCCAAAATGCGACGGTGATCAGAGGTAAATAGTTCGCAGCCCAGGCAACGTTCATACTGGACGTTCATGTCCAGCAGGTCCAGCAATCGAACCCATTGCGGATTGACATGTTCGCAGTAGAGCCGTCCCGCCAGAGGCGCAACAGCGCTAGCGAGCATCGAATCGCTTTCTTTTCTCAAGAATATATGCCGATCACCGGCAGGCGTTCCGTAGTCGAAGTATGGCGGATAAGCTTTGTAATTTCGATGCGAATGGAGGCAGCGCCGGTTGCCCTGCTTGATGCCGCAACAGGGCAGCCGCAAATTAAGTGGTGGGCCCCAGACCTCAACTCGATCTTATGCCAGGACGTATTCCCGGGCCGCACGCCTCCGCCAGCCGACATACAGCACCGCTGCGAATCCAAGAACCGCCATGGGCACTTCGGATGGCTCGGGCGTCGTTACTTCGAATGCGGGCGCGTACTGTGTGTCATACTCGTTGCTGCACCCATTCGAGCAGGAGGGGAATTGCCCGTTCACCTGCCACTGGCCCAAATTGTTCGGCATCCAGATGAAATTGCCCGAGTCCGGCAGAACTTCAAGCCAATATTGAGTTCCTCCCGACAATTCGACACCGGGGCTTGCAATCAGCGTCTGGCTCGGTTGGATCGTGCCCGTCGAATTCCATCCGGGGAGTCCGGTCAGACTCCACGATTCGAGCACCGTCGTTCCCGGTACGCCGCTATTGTCGTTGACTAGTTCTGTAGTAGCGCTCGTTCCGCCGTAAGACGTCAGTGCGATGAGGATTTGGCTAAGGTCCCCACCCGAGGATGTGGTGAACGGAACCGCCATGGAACCGTACCAACCGTTGCCAATGCCCCATCCACAGGTGCAACTGCCGATATAAGAGTCGTTAGAACCGAGATTGCTGAAACCCACGTCATCCGCGCGAGAAATTTGAGGACTGATCAGGAGGAGGAAAAGAAAGATCGCCGATATCGAGGCGAAAAGCCTATGTCGTGTGGCCATGCGCACCCCCGCTCTTTCCTTTGCAACTGGTTCGCCATCCTCCGGATTCCCCGGCAGCGCGACTATCCCGCTCGTTCTGAAAGGTTTAGAGAATCGCCTGGACATTTTGATTAGACCACTGCTCGTCCGACGATGGAAATCGCCTTCCGAGAAGGCAAACCGCCTGCCAGCTAGGCGGTAAAGTTGTATCCCTTCCGACCGAATGTTTTTCGCCCAAAGCCGTTCGCATGCTTCGAGTCGGTGTGCCTACGCGCTAGGGAAGGAGGGTGGGGCTTTTGGCCAAGATGGCACAGCACAAGCCTACTGCCCCAATTTCGCGTACTCCGCTTTCGCTTTCACCAGCACCGGGATGTCGGGGTCGGCGTCTTTCCACGTTGCGAAGAAATCCTGGTAGGCGGCCTTGGCTTTTCCGGTGTCGCCGGTAAGAACATAAGCGCGTGCAGATCCAAGCTTCGCCAGCGGCCGCAGCGGGCTCAATGGAGCTAAGCCGGGATGATCCAAAATCTTCTGATATTGCTCTAACGCTTTGGCTCCGTCGTGACCAAGAAGAAATGCTTCACCGCGAAGATACACGGGCAAGAGTCCCGCACCCACGATACCGCCGCCCATGTCGTATGGCACGCTCGATTCCAGAGTTGCGACCGCCGCAGCCGGTTGATTCCGCTGCATCTCCAGAATTGATTTTGCCTCCGGGATATCTACCTGGTTGAGCAGCGTGTCCGATGGGTACTCCTTCGACAATTCATCAATCAGCTTCTGCGCGCCGCTGGCGTCGCCGGCCAGGGCCAGCGCTTTGACCGCGGAAATTCTTGTGTCCTTATCTTGCGAGATGGCGAATGCCTCTGCGACGCGCTGCCGCGCTGCCGCAGTAGTTCCAAGGTTCGCCTCAAACATGCCCTCGATAGCCCGGACGCTTGCGGTGAATTCTTTCATGTCGTGTGACTGGGCTGAACTGAACGCCTGATCGAAGAGTCCCCGCGCCGTCTCTATTTTCCCTTCGGAGGCCGCAACTTGAGCCTCATCCATCAATATGAAGGGTTCGGTGGGTTTCCCGGCGAAGTACTCAGTTTCCCGCTGCATGGCGGTCTGGTCGCCACGGATAAAGGCCAGGACGTAGGCTTGCATATGCATGGGAAACGCATCCGCCTTCTGTGCCACCGCCTGATCAATAATGGCTTTGGCCTCATCGTACCGGCCCAAAGCGATATACGATCCCCCGAGATTCTGATAGGCGTAACGGTCTTTGGGATCAACCCGGTTTGCTTCGTTCGCATTTTCCAAGGCCTTTTCGTGCTGCCCGATCTGGTTGTAAAGAAGAGCCAGGTTATCCAGTGGAACCGTGTCCCGAGGATAAGTCTGCTTCCACTGCTCGTAGGTTTGAATGGCCTTCTCGACTTCTCCCGTGACCTCGTCGTAATAGTGAGCGGAAATGTAAAGCCTTTCGCGTTCGCTGGCCCGGTCTTTCAGGTCAAAGGCTTTCTTCAGCGCTTCCTGTTGCTGCGTGTCCAGCGAAGTATTGCCATAGGCGACGCCTAAAGTGGCATATGCCATGGCGAAGTTCGGGTCCAGCTCTACCGCATGCTTCAGGTATGGAATGGCGCCCTCGTCGTTGAATCTGAGATGCTCGGCCTGCCCTTTGCTGAACGCCTGCAACGCTTCGAGCGATGACGTCGTAGCCTGCTCCAGCGGCGTGGCAAACTTCTGCACCGAACTGAGCGACTCGCCCAGCTTGGCTCGCAGCCCGGAAGCCTCCTGATCGAGCGACTTGAGCACGGCCTCTTTGGTCGGGGCCTCAGCCTGTTCTCTCCCGAGCGAATCTCCCGTCTGCGCATTGACCGCGTTCAGGGTGATCACATAGGAATTACCCAGGCTCGCGATGGAGCCGGTCAGCATCGCTTTGGCTCCCTCGCGCAGGCAGATCTCCCGGCCAACATCCGAGGT
Source organism: Terriglobales bacterium (assembly GCA_050746185.1). Lineage (GTDB taxonomy): Bacteria > Acidobacteriota > Terriglobia > Terriglobales > Acidobacteriaceae > PALSA-188. The sequence continues at coordinate 9,367 of JBOGLA010000039.1, read as the reverse complement.
AATCCGGTCGTCCGGCGGACGGCCCATGAACTTCAATGCGGCGCTGATGCGTGATTCGGGCAATATATTGAGGTAAGGAGACTGCTCGAGTTGCACTGCCAGAGCCTGCTTCAATGTTCCATCGAACACAGGATCGCCGGTGGTGTTCACAAAGTCGGTGAGAAGTACGGAGTCCTTTTCGGTGAGAGCGTTCGCCTGCCGCGACCGGAAATAAAGCAGGCCAACCGCCGCCGCGGCCAGCACAAAACATGCCGTCACGATCGCTGCCCATGGAAAGTGCTTCTTTCCAGCGGCGACTTCACTGACGGCACTCACTTTCGACGACGATGCTACCGCCGCTGATCCCGAAACTGGCGTCGCCATGGCGGGCGTTGATCCCGATCCCGCCGCAGCCACCGATCCCGAGCTTGCCGCAGCCACCTTCGCAGTCTCAGAATCGCGTCTCATTCGCTGCAGATCTGCGCGAATATCCGAAGCATGCTGGTAGCGCAGGTTGGGATCTTTCTCCATCGCCTTGTTGATGATGTCTTCCAACTTCGCCGGCAGATTGGGATTGAGCCGCACCGGGGCCACAGGGGCGCGGTTCAGAATGGCTTCGAAAATGACCGCCGGCGTATTGCCCTTGAATGGCTGAACTCCGGTAGCCATCTCATACATCACCGCGCCGAATGAAAATATGTCCGTGCGGGCGTCGAGCTCTTCGCCGCGCGCCTGCTCCGGCGACATATAAGAGACCGTCCCAACGGTGCTGCCTGGACTGGTCAAGTGAGCCGGATCAATGGCCATGGTGGGCAGTGACGAACCGGCTTGCCCGGAACTCGATTGCTGTTCGTCAACTTTCGCCAAGCCGAAATCCAGAATCTTGGCTTGCCCGCGCCTGGTGAGAAACAGATTGGCGGGCTTCAGATCGCGATGCACGATGCCCGCCGCGTGTGCGACATCCAGCCCATCGGCGATCTGAGCGCAGATGTCAACCAGTTGCTCAACGTTGAAGGGCTTGCCCTCGATGCGATGCTTCAACGTCACGCCCTCGAGGTACTCCATCACAATGAAGTGACGGCCGTCCTCCTCGCCAATGTCATAGATCGTGCAAATGTTCGAATGATTGAGAGCGGAAGCGGCTCGCGCCTCGCGGCGGAAACGTTCGAGCGCCTGCGCATCAGCTTCCATCTGGTCGGGAAGAAATTTTAGTGCCACCCGGCGTCCCAGGCGAAGATCTTCAGCAGCGTAGACGACGCCCATGCCGCCGCCGCCCAGCTTCTCCAGTATCTTGTAATGCGAGATTGTTTTGCCGATCATCGTTTACCAATCATTGCGATCCCATCATTGCGTCATTTGTCATTCCGAGCCATCGCATCGGCACAATCGCCGCCAGCTCGACGCCCAGGAATCTGCATTGCTCGGAGAGATAGAATCCCTTCGGAATAACGATGCTCCTAAGACCCATATCCTCAATGAGCAGTCATATTATGAGCGCCAGTTCGTCAAGTCAAATAAACCTAAACGTCCATTGAGAGGGTTTGGTTACAACCCGGATGCGCGGGCTTCCGGCAGCGGATGGTGAGAGCGTTGTGGATTCAGTTTCGTACTTGCATCCCCTACGCGCGCCTCAACACCAGCGCTGAATTCTTCGATCCGAATCCAACGCAGTTGCAAATTGCGTGCTCGATTGAAACCCTTCGCCCCGCTTCGGGAACATAATCCAGATCGCAGGAAGGATCGGGGACGTCGAGATTGATGGTTGGCGGAATCTTGGCGTGTTCCATGGCGACGAGGGTCGCGGCGAGGCTGGCGGAGCCGCACGCCCCCTGGGCGTGCCCAATTTGCGATTTCAGTCCTGACATCGGAACCTTGGCAGCATGATTACCGAAGGCTAATTTCAGGGCGCTGGTTTCAACCCGGTCATTCATTTCGGTGGAAGTCCCGTGCAAATTCACGTACTGAATGTCTTCCGGAGTGAGCTTCGCTTCTTCCAGAGCAAGCTCAATTGCGCGCGCCGGTTCTTCCGGGGAATCGCTCATGCGTACGCGGTGGAAGGCTTCGCAGGTGGATCCATAACCAACAATTTCGGCATAGATGCGCGCGCCGCGTGACTTCGCATGTTCATAATCCTCGAGAATGAACATCCACGAACCTTCGGCAATGACGAAGCCGTTGCGGTCGGCGGAAAATGGCCGCGAAGCGCGCTCCGGCTCCTGATTCCATGACTGCGTCAGCGCGCGCAGCAGTGTGTATCCCTTGATGATTCCGGCAGTAATAGGGGAATCTACTCCACCGACGAGAAATAAAGGTTGAACTCCCGCCTGAATATGTTGATATGCGTAGCCGATGGCATCCGTAGAAGACGTACACCCGGCGGTGACGACGTGGCTGTAGCCGCGGAAACCGAAGCGCATGCTGATCTCGCTGGGAAGCGTCCCCATGGTGCCGGACGGAATGCAAAAGAGGCTAACCTGTTTCACGTGCCCGGAATGCCACAGCCGATATTGCTCTTCGGAAAATTCCTGTGCGCCCCCGCCTGTGCCGAGAATGACTCCGATCTCGCGCTTTTCGTCCATGGACATTGCCGCGGGATCGAGGCCCGAATCTTGAATGGCTTCGTGGGAAGCCGCGATCGCCAAAGGGACCACGCGCGATACGTGCTTGCGCTCGCGGGCATCCACCCAGGCGAGCTCATCGAATTCCGGAATTTCTCCCGCGATCTGCACCGGCAAGCCCGACGGATCGAAGCGCGAAATTCTCTTGACTCCCGACTTTCCGGCCAGCACTGCAAGACAGAACGCTTGCTTGCCGATTCCATTAGGGCTGACTACGCCCATTCCTGTGATTACTACGCGAGGGAGCATAGAGTTGTCGGACTCTGTTCCGCCGAGTTGCTTTGCTGCACACCAGCCGTTTCAGCGAAGTGGGATAATGCAGGCAATGGCTCTAGGCGTTTATATCTCGGTGCCTTTCTGCCGCAGCAAGTGCAGCTATTGCAACTTCGCGTCTGATGTTTTTTCGCGAGCCGTTCATCAGAGTTATGTCAACCGCGTCTGCGACAGCATGGAACACGCTTCCCGCTTGGCCGAACAACTTGGTGTCCGGCTCGAGCGCGTTGTTGATTCGATATTCATCGGCGGCGGAACTCCTACTGTACTTGATCTGAGCGATCTTGAGCGATTATTTGTCGCCATCCGGTCAACTTTTGATTTAGAGCGGGATGCAGAAATCACCGTAGAGTGCGCTCCGGGAACAATAAACCCGGCAATTCTCGAAATGTTTCGGCGCTGCGGGGTCAACCGCGTGAGCCTGGGAGTGCAGTCATTCGTTGATCGGGAAGCCGCGTCCGTCGGGCGTTTGCATAAGCGGGAAACTGTCATGAATGATGTCTCGCGGCTGCGCGCGGCGGGAATCGAGAATATCAACATTGATCTTATCGCGGGCCTGCCGCACCAGACGGCGGAAAGCTGGAAAGCTTCGCTCGATCGAGTCATTGCGCTGGAAGCGCCTCACGTCAGTATTTATATGCTCGAAGTGGACCAAGACTCGCGTCTGGGGCGTGAACTTATCGCGGGCGGAACCCGCTATCACGCTCACTTTGCACCGGATGAAGATGCGGTTGCCGATTTCTACGAAGAGGCTTGCGAACGACTGAATGCTGCGGGGATAACCCAGTATGAAATTTCTAATTTCTGCCAGGTTGCATTGGAATCACGCCACAATCTGAAGTACTGGACTCGGCAGCCATATCTGGGATTTGGAGTGGATGCCCATTCCATGCTCTTTGCGGGGGATATTGGGAATGACGCGGCTTTGAACGGCTACCCGGACGCGTTGACCTCAGGAGGTGAAGATCGCGAAGGGGCGCGTTTTTGCACACCGGACTCGCTGGAAGAATTTATGGCTGGACGACCGCCAGAGGTCACTCCAATTTCGCCGGAGGTCGCTTTGGAAGAGGCATTTTTCCTTGGGTTGCGCCTCACGCGAGGGGTGAATCTCCATCTTCTGGAAGAACAATTTGGGATGCCTGCAATGGCCGAAGTCGCGGGCATTATTGCGGATTGCATTAGCAACGGACTGATGGAGAGCGTAGGTCAATTTATTCGCCTGACCCCGCGGGGACGGCTGCTGTCAAACGAAGTGTTCCAGCGATTTATTTCTGTGAGGACGTAGCAAATTGCGTCTCCCTACGATAGGCCTAAGGAGCCTCAGCGGGAAAACTATTTGTGACCAAACAGTGGCAGACCGCCTGGGACGTCGCGTCGCGCTGAAGTTTCTTCCCGACCACAATTCCGCTCCCATGCGCAACAACGTACGAGTTCCCGCGCCGGGAAAACATGCCCCTCCCACGTTGTAACGACATGCGACTTCCTGGTGGAAACAACTACAACATGTGCGTTCCCAGCCGCGAAGCGGCGGTAGAATGCAGCCCCGGGCGCGAGCCCGGGGTAAAACGTGGGGAAAATTAAAGCCCCAGCGGGGCGAAAGAATAGTTCTCACACTTGGCTCTAAACTTTCAACCGAACGGTCGGTATAAGCGCTTCGTCCAATTTCCATCGCATGTTCTAATTAAAGTTCTGCACAGGATCGAGTGCAGGAGGGACTGTGGACTTCCAACTCAACGATGAACAGCTTCAATTAAAAAGCACGGTTCGTGAATTTGCCGCGCGCGAAATCGCTCCGAACGTCATGACGTGGGACGAGTCGGGCGAGTTCCCGCTCTCCACGATAAAAGAATTGGGCAGGCTGGGCCTTTTAGGAACTATCTTCCCTGCCGAATACGGCGGCGCGGGCATGGGATATGTGGAATACGTTACCGCGATTGAAGAGCTGTCCCGCGTGGATGGATCGGTCGGAATTATCGTCGCCGCGCATACCTCGCTTTGCTCGAACCATATCTTTTTGTCCGGAAACGAAAATCAAAAAAAGAAATATGTCGGCAAACTGGCTACGGGAGAATTCATCGGCGCCTGGGGGTTGACCGAGCCTTCCTCGGGGTCCGACGCGGGCAGCGCCCGGATGACCGCCGTCCGCAAAGGAAACAACTGGGTTCTCAACGGCACAAAAACCTTCTGCACCAACGGCCATTACGCCGACGTATTGGTGGTCGTCGCCGTGACCGACCGTGCCGCGCACACTCACGGCCTGTCCGCTTTTCTCGTAGAAAAAGACACGAAGGGTTTCCGTCCCGGGAAAAAAGAAAACAAACTGGGATTGCGTGCCAGCGACACCGCCGAACTGATTTTTGAAGACTGCGTCCTTCCCGCCGGAAATTTACTCGGAACCGAAGGCCAGGGCTTCGTTGACGCCATGCGCGTGCTCGACGGCGGAAGGATTTCCATCGCCGCGCTATCCCTGGGCATGGCCGAAGGCGCCTACGACGCCGCTTTGAATTATTCCAAGCAGAGGAAGCAGTTTGGTAAAGCGATCAGCGACTTTCAGGCGATCCAATGGAAGCTCGCGGATATGGCAACCGAGATCGAAGCCGCGAAATTACTGACGCTGCGGGCTGCGTCCATGAAGGATGCAGGAATGAAGACAACTCTCGAATCGTCCATGGCGAAACTTTACGCCAGCGAGGTCGCGGTGCGTTGCGCCAATGAAGGCGTCCAGATTCATGGCGGATACGGCTTCATCAAAGACTACCCCGCCGAAAAGTTTTATCGCGACGTGAAGCTCTGCACCATCGGCGAGGGAACCAGCGAGATACAAAGACTGGTGATCGCAAGGCAGTTGCTCAAAGATTAGGTTATCTAGTGATGTCATCCTGAGAGCCAGCGTTTTGCTGCGCTGGCCGAAGGATCTCCGCCAGCATCGGCCCGCAAGGAACCACTGTTTGGATTTCATTTTCGAACACCCAAATGCGGCTTGGCGGGCGGCGCCTTTGTTTTTGTGGGCATCATCGTAACTGTGGCTGCCCCATCCTTGCGCGATTTTCGCAAGGGTGGGAATTCGTGCCGCTCGTATCAAGGGATTTCCGCTTGGCGGGCGCCCAATTCGCGAGGATTGTATCAAGCGACCGCTTCCCTCCGCGTCAGCCCAATGTCGCGAAAGTCACTTTTGCACCACTTTTAGTGCAATCCTAAAATTCTTGTCAAGTGTCCTTCCTACTCAATTTTGGCTTAACTTGCTGCAATCATGGGCACAATAAACTTGGAAAGCGTGTCTCAATTACCTTATTAATGTGTTATCATAGAGATATAGCTTAAATATTCATCTTAACCTTTAGGCAAGCAAGGCGCGGATTCCCTCCGCCCCTTTTTCTTTCCAAACATTTTAACGGTTACCGGGTTGCGCTCCGACGGGGTAGGCGAAGCCACAGCAATGGCCACGCCGGCCCACACGTCCAGCGGATTATTTCCAACCCGGGCTTGGCTTCTTTGCAGACGTTTTTCTTTGCGAAAGCCATTTTTTTTGCAGATGTCATCCTGGGGGACTTCAGTCCCGAATGATCTTGTGGACACACCAGGGCCATCTTGGCTCATCCCCTAAAAACAAGGAATTCATTATGGTGAAACTTTGAAACGGCGCAGCACTTACGCGCCCGCCGGAGACCTCGGCACCAAGCGCATGGGCGAGCTCGCCGAGTTGGGCTTCATGCATCGAGCGGCAACCCGCGGCTTCGGAGTGGCGCGCCCTTACGGCGACAGCCATCCCTACGACATTCTCGTGCAACACGGAAGGCGACTGCTTCGCATTCAGGTAAAATCCTGCTTCAGCAGCAAAGGCGGATATCGCCGCAAGCAGTATCAAATAAAAATCGTTCATCGCGGAAACAAACGCTCGATTCCATATTCCTCCGAACACATTGATTTTATTGCCGTCTTCATCGCTCCTTACGATGTCTGGTATGTGATTCCGGTAGAAGCACTAGAAAAACGCATGTGCATCCGTCTATACCCAGGCGGAATAAGGAGTAAGCGCATCTGCGCCCGTTTTGAGCAATTCCGCGAAGCCTGGCGCCTGATGGAGGGCTAAATTGGCGCGCGTTTCCCCTTCCCGCTTCATATATATTTGCAGGATGAAGATAGCAGAGAAGCTGAAGCGGCGGGTCATGATTACCGGCATGGGAGCGGTCAGCCCGAACGGCGTGGGAAATTCAGCTTTTTCGGAAGCAATTCTTGCGGGAAGGAGCGGCGTCAAACGCATTTCGCGATTCGATCCCGCCGAAATTCAGGTACAAATCGCCGGTGAGGTCCGCGACTTCGACGAACTGGAGTGGGTGGAGAAGCGCGAGCGCAAACATGTATCGCGGGTCTTGCCGCTGGGTCTGGCCGCGGCGACTGAGGCGTTTCGCGAGGCCGGAATTGATCCAGCTTCTCTTCCGCTTGAGGAACGGCGGCGCTTCGGCGTGATTATCGGCTCCGGCGGCGGGTCGCAGGAATTTACCGAGGAACAATACCGGCTGTTTTTTCGCGAGCAATATAAATCAATGAGTTTGTTTTGCGTCCCAACGGGCGTGATGGGAACGCTCTCCAGCGAACTCAGCGTCCGTTTCGGATTGCGCGGCGCCAGTCACGTCATCACTACGGGATGTACTTCGTCAACCGATGCGTTCGGGTACTCAGTTCGGCAGATTCAATCGGGACGTCTGGACATGGTGCTGAGCGGCGGGGCGGACGCGCCCATCGCTTTGGGAATCGTGAAGGGATTTATCCTGATGAAAATTCTGACCGGTTCATGGAACGACGCGCCGGAGCGGGGATCGCGTCCGTTCTCGGTGGATCGTGACGGATTTGTGCTGGCTGAAGGCGCATGGATGTTCATCCTGGAAGAGTACGAACATGCGCGGGCGCGGGGCGCGACGATGCTGGCGGAAGTTTGCGGTTATGGATCAACCTGCGAAGCCTTTCATCGGGTGCGCTTGCAGGAGTGTGGAGAGGAACCGGCGCGCGCGATTTGCCTGGCGATGAAGGAAGCCGGAATCTCCGCGGGAAATATTGATTATGTGAACCTCCACGGGACATCCACGCAGTTGAATGACCGCATCGAAACACGAGCGTTGAAATTGGCGCTCGGGGGGCGGGCGAAGGATGTTCCGATGTCGGCGTTGAAGTCGCAGATCGGGCATCCGCAGGGAGCTTGCGGAGCGGCCGGCGTCGCCGCGACGATTGTAGCCATGCAGCGCGGGCAGATTCCGCCGACGATCAATCTTTCGGATCCCGATCCCGACTGCGATTTGGATTACGTTCCGACGGCGGGCCGCAAGAAGACAATTGAAAATGCGGTGTGCAACTGCATCGCTTTCGGGAGCAAGAATTCAGCGCTGGTTTTGCGCAACTGCGCATGAAACTACAGAGAGAAGATAAACATGGATGATCTGAACTCAACGCTCGTCGGAGCATTTACCGAACGCTATACGAGTCTCGCTTGCAAGGTGCGGGAACTGGCCGCGCCGCTGAGCGAGGAAGACTTCTGGCGAAAGCCGTTCGCCTTTGGAAACAGCTTCGGACATCTGGCGCTTCACCTTTCCGGCAACCTGAGCTATTACATTGGCGCCGAGGTTGGGGAAACGGGATACGTTCGCGACCGCGACCGGGAATTTAGCGAGACCAATCACTCAACCAAGGAAGCGACTTTAAAACAATTTGACGAGGCGGTTGACGTTGTTCTGAGGACTTTACTAATCCAAACCAGCGAAGACTGGTCGAAGGAATATACCGCGGTGCGGGAAGAAGATGCCCATGATCGCATGACCATCTTCCTGCGGTGCGCCACTCACATGCATCACCACGTCGGGCAGATGATGTACTTATGCTACGCGCTGAACGAGCAGTCAGATGCTCAGGCGCAGGAACAGGTGGCTGGGTAGCATAGGGTTCGCGTGTGGCGCGAAATAGCCTTCGTCCATATCGGCATATAGATGATTTGATAGCGAAAATCTAAACTATGGAGATAAGCCCACACCCACCCACTCATTCAAAAAAACGAATGAGGGGCGCACCACTCTATAACCTTGTTCGGCGTTGTCAAGAGACACTTGGAGCGACCAAGGCCAGCGGTGCCGGTGAGGCGTCGTTGAGTCTCGGGGGTTTTGACTTTCACTTATTAGAAAGTTTTTGCTTTTGCTGTTGCTCTCGCTCATTGCGACCCAAGCTTCGCTTTCAGAATCACGCGGTGGACGCTAGTTCCACCAACCATCTATTCGGTCACTTGATTCCTTCCATAACAAGAACCTCCACATATTCGCGCCAGCGAATATGTTAAACGCTACTCTGCTCATACATATCTGTCAAGACGAATATATTTGTGGTAGCCTTTATTTACCGTGACACCCATTTCCCTGGATCGCTTGTTTCGTGCCCTGGCCGATCCCACCCGCCTGAGATTGCTGAACCTGATTTCGCAAGGTGAAGTCTGCGTCTGTTACTTCGTGCAGGTATTG
>JBOGLA010000038.1:0-182978 GCA_050746185.1 Terriglobales bacterium | reverse complement strand
GCAGTTTGGAATCGACCGCCAGGGTCAGGCGCGAATGTACCGGAAAAGGCGATGCTACTTCGAGATAACACCCGCCTAAGCTTAGATCGGTGAGCTTGCACGGCAGCGGCGGGTCATCTTTCTCGAGTTCAGGTGAATGACTGAGAAGCCAGGCATTCAATCGCATCTGGCAGTCAGGAGGGAGGTCAATGAAACGAATCCCAGTTTGCCGCCGGGCATTCTCCCAGGCTACCTCTCCGCCGCATTGGATGCTGTATTCCGTGCCCGGCAAGATGAATTGGATTTGTAGCCGCTCACCATTCCTTGGACGCCGAGGAAGGCTTAACGCAATTCCCCCCTCGCCGATGTCTGACGTGACCGCTGACTGTTCTCCTTTTCCTTCGAAAGTCAAAGTCACCTTGATCTCGACTGGGATACGGGCATTACGCCTCCGCTCGCGTTTCATTAGGGCCCGAGCCGCACGGAAGCTGGTCTTAGCCCGTTCCACCGAGATCGGAGTGTACAGGACGAAGTGAGCTCCGAGGTCAAAGGCGCCCCCGAGGCTTTTTTGTCCATCCACAATGGCGACCGCCACCGCTCGTTTGTTGCACGGCGCGGTACGTGCGCTTCGCAATACGTTGGAAGCAAGGTGTTCGCCGGTACAATCCACGATCACAGCCTCAAACCGATTCCGGGTAAGCTTTTGGGTGGCCGCGTCGGCCGTGGAGCAGTGTTCGACGTTGATTTCAAGCTCGTTCAAGACTCGGCGCAAAATGCGCACGGTCTTCTCGTCGGAACACAGAACAAGCGCCTGCAAATTCATCGTGATTGTCCCAGGAATGGAGCCGGGTAAAGCTCCTTATTTGAATGTAGGATTCGCGTATTTCTCAGTCAATGGCACGTCGAAAGGTTCCGGTTACGCCCGTAACCGCGAGCTTCCTGTTGGACGCAAGGAAGTGCTTCAAAAATTCCTTCTTCCCCGGTAAGAACCGGCAGGAATGGTCCAATCGCATGAACCGTCGCCGATATTGACTCTGGCCAAGAAGCTCTGTAGAATCACTGACTTCCGTAGGGATGTTGGATTTTTGCCGTTGCGAGCTTCGCTTTGGCGGGAAGAAATATGATTCTTGAGAGAATCTTTGCCTTGGGAAGCGCAATCTAAACTGTAGCGGCCGAATACTTTAGAGCGAGGGCTGAATTCTGATGGCAAAGCGACGTGGCAATCCGAACTGGGGCAAACCGGAACCTATTGGTCCCATTACACCTACAGTGACCGAATTTGAACAGGTGGTTCGGGAATATAAACTCTCGCCTGACCAGTACTTGCGGTCCACCCGGCTGCGCGAGTGGGCGCGCCGAAATAAGAATTCCAAGTACATCCCGGAGCCGCTTTTGGAGGCTTGGGGATTTGAGATCGAGTCCACACTATAAGTTCATTGAGGGTCGGATATGAGGGCCGCAAACTTGCGGCCCTTTTTCTGCGCAAGGGAAGACGTCTCGTCTTTCTGCTCTGACGTAGGGGCAGAGACGTCCTCGTCTGCCCGGCGGAGCAAAGCTCCGCCGAACTCGTTTGCTACAATCACTCATAATGATCTCCACCGCGCCTTTCACCGATGCCGCGACCGCGATATCCGAGATTCGCTTGGGAAAGATGGTGGTGGTAGTGGATGACGAAGCCCGGGAAAACGAAGGCGATCTAACCCTCGCCGCCGAGAAAGTAAGTCCCGAGGCGATCAACTTCATGGCCAAGTATGGCCGGGGGCTGGTTTGCCTGGCCATGACCGGAGAACGGCTCGATCATCTTCGGCTTGGCCCCATGAGTTCTGAAAACACTTCAAATTATGGCACGGCATTCTGCGAAGCGATTGACGCGCGCGAAGGCGTAACCACCGGGATTTCGGCATACGACCGGTCCCGTACTATTCAGGTCGCGATTGATCCCGCCACCCGACCGGCGGATCTTGCCCGCCCCGGTCATGTTTTTCCTCTGCGGGCTCGCAAAGGCGGCGTGCTGGTGCGGGCCGGACAAACGGAGGCCGCGGTAGATTTGGCGCGCCTTGCCGGGCTCATTCCCGCCGGCATAATTTGCGAAATCATGCGTGACGACGGAACTATGGCGCGGGTTCCCGATCTTATCGAATTCTGCCAAGTGCACGGCATGAAAATGCTCACCGTGGCTGAACTCATCCGTTACCGGATGCAGCACGAACGCTATGTTCATCGTGTTGGCGAGGCGATGATTGGAACACGTCATGGCGAGTTCCGCCTCATTGCCTATCAGAGTGAAATTGATGGTGGAGAGTCGCATGTGGCGCTGGTCTATGGCGATGTGGCGACGCCCGAAATCGCTCCTGATGCAGTTGTTTTGGTGCGCATGCATACGCATTGCCTGGCCGGAGACGTGTTCGGCTCGACAAGTTGTGACTGCCAGGCAACCATGAATGCGTCCCTGGAGGCAATTGCCAACGAGGGACGCGGCGCGTTTATTTACCTTCATCAAGATTCGAAGGGATTTTTGGTAGACCGAATCGCGGACCACACTTCCCTCTTCTTCCATAAAGAACGGAATGCCTTATCCCAATCAACTGCTGAAAGTGAACGAAAGACTCAACGCGAGGTTGGCATTGGGGCCCAAATATTGTCAGACTTGAACTTGCGCAAGATTCGGCTTCTGACAAATCATCCTCGGCGCGTGGCGGCGTTGGAAGGATTTGGAATTGAAATCGTTGACCATGTGCCCGTGGAGTTAGAGAAGATCAAAGCACTCAGAAAATAGTCGGGTTTGAGAATTTTTCAAAAAGCCTTGCGGATTATTATCTCGCTGTCGTGGATAAAGAACTGGGCCGCGCAGTGGTCCGATCCGCAGATCACGGGCAACAAACCGGCAATCTGCTTCCGCGTGATCAGGCCGAGCGTTCCGCAATTGGGGCAAGATAACACTGCCCAATAAGGATCGGCGCTCTCTCCCACCTTTCCCGCATTTTCCAGGACAAAGATCGTTCCGGGAGACATTTGCTCCGGAATCCATTCGGTCAGGATGTCCAGTTCTCCTACCATTGAGCCTCCCCTCGTGAAAATCCTTCGTCTTCCTAGTTAAGAAGCCCTTCTTCTCTTAATCTGCGCTGTCTGTGGCGCCAGCCTTGCCTTTGAAACACCCCTACTGTCTTTTTTTTCGCCACGAATCATTGCCTTCACCTGGCGCACTTTGTCAGTAAGGCAAATCGCAAGCATGGGCTGCCGCGCATTCTTCAGGATGTCCAATATCTCTTTGGCCGAAGTTTCGAGATACAGTGATGAACCGTCGGTCAGCAGGTGGTAGTCGGATTTGCCGTCAACCGTTTCCGCCAGCCGCTTTTTAAATTCCCGCTGCAAGAGACGCACTACTTTACGCACCCCCTGCAACGAGAACCCTCTCCGCCGGAGATCGCAAATCACGGAGACTTCAACCAGATCCTCCATTGAATAGACCCGGCGGTGTCCTTCGCGGAGCGGCACAACGATGCCACGTTCGTCCCACCATTGCAGTTGACGCGGCGTAATGCCGGTCAGCCTAACCACATCCCGCGATGTGAATGCGTCTTGCATACGCCTGATCGTTCAAACACATGAAATAAATTATGTTTGAAACATTCTAGGTAGGAAAGTGCGCGAGTCAATGACTTAGTAGGTACTGGAGGTTACGGAAGTCTAACGGTAGGTACTTGTATCGGCAAATGCAGACTCCTTGCGTCGAAATCGGCAACTAGCAGGACTTCGTGGAGCAACCCCCGCCCACAAAGTGAACAATCTCCAACCGGTCCCCTTCTGACAGAGTCGTCTCGGACCACCGGTCGCGCTGCACAATATTTCGGTTTAATTCCACGGCGACCCGGTCGTGCTTCATCCCCAATTGATCAACCAGCGCAGACAGGGAAAGCGGGCCGGGAAAATCGCGCTCTCGCCCATTGATTTCGATCTTCATGCTGAGGAATCGCGGCGAAACCGCAGATTTTACCAGGCGGAGATAATATCTCTTACGCTTCGACCTTCCTGAGTTGAAATTTTCGCGTGGCAGTCCGCCCAGAATAATTCGCCTGCACCAGCACGGACGAATCGGACAAGGAAGATTCATCCACCTCGATCTTCATTTCGGCATCACCGCTTTGGCTGGTTAACACCTGACTATAGAATGGCGCCGCGTCGGGACGCGCGAACCGCACAGTGAGACGGGCTCCTTCAACCCCCGAACCTCCATCGGTTACCCGAAGCCGCATGATCAGCGCTTGATCGGAGTGCACCGAATTTGCGTTCAGCCACTGCACATCGAGCTCTTTGATCGCGGCTAGGGTCTCCGGGGTGTCCCGCTTATCAAGGACGTTATCGAGTCGCCCCTCCCGAATGGCATCCAGGACCATCCGGTGTTGATCCTTCAATATCTGTTCTTTTTGCTGATCGTTGAATCCAGTTTCCGAGGCGCGCTCGGCATACGACCTCGCGCATTTTCCAATGCAGCGTCCCCGCACAAAGACCTGGGTCTGCAACAGGAGCTCGCCTTCGCGAGCCTCGCTCTGCACGTGGTAAATCTTATCTTCCTGTTTTATGTCGGTATTAAAACCAAAAATCATAGGAGTCGCTTATCTTTTCGTCCACATCGTCCACGATCTCACCCGCGCTAACAAGGCCACCGCAGCAGTACTATTTTAAAAATTCACAAACTTAATCGGAATCGCGATCAGCAGTACAGTGTTGGAACCAAGAGGCCCCCGCAAATGGACTGTGGCTGGCAAAATCCGGAAGGGGCGGCAAATAACTCCCGCGAGCTTCTGAGGCTTCTTGCATCCAACGCGGATTGTATTGGACGCGCTGCCCCGCTTCGGACCAGCGGCATACTAAATGTCCTCTGTCCGTTTTCCATGATGCTTTCGTCATCGCAGCTAATCTCTTAGTCAGAAATTACCACACTGCTTGCGCCGCTTGACACTACACAGTACGAAAACTAGTCTAGAGTGTTTACTTAGCTCGCAAATTATATACAGCCCTTCTATGCCCGACAATTATTTCGCCAATTACCTGCCCTTATTAATTCAATTTCTGCTCGCGGGCGCTTTTGCTGTGGCCGTGGTGACCCTTTCCTGGATTATCGGCTACCGCCGCCCCACCCGGGCCAAGATGTCCCCATATGAATGCGGCATGATCGCAGTGGGCGACGCGCGCGGACGCTTCTCAGTCAAGTTCTACCTGGTCGCAATGCTTTTCATTCTATTCGACGTAGAGGCGGTTTTCCTTTACCCGTGGGCCGTGATCTTGCGCGACCTCAAGATGTTCGGATTCTGGGAAATGGTTGTCTACATAGGCATTGTTCTCGTGGGTTTCTTTTATATATGGAAGAAGGGCGTGCTGGATTGGGGAGAAACTTCCCCACGCCGAGGCGAAGTCTAATGCCTCTGGCGCCTGCCATGACCGATCTCGAACAACTGAAAGATCATCCTGCTGTTGCGGGATTGTTGACATGGAATCCGGCCGCGGTCGAAGGCGTGAAGTTTGATCGCGGCGAAATGACCATCTATGTCGAGCGTTCCGCCATTCGCGAGGCTTGCAGACTGCTTCGCGACGATCCTAATTGCTTGTTCAATTACCTGTCGGACGTGACCTGCGTGGACTGGTTGCCCTCGGAGCCGAGATTTGAAGTTATTTATCAACTCTTGTCCATCCCTAAAAAGGAGCGGGTCCGGCTGAAGGTGCGATTGGGCAGCGACAACCCCGCACTGGAGTCAGTCACATCCGTTTGGCCCGGCGCAAATTATTTCGAGCGCGAAGTTTTTGACCTTTTCGGAATTCGTTTCCTCGGACATCCCTACCTGCGGCGCATTTTGATGCCGGAAGATTGGGAAGGCCATCCGCTGCGTAAAGACTATCCGGTCGAGGGCTACCGATAAAGCAATGGGCCACCTGACTCAAATGCCGGCTTTGGAACCCGGTCAAGACCGCACCATGATCTTGAACATGGGTCCTCAGCATCCCTCCACGCACGGCGTGCTGCGCCTGGTTCTGGAGATTGACGGCGAAACGATTGTGCGCCTGATGCCCGACATCGGCTACCTGCACACGGGCATTGAAAAGACTTGCGAGGCCAAGTTCTATCACCAGGTCGTACCCCTTACCGATCGCATAGATTACCTTTGCCCCCTGACCAATAACCTTTGCTATGTGCTGGCGGTCGAGAAGCTCCTCGGAATTGAAATCCCTCCCAAAGCGCAATGGCTTCGGGTGATGCTCAACGAACTTACCCGCATCAACTCCCACTTGGTGTGGCTGGGAACGCATGCGATGGATATCGGCGCCATGACCGTCTTCCTCTATTGCTTCCGCGAGCGGGAGGACATCCTGCGGCTCTTCGAAGCGGTGAGCGGCCAACGCATGATGACCTCCTATTTCCGTATCGGAGGAGTGGCGCTGGAGCCGCCGCTGGGATTTTCGGACCGTGTGCGGGATTTCGCCAAGCGTTTTCCTTCCAAAGTGGATGAATACGAGAATCTGCTCACGGGGAATCCCATCTGGGCGATGCGAACGAAAGGCGTGGCAAGAATCACTGCGGAAGACGCTATCGCGCTTGGCGTCAGCGGACCATCGCTGCGAGGCAGCGGCGTGGACTTCGACTTGCGCCGCGACGCTCCTTATTCCGGGTACGAAAATTTCAAATTCAAAGTTCCGGTTGCGACCGAGGGCGATGTTTTTGCGCGATACATGTGCCGCGTGCGGGAATTGCGGGAGTCCATTTCCATTGTGCAGCAGGCGGTGGATGGCATGCCGGAAGGCCCGATCAAGGCTGACGCTCCCAAGGTCGTGCTTCCCGACCGGGAAAAGATGAAGACGCAAATGGAAGCCCTGATTTACCATTTCAAAATCGTCTCCGAGGGGTTCGCCGTGCCCGAAGGCGAGGTGTATCAGGCAGTGGAATCTCCTCGCGGCGAAATGGGCTATTACATCGTGAGCGATGGAACGGCGAAGCCTTATCGTGTTCACATGCGAGCTGCGTGTCTAGCCAATATGCAGGCGCTGCCCGCTATGTGCGAAGGGAGATTGCTCGCGGACGTGGTTGCCGCGATCGGGAGTATAGACATCGTGTTAGGAGAGATAGACCGGTAGGCTATTGAGTAATTGCGTAATTTGGTAATTTTGTAATTGGGTAAAAGAAAGGCCGCCTGAAGGTATTCAATTACGAAATTACACAATTGCTCAATCCTATGAGGTTTTCTGATCAATTCGAATCGCGCTTTGCCCGGATGCTCAAGCACTACCCGACAAAGCGCTCAGTCCTCGTCCCCACGCTGCTCTATGCGCAGGATGAGACTGGATATCTGAGTCCGGAGGTGATTCACGAAATCGCAGAGCGGCTCGAACTCACCGACCTCGAAGTGGAAAATGTGATCAGCTATTACTCGATGCTGACAAAGACGCCGCGAGGCAAGTACAACGTCCAGGTTTGCACCAACATCGCGTGCCTGGTTCGCGGGGGCGAGGAATTGCTCGATCATTGCAAGCAGAAATTAGGAGTTCCAAACAAGGGAACGACCGCCGACGGCTTGTTTTCACTGGAAGAAGTGGAATGCATCGGCGCGTGTAGCTGGGCTCCGGCAGTACAGGTAAACTACGATTTCCACGAAGATCTTACGCCAGAGAAATTGGATCAGGTTTTGGACGAACTAAGGGGAATTGGGTAATTTTGTAATCAGGTAATTGATAATTTAAAAACCAATGGAAGACGCTTTGCTCTTGACTTTAAATTTCCCAATTACAAAATTACCAAATTACTAAATGACTTCATGGCTTCTCTAGTCTCTCATCCCGACGAAGTAAAGATTGTCTCCCGGCGCTTTGGCATGGGGGCGACCAACATTGATCGCTATTGCGAACTCGACGGCTATACGGCACTGCAAAAAGCCCTCGAAATGCAGCCAGCCGCCATTATCAATGAAGTAAAGAATTCCGGACTGCGCGGGCGCGGCGGCGCCGGCTTCAATACCGGGCTCAAGTGGTCCTTCGTGCCAAAAGAATCGGCAAAGCCGAAATACATCCTCTGCAATGGCGATGAGAGCGAACCGGGCACTTGCAAAGACCGGTTGATTCTTGAACATGATCCCCACTCCGTGATCGAAGGCGTGGTCATCGCCGGACTCGCCGTGGGCGCGCACGCAGGTTACATCTATGTTCGCGGGGAGTACCGGTATTTGCTCGACATCATGCAGAAGGCCATAGACGCTGCCTACGCGCGTGGATTTATCGGAAAGAATATTTTCGGCAGCGGCTACAATTTCGACGTTTACTGGCATGGCGGCGCCGGAGCTTATGAAGTCGGCGAAGAGTCCGCGCTGATGGAATCGCTCGAAGGCAAGCGCGGCATCCCCCGCATTCGTCCTCCCTTCCCCGCCGTGGTTGGACTTTGGGGCGGACCCACGGTGATCAACAATGTTGAGAGCCTGGCCAGCGTTCCCCCGATCATCTTGAATGGCGCAGAATGGTTTGCAAAGATTGGCACCCCAAAAAACGGCGGAACGCGCCTGTTCTGCCTCAGCGGCAACTTGAACAAGCCCGGCGTTTACGAACTTCCCATGGGATACAACCTGAAGAAAATGATCTATGACGTCGGCGGCGGAATTCCTAATGGGCGGAAACTCAAGGCGGTCGTTCCCGGTGGGTCAAGTTGTCCTCTGCTCGCCGCCGACGAAATTGATTTGCCGATGGATTTCGATTCGCTCGCGAAGGCCGGCAGCATGCTCGGCTCCGGCGGATTGGTTGCCGTTGACGACACCACATGCATGGTGAGATTTGCTCTTCGCATTATGAAATTTTATCGCCACGAGAGCTGCGGATGGTGCATCCCCTGCCGCGAAGGCACGGATTGGTTGGAGAAAACATTAAAAAGATTCCATTCCGGCGGCGGAGTAAATAAAGATATAGACAACATTCAGTACTTGTCAGAAAACATGCTGGGAAGGACATTTTGCCCCCTTGGCGATGCGGCGGCTCTGCCCACGATTTCGATTGTGAAGAAATTTCGTACAGAATTTGAAGACCATCTCGAAGGAAAGCCGTGCCCGTTCGAGAGAACTTCCGCACTGGAATTGGCCATGGCCTGAGAGGAATTACTCAATCTTCTATGCCTGACGTAAACATAACGGTAGACGGCAAAAAGGTCACGGCTCCCGCCGGGACGCTACTCATCGAAGCCTGCAAAACCGCTGGCATCGAAGTCCCCTCCTTTTGCTATTATCCCAACCTGTCGCTGCAGGGCGCTTGCCGCATGTGCCTGGTGCGCGTTGAAAAAATGCCCAAGCTTCAGACCGCCTGTACGACCGTAATCACGGAAGGAATGACGGTCGCAACCACCAGTGATGAAATTCATCAGGCCCGGAAGAGCATGGTTGAAATGCTGCTCGGCAACCATCCGCTGGATTGTCCGGTCTGCGACGCAGGCGGCGAATGTGAACTTCAGGACATGACGTTTTCCTATGGCGCCGCGGAATCGAAGTTTATTGACGTCAAGAATCATCGTGAGGAACAGCAGTGGTCGCCGGTCGTGTATTTCGACCGGCCGCGCTGCATCTTGTGCTATCGCTGTGTGCGCGTCTGCGGCGAGGGGATGGATGTGTGGGCTCTCGGCGTGCAAAATCGCGGGGTGAGTTCCATCATTGCGCCCAATCTTGAAGATCATCTCAACTGCGAAGAATGCGGAATGTGCATTGACATTTGTCCGGTCGGCGCACTCACCTCCGGCGCTTACCGTTACAAGACCCGGCCGTGGGAAATGAATCATGTCGGCACCACCTGCACCCATTGCAGCGATGGATGCAAGACCACCCTTGGCGTGCTGCGTTCCGACACGGGGATGGAAGTCGTGCGCGGAGACAATCGCGACAAAAGCGGAATCAACGGTGATTTTCTCTGCATCAAAGGCCGCTATGCTTTCGACTTCGCGAATCATGAAGACCGCCTGACGCTGCCCTTGATCCGCAAAGATGGACGGCTAACCTCTTCGACTTGGGAAGAGGCGTTTGAGTTAATTGGGAAAAAATTTGCCGCGATTCGTGATGTTGGCGGCGGCCAAGCAATCGGAGTCATCGGGTCCACCCGCACCACCAACGAGGAGAACTATCTCCTGCAAAAGTTTGCCCGCGTGGTTTTGCGGACGAATAATATTGATCACCACCGGACCGCCGATTATCCGGCGTTTGCGGCGGCCTTATCCGGACAGCACGAGTCCACCGCAACCATGCGTGACGTTTACAATGCCCCCGCAATTCTCTTGATCGGCAACGATCCTACAGATCAGCATCCGTTGCTCGCGTGGCAGATTCGCAACAACGTCCGCCTGCATTCATCACATTTGTACGTTGTGAATTCGAAGCCCATCAAGTTGCGGAGACAGGCAACAATCTTTTCTCAACTTCCGGAAAATGCCGAAAGCAATTTTGCGAAATTCCTCGGCGGCGACGATTCCGCGCTCGAATCTATCGTCGGCGAGAACGGTCCTCGCGAATCCTGGAATGAACTACGCGACAAGTTACGCGCCGAACAAAATCTGGTTATTATTTTTGGATCTGAGATTCGCGGAGATGCGGTTGCCGCCTTGGTGAAATCCGGCGGTCAAATGCAAGGTGCAAAATTTATTTGCCTCGGCGACTACGCCAATTCGCGCGGAGCCGCCGACATGGGGCTTTATCCCGATCTGCTTCCCGGCTATCAACCAGTAGCTAAAAGCAACCGATTGCACGAGGAATGGAACGGCATCCCCCAGACTCCCGGCATGACGCTTCCCGAAATGCTCGAGGGCGCGAAATCAGGCAACGTGAAGGCCCTCTATGTCGTTGGGGCAAACCCAGTCGGGCGTTTGGGGGTCGAGCCATCCGACCTGGCTCAAGCTTTCGTCGTCGTGCAAGACATGTTTCTGACCGAAACCGCGACGATTGCCGATGTTGTTTTGCCCGCCGCCAACGCGTACGAAAAGTCCGGCACCTTCACCAATACTTGCGGCGACCTACAGATCCTAAAGAAAGCCGGCGAGGTCACGGCCGCGAAGTCCGATTTTGAAATGATCGTTCGAGTGGCGGATGCCGCTGGATTCGACGTTCACAAACTGGTTCCCTTTGGTCGCGGCAGCCGTGCGGACATGGGGCAGTCACGCGGCGCGCAATCCGGCGAAAACGACCGCCACAACGTCTGGCTGGAGGCCAATGGACTTGGGCCGAAAATGAGTCCGTTCGACCCAATGGCGATTCTTGATGAAATTCAGCGGCTCGTTCCCGGATACGACGTTTCCCGGATTAATCTGCTCGCGGGTAATGATGAGCACACTTCGCTTTCCCATAGCGGAGGAGCACAACAGGATCCGAATTTAATTGTGCCCGCAAATAATGATTTATTCAGTTCCGGAACCTTGGGACGATACTCGCGTACTTTGAATTCCGTGATCGAAAACCATCATAAAAATCCCGCTGAAGCCGAAGTGGCAGCGGACTAACGCAAAGATTATCAACGATTCAATGAAACCAAGACCTATGCAATCGAAAGACGCCGAACTGTGACCCTGGGCACATTCATAATCGTTTCCCTGATCAAGATTGTTCTCGCGCTTTTCGTGCTGCTCACCGCCGTCGCATATACGGTATGGTTGGAGCGCAAAGTCGTGGGACACATCCAGAATCGCTGGGGACCCACGCGCGTTGGGCCCTTCGGACTGCTTCAGCCCATGGCCGATGGAGTAAAGTTTCTCTTCAAAGAGGACTTAACGCCGCCCCACGTGTACAAGCCGCTATACATCGCGGCTCCCATGATTGCCGTCGTCTTCGCGCTGACGTCCATCGCGGTCATTCCTTTTGGTAATTGGGTCTCCATCGGCAGCATTGATACGCCTTTGCAGATCACCGACGTCAATATCGGCCTGCTCGTCGTTCTCGGAATTACTTCTCTCGGTGTATATGGCGTGGCGCTTTCTGGCTGGTCGTCCAATAACAAATATTCTTTGCTCGGCGGATTGCGCGCCAGCGCTCAGATGGTGAGTTACGAGATCGCCTTGGGTCTTTCCCTCGTCGGCGTGATCATCCTCTCCGGGAGCCTCAGCCTCCGCGATATTGTTGACGCTCAGGGCGGCCATTTCTGGGGATTTATTCCAAAGTGGAATATTTTTTACGGCGGCCAGTTCGTCGCATTCTTCATTTACTTGATGGCTGCTTATGCGGAAACCAACCGCATTCCCTTCGACCTTCCCGAAGCGGAGACGGAATTGGTCGCTGGATATCACACCGAATACAGCGCCATGAAGTTCGCAATGTTTTTCATGGCTGAGTACGCCAACATGATTACCGTGGCGTGTCTCGCATCTGTGCTTTTTCTCGGAGGATGGCGCGGCCCCGTGTTTGGCCCGGTGATTTTGCAGGAACTGCTTCCTGTGTTTTGGTTCATGCTGAGAGTCTTTGGATTTTTATTTGTGTATATTTGGGTGCGCGGAACGCTTCCAAGATTTCGTTATGACCAGCTTATGGCGTTTGGATGGAAATTCCTGCTGCCGCTGGCGATTGCGAACTTGGTAATAACGGCATTGGTGGTAGCGCTGCGATCATGAGATTGGGTAATTCGGAAATTTTGTAATTGGGTAATTTGAAATCCAAGCTGCGCGCGCGGAGTTTTTGACTTTCAATTTACCAAATTGCCCGATTTCCCAATTACCAATTGTTCCAGAACATGCTCCATTTAATTTTATTTTCGGTGTTCGGGCTGATTTGCGTGGGCGGCGCTGTCAACCTGCTGGTCCAGAGCCATCCCATTAATAGCGCCTTGTCACTGGTCGTGGTCATGGGATCGCTGGCCGTCGAATATCTGCTGCTGGGCGCCGAATTTGTCGCTGCGGTACAGGTAATTGTTTATGCCGGCGCAATTATGGTCCTGTTTGTCTTCGTGATCATGTTGCTGAATGCGGGAAAAGAAGAACATACCAAAGGCAGCCGGGTAGCCCTTTGGATTGGCATTCCCGGGATGATGATTGGCGCCGTACTGATGGCATGGGTGCTCATCGCTCATTCCGGCACTGGGAGCGTGGAAGCCGGCGCGCTACCGGGAACTCCGAGGGACATCGCGCAGCTTCTGTTCCATCAATTCCTCCTTCCTTTTGAAGTGACGTCAATCCTGGTTCTGATCGCGATTATCGGCGCTGTCGTGCTAGCGGCGCGACCGGAGGCTTTGCACCCCACGGAGGAGAAAGGCTGATGGTTCCTCTTTCTTACTACCTCGTGCTGAGCGGGATTCTGTTTGCCTGCGGCGTCACCGGCTTTTTGATCAAGCGCAATATCATCACCATCTTTATCTCCATCGAGCTCATGCTCAACGGAGTCAATCTGTCATTTGTGGCATTCGCAGCGCAGTGGCGCCAGTTGAGCGGCCAGGTTTTTGTTTTCTTCGTAATGGTCGTCGCCGCGGCGGAAGCTGCCGTTGGCCTGGCTATCATCATTGCCGTGTACCGCACACGCGAAACGCTCAACGTGGACCAGGTAAATCTGCTCAAGCTATGACTTTAAACATCCATCTCTGGCTGATCCCGGTGCTTCCGCTGATCGGCGCTGCCATCAACGGCCTGTTCGGAAAGCGGTTTTCCCGTCAGGTTGTGACTGGCACTGCGCTGCTCTTTTGCGGCGCCGCCTTTGCCATGGCGCTTTGGGTAGTCTCGCAATTCTCTTACCTCGCCCTTCCCCATACTGAATTTCTGGCAGCCTGGATCCGCGCCGGCAGTTTCCAAGCGGACTTCGCCTTCTACCTCGATCAGTTGTCGTTGGTAATGCTTCTGATAGTCACCGGCGTCGGATTTCTCATCCACATTTATTCAGTCGGATATATGTGGGAAGAAGGCGGATTCTATCGCTTCTTTGCTTATCTGAACTTGTTCATGTTCTTCATGTTGACGCTGGTTCTTGCCGCCAACTACCTGCTCATGTTCATCGGATGGGAGGGCGTCGGTCTCGCCTCCTACCTTTTAATTGGTTTTTGGTTCACTAAAGACTCCGCGGCAGCGGCGGGAAAAAAGGCATTTATCGTCAATCGCATCGGCGATTTCGGATTTCTCATTGCGTTGTTTCTTCTGATCCAACATTTTGGCTCTTTAGATTTCGCTACGGTTTTTCAAAACGTAACGCGTTTGAGTCCTGAAACCGCGGGTGTGGGTCTCCTTACCATAATCGCTCTGCTGCTCCTCGTCGGCGCCTGCGGCAAGTCAGCACAGATTCCTCTTTACGTCTGGCTTCCTGACGCGATGGAAGGCCCCACCCCCGTCTCCGCATTAATCCACGCCGCGACGATGGTCACTGCGGGCGTGTATATGGTGTCGCGGTCGCACGTTATTTTTGAGCGCGCGCCCTCGGCGCTGATGGTGGTCGCGATTATCGGAACACTGACTGCTCTGTTTGCTGCGACCATCGGCGTCGCGCAGACGGATATCAAGAAGGTGCTCGCGTATTCCACCATCTCGCAACTGGGATACATGTTCATGGCATGTGGCGTAGCCGCATTTTCAGCAGGCATTTTTCATCTGATGACGCATGCTTTTTTCAAAGGACTGCTATTCCTCGCGGCTGGATCAGTAATTCACGGTCTCGGCGGTGAGCAGGACATGCGGCGCATGGGCGGATTGCGTAAGAAAATTCCCTGGACATTCTGGACCATGACGGCGGCCACATTCGCAATCGCCGGCCTTCCTCCATTTGCGGGATTCTTCAGCAAAGACGAAATTCTGTGGCGAGCCTACCAGGCGAGTTGGATTTATTGGGCAATCGGAGTTTTTACCGCGTTCCTGACTTCGTTTTACATGTTCCGGCTGTGGTTCATGACATTTTTCGGAAATTATCGCGGCGATTTGGGAGATGGTCATGTTACTGGTTCGCGGGCCGCACCACACAACCACGGGCATGGTATCCACGAAAGCCCCAAAGTAATGTTGATTCCGCTGGTGATTCTCGCCTTCTTGTCCGTCACTGGAGGGTGGATCGGTGTTCCAGGGTCGCTCGGCGGCAACAACCGCTTCGATAAGTTCCTGGGACCGGTATTTCATACCAGCGCACCAGATATCAATTCTTCTTCCGGCGAGATCGCACCTCCCGAAAAGCAAACCGAAGGTCCGGAGCCTAAGACCGGCCCCGCCACCGAGCTGACTTTTACTGGAATCTCCGTCGCGGCGGGATTGCTGGGTTTGTATCTGGCATGGTTGCTTTATCTGCGCCGTCCCCAACTTCCCCAACAAATTGCCCGGTCGCTTGGCGCCTTCTACGACATGGTGCTGAACAAGTATTACGTGGACGAATTTTACGCGACTGTTTTCGTCAAGCCGCTAATTGACGGCTCGCGCGC
Source organism: Terriglobales bacterium (assembly GCA_050746185.1). Taxonomy (GTDB): domain Bacteria; phylum Acidobacteriota; class Terriglobia; order Terriglobales; family Acidobacteriaceae; genus PALSA-188. The sequence goes on along the minus strand of JBOGLA010000038.1, from coordinate 167,633 downwards.
GATATTGTGGCACGGCATTGACCAGAACGTCATTGACGCGACAGTAGACAACGGCGCGGACGGAGCTCGCGACGTTTCCGACACATTACGCCACATGCAGTCCGGCAACGTGCGTTCGTACGCGGGCTGGGTCGCTGCCGGAGCGGCGGCGGTGATCGCTTACATGATTTGGGTAGCACGATGAATGTGGGGATGAACATGGCGAATCTCGACGGCTCAATTCTGTCGCTAGTCACATTCATCCCATTGGCCGGAGCGCTTCTGCTAATACTCTTTCCGCGCCGGGATCGCGACATTCGAGTTTTCGCCCTAGTAGTCTCGCTGCTTGCCTTCGTCGCCTCCCTACACCTGCCAGTTCACTTCCAGCGCGGCCAATCCGGATTTCAATATGAGCACGACAATGTCTGGATCGCGAATCCCAATATCCACTTCCACATGGGCATTGACGGAATCTCCATGTGGCTCATCGTGCTCACCACATTTTTGACGCCGCTGTGCGTGCTGATTTCATGGAAGTCGATTCACGAGCGAGTCAAGGAATTTTTTATTCTGCTGCTCATTCTGGAGACGGCGCTGATCGGGGTTTTCGTTTCTCTCGATTTGTTTCTCTTTTACTTTTTCTGGGAAGCAACCCTCATTCCCATGGCCCTTCTGATCGGAATGTTCGGGCATGGCCGCCGGGTCTATGCCGCCGTCAAGTTTTTCTTGTACACCATGATCGCTTCCGTTTTCATGTTGGCTGCAATCCTGTGGCTCTATGCGCGGGTCGGTTCATTTGATTTTGTAACCGTTCAGAGCGCGATCCGGAATGGCCAGGTGCAGGATTTTTCCAGCGCTGCGATTTGGCTTTTCCTCGGATTCTTTATCGCATTCGCTGTCAAGGTTCCGTTGTTCCCTTTTCACACCTGGCTGCCCGATGCCCACGTTGAAGCTCCGACCGCCGGATCGGTCCTGCTGGCGGGCGTTCTCTTGAAGATGGGAACGTACGGAATGTTGCGCTTTAACCTTGGCCTGTTTCCCGATCAGGCCCGGCGAAACGCACCGTGGATCATGGTGCTGGCTCTGATCGGAATTATTTACGGCGCACTGGTGGCGATGGTGCAACCGAATTTGAAGAAGCTGATCGCGTACTCGTCCATCAGCCATCTGGGATTCGTGGTTCTCGGAATTTTCAGCTTCACGCAGATCGGCCTGGATGGCGCAACCTATGTGATGTTGGCTCACGGAGTTTCCACCGGAGCGTTGTTCATGCTGGCGGGGATTCTTTACGAGCGCAAGCATACCTACGAAATTTCCGATTTTGGCGGACTGGCGTCGTCCATGCCGCGCTACGCGGCGTTTTTTCTGTTTATCGTACTCGCGTCGGTCGGGCTTCCTTTGCTGAACGGATTTGTCGGCGAGTTTCTCGTTCTAAGCGGAGCTTTCCAATCGCGCGCTGTGTACGGGGTTCTGGGCGCAACCGGCGTGATCTGGAGCGCCTGTTATTTGCTATGGATGTACCAGCGGGTCTTCTTCGGCAAGGTTACTCATCCATCCAATCAATCTCTACCTGATATGAATTTTCTCGAGCGGACCGCTTTATGGCCTGCTGCGGCCATGGCGCTGGTCATGGGCGTCGCGCCGCTCATTTGGTTGAATTCGATTGATCCCTCGGTCCAAAACGTGCTGGCGCCGTTTACTCAACTTGCCGCCAAGGTGATCGTACGGTGAATCCCGCCGCGCACCCGCTTCCGCAACTGGTGGACTACATCCGCATTCTGCCGGAAATCGTGCTTTCGATTTTTGGCATGATCATCATGCTGCTCGATCCAGTCATGGATGATAGTCCGAATGTCCGCCGAAGCTCTCGCATTCTCGGAGTCATCGCATTGGCCGGCTCCATTGCAGCGGTTGCGGCAAGCTTATACCAGGCTCAATATCCCGGCCTCGCCTTCTGGGAGATGGTGCAGGTGGATTCATTCAGCGTATTTTTCCATGTGCTGGTGGCCGCAATCACGAGCGTGGTCATTCTCAGCTCATTCGAATACCTGGAAGTTCAGCAGATCAGGGCGGGCGAATATTACGCTCTGATTCTGTTCGGCGCCGTCGGCATGAGTCTCATGTCGTCGGCGGTAGAACTGGTATTGATTTTCATCGCCCTGGAAATCTCTTCGATTTCAACTTACGTTCTGGCCGGCTTTCGCAGGCGCGCCGCCATCAGCAGCGAGTCTTCGGTCAAATATTTTCTTTTGGGCTCGTTCGCGACCGCGTTCTTCCTCTATGGCGTGGCACTGATGTTTGGCGCCACCGGTTCGACGAGCATTCCCGTGATTGGCGACGTCCTGGCCTCAGGGAACGTTCCGGTATTGGCATACGTGGGAATTGCCCTTATGTTCGTGGGCCTCGGCTTTAAGGTCGCAGCGGCTCCATTCCATATCTGGACTCCGGACGTGTACGAAGGCGCGCCGTCCCCAGTCGTCGGCTTCATGTCCACTGCTCCGAAAGCGGCCGTGTTTGCCGTGCTGCTTCGGATTGTGTTCGAAGCTCATGCGCCCGGCCACGTTTGGCTGATCTGGGTCATCGCCGCGCTTTCCATGACCCTGGGAAATGTCGGCGCTCTGGTGCAGGACAACATAAAGCGATTGCTGGCTTACTCGTCCATCGCCCAGGCGGGATATTTGCTGGTTGCCTTTGCCGCGTTGCCGGACAATGGAATTCCTGCCGCCATGTTTTACACCGCGTCATACGCGGCAATGAATGTCGGCGCCTTCGTCGTGGTAACCCATTTCGGAAGCGCCGGAGAGCGCCGTGTAACTCTCGAAGACTATGCCGGCCTGGGCCGTCGCTCTCCCCTGCTGGCTGCAACGCTAACGATTTTTCTGCTATCACTTATCGGGATTCCGATTACTGGCGGCTTTTTCGCCAAGTTTTACGTATTCAGCGCCGCTCTCCAGGCTAACCTCGTTGGCTTAACCATAATAGGTGTGCTGAACAGCGCGGTGGCGGCGTACTACTATCTTCGCGTTATCATAGTGATGTATATGCGGGAGGCCCGTGAAACTGCGCCGATGCCCCGAATTCCGGCAGGCCTTGGGACCGCGCTTGCCATCAGCGTGGTTGCGACAATCTACCTTGGCGTTCTCCCCGGCCGGGTTTTGCAATACGCTTCGCAGTCGGTGGCCGACCTTTTGCGCTGAAAGTAACCGGCTGATTGTGTTACCTTCATAATCGGCCAAAAAGCGCACCAATCCACAGAATTCACAGTTTGACAAGCATCGCTTTACCCGGCATCATGGACTCAGCCGAACTCATCCCCCGGAGGTTGGTATATGTCTGAGTTGCTTTATAGACTCTTCGTCGAAGACGAAGGTCAGGATATCGCCGAATACGCGGTTATGCTGGCGGTAATTCTGGTTCTTGTTGTTGGGACGATCCGATTAATCGGTACAAATTCAAATACCGCATTTTCGCAGGTTGCGAGCTCTATTCAGTAAGCAACGTCTCGGATTGCGAGAGGCACCGTCGTGATTCCACCGCTGACGTTGCCGATCTCGGCAACAACGCGTCCATCTAAAATGGAGAGCTCGGCCGCACTAAACGGAAAGCCGCCCCAAGAGGCAGCTTTGCCGTGAAGTAATCTGTCCGTCTCAAACTTCCCACCCGCAATCGCTAATTGTCCTTACAGTAAATGGGGAATACACTGTATGGCCTTTTATCTGGCGTGATCTTATTGTTGCGTGTTCGGGGTGTATTTCTTGCGGATCCTAATCGTTGATGACAGCACTCACGTGCGCCGCGCATTGCGCACTTGCCTCGAACTGACTCCTAATTGGGAAGTAATTGGAGAAGCGGAAAATGGGCAGGCCGGCATTGAAATGGTTCGCAAGGCTAGGCCTGATGTAGTCCTCCTGGACTATGCGATGCCTGGGATGAACGGTTTGGAAGCGGCGCGTCAGATTGGGATGGACTCGCCTAATAGCGTGATCCTCTTATTCACCCTGTTTGCATCGGATCAGCTTTCGGAGTTGGCTCAATCGGTAGGCGTGCGTAAGGTAATCTCGAAGGCGGTTGGCGGCGTGGGCGCGATTGTACAGGCCATTCAGGATGCGGCTCCGGAGGTTCCCGCGAGCGGCTCATTCCAGGCGCCGGGTGAGGCAGCCTCATGAACAATGAAACGCAAGCCATCCGGGATTGGAAGCGGTTGTACCGGGCAGCTCTTTTGGAAACGGATCCGCTGATTGCCCTAAAACTTGTGGAAGAAGCGGAGCACGCAATCGTAGAACGGGCGCTGGCTCTGCATCGCGAACCGGGAGGCCACGCCGACGAGCTGAAATCGTTAGCCTACTCGGCGAACTTTTTGGCGGAACTACGCCGGGTAGAAGTCAGGCTACCCAAGAATAATGCCGCCAGCCCGTGAGAGATTTGCCAGGCGCGGGTTATGAGCCTTTGATGTGTCTCCAAAGAAAAGAGTCTGCTCGCGTTGGATTTCCTGCTATGGCAGCCTCGTAGCGGGAACGCACCCCCCTCCCTAAATTCCAGAATCTGAATTCGCCATTCCCGTCGTCTAGTAGAATGGACCCGCATTGGTGCGCAACCGTCACCGAGGGGATGGACCCATGAAAGTATTCGCTACAGTCACTTTGGGACTTTTGTTGATGACGGGATGTTCGTCGCAGCCGGATCAATCCTCTCAAAAACCGCAGCCGAAGGCGACTAACCTCCTGAGCGGACGGCCTGTCTTTCAGCAGCTCTACCTTGCGGCGCGCGGGTGGGCGCCGGATGCACAGCCGATCCGGCTTCAATCCCAAGTTACGCCCGGAGACAAAGACCGCGACGGCAAGGCGGCGGTATGGACCGGATATTTCGGTTCTCCCATGATGCGCGGCGTGAAGTTTTACACCTGGTCGGGTACCGATGCTCCCGATTTCCCGGAGCGCGGAATTTCGCCGGGCGGAGTGGACACCTATAACCCCAGCAACACATCCATGGCCATTTTCGATGTGCGATTTCTCAAGATAGACTCCGACCAGGCGTACGCGGTAGCGCAGAAACACGGTGGGGACAAGGTGCTTGGGAAAAATCCGGACATCCCAATCTCCTATATCCTCGATTGGAATCAGGGCGCAAACAAACTGAATTGGCACGTAATTTACGGAGCTTCACGCGGCGACGCCAAATTAGTCGTGGATGTGGACGCGAGCACCGGAACATTCGGGCGGGTAGAAAAATAAGCTGCGCGCTGGCTTTCAACGGGAACTCCTAGACTTCCGTGGGTTTAGCGCAGTACTTGTCAAAAGCGCCCATTAACTCGCGCGAAATGTCGGAGGCCTCCCGATGTTCGATATCGCTTCGCTGCAACATGTAGACCAATCTACCGTCCCTGAACATCGCAACGGACGGCGAAGACGGCGGGTAACCAGTGAAATGTTTCCGCGCCTGCTCCGTGGCTTCGGCATCCTGCCCGGCGAATACGCTGAACAGTTTTTCCGGACGATTCGCGTTCTGTAAAGCCATACGAATTGCCGGACGCATGCGCCCGGCGGCGCATCCGCAGACCGAATTCACAATCACCAACGCCGTGCCCGCCTGGTTCGAGATGGCACGATCAACTTCGCCGGCGGAACGAAGTTCTTGAACTCCCATGCGAGTCAGTTCTTCGCGCATGGGGATCACCATTATTTCTGGATACATTGTTTCTCCTGTTGTTAGTGTACCTGACCGTAATTGTAACCGTTCGCTGATTGGTTCCTAAAGCTTCTCGAGAATCCAAAGCGAGTTATATATTGAATGCACCCGCAATGATCGTTCAGGAAAATATTTCTCTCGCGCCGTTCACAACCTTAAAAGTCGGCGGATGCGCTCGGTATTTCGTGGAAGCGGGAACGATCACCGAGGTTCAGGAAGCCCTTCAATTCGCTCACTCGCGGAACATGCCCTTATTCATTCTCGGAGGCGGCAGCAATCTTGTTGTATCCGATGCCGGCTGGCCTGGAATTGTGCTCAAAATCGCTATCGTTGGAATTCATGAACACATTCACAATGACAGAGTCATCTTCGAAGTGGGGGCGGGCGAACCGTGGGACAAATTCGTAGCAACCGCCGTCGCCCGCAACTGCGCCGGCGTGGAATGTCTCAGCGGCATACCGGGTAGCGTAGGCGGAACTCCGATACAAAACGTTGGTGCGTATGGGCAGGAAGTTTCAGAGACGATTCAATCCGTAACGACACTGCACCGTGACACTGGCGATATCTCGGAATTGAACAACGAAGCCTGTGGATTCCTCTACCGTAACAGCATTTTCAACACTACCCACCGTGAAAGGTACATCGTCCTAAAGGTCAAATATGAATTGATGCCCGGGGGGAATCCGCATCTTGAATACGCTGATCTGAGGAATCACTTTGCGGGGTGGTCAGAAACGCCAACTCTTGCAGATACCCGCGAGGCAGTCCGAAGAATCAGGGCGAGCAAGGGAATGCTTATCACGCCCGGCGATGACGGTTGCCACAGCGCAGGTTCGTTTTTCAAGAATCCAGTGCTCTCCGAGGAGAGCTTTGACCAGTTAATCAAACGCGCTGCCGATAAGAACTTGCAAGTACCCAGCTACCCCGCGGTTGAGTCGCAAAGAAAAGTTTCGGCTGCCTGGCTCGTCGAGCATTCCGGATTCAGCAAAGGATTCGTGAGCGGAAACGTTGGCATCTCCCGCAAGCATGCACTGGCTATTGTCAATCGAGGCGATGCGTCGGCGTTCGAAGTGATCGCATTGAAGAATCACATTCAGGACCGGGTGGAAGACATATGGGGCATTCGACTAGACCCGGAACCCGTATTCGTTGGCTTTTGATGACTTTGCGGCGCGGGCGCCCTGAGCGGAGTCGAATGGGGCCCTCGCTCGCCGAATGCGAAGAATAAAGTCAATCCAGCCCCAGCGAACCGCCAATTATCTATCGGCCAACCGCGCCGCTTCTCTAAAGACTCGAACAAACATCTCTCGCGTGAGCTTTCCTGTCTGTGTATTCTGGTTCGAGGGATGATAGGAAGCGAGCAGAATTTTTCCATCCGGCGTTTCGTATTTAGCCCCGTGCTGAAAAAGAAAACCCCCTCTTTTCGGAAGTAATCCGCGCCGTTTCAAATAATTAAGACACGCATCAAAGGCGATTCGGCCCAGAGCGACAATTACTTTAAGCTGCTTCAGTCCTTGCATTTCGCGGTCGAGGTATTCAGAGCAATTTGCCAGTTCCTGCGGAAGCGGCTTGTTACCGGGAGGAGCACACCGCGCCGCAGCAGTGATGTACAGGCCTTTCAGGCGAAGCCCATCCCCGCAGTGGGTAGCTTCCGGCTGATTCGAGAACCCAGTCTCATAAAGCACCGGGTACATGAATTTGCCGGAGGCATCGCCGGTGAACGGACGTCCTGTACGATTCGATCCGTGCGCACCAGGAGCGAGGCCAAGCACGAGGACGCGAGCCGCCGGGTCTCCGAATCCCGGGACTGGCTTTCCCCAGTATGCACAATCGCGGTATGCGCGCCGCTTTTCGCGAGCTATGTGTTCGCGATAAGCCACCAGACGCGGACACCGTATACACGACACAACCTCGTGGTTGAGCCTTGTGAGCCAGGATGGAAGCGAGTCGGCCATCAGAGATTTCGGATAAGAGCTATTTGTAGTGTCCTGCATGCAACGTTGACGGGCGAGGGCGCCCCGTCGCTCCATCGGATGGGCGACTTCGCGACCATCAGCAACGGTTGCGGCCCGCATCTTTTCCTCTATAGTCTGTATCTGGTTATTTATGCCGTTTTCTGATTTTCACGGAAACACAGACGCCGTCAACCGCCTTCGCGACATGCTGCGCCGCAATCGTCTTCCGCAATCGGTGATTCTCGCAGGACCCGCCGGCTCCGGCAAATACACTCTCTCCCTGATGCTGGCAAAGGCCATGAATTGTCTGCGGCCCTCGACTTCGGGTGAATTGCCTGACTTCTGCGGCGGTTGTACGAACTGTGTTCGAATCGCCCAATCTGAAGATCTCGAATCCCGCTTTTCCGAAGCGGTCGAAGCGCGGGAGAATCTCCGCGAAAGCGACAAAAAAGAAACGCGCCTGTTTATCCAAACGCATCCTGACGTTCTCGTCATTCCTCCCGACCCGCCGCAAATGATGATCAAGGTGGACCAGGTTCGCCACGTAATCGAAACCATTTATTATCGTCCCGCGGAAGCGAAGGAGCGAGTTTACATTTTCACTGAATCGTCCTTCATGAAAGAGGCGGCGAATTCCTTGCTGAAGGTTTTGGAGGAGCCTCCCGAATACGCAAGTATTTTCCTGCTGGCGGATAATCCTGGCGAGCTTCTTCCCACCATTCGATCTCGTTCCATGCTGGTGTCGCTATGTGCGCTTTCGATTGACGAAATCGAGCATTATCTGGAAAAGCATCGCGCCCAATGGAGTTCGAAGCAACGCTCCCTCGTCGCTCGCCTATCCGAAGGCGCGGTGGGACGGGCACGCGGCTTCGATCTTCCAGCATACGTCGCATCCCGTGAGCATGCTTTGGTCATTCTGAATTCTGCTTTACGCTCATCCGATCACAGCGAACTGTTCAAAGCGACGGAAACCTATCGGGCGGGTGCGGACGGCCGGGATAAAGCCGGGAAATTGATACGGGTCATGTATTTGCTGTTGCAGGATTTGCTCTTGCTCAATTCGGACGCGCCGGATCTGGTTCGCAATACCGATATCCAAGCTGAACTGCAAAAACTCGCGCAGGCCGCTGACTTCGAGTGGGTGTCCTTTGCCGCCGACCGTTTGGCCGACGTCGAACGAGGTATGCGAAGAAATCTGCTCAGATCGTTGTCGCTGGATGCACTTGCCGTCAGCCTCGAGCGCACCCAGACAGTTTAGGCCGGGCCGAATTGGCCGCCGCATCCCGTATATTTGTTGCATGCCGAAATCGTCTGTTCCAAAATCCAAAGCTCGTTTGCTGTCTTCTGTAGAGTCTTACCGGGGCCCCGCGTTCTGGGTTTCCACCGATGAAGTTCTCGAACCTACCGGAATCCGCGCTCGCCGCGACATTGTGCATCATGCGGGATCAGTTGTCGTCCTTGCCGTCGAACACAATCGTTCCAGTCCCCGCATTTTGCTTGAACGCCAGTATCGTCATGCGGCGCAACAGTTCCTGTGGGAGCTGCCTGCGGGACGAATTGATGAAGGCGAAACCGAACTCAAAGCGGCAAAGCGGGAATTATTGGAGGAGACGGGATACACCGCGCGCCACTGGAAACGGATTCTGAAGTTCTACGCCAGCCCGGGGTTCGTGGCGGAAACCATGTCCCTATATTTAGCGACTGATTTACACCAAGGCGCGGCCCAACCGGAAGACGATGAAGTGATTGAGGTACGTTTTGTTTCCCTCGACGAAGCTCTTCGTATGGCCGTGGGTGGAAAAATTAAGGATGCCAAAACCATCTCCGGGGTTTTATGGCTCAGTCACGAATATGCTCGCCGAAAGCCGCGACAGTAAAGGCTTTTCTCTATTGACAGCCAAGTTTCAGCGGACGCACAATTGCACTCAAGAGGGAACGGAAAGGCACGGCCTCGAGCGGAAGAGAACGTGACCCGAGGGGTGGTGGCAAGTGGATCGTTTGAAAGGCACGGTGAAGTGGTTTAACAACGCTAAAGGCTATGGTTTTATCGGACGAGAAGACGGCCCTGACGTTTTCGTTCACTACAGCGCGATCGCGTCCGAAGGCTACAAAAGCCTACAGGAAGGCGATGTAGTCGAGTTCATCATTACTCAAGGAACAAAAGGGCCGCAGGCCGCTGAGGTTACAAAGGCCTCTTAATTTCGGCAATTTTTCCCTTCCCCGGCCATTCGAGTTTCACCCGGCGCATCCCAGGTTCCCCTGTCTCATATAACAACTCATTTCTGAATGTCGGCTCCAGTCGGCCCCATTACTCCTCAGCCAAGCTAAAGTCCGCACGACCGCGGGAGCGGCCGTCTCTACACAAACATCCCAAACTTATTTAGTCTTGCCTGGTGGACAACAAGTCTATTGCAGGCATTCTGTACGAAACTGCCGACCTGCTCGAAATTGACGGCCAGGATTCGTTCCGGATCCGCTCCTACCGCAACGCGGCAGAGGCTGTCGAAGCTCTTCCTCAACAAATCTCGGATCTCATCAGCGACGAGAAACAAGTTCTCGCGATTCCGGGCATAGGCAGAGGCATGTTGGCAAACTTGAAGCAGATGTTCAACGAAGGGCGACTGACAGTTCACGCCGAATTGCTGACGAAGTATCGCCCTTCCATGTTGGATCTCCTAAAGATTCAGGGCCTGGGGCCGAAAACAATCGCACTGATTTGGAATGCTTATCAGGTTTGCGACATCGAGGGGGTCGAGAGACTCGCGCGCGAAGGTAAGATCCGCACTCTTCCTCGCATGGGAGAGAAGCACGAACAAAAACTTTTGAAGTCAATCGAGGACTACCGCCGGATCGCCGGCCGTTTTCTGTTGGATGCCGCGGAAAACCTGGCTGGCAAAATCGTCGAACATTTGCGCGATTATCCGGGAGTAGAGAAAATCACTCCCGCCGGCTCGCTTCGCCGCGGACGCGAGACCGTGGGGGATCTCGACGTCCTGGTGACGGGTCCGGCCTGCCGCGATGACGCTGAGCGAGAAAAGCTGATCGAACATGTGATCAAGCTACCCGGCCTGATGGAAATTATCGCTCGCGGAGAGAACAAAGTGAGCTTCCGGATGCGCGGCGGAATGCAGGTGGACATTCGCCTGCTCCCGCCAGCGTCTTTCGGCGCGGCGATGCAATATTTCACCGGCTCCAAGGGGCACAACGTGGCTTTGCGGCAGCGAGCCTTAAAGATGGGCTACACCCTCAGCGAGTACAGCCTGGCGCGACTCGACGATGAAAGTGTTGTTGCCGGAACAACGGAACAAGAAATTTATGCAGCGCTGAGACTTGATTTCATCCCTCCCGAGCTTCGCGAAAACTGCGGCGAAATTGATGCCGCTGAGAAACATGCTTTGCCGGCATTGATTGCGCAGCAGGATTTACAGGGCGATGTGCACATGCATACCGTCGAAACCGATGGCCGCAACACGATTGAAGAAATGGCGGAGGCCGCTATAGCCCATGGCTATAAGTACATGGCTATTACAGACCATTCCAAGAACCTGGCATTTGCGAATGGTCTTGACGATAAGCGCGCCGAAGAGCACATCAAGCGGATTCGTGCGTCGAATCATCAGATCGAAGGTATCAAGATCTTTGCCGGAATCGAAGTGGACATCCTCGGCGACGGGACGCTTGATCTTTCCGATTCCGTGCTCGAACAGATGGACCTGGTCATTGCCAGCATTCATTCGCATTTCGGGCAAGATCCTGCGGAAATGACCGACCGTCTGCTTAAAGCCATCTCCAATCCAAATGTTTCGCTTATTGGACATCCTACGGGGAGGCTTCTGTTGCGACGCGACGCCTATCAATACGACATGGATACCGTACTCAGAGCCGCAGCTCAGCACAGAGTCGCGATGGAGCTCAACGCTTATCCGGATCGGCTCGATCTCTGTGACCGGCATTTACGTATGGCTAAACAGCATGGGGTGAAGATTGTGATCAACACCGATTCTCATCACACCTCGCACCTCGATAAAATTCGTTTTGGCATCTTGCAGGCCCGGCGCGCGTGGCTCACGAAAAGTGACGTCCTGAACACGCTTCCGGCAGGGCAGTTTGCAAAAGCGATGAAGCATGATTGGCCGTGAGATTTCGATGGAGAGACGGGCGTCCTCGCCCGTTAAATTTCGGCGGAGGGCGAGCGCGCCCGTCTCTCCTTCGCGATCTGTTGCTGTAGAATCAGCGCAGTCGAGGTCGCCATGCCTGAAGACACGCCGCAGTCGCCCGCAACGCCGGGCAATCCCCAGCCCACAGCTTCCGAACTGCAAACGCCGTTCGACATCGGCGAAGAATACGGAACGGCGAAGAAGAACCTCCCGCCAATCAAAATTGTGCTGATTGCTCTGGCAATTGTCGGGGTGATCGCCGCCATCTTCGCACTGGCTCAACGTCCCCATTCTTCAGCCACGGGATCCATTGACGATGTAGTGTCCGCTGAAATCCCTGATCAGAATATGCTCATGGCGGCGATCAATATTTCAATACAGAACCACGGCAAGACGGCTTACCGGATTAAGAGCATTGAGGCCGCGCTCGATGCGAATGGTGGCCCATTTAGCGATGACGCGGCGTCCGCCGTGGACTTCGATCGGTATTACGCGGCGATCCCTGCATTAAAAGCTCACGCTTTGACGCCGCTGATTCCCGAGCTCAAGATTGATGCCGGGGCGGAAGCGTCTGGCACTGTCATTGTGACCTTCCCGGTCACCGCCGACGCGTTTGCAAATCGGAAGTCACTGACGGTAACAATCCAACCATACGATCAGGCGGTTCCCCTTGTGCTAAAGAAATAAGCGTTTGGAAAACCGGCTCAATGTTTCTGGATAAACCTGCGCCGAGCCAGATGCGTGCTCGCGGTGGGTTTTATGTCGTCGTATTTCATGCAACTGATTGAGCCGTCAACCTCCAGGACCGCCAGAGCCGCATCCTGACAACTTGCGATTCCATGCTCGCGCAATGCGCGTTCCAGTTCGTCCATGCTGACGCGCTCTTTGGCCATATGGGCGGAAATGATTTTTCCGTCATGGATAAGCAGGCTGGGCTCGCCCTCGACTAATTTACGAAAACGGCGATTGCGCCCGGAGACTTCGCCGACGAAGTAATTCACGATGAGAAGTGTTGAGGCCGCGACGACGCCCCCAATCAGCGAGGTATCCGGCCCGGTCATCGCATTTTGGACAGCATTGCTGAGCAGCAGAAGAAGAGTGAGATCGAAGGGCGTCATTTGGCCCACTTCGCGTTTGCCGCTTAGACGTACACCCAGCAGCACGACGACGTAGATGGCCGCCGTTCTAAGTGCGATCTCAGCCAGAACGTGAGCGCCCGGATACATTGAGATCAGAAGCCGGCAGTGATCGGCACCGGAGCGCCCTTCGGCGTACTGAGATACCCGGTCGCTTTCTTTTTGTCAACGGACCAGACGACGAGCTCATAGAGCAAGCGATCACGACCGCTATAAAACTGGATTGGCTCGCTCACGTTGCGATCTTTTTTTTCGATAGTCCTGTCGTCGGAAGTCACCGCAAGGGTAAACCTTCCGTGCTTTGGATCGGTCTTCTTCAGCGCCAGGCTTATGGTCGCAACCGGCTGCGGTTTGGCGCCTTTAACAAGAGTGAATTCGTAATAGTTTCGATCTCCCCTGTGTTTCAGAGTCTCGAGATCGTCGCGAGTCCTGGCAATCAGCCCGCTTTGCAGGCCAAGATCACCGATCGTGCTCTCTAACTTCGCTCGAGTGGCTTCCAGTTCAGTCTTGGTGGAAGCCACGTCGGTTTTGACTCCGCCGACATCCGTTTTCACATTGGCCACTTCGCCGCTGACTTGACCAATCTGCTGCTTTTGCTGGTCTGACAGGCGCGCCTCTGCTTCCCGCTGCTGGCGTTGCAGTTCGGAGGCCCGCGCCACCAGCTCTTTCTTGGTCAAGCCGATTTGCCGGGCGAGGGCTTCGCTTTGCGCATCCGCGGATTGGAGGTGTTTATTCAGATCGGCGATCTGCGCTTTGCTGGCATCCTGCTCGCTGCCTAAGCCGTTTAGCCGGGCCCGCATGTCGAACATAAGATAGAGCGACCCTGCGACGTAGATCACGGCCAGTGCCAGCAGCAGCCACTTCCCGGTGTTACTCGCGGCTCCGTCGTCAACTATCACAGATTGTTCAGATTCGTCGGTCATCAATCTCCTCCACTTCTTGCGACAAATGGTCTAACCCATTGTTCTGTAGCGAACGTAAAGCTGTCAATTGGCTGCCGGGGATACGTCATCAGAAAGGCCGTGGCCGGATACGTCCGGTAAGACCGTCGCTCGACAAGAAGGGCTACAGCCTCGCAGTCCTAAGCCGAAGCGAATTCGAAATGACCGAGACTGAACTAAGGCTCATGGCTGCAGCAGCCAGCACCGGGCTCAAGAGCAACCCAAAAAACGGATACAATACTCCGGCTGCAATCGGTACCCCAAGCGAATTGTAGAGAAAGGCAAAGAAAAGATTCTGCCGTATATTTCGCATGGTGGCGCGGCTTAACTTTCTGGCCCGAAGAATGCCCGTAAGGTCGCCTTTCACCAGAATCACTCCCCCACTCTCCATGGCGACGTCGGTACCCGTGCCCATTGCGATTCCAATGTTGGCTTGCGCCAGCGCGGGGGCGTCATTAATTCCATCGCCCGCCATCGCAACCGTGCGGCCTTGATCTTGAAGCCGGCGCACAACCTCTGCCTTTTTCTCCGGAAGCACTTCCGCTTCATATTGTCCGATCCCAAGCTGGCGCGCGATTACTTCGGCGGTTGCACGGTTGTCCCCGGTCATCATGAGAATGCGCACGCCATCCCTTTGTAGGTCGCGCAGCGCCGGCAGCGTTGAGGGTTTGACCGGGTCGGCAATACCGATAAGACCGGCGAGTTCTCCTTCCACCGCCGCAAAGACCACGGTTTGCCCGAGGCGGCGCAGTTCGTTTGCCTTTTCGATCATGCTTCCCGTCACTACGCCGGATTGGCCCAGGAATTTCTCCGTTCCAATTGCGATTCGTTTGCCATCAACGGTTCCGCCTATGCCGCCTCCAGTTCTGGATTCAAACTTCTCCGCCTCCGAAAGGATGATCCCGCGCTCTTTGGACGCCTGAACGATTGCGGTTGCCAGAGGGTGTTCGCTTCCCTGCTCCAAACTCGCGGCAAATCTCAGCAATGTTGATTCGTCGTATCCGGCAACGGGAATGATCGAAACGACATTTGGTTCGCCTTTGGTCAGCGTGCCAGTCTTGTCCAACACCAGCGTGTCAACTCTTTCCAGAATTTCAAGGGCTTCGGCGTTGCGGATCAATACACCAAGGGTCGCTCCGCGCCCGGTGCCAACCATAATCGCCATGGGCGTCGCCAACCCCAAAGCGCAGGGGCAGGCGATGATCAGCACCGCCACGGCGTTAATCAGCGCGTGCGCGAAGCGGGGTTCGGGCCCAAGAAGCGCCCAAGCCACAAAGGTTAATATCGCGATTCCAATTACCGCCGGAACGAACCACCCAGCCACCCGGTCCGCCAGCTTCTGTATCGGCGCCCGGCTGCGTTGTGCCTGCCCCACCATCTGAACGATTTGCGCCAGCAGTGTTTCCCGGCCTACACGCTCCGCGCGCATAATGAATGAGCTATTTCCATTTATGGTGGCCCCAATCACGCGGCTTTGCGGAACCTTTTCAACTGGAATGGATTCTCCAGTGATCATGGATTCATCCACCGAGCTGTTCCCCTCTAACACCACGCCGTCCACCGGTATCTTCTCGCCGGGACGCACTCTCAACCGGTCTCCCACGTTTACCTGATCAAGGGGGACGTCTTCTTCCCGTCCCTCACGCAAGATGCGCGCGACCTTGGGAGACAAATCCAACAGGCCGCGAATCGCCTGGCCAGTGCGGCTGCGTGCCCGCAATTCAAGCACCTGCCCGAGCAGCACCAGGGTGGTGATAGCAGCAGCCGCCTCGAAGTAAACGGGTACGGTTCCATTTTCGCGAAATGAATACGGAAAGACCTGTGGAAACAATGTCGCTACCACGCTGTACGCATACGCGGCACCTGTACCCATCGCAATCAGCGTAAACATGTTGGTGGAGCGATTGACGATGGAAGTCCATCCGCGCTGAAAGAACGGCAAGCCGCCCCACAGGACAACGGGGGTAGCGAGGACTAACTCGATCCACGGCATCCATCCCGGCGAAAGAAACCGCGCTAAAAGCGAACCCGTAAACATGTCCGCCATCGCAATCGCAAATAGCGGAATCGTAAGGACCAAACTGATCCAAAAGCGATGAGTCATGCTTCGCAGTTCGGGGTTGTCTTCGCTCGCCGCAACTGCGCGAGGTTCGAGCGCCATGCCGCATATCGGACAGGCGCCCGGGCCTTGCCGCACAATCTCCGGGTGCATTGGGCAGGTATATTCAACACTGGCAGCGCCCGGCAATTCAGGCTCCAGAGCCATCCCGCACGTGGGACACGCGCCCGGACCGTGTTTTCGGACCTCCGGACACATCGGACAAACGTAGTCACCGCTCTCCGAATGATTGGCGGCATTTGAAACTGTTTGTTCTTGACGATGGAGGGACGGGCGTCCCCCGTCTTGCAGCGAATTCTGCGCCGTCGCATCAAGTCCCGCTATCGTCATGATTTTGTTCATCGGAACCGGATCGCTAGACGGTTTCAGATTCAGGTATGGTTCCGGATCGGCCCTGAACTTTTCCATGCACGAGGACGCGCAAAAAAAGTAATCCTTGCCTTCATAATTCCAGACCCACTTCACCTTCGCGGGATTCACGGTCATGCCGCAGACCGGATCCTTCGCTTCGCCCAAGAGCCCGGGCTTGCCTGGCGTGGCCATCTCAGTTGCGCCTTTCTACCTCTGCTATGAGAAACTCTTTAGAGTATAGAGATGTTTGACCGGTGATTAGATTCACCACGGCCCCTCATTCCAAAATCCAATTCAGTGGAAAGGCTACCGGAAATGACTCAAATGGAAGTTGTTTACAAATATGGCAATGCCCCCGGCGAGGCTGAAATGCGCGCGATTGACAACGTGCGCGAAGTTTATGGAGTTCGCGGAATACGTTTCAACGAACAAGAACGGTCTGTGCGGGTGGAGTTCGATGCCTCACGCTTTAAAGAACCGGTTATTGCCGCGCTACTGAGACAGGCTGGGATGGATATCCAGGAACAAATTCTTCTCGCATAGGTGAATAGGAGGAGGGTTTTGTAAAAGCAACGGGGGCGCCAGGAAAACTTCTGGCCGAAGATTTTTCACTAGAGCGCCCCCTTGCGCGCCACTTCGTCTGCTGCATACTTTTGCATCTGGCCTGCCATGAATCAAGTGAGTGCAAACAAAGGCCATCGCATAGGAATGGGCGGGTAGTAATTTCCGGGCGCCGTGAAAGTTTTACCGCCAAAGACACACGTTGAAGAAATTGTGATCGCTTAATGAGTGCGTCCGGGCGTTGATTCTAAGGTCCAATATTTTCGTTTATAATTTGATTCCGCAATCGGAATCACTGTGCGCCCGTAGCTCAGTTGGATAGAGCATCTGGCTACGAACCAGAGGGTCGGGAGTTAGAATCTATCCGGGCGCACCATTAATCCTCGATCCTTCGCTGCGCTCAGGATTTCGCCTCGCGGCTCGGACGCCGCGAAAACGGCTCAAGTTCGAATCTCTCCGGAAGCACCCTACCTTTTTTCTGTCCCGATTCTCCTGCAGGACATAAAAATCACGCCCCACTCAATTCTCCGGCAGGACGTTTCCCCGCTGGTCAACCACCTTGAATCCAGCAGGCAACTTGAATAGATTGGAATCTGGCTCGGAGGGCTGTAGGTCGGTTGCGGTGAATGTTTGCGTGCCAATTCGCGGGTCGGAGAGCTTTGAAAGCAGGTTGATTCCCAGGTCGCTCGAATACCAGAATTCCCGCACGATTGTCATGGCTTGGTCATTCCCAAATACTCCCGGATCGTAGGTAATGCTGTCCCGAGTGCCCGTCGTCTCCATTCCCGCGGCAAGTTGTGTGCCAAGGTCCTCGTGCGTTGCAGAGCCCATTTTATTAGGAAGCGGTCCTGTCGGCGCGCCTTGAAACCGATAAATCGAACTCGTCGATGCTGTGAACGTGCTCAGCATGCACTGATGCCGCGGGTTCAGGGGGAAGCAGTTATATAGAGTGTGGCGGTTGGGATCGGCGATTTGGATGGCGGTCATCTGTGACTCAACCTTGCCGTACTTTGGAACCAGGGCCCACCGCTCTTCATAAATACGGCCGGCGCTGTCGCGCGCAATTCGCCGTTGGTTCACCAGCGTCATGGTGCCGCCGTCGGATAAGGTCTTGACCCATTCGGTCTGCAATACCATAGAAAACGGCGCCTTGGGCTTGGGCGGGACGACAATGCTTTCCAGTATCTCGCGCGTGCCTCCATCCTGCGCATAGAACTGCTGGACCGGCCACTGCGGCCCTTGCGGCTGCGCGCCCGGCGCCAATGGTGGCGGATTTTGAGAGTTCGATGGCCGCGACGAAAAAAGAACGAATACGGCCAGCAAAATCGAAACGACGCGCATAAATCTTTCTTTGACGACGGCTACAGATGCGGCAAACTAATGCTACTTCACGGCATCCCGACAAACAAAACGCGCCTGCGCGGAAGTTCATGGTCGGCGATTTCCGCCACAAATTGTAAATCACGCCCAAGCCGTCCGCATTCATTCCGCGCGGCATCATTAAAAAAATAAACCACGTCTCCTCCGAAGAGGTCCTTCAACCGGCGGCGTTCATCAAGGTCGAACGGGCTGGCCGAATACACCTTGAGGTCACGTATTTCGTGCAGCACAGCACTAAGCCGGCGCTGGAATCCCAATGCGCCCTGCCGTATTTGCGTCATCGTCAATGGCAATACATGGTAAGACATGGAGAATCTCAACCGTTTTGGAAGCTGATCGTGATAGCTACTTGCTAGAATGTGTTCGCTCTCCATTCTCAGCACAAGGCGTTCAGCCCACATGTATCGTATATCGAAGTTCTATAAATGGTCCCTCCAAGCGAGAAGCCGGATGAGAACGGTGCTGTTTCTCCTTATCGCGGGCGGAGTGTGGGCGACCGCCCAGGTTCAACTCGATACCTCACAGAAATCGCATAAACCCGCCATCGTCTTGAATTCCACCGTCACAATTCTCATCGGCCCAGATGAACCGGGACCGATTCAGGACGCGGCGAAGGATCTCGCCAACGATTTTGAAAAGGTGATGGGAAGCAGGCCGAGAATTGTCAATCGCGAACGAGACGCAGGCGCGACCACGATTCTAATCGGCCAGCAAGCGAAACTTCCTCAGGCCAGGCGCCCCTCAGGCCTGACCGCACCCGAGTCGTTCTCAATTTCCGCGATCACCGCCGATCGGACCAAACATCCCGCGAAGATCATACTGCTTGCCGGGACTGATATGCGCGGAACTATCTACGCGATCTATCAGTTTTCTCAAGAGTACTTGGGAATTGATCCTTTGTATTACTGGACGGATCATCAGCCAGATCCTAAAAAGCAGATCGAAATTTCTTCGCCAATGAAAGAGGACTTTCCCGCTCCTGTCTTTAAGTATCGCGGCTTTTTCATCAATGATGAGGATCTCCTGACGGGATGGGCGCCCGGAGAAAAGAAGGATGGCACCGGAATTTCACTCGAAGTCTGGAATCGAATCTTCGAAACCATCCTTCGGCTAAAGGGAAACATGGTGGCGCCGGGAACCTGGATTTTTCCGGATGAGCCGCAGGTGAAATTAGCGGCGGAACGCGGCCTCATCGTGACCCAGCACCACGCCATTCCGCTCGGCCTCAACGTCGCCCGATGGCCGAAGGACGTGCCTTATAACTACACCGAGCATCCGGAGATTCTTGAGCGCGCGTGGAAAAATGCGGTCAATTCTTATCTTCCGAATCAGGAAGTGCTTTGGTCGGTTGGATTGCGCGGCCTCTCCGATGTGACCTACGCTTCTATGGACCCCAGCGTAAGAGACGATAACAAAGCCTTGGGCCGGTTGATCAGCAAGGCCGTCGCCGACCAGATCGGCATTGTGCGGTCGGTCCGCCCGGACGCGAAGTTCGTCACCAACTTGTGGCAGGAGGGGGCGAAGCTGGTACAGCAAGGCGATCTCTCCATCCCTCCAGAAGTCATGACAGTTTGGGCAGATGACGGCTACGGCTATCTCCAGGACAAGGGCGAGGTAGCCCGTGGACAAGGCGCCTACGATCATGTGGCGATGATGAACGGACGGGCGAATCAGCTCACGGAGATGGTTCCTGTCGAGCGCAGCTTTTCGGAGCTTGACCGCTACATCAAAGCCGGTGCCACCCAGTACTTCCTCGTAAATACCAGCGACATTCGCCCAGTATCAATGTCCATCAAAGCGGTAATGGATGCAACGTGGAAGGGACTTCCGCCGTACACCGCCGGGGCCAGCGATAAGTTTTACCGGCAATGGTCGGCGCAGGAATTTGGAAAACAAGCCAGTTCGAAAATCGCCGATATCTACAGAGAATACTTTAACGCTCCTGCGCACTTTGGCGAGCCCGCGCATGAGTACGGCGACCAGCTCTACCACACCGAGGCTCGAAGAATGATGCTGACCTACATGATTGACTCGCCGCTTTATTCCCTTCCAAGTCAGGCTCCCAAATGGGAACCTCCTCATATTTTTGGAATCGGATTCGGCCGCCCCTACCCCGGCGGCAAGGCGTGGCTTGATCAGCAAACGACCAGAGAAATTCAACAATGCGGACAAGCCCAGGCCAGATGGGACGCGGTATGGAAGAACGCAGTTCAAACTGAGTCGTTAGTGACGCCGGAGCGCAAGCCTTTCTATCGTGCTCAGGTACTGGCAATGATCGCGATCAATCGCGAGAGCAATCGGATTTTATTCCTCGTCTCGAAAGCCATTCAAGACGCCGGCAAGGGAAAAACGATGGAAGCGTATGAAGAAGCCGAACAGGCGCTGAAAGCCGTTGATGAAATTCAGCGCGCGGAAGCAGGCGCGGAATACGGCAAATGGAAAAACTGGTACCGGGGAGACTGGCTGACAGGTGTTCCACGAACCCGGGAAATGCTGCAAATCTTCGCCACGTTTCTGGAGAATCCCCTTGCGCCATTGCCGGTGCCCGTTTTATGGGATGGATGGGAGGCCTACTACCACATCATGCATTACGAAGGAGACCGCTCCGCCGAGGTCGGGCAATAGAACTCGCACAACGATTTCATTTACTGCGACCCCAGTTTTGAGGCGGCATCCCGCAGGGGCATGTAGGCGTCCTCTCGGAACAGTCCATGTCCCCGCCAGCGAATCTGGCCGTCCCGATCAATCAGCAGCAAATAGGCGTCGTCTGGAGCAGAGTATTCCACCACGCGCTTCAAGTCTTTCTCGCCGTGAACCAATATTACGAAGTTATCTTGTTCATCTTTGGGAGTATTTTCCCGCATCCCGCTCTTGATCATGCCGCGAACCAGGCGGGGGGCGTCTTCGAGAACCGCGATTGGATACACTGCATACCTTGGATCTGCGCCAAAGTCCTTCTTGAATCTCAGCCTCCATGCACCGGTTGCATCGCCGCCTTTTCTTGAGAACCCAATGACCAGCAAGGCAATCTTTCCATGAGCATCATCAGGAAGGCTGATCGGCCGATTGGAAAGAGTTTCGCCCTCCATGCGCAGCAGCGTTTCACACTGCGCACAGATAGCCAGCGCGACGAGGGACACAACGATCCAATGGCGATACAAATAGTTTTGACGTCTCATATGCGTCTAAATTCCATTCGCGCTCTTTCGACTCGCACAGTTTCCGGCCAGCACGGCAGAGAACCGGCCGTCCGATCAATCCCTCAAGATGACTTCCTCCAGGAAATGACTCCCGGCCCAGCGCCCGGATGCTGAGCTTGATCTACACTCTCAGTTTTGCCAGTCCTGATACTGCGATACGCCGCATCCAGGATCAATTGATTCTTCCATCCTTCTTCGCCGGGCGCCGGAAACATTCCCTTTCCCTCCAGGGCTGCGGCGAACGAGTCAACCTGATTCGCATAGGCAAGATGGTTTGAGACGGTTTCCGCTTCCACAACATCCCACTCGCGAATGAGTTGTATGTGAACAGGCTTGTCCACGTTCAGCCCATTATCCGCCCGAAGGGCTCCGCTTTCGCCGACAATCTCAAGCGGAGTACGGTATTCGGTCCGAAAGGAAACGAATACGGTTCCCAAGGCGCCTCGGGAAAATTCTAAGGTGATCGCAGCGGCAGATTCCTGCTCGCCCGAAAGATCGTCCGACATTCCGGTGGCGGTGACGCGGACAACCTCATCCTGCAAGATGAACCGCAAGGCGTCAATGCAATGGACGCCCACATCTGCAATCGGGCCGCCCCCGGCGACCTTGAGATCGTTGATCCACGTGCGGGGATGTTCGGGGCTGACGGGGAATGAAAATTCGGAGCGAGCGAAAACCGGCGGGCCGATTTGACCCGCCGCTATGCGATCTTTGATGCGACGAACGCTCTCGGTAAAGCGGAACACTTGCGCGATTCCGAGAAGTAGCTTCGCTTTATGAGCTGCTTCGAGCATCTGGCGACATTCGTCCGCATTCATGCCCATTGGCTTCTCGCAGAGCACCGGCTTTCCGCAAGCAATCGCTGTCAGCACATCGCTCAAATGACAGGAGTTTGGAGTAGTCACCAGGACAGCATCTACTTCCCGCGACCGGCAAAGATCTTGCGTGGAAGAAAATGCGTTTGGAATGTTGTACTGCCGGGCTGATTCTTGAGCCTTGCCCATCTCCCGCCGGGACAGAGCCGTGACTCGGCAGTTGGTAGACATCTCAAACCCCGGCATGAGCCGCTTGACGGCATGAAGTCCGAATCCGACGATGCCAAAGTTAACCATGGAATACGTTAACCCCGAAACAGGAACACACCTATGAGGACAAATTCCATGCAGATATTCAGGAAGGCAGCGACCCTCTGGCTCACGGCAGCACCGACATGGAAGAGGGTGAGGCCGAAACCGCGGGGGACGACTGGCCGTTACTTGTGAGGGTCCCGTCGCTTCCCACGGAAAACACGTTGATGTTGTTGGATCCCTGATTGCCGACAAAGAGAAAGTTTCCGGTCGAATCCAATAACAAAAATGCGGGGCCGGTTCCAGTTGCGGAGACGGGAGAGTTGGTCAGAAGAGTGAGGTTTCCATTGCTTCCGATGGAGTACTCAGAAATGTTGTTGGTGGAACTGTTCAGCACATATAGAAACTGACTCGAGGGACCGGCGACGACGTCCACCGGAAGAGTACTCGATGCTGTAGTTGTCGTTGTGAAAGGCGATTGGGGAATTGCGGCCAGCGCGCCTGAACTCGAATTGATGGTAAAAACTGAAACGGTGCTCGCGGAGGCATTCGTGACATAAAGAAAATGTTCAGCGGGATCAATTGCAAACGACGAAGGAGTGGGCCCCACCACGAACGGAGAACCGGGAACGGCCTGCAATGTTCCGCCAGAGACTATTGAGTACGCATAAATTGACGACAGGTTCCCGCTTAGAACATAGAGAAACTTTCCGGAAGGAG
Organism: Terriglobales bacterium; assembly: GCA_050746185.1. Lineage (GTDB taxonomy): Bacteria > Acidobacteriota > Terriglobia > Terriglobales > Acidobacteriaceae > PALSA-188. The sequence continues at coordinate 144,382 of JBOGLA010000038.1, read as the reverse complement.
GAATTCTGAGCCTGGTGGGGCTTGGCCCAGCAGGAAAAGGCGAGCCCGTGACTGGAGTCAACGCTCCTGTTCCGGAAGCGATAGCGTAAGCGGAAATGGAGTTCGATGCCTGATTAGCGACATAGAGCAAGGTGCCGCCGCTATCCATCGCCATGGAGGACGGGAAAATCCCTGTCTGAGTACGGGGCAAGACCTCGTTGAGCACACCCGAATGGCTGTCAATTTTGAACAACGAAATATCATTCTCGGTTTGATTTGCCACGTAAAGGAAACTCTTCGAAGGGTGGGCAACCACAGCGGATGGCGATAGTCCGGTGGTAAAGGGCGATCCGACGATGCTGGTAAAGGCCGCAGAATGATTGTTGATGCGATAAACGGCAATCCCGTTCGAGCCGCGAAGCGCGACGAAGCCCAGATGAGAGGCCGAAGCGCCGCAGCCGGCGGAGGCCAACAAGGCCAGCGCAACCGCAGCCAACACGATCAAATTTATGCGGGTTGTAGCGAAAGTGTTCAAGAAATTATTTTCTTCCAAACTGATAAACGAAGCCCGCGGATAGCCGCACATAATTCTGATTGGCATTGAATGTCTTTGAATAAACGTAATCTGCATCAATGACACGCACAGCGATATGATGCGCGAGATTAATGTCGAGTCCCCCGCCCAGAGCTATCGCCCGCCCCACGCTGGTGATTTCATTTCTGGTTGGCTGGTGAATCGCAATTTTGGTTTCCGCTTTGCCGCCGAGTATGTTGCCGAATAGCCGAAGACGTCCTGTTTCAAAAGAGAATTGGGGGCCGATCAGGAAGTTGTAAACCTTCAATGGCGAGGCGTAGCCCCCGTCCGCATTGATGGTGAAGCCGAGTTCCTCGTACAGATGCGGAGCGGTGATGGATGCGGCGAATCCATTGAGACTCGACTTGCTTGAGAAGCCGAGGGTGGTGCTGTCAAAACTGGCGTGAGAGAAACCCCCGTAAGCGTCTATCTCGGTAGGCAACTTCTGGGCATGCAGAAATGAAGAGCTGGCAGCCAGAAAAAGCGTGATGAGGAGAGGCATCAGGCAATGGGACGGGGATTGCATTACTGGAACCTGACCAACTTTCCTCCTGAGTGGTTGGGTGACGAGTTACTATACCAGCTTCGATTGCGGGGCCACGCTGGCGGCGCGAGTAATTGTAATTCTTTCGAATGGGTGCGGTCGTAAAGATTTGTAGAAACGGAATCGGATCATTCGCGACTATTTAGCTGCCATCGCACCGACCAAAGACTCAAAAATCTTGAGGCCTTCCGTGCCTCCAAGTTCAGGTTCGCTCGCGCGCTCAGGGTGCGGCATCATTCCCAAAACATTTCCTCCGGGACTACAGATACCAGCGATATTGTCCAACGATCCGTTAGGATTCGCACTTTCAGTAATCTGACCATCCGGGCTCGAATAGCGGAAAACTACGCGGTTCTCACGCCGTAATTCCTCGAGAGTAGAGGGATCGCAAAAGTAATTGCCTTCCATGTGACCTATGGGAATGGTAAGAACCTCGTGGGCCTTGCAGGCGTTGGTGAAAGGAGTGTCAATATTTTCAACTCGCAGGTGCACCGGTTTGCAGACATATTTCAATCCGGCGTTCCGCAACAAGGCCCCCGGCAGCAATCCGGATTCGCAAAGAATCTGAAACCCATTGCAAATTCCCAACACCAGGCCGCCGGCTTCCGCAAACTTCCGCACCGACTCCATGACCGGAGAAAATTTAGCAATCGCCCCGGTGCGCAAATAGTCGCCATAGGCAAATCCGCCGGGGACGATAATGACATCGCAGTTTTGGAGGTCGTGCGAATCATGCCAAAGGAAGGTTGCGGGCTGATTTGCGACGCGGTGAGCCGTCCAATAGGCGTCGTGATCGCAATTAGATCCGGGAAAAACAATGACGCCAAATTTCATTTTATTCCCTCATTGACTGGCGTGATTCGAGTTTAACATGCCGTGAATTCCGCCGGAAAACGCCTTATAGGCCTTGCATTGCAAGGTGGCTGATATGATTATGAAACACTCAAATGGCTTCTACTGCTAGCGATATCCAGACGAAAGTTGACCCCCTTTTGCTTGAGGTCGCTGACGTCATCAACACCACGCTCGACCTCGACACCACTTTGCGTAGAGTGGCCGAACTTGTGCGCAAAGTGATTGATTACGAGATATTCGCCATTCTTCTTTTGCATGAAAAGAATCAGGAGTTGAAGTTCCGATTCCAGGTCGGCTACCCGGACGATCTGGCGGAACGCTTGACCATTAAAGTGGGCGAAGGCGTGACCGGAGTTGCGGCACAGCGGCGCGAAGCTGTGCTGGTAAGCGATGTTTCGGAGGATCCGCAATACATTTCTGCGGTCGCCGGAGTTCGTTCGGAATTGGCGGTTCCCCTGATTGTGAAGAACCGGGTGATTGGAGTCATTGATATCGAGTCGGTTCAACCCAATCACTTCACGGAAGAGCATAAGCAACTGCTTACTTTAATCGCTTCCCGAATGGCGATTGGAATCGAGAATGCCCGGCTGCACACGCGAATGTCGAAGCAGGCCCGGACCCTGCTGTTGCTGAATGAAATCGCGCAAGAGCTTACTTCGATTTTGAACCTTGACGAATTGTTCAAACACATCGGCGAGTTGCTGAGCCGCCTTATTGATTACCAGATGTTTAGCATTCTGCTGCTCGATGCCGCCGGAGAAAAACTTCAGCACCGCTTTTCTCTCCGGTTTAAAGAGAACATTCATCTCAAACACGACATTCCCCTTGAACTTGGTATCGTCGGGTATGCGGCGCGACATCGCAAGGCTGTGCTGGTGCGTGATGTTAAGAAGGAACCGCGTTATATTGACACCAATCCTGAGACCCGGTCCGAACTGGTAGTTCCTCTTATCTACAAGGAAAAGGTCATCGGGGTGCTGGACCTTGAACATACGCGGCGGGGTTTTTTCACCGAAGATCACCAGCGCACGATTACCACTCTTGCGGCCCAAGTGGCGATCGCCATTGAAAATGCACGACTCTATGAAGAGATTGAGCGGCAGGAAAAGCGGTTGGAGCGCGACTTGGCCATGGCACGCGAGTTGCAGTTCCGCCTTCTGCCGCAATCACTGCCCAAGGTGGCCAATCTTGAAATCGCCGCGAGGTTTGCGCCGGCGAGGGCAATTGGCGGAGATCTCTACGATTTTGTGAGCTATTCTCAATCCCGAACCGCCATTGTGATCGGGGACGTCAGCGGCAAGGGCGCGCCCGCAGCCATCTTCGCGGCGCTGGTGAGTGGAATACTCAGATCCCATGCTCCGATTGAGCCGCGTCCGGCGGAAATGTTATCCGCAGTGAACTACTCTCTGGTGGAGAGAAAAATTGAGGCGCAGTTTGTCTCTATTATTTACGCCGTGTGGGACGACGTTGCCCGCACTCTTCAGGTGGCGAATTCAGGGTTGCCCCGTCCCGTGTATTGCCATAATGGCAAAACGGAGATTATCGAGGCAACGGGCATGCCTTTGGGCCTGTTCGAAGATCCGGAGTATGACGAGCTTAGTTTCAAGGCCAGTCCCGGCGATATGTTTGTTTTTTTTAGCGACGGTATTCTGGACGCGACGAATACAAGGGGAGAACTCTTCGGACGCACCAGGGCGGAAAAAATTATTGCTGAATGTTCTGAAAACCCGGCCGAATCTGTTGTGAACTCCTTGTTCAGTGCCGCGTCCGAGCACGCGCTGGGAGTGGAAACTTTTGACGATCAGACGGTGGTGGCGATTAAAGTCAAAGGCAGTCCTGGGAACGCGAAGTGAAGGCGGCAAACTCGCGTCAGCAGGGTCGCCCGCCGGGTTTTACTTTTCGCAGACGCCAGGATCGTGGCCGTGAATCCGCGATGCCTGCCCTTCACTGCGAAAGCCTTCCAGTTGAAAGAATTGCCCGGCGTTTTGGCACGCCTCTGTACGTTTATTCCGAATCTGCGATTCGACAGCGCGTGCAGGCATTTGAGCGGGCATTTCGCAATGCGCCGCATACGATCTGCTATTCGGTGAAAGCCAATTCGAATCTCAGCATCCTGAAACTCTTGGCGAAGACCGGTTGCGGCTTTGATGTGGTTTCCGGCGGAGAACTGGCTCGCGTGATGCGGGTGGATAAGAAAACTGCTCGCCGCGTCGTCTTCTCCGGCGTAGGCAAGACGCGAGAGGAATTGCTGGCGGCCATCCGAGCCGGAATCCTGCTTTTTAACCTTGAAAGCGAATCTGAACTGAGCGTTCTTGCGGACTGCGCTTCCCGCCTGAGGCGAACCGCACAGATCGCTTTCAGGGTGAATCCCGATGTTCCGGCTAAGACTCATCCATACATTTCGACGGGACTGCAAAAGCATAAATTCGGCATTCCCATTGGCGAGGCGCGCGGACTCTACGCCAAAGCGTCTGCGAGCAAACACTTGAAGGTCGCGGGAGTAAGCGTCCACATCGGTTCGCAGATCACGGACATGAAGCCTTTCGCCGCAGCCATGGAGCGAGTTGCCGAACTGGTGCGCGAACTTCGGTCGGATGGTCACAAGATTGACTACGTGGACGCGGGCGGCGGACTCGGGATCTCCTATGAGTACGGTTCTGATGGATTTGAGAATTCGGTTACGGACTATGCTCAGGCGCTACTCCGGCCGTTGCGCAATCTTGGCGTGCATTTCTTGCTGGAACCTGGCCGCTCGATTGTCGGTCCGGCGGGTGTTCTGCTTACCCGCGTTCTTTACAAGAAGCGCAACGGAAGCAAGCAATTTCTGGTGGTGGACGCCGGCATGAACGACTTGATACGGCCGTCGCTCTATCAGGCGCATCATGAAATTGTTGCGGCAAACCGGGGAGACAAACTCCCGCCAGAAATCGCGGATGTGGTGGGCCCGGTGTGCGAAACGGGCGATTTTTTTGCGAGAGACCGCGAGGTGCCCGCTGTCGGCGAAGGAGATCTGCTGGCGATTCTGGATACCGGCGCCTATGGCATGGCGCTCGCTTCGAATTACAATACGCGTCCTCGCCCGGCGGAAGTGCTGGTGGAAGGGAAGACCGCGAAAATAATCCGGCGGCGGGAGACCATCGCGGATTTGGTTCGGCAAGAAGTGTAGGTCTCGCTCTGACGGCGGGAGACGCCAGTCGCTCCATCGCCGGGTACGTTAGTGCTCCCACACTACTTTTCCTCCGACAATTGTTTTCACAACTTTTACGTCTTTAATCTTCGCCGGATCCATCGAGAAAATGTCGCCGTCCACCAGCACCATGTCGGCCAATTTGCCAAGTGTGATTGAGCCTTTCTCTTTCTCCTGAAATTCCGCGTAGGCGGAACCCATGGTGTACGCTTCTACGGCTTCGGCGACCGTTAGCTTTTGCTCAGGAAACCATCCATTTGGATTTTTGCCGTCCAGGGTTGCCCGTGTCACGGCGGCATAGATGCCCAAGATAGGATTCAGCGGGACGACTGGCCAATCGGTTCCGAAAGCCAGGCGGACTCCATGATTCAGGAAAGTCCGAAAGGCGTAGGTGCGGCTGGCGCGGTCACGGCCGATACGTTGTTCCGCCCAGCGTCCGTCGTCAATTGCCTGATATGGCTGCACAGAAGCGATGACGTGCAACTGGGCGAAGCGATCAAAGTCTTTGGCGGCCATGTGCTGCGCATGCTCGACGCGCCAGCGGCGGTCAAAAACTCCGTTAGCCTTGGCGACCTCGGTGTAGAGATCGAGAACGGTGGAGATGGCGCGATCGCCGATGGCGTGCGTGCAAATTTGGAGGCCTGCGGCGTCGGCTCCCGTCATCCAGGCTTGCATTCGCGATAGGGGCTGCATTTCTTTGTTCAGAAGCCCGAAATTATTCGGCGCGTCGCTGTAAGGTTCAAAGAAGTACGCGGTGCGTGAACCCAGGGAGCCGTCGGCAAAGCCTTTCACCGCCCCCAATCGAAGATAGGGAGAACCAAAGGCGTGGCGGATTCCGATCTTGGCCTGGTCCTGCCAGTCGTAAATCGCGGGCGCGGCATAGATGCGGGCGGTCAGTTGGCCGCGCTGAAGTAATTCATCGTAGACTTCGATGTTCGCGAAGCTGTCCGTTTCCTCGTCATTCATTTCCTGCACGCTGGTCACGCCAAGCGAAGCGGCGTAGGCAAGTGCGCGGCGCGCTTGCTGCATTCGCTGAGTATGCGAGAGAGGCGGAATCACTTTGAGGACGAAATCTTTCGCGGCGTCTTTCAGCGCGCCGGTAGGGTTGCCATGCTCATCCCGTACGATGCGGCCGCCGGGAGGATCGGGAGTTTCCGCCGTGATGCCAGCCATGCGGAGAGCCACAGAGTTCGCCAGGGCCATGTGGCCATCGTAACGATCCAGAAATACGGGGTTTTCGGGGGTCGAGGCATCAATCATTGCTTTGGTAGGTAACTCGGGCGGATCCCATTTCGTTTCGTCCCAGTCACCATTGAGAATCCACTCGCCTTTAGGCGTATTCCTGGCCCGTTCCGCAACCCTACGGGCAAACTCGTTGACGCTGGTTGCGTCATTGAGCTGGATGGAGTCAAGCTGTGCCCCGCCTGCAACGAAATGTACGTGCGCATCGTTGAAGCCGGGGAGCAACAACTTCCCGGCCGCCTCGATCACCTTCGTACTGAGGCCGCGCCAGGCATCAATCTCTCGAATGGAGCCGACAGCAACGATTCGTTCGCCGATCACGGCAACCGCCTCGGCTGTTGGATGAGATGTATCGCCGGTCCATACTTTCGCGTTGGTGATGATCATATCGGCGGCAGGTTTCGATTGAGAGAATGCCGTCGCCGCCGGCAGAAACAGGCAGAGAGGAAGCAGAAGCGTGGCGGTTTTAAAAATCGCAGATTCAGACATTTAGCAATTACCGTTGTCCCCATTTCAGCTTGTTGCGGAGCACGTCAAAGAACGTGCCCTTGATGCGCATCAGTTTTACCTGCTGGCCGGATTTGCGGCAAAGGATGCGGTCACCGTCATAGATCGGCATGCCAATCTGGCCGTCAATGCTCAGGTACGCTTCGTCCTGACCGGTATTGACGATGATTTCGATCTTCGCCGTGTCGCATACCACGAGCGGGCGGTGGGTCAAGGAATGGGCGGAGACGGGGGTAATCAGTAGTGCCTCGACGGAGGGCATGACGATCGGGCCGCCTGCGGCCAGCGAATACGCCGTGGAACCTGTAGGAGTCGAGACGATCAAGCTATCGGCTTTATAGCTCGAAACAAAAAGTCCATCTATGAAAACCTCACAATAATTCAGGCGCGCGATTGTGCCCTTGCCCATGACTACATCATTCAATGCGTGGTAGTGGGCGACGGAGACTTCCTTGCGCACAACTTCGCAGCGCACCATGGAACGGGGTTCGATGGTGCACTTGCCTTCTTCAATACCGTTCAGGGTCGGATAGAGCTCCTCAAGCGGCACTTCGGTGAGGAAGCCAAGCGATCCAAGATTGACGCCCAGCACCGGGATACCCGCCTTCGCAACCGCGCGGGCCGCGGATAGCAGCGTTCCATCGCCTCCGAGCACGACGACAAACTTAAGCGGCAGCGAACCCATTTGTTCGCGCGAGGAGGTTTCGATTCCGGGCGCGTAGGGAGAGGTTTCAGGATCCACGACGATTTGATATTCATGGCGGCGAAACCAGTCGAGGAGTCCGGGGACGACGTTGCCCAATTCCGGCTTGCCCGGCTTGGAAACGATGCCCACAGACTTGGATGTGTCGGTCTTCGAGTTATTCATGTTGAATATGGAATTGTACAGAAGATTCGAAGGCGGTCTTTCGGCCGGCTTATTTTGGGGACACCAGCCTGGTCTCAACCTTTAATCGCGAGAAGTCGCCTGAGGGACGGACCAGAGAAATCCAGATTCTCCGGTTTGAGGCACCTTCGAAATGAAGGGATCTTAAATAGTTACTCCCTCTCAAATCTCCCATATAGAAGAAACTCGCGGTTGCCTTCCGCGCCGAGGATTGGAGATTCGATCACGTCCGTTTCTTCGCAACGCAGGGCCCGCAGCGAATCGCGAACTTCCTTGACTGCTGCGGCTTGAGCTTCGCGGTCGCGGACGATGCCGCCCTTTCCCACAAACTCGCGACCCACTTCGAATTGAGGCTTGACCAGCACGACGATTTCCCCAACCGAAGGCGCGGAACTAATGACCGCGGGCAAAATTAAAGTCGCGGAAATGAAAGAAACGTCAATCGCAATAAAGTCCACGGCGACGCGAAGTTGTTCTTGCGTCAAATAACGCGCGTTCGTGTTTTCCAATAGATGAACGCGGGAATCTTTTCGCAGGCGGAGATCAATCTGCCCGTATCCGGTATCCACAGCAATCACGCGAGCTGCGCCGTGCTGCAAAAGACAATCGGTGAAGCCGCCGGTGGAGGCGCCGACGTCGAGGCAGGTTTTTCCACGAACATCAATCTTCCAGCGCGAGAACGCCTTTTCAAGTTTGAGGCCGCCACGGCTCACGTATTTGGAGGCCTCTCCGAGCACTCGAAGGTTTGCATCCAGCGCTGTTGAAGTTCCGGCCTTTGAGGCTTTCTGGCCATCCACTAAAATTCTGCCGGCAAGAATCAGCGCCTGTGCGAGTTCTATGGATGCGGCAAGCCCGCGTTCCACCAGCAATTTGTCGAGCCTGGTTTTCAGATAAAGTCCCTGAGAGCAGCTATTGAAGACGGGGAAGCGCCGCACCCTGCCCAGTGCAAGCTGTAGAAACAACTCTATATAAACTACTTGCGGGAATCGAGCCGCTCTTTTCCACAGAATTACGCACAGGAGTGTTGAAAACTTCCGGGATCCTAAACAGTTTGCACGCGACGCATCCAGAAACTGGAGGGCCACACGCGGTCGTTGTCCGGAGTGGGGACAAAACGGCGTACTGATCGAGGCATTCTGCGGTAACTGTTCTTCCAGCGTGGAAAATATGTTTCCAGTATTCGGGGACGAAAGAACTGCATTGCACTCGAGGTCCAAAGCACTTCGAACTTGGAGTTAAAGCTCAAGAACGACTGGAGCAGATACTGCTCAGACCAGAACCAAAGATTCTGAAGGACGGCGCGCCGGGGATAATCTGACGGCAGGAAAATGTCATGTAGGTGAACGATGACGCCGGGGTTCAACTGAGGTATGACTTCGAGGTATTCGCGAACTACATCACTGCCGACGCTGGCCACGTGGCTGGAATCAATGAACAGCACGTCGCCATCTCCCAGGGAAGCAAACAGGCCCAGGTCCACATCCTGCACCCGTTGCGGAACCACGGTAACGGATTCGCCCAAGCCATTCTTCGGCAATCGCTCCGGGTTGGGGTCAATGGTCACCAACTCGCTGGATATATTGTCCCGTTGACGATTGGCTCTCAGGGCGGCCGCAATCACGCGGGTACTGTATCCAGAGCCGATTTCAATGACCTGCGAGGGCTTGGCATGGCGGAGCATGGAATAAGTAACTTCGGCATCCACGGTTTCAAAGAAACCATTATTGAAATGATAATCGCCGTTTTCTGCCGGCTTGTCTTGGAAGGAGAATTCCGGAATATATTTCGCCACAACGTCGTGAACAAATGCCGATTGATAATCCAATCGTAAATCGCATCCAGGCGGTGGCGGATAAATGGGCCACTGCCGGTGCTCGATTTGAGAAAGGTCTGGGATGGGCCAGTAGAAATGGTTGGGCGCGACACTGATTCCCAGCTTCTGGAGCGCGCGGAAGGTGTGCACGCACAAGGAATATAGGGTTTCATTTTCCTTCAATGATTTCGCGCATCTGGCGGAAATTTTTTGGGGCCAGGATTCCTGGAATTTCGCGACCTCATTCGTTGTGACCCTCAAACGAGACGGCCGCCGGTGCAATTGCGGAGTTGGGCAGGGACTGGCACTCAGGGGAGGCATCCTTTGTAGATGACTCCAGACGGCGAAGGTTGTTTATCGGCTATGTTAACTTTTGATAAACAGAATTCAGGGGAGGAGACCTCAGGCTTCTACCTTACCCCGCGACCTCCTCCAAAAGCTTTTGGTCTATGTCAAAATTCGCGTGTACATTCTGCACATCGTCGTGCTCTTCGAAAGCCTCCATCAGTCGAATCATGGTGGCGGCATGAGCGCCGTCGAGTTTGATGTAATTCTGCGGGATCATGGTCACGCTCGAAGAGGTAACTTCGAAATTCGCTTTCTTGATAGCTTCCAGCACGGCCTCGTAGGCAGAAGGCTCGGTTAGAACCTCCCAATTTTCCCCGTCGTCGTGGAGATCCTCAGCGCCGGCTTCGAGCGCAACCCCCATCAGGTCGTCTTCCTTCGCGGATGCTTTCGGAATTACGATTGAACCCTTTTTGTGGAACATGTATGAAACCGCCCCGGCATCGGCCATGTTGCCGCCATTCTTGCCAAACACGTGCCGGATTTCGCTGACGGTGCGATTGCGATTGTCGGTATTGATGTCCAGCAGTACCGCGACACCACCGGGTCCGTAGCCCTCGAGAGAAAACTCCTCGTAAGTCGCACCCGGCAACTCGCCGGTTCCGCGCTGTATGGCCCGCTTGATGTTGTCGGCAGGCATGTTCTCGGCTTTGGCCGCGAGGATGGCTCCCCGCAGGCGTGGATTGCTGTCAGGGTCTCCGCCACCGTTCTTTGCGGCAATGCTGATTTCTTTGATCAGGCGAGTGAATACCTTGCCGCGCTTGGCGTCTAAAGCGCCTTTTTTGTGCTTGATGGTTGCCCATTTTGAATGTCCGGACATGGATATACCTCGCCTTCAATAAGCTGGAATTGCACAGGATTCGCCGCAGGAGAGCTCAACCGATCACCTCGAAACAACGCAGGCGAAGGGAAATTATAGCATGCTTCGCCGAGGGCGGGAGTTCTGTGAGAGCCGTGGGAGAGCGGTCAAGAGGTTCTTAATTCGAAACCGCAACCATCAGTAGCGGGACTCATAAAATGTGTTGTTTGGGATGGCGGTAAACTTTGTTCCAGCAAAATCGTCCATAGTAATAGCGGGAACACACAAACGTGGAAAAAGTTTGGGCTACTCCCCTGACCCCGGCGGCGGAAGATTGTGCAGAGATTATCTCGGCTGCAACATTCGACGAGATCATTCTGCTTCATCAACGCCGGGTGTACCGGGTGATATGGCTTCTCGTGAAGGACCCGGATGTGGCGGGAACGCTGACCCAGGAATGTTTTCTCCGCGCCTATCAGAAGCGTTCCAGCTTTCGCGGCGAATGCCGCATTGATACATGGCTCTTGAAGATAGCAGTAAATCTGGCTCGCGACCACGGAAGAAACAGGAGGCACTCCTTTTGGAGGAAGTTGATCGGACTCGATCAGACGGAAGATTCCGGCGCGGTCTTTGCCGCGGCGACTCCTTCTCCAGAAAGGACACTGCTGGCGCGGGAACAGCTCGCGGAAGTGTGGAGAACGGTGGATTTTCTTCCCAACCAACAGCGAACCATATTTCTGTTGCGTTTTGGCGAGGAGTTGCCGCTGATTGAGATCGCGGGGATTCTGCGGTTGCAGGTGGGAACCGTGAAAGCTCAACTTTTCCGCGCCACCGGAAAAGTCAGGGAATCAGTGAAGGAGAATTATGCAAATCGTGCGAGATCTAAGTGATGAGCAATTGACGGAGTTGCTGTTGGAGAGCGATCGGCTTTATGTTCGCCGGGCTTTCGGCTCCCTGGCGGAAATCGCGGGGGAGGCCGCGGACCAGCCGCACACCTTCTGGCGAAACCAAAATGCCGCAATCTGGGCTCGGATTCGAGCAGCCGAAAAATACTCGGCGCGGGCCACAATGACGTTCGCGAGCGCGGTCGCGTTGATGCTGATGACGGCGCTCTTAATGAGGCCCGGTTCTCGCGACGCGGTGGTGAGGCCGCAACCCGATCCGGATCAGGAATTGATGATTGCTGTCGAGCGCACAGTCGGAAGCGACGTTCCGGCCGCTTTGGAACCGGCAGCGTTGTTGTCCAATGAGATTATTAAAGGTACTCGCCGTCAGACGTCACATCGGGAAGGAGCACATCAATGAAGATTATGATGCTTAGTTTGATATCGGCGCTGCTGCTGTCGTTTCCGGCTTATGGACAGGAGCAGGTTGCAGGTCAGCTTGCAGTTTCCCCAGGAGGAATTACCACTGAACGCGGCTTTGATGTCGGGGGAGGCCCGGAGAAAATGATCACGATTCGCCGCGAAATGGGGGAGTGGTGGAAGGACTCCGAAGTGGCAAAGAAATTACAGCTTACCGACGATGAAATATCCCGTCTCAATAAGATTTTTTACGATCACCGGCTGAAGCTCATTGATTATGGCGCTGAGGTAGAAAAATCGGATTTGAAGCTGCAAACCCTGCTCGATGAAGACAACCCGAATGAAGATCAAGTTGGGACTCAGGTTGATCAGGTGCTGGCCGCGCGAGGGAAGCTGGAGCGTGAGTACACCATGATGAATCTCGACTTGCGCAAAGTGCTAACCCTTGGTCAATGGAAGAAGCTTAAAGAGATTCGCGACGAACATGGCCCGGGACATGGGAATGTTTTCTTTTATCGGAAGTTGATGCCCGGCGGGGGCCCAGGAGGGCCAATGCCGCCGCCGGAGGCTTTCCCGATGCCGCCGCCACCGCCCGGTGACGCATTCTGAATAAAATCTCGATGGGGTGACGGCACGGGCCGGGGAAATGCCCGTCGCTCCATCGAGCTTAGCGCCTCAGGCCCGTTTCAGCAGTATCGCCATGCCCTGGCCTACGCCGACGCACATGGAGGCTATGGCATAGCGTCGTTGAGAACGCTTTAGCTGGCGGGACGCAGTTAGCACCAATCGTGCGCCACTCATGCCGAGCGGATGTCCGAGGGCGATGGCGCCGCCATTGAGATTCACTTTTTCACTGTCGTCAGGCAATCCAAAGGCGCGGGTTACCGCCAACGCCTGGGCAGCGAATGCCTCGTTCAGTTCCAGCACGTCAATTTCATTCAAGGATAACTTAAAGCGGTCCAGCAATTTCTTTATTGCTGGAATCGGTCCGATGCCCATCATTCTTGGCTCAACCCCGGCCGCAGCAGCTCCCAGAACACGTGCTACTGGAGTTAGGCCGAATTTCGCCGCGGCCCTTTCGGAGGCAACAAACATTGCGCACGCGCCGTCATTGATTCCCGAGGCGTTGCCTGCGGTAACGGTCCCGTTCTCGCGGAATGGAGTAGCAAGCTTGGATAACGCCTCCAGAGTTGTGTCTGGACGCATCTGCTCATCTTCGCTGACGACTTTAACCGCTCCCTTGGGGCCGCGTACTGTGACGGGTACTATTTCCTCTGCGAAGACTCCCGTCTTTTGTGCCGCGGCTGCGCGCTGCTGGGATCGCAATGAAAATTTGTCCTGCGAGCAACGGTCAATTTTGTAAGCTTCGGCGACGTTTTCCGCAGTCTCCGGCATGGAATCGGTCCCATACTTTTTTTGCATGATTGGGTTAATGAATCGCCAGCCGAGTGTAGTGTCGTAAATCTCAGCCTTTCGCGAAAACGCCACGTTCGCTTTGGGCATGACCAATGGCGACCGGCTCATGCTTTCAACGCCGCCGGCAATTGCCAATGCGATCTCATCAGCGGCAATACCTCTCGCAGCGGCCGCAACCGCTTCCATTCCCGACGCGCATAGCCGATTCACCGTGACGGCGGGAACGGTAAGCGGGATGTCCGCAATCAGGGCCGCCATGCGGGCTACGTTGCGGTTATCTTCTCCAGCCTGGTTGACGCATCCGAGGATCACTTCGTCGAGACTTTCCCAATCGCTGTTCGGAAATTTTGCCCGCAATGCCCCTAAAGGATGGGCCGCGAGATCGTCCGCGCGAACGGGCGCCAGCGCGCCCGCGTAGCGTCCTATGGGAGTGCGAAAGCCCTCGCATATGTAGGCGATGGCCATGGTAAAGTCTGCCCTTAACTCTACGGGTTCGTCACCGCACTGTCACGTGGATCGAACCATGAATGGATACCAGCCCGTAAAGATGCAATAATTAATCATCCGTCAACTTGTCGAGAGGCTCGCAACGCCATGGAAGAGCGTGAGTTTTTTGATGAACGTCAGGAAAAAAAGCCGGCCAGTTTAAATTGCCCGAGTTGCCATCAGTCTGATACCTATGAAGTAACCTGGCTCGTCCGCACGAAAAAACGACAACTCTCGGGGCGCGCCGATGAACGAGACCGCGCCCGCTTCGCCAAGGCCAAATCCTACATGCTGCGAAAAGACGACATGATGGCCTGCAAGAACATGCGCTGCCGCAAACGTTTCGAGATTTCCGGATTGCAATCCGTGGTTTTTATGGAGTAATGGAAAGTTGCAGCCTCATTTCCCGGACGCTTATCCTGTATGCGTTTCGCGAAGCAGATCTTCGACGTCACCGATCTTGTCTCCCAACAGATTCAGCTTGCGAGCCAGGTTTTGAATCTCGGACTCGGCGCGGCGGTTAACGTCGTAGTCGAGTTCTCCCCGCAGACGATCCTTTGTGTCCTGGCGGTTCTGGCTCATCATGATGACCGGAGCCTGAATGGCTGCAAGCATAGACAGGAAAAGATTCAGCAGAATGAACGGATACGGGTCCCATGCCGATCCGCGCAAGAGCGAATTGATGGCCGTGTAGGTAGTAAGCACCACCGCAAAAATTATGATAAAACTCCACGATCCTCCAAAGCGCGCGACGGAGTCTGCGAGGCGTTCGCCAAACGTAGCCTCTTTTTCGATCAGATCGTTGGGATTTCGCAAAGCGCGAAGCCGCACAAGTTGTTGGGAAGCGTGAAACTGGCGGCCCAGCACCGTGAGCATGTCCATTCCTGCGTGCGGTTTGTGCTGTAAAAGAACGGCGATGTCATTCCTGTCCACTTCGACGCAGAGCGTTTCCTCGGTGGCAACCGCGTTGGTTTGATGAGGTGTCTGGTCGAGCATGGAAGCGAAGCCGAAGAATTCTCCGGGGGTAGGCTCGTCCACCAGAACTTCCTGTTGATCCTGATCCACGGTTGTGACGCTCACTGTACCCTTGACCACGACGTATGCGCGGCCGCTCGGGTCGCCGATTTTATAAATGCGCTGGCGGGGAGCGAACGTCTTGAGCTCAACCTGCGAAGCTAAGACCGCAGCTTCGTCTTCATCCAGCAAGGAAAACAGCGGAACATTTCTTAGCACTTCTGGATTGCATGTCATTGGTTTCACCTCATCAGGAGATCAGCTCGGTTAGCATTTTATAGATGAATAGCAAGCGTCAGGATGCTAAGAAACGAATTTCGGCCATCATTTATACTCATTAGCTTAATGGAGAGTGGCTTTATTGAAGATTCTGGTTTGCATTAAGCAAGTGCCGCAGAAGGATGCTCCGCTCAAGCTGAATGAGAGCGCCACATGGATTCGGGACGACGTTTCTTACGAAGTGAATGAGCCGGATGCGTTCGCGCTGGAAGAGGCCTTACGGCAGAAGGAAAAACATGGCGGGGAAGTTGTGGCGATTACGGCCGGTCCGGCGCGTTCGCAGCAGGTTTTGCGCGAAGCCCTGGCCAAGGGCGCTGATCGCGCCATACATCTGGAGGACAACGCATTCGTGGGGCTCGACGCTCTTAACACGGCGCGCGCCTTTGCTGCGGCAATCAAGGATGAACAATTCGACCTGATTTTCACCGGCCTGCAATCCGACGACTATGGATATGCGCAAACCGGAGTGATTCTCGCCGAGTTGCTGGGCTGGCCGCACGCCACCATCATCATGCAGATCGAAAAAAACGAAGCGGGAATTCGGGTAAAGAGAGAACTCGAAGCCGGATACTTTCAATTCGTGGATATGCCGCTGCCGGCCGTTTTGACCATCCAGTCAGGCATCAATAAGCTGCGCTACGCCACGCTCATCGGCATCAAGCAGGCAAAGAATAAACCGATGCGGAAAGTCTCGTTGGCGGATGTGCAGTCGGCGGTTGGCGCCCATCTGCAAAAGATTGAACGAATGTATGTCCCTGAGAAAATCAAAAATACCGAATTTCTCGAGGGAACTCCATCTGAAATCGCCAGGAAGCTGGTGGATAGACTTCGGAATGAAGTCCATGCGATATAGGAGGCTGGGAAACTTATGGCAGGCAAAGATTTAATGCGGATGGAAGAAGCGGCGATGGCAGGCGAGGAAAGGGTCGGTTCGGTAATGATGACCGTGGGCAAGGTGCTCCTGTGGTTCGCGTTTATCCTGCTCTCGTTCGTCTATGTCGGTCTGCGAAGCGGTTCCTATATGTGGTTTTGGTGGGTCTTAGGGCAAGGAGGTTTAGGGCTTGCTCTGCTGGTGGCCGGCGCACACAAACGGGGGAGTTTGACCGAATGATTTCACAGCCGCGAACTGAGACCTAAGAACTGATGTCTGACACCATCCTGGTTATCGTCGAACAGCAAGAAGGCAAACTCAGCCGCGTTTCCTGGGAGACGCTCACTGCTGGCCAGACTTTATCTGCGGAAATGGGGTTGGCGCTCGAAGCGGCAGTTGTCGGAGCTGGCGCCGGCAACGTTGCCTCCGAAATCGCAGGCAAGAAGCTTTCCAAAATATTCCCCGTCGAATCGCCGAAGCTCGAGCCCTACACGCCTGACGCTTTCGTAGCTGCTTTGAAGCAGCTGTTGCAATTGAAGCAGCCGAAACTGGTTCTTCTTCCCCACACTTATCAGGTCCGCGATTTCATTCCCAAGCTGGCCACCGCAATGGGACGTACTGTGATCAGCGATTGCATCGGCTATAAAAAAGAAGGCGAAAGGCTGTTGTTCACGCGACAGATGTTTCAGGGTAAGTTTGTCGCTGATGTCAGCTTCGCGTGCGAGCCCCCGTGGTTTGTCACTTTTCAGAATGGAGCATTTCGGGGAGACAAAGTTGAGGCGGGAACTTCCTCCGCTCCGATTGAAACAGTTAACGTTGATATTGCGGACACCGTGATTCGCACCGCGCCACAGGAAGTATTCAAAGAGGCCAAGCAATCGGTTGACCTGACCCAGGCTGAAATTATTGTCTCCGTTGGGCGCGGCATCAAAGAGCAAAAGAATATCGAAATTGCGAAGCGGCTAGCGGACGCTCTTGGCGGCGAGATTGCGGCATCGCGTCCGATTTGCGACTCGGGATGGCTACCGATGGATCGTCAAATCGGGTCGTCAGGACAGACCGTCGCGCCCAAGCTTTATCTCGCATTGGGCATAAGCGGCGCGATTCAGCATCTCGTCGGAATGAAGGGGGCGCGCACGATTATTGCGATTAACAAAGACGCCGAAGCGCCGATCTTTGAGATTGCAGATTACGCTGTGGTGGCGAATTTGTTTGACGTCGTGCCGGCGCTGATTGAAGAAGTGAAGAAGGCAAAGGCTTAGTGTCTGGTTTTGAGTTTCAAGTTTCAAACGCCTAGTCCAAAGCTTGCGAGGGGGAGGAAGGCTCATGATTGAGCTGCAAATACAAGGATCTGATCGTTTGGCAGAAAGCAAGGGCGCTGGCGATTGATGTCTACCGGGTGACTGAGAAATTTCCAAAGGCGGAAGTGTATGGCCTTACCTCTCAACTTCGGCGGGCCGCAGTCTCGATTCCTTCAAACATAGCCGAGGGTCAGGGCAGACTGACGAAAGGCGAATTTCGCAATTTTCTTGGTCAGGCCAGAGGCTCGCTGTTAGAACTTGAGACGCAACTAACTATCGCCTTTGACCTACACTTTTTAGACCCAGAAGATATTGCAAGCCTGGAACGCAGTTGTTCGGAGATTGGAAAGCTGCTTAACGGCCTGATTGAGTCTGTAACGATCCGATAGGCCGTGGTTTTTAAACTCGAAACCTGAAACTCGAAACCACATGCTCGTTTTCCGCAATCCACTACCCAACATCGAGCGCCCTATCATGCCCGCCGACGTCGTGATTGTTGGCGGAGGACCTGCCGGCATGGCGTGTGCCTTGCGATTGTCCCAATTAATAGATCAGCACAACGCTGGAAATCCAAATTCTCAACTCAGCAAGGAAAACATTTACGTCTTAGAGAAAGCTCGCGAGACCGGACAGCATTGTCTCTCCGGGGCGCTGCTTGATCCGCGATCCATGCGCGAACTGCTTCCCGGATTTGAGAAGGAGGCACCGCTCGACGCGGAGGTCACCAAAGAAGCGGTTTACTTTCTCACCGAGAAGAAAAAGATCAAGTTTCCGATCACTCCCCCGCCGCTTCGCGATCATGGCAATTATGTCATCTCGCTGAACCGGTTTGTGAAGTGGATGGGCGGCAAAGTCGAAGAAGCAGGCATTACCGTTTTCACCGGATTCGCGGGATCAGAATTATTGTTCGACGGCAATCGGGTGACCGGAGTTCGCACCGACGACAAAGGCATAGACAAACAGAATCAACCTAAATCGAACTTCGAGCCGGGATACGACGTGCAATCCAAAATCGTGATTCTTGCCGAAGGCTCTCGCGGGTCGTTAACTAGGCAACTCGTAACCAGGCTCAATTTAGCTGAAGGCCGAAATCCCCAAACTTATGGCCAGGGAATAAAGGAATTGTGGAAGGTCCCGTCGGGGCGAATCGTCCCCGGCGAAGTGATTTATACGATGGGTTGGCCGCTCACATCCAAAGAATACGGAGGCGCATGGATTTACGGCGGGAAAGATAATGTCGTCTCGCTGGGATTTGTTACTGGGCTTGACTATCCCGATCCGCGCCTCGATCCGCAACATGTGCTTCAGGATTTCAAGCAGCATCCTTTCGTTGCCAAACTTCTCGAAGGTGGAAAGATGATCCGCTACGGCGCGAAATCTCTGCCCTATGGCGGATGGTGGGCGATGCCGCCGCTGGCAGGGGATGGATGGATGATCATTGGCGACTCGGCGGGATTCCTGAACTCGCAGAGGCTCAAAGGAGTTCATCTCGCGATCAAGAGCGGGATGCTTGCCGCTGAAACCGCGTTCGAAGCACTGAAGTCCTCAGATTTTTCTGCCGCCAAGCTGAGCGATTTTCAGAAACGCGTCGAGAACAGCTGGATCAAAAATGAACTGTGGAGAGTTCGCAACTTCCATCAGGGATTCGAGCACGGCTTCTGGCGCGGCATGATTCACGCTGGTTTGCAGCAGGTGACCGGCGGACGCGGAGTGCGTAACCGCTATTCAGCAACCGCCGGATATACGCGCATGCAGAAGCTCGCGGACTTGCCGGCCAACGGCGGAAATGAAGCTCATCTGCTCGGACCGGCGAAGGGCGACGGGAAGCTTACCTTCAACAAGCTCACCGACCTCTATCATTCCGGAACGAAGCATGAAGAAGATCAGCCGGCGCACCTGATCATTCACGATACAAATATTTGCAATCAACGCTGCATAAAGGAATTCGGAAATCCATGCCAGAATTTTTGTCCAGCCAATGTTTATGAAATGGTGGATGACGCTTCACAACCAAACGGCAAGGGCATCAGCCTGAACCCGTCCAACTGCGTGCATTGCAAAGCCTGCGATATACAGGACCCATATCAGATCATCACCTGGGTGCCGCCGGAAGGGGGAGGGGGACCGAATTATGACGGCATGTGAAAATCGAACAACAGCGCCGTTTTTAGAGGGACCAATTTTGAATCTTCAATCCCCGCACTCTGCGAAATTCTCTTTCATTGTTTGTGACGAGTGTCAGGCCCGTCGCGATGGCGTGCGAAGCGATCCAAAGGTCATTGTTTCCGATCAATTCGCCTCTCGATGCTAATTCTGCCCGGATTGTCCCGTACGCTTCAGCCGCACTTTCGGGTAATGGCAATGCCGGCAACCAATGTAAAAGCTCCCGCAGCAGTGCTAGCGCCGGAAGCCGTTGCTTGCTTTTGGCAGCGCCGTAAAGAAGTTCGCCATACGTGATGACGGATAGCGCCGCTTCGCCCATGCGCAGCGTTCGAAATCGGCGCAAAACCCGGTCAGGCCTTTTCTCCCGAATGTAAATGCAGATGTTGGTGTCCAATAAATAGCGGGCGTCCATCTACAGCCCCTTGCGCTTTTGCGGCTTATCGTTCCGGCGCTTCAACGCTTTCATGTCGGCAGGAAGGCCGGCAAGCAAGTCGAAAGCTCGCGTCATGCTCCCATTCTTTTCTCGCAAGACTATTTCCCTTCCGCGACGATAAATCTCTACCTCGTTAGTTTTAAGGCGAAATTCTTTCGGCAATCGTACTGCCTGGCTATTTCCTGAACGGAAAATGCGCGCTGTCGCCATAAATAATCTCCCGAATATTCAGTATATACATACAGTATACACATTTGTTCCCTCGAATAGTCTATCCCGTTGGATTGACGAGTTGAGCTTCGGATCGTTATTGTTGCAATTGCGTCTGACTGCGGAACTATCTGATGGAGAGGCAAGAGACAAAATGAAACCAACATGGCTTAGACCTGTCGCAACGATCGTGATGGGCCTAATATTCGGAAGTATATTCGCTGTTCATTCGGCGGCGGCACAGCAGCAACCCTCCATCCCCTCGACCGGTTTTCCCGGACTTGATCAATATCGGGCTTCGCGCATCGCGGTCTTCACCGACGACTTCGGCCAGCTCTCGCGTTATCGCGCCGCGAACGAAAGCTTGCCCGCTCCGGCAGCGAATGAATCGCGCGTGATCTTCTTTGGTGATTCGATTACCGATATATGGAAGCTCCCCGATTATTTTCCCGGCAAGCCTTACATCAATCGCGGCATCGGCGGCCAAACCACTCCGCAGATGCTGGTCCGCTATCGCCAGGATGTGATCTATCTGCACCCGAAAGTTGTGGTTATTCTTGCCGGCACCAATGACATTGCCGGGAATACTGGCCCGATGTTGTTGCCTGACGTCGAGGCGAACTACGCGACCTTCGCGGAGCTTGCCCGCGTGCATGGAATTCGCGTTGTGTTCTCGTCCCTGTTGCCGGTAAACAATTACTCCCCGCGGGCACAGGACTTTTTTGCGCAGAGGCCGACAGATAAAATCCTCGAACTGAATCGTTGGTTGAAAGCCTATTGCGCGGCGAATGGCGAAGTATATCTGGATTACTTCGCTGCCATGGTGGATGACAAAGGATTGCTGAAGAAAGACTTGAGCGAAGATGGCCTGCATCCCAATGCGGCTGGATTCAAAGTAATGGGCCCTTTGGCGCAGGCGGCAATTGAAAAGAGCCTGGCAACGCAACCATAGTTGCCGGACGGCAATATCACCTAAATAGGTCCGCGCGTCTTCCTGCTGCATCTATAATGGAGTTGAGTTTCCGACCGCTATAGCCTTTCGGGCATACCCTGGCCGTGGCGGCGGTGGAGATATTACGCGGGCGAGGGCGCCCGCGCCACACAGTCTCCCGAGGGCGCAAGTGGAAACACTTGTGCCTCCCGGCCTCAAAAAGGCCATTGGAAAGGAAACGCTCCGCGAGTATTGCCGCCGGCGTGTCTTTTCCTTAAATGAATTGAATCGTGTGGCGCGGACACTCTTGTCCGCGCGTGACCACAGAGATCTGTCGAGAGACGCAGGGTTCGACGAGGTCAAGGGTCAAAGGCGGCCAGCAGCGAACGCCCCACACGAAACACAGTCTCATGATTTTGACCGACAAATTCGGACGCGCCATCACTGACCTGCGGATCTCCATCACGGATCGCTGCAATTACAAGTGTGTCTATTGCCGCACCGGCAATGAGGGCGCGCTGTACGGCGATCTGCCTTTTGCCGACTACTTCCGGATGGCCCGAGTGCTCGCGGGCATGGGGATCGCCAAGGTGCGCATTACCGGCGGCGAGCCGCTTCTGCGCCGGGGTGTGATTGATTTCGTTCGCGAACTGGCGACGCTCCACACCCGGGATGGCCACCCGCTCGATTTGGCTCTGACCACCAACGGACACCTTCTGGCCGACATGGCTCTTCCGCTCAAAAATGCCGGCCTACACCGCATTACCGTCAGCATGGATGCGGTTGATTCCGGTCGTTTTGCCCGCATCACGCGGGTTGCGAATGGATACGAAAATGTGTTAGCCGGTATTCGAGCCGCCAAAGACGTTGGGCTATGGCCGGTGAAAATTAATTGCGTGCTCATGCGCGGCTTTAATGAAGATCAGATTGTTCCGTTCGGGATATTCGCCCGCGAAGAAGGCGTCGTCGTTCGCTTCATCGAGTTTATGCCGCTCGAAGAAGAGCGGGTGTGGGCGCCGGATACGGTCGTTCCGCTCGATGAGATTGTCAGCCAGATGAACGAATACCGTCCTCTCATTGAAATTCCCCATCAGCGCAGCGAGACCGCGCGACGCTACCGTTTCGACGATGGCATCGGCGAGATTGGAATTATTGCGCCCGTGACGCACCCATTTTGCGGACACTGTAGCCGCATTCGAATTACCTCCGACGGCAAGATTCGCACTTGTCTCTTCTCCGTGTGGGATCACGATTTGCACGAGTTGATGAGTCGCGGCGCCTCCGATGAAGACATGGCTGAGTTCATACGAGGCGTCGTGCAGAGAAAAGAAGAGCGGCATCACATCGGCGAGCCTGATTTTGTGCCTGCCTCGCGAACCATGGTTCATATTGGGGGATGAGCCTAGAACGCGTCTATCCCCGTAACGCTCTGCCCGATAATCAGCGTGTGAATGTCGTGCGTGCCCTCGTAAGTCTTCACCGATTCCAGATTCATCAGGTGCCGCATGATGGGATATTCGTCGGCGACGCCATTGGCTCCCAGGATGTCTCGCGACATTCGAGCGCACTCCAGCGCCATCCATACATTGTTTCGTTTCGCCATTGAAATGTGCTGCGGTCCAACTTTGTCTTGATCTTTGAGCCTGCCCACTTGCAGAACGAGCAATTGCGCTTTGGTGATTTCGGAGATCATCCAGGCAAGCTTTTCCTGCACCAGTTGCCGCGACGCGATAGGTTCGTTGTGGAATTGTTTGCGGAAGAGCGAATATTGCAACGCACAGTCATAGCAGGCCATGGCCGCTCCAACCGCTCCCCACGCGATTCCGTAGCGCGCCTGGTTCAGGCACTTGAGAGGAGACTTGAGACCACCTGTGCCAGGCAATAAATTCGCTTCGGGGATACGCACGTCCTGCATGGACAGGCTCGATGTTACCGAGGCCCGCAACGACCACTTGCCGTGAATGTCTTCGGCGCGGAAGCCCGGACGGTCAGTTTCAACTAAGAATCCGCGAATGGCTTTACCTTGCTTTGGGTCTTCGCCTTCGACCTTCGCCCAAATGACGGCCACGTCCGCGATGGATCCGGAAGTAATCCACATCTTCTCGCCGTTCAGGACATATTCTTTTCCAACTTTGCGGGCGCGGGTGCGCATTCCGCTGGGATTGGATCCAAAGTCCGGCTCGGTCAGGCCAAAGCATCCCAACTTCTCGCCTTTTTGCATCGCGGGGAGCCATGCCCGCTTCTGTTCTTCGGAGCCGAACGCGTGGATGGGATACATGACCAGCGCAGATTGCACGCTTACGAACGACCGGAGGCCGGAATCTCCGCGCTCAAGTTCCTGCATTACCAGACCGTACTCGACGTTCGACATTCCGGCGCAGCCGAAGTCTTGAAGGGATGCCCCGAAAAACCCGAGCTCCGCCATTGGTTTAACCAGTTCGCGAGGGAAACGGCCGGCGCGGTTGCATTCTTCAATGATGGGAATGAGATTCTCTTCGATAAACTTCCGTGCGGTACCACGCACCAGCCGCTCATCGTCGTTCAGTAGCGAATCGAACTCGATGAAATCTACCCCGCCGAATTTAATCGCCATAATGGTCTCTTTTCTTGATATACCCCGCGAAACGGCAGGTGGACCTTAGAAAGGTAACAAAGCCCATTAAGAGGGATCAACCCAGCTTGATCCGGACCTTACAATGATTTTGCAAACAAATTGCTTAAAATTCGTCAGATTGCATCCAAATCTTAAGTAGAATCGGTCGTGCATATGGGACGCCTAAAGGCGCTGTGAATTTTCGATCCGTAAACCGGTTATCGGGTTTTCGACTGCTGGCAGCGCTTCTTTTCGCCTGCCTTTCTGCAGGTGCATATGCTTCCGAGGTCGCCGTCGTCGCGCCGAGTCTATCTTTGAATCAGGGATTTCAATTGCTTTACAACCTTGATTTTAGCCAGGCGCATAATCTTTTTCTTGGATGGGAGCAGGAACATCCTGAGAACCCGCTCGGCCCAACTGGCGACGCAGCCGGATTTTTATTCTCGGAATTTAATCGCCTGGGCATATTGGAATCTCAATTTTTCACAGACGATAAGGCTTTTAACGCCCGCAAGAAAGTTGATCCTGATCCGGCGGTGAGGGACGAGTTCAACGGAGCTTTGGATAAGGCTGAACTGGAAGCCAAGGCAAAGTTGGCAAAGGATCCAAGAGATCGCGACGCACTGTTCGCGATGACTCTTTCATCGGGACTTCGGGGCGATTATGCCGCGCTCATAGAGAAACGTGATATTGCGTCCCTGCATTACACGAAAGAAGCGAATTCCTGGGCTCAGCAATTGCTCGCTGTGGACCCGACTTGTTACGACGCTCATGTGGCGACCGGCTTCAGCAAGTACATCATCGGGAGCATGGCCGCGCCTGTGCGCTGGTTGATGCGTCTGGGTGGAATTTCCGGGGACAAAGCAGCCGGAATCGCTGAGCTGAAATTGACCGCTGAACACGGGCAATACCTGGCTCCATTTGCTCGTATCCTCTTGGCGATCGCTTACGTCCGTGACAAAGATACGGCGAAGGCGCGGAAACTTCTTGCGTCTCTGCGCGATCAGTTTCCGGCGAATCCGCTATTCCCCCTCGAGATCGCCAAGCTCGACGCCAAGTAGGCCAGTCCCGCGTCGCAGTCCGCTGTGCATCCTGCAAATCTCAACAAGTCTTGGCTTTTCTTTGTGATTCATCAGAAATTTACCGCTTTGTAACCAAACTGTAACACTATGAAGGTAAAACTTGGTGCACATCGAACAAGGAGGACTTACCGAATGACGCGTCGCATCGCTTTTGTGTGTCTGGCTCTCGCTCTCGCACTGCCGGCGTTGGGGCAGACCACATTGAACGGAGCGGGAGCAACTTTCCCGTACCCGATCTATTCGAAGTGGTTCAGCGAATACCACACCCTTCATCCCGACATCGAGATCAATTACCAGTCAATTGGCAGCGGCGGCGGAATCCGCCAGGTGCTGGCGGGGACCGTGGATTTCGGAGCCAGCGATGGGCCCATGTCTGATGCGCAGCTCGCGGAGGCAAAGATCAAGATTCTCCATATTCCCACCGTGTTGGGCGCGGTGGTCCCAGCGTACAACGTTCCCGGCGTCACAGGGGAGTTGCGCTTCGCGCCGCAGACTATCGCCGGCATTTGTCTGGGAAAGATCACCTCGTGGAACGACAAAGCTATTGCACAGGACAATCCAGGCGTAAAGCTCCCTGACCAGAGCATTATTGTCATCCATCGCTCCGATGGCAGCGGCACCAATTACATTTTTACCGATTACCTCTCCAAAATCAGTTCTGATTGGAAGAGCGAGGTCGGCAAGGGCACCTCAGTAAAGTGGCCGGTCGGTCTTGGCGCGAAAGGAAATGAAGGCGTCGCGGGAATGATCCGCCAGATGAGCGGCGGGTTTGGTTATGTGGAATTAATTTACGCAGTACAAAACCATATCACCTATGGCTCGATCAGGAATGCGGCGGGGACTTGGCTGAAGGGAAGCCTGGAAGGAGCGACCGCAGCGGCCGCATCCGTGCCGAACATGCCGGCGGATTTCCGCGTATCCATCACCAACGCGCCCGGTAAGGAGGCCTATCCGATTTCAAGTTTCACCTGGCTGCTTATACCGGTTCAGGCCAAAGATCCGGCAAAGGGCAAGATCCTTACCGACTTCCTCAACTGGATGCTGGACGATGGGGAAAAGATGACAGAAGCCCTGGATTATGCACCGTTGCCGGGGAACGTGGCGCAAAAAGTCAAAATGGCAATAAAGCAGGTTCACTAACCGTCAGTTCATTCAAACGGTATCCGATCAATAGAAGCTAAAGGAGAAAAGATGAAGCCGGTTCTGATATGGTGCCTTATTGTCTTGTTTGCCGTGCCGCTGATCGCACAGACCACAACGACAACCACAACTACCACAACCGCACATAGAAGGAAGACCGCGGCGAAAATGCCGGCGGCAGTGACTGCGGAAGACGTGAGAGAGCTGCGTAACGCTCTGGCGGCGCAGCAGCAGGAAATTCAACAGCTCCGGGAAGAGTTGGCACGCCGCGACCAGGACGTCAAGCAAAGCCAGCAGGAGGCGCAGCAGGCCCAGGCTGCGGCGACGGAGGCCGCAGGAAAAGCTGAACAAGCCGCGTCGGTCGCCACCCAGCAACAACAGGCGGTCACGGCGGTTCAATCCGATGTCTCCGACCTGAAAGCCAATTCCACCAATATGGCTGTGAGCATGCAGGAGACGCAGAAAAATGTGGACAGCAAGCTCGGCAAATTGTCCGACTTGGCGAACGGGAAGGTTCATATCGGCGCTACGTTTTATGGAGACTTTACCCATTATTCGGATACGGGCTTCGGCCCCCAATTTTACGACAATGCCAACCAGCCCGGCCCCGGAAACAGCGGAGTCAATGTCTTTGAAGCAACCCGGACATACATCAACTTGTTCTATACCCCGAACGACGCGGTAACACTCCGGATTACACCAGACATTTACCGCCAGGTAGATGGGACGTCAGGAAGTATCACCAACGGGACCGGAGCAACCATTGGCAGCAGCGAGAACGGCAACCTGACCTTTCGCCTGAAGTATGCCTATGTGGACTTTAACTCGCTGTTCTCCGGCAGCCGTGCATTCAAGAAGGACAAGCTCACCTTCGGGCAAACACAAAATCCTCTGATTGACTGGGAGGAAGGGCTCAGCGGCTACCGGTATGTCTATTTGATGCCCTGGAACTATCTGAGCCTCAGTTCGACCTATGTCGGCGCCAAACTGCACGGCCCGATCGAAATGAACGGAAAAGAATATTTGGATTACGATCTGGGCGTCTTTACCACCGCCAGCTTCCACTCCATAGAAACCAGCGACAAGAAACAGGTTATGGCCCGAATGACCCTGTATCCGTTCGGCACAACCGTAGACCGCACCAGCCTTGGCTTCACCGTGTTTGAGAACTACGGCTACAACACCAAGTTCCCCACGCAGCAGAGTACAGCGCTCAACCGGCTGGCCCTGCTGGCGCACTACCAGAGCCACTCCAAGGCCTACGAGGCGGTCTTCGAGTATGACTTGGGGCGGAATGCGTTCAGCACCGGAAACATGTTCTCAGGTACTGCGCCAGTGGCTGTTAAGACCGGCGACCAGTTCGACACCTTCAATAAACTGGCCGGGACAATCCTGGGCGGAAGAAGTACGCGGCAGCAAGGTTTCGATGTCTTCGGCAACGCCCGGCTGGGACACTCGCAATTCAGGCTCTTTGGCCTCTATCAGTACTTCCAACCCAATACGCACTTCGCCGGCACCGATCCATTGGACTTCAGCCGTACCGTCGGAGGCGTCAGTTATCACTATGAGCACTTTGACTTTGGCGTTGGGGACGAAAACTTCCATTACGTTCATCCCCAGGGTCTGGTGCCGGGGGGAGACACCAACGGGCTCGCGATCTGGACACAGTACAACTATTAAAAGCCGAAAGGCGTGGCCCACCGGAGGGAGCGACATTCGCTCCCTTCGCGACGCGCTCTCCGCAGAGATGCTACTCCCCGGAGCCGCTCCAAAACCGGCCCCGCTTGTGTTCTATACTAAGGTTCGCATGGGTCCGAATCTGGTCGCGATTTAACTTTCTTCCATCTGATGCTGTCCCTCAGTCATGGCCCGCATTTCGCTGGATAACCCGTCGTATTACATCAACCGCGAGATCTCGTGGATGGCGTTCAACCGGCGCGTTCTCGAGGAGGCGTATGACCAGCAGAATCCTCTGCTTGAACGTCTTAAGTTCCTCTCTATAACCGCCAGCAATCTCGACGAATTCTTTGAGGTACGAGTTGCATCACTGGTCCAGCAGATTGAGGACGGCAACACCGAACCCGGACCCGATGGCATAAGCCTGCCGGAAGAACGAGATCTTCTTTCCAATAACATCCATGAGTTCGTCGAAGACCAGTACCGCTGCTGGAATGAAGACCTGCACCCGGTATTGGCAGAGAATGGCATTCGAGTGCTGGGCATGGATGATCTGGATGACGAGGCCCGCGCCTTCGTAGAACGATATTGCGAACAAGAACTGGATCTTCTCGTTACGCCGGTTACCATAGACCCCGCCCACCCTTTTCCCCGCGTCATCAACAAGGCTTTGTGCGTTGCCTTTCTACTGCGGCGGAGGCGGCGATCCGCCCTGACTTATACGGGGGTGGTCATCGTTCCGCGCGCATTGCCCCGGTTGGTGAGGCTGCCGTCGCGCGACACCGTAGATTTTATCTTCCTTGCCGACATGGTCACCCATCACGCCTCGCGGATGTATCACGGTTATGACATTGTCTCCGCTGCGGCCTTCCGGGTCACCCGTAACAGCAATCTGTATCTGGCCGAGGAGGAATCGCGGAGCCTGTTGGAGTCGGTTCGGTCCGAACTGCATAACCGGCGCAAAGGTGACGCGGTTCGCATGGAAATTGATGCGAACGCCGACCCCGAAATCGTGGAGCGGCTGCGCACAAATTTTGAATTGGACCCCTGGCAGGTTTTCCCGGTTGACGGACCGGTAAATCTCTACCGCCTGTTCAATCTGTATGAACAGATTGACCGCCCCGATCTGAAGTTCAAGCCGTTTGCGGCACGCGAACTTCGCCTGACTGCGAAGTCGCAGGATATTTTTGAGGAGCTTCGCCGCCACGATATTTTGTTGCATCATCCCTTCGATTCCTACGATGCGGTCACTTCATTTATTGAGACAGGAGCTGAGGATCCGCTGGTCCTCTCCATCAAACAGACACTCTACCGGACGAGTGAACATTCTCCGATTGTGCCCTCCCTGATTACCGCCGCGGCCACCAAGGAAGTTACCGCCGTCGTGGAATTAAAGGCCCGATTTGACGAGGCTTCGAACATTCGCTGGGCTCGGGACCTGGAAGATGCCGGCGTCCAGGTGTTTCACGGGCTCGTGGGGCTGAAAACGCACTGCAAGCTTTCTTTGATGGTGCGGCACGACCCGGATGGAATCACGCGATCGTACGCGCACCTGGGCACGGGAAATTACAACGCTGCGACCGCGCGGTTTTATACCGATTTCAGTTTGCTCACGGCAGACCCCGAAATCACCAGCGCGGTACATGACGTCTTCAGTTTCCTCACCGCCTATGCCGAGCATCCTAATTATGACCCGCTGCTGGTTTCGCCTTTGGACATGGCGGAGCATAGCCTCGCATTGATAGCGCGCGAGGCGGAACACGCGCGCCACGGGCGGCCTGCCCGAATCATTGCAAAGATGAACGCGCTCCTGGATAAGAACATGATTCTGGCGCTCTATCGCGCGTCCCAGGCGGGTGTGGAAATAGATTTGATCGTGCGCGGCATGTGTGCCCTGCGTCCGGGCATCCCGCGAGTGAGCGATCGCATTCAGGTTCGAAGCATCGTCGGCCGGCTTCTCGAACATAGCCGGGTCTACTATTTTTCCAACGGAGGAGAGGAAGAGCTTTACCTGGGCAGCGCGGACTGGATGCCTCGCAACCTATACGAACGCGTAGAAGTGACTTATCCAATTAAGGACGCCCTCCTGCGTGATCGGGTGCGCTATGAAGTACTGGAAG
Organism: Terriglobales bacterium; assembly: GCA_050746185.1. Lineage (GTDB taxonomy): Bacteria > Acidobacteriota > Terriglobia > Terriglobales > Acidobacteriaceae > PALSA-188. Next base: position 114,631 of record JBOGLA010000038.1, on the reverse strand, counting down.
CTTATCTGGCCGATAACGCCAAGGCGCGATTGTTGCAAAGAGACGGCAGCTATCTCCGGGCGTGGCGGGCTCGTGGGAAGCGTAAGCCGAGGGATTCGGATATGTTTAATGCTCAGGATTTCTTAATTGCGCTGGCGGAAGGAAAACAATCTCTGGACGACATTCCGCGAAGCGCCCCCAGTAGACGCCGGAAACGACTCGCGGAAAAAGGACTCACGGCTAGATGATTATTTATTTTCTACGCCATGCCAGTGCGGGGGAACACCTTGCAAATCCGAAGAGGGACGAGATGCGGCCTCTGGATAAGGCCGGGATCGAGCAGTGCGGCTATGTTGGGCGCGCCTTGAACGCGCTCGATGTTCACGTGGATGTCATTATCTCAAGTCCCTTGAAACGCGCGGCTCAGACCGCATCTTTGGTCGGCAACGAACTTGGCTATGAGGGAAAACTGCTCCTCGAAAACGCCCTGCGCCCAAACGCATCATTTTCAGATTTCCGGCAATTGCTCGAGCGGTACGGGAAATACGATTCCATTATGTGCGTGGGGCATAATCCGAGCCTGAACGAGTTTTTGGCGCGCGCGATCAGCGAGGCTGGTTGCGAAGCTTCCGTCGAGTTGAAAAAGGGCGCGGTGGCAAAGGTTGAAACGGGACGAAACTCAGCCGTGCTTCAGTGGTGCCTTACCCCTAAAATATTGCGCGAACTTTACGCGGCGGCCGTGGAAAGTTCCCGGCCGAAGATTTCGCGGAAATAGTTGATTTCCTTTTCCACCGCCCATAGTTCCAAATCAACGCTGGCTCTAGTCTTCGGCACCACCAGCAAATGCACTCCGCCATTGACGATTTTTACTCGTATTGTGCTCACCGATCTGCTGCGTCCCAAATCCAGAGCTCGCGCCAATCGCAATAGTAGAGAAGCTTTCGGCACGTGATCCTGATCCAGGGCCGATAGCGCCTGAATCGGAATGTCGGTGGGCGTAGGACGCGATTTCCCCAGATAACGCGCGATTGCGGCAATGATTCGCCGCTGTTGCAGGCTGTATCCCAGAATTTCCGCGTGCGAGATGATGTAATGCGTGTGGCGATGCCGTCCGTTGCGATTCACGTAATCTCCAACCTCGTATAACATGGCGGCCGCAGACAACCACTCCTCGTACTCCGGAGGCAAGCGATGCACGGACTTCAGCGCTGAAAACAGTTCCATGGCGGTCTGCCTGACCTTGAGCGCATGATCCATCTCAACCCTATAATGCGCAATGGCGGCACGGATTGAATCCCATCGCTCGGACTCAAGTTGCTTGCGGGACCGGGTTCCGCGATCATATTCAGCGGCCATCTGAGCGAGCAATCCGTCGCGCAAACCCAACGGCGAGTAGCGGAATCCGAGTAAGCGGCACCGCTCGAGAAGCTCCGTGTAAACCGCCGCGCCGGCAACAATGATTTCGGCGCGCCTCGGGCCCACTCCCGAAAGAGCCCGGCGTTTGTCGAGCGGAAGGTTTGCCAGCAGCTTCGCAATTCGTCGCATTTGCGCGCGCGAAACTGCGGTGGCGCGGGGCCGTTTGGTCTTATACAAGCCATGGCAGACGGCTGCCAGAGACTCCGCCGTCCCCGAGGTAGCAATCACTACTTTTGGGTTGGCTCGAATAATGCGGTCCGCGATCCTTTCAATCTCCCGTGAAATGAACCCGCGCAGTTGCCGCGTCTCAGTCTTTCGCGGAGGGTCGTGCCGCAGGAACTCATTGGTGAGCCGCACCGCTCCAAGTGGCAAGCTCACCGTGTCTCGAATATGACCATCCACGGAGATGGTCAGCTCGCAACTTCCTCCCCCCAGGTCCATCATGAGGGCCGGAGAGGCATTCACGCGAGTCAGTGAAACCAGGCCCAGGTGAATCAGACGGGCTTCTTCCAGTCCGGAAATAATTTCGACCTTCCATCCGGTTGACGAGCGAACCCACTCCAGAAAGGCGCGTGAATTGCGGGCGTCGCGTAGCGCGCTGGTCGCCACTACGTGGACCGCGTCGGCGCCTGCCTTCTGCACCGCGCGATGAAAGCGCCGCAGCACCTTTACCGTATCTGCAATAGCCTCGGGAGAAAGAAATCCGTCGCGAAACACCGACTCCCCCAGCCGGGTAACCTCGCGGTCCTCGTGAATCTCGTGTAAACCGCCACCGCTCAAACGCGCAATCTTAAGACGAACCGAGTTTGAGCCGATGTCAACCGCGGCGAATGTCGGCATGGTTTGAGTCCAGTTTACAGGTTGGACGGCTGCGGAAAACTTGATCTCTCGCGTGGTCCGCTGGGCGACTCGAAAGAGCGCAAATAGACTTTAGACGCGATCTTTCGAATCACCAGTCCAAACTGAAGTTCCAAACCGAGGCGTAATGCGGAGCTTGCAAGGAATCTCGGGTGTGGCGAAAACCGTCCGAACGTCTGGGGTTGGTTCAGATTAATGCTTTCCGCTTTCACTAGCTTTGGGAAGAACTCCCGCGGCCTGCACGATCGCCCAATGCCATTCTTGATCGGGATCGAGTTGCACTCCCAGGCTTTCGTGAAATACCGTGGTGGTGAATGGCGCTGCCGAGCCTTTGAGATGGTAAAGCAGCGTCAGGTCCGAGCGCTTCTCAGGAGAATTCCCGGCGCCGTTCGCAGCCGAACCAGGCGTGGCGTTCGCGCCGTCGGCTGCCGGAATCAGCCGGGCCGCCCCGAAGTAACTCGCCGTGGTCGCTTGCCGGCGAACAATCGTCAGCCCAACCGTAATTTCCTTCACGTTGTACCTGGTCCCGTTGTACACCGAGAGCTGCAACGTATTTCCATCAATCGTCGCCGGGCCGTCTAGTTTCATGAGTTCGCTCTGCGGCAGGTTCTCAGGCACATAGGGATTGGAGATGATCGCCGCCGCATTGGCGTCGAACGACAGGCTACAGGTGCCGTCCGGCGATGTCATGCGAAAATTCTTCCCCGCATTGTCAATCGAGAAAACCGGCTCCCCTTTGAGACGCTTTGTCTGTACCTCGTCCATCACTTGCGACAGGTTGTCATTGTCAATGACCGGCTCGGCATCGGGAGCTTTCTGCTTGCGCACCTGACGGGCTAAATCCCCCAGCGGGATTTCACCATCGGACTGCGCTACGATCGCCGTGGGCAGCAGTAGACATCCCAAAAGGGCGTAAACAATAAAAGCTGGAAGCCTAAGTGACATAACTGGGCCTAGGGGGATGGGTGCTGGAACGCCGTATCCAGATACGATTCTAACCAGAGGCAGTGGTGGTCGGGACTATGTAGGAGAAACTTCGGTACTGGTACTTTAGTGCGGAGAAGAACGCTCGCGGAACCGGGGACTTATAACGGGGATGCCGGGCATCCCCGTTTTACAACGCGGCCCCTTTAAAGCAAGCCTGAAGATCGAAGATGCGGAACCGGATCGGCCATGGTCATTGGCTCCCGCTTGAAAATCCAGCGGGCCACCGCAAAGCCCAACGCCACATAGCAGAAATGAACCAGTTTCATAAGGTACCCCCGTAAGATGCAAGCCGTGGGGGGCCGAAACCGCACCTTATGAAAGCACCTTAGCAACGGGTCCATGGCCGGTCAATGGACCAAAAGTGCCATTACGCACCACCAAAAACCAAACAGATGAAGCCCGTGTAAATAACCAGAGCGAAACGAGTACTTCTCTCGCAACACGCTACCGCGGCTCTTCCCCTCCGGCGTCGCCATTGCTCGACGCGGGCACCACGATTGCCTCTATATTTTGACCCGCCATCATCCGGTCAAATTCGGACAAATCGGTGTGCTTGATCTCGTCCCATTGCGCCAGGGATTCATCCGCCTGCTTTTTCAGTTGATCGAACTCCTGAAATTCAGCCTCGGTTGGAGCCGAATCCGTTCCCTGCCCAACCGCCATCGCAAGATATGCCAGCTTGACGTCTACTTTCTGCGGATACGCCAGCGAGTCCTCGTTTGATTTCACTTTTGCCTGGATCAATTGGTCGCGGATCCCGAGCAACTTCTGATCCAGATTACCAGCCGCATCCACTACCGCCTTCGTGCTAACGTTAACCGGCAAGCGTTTCGTCAGGCCTGTCACTTGCAGTCGCACGTCCTGAATCTGATTGACTGAGTCGTAAACCCGGCTGAGTTCGTCACGAATCTGCAACAGTAAATCAAACTGCTTTTTTAAGTCTTCATCCGCAACCTTCACCCGGGGATCGAGTTTCACCTCGAAGGGCGCGGTCTCCGTCTTCCCGTTCGCCGTTATTCGCACCTCGTACTTGCCCGGCAGCGCCAGCGGACCCATCGCGCCGTCCTTATATTCATAAAGGTAGTAGCCAGGGACGTGGCTTGTCCCCTGGTAATACATGTCCCACACCAGGCGGTTCAATCCGGCTTCCGGTTTAATTTGCTTTTCCGGTTTCTTATCGTCCGGAGTCAGCGGTTCGTTCAACTCCACCGTCTTTTCACTGGAATATTTGCGAATCACTTTTTGCGACGAATCCAAAATCTCGACCGTGGTCTCGCCCTCCGGCTTGTCTTTCAAAAAGTAATAGAAGACCGCGCCCGCCGGAGGATTCTGTCCCACCAGCACTGGTTTGGGAATGTCCTCCGCGTCCGGGTTTTGCATGCGGTAAGCCGTCGCCGGAGTGTAGAGATGCATATCCTGCTTCGCAACGTCGTCGGTGAATTGCCGCAGAGGCGAAAGATCGTCCAGTATCCAAAACGACCGCCCATGTGTCGCCAGCACCAGATCATCATTCTTTACGACTAAATCGTGAATCGGCGTCGTCGGCAGGTTCAATTGAAGCGACCGCCAGTTCGCTCCATCGTTGAATGAAACGAATACGCCAGTCTCGGTTCCCGCATACAGCAATCCGCGCTTCTTAGGATCCTCTCGAACCACGCGAACGAAGGTATTGTCCGGGATTCCGTTCGTGATTTTTGTCCACGTCTTTCCATAGTCCGCCGTCTTGAAAATGTAGGGATGCATGTCATCGTTTTGATGGCGATCCACCGCGACATACGCCGCCCCGGCATCAATCGGCGATGCATCAATGATGCTGATGCGGCTCCACGCAGGTATTTGCGACGGTGTGACATTCGTCCAATTCTTCCCTCCATCGCGTGTAAGTTGAATCAGTCCGTCATCCGTCCCGGCCCAGATCAGGCCTTTGGTCAGCGGCGATTCCGCCAGGGCGAAAACGGTGTCGTAATATTCCGTTCCCGTGTCGTCAATATCAATCGGACCGCCTGAAGGTTGCTGCTTGCTCTTGTCGTTGCGCGTCAGGTCAGGACTGATCGCCGTCCAGTGGTTTCCACCATCGGTCGTCTTAAAAATCCGCTGCCCGGCGTGATAAACCGTGTTCGGATCGTGCGGAGAAATCATCAACGGCGCGGTCCACTGGAACCGGTCTGTCAGGTTCGCCGCTCCCTCGCCATCGCTTACGTCTGGATGCTCCTCAATGTCCTTCAGCTGCCCGGTACGCTTGTCGTACCGGGTGATCTTTCCCTGATAATCTCCCGCGTACACAATATTCGGGTCCGGCGGATAGGGCGCGATATACCCGGCTTCTCCGCCGCCAACCTGGTACCAGTCCGGCGTATCAATGAATCCGTTATCGCTTCGGCTCGCAATCGCGACCGTAGTGTTGTCCTGCTGCGCCCCGTAAATGAAGTAGGGGGTGCGAGTGTCGGTGGTCACATGGTAGAACTGCGCCGTTGGCTGATTGTTTTGTAGCGTCCACGTGCTGCCGCCATCAAGGCTCACCGTCACGCCGCCGTCGTTCGAAACAATCATCCGCCGCGTGTTTTCCGGATCAATCCACATGCCATGGTTGTCGCCATGCGGAACTTTCACCTTATTAAAGCTGTGTCCCCCATCCGTGGATTTGTAGAATTCGACATTCGCGATGTACACAGTGTCGGCGGATTGCGGGTCGGCAATAATGTGCATGTAATACCAGGCCCGCTGCCAGAACGCCCGGTTGTTATTGATCAGTTGCCAGGTTTCTCCACCGTCATCTGAGCGATAGAGCCCGCCTTCATGAGCTTCAATCAGAGCGTAAATGCGATCGGAGTCCGAAGACACAGCGACCCCAATGCGTCCGTACGGGCCTTTTGGAAGCCCATGCTCTTCGAGCCTCTTCCAAGTCGTGCCCCCATCGTTGGAACGATAAAGGCCGCTTCCCGGCCCTCCGCTCGAAAGGCTCCACGGAGTCCGCCGCGCTTGCCACAAGGACGCGAAAAGAATATGCGAATTGTTCGGATCGAACGCGATATCAATTCCACCCGTATTTTCGTCCTTGTATAGTACTTTCTGCCAGGTCTTCCCCCCATCCATCGTTCGGAAAATGCCTCTCTCAGTGTTAGGGCCATAGGGATGCCCGAGGGCGGCCACAAAAACAATGTCTGCGTTCTTGGGATCAACAATCACCTTGCCGATCGCGCGCGAGTCATTCAGGCCGACGTTCTTCCACGTCTTACCGCCGTCCAGCGTTTTATAAACTCCATCACCATGAGAAATATTCCCGCGAATGCAGGCTTCACCGGTCCCTACATACACGACGTTCGGATCGGAAGGAGCTACCGCCAGGCTGCCAATCGCGGAAACATCTTCCTTATCGAAGACCGGCTTCCACGTCATCGCGGCGTCGGTTGACTTCCACACTCCACCACCGGTCGCCCCGAAATAATAAGTTGTAGGGTCGCCCGGAATTCCCGCGGCCGTGAGCGATCGTCCCCCGCGAAACGGCCCGACCACGCGGTATTTCATCCCCTTGAATAAGGGATCTTCATGCTCTTCCCTACTGGTCTCCTCCTTGGGGCTTGCTGCATTCTGATCCGCAGCTGCCTTCTCAGGAAGTTTCTTGCCGCTCTCCCGGTCTCTTTGCGCTGAAATGGCAGAACTGGAATAGAAAAAGAAAACAGCCAGAAAGCAGATCGAAAGCTTTTTTAAATAAACGCCCATTTTATTTTCTCCGCGGGAGCCCTCATTATGTCACCGCTAACGAGACTTTGCCGATAGGATTTCGTTCCCGGTCGTTGCCCGCTACCTTAGAAGAAAGGGCGAGCGTCCCCATGTGGGAGTTCCCGTCCCGAAAAGTCTGCGTGAGAACTCACTTTGGAATTAGCAGTTGAACTGCGGCATTGCAAAACCAGCTCCGAAGGAGCGAAATAGCTTAGCCCCGGACGTAAGTCCGGGGTACTAGCGAAATAAACTCACGCGCCCGAAGGGCGCACGAGTGGTTCTCACGCGGATTCCGAAGAATCTTTCGCGCACACCAGTGCTGAATTTGTGGTGGCGCAGTCTGAAATGGAGAAGCAACTGTCCTCCGTTAGTGTAGAGTCCGCCCCTCCGGGGCGGGGATTTTCAAGGGCATGGGGTCCTTCGATCCGGGGGGAATTAAGGAGCAGCGCAATAAGCTGATTCCTGCGCTGCCGATCATCGTCTCGATGAGCCCACCAGACTATCCCTCAGCATGGTTGCGTCCCCGCAGTGCCGCTTCCGTTTCGCCCGACCAGACGCCATTGTAGCTCCACGCTGTCCGGCGGTCTCAACTTCCGAATCGCCCGTGATCCACCAACAATGGGGCCGCTAGGGCAATCGATCTGCAAAAGCGGCATTGACAACCTTACCCAGAAAGCGCATTTTCTCCCTACTACACCTTCTGAGCGAGCGGATGAGACGAAGAGTCCCCAATCACATCCGACAGGAGTCTGCACATGATTTCGCCAACTGCCATCGAGAATTTCAAATCCGGTTTGCGGGGGGAATTGCTGCGTCCTGGCGACCCAGGCTATGACGACGCCTGCAAGATTTGGAACGGCATGATCGACAAGCGCCCGGCACTAATTGCCCGCTGCGCTGGAGTTGCGGACGTGATGCACTGCGTTAATTTCGTGAATGCGAACAGCCTTCTAGTGGCTGTTCGCGGTGGAGGCCACAATGTCAGCGGCAATGCCATCTGCGACGGTGGGTTGGTTATCGACCTCTCTCGCATGAAAAGCGTTCGCGTCGATCCCGCACATCGCACCGCCCGCGCAGAGCCCGGCGTAACCTGGCGTGAGTTCGACCATGCAACGCAAACCTTCGGCTTGGCCACTACTGGCGGTCAGGTCTCCACGGCCGGCATTGCTGGGCTCACGCTGGGCGGCGGCTGGGGCTATTTGGCTCGCAAGCACGGCCTGAGCTGCGACAATCTTCTTTCGGTCGATATTGTCACGGCCGACGGTCGGTTCCTCACAGCCAGCTCCGTCGAGAATGCAGATTTGTTTTGGGGCTTGCGCGGCGGCGGCGGCAACTTCGGTGTCGTCACCTCTTTCGAGTATCAGCTTCATCCGGTGGGTCCGGTGTTCGCTGGCATAGTGGCTTACCCCATTCAAAAAGCAAAAACGGCTCTCGAGCTTTTCCGTGAGGTCACCACTACCGCTCCCCAAGAGTTGGCCTTTGACATCGTGCTCATCACTTTGCCCGACGGTACTCCCATCGTGGGCATGAACATCTGCTACAACGGACCAATCGCGGAGGGAGAAAAGGTCGTGAAACCTCTCCGGTCGGCTGGGTCGCCGGTGATGGATCAGGTCGGCCCCATACCCTATACTGCTGCCCAGCAATTGATCGACGGCTTCTATCCGACCGGCCTCCAGAGTTATTGGAAATCTAGCTTTCTTGACAAGATCACCGATGGGACGATCAACACCATGGTGGCCTACTGCAACAATAGGCCCACGCCAATCTGCCACGGTATCATCGAGCACCAATTAGGCGGTGCCGTGCGGCGTGTAGACCAGCAAGCTACCGCGTTCGCCCACCGGGATGTCGAGTACAGCTTTATGGCTCTGGGCGTGTCCTCCGAACGCGCCGAAGCCGAAAAATCCATTCGCTGGGCTCGGGACTTTTGGGGTGCCATGCAACCCCACTCAACCCGCGCCGTGTATGTTAACTATTTGGGGCAGGAAGCCGATGAGGGCCGGGAACGTATCAAGGCTGCCTATGGTCCCGAGAAATATGCGCGGCTCGTGGCGCTGAAGAACAAATACGATCCCGGCAATCTGTTCCGTCTCAACCAGAACATTGAGCCAAGTCAGGCAGCGGCAAGGATCGCGTAAGGCGCTTGCCGATCTCGTAAGCTGCGCGCAAAACCTTCCCCTAGTACACCGACCAGGTGCCGGGCGTGGCAAGCTCGAGCAAGATGGCGGTCAGGGTCACGAAAGTAGAGGCTGCGGCCACCCGATTCCCACGAGCGCTTCTCCTCCACAGAGATACCTCTCTGCTTAAGCCACGACTCCCAGTCGGACAATTCACTGGATGGGATCGCGAACGCGAGGTGCAACTCGCCGTCGCCGTCGTGAGGTGACGTAATCGTGCGCGAAGCAACCCTTCTTGAACGGCAGCAATACTTGCTGAGTACCCGCTTGCAAAGCGCAACCGCGCTCGCCAAACTCGCTGATAACAGAAAATCCAGGGATGTCCTGATAGAAGCGAAGTGATCGAGACAGATCGCTCACATACAACGAAGACTCTAGAATGCCGTCGGTTTTGGGACGCATTGAGCCCCCCGGCTGATTATCTGACAGGATCGGTTCCAGCGCGAGGCATCCGACGATTTCTTGTAGAGTAGTCGGCAAGCCGGAAACTATCCACTTTACCGACTGTCCGACATCGCGGGGCTGGCTGCTTCGCTCTTCACCCGGCTTGCTGGCAGCTATTGCGGCGCTGCCGTCTGGCGGCTTCCAGCTTGCGGTCGCGTTCCGCGTGGATCCCGGAATTGTCCAAAAGGTGCCGCCTCAGAATCGAATCCTTCTCTTCTGCCCTGTAATGCTTCCGCTCCTTTCTCGCACGTTCGCTCCGCTACCTTAACGGAGGAACGCTTTCTCCTACTTCCAGCTGAGGCGAGAGATATTCAAGTCCCACTGCTTCCCCGGCGGCGCCACTTTCTAATCCTTCTTCTCTCCGACGAGTATGGCTTTCGCCGCCTTCAATTCCTTCCGCTTCGCCGCATTCACCTTAGGATAATTAAGATTCAAATCTTCGAGCGTTTCCACCAGCGCCGCCGCAACCACTACCCGCGTGTACCACTTATTATCTGCCGGCACCACATACCACGGAGCATGCCGGGTTGCCGTGTTCACAACCATCTCTTCATACGCCTTCATGTAATCGTCCCAATAATCCCGCTCGGCGAAGTCGGATGAGGATATCTTCCAATTCTTGTCAGGCTGATCGAGCCGGTCAAGAAACCGCTGCTTTTGCTCCTTCTTTGAGAGGTTAAGAAAGAACTTTCGCACCACAATCCCATTCCGGCCCAGGTACCGTTCCAGGGCATTCATATCCTGGAAGCGATCTTTCCACAAATCTTTGCCGACCAAAGAAGCGGGAATCCGCTCGTTAGCAAAAATTTGCTTATGAACGCGGACGATCAATACCTCTTCATAATATGACCGGTTGAAAATGCCGATCTTTCCCCGCTCTGGAATACGCTGCATGCTGCGCCACATGTAGTCATGATTCAGCTCTTCTTCCGATGGCGTCTTGAACGAATAAACCTGGCACCCTTCCGGATTCAACCCTGACATCACGTGCTTCACCAGGCCATCTTTTCCCGCCGCATCCATTCCCTGGAATATGATCAGAACGCCCCAGCGATCCTGCGCATAGAGTTTGTCTTGTAGTTCCGTTAGCGAAGCAATGCCCCGTTCAAGCAGTTCCTTGGCATGATCTTCTGACTTCTGATCCCCGGTGTCGCCCGAATCAAAGTCTTTTAACCGGAATTTTTTGCCGTGATCAACCCTGTACGGCTTTGCCAGCTTGCCCGCCCAACTCATATCGTCCCGCCGAGACACTCCTCCAGAATGCAGCAAAGAACGAAGTCTATAGCATTTTGTTGGAGAATGGATTTAAGGGCTATCCGGCCCGATGGGTGCAACCTGAAATGGCCTAGCCCCGTGCAAAGAGAAGTAGTAGCCCAAAAAGCGCAATCGGGATCAATGCCAGCGATACATAAAACAAGACCCTTTTCATCCGCGGCCAGCGGCGTTTCTTCCAATCCCGCAGCTCCGCCCGGTCTTCGACGCCCACGCGGTCGAGATGGGTCAGATCCATCGCAAATTCGTGAGCGCTCGCGTAACGATCTTTGTATTGGCGTTCAAGCGCCCGGTAGACGACCTCCTGCAACTGCGGCGAGATGGAAGGGTCAATTTCGCGCGGCGGAGTGGGATTCTTCAATACCCGGTCGTACGGCTCGCCGCCCTGGAACGGCGTTCTCCCGGTCAGCATTTCATACAGAATCACCCCAAGCGCATAGATGTCGCTGCGGTTGTCGCCGCGCTTTCCATTCAATTCTTCGGGAGAAATGTAATCAGACACGCCCACTACCCGCGAAAGATTTGTAAAAGTAATGCGGCGCGACCCAATCTTCGAAGCCGTGCCAAAATTAATCAGCTTGATATGGTCCTGGCTGTCAACCAGAACATTTTCCGGCTTGAGTCCCCGGTGCACGACTCCGTGGCTGTGAATATAAGCCAGCACATCGCAGATGCTTATCGCGATCCGCACCGCCCGTTCCGGCGAAAGTTTCTCCTCTTTGAGCATCTCACGCAGTGTTTCCCCATCGAACCATTCCGTCACTATGTAAGGCTGGCTGCGATGTTCGTCGGGATTCAACGTCTTCAAAAGGCCAGGATGGTCTAAAGACCTCCCAATTTCCTGCTCGCGCTGGAATCTCTCGAAAAAAACCGGGTCGCCTTCCATCTCCGGGTTTGGAATTTCGATGGCCACCTCCCGCTTCGTGTTGATGTCGGTCGCGCGAAAAATTGAAGTCGTGGAGCTTCGGATGATCGGATCTTCAATGCGGTAGTGATCGAGTTGATCGCCAGAGCTTACTGGAGTTCTCATTATGAAGAGCTTTGTCGGAAGCCGCCGACTGCATTATACGAACGGCGCAGATATCGGAACCTTACGAACCGCTTGCCTCCATGTGAACAACCGTTTCGTAGGATAGAGTATTTTCCACATCCGCCTCGCGCCGCGGGGGATTGCCTTCTCCCGTACCCGTAAAGTCGTTGCCAGGCGCATCCGTTCCTTCCTCAATATCCTGGTCGGACTTTAACTGATACGCGCCGCGAAGTGCCAGCGGAGTCAGCAGCGTGGTCAACAATACCACCGCGACCATCAGCGCCACTTCCGATGTTCCAAAGATGCCCGTGCTGGCGCCCATTGCAGTCACGATAAGCCCGACCTCGCCCCGCGAAATCATGCCGCAGCCAATTCTCAAGCTGCGTACCCAGTCCATGCCCGAAGCAAGGGCCGCGAGTCCGCACCCAACTAACTTGCCGACAACCGCGACCACCAGAACCACCAGCATGAGCATCCAGTGCCCGCTTAGCGCCCGATAATCGCTGCTCAATCCGATGGAAACGAAAAACAGCGGGATCAGCAAGCCATGGCCGATGGCATAGAAACTTCGCTCGACATCGGCCTTGTAAGCTGATCCGGCAAAAACATACCCCAGCAAATACGCTCCGGTAATGGCCGCCACACTGCCCAGCCACTCCGCGGACACCGCATAAAGCAAGAGCAAGCTCAGCACGCAACTGGGAACCGCCTCGCTCGCGGAAAGCTTTCGCAGCTGAACCATCAGCGGATCCAGCCACCGGCGCGCCGCGCCATATCCTGCTACAAAAAAAACCAGCACGCAAACGCTGATCACGGACATTTGCACGAGCAGCGGATGATTCGCCGCGAATGCGACTTTCTGTTGCAACCAGTTGCTCGCAATCGGCGCCAGCCCGAACGAGGTTCCATGGGCCGAGGTATTCGACGCAGCCAGAAACGCCAGTACGAATAAACCCATCACGTCATCAATCACCGCCGCGCCCAGAATGATGGTGGCTTCAGGGGAAGCCATCTTCCCTGCGTCCATCAAGGTTCGGGCAGAAATGGAAACACTGGTCGCCGTGAGGGCGCCGCCCAAAAAGCACGCAGTTTTCCATGAGAGTCCGAAAAGGTGCCCTACTCCGGCGCCCAAAAGGAATGGCCAGATCACCCCGGAGAGCGCGACCACAAATGCAACTACGCTCGCCTCCCGCATCCGGTCAATGTCGGTTTCAATGCCGGCGATGAACATCAGGACCATGGCGCCCACTTGCGCCAGGAGCATCAGCGCGCTGGTTGCCTGACCTCCGGCAAACAAATGAATGTGAAGAAGGTTGATCGCTCCCGGACCGAGCGCGACGCCGACTAATAACTCTCCGATGATGGGAGGAATTCCGAAGCGGGTGCAGAGCGAACCCGCGAACTTGCAGGCAGGTAAAAGAATGGCCACAAGCAGCGCAAGCTGAAGGGCTGGCTGCATGTGCTAAGTGACGTCCACCGCCGTGGCGATTTCCCTTCGGTCCCGCGCCCATAGGCGACGGACTTGCCGTGCAATCCATTGTCCGGGCGTCTTGTAACCGCCGCGCTCAATTCCGCCCTGTTTCATGGTGCGGATGGTTGCACCCTGCCGCCGCGCCAATTCCGCCTGGGGCATGCTTTGTGAGAGCAGCGCTGCCAGACGAGTGTGATGCTCCGCTTTCTCCATCACGCGCAGCCGCATCCACAGTTCACCCAGTTTTAATTGCGCAATGAAGCTATTCGGAGCAAGTCTCACCGACTCCTGCAATTCATCGATCGCCGCCTGGGGCTCAATATTCACGCACAGAGCCATTCCCAGCAGAACCCGCAGTTCCGAAACTTGGGGATACTGTTGCACGCACTCCCGTAGCTGTTCGACCAGGGTGATGCGGTCCTCTTTTTCAAGCAGGTACGGGTCGGCAAACATTCTCAGCAACAGGCCCTGCGTCTTTTGCGGAATAGACGCGAGCGCTAATGACGATACGCGCGAAGCCAGATCTGTCCCCGGCTTGCCGTCGAACGCTAAAACTTCACTATCAATATTTGTTTTCATGTTGAGTTGTATGTACCCCGAAAATGCCTTTCACGGCAACTGGCAGGACTGCCGACGATGGCAGCCCCGCCAGGATTAAAACACAAGACTACGCGACCGCAAAGTCACGCGGGGCGTGCGTGAAAATATCCGCTTCCGGACGGAAAACAAACTCGGGATACCCAAGCTGCCCCATTTCCGGAATATCCAAACCGGCCATCTCCGTTTCCGCCGAAACCCGCTGTCCGATGATTACTTCGAGCACCATGTTCAGGAGGAAGCTGAAAGTGAAGACAAAACCAATCAAAGTGGAGATGCCCACCAATTGAGCGGCCAGTTGGCTGGCGTCTCCGTAAAACAGTCCGGTCACCGATCCCGTCACTCCGTTCCAACTACCCCCGTAATTACTGGTGCCGTCCGCCAGCAGGCCCACCGATAACACGCCCCACAGGCCGCAGGTGCCGTGCACCGAAATAGCTCCGACGGGGTCATCCACTTTCATCACCTGCTCTATAAAGGCGACGCTCAGGCAAACCAGGACTCCCGCGACCACTCCGATGATGGCAGCGCCGACCGTGCTGACAAAGCCGCTGGGAGCAGTGATCGCCACCAGGCCGGCCAGCAGCCCGTTGCCGCTCATGGAAGCATCCGGTTTCCCTTTCAGCCCCCACATATAAAGGATTGCCCCGAAGGTGCCGGTACAACCCGCCAGCATCGTATTCACTGCGATAGTCCCGATGCGAAGGTTGCCGTTGGCGGACGCCCCAAGCGTACTGCCCGGGTTAAATCCGAACCAGCCGAACGCCAGGATGAAGCAACCGATCAGCACCGCCGAAATATCATGGCCGATGATCGGATTGCCCGAACCGTCACGATTAAACTTGCCGATACGCGGACCAATAATCATTGATACCGCCAAAGCAGTAATTCCTCCGACGGCATGAACGACACCCGATCCGGCAAAGTCGCAGTATCCCTTCCCTAGTCCGACATTGGTTCCCAGTTGCGATAGCCAGCCACCACCCCAGGCCCAATTGCCGTAAATCGGATAGGTAAACGCGCCCATGAGTACGGAGGAAACCGCAAATGCGAGGAACTTCCACCGTTCCGCGCAACCCCCCGTGACAATTGTCAGGGCCGTGTCCATGAACACCATTTCGAACAGGAAGATCACCATAACTCCGACGTCATAGGTATGTCCCGACAGGAACATCCCCGCTCCGCCGAAGAGTCCCCAAGTCTTCCCGAACAGGGTCATCGGATGCTCAACCGCAAGCGACTGGAGCCCGCCGAGGTTGCCATTGCCGGCGGCTCCTCCCATCTGTATGGCGAAACCTATGAGCCAGTACGCAAGCAGACCGCAGCCATACACCATGAAATTCATCATGTACGTATGGTTGGCATTTTTCACCCGGCACAGACCTGCTTCCACCAGGGCGAAACCAGCTTGCATGAACATAACGAGGAAGCCGGTCACCAACGTCCATACAAAGTTGATGGCGATTTTATTCTGGCCACCCATGTTGGCGACGTCGGGTACGGTCACTCCGACTTTGGAGTCGGCGGGGGGCACGTCATTGATGGTTCCCGTGAGTGTGCCTCCAGGATCGCCCTTTTGCAGGTCGGCAGTGCTCGGTGCCTTAGCCGCGGCATCCTTTAATTCAGCATCCGCGCGCGAAGGCGGGGTCGCAGCCGGAGCTGCCGCCTGAGCATACGCAACCGCGCTCATCGCCAGGCCAAGCGCGAGGGTGCAAAGACATAGACTGCCACTTCGAATCCATTTCATTTTTGTCCGCTCCGTAGTCGTTTTTGGTATCGCTGTTGCGTACTGTGAAGTCTTCTTACGTCTTCCAAATCGCGTGCTTATTGAAAGCCGACGGCAATACGTAAACAATTCCAAACAGGCTCACCACGATCCCAAACAGCGCGAACCCAATTCGTCCGCCAACACTCGGAACCAGGTGTATGCCAAACAAGGTTATGATCCAGCCGAAACAAGAGAGAAAAGCGCCGCCCAACTTCATCCCCGCCGATGATGGCCCTTGCGCCACCTTTCCCTCCAGCGGCTTGAGCTTCATGAACCCGACCAGGCTCCCTAACAGGAGGGCAGCCCCAGCCACGGCCGATATCTTTCCGAATCCCGTCGAAAAATACGCGATCCCGTAGCAAATTACCGTGAATCCCACCAGAAACGTCGTGAAACTACGGCCTTGTCCAGTGTTTGCCGCCATGAAAACTGCCTCCTTGACCCTAGCAGGGTCACCTTCTGTAGTTTGCAAATCTGTTCAGAAACCTCTTGCCTGGGCCTGCGATCGCGGGCGCTCTCCCTTTGGCTCTGGATTGAACCGGCAGAGCTAAAAACACCGCGAACTGCAATGCGACCATGATCTCCAGCGTCAACGGCAACTGCCCTTGCAGCCGGATAATCAACATCAACAACACCATCGAAAACCATTGCCATCGCGAACGCCTAAGCCGTTCTATACGATCCGAAAGTCGGAACAGGTCCCCGATCTCGATGGCCTTTCCCTGCTTGAATGGACCGTGTGCCCGGATACAAGCGACCGCAAAAAAGCCTGCGAGCAGCAACTCGATCAGAATCGTCTTCAAACTCATTTGTATGTCTACCGGTCTATCCCGGGCCGAAGCTCACAGTTCGGCGTAGCGCCTTAACGAAGATAGTGTCGCTAAGAAGGCAGCCGAAATTAACTGGATTCGGATTCTGCGGGTAGAAGTACGGAATGTCCAATTCAAATTATTTATCAGAGCGAATAATCTGCCTAATCATCAACCGCGAGAAGTTGAGGCGTCCAATGATTCCGGTGGCCTTCGTACGACTTGTCTCGCCACCATTGATTCCACGGCCCTTCTTCGACTTCCTCGGCCCATTCGACGCACTGGCGTGGTACACAAAACTACTCCGCCAGGACGCGATTTCAGTTCGCCCTGCGCGCCTTCTCAAGTGAGAACCAAAAAACCGATAGTGGAAATCGAACTAATTACTCGCGCTTGTAAACATGTGCCGGCAGAAAAGCGCGTGGTACTGTGGTACCATGGTACATTGCAGTCTGGAGCATCATTTCGATGGAGTGACGGGCGCCCTCGCCCCGCATCAATGCCAACAAACAATAAACATCCGGTCGAACGTGTGCAGACCGGCGTGCGCATGGAAAAACGCCTTCTAAAAGTCCTGCGCGCCTTCGCTGACTTTCACGACATGTCTCTCGGCGACCTTTTGGAGGGCATTGTCCTCCATGCATTCGACGGCAAATCGCCTTTTAATAAGGAAAGCCTGCAACGCATCAAGGAATTAAAAAAGTTTTACGGTTTCGATTTGGACTCTCGAGCAAGCCATCTCCTCACGGAAGGTCCCAGACATGACTCCAGACATGAGTGACGACGAATTCATCGCGAGTTTCGAAGGCGCTGATCTCTCGAATGAGTCTTTCCATCACGCCGATCATGTGAGAATGGCTTTCTTATACCTGCGCCGATATCCTGCGGTGGACGCTCTCCGGCGATTCTCCATTTCGCTGGCAAGATTCGCCGCCGCCAAGGGCAAGCCCGAACGTTATAACGAGACCATCACCTGGGCCTTTCTGTTTCTGATCCGCGAACGCATAGCCCGTGGAGGAAGTCAACCGTTGTGGCCTCAATTCGCAAACGAAAACGCCGACCTGTTAAATTGGAAAGAGAACATCCTTAAGAAGTATTACCGCGATGAAACTCTGGCCTCAGACTTTGCCAGAACCACCTTCGTATTCCCAGATAAGGTCATCTGACCGCCGTAGTGACTAAAGGTACTCCGCCGCGTTTGACGGTAATCCCCTCATGTCCTTACACTCAAGAATGTGAGCCCCACGGAAACTTCCAGCAGCACGAAGCGCGAAATTGAGATCGAAATTTCCGCCGAAGAAGTTGCGCGCGAAACCGAAACCCTGATCGGAAAATATCAGAAAGTCGCCCGCATCCCGGGTTTCCGCAAGGGACATGTTCCGGTGTCCGTCATCCGCCAGCGCTTCTCCAGGGATATCCAAAACGACGTCGTAGACGCGCTTATTCCCAAGTTTTTCCGCAAGGAAACCACCAAACTGGGCCTCGTTCCAGTTTCCCAGCCTCGCGTAACCGACCTGCACTTGCATGACAATGAGCCCTTGAGGTTCAAGGCCAGCTTCGAGGTCATGCCCGAAATCAAAGTCGAAAACTACAAAGATCTGCGAGCGGAGAAGCCGGAAATTTCTGTTTCCAGCGAAGAAGTTGAGCAGTCCCTCGACGACATTCGCGAGCAGCGTGCGACTTACACTTCCATCGAAGGCCGTCCCCTGGCCGATGGAGAGTACGCCCAGGTGTCCCTCGACGGCAAGCCAAAGGACGAAAGCGACGGCTCGAAGCCAGTCCATATGGATGACATTCTGGTGGAAATTGGCGGCAAGAACACTATGCCCGAGTTTACCGAGAACCTGCGGGGTGCTTCATCCGGTGAAGAGCGAACGTTTGATGTGAATTATCCCGATGACGCGCCCGACAAGCGTCTCGCCGGAAAGCAATTCATCTACACCGTAAAGGTTCAGGGCGTGAAACAGAAGAGTGTTCCAGAATTGAATGACGCGTTTGCCAAAGAGCTTGGAGAATTCACCACGCTCGATGAAGTCCGCCAACGCGTCCGAGAAGGCATGGAAGCAGAGCGCAAGCACGCCGCGGAACGTGAATCCAAAGACAAATTACTCTCGGAACTCGTCAAACGCAATGAATTCGAGGTTCCCGAAGCGCTGGTAGAACAGCAGATTGACGTACGGCTTGAGCGTGGGTTGCGGGCTCTCTCAGCGCAGGGCATGAAGGCCGAGGATCTTAAGAAAATGGATTTCAATCGCATGCGAGCCGGCCAACGCGATCAGGCTTTGCAGGAAGTGAAGGCTTCGCTGCTTCTCGAAAAAGTTGCGGACGAGGAAAAAATTGAAGTTGGCGACGAAGAAATTGACCGCGAGGTTCAATCGCTGGCGGAACAGTCAAAACAGACAGCGGAAGCTATCCGCGCTCGTTTGACACGAGATGGAGCGCTGGATAGAATCCGGAATAGAATCCGCCACGAAAAGACCCTCGATTTTCTGTACCGTCAGTCCGCATGAGCGGACGCTTTTGATCCCCCCAGGAGCCCCGAGTTAACAGGGCAGGAGTGTGAAGAGTGAACGCAAAAGATCCTCAAATGATGCTTGTGCCCATGGTCATCGAGCAGACCGGACGGGGTGAACGCGCCTACGATATTTATTCCCGGTTGCTGCGCGACAACATCATTTTTATCGGCACGCCGATTGATGACAATATCGCCAACCTGGTCATCGCCCAAATGCTTTTCCTTGCCCAGGAGGATCCCGAAAAAGACATTCAGTTGTACGTGAATTCTCCCGGTGGTTCCATCACCGCGGGAATGGCGATTTACGACACCATGCAATACGTCAAAAACGATGTAACTACCATCTGCATTGGCCAGGCGGCCAGTATGGCGGCGCTCCTTTTGGCTGCCGGAGAACCCAAGAAGCGCCTCGCTCTGCCCAATTCGCGCATCCTGATCCACCAGCCTTCCATGGGAGGGCTCTCAGGTCAGGCGACGGATATTGACATCCACGCGCGGGAAATTCTCCGCATGCGCGAAATTACTAATGAGTTACTGGCTAAACACACCGGGCAAAAGCTCGAAAAAGTCGAAAAAGACGTCGAGCGCGACTTCATTATGAACGCGCAGCAGTCAAAGGAATACGGAATCATAGACGATATCATTTATAAGACGAGATAAATGTATGATCCAGCAACGAACACGCGTAGAGACGTAGCTCGCAACGCCTGATCCACAAACAAAATTGGGGACCGTCACCACCAAAGGAGCAACACCGAGTGAAGAATAAGACCGGCACCGAAGAAATTTTACGATGCTCGTTCTGCCACAAGTCTCAGGACGCCGTGGCCAAGTTGATATCGTCCCCCAGCGATTATCCGCGAGCCTACATTTGCGATGAGTGTGTTGCTGTCTGCAATTCCATATTGGAAGATGACCGCACCGCCACTCCTCCCGCATCCGCCCCGAACCAGCTTCCCAAGCCGCAGGAAGTGAAAACCTTCCTTGACGAATATGTCATCGGCCAGGAGCAAACCAAAAAGAAGCTCGCGGTCGCGGTCTACAATCACTACAAGCGCATTTTCATGAATCGCCAGCGCACCGGCGACGGCATTGAACTCTCCAAATCCAACATCATGCTCATCGGGCCGACCGGCACGGGCAAGACTCTGCTGGCTCAAACCCTGGCGCGCATGCTCGACGTTCCCTTCGCCATCGTGGATGCCACCACCTTAACCGAAGCTGGATACGTCGGCGAAGACGTCGAAAATATCATCCTCAAACTTTTGCAGGCCGCCGACGGCGACGTAGGCCGCGCCCAGACCGGAATTATCTACATTGATGAAGTTGACAAGATCGGCCGCAAAGACGAGAACCCTTCCATCACTCGCGACGTTTCCGGTGAAGGCGTGCAGCAGGCGCTGTTGAAAATTCTCGAAGGCACCATCGCCAACGTTCCACCCCAGGGCGGACGCAAGCATCCCCACCAGGAATTCACTCCCGTTGACACGACCAACATTCTTTTCATCTGCGGCGGTGCCTTCGTGGGACTCGACAAAATCATCGCCCGCCGCGCCGGGAAAAAAGCCCTGGGTTTTAAAACCGAAGAGCAAGCTGCAAAAGACGAAGTCGTTGTGGATCGGAAGCAAACTTTCGAACTTTTAAGCGACGCCCAACCCGAGGACCTGATCAAATTTGGATTGATTCCGGAATTTGTCGGCCGTTTGCCGGTTCTTGGCGTGCTTGAAGATTTAGATGAATTCGCGCTGATTGAGATACTCACCCGCCCCAAAAATGCCATCATAAAGCAGTACCAAAGACTCTTTGAATTCGAGAACGTCCGCCTCAAGTTCAGCGAGGAAGCGCTCCGCGCCATATCCCGTCAGGCCATGGCGCGGAAAGTCGGCGCTCGCGGCTTGCGCATGATTCTTGAGGAACTCATGCTGGACCTGATGTACCATTTACCCAGCCAGAAGAAAGTGAAAGAATTCGAGGTCACGCGCGAGATGGTAGAAAAACGTAATGTCTCGCTGGCAACGATGGAAAAGGCCGGGTAGTACAATAAGACTGAGAACTGAGAACGATAAACTGACAACTGGTTTAAATTGAGCCGTTTTTACTAACTAACAAGCCGGAAGCGATTTTTGGGAGCCCAGGTGACCACAGGCAAGGAAAAATTCGAAACTAAAAAACTTCCCATGATGCCCATTCGGGATGTAGTCATCTTTCCCCATATGATGACCCCGTTCGTGGTCGGCCGCGAATCCAGCGTGCGGGCTCTCGAAGAGGCGCTCACTTCGGATAAGAAGATTTTCCTGGCCACTCAGCATGACGCCAGCGTGGACGAACCCAAGCCCAACGAGATTTATCAGGTCGGAACCGTCGTCAACATCGTCCAAAGCCTGAAACTCCCCGACGGAAACATCAAGGTTTTGGTCGAGGGCATCGAGCGTGGCAAGATTCTGCAAATTACCGAGACCGAAGGCTACATGCAAACCTCCGTCCGGCTTGCCCGATACACCATCGAGCCGAATCCTCAAATCGAAGCCGCCATGCAGCGCGTCACCGCCCTCTTCGAGCAATACGTCAAGCTCTGCCAGTCCCTGAATTACGAGACCATGATCGCTGCCGTCCGCATGGAAGATCCGGCGAAGCTCACCGACACCATCGCCGCCAATCTTCAGCTTTCCATCGAGGAGAAGCAGGAGCTTCTCGAGATTTTCGATCCCTCCGAGCGCCTCACCCGCATTGGCGACGTACTCGACATCGAAATCGAAAAACTCAACATGGATCGCACGATTCAGTCGCGAGTCAAGCGCCAGATGGAGCGCGCCCAAAAAGAGTATTACCTTAACGAAAAGATCAAGGCCATTCAGAAGGAGTTAGGTCGCGGCGAGAAAAGCGAATTCGATGAGCTGAAAAAGAAGATTGACGGCGCCGGCATGCCGAAGGACGTAAAGGACAAGGCTCTGCAAGAGCTCAAGAAGCTCGAAGCCATGCCTCCTATGTCTGCCGAGTCCACGGTTTCGCGCAATTATCTGGACTGGCTTCTCGCCGTTCCGTGGAAGAAGCGCTCCAAAGAAATTCGCAACATAAGCCGCGCCGAGAAAGTTCTGAACGAAGATCATTACGGCCTCGAAAAAATCAAAGAGCGCATTCTTGAATTTCTCGCCGTGCGCCAGTTGGTAAAAAATCCCAAGGGCTCGATCCTATGCTTCGTCGGACCTCCCGGAGTTGGCAAAACTTCGCTCGGAATGTCCATCGCCAAAGCCACCGGACGTAAGTTTGTCCGCATGTCTCTCGGCGGAGTTCGCGACGAAGCTGAGGTTCGTGGCCATCGCCGCACCTATATCGGAGCGCTTCCCGGCCAAATCATTCAAATGATGAAGAAGGCCGGCACCAAGAATCCCGTCTTCATGCTCGATGAAGTGGACAAAATGAGCATGGATTTTCGCGGCGATCCCTCCGCGGCCCTGCTCGAAGTCTTGGATCCGGAGCAGAACTTCATGTTCGTGGATCACTACCTCGACGTCGAATACGATCTGTCGCAGGTATTTTTCATAGCCACCGCGAACGTCTTGCACACCATTCCGCCCGCCCTTCAAGACCGCATGGAAGTGTTGCGCCTGCATGGATACACGGAGCAGGAAAAAGTTGAAATTGCCAAGCAGTTCCTGGTCAAAAAGCAACTGGCCCAGGCGGGACTGACCGACAAGAACGTGAAATTCAGCACTGAAGCCCTTACCTCTTTAATTGGCTCCTATACGCGCGAAGCCGGCGTTCGCAATCTTGAACGCGAAATCGGTAACGTCTGCCGCAAAGTCGCGCGCAAGGTGGTCAAAGAAGGGGCGGGTTATAACATCTCAATTACCGCGGAAAACGTGAACGACTTCCTCGGGGTGATCAAGTTCCGCGACACGCTCGCTCACGAAAGAAGCGAAGTTGGATTGGTAACCGGTCTCGCCTGGACCGAAGTCGGCGGCTCCATCCTCAGCACCGAAGCCACCGTCGTGGACGGCAAAGGGAAGCTGACCCTCACCGGCAAGTTAGGCGACGTGATGCAGGAGTCGGCTCAGGCTGCGATGTCGTATGTCCGCTCGCGCGCCGCGCGCCTCGGCCTCATGCGCGATTTTTACCGGACCATTGATATTCACGTCCACGTTCCAGAAGGAGCCATCCCGAAAGATGGACCGTCCGCAGGCATCACCATTGCCACAGCCATCTCAAGCGCGTTGAGCAAAATTCCCGTCCGCCGCGATCTCGCAATGACGGGCGAAATCACCCTTCGCGGCAAAGTCCTCCCCATCGGTGGACTCAAAGAGAAGCTCCTCGCCGCCCATCGCGCGGGATTGTTCGAAGTAATCCTGCCCCGCGATAATGAAAAAGATCTTGCGGAAGTTCCCGAGAACCTTCGCACTGCGATGAAGCTCCACTTCGTAGATACCATGGATCAGGTGCTCGCGGTCGCTCTCGAGCAACCCTTGCCCGAAATGCCCCTGCCCCCCGTCGGCGTGGAGAGCGCGCAACCCATCGCCCCCCTCGAGTCCCCCGGCGCAGCCCCCGCAACCCATCAGTAGGCGGTCTAAGTCCCGCATTCGCTCCGCACAGCCTACCTTCTTCGCTTCGGCTTTGGGCTTCGCAACCGCATTCCTGATCGCTACAATTCAGCTTGATGTCGCTCCTCTCCACGAACATTGCGATCCCCTGGCGTGCCATCTTGCTTCTGGCGTTGGCTGCCATTTCTATTCCGGCCGCGGTCGCCTCGCAAAAGTCCCCCGCCCCTGCCGTGGTGCGCTGGACCGCGGGCACGAACGGCTCGAGTTATCTCCGCACCGCTGACGGAAAATATGTTTATGACTTGATCAATGGGCCGCTCGAGATCGCGCTGGCCATTGACGCCCAGGAACTCGAAAAAGTCCACCACCGCCCTCTGCCCATACTTGCGATCCGGCTGGACGCCCGCTATAACGGACAAAAATCCTTCCAGTTCACCACCGGTCATATCGCACTCGAATTCCTGAGTCATTACCAAGTCGTCAACACCGCGCTCGATCCCGACGAACTCGAAACGCGAATTCAAAACGATATTGACAGCTTGAGCGATGAAACTGCCCGCGAGGTTCGCAGGCATCCGGAAAAGAAACAGGAATTGGAATCATCGCTCCAGGCTCATTTGAAAGATATGACGGATCTGGTTGGATTTGTGACCCTTTACACCCTTCGGCCGGCTGCCCTGGATTCGGGCAATCCCACCGCCGGCGGCTGGATTTTCTTCAGCACCAAAAGCAAATGGATCGGCAAGTGGAAATCGCACGAGGAATTCATCCTGCGGGTTCCGGTCCGGCTGCCTTCAGCGGACGAAGTTTTCGAATTTCCCTTCGCTCTGCCTCCCCACAAAGGCGACCTCGTCCTGCGGCGGCGGCCCGACTAGCAAATCTGACAAATCACCGGCTCTCAACCTTCTGAAATGGTTACCCCAGTAATCAGCAATTGTAAGGTTCGATGCAGAAATTCCAGCCAAAAAGTCCTAACATTTCAAAGGTAACCCCTGCATGAAAAACGCGATTGGTACGCACATAGGCCGGTATCAGATAGACGCCGAAATTGGACGCGGCGCCATGGGCTTGGTGTATCAGGCGCACGATCCTAAAATTGACAGGTTCGTCGCCGTCAAAACGATTTCGCTGCAAACCCAGGAACCTGAAGAAGAAGCCGAATTTCGCGAGAGATTCTTTCTCGAAGCCCGCGCCGCCGGCCGCCTTTCGCACCCGGGCATTGTCACTATTTTTGACGTGGGCGAAGATTCAGAAACCCTAGAGCCCTACATCGTTATGGAATTCGTCGCAGGCCAGCCGCTCAATCGGGTTCTTGTCGGCGACAACCGCCGGCTGCCCCTCGGTCCCGCCCTCCAGATCACCCAGGAAATCGCCGAGGCTCTGAACTATGCTCATTCCCAGGGCGTAGTTCACCGCGATATCAAGCCCGCCAACATTCTTATCACCCTCGACGGCCATCCAAAAATCGCCGATTTCGGAATCGCAAAACTGAATCAGGGATCAATGACCCTTGCCGGTCAGGTCCTTGGAAGTCCCGCCTATATGGCGCCCGAGCAGTTGAGCGGAGAAAGCGCCGACGCGCGATCCGACTTATTTTCCCTGGGCGTAATTCTTTACAGCATGCTCACCGGCTTCCGGCCCTTTCAGGGAAATAGTGCCGCGACCGTTAGTTTCAAAGTTGTAAATCGCGATCCCTTGCCGGTCACTACCTTTGACTCCGAATTCCCCTCAGAACTCGACCGCCTCGTCTCACGTTCAATTGCCAAAGATCCTGGCCAGCGTTATCAAAGCGGCGCCGAGATGGCGCAGGATATCGAACAATTACGCCAGCGTCATGAACTGATGAATCAAACCGCCGCCTCCCTTCTCGCGGTGTCGAATCCGGAGATGACGGCGAAGATCAGAATTCCAACGCCGACACCGACGCCGGCAACTGCATCGAAACCACTACCCAATCCGGCCGCTACCGCAACCCCGCGATTCGCTGCTCCACCTCAAACAGTCGCGCCGCCGGTCTTCAGGCGTCCAAACCTTTCGGGCCTTCTGAAGCCCGTCAACGCCGCGCTGAGTAAAATCACAGCCAGGCGGCCGGGAATCGCAGTTAGCCAGTTACGGCAGTTACCGAAGGAAGTCGTTATAACTTTCGCCAGCGTACTTTTGTTGGCGATTGCTTTCGTGGGGATTGAGCTTGTCCATTCGGAAAAGCCAGCTTCCGTGATTCAACCCGCGAATACGGCGCAGGCTCCCGTCCAGGCAACGAACTCGGATGCCGCCATGCCGCCATTGTTAAAGGATACGAATCAGGACCACTCCGCCGAAGGCGAAGCCGTGCCCGCCCGCCCGAAGCAGCATCACCCAAAGCCAAGATTAGCTGCCGCCAGGCCGAAGACAAAAGCCGTTGAGAAGGCCGCCGAGCAAGAGATTCCCCAGACGCCTCCGGCCATGATTACACCCGTGAAATTGGGGCCTCCGGTTGCGGCGGCAGCCACGCTTCAGAATGTCAAAGCGACCGTTCCGCCAACGCCTGCCACGGCCACTCTGGATTTACAAATCGAGTATCAGTTTGCCGAAGCTGATGCTTCAGTATGGCTCGATAACCAGCTGCTCTATTCGAAGAAACTCTACGGCGAGTCCAAAAAACGGGCTCTCTTATTCAAAAAGGTCGAAGGTACCGAGAAAATTAGCGTTAAGGTTCCCGCCGGCGACCATAGCCTCAAAGTAAGAATGCAGTCTGAAGCCGATCAATTCGACCAGTCCCAAGCCGTCTCCGGAAAGTTCGCCGCCAACAGCGAGAACAAACTCCTGATCACCTGCGACAAGCACGGGCATGAGCACGATTTGAAAATCGCGCTCCAGTAGCCGACGAGAATCCCAACATTCTGATGGTGCCCCACACCTGCCTGATTTTGGCGGATGTGGGCGTTACCTGAGCGCCAGTTTATTGCGCCAATCCGGCGAAACAACTCAAAACCGAAAATGCGGACCAAACGTAACTCTAAGGTTATTATGGGTTCCGTTATCCAGAAAAATCTCATCTCCAACATCCAGTCGCAAGCCTATCGGTCCGGCGAATCCTTCAATTCCACCACCGGGATAGAACGCCACATGCGTGTCCCCGTAAGGCACATTATTCACGGAATTGACGAAACTCCCGCCCGATGCCGGTCCCGTGGTGCTGGTGAAATTGATGAAACCAACTTTCCCGGTCACAAACACGCGGACTGGACCCGACGATCCCGCCTGGAACTTGGGCCCAAATAATCCGGTCAATGGACGCAGCCGCGTAGTCGCGAATGAGGTGCTGACGCCATTCGAGAAAGTACTCGTATAGTTGCGGTAGAAGTCGTAGCTCATCTCCGCTTCCAACTGAATGTTCGGATGCACATTAAATGCAACCCGGCCCCCGAGTCCTACAAAATTAATCTGCGGATTCACCGGCGCAAACCGCAGATAGTCTGCGAAAGCCCCTACCTCGACGTGATTCTCGGTAAAAGAAGATTGTGCAACCAAGAGAGTCGGCACGGCGGCAATCAAGATTAAAGTGGCCAGCACAGTAATGCGTTTCATATTTCCTCTTCCTCCGGCGTATGCGCGCTGCCGCCATTCCAGTGGAGGCGCGGTGTACCTTCTCAGGAACGTCAACGGAGATTTTGGATGCGGCAATGGCAGGCTGCGGTGGGTTTTATTAACCCAGGCGTCTTCACCGTAAATCTAATGCGGTATCGGAATGCAGCCGGCATAAGGCTATTGCCGTACCGGAAATACCCGTTTCGCCCCTCGGACTAGCCAGTCGCGCGGTCCGCCATCCCAATGCGGTTTGCTCAAAAAATAGCAGTAGGATATAGTCTGCTTTACCAGGGAAATCTGAACTCACCAGGTTGCTTCGCCTGTGGTTTTTGTCGAAGTCTGCCGATACTGTCAGGAAGTTCTCACGCATGATCCCCGGGAGGACGTCTTATGGAAACGCCGAAAACGGCGGAGGTCGCGCACATTGGCAGATCGGTCGTCATCAAGGGCGAACTTTCCGGCAGCGAAGACCTTTACGTGGACGGCCAGGTCGAAGGAACCATCGAACTGCACGGCAACAGCTTGACCGTCGGTCCCAACGGCAGGCTTCGCGCAGACGTGAATGCCAGAAATGTGATTATCCATGGAACTCTGGAAGGGAATGTGAAAGTCAGCGAACGCACCGACTTGAGAAAGTCAGCAGTCGTGACCGGAGATATTTCCTCGCAGAAGATCGCCATCGAAGATGGCGCTTATTTCAAAGGGAAAGTGGATATCCAAAAAGAAGCTGCGAAGCCCTCAGCCCCGACGGCGGCGGGTAAATTCGAGGCCCCGATTTCGGAAAGAAGTGCCCCGGAAGCGAAGGTTCCGGAACCTGCGGCTTCGGCAGTTGCCGTTACCTCTGCGGGTCCGAACAGGACACAGCCCTCCAACACTCCGGTAACCGAGCCAAAGAAATTTTGACCGTTTTTGGAGCGTCAGAGCGGCTATATTTAGAATTGGCGTAATGAGTATTGATTCAAGTAGCGAACTGGAAGTCAGGTTATTTCGATGGCGACACACAGCTTGATCAAGTTGTTCCGAGGCGCCTCCGACGAGACTCGCACCGGTACGCGAGGCTCGCAGAATAAGCAACGCGTTACTCGGAAATCCAGCGGCATGACTGAATTGGCCCGGGTCCTTCGCTCGGAAGATACGCTCTGCGTTCTTGACATCGGCTATACCTCCGCCACCAACATTCGCTACCTCACCGAGCTGGGACATCACCCCTACAGCGAGGATTTACTGGATGCGTCTACCGATCCATCCCTGATCATCCGCGACGAAAATAACCAGCCGGCGGTTGACGCCAAACGGTTCTTATCGGAGAACCTGACGTATCCCGCCGCGCAATTTGACGTCGTGATGTGTTGGAACCTTGCGGATTATCTCGATGAGGCGCTGGTGAAGCCCACGGTCGCCCGGCTATGGTCCGTGATGAAGCCGGGTGGCGCGTTGCTCGCCTTCTTTCACACCCAGGAGGCAGGCCTGGACGCTCCCTGCTACCGCTACCACATTGTCGCCCCGGATACGCTCGAAATGCAGCACATCGAGGCCCATAAGGATTTGCGCAAGGCGCCGCCCGGCGCCACTCAGAATTCCAGCCCGACTGGTTTCCGGCTGCAACGCGTCTTCAATAATCGCCACATCGAGAACTTATTCCGCGACTTTGCTTCGATTAAATTTTTCCTCACCCGAGATAATGTTCGGGAAGTTCTGGTCATCCGCTAAGGCGCTTCAGGGTGCCCCACCATCTGCCCGAGTTTGGCAGATGTGGGTACTCATTCAACCGTAGGTTACGCCAGGGTGCCCCACATCTGCCCGAGTTTGGCAGATGTGGGTACTTATTCAACCGTAGGTTACGCGCCCTGAAGCCAACACAACTAACCCTCTCACCTTGTCCGAGATAATGTTCGGGAAGTTCTGGTCATCCTCCAGGGCGCTTCAGGGTGCCCCACATCTGCCCGAGTTTGGCAGATGTGGGTACTTATTCAACCGTAGGTTACGCGCCCTGAAGCCAACACAACTAACCCTCTCACCTTGTCCGCTTAACCACATACTTCGATAACCGCGGCGTTGCGCGAGCAATATAGATCATCGGCTTGCGGATTGTCTTAGGCAGCTTCAGCATCCTGCGAATCATCGAGGACGCCCGAAAGACCGGCGCGAGCTTCTGACCGTAGATCTCACGGTAAGCTGACGCCGCGTATTGAATCGAGTGTTTTCCATGGCAAAACGGTATCAGGCACTCCGCCGCGAGCGCGCCGCTGCGAAGCGCCAGCGACACTCCATCTCCCACAAACGGATCTACAAAACCGGCGGCGTCGCCCGCCATTAGAATTCCATCGCGTTCCGGTTGCGGCGCGCGAAAAAAAAGAGGCGAAGTTGTGACAATCGGACTGAGCCGCTTCCAGTTCCGGCTGCGCTCTTTCAATTGTGGATGCTGCTTGAAAACTTCCTCAAGCGTACTGCCGACGTCAGCCTTCACCATCGCGCACGCGTTGATTCTGCTCTCAGCCGCAACGGCATCGCGAAGATCTACCGGTTGCACTCCGCAATATCCTCCCTCGAAGAAATAGAGGTCCACCGAAGGCTCAACTGCCGGCTCGGAAAAATGCCCTTTAATTCCCAGCCATTTCTCTCCCAATTCGCCATTCGCCGGTTTCACCGTCAGGCTTGACCACCGCCCGGTAGCGTTGACCAGGGCCCGGGATTCGAAGTTCCCCGCCGCCGTACTTGCCCGGAACTTGCCATTTCTCGAAATGTTATGGACCGTGACTCGGTCGCGGACGTCCGTGCCGCAAAGTTTCGCGGATTCCCAGAGCGCGATGTCAAGGTCAAGCCGGGCGATGCTCGAAGCCGCAGGAGCGATGGCGGTCTCGATGGTCTGTCCATCCAGAAACACGCGCGTGTAAGCGATGCCGATCGCCCTTTCAATAAGCGGCTTGTGCTCGGGGTTTAGCAGCGTGCGCAGCAGGCCAAGGGATTCGGCGGAGACAAACTCGCCGCAAACCTTATGCCTTGGGAAAAATCCCCGCTCCAGCAGCAAAACCCGCAAACCCGCGGCGCGCGCCGTAATTGCCGCGGAGGCTCCCGCCGGACCACCCCCGACAATCATCATGTCGTAGGGCTCAGACATGGTTCCCGTTGTTTTTCCAGGCGATCTTTTTCCAGGCGATCACGCCCACGCGGAATAAGTAGCGCCGCTGAATCTCAATCTGCTTCGCTCCGGTCTTCGCCAACAGAGTGGCAAATTCGCCGGGAGTGTACGCTCTTCGGACAGAAGCCGGCGCATCATGACGCGTGAGCCGGCTGCGAAAGAGCGGCGTCGCCGCATAAACCAGCGCTAGATGCGCCGGATGCCGGACAATATCATTGATCAATACCGCGACGCGGCACACCCGCAATCCCTCGCCCACAAACCGTATCAATTCGTCCGGCAGGAGGTGATGCGCGAAAAGGCTGCAATCCACCAGATCAAAACTTGAGTCGGGGAAGGGGAGCGCCAGGGCATCGCCAACAATCGCCGCGCTGCGGCCATTGCCGGCTGCTGAATCCTGCGCCGTTTCTCGCGGCAGATGCGATTGCGCCCGGTCAAGCAGGGTCAGTTGAAGATGAATGCCCCGAGCTTCCAGCCGTCGGCGTGCCGCCTGCGGGACGTATCCTGCGCCCGCTGCAACTTCCAGCAGCGTGAAAGAATTCCTGCCCAGCTTTTCGGAAACCCGCTCGACCATGGCCTGCATGGTCGAAACCCCACCGAAGCGCCGGTTAATGCCCTCCATATCCGCCAGCGCATTTGCGACCTCTTCCGGAGTTCCGGAATCGGTGTCGAGCAATTCCGGAATATCAACCTGTTTCATGCGCTGGACTTTCTCTAAACTTCCGCCAGTTCTTCTTCGAGCAGTTGTTTGTTGTAAAGGTCGGTGTAGTAGCCGTTCGCCGCCAGCAGTTCCTCGTGGGTGCCGGTCTCAACGATGCGGCCCGCATACAGCACCGCGATGCGGTCGGCGTTGCGAACGGTGGACACGCGGTGGGAAATAAAAATCGTGGTTCTGCCCTGCATGATTTCGCGCAGGCGGTTCAGAATCTCGTCTTCAGTATGAGTGTCCACGCTCGACAATGCGTCGTCCAGAATGAGAATTCGCGGGTTTCGGATCACCGCACGGGCGATGGCGGTGCGCTGCTTCTGCCCGCCCGAAAGCGTGATGCCCCTTTCCCCGACGAGCGTTCGATACTGCTCAGAAAAATCTTCTATTTCCTCGGCGATGCTGGCCGCTTGCGCTGCCCATCCTATTTGCTCATCCGTGGCCCGCGGCACTCCAAAAGCGATGTTCTCGCGAACCGTTTCGCTGAACAAAAAAGTCTCCTGCGGCACGAATCCAATATTGCGGCGCAAAGCTTCCAGCGGATAATCGCGCACCGGCCTGCCATCAATCAGCACCGATCCCGGAGGCGCGTCGTATATGCGCGCAATCAGGCTTACCAGCGTGGTCTTGCCCGAGCCTGTGGGCCCGACGACCGCCAGGCTGCTGCCCGCGCGAATTTGCAGATTAATGCCGTGCAGCACCGGCGTGCCGTTGTATGCAAAGTTGAGATCGCGAAATTCGATTTCGCCTTCGATCTCGCTGCCGGCCGGCATATTCGCCGATGAATCCTCAATCTCCGGCTTCTCCACCAATAGCTGGTTGATGCGCGCCATGGATGCCGTACCGCGCTGAAAAATATTGATCACCCATCCCAGCGCAATGACCGGCCACGTCAGTTGCACCATGTAGGTATTGAAGGCGACGAACCCACCCACCGTAATTCGTCCATAAAGTACTTCCCGTCCGCCCAGCCAGAGCACCAGCACAATCGCGAGTCCCAGCATTACCTCGAGCGACGGCCAGAGCATTCCCATCAGCCGCACCAGTTTCAGGCTGCGGGCGATGTACTCTTTGTTGGCCTCTTCAAATCCGGCAATCTCGTATTCTTCCTGAACGTAAGCCCGGATCAGCCGCGCCCCCGAGAAGTTTTCCTGCGCCCGCGCCGAAATGTCGGAAAACATGGCCTGGATTCGCTCGAAGCGCTCATGAATCCGCTTGCCGAAATACTGAATTACGACGCTGACCACCGGCAATGGTAAAAAGGCATAAAGCGTCAGCTTGGGACTGATCGAGAGCATGAAAACCAGCGCACCGGCAGTGAACACGATTGTGTTTGCGGAATACATGATCGCCGGCCCCAGCAACATGCGGACCGCATTCAGATCGTTGGTCGCGCGCGCCATAATGTCGCCCGTGCGCGTGCGCTGGTAGAAGGAATACGAAAGGCTTTCGAGATGCCGGAACAAATCATTGCGAAGATCGAATTCAATATCGCGCGATACCCCGATTAGAATCCAGCGGGTCAAGAATTGAAAAATGCCCTTCAACCCCGCGACCGCCAGCAGCAAAAGCGCGTACGTCAGTAGCTTGTGGGTTGAAACTCCCGCATGAAGATCGTCTATCGCCCGTCTGATGACCAGCGGAAACAATATCCATATGCCATTGTTCAGCAGAACGCATACGCCTCCTACCATGTAGCTCGAACGATACTTTCTCAGGTAGGGGAAAAGCGGACGGAGGCTATTAGGCAGCAGCATGCGATTCTGTTTAGATCAGATTTTAGCCGTACCGGATGCACGCTTTTGTCTGGAACTTGTCATTTCCCATGCTATCGCACGACCACGCAGGGACAGCCGCCCTCGGCTGTCCGGGCCGAGCCACGCTCGGCAGCCCCCTGAACCCAAAAATCCCACTAATGTCCCAACCACATCTTGCCGATAGGATTCTAGGGCATTCCTTTGAAGGACACACGACCCGTTGACGCGACCTACACCCGCCGCTGGTGGCGCTATAAAGTCAATGTCCCCATCCGGGTCATTGTCCGGAGCGTAATGAAAACCTCGATCGTTTCCGGCCGCGCCTTCTCCCTGAGCGATGGCGGACTGGGAATGTTTGTCGGCGCGGAATTGAATCCGGGCGACCAGATGGCCGTAGAATTTACCCCGCCCTATTCGTCCCCTCCCATCCGGGTGGAAGGAAAAATCTGCAATCGCAATGGCTACAACTACGGAGTTGAATTCCTCACCGAAAGCAACAACCAGAAGCACGGCATTGCCATCCTTTGCCAGCACCTCTCCAGCCTCGTAGCAACCTCCGCCGAGCCTCCATAAAGTTCCGCGTGGCCGCCTTATTAAAATGAAACAAATAATGGAGGGACAGGCGTCCCCGCCCGTCGAATTCAATTCCTCCACGAGGTCATCCCTTGGCCCACGACCCCAGAACCCAAATTTCAATCACGACATGTTGAAGCGCACCGTTATTTGCGTCTCCACCTCCACCGGCTCCCCGTTGAGACGATAGGGACGGTATCGCCATTGCTGCACTGCATCCAACGCAGCCTTAACCAGCAGAGGATTACCGCTGACCGCGTGCAGATTCTCTATCCGCCCGTCTTTGCCGATCACCGCTTGCAGCACTACGTCGCCCTGCACTCCCATCACCTGCGCAAGCCTCGGATAAACCGGCTTTACTCCCTGTATTAACAAACCTTGCGCGACCCCGCCCGAAACCTTCCAACGTTTAGCCGTCGGCTTGGGGAGAACCGGTATTACCGCAGGTCCCGAACCGAAGAGTGTTGATATCTGATCACCACCTCCTCTTCCGTCCAGTTCGTTCGAGGTTCGCGGTCCGGCGCTCCCAACGTCGGGAAAAGTAGCAGGACCAATTATCGGAATCGCAGTCTTCGGAATGTTTCGCGGCAAATGAAGCTGTTCCGGATTCACATTGCCATGCGGCTGGCTCTGACGTTGCGCGGCCATTTCAGATTCGGAGGAGTGCGGCAAGATCGGCATCTCAATTATTCTTGTCGAAGGCAGCGTAGGAACGCTGAGCACGATCGGCAAAATGATGCCTACCCCAACCAACAAGGCCTGAGCCGCAAACGATACCAATGCCGTCCATCCCCGCCGTTGTTGCAATGAACGTTGTTGCAATGAAAATGACGCGCCGCAATCGAAAAGACTGTCCTCGAACATACGCCCTCCTGAACTCCAGTGAGTTCGCTGTCACTCGGAATCGGCTGGAAGCTGACCAGCCCGGCGCATGCGCTACAGCTATAGACACCGCACCAACAAAAATGGCAGAAGCAAGAGAGCCGGGAAAATATCGGACATGTTGTCATTCCGCTAAGATCTTCATTCTTGAGGAATCGGCAGTTCACCCTTTCAGAACTCCCCCTCGGGATCGAGAACATGCCCGTCCCGAACTGGAATCCTCAAGGGTTTGGTTAGCTGCTCCGATTTTGCAGATGCGGGCTCATTTAGCGCTCCTCATTGCGGCCTGCATCTGACTGGGATCGATCATGGGCATCTTTTCCTTCCATCCTTTGTGGATGAGCCACGCATTCGCGGGTATGGCGGTAGCGGTGCCCACAAGCATTGCGATCTGCATCATGAACCAGAAGACCGCCAGGCCCGGGCCGAGGTGCGGCGATGGAAACAGCACATAATAGACGATCGCCATCCACGAGAACATGCCGACCTCGAAGAGCGTAATGGAAATCGTATCGGCGCGCACAGCCGCGATAACACCCTGGCCGAAGGAGAGTCCCCGCATCGGCACGATGGTGAAATATTGGAACGCGATTCCCAGCGCATAAGCAAAAACAAAGTCGAGGACGAGCTTCGATCCGAATTCGCCGACAAAGACCAGCCCCAGGGTCGGAGCGATAGACTCCGCGATCATGTCGCCGATGCTGCATCCAGCTCCGCAGTGATAGACCGCAAGAACGTTCTGGAACATGGTGGGCGGCGTGTCCTTGTATCGCTCCTGAATTGCCTTCATCCGCGGAGTCATGCGCTTCTTTTCCATCACCGGCAAGGCTTTTCTGTACATGTAAACCGCGACGGGGCCCATATAGAGCCCGGTAATCGGCCAGACGACGCCCATGATCCACATCTGCTGCGGACGAGAAAGGGTGTGAATTGCAACGCCGAGCGCGCAGGCCAGACAAACGCCGATGTAGAACCATGCGAGAATGTGCAGCCACTCCGGATAAGGCGCCATGGCGCTTTGGATGCGACGAAAGCTTCAGCGGCTTCCGGGTATTCGATCACATAACAAACTATCGCTTGAGCTGCCGTAGTCCCCGCCTTCCGCAATCTCCATTCTCCACATCTGGAAAAACGGCTTGTCCGTTCCCGCCAGGTCCCGCGAATCGTCCTGATGCTCCTGGTCTTAGCAGGGCCTAAAGTCTCTCAATCAATGCCACACCGGACTCACCAGTTCCGTCCGCCAAACCGGGCCATCGGAATAAAGCGGTCCCTCCGACCGGACGAAGGCAGGCGCCTCGCCGCCGGAGATCCAAACATGAGTGTCCGCCGGCTGCTTGCCTATCAGCGGCGCCACTACTCCCGCGACCCCGCCAATTTTAATTTTCACCACATACTGGATAGCCTTGTGGGAAGCGCTTCCCGTCGAAAAAGTATCCTCGCCCTGGCGCGTAATGACGAGTTTGATAATGCGGGGCTTCGGGGTGGCCGCAACCATCGTGAGCGTCGTCTCCGCGGCATCGCTGCCGATGTTCTTCAGCAGCGTGAGCACCATTCCATTCGCTACGTCCATAGGAATCTGCGAGTGATCCGTTCTGGCCTTTTCTTTGCCGTCTTCGCTGTAATGGATGGTCACAATATTCGTGGATGTGTTCACGATCACATCCAAAGAATGAGGGAACGAAGGTCCCTTTTGGATTAAGTGATAACTCAGAAGCCTGAAGTATTTACTCTCGGAGAATACCGCGGTTTCGTCGTGAATCGAGCCATCCTTGAAGTGAAAAATCACATGGTGTGTTACGCGGTCCCCATGCGCAAACTGTATGGAATCTCCATCAGCGATCAGCCCACCATCGAGCGTCCGCAGGACAAGGAAACCGCGCTCTACGCCTTCCTTATAGCGAACCCGAATCTGGGAGGCATTTGCCGCGTGCGGTTGGGAAATGCCGGCCGCGCCGATTATAGCCGCGAGCAATAACGAAAATGATGGTTTGAGCATAGCCACCGATTATAAGAGCTGTCTGATTGCGTGGGCTAAGCATGGTGGTGGAGGCGTGGCCAAGGTCGCGTTGGGGGCATGGTGGAAGAGCGGCCATCGCCTGGTGGAGCGTCAGAGTCCTAGTGGAAGAACGGCCATCTATGGCCGCTTTCTGAATCCAGACTAAAAAAAAACGTCCTTCCAGGGCCGGAAATCCCACGGCTAAAGAGTCTGCGTGAGAACTCGAATCAGAGTCCTGGTGGAAGAGCGGCCATCTGTGGCCGCGTTCTCCAGACCAAAAACAACGCCCTTCCAGGGTCGGAAATCCCACGGCGAAAGAGTCTGCGTGAGAACTCGAATTTGCGAACCACGGTGGAATGTGCTGCCCGATTTCAGCCGCGAAGCGGCGGCAGAATGCAGCCCCGGGCGCAAGCCCGGGGTTAGAGAGCGGGGAACGGTCGAGCCCCGGCGGGGCGAAAGAATAGTTCTCACGCAGACTCTCTAGCACCAAAAAAACATCCCGCACGCTGATGTGCCACGCTGGTGTGCCACCCTTAGACCCGCTTTGAACTAAAGCCAGCCTTTAGATCGGGCGATGCGGGCGGCCTCGATTCGATTGGCTGCTCCCAGCTTGCTGATGGCCTCGGACAAATAATTACGGACGGTTCCTTCGGACAGCTCAAGATCGTTGGCAATGTCGAGCGTGGTGACTCCATCGCCCGCCAGTCGCAGTACCTGGCGCTCCCGGTCGGTCAGCGGATCAGGTTCGCCCCACGCCTCTGTAGCCAACTCCGGGTCAATCACCCTCAGCCCTTGTTGAACGCGCCGGACGGCCTCCGCCAGTTCCTCCGCCCGCATATCTTTGAGCAGATATCCCGACGCGCCCGCATCCAGAGCCCGCCGCAGATAACCTGCGCGCGCAAACGTCGTCAGAATGATTACGCGCGTTTCTTTATGCTGGCGCTTGAGTTCCGCAGCCACGTCCAGGCCCGTCATCTCCGGCATCTCGATGTCGGTGATGAATACATCGGGCTTATGCGCCAGTACTTCGCGCAACGCATCTTTGCCGTTTTTGGCGCGGGCCACGACCGTGATGTCGCCTTCAATCTCCAGCAGTGCCGCCAGCGCTCCCAGGACCATGCCCTGATCTTCGGCAATGATTACCCGTATCTGCTTGCGTCCCGCCTTCGTGGAAGAACTTGTCGCCGTGGGATTCAATGGGTGCCGTTCGCTTTCGCGGTCAAAGGAAATTGGATCATGAGCCTGGTGCCCGCCCGGGTTTCGCGAACAAAAGTCCCGCCCAGCGCTTCGATCCGCTCCCGCATCCCGCGCAATCCGTTGCCCTCGACCTGTAGTCCGCCGCGCCCGTCGTCATGAATCTCCAGAATGCAATTCCCGTTTTGCGGGGCGAGCCGAAGTTCGCAATTTCTGGCCTGAGCATGCCGCACCACATTCGTGACCGCCTCCCGTACTACCAGCGCCACCACACTCTCCTGAACCGGAGTGAGTGTCACCTGCACTTCCTGTGACTTCAAGGACACTCCCGCGGTTTCGAGCGTTGCCTTAGCCTGCTTGATCTCCGCTTCCAGGCTCTGGCCGCGGTAGCCCCGGATCGTGCTTCGAACTTCACCCAACGCGGTGCGCGATGTTTGCTCTACATCGGCGATCTCAGCTTTTGCGCGAGCCGGATCAGTATCAATCAGCTTTCCCGCGAGTTCGGATTTAAGGATGATTACCGACAAGGTGTGGCCCAGAACGTCATGCAGATCGCGGGCAATTCTCTCTCGTTCGGCAACTTTCGCCAGATGTTCAACCTCCTCATGAGCCATTTGCAGCTTGCAAGTGGCCCGGTTTCTCTGCGCGAAAGCGATATTCGCTACCCCGATTAAAATGGAAAAGAAACCGGACCAGAATAAAAATGCCCATGATAGATGTAGAATCCATGTTTCCAGCCCGGCTATCGCCAGAATGATTGCCAGAAGTTTGACCGCCGTCCATTCCGTCTCAACTGCGAACGGTATAAATGCGGCAGCATAGATGAAGAAGCAGGCAGCCCCTCCGTTAAACGGGGCGAATGCGACGCCCAAGACCACGAATCCGGAGATACACAATAAGTTCCAGGGCCGCTTTAGCGCGAAAGCGCTGAAGTAAAGGACTAAAAATACGGTCACTCCGGCGAGGGCTGCGATCCACTGCTTCCGTCCGGCGTGAGAGGCGATCAAAGGCTCAAAGAAGAAAATCAGATAGACGAGCCAGATGTACGTGACCCAGCCTGGCTCATGATATTTCGGCAGAAGTCTCATGGGTGCAACCCTAGGCTATCCCCTTCCGGCCATGTTCGTCACGATTATCTTGACTACGATTGGCGTAAGAGATTACATACCCGAGCAACAGGGAAATGGGAACCAATACGACTACCAGATCCAGTTTCCCCTGGCTGATCAACAGAAATAAAGCCGCCCCGCAAAGCATCCATCCCGCGAATTTG
Organism: Terriglobales bacterium; assembly: GCA_050746185.1. Taxonomy (GTDB): domain Bacteria; phylum Acidobacteriota; class Terriglobia; order Terriglobales; family Acidobacteriaceae; genus PALSA-188. Next base: position 75,963 of record JBOGLA010000038.1, on the reverse strand, counting down.
TGATTGTTATTTTTCATATTGCACCGCTCAAAAGCCCATTTATCCGTACATCTTTTCGTCGCGTTGGAAACCGAGCCGCGCAATCCCCAGGCACAGCATTGTGAAGCCCGCAAGATACTCCCAGTGAGTTGAACTCAGCCCGTGCGCGCCGCCTCCGGCAAACTGCCGGGCCAATTGCGCCAGATGGTAGGGCGGCAGGAAAGTCGCGATCTTCTGGATGAATTTCGGCAATATTTCCAGCGGAACCCAAAGTCCCGACGCGAACGAAAGCGGCAAATAAATCAGGTTCACCATCGCGGGCGCGGAATTCGGTCCCGCGAAATACCCGATCGCCAGTCCCATGGCCGAGAACGGTATCGCTCCAATTACAAGCGTTGCCAGCAGCTTCAGCCCCGCAACGGCTGCAATGTGAACGCCGCCGAATACGATTCCCAGCGCCAGCAGCAGCAGCACAATTGCCGAACTGAAAATCATGCTCACCACAAACTTCGCAAAGAAGTATGCGAAGGGCGGCATCGGGCTGGCCCGTTTCACTTGCATCCATCCCAGTCCGCGTTCCGACGCAACGCCCACTCCGTTCGCAAAAAGTGATGCGCCCATCACTCCGAATGTTCCGTAGCTCGCAATCAAATAAGTTGCCACGCTCACCTGCCCGATGTTGCCCATCCGGCCCATCAGCAACCCAAACAGAACGTAGAACATTACCGGAAACAGCACCGTAGAGGCGGAATAAACCGGCAGCCGCAGGTACTTTAGAAATTCGTACTTCGCCTCTTTCATGTAAATGGCCAGATCGTGATTTCGGGAACGCGGAGAAGGAAATGTTAAAGTCGTCGAATTTGTCGCCATGCTATTTGCTCCCGGAAAAAGTCTCTTGAGATTTGTCGTGATCGCGGGTGAGGGCCAGAAACGCCTCTTCCAGGCCCGCGCTTGTAACTTCGATTCCTGAGATTTCCAAATCGCGATTCAACAGTTCCCGCAGAACCGGTTCCGCCGCGATAGCATTAATTTCGAAAGCTTCCCTGTCCTCGATGACTTCCAGCACGCCCGGTATGCGCCGAACCGTCTCCAGCGGAAGGCTGGTCACGCAACGGATCCGCTTTCCCGCGGTCTGAGCTTTTATTTCCGCCGGACTGCCCTCCGCTATGATCGTGCCTTGATTGATTACAACCACTCGCGTGGCCAGCGCGTCCGCCTCTTGCAGATAATGCGTGGTAAGCAGAACCGTCTTGCCTTGAGACAGTAATCTGCGGATCTGCTCCCACAGCATCCTTCGCGCTTCCACGTCCAGGCCGACCGTAGGCTCGTCAAGAAACAACAGATCAGGATTGCCGCAGATGGCCAGCGCAAACAGAACCCGTTGTCTTTGCCCTCCAGATAGTTCGCCGAACTTGCGATTCTTGATGGACTCCAGCCCAGCCGCGGCCAGGGTTTCTGCCAGCGGAAGCGGATTTGGATAGTAAGAAGAGAACAGGTCAATGTGTTCCCTCACCCGCAACGTTTCTGGAACCTTGGCCACTTGCAGCATGGCGCCGGTGCGTATTCGAAAATCGGCGTCCACCGGGTTGCCTCCAAAAACGCTGATCGTGCCCGCGCTCGGTGTTGCCAGGCCCAGCAACAGTTTGACCGCGGTAGTTTTCCCCGCCCCATTTGGTCCGAGCAGCGCCACCAGCTCTCCTGCATGGATGGCGAGGTCCACATTTTTCAGGGCTTGAACATTCCCGTAAGCCTTGCTGGCGCCATTCAGGGACGCGATGACGGGCCCCATGTTTCGGCGGCTCTCCACCTTCGCCTCTTGTGGAACTTTCGGTAGCGTTGCAATCATTCTCGAACCTCATCCGCCGGCTCTTCGGTACCAGCCCTCGGCAGCGATCCCATATTCGTAGAAATGGGAAGCCGTTGCCAGTGGTAGTCATCACCCGCCAATCGTGACAATTGTCACCCTTTGTTCTTGGATAGCTGTTCCCTCGACGGGTATGATGTCGAGACTGAGTTGTCGAGCCCGAGGTCCCTCGAGAGGGATTAATATCTCTTTGTTGCTGCGCCCATGCACACGGTAAAGAAGAAGATGACGATGACGGATAAGAAGCCGATCAACGTTCGTCCCGGAATCGAGCTTGGCACTCTTTCGGATGTGGGCAGCGTGCGCGAGAACAATGAAGACCTCAGCGCCTATTGGGAGCCTCCCAACGATGACGAATTCGCAACCAAGGGACGCCTTGCGATTGTGGCCGACGGCATGGGCGGATACGAAGGCGGCCAGGAAGCCAGCCGCATCGCGGTTCAGGCAATCGAAGAGACGTACAAAAAAGACAGCCCATCAACCCCGCAATCGCTGCTCGTCGAAGGAATCCACACCGCGCATCAGCGCATTCTGAAGTATGCGGAAGAACATCCCGGGCTTGCCGGAATGGGCACCACCTGCACGGCGATCGCCCTGGTCGGGCTTCAGCTTTATTACGCGCACGTGGGCGACAGCCGACTTTATCTGATTCGCGACAATAAAATTTCCCGGCTCACGCGCGACCACTCTTATGTCAATCGGCTGGTCGAGACCGGACTCATAAGCTCAGAGGAAGCTGAAACCCATCCCCACCGTAACGTTCTGACTGCGGCCGTTGGCGCCGGAACTGAAATCGCTCCGGAACATCCGGCGGCTGCCCTCGCGCTTGCGGGTAATGACGTTCTCCTGCTGTGCACCGATGGCTTGTGGGGAGTCGTGGCCGATGAGGAAATACAAAGGGCCGTCACTGGCAAGCGTCCCCAATCGGCCTGTCAGGACCTGGTGCAACTGGCCAAGCAGCGCGGCGGCCCCGATAACATCACCGTAATGATCCTTTTGGTCACCAATCACAGGTGAAAAAAAAGAATAGGCCGGCCTTTCGTAAGATCTTCGCCATCCCACGGCCCTAAAATTGAATTTACGCGGGAAAACGACATTCTTCCGGCTAACTTGCAGTAAATGCGGGCGAATCTGGCTGTCTCCCCACCTAAAAACTCACTGCCACATGTGGGCGTGCGTTTTTCACCCGAAATTGGTCTTCGCAGTCAATGATCCGCGGAGATCATAATTTCGCTAATTCATTCAAACAAAGCCGGATAAAGAGCCGCACGTGGCAGGAGCTTGCTCCGAAAAATCGCCAAATGCGCGAAATATGGCGTATTTCGCGGCACGGCCTGTTTTTCGGACCCCTTTTCCTAACTTATGATTCTGACCGCAGAAAACATTCATACATTCGCGATGAGTTATTCTGTGGATGAAATTCTTAAAACAAATCCCATGTCAAAAAGTAAGCCTGAAGGATTCGCGACCCGCGCCATCCATGCCGGCCAGGAACCGGATGAAGAAACGGGCGCTGTTGCTCCTCCCATTCATCCCACATCAACCTACGTGCAGCAGGAAATCGGCAAGCACAAAGGCTACGAGTATGCGCGAGTTTCGAATCCCACTCGGGACCGGCTGGAGAAGAATCTCGCCGCGCTCGAAGGCGGGATTGGATCGAGAGTCTTCGCCAGCGGAATGGCCGCGATCAATGCCCTTTGCACGATGTACAAATCCGGCGACCACGTGGTTTGCGGCAATAATTTGTATGGAGGCGTGCCGCGGCTTTTCAACCAAGTCCTCGCGGGCTACAGATTCCAATTTACTTACGTTGATACTTCGGAAGTGAAGAGCGTGGAGCGGGCTTTGCGCAAAAATACGCGCATGGTTTATATCGAGACTCCGGCAAATCCGTTGATGTCGCTCAGCGACATTGAAGCGATCAGCGAAGTGTGCCGTGGTGCCGGTACGGAATTGGTGGTGGACAATACTTTCATGTCTCCATACTTTCAACGACCCATTCCGCTCGGCGCGGACATGGTCGTTCACTCGACCACGAAGTTTCTCAACGGGCACAGCGATGGTTTGGGAGGCGCCGTGGTTTGCACCAGGCCGGAACAGATGGAGCAGTTGGGATTTGTACAGAAGGCGGCGGGAGCCATACTTTCGCCGTTCGAGTGCTGGCTGATTTTGCGAGGAGTCAAGACGCTTGCCGTCCGCATGGAACAGCACGACCGGAATGGCAGGCTGGTGGCCAAGTTTCTCGATGGCCACAAAAAAGTCAAGAAGGTTTTCTATCCTGGACTGGAAGAGCATCCTCAGTACGAATTGGCAAAGCGTCAGATGACCGGCTTCGGCGCGATGATTTCATTTGAAACGGGATCTCTGAACAACGCGAAAAAAATGCTGAAGAAAGTCCGGCTCTGCTCTTTGGGAGAATCGCTCGGCGGCGTCGAGACTTTGATCTCCCATCCCGCAACGATGACTCATGCCGGACTAGGAGCGAAAGGAAGAAAAGAAATCGGCATTACCGATGGGTTAGTTCGCATTTCGGTGGGAATTGAAGACGTGGAAGACATCATCGCCGATCTGGATCAGGCTTTGGCGGCGATTTGAATAGCACATTGAGCCTTTTACGCGGGCTTCACGCCTTCGAATAAGTCCGTCTCTTGCGTTGCGGCACCATAAGGAAACGCGGCCGCCAAGTGATACATTTCGACATCGCCGCGGCCGCGCATATTCTGCTCAAAGAATGGCCACAGCGGCGACTGGCTGCTATGAGTCTTGAATGCGGCGATCTTGGTTTCAAGTTGTTGCTGGATATTGATGACCGTGGTCGCGGGCGGCATGGTGACCGGCGGGCGGCCTGGAATGGCGAAATCGGCCGTCGCGTAATAAAGCTTCTGGGCGCGATGTATTTTCACTTCATCGCTCAGTTGATCAGGGTAACGGTTGTTCCTTCCCGCCCAGTGAAAGGCGAGTGAGGCAAACACAGAAGCCATGGAATGGTCCTGGTGCCCAGTCAATCCGCCCTCCGGACCGAACGCAAGCATCACATTGGGGCGGAAGCGCCGGACGTGCTCGGTAAGAGCGGAAACGACACGATATAAATCCTGGCGGTAAAGTTGACCATCGGGGAAATCCAGAACTTTCCCTTCAGAGACTTTCAGCATTTTGCAGGAGGCTTCAAACTCCCTGCGGCGGATTGCGGCCAGTTCGTGATCACTCTTCGCCTCGCCGCGATGAGTTGCGGCCTGGCCCGGCGTGAGGCAGACGACGCAGGTCTTGACTCCAAGGTCGCTGTATTTTCGAAGGGCGCCACCGAATCCGCCGGCTTCATCGTCAGGATGCGCGGTGATGCACATCAGCCGCAGGGATTGATAGTGAGGATTTGGATCGGCCATGTCTGATTCTAGCGCGGTATGTCGCGACGACTGTCCTTCATGTTGTCGGGAGGACGGGAATCCTTCGCGAGCTTTCGCTCGCTCTGGATGACGTGGGGTCGGGAATTTTAGGTATTCGCTCAACGACAAGGTGCCGGGTTGTCCAGCTTATCCGACTTCTTCGCTCCAGTTCTCGAGAGTCTTCTTCACCAGCGCCATAAACTGATCTGCTACCGCGCCATCAATCACGCGATGATCGTATCCGAGCGTGAGGTGGACCAGCGATCGAATTGCGATGGAATCGTTGCCCTCTTTATCGGTCACGACGACCGGAGCCTTGCCGATGCCGCCGACGCCCATGATCGCCGAGTTAGGCTGATTGATGATGGGCAATCCAAACACGGCGCCGAACTGCCCGGGATTGGTGACGGTGAAGGTTGAACCTTCGACGTCTTCAGGCTTGAGTTTTTTGGAGCGCGCGCGCTCGCCGAGATCGCTGATTCCGCGCTGCAATCCCAGGAAATTGAGGTCGCCCGCGTTTTTGAGAACAGGCACGATCAAACCCCAATCGAGCGCCACCGCAATTCCGACGTTTACGTTGCGGTGATAGCGAATGGCTTCGCCTTCCATGGAAGCATTCACGATCGGGAATTGCTGCAACGCAATCAGGGCGGCGCGAACAAAAAATGGCATGAAGGTAAGCCGCACGCCATTGCGCTGCTCGAACGCGGATTTCATTTTATTGCGGAGATGCACGATCGAAGTGATGTCCACTTCGAACATGCAGTGAACGTGAGCGCTGGTGCGCCGCGACTCGATCATCCGCTGCGCAATAATTTTGCGCATCTGGGTTAATGGGACCAGGTCGCCGGGGATGGAAGCGGCCCCACGCGGGGCCGAAGGCGCCGTTGCAGGCGCGGGCGGACGCGCAGAGCTTGCCCTTGATTCATTCCCTTCGATAAAGGCCAGAACATCCTGCTTGGTAATGCGGCCGCCGAGGCCGGTTCCCTGAACTTGAGAAAGATCAATATTGTGTTCGCGAGCCATTTTCCGGACGAGGGGCGAGGATCGGGTTTGGTCGTCATCTTCCGCTTCCCGCGCGGTTGGCGGTTTCTCCGTTGCATGCGCCTCCTGCCGGGGGGCGCTTTCCTTCTTTTTCTCGGGCACATCCGCCGCGGGTTGTGACGCAGCGGGCTTTACGGAAGCGCCGGCTTCGCCGTCGCCGACGATGGTCCCGACGACGGTGTTCACCTGCACGGTGCTGCCTTCGTTGACGCGGATGTCCTGAAGAACGCCGGAGGCCGGCGCGGGAATTTCCGCGTCCACCTTGTCCGTGGAAATTTCGAACAAAGGCTCGTCGCGTTGAATTTTGTCGCCGGGCTTTTTAAGCCATTTGGTTATGGTTCCCTCAACGATGGATTCTCCCATCTGGGGCATTACAATTTCTGTCGGCATAGTTCCTTCCCAATAGGACGAAATCAATCTCAAGCGCGAACTTTTCATTATATAGAAAGGAGCACGGGGCAATGGCCCGTGAAGAGGTTCCGTGCGAAAGATGTTGGCTCGCGCTGAGATTGTATTCAACCCGGCTCAGGATGTCGGCGCCACTGGTTGCAATGCATACGATGACAAGGGACCGGGTCGTGCCGAGCGTTGCTCGGCTGGACGGCCGGTGGCGGCCGTCCCTACGCGTGCATCGTCGGTTGAAGTCCGTCCCTACGCGGCGTTAGTTCGAGATCAATGCATGGGGTCATGCTGGCTCGCATCACCGATTTGCGGGGCTACGCCGTAGGTTTTTTTCCAGTAATCCTGCACGGCGGGTGAAAGCTTCTCGATCTGCGAAAGAAATGCGGTCACCTTCCACATATCCTCGGTGCTCAATGTTTTGCTCCACGACGGCATACCGGTGTACCGCACCCCGGTACGAACCGCATAGAACGTGTGCCATTCGGGATCATCAAGCGGATGAAGAATAAGTTGAGGGGGCGGCGGATAAAGCGAATGTTCCAGGGGACTCGGTTTTTGGTCGAGAGTGCCGTGGCAGACGGAACAGTTCATGGTGTATATCTTCATGCCGTCAATCAGATTTTCGTCGGTTGGTGGAAGGGGATTAATGATCTGGGGAGCGCGGCGATTCATCGAAGCGTCCATCGCGCTGTTTGCAATCGTCCGCTCGATGCGCGGAGGCGTAGCATCGGCATTTGTGGGCATGAGTCCGAAAGAAAGAAAGGCTAAGCCGCCGAGAATGAGCGCCAGCAAAGCGACGATGATTCCTAGAATGAAGTTTCGCATTTTGCCCTCCGTTTATCGGGCTTCCCCTGGAACCTGCCGAGTATATGCGACAAGGCAAACTGCCGCACCTTTCGCCCGGTTTAAGCTCAATAAGCCTTCAGTTTGCGAGCCTCGCGCACCACGTCGCTGACTTTAGGAAGAAAGTACTCTTCCTGTGGTGGAGAAAAAGGAACCGGAGTATCCATGGCGGTGATGCGGACGATCGGACCGTCGAGTTCGTCAAAGGCTTCTTCGTTGATGATCGCGGTCAGTTCTCCGGCAATTCCCCCGGTGCGGACGTCTTCGTGAAGCAGAACCACTTTATTGGTCTTGCGCACGGTCGCAACAATCGCTTCGTGATCGAGAGGGGATAGGGTTCGCAGGTCCAAAATCTCGACGCCGATTCCTTCCTTCGCAAGAATCTCCGCAGCTTCAAGCGCCACATAGACCATGGCGGCGTAAGTAATGATGCTCAGATCGCGGCCTTCGCGGGCAATCCGTGCCTGGCCCAGGGGCACGACGTAGTCTTCGGCGGGAACGTCTTCTTTGATACGGCGGTAAAGGTATTTGTGCTCAAAAAAAATAACCGGGTTGTTGTCACGAATAGACGCTTTTATCAGCCCCTTTGCGTCGTAGGCCGTGGCTGGACAAACCACCTTCAGGCCGGGCGTATGCACGAAATACATTTCATTATTCTGCGAGTGGAAAGGGCCCCCATGAACATTGCCGCCGCTGGGGCCGCGAAGCACGAGAGGAGCGGGCGGTCCCCAGAGGTAATGGGTTTTGGCAACCATATTGGTGATCTGGTTAAATGCGCAACCAATAAAATCCATGAATTGAAATTCGGCGACAGGCCGCATGCCGGTGAGCGATGCGCCGAAAGCCGCGCCCACAATCGCTGATTCAGCAATGGGCGTGTCAATGACGCGCTCGGGGCCGAAGCGGTCAATGAATCCGTCGGTAACTTTGAAGGCGCCGCCGTAGATGCCAATGTCTTCACCGAGACAAAACACGGTGGGATCGCGCTCCATCTCCTCCCATATTCCCTGGCGAATTGCTTCGAGATAGGTAAGTTGCGGCATGGTTTTTAAGGCCTCGCGAAATTCGATTCCGAAATTCGATTCCGAAGTTCGATTCTATGACCACTGAAGGGCAATGTCATCCAGGCCGCCAAGGCGCGCCTGGTTTTCCCGGTTGATGCAGGATCGAAGCGCATCCAACCGTATGCAGGTTTGCTCTTACCCCTCATTCCTGATAAACAAATGGAGGTAACTCCTATAATATTTGCATTCGATGCGGGCGCTCTGCGCCTTTCCGGCCTTGGATTTACGGGAGAAAAATGGGAATGAGTCTTCGCGGGTTTGGGTTTCCGGCGCTGATGCTTCTGGCGGCGCTTTCGATGAGCTGTTCGACCAGCAACTCTCCGTCTTCTACTGGAGTGACGGGTTACCTGTGGCTGACCGCTCAAGGGAACACAACGGTTCAGGCTTACACAATTAACACTACGAATGGATCGCTGAGCTTAAATGGCAGTGCGGTGGGGACTTCGAGCACTCCCACGTCCATCGTGATCACTCCCAAGGGCGACGCCCTTTTCGTATCGGGCAGCGGTACAGGAACTCAATCTACCGGCGGCGGGATATCCGCGTACAAGATCAATAGCGATGGAACGCTTGCACCGCAGGGAACCATGACCATGGCCGGTCCCACTCCATTAGGAATGGCGATCAATCCCGCGGGCACGTTTTTGTTCGTGGCCAATCAGGGGAGCTTCGACCTCACGCCACCCGGCGCTCAGGGAGGGTCAATCTCTGTTTTCTCAGTCAGCGGCACCACGCTCGCGCCGGTCACGGGGTCGCCATTCTCGACCGAGACAAACGGAGGCAATATCGGCACTGGACCGGTATCGGCAGCGGTGAGCGCTTCCGGCAACTACCTGTACGTTGCCAATCAGTTCGCGAATACGGTGACTTCGTTCCAAATATCGAGCTCGGGAGCGTTGACTCAGTTGAGCAGCACTTCTGTCGGTCTTTCACCATCTGCCGTCTTTGTTTCGGTCGCGCAAACCAACGTCGCCGGGGGCCAATATCTTTACGTGGCTAACACCGGCTCAAACAACATCAGCGGCTTTGCGATTTGTGATGCTGCCAACGGCACTGGCTGCACGACTCCAAACGGAGTACTGACCCCGCTCACCGGATCGCCATTCCCGGCTCAGCCAGGACCCGTTGCGATTGCCATGGACCCGACCGCGCCCTCTCTTTACGCCGCCGACAAGCAGTCAAACCAGGTGTCGGAGTATTCGTGGAGCTCAGGTACCGGCGTACTGACCGCGCTGACGCCGGGCATGATTTCCGCGGGAGGCAGCCCGGTTTCGCTGGCTATCCGCTCCGGAAGCCCGGCCACAGCGACCGTCGCCGGAACTGACTTTATGTATGTACCCAATCTAAACGGAAGTTCCATATCGGTTTTTTCGTTGAATACGACAACCGGTCAGTTGAACGTTTCGGGCAGTCCGGTAACCACGCCCTCGCAGCCGTCGGCGGTGATAGCCAGGTAGGCGGCGAATCATTCCGATGACTTTAAGACATTCTCATTCCGGGCGCCTGCGTTCGGCGCGAGGAATCTGCTTTTTCCTTTTTATCGCTATGAGCGCTCTTCTATCCGCCCAAACCTTGCCCGCCCCTCAAGCCATTACGGACCCGAAGCAAATCAGCAGCAAGCCCAACGCGCAGGTTGAGCAGAACCAGCAAAGCCTCTCCATCGAAAAGCTGTACATGACTCGCGCCATCGGAAGCAGCACTTGGTCGCCCGGCGGGAAGACGATTGCCTTCATATCGAATATCAGCGGGCGCAACAATATATGGCTCGTACCGTGGGAAGGCGGCTGGCCCACGCAACTCACGGTCAGCGATCAGCGGCAGACGCAGCCGGCGTGGTCTCCCGACGGAAAGTGGATTGCCTACATGTCGGACTACGACGGCGACGAGCAATGGGATATTTTTCTGGTTTCACCGAAGACCGGCATGGTGGTGAACCTCACGCATACTCGCGAGATTGCGGAGGAACACCCCACGTGGTCGCCCGACGGGCGTTATCTCGCGTACATGGTGAAGCCGAAAACGTCTTCAGTATTCGAGATTGACGTATATGACACCGTCATGCGCGACACGAAGCACATCACCTCCGGCACGCCGAACGACAAAATGAACGTCAGTCCCATTTGGTCGCGGGATGGCAGGCAAATCGTTTATACGCAGGAGCAAGCCAAAGGCACGGATTCGAATGTCCTTATTGCGGATTTCGCAACCGGCAAATCAACTCTGCTCACCCCTCATGAGGGAGAGCAACTTTACCGGGCGAATGATGTAACCACCGGCGCGGAAGGGATGCGTGTGCTCATCACTTCCAACGCGGAAAACGGATACGAAAATGTCGGCGTTCTGGATGTTTCCGTTTCCGCCAAAGGCGTCGTGCACCCCGGCAAAATCACCTGGCTCACTCGCGACAAATGGGAGATTGATGGCGGAAACTTTTCTGCGGACGGCAAGCACGTAACATGGACTGCGAACACCGACGGCTACGTCAACATTTATCTGCACAGCCTGCTTACGGGGAAAACGGCTTCCCTGCCCCTGCCAGAGGGAGTGAACACGCTGGGCGGTTCGCCGTCGGCGTTTACACGGGACGGATCGAGGCTTATCTACTATCACGATGGCGCGACCTCCCCGCGTGATATCTGGGTTTACTCCATCGCGCCATCCAAATCCCATCAGGTTACGCATGCGCTGGTGGCTGGAGTTCATTCGGAAGATATGGTTACTCCGCTGCTTGTTCACTATCCGAGCCGCGACGGCAAATGGACTATTTCCGCCTTCGTTTATCTGACCTACAACATGGTTCGCAACGGCCAGAACGCCGCGATCGTGTATGTTCACGGCGGCCCAAAGTCCCAGACCATGGATTCGTTCAATCGCTTTATTCAGCATATCGTCAATCAGGGATACATGGTGATCGCGCCTAACTATCGCGGCTCGACCGGTTATGGCAAAGATTTTGAAGACGCAAATCTGTTCGACATGGGCGGCGGGGATTTGCAGGACGTGCTGGCTGCGGCGGATTGGCTCAAGCAGACCGGCTATGTGGATGCGAAGAAAATCGCGCTCATGGGCGGCAGCTACGGCGGCTATTTGACCATGATGGGAGTAACTAAAGCGCCGGAGGTTTGGGCGGCGGGCGTTCCGATCGTACCCTTCGTAAATTATTTCACAGAGATCGAGAACGAAGATCCGGTGTTGCGTGAAATGGACTTGGCGACGATGGGTGATCCGGTGAAGAACAAGGCTTTGTACGAGGATCGCTCGCCAATCTTTTTTGTGGACAAGATTAAGGCGCCGTTGCTGCTGCTGGCGGGAGGCAATGACCCGCGATGTCCGAAGAGCGAGACGCTTCAAGTTGTAGACGCGGTGAAGAAACAGGGCGGAAAAGCCGATTACAAAATTTACGATAATGAAGGCCACGGTTTCGCGCGGATAGAAAATCAGATTGACGCCTACAAGCGCGTCTCGGATTTCCTGAAGGCCCACGTCCCGCCCGCAAACTGCGGATGCTCGCTGAACGAATGAGGGACCGGCTTCAATTTCACATCACCTCTGCGACACCACACCGACATTGAATCCTTCCACTGCAATTCCCGGCGTTTCGCCGCGGGTGTCAGCGTCTTCCACTTCCGTCTCGATGGTTCGTGACTCTCCGGGCATCAATGCGACGTAATTGTCGCTGTAGATCGCGGGCAAAATCCGGTCCTGGCTGGTCGTTCGAATTGCCTTCACCCGCACCATCAATGCAGGCTGGTTCGACGAATTGTTCAAGACGGTTGTCATCATCCACTCGCTGCCTTGTTGCTCGACGTGAGTAGCCGCTTCGATTTCGACAAGAGGCAGTTTACGAAGGTCCTGATAATTCCCTTCTTCCACTCCCCGCCAATAGAAGTTTTCGGAGATCAGCGTGCTGCCCTGCATCAGTTTCAATTGGATGAAATGCACCGGCGTCAGCTTCGGCGGAAATTCAATCTTGATCGGGGCCGCAACGCTGTCTTCGGCGCTGTCCAGCATTGAGCTCTTTTGCCATTGCACCGAGCCGTCCATATTCAGGATTTCCACTTTTGCCGACAGGCTGGAGCGGTTGCCTGCGCTGTAGTTCACCACTTCGACATTATCGGTAACGGGGTTCCATTGAATGTGAAGCGGTTCCGACGCTTTCTTTGACCCAAAGTAAGCGGCGGTTGGATCGAAATAATAATCGTAGGTCTGCCAGACAAATGAAGGCCACGCGGGATGGCTCATCCACAGCAGCAATCCCATGCGATTCTTACTTTGTGCCTCGAACATGGCCCGATAACCATCGTAGTTTTCGAACTGCGCGAGTTGGTCCCAATCCGCGGCATTGCCGGCGTGGCCGTAGCTCCGTTCAATCAAGGCTTCGTAAGAAGAGCCGGACTGCGCGCCGGATGAGGTGAAGTCGTGCATGCCCCAATCGTCGCCAATGGGCCATTGGCCGGCTTCCGGCATCATTTGTTTCAGGCTGTCCAGGGAAACGATGTTGGGCATGCCCAATTCGCTGTGCAGTTTTTCGGTGGCACGATGCTCAAAATAAAATTTATCCGGCATAGCACGATACGGACCACCGCCGCTCACTACGCCCGAAGCTGAACTGGGAAAATATCGCAGCGCGGGATCGAGATCTGAGAGCAGTTTCTCGATATCTGATTCCAACGGCGGAGGAGGGTTCCCTTCATTGCGCCCGCAAAAAAGCCCGACCGAGGGATGGTTTCGAATTCGCTCGATAGTGTCTTTCGCATTTCGCAGAAAGAGATCGTCATCGTTCGGGTCAGGGCCGTCGTATGGGTTTGCCAGCCAGAAATCCTGCCAAACCACGATTCCATACTTGTCGCATGCATCGTAAAAAGCGTTATCCGGCGTCTGGCCGACCCAGTTGCGAATCATGTTGAAATTCATTTCTTTGTGGTATCGCAGCGCAGCGTCGTACTCGCGCGCACGATACCGCAACATGGACTCCGAAAATCCCCAATTGCCTCCACGTGGGATGAAGCGCCGCCCGTTGATAAAAATCCGGAGCGCGCCGCCTTCATCGCTGTAAGTAAACTGCCGGACGCCGCTGCGAAAAGTCGTGCTGTCTGAGATTTCTCCGGCGGCGGTCTCGAATGACAGTTTGACGTCGTAAAGATTGGGATCGCCATACCCCGCCGGCCACCATAGTTTCGGATTCATCAGCCGAAGTTCCGGCACAGTTGACGGATCGAGATTCACGTTGGCGTCGGAGCGGGCTGGTATGGTCACGCGCGTTTCAAAATGAACATCACCGAAGCTCCCGTGCAGCGTCCCGGTTACAGCGTGTTGATCAATGTTGCGCAGCGTCGCCTCAACACGTATGTCAGCGCGGTCGGTATTCGGCACCGGCAGCGTGGTGGTCACGAAGGGATTTTCGATAATGACTGGGCCGCTGGCGGTGATGTAAACGTCGTTGGGAATGCCGATGTTTCGACCGCGTATGGTCGGAATCCAATCCCAGCCGATGGAGGCGTGATATGTGGGATTGTCCGCGCCCAAGGCGCCGCCGTTCCAGTCGGAAACGGCGAAAGTCTTTTCCTTCACGCTTCCGGGATTCGCATTCTTTCTAACCAGCACAGCAATAACATTTCTGCCGCCCGGCCGCAGCAGTTTGGTCACATCGAATTTTCCGCGCATGAAAGCGCCTTCGATGCTGCCGAGTTTTCGGCCATTGAAGAAGACGTCGGCTTTCCAATTGATGCCGTCGAAATTCAGCCATACATGGCGGCCCGGAGCAGCCCGCGGCAAAACCAATTCGTCGCGATACCAGAAATCAGCCCAGAAGAAAGAATCCGAAATCATGAGCTGATTCTCGCCATAGTTTGGATCAGGAAGGCAGCCATCATCGAGATAACTCGACAACACCGTCCCCGGCACGGTCGCGGGCAGCCAGTCAGTTGTGTCGAAGCCTGCCTTGGAAATTGCTTCTCCATCCCCGGTCACCTGCGAATCCCGCTGCAAACGCCACGCTCCCCGCCCCAGGTCGAACCTATGATCGAGACGCTTCGACAATACAGGTTGCGAATGAGGCACAGGTCCGCCGGTTCCGAATACTTCCAGCTCGCTTATGACATATCCATCGGGGGACGCGGCTTTCGTCATGAGGACGCGAACGTAGCGCCCATGGACAGGCTGGGGCAATTTCAGATCGTCAATTGCGCCGCCGGCGGCGGGAAGCGTCTGAATAATCGTCCAGTTTTTCGCATCCGCAGAAACCTGTACGCTGCCTCCGGCCGGGCGCTGAATCCAGAACAATTTGATCCGGTCGAGGGAACATTCCACGCCAAGATCAACGTAAACCCACTCTTCGCCCGCCCCCGCGCTCTTCCACGCGCTGGTGAAATGGTAGGGGCCCCCGAGTTCGATGCGCTGGTTCCTGTCGAACAAATTTACTTCGCCAACCTGCCACCTCACTACTCGAGGCGCGTCAAGCCTCACACGGTAAAACCGCATGCGAACGGGGGTGGCTAACAGGAATGAAGGATTGATCGCCTTTGTCGGCCACCACGGCAAGCCGTGAAGCAAGTCAGTAAGGCCGGTCACGCGACCGAGTTCCGTCCACTTCTCTTGGTCGTCGGAGCCCTCGACCACGCATGTCCACTGCTGATTTTGCGCATCAACAGTCTGAACTCGCGCCGAGACGTCAATGCGGTCCACTTCCAGCGGCGCATTTCTCCCGCCCGGCTCGATCTGCACCCAGCCGCCGGTGCCGGGAATGTCCACGCTCGAGACTGGATTGTCATCCAGAAAATGCTCGCGGCGGTTTCTGGGCAGCAGCCCGTCTTCACTGGTAGAGGTGGAAACCCATTGCGGCTGATTTGTATCTTTGATCCCGTCGGTCACCAACTGGGCAGTGAGGTTATAGTCGTAACTGCTCGAAGCGTAAGCCGGGCGGTGCAGCGCGAGATTGCGGTACGTCTTTGTGTCCAGAACCATCGTGGCGCCGTTGTATTCTTTGGGATCACCGGGATACACTCCAACCCCATGTGTGTATTCCTGCGCGTGCACCATCAGCGCGGACGCGGCGAGCAGCAACAGGATGGACGGGATCATCGCCCGCGAAACGGCCGATCTTATTTTCATGCAATCACCGAGCGCAGTATCTTACCAACTAATGAGAGATTTTGAGTTTGGGGTATAAAGGAAAGTTCCGGGCGACGGACTTTTCGCCGGAACAAGCTTATGAAATCAGTTGATCCCAGCAAGAGGAAGAAGACTGCGCCTGTTTCAACAAAACTTCTCAGGGGCGCATGGGTTGGTCTTTTACTGTTACTGTTCGTCCACTCGGCTTTTTTTTCAGCGACGGGCCTGGCACAATCGCCGACGGATGTTCCCAAAAAACTATCTCCAGAAAAAATCATCATTGATACCGACATCGGCGACGACGTTGACGACGCCTTCGCGGTAGCGCTCGCCCTTCAAAGCCCGGAACTTCAGATTCTCGGCATTTCCACGACTTTCGGCGACACCGAAACGCGGGCGAAATTGCTTGACCGGCTTCTCGGCGAAGCCGGACGCGAGAATATTCCAATCGCGGTGGGTGCACCGACAATCGCCAAAGGCGTTTTTACTCAGCGGCGATATGCGGAGGCGGGCAAATACGTTAGAGCGTTCCATCCCAGGGCTGCGGATTTTATCCTCGAACAGATTCGACAAAATCACGGGCAAATAACTTTGATCGCGATCGGACCTCTCGTGAACGTCGGAGCGCTGATTGATAACGATCCGGGAACCTTTCGCAAGCTTCGTCGTGTGGTTCTTATGGGTGGCTCGATCAAGCGGGGATACGGCGATCTTGGCTATTCGACGCCGCGTGGACCTGAGGCGGAATGGAACATCAAGAACGCCATCCCTTCAGCGCAAAAACTGTTTGCTTCCGGCGTGCCGATTTACATGATGCCGCTTGACTCAACTCAGCTCAAGTTGGACGAGGTTAAGCGCTCAATTCTATTCAAGGCAGGAACGCCCCTTACCGACGCATTGACGTTGCTCTACCACGAGTGGGGACAGGAGACGCCGACTCTTTTCGACGTCATGACGGTTGCTTATATTTTGGACCCTGAACTTTGTCCGGTTACACCGATGCACATTCGCGTGGACGACAAAGGCTTCACCCGCGCGGAAGCCGGCGCGCCGAATGCGCAAGTGTGTCTCGATTCGGATTCAGACGCCTTCTTCCGCTTTTACATGAAGCGTATGCTTGCACCGTAATCGGATCGCTCAAGTGTCCACCAATTTATGAGAGCTTGTTTAATCCTGCTGATAGTGCTGAGTCAGAGTGGCGTCCCGAGGCGAAACCCGCCTCCAACTCATCCCAGCGAGGAATGGCGTGTCTATTCCGGCGGACCCGAAAACACGCATTATTCCACTCTCGCGCAGATCAATCGCAACAACGTGAAGAATCTTCAAGTGGCGTGGACCTACGATTCGGAAGACGCGTTCCCTTCCTCCGAGAACGAATGTAATCCGATTGTTGTAGATGGCGTGCTTTATGCCACCACGCCAAAAGTAAATGTCGTGGCGCTCGATGCCGGCACTGGCAAGCTGCTGTGGCGCTTCGATCCAAACGCAGGATTGCGTGTAGTCGGCAAGATGCGGAGCCGCGGCGTCGCCTACTGGTCGGACGGGAATGAGCAGCGCATATTTGCCACGGCGCGCCAGTATCTTTACTCCCTCGACGCCCGCACCGGAAAACCGGCCGGCAGTTTCGGCGTTGCCGGACGGATTGATCTTCGCGACGATTTGGGGCGCGATCCGGAGAACTGGGTCACGATGACCAGCCCGGGAATCATCTACAAAGACCTCATCATCATTGGAAGCAGCATGGGCGAAATGCTGCCCGCGTCGCCCGGTGACATTCGCGCCTATGATGTCCGCAGCGGCAAGCTGAGATGGTCGTTTCATACCATTCCTCACCCCGGCGAATTCGGTTATGAGACCTGGCCTAAGAAGGCATGGACATATAGCGGCGCGGCCAACGACTGGACCGGCCTTTCTCTGGACGAAAAGCGGGGATGGGTATTTGCCGCGACCGGTTCGGCCGCGTCGGATTTTTACGGAGCCGACCGCATCGGCGATGACCTGTTCGCCAGTTCGGAGATTGCGTTGAAGGCCGATACCGGGGAGCGCGTGTGGCACTTCCAAACCGTGCGGCACGACATTTGGGATCGCGACTTGCCCAGTCCACCCACCCTGGTCACGGTGATGCACAACGGGCAACCGGTGGACGCGGTGGCTCAAACCACCAAGTCCGGCTTCGTTTATTTATTCGACCGCGACACCGGCGCGCCACTTTTTCCTGTCGAATACAAGAAATATCCCAAGTCCGATCTTCCCGGCGAGATCACAGCCGATACGCAACCTCTTCCTACTGCGCCCGAGCCCTTCGCGCGCCAAACGCTCACCGCGGACATGCTCACGCAGCGCACGCCGCAGGCCCACGCGGAAGCTCTCGCTCGCTTCAGACAGGTTCGGAGCGAGGGCCAGTTTGTTCCCGGAAGCCGCGAGGGCACGATCATATTTCCCGGCTTCGATGGTGGCGCAGAATGGGGCGGCCCTGCCTTCGATCCTGAAAGTCATCTCCTCTACGTAAATGCAAATGAGATGGCGTGGATCTTGCGAATGGTCGAGCCAAAACCGCTCAGTGGCACGGTGAGCGGCAAGAGCATTTACTTGCATGAATGTGCTGCATGTCACGGCCCTGCAATGAGAGGTTCGCTTCCGGAATTTCCTTCGCTGAACGGACTTCGCAGCCGTTACGCCGATAGCGAAGTGTCCACTATGGTTTCTCAAGGAGCCGGCAGAATGCCGGGTTTCGCGCGCCTTGGAGATCAAGGGCTTCGCGCTGTGGTTGACTATGTTTATAGCGGCGTGGACAGAAGGGCGAAAGTAAGTCCGTTGGCGGGCGATGCGAAGTTCGTGAGCGACGGATACAACCGGTTTCTCGATGCCGATGGATACCCCGCGATTCAACCGCCATGGGGAACACTGACGGCGATCAATATGGACACGGGCAAAGTTGCATGGAAACGCCCTTTGGGGGAATACCCTGAACTCGCCGCAAAAGGCTTGAAGAACACCGGTTCAGAAAACTACGGCGGCCCCATCGTGACCGCGGGAGGCTTGCTGTTTATCGCTGCAACCAGTTTCGACAGGAAGTTTCGCGCATTCGATAAAGATACCGGCGAACTTCTCTGGGAAACGACGTTGCCTGCGGCGGGAAACGCGACGCCATCCACTTACGAAATCAATGGACGTCAATTTGTAGTGATCGTGGCCGGAGGCGGAAAATCGAAGGGCGTTCCGTCGGGCGCGAGTATTGTGGCGTACGCGCTGCCGGAGTGAAGCTCATTTTTGCCGCGCGATCCGTCGTCAGTTCCGGATGACGCTTCGGCTTTGGAGTCGAAAGATGAAAGCGCAATCTGGAGAATCGTGAGGAGGAGAAATGCTGTCTCGACGTGAATTTCTTGGAACTGTTGCGGCGGGAGCAGCCGCAGTCGCCGTCGGCGCAACTGCAAAAAGTTATGCGCAGATTCTGGGCGCAAATGATCGCGTGAACTTCGCCATTGCCGGGTTGCACGGCCGTGGTTACGCCCACCTTTCGGCAATTAAAGCGAATCAGAGCGCGGCGCGCATCTCCCACGTCTGCGATGTGGATTCCCGCTGGCTGGATAAATTCTCCGGCAATGTTCAAAAAGAACTGAACTACCCGCCCGCGAAAGAAAAGGATTTTCGCAAGGTCCTGGATTCGAAAGACGTGGACGTTCTCACCATTGCCACCCCGGACCATTGGCATACTCCGATGGCGATTTTGGCGATGCAAGCGGGCAAGCATGTTTACGTGGAGAAGCCGTGCAGCCACGATCCCAACGAATGCGAGCTACTGGTTCAGGCCCAGCGCAAATACGGAAAGCTGGTGCAGATGGGCAACCAGCAGCGCTCTTCGCCGCACACCATAGAGATCATCCAGAAAATCCACGATGGGCTGATTGGCCGTCCTTACTTCGCGAAATGCTGGTACAGCAACACCCGCGGCTCAATCGGAGTCGGCAAGGCGGTTACCGTCCCCGATTATCTCGACTGGAATCTCTGGCAGGGCCCGGCGCCGAGGCGGCCTTACAAGGACAATATTCATCCCTACAACTGGCACTGGTTCTGGATTTACGGAACCGGAGAGACCCTCAATAACGGCACTCATGAAGTGGATGTCTGCCGCTGGGCGCTCGATGCCGGCTTTCCCAAGCGGGTCACAGCCTCGGGAGGCCGGTATGCTTTCCACGATGATTGGGAGTTCTATGACACGTTGCTTACCAGCTTTGAATATGAAGACAAAATGATTTCCTGGGAAGGCATGAGCTGTAACGGCAAAAAAAAGTACAATCGCGACCGCGGTTCGACGATTCATGGCACGACGGGGACCGTGCTGATTGATCGCGATGGGTATCAGGTGTTCACGCTCGATGACAAACTGATCAAAGAATTCAAACTGGGAAGCAACACCTCGACCCAGGATCTTATCGGCCGCGACTCCATGACCGACGCTCACTTCCGAAACATGATCAATGCGGTGCGAAGCGGAGAAAAATTGCATGCGCCCGTTTCAGAAGCCTACGTTTCCGTGGCCATGCTGCAATTTTCGAATATTGCGTGGAAGGTAAACCGGGAGCTGAAACTCGACGCCAGTGGGCATATTACGGGTGATCCCAGCGCCGCGAAGCTGTGCGGAAGGGATTACGAAAAGGGATGGGAAATCCGCATCTGAATTGCTTTGGGGCAGCTCGGTTATCGCAGGATGGTGAGAATTTAGCCGGTTATTCGAGCCCACATGCACGGCGCACCGGTTAAAGGGCTTTGAAGGGGCGCGGCTTTCAGCCGCGCCGACTGTCAATTCAAAAACTACGGCGCGGCTGAAACCGCGCCCCTTCAAATCTAATGCATGGATCATCTTATCTGTCAGCCGCGCTCACTGCGCCACTGGCATCCTTGCCGGCGTGCGATGGGCAAGTTGCCACAATCGCTGCGGCCAATCCCTTCGCATGCATGGCTTCTCGATCGCGACGAAGTAGATTCCGCAGATAACCACGATTGGCAAGGCGATCAATGCAAATTGGACCAATAAATAAATGTAGTAAGGGGCGCCTTCCGCAATAGTTTTCGTGTGACGCCCGACCGCCGAGATCACTTCATAATGAAGCAGGTAAATGGAGTAACACATGCCTCCAATTACGGTGAGGAATGGATTACGAAAAATGCGACTGCTCACACGGCCGCGAAAAGCGGAGCAATAAAGAAGCAAGACAACGAACGGGAACAGCCAGTGAGTCAGAGCATTCGAGTGCAACATCACCATCAGGGCGGGCCACGCGCAAGTCGAGACAACGTCCCAGTAGAAGGTTCGCCGGGGTGACTGCTTCCAGTCGGCTACGTAAATATCGGCGAGAATAAACCCGGCCAGGAAAAATTGCAGATAAGCCAGAATTGAAAGCGCCATGCGATGGCTCTGCGGAAGAAATAGAACTTGAAGCGACAGCAACAAGAAAATGGCTGCAACCATTGCCGCCCGCCGCGCGCGCCTGGAATGAATCATGAACAAACTGGTGAGCAGCGGCACCAGAAGATAGAACTGGATCTCGATTTCGAGCGACCATCCGACTCCGATCACCGGACTGAACGAGCCGTACACAAGACCATGCAGGTAGAACAGGCTGGCGGCAAGATGCGGAAAAAGAGAGCCCGCGGACTCGCCTTGAACCGTCAAGGCCAGCACGAACAAAAGCAGCACGGCCAGAATGTACGGCGGTTCAAGCCTGGTCAGCCTTCGCAGGTAATACTTCTTCAGGTCCACTCGCGCGCTTCCCCGAAGGTAGTGCGAAGCGAAGGGAAGCCAAGAATGAATCCGCTGATCACGAAAAATAATTCCACGCCGTGAAATCCCACGAAAGCCGTCTGAGAAAGCCAATCGGTATGGGGCGCCGCGGCATAACCCGCCAGCGATGACTTCGCCAGCAAGTATCCATTGACATGGAAAAGAATCACCATGCCGATGGCGAAGAACCGCAGGCCATCAATTTCAGGGATGAAGCGGCCGGAACTGGTTTCGCGGGTCGCGTGCTTTAGAATCCATCCGAAAGCGCGATTTAGACCCGTTCCAGATTTCGACGCGGGCACACTGCCCTTTTCAGGGAGACTATCTAAAACGTAGTGGGCGACGGAAGGACGGCCGGTTTGCATAAATGCATCTGATCTTCGGAAGCATATTACTCTGAGGTGAAGATTAATTAGTATTCCGCCAACTCAAAAAGGCGGATATGATCGGTAGGTTATTTCTCTCTGCGTTTCTCGAGAACCGTGACTCGCCGCATACTCATCGCCGATGATTCCCCGTCCGTACGTACCGGCATCCGCCGCATGATCGAGGGACACGACGGCTGGGAAATTTGCGGCGAGGCCAAAGACGGGAATGAGGCCATTCTGAAGGCCTTCGAGTTGTCTCCTGACGTGATCGTGCTGGATTTCTTCATGCCGGAGACCAACGGAATTGTGGTGGCGCGCGAGATCGCCGAAAATTGCCCCAAGACTTCGGTCGTTTTGTGCTCCATGTATTTGGATTCTCAACTCGCCGAACTCGCTCGCAACGCGGGTATCGCCGGCATACTTTCAAAGAGCAACGCGGGCCAGATCGTGGAGTGCATTGAAACGGTTCTGCGCGGCGAAAAGTACTACGCTTCGTCCATTTGAGTATAGGTTCTTAGCGCCGATACTTTTCTCGCAGAGACGTAGCTCGCTACGTCTCCCGTTTTACACTTCATCCATAACGGCTCGCTTGGACAATTTTGCCACAGCCCAGCGTCGTCGCGCTTCCGTAATAACCTTTTGCTTATCCGCGCGGATCTGACGGATCAGTGGCTGATTCCCCGTTTTCTCGTGCGCGGCCGCCCAAAGCACCATTTCCGTCAGCACCGGCGCAAGATCAATGCCCTTCCTGGTCAGGAGATAAATTGCCTTCCTCCCATCGGAGGGGTCCGGCCGGGTGGTGATGATTCCATTCGCGGCCAGCTTGTGCAGACGGTCCGCCAATATATTGGTGGCGATTCCTTCATAGCATTCCAGAAACTCTTTGTAGCTCTGGAAGCCCCGCAGCATCATGTCGCGGATAATCAGCAGCGACCAGCGGTCGCCGAGCATTTCGACGGACGCGTTGAGGGGACATTCGGAGCGGCGCTCGGGATTTCGCTTGCCGGCCACGCTTCCACGGTAGCAAATATTACTTGCAATTCACAAGTTATATTTGATAGGTTGAACCGGAAGCAAAGCAACCAATTCAATGGAGACTTATGGAACTGAATCCTTATGTCAATTTCAACGGACAGTGCGAAGCGGCCTTTAAATTTTACGAGAAATGCCTGGGCGGCAAAATCGAGGCCACATTCCCGTATGAGGGCACCCCGTTGGCAAAGGATGTCCCGCCCGAGTGGGGAGGAAAACTCATGCACGCCACACTGATGATCGAGAATCACGCCCTGATTGGAGCGGACTCACCCCCCGGCAGCTACCGGAAACCCCAAGGCTTCTCAGTGACCATTGGCCTCAAAGACATCGGCCGCGCGGAGACAATTTTTCGCGCGCTGTCGGAAAACGGGACGGTACAAATGCCGATTCAGGAGACATTCTGGGCTGCGCGCTTTGGCATGCTCACCGACCAATTCGGCATACCGTGGATGATCAATTGCGAGAAGGCAGCTTAATCGAAACAGAGGCGACTGTGCACAAAATTACTCCATTTCTGTGGTTCGACAGCCAGGCTGAAGAGGCCGCCAACTTTTATACTTCCATTTTCAAGAACTCAAAAGTTGGAAAGATAAGCCGTTACGGAGATGCCGGTCCTGGTCCGAAGGGCACCGTGATGTCAGCCACATTTCAGCTCGAAGGTCAAGACTTCTACGCTCTAAACGGCGGGCCGCATTTCAAGTTCACGGAAGCGATTTCCTTCTTCGTGGATTGCAAAACGCAGGAAGAGGTAGATGAACTATGGGAAAAGCTCTCCGCCGGCGGGCAAGAGAGTCAATGCGGATGGCTCAAGGACAAATATGGATTGTCCTGGCAAATCATCCCCGCGGTATTGATCGAGATGCTGCGGGACAAAGATCCGCAGAAATCACAAAGAGTCATGAAGGCAATGCTGCAAATGAAGAAGATTGACATCAAGAAACTAGAAGACGCATACAACGGCCAGTAAGCCGGAGTCTCTTTCTGCTTCGCGCATGTACGAAAGAGGCGGGTAGGCTGATCAGTTCTTAATCAGGAGGCAATCATGGCAACAGCAACATCGGGAGCGGTCAATGAAATTGAGATCTTCCGCCACAACGCGCGCACAACCCGCAAAATCGTGCATCTCAATGCCGAAGGCATCACTCATGAGGAGAGCCTGATCCAACCTCATCCGGCGGGAAACTGCGCGAACTGGGTCCTGGGTCATCTCCTCAGCGTGTACGAGGGTATGCTCGCGGTCCTCAGGCAAGAACCGGTGATGGGGAAAGAGGCGTTAAAGCGGTATGCTCGGGGAACGCCACCGTTGCACAATCCCGCCGAGGCTATTAATTTCGATCAGCTGCTCGCTGCATGGGATAAGGCAGGCGATCGCATTGATGCCGGGCTGGAAAATCTCACGCCCGAGATGCTGGACGCGCCCGCCCCGTTCTCGCCTTCGAAAAATCCCAATGAAACGGTCCGCACGCTTTTGGCGGTGATGTCGTTTCATCAGGCTTATCACGCTGGCCAGCTAGGAATTCTTCGCAGGCTCGCCGGGAAAAAAGGAGCGATTGCCTGAAGGAGGATGGGATGCAATTCTTGAGGTTCCCAGGTGAGGCGCACGTCGAAAAAGCTTTTAGCGGCTGAACATCTCGAGCAGTACGGCCGAGGCCTGCTGCGCGGCGCTGGGCGATACTGTTCCGAGTTTCCGGACCAGTCGCTGCTTGTCAACTGCCCGCAGTTGGTCCAGCGCCGCTTGTCCGGATTTTCTTTGAAAGCGCACCGGTACGCGCGTGGGATAGGGGCGTATGGTGGTGGTCATGGGCGCGACAATTACGGTCCGCAGATGCAGGTTCATCTCGTCGGGCGAAATTACCAGGCACGGCCGTGTTTTGCGGATTTCAGCACCATGCGTGGGATCAAGCGACACCAGCCAAACTTCATCCCGGCGTGGACCGCGGTTCACCACTGCCACTCCCTGCGATCGAACTCATTGGCCGCTGGTTCCAGCAGGAGTTCATCTTCCCCCGCTGCGCAGGCAGCCCGAAAACGGTCTTCCCATCCCGCTCGGGGCAGGCGCTCAGGCGAAATGACGAGACGTTCGTTCTCAACCCGAAGATCGACCTCATCGCCAAAGCCGCATTGTTCGATGATGGGTTTCGGAATGCGAATGCCGCGCGAGTTTCCAATACGGACCAGTTCTGTTTTTATCGGGAGCCTCACGTAATTACATTGTAGTCACAGAAAGTATAAATGGCAATCGGAAGGATTTGGGATCCAACGCGACTCGGCGGGGGCGCAAGAATGCAGTCAAGGGCCCGCTCTGAGCTTGTCGAAGGGGCGTAAGCCCTAGGTCAGAAAAACAAAAGAAGCCGCGCAAGGGCGAAAGAAAGGCAATTCGTGTCAGCACGAGCGCAGCTTTCATGCTGAACAACTTGGTTACAAAACAGTCAGATTTTGAGGAAGATTGGAAGCAGAATACTGAGATGTCCGCACGTTAGAGTAAAATCGCTAATCCGTTAGCGTGCTAGGAAAGGCATTAATTCTGACCTAACTGACAAGGAGAGCACTTCATGTCCAAAGTCCGCGTTCTGGTAGGCACGCATAAAGGCGCATTCATTCTCAACTCCGACGGCAAACGCGAAAAATGGGACGTCAGCGGTCCGCACTTTGCCGGATGGGAGTTGTATCACCTCAAAGGATCGCCGGCTGATCCCAATCGAATTTACGCGTCGCAAACCAGTGGATGGTTTGGCCAGATCATCCAGCGCTCCGACGACGGCGGCAAGACCTGGCATCAGCCCGGCACACCTCCCGGAGAGCCCGCGCCCCAAGGCCCTCCCCAGGCGGTCAGCAACAAGTTCGTTTACGATACATCAGCCGAAACCGGAGCGCCGATGACGACGCATCAGTTTTATGACGGCAAACCGCATCCCTGGGAGTTCAAGCGGGTGTGGCATATCGAGCCCTCGCTCTCCGACCCCGATACGGTTTACGCCGGTGTGGAAGACGCCGCCATCTTCCGCTCGACCGACGGAGGAGAGAACTGGAAAGAACTCTCCGGATTGCGCGGCCACGGCACCGGCCCCAAATGGCAGCCGGGCGCGGGCGGAATGTGCCTGCACAGCATTATTCTTGATCCGAGCTCTCGTACTCCGGAAACCCAGCGGATGTGGATCGCCATCTCGGCTGCGGGCGCCTTCCGCACCGACGACGGCGGCAAGAACTGGAAGCCGATCAATCGCGGACTGAAGTCGCAATACATTCCTGACCCGGACGCTGAGGTCGGCCACTGCGTGCACCACATCGCCATGCACCCGAAACGCCCGGGTGTGCTCTTCATGCAGAAGCATTGGGACGTCATGCGCAGCGACGATGCCGGCGACAACTGGAAAGACGTCGGGGGCAGCAGCCTGCCCACCGACTTCGGCTTCGTGATTGACATTCACGCGCACGAGCCGGAGACGATTTACGTCGTGCCGATCAAGAGCGATGGCGAGCATTATCCTCCCGAAGGCAAACTGCGTGTCTACCGCAGCCGCACCGGAGGCAATGAGTGGGAGCCGCTCACGAAAGGCCTCCCGCAAAAAGATTGCTATGTGAACGTGCTGCGCGACGCCATGTCCGTTGACTCGCTGGACAAATGCGGAATCTATTTCGGTACCACCGGCGGCCAGGTGTATTGCTCAGCCGATGCCGGAGACACCTGGAATCCGATTGTGCGCGATCTGCCGGCAGTGCTGAGCGTGGAGGTGCAGACGATTGTGTGAGAGCTTCCTTGACATAAGATATACAATAGATATGTAGATCATACATCGCTGGAGGCATTATGCAGGTCTCAAAGTGGGGTAACAGTCTAGCGGTGCGGCTGCCCTCAAAGGTTGTCGAAGCTCTCGACTTAAAAGAGGGCGATCAGATCGAAATCAAGATCGCGGACACGCGGGAATTTGAAGTGCGCCGTGATCCTGCCAGGCGGCGGACCCTGGATCGCTTACGCCGCCTGCGCCGCCCCTTACCCTCTGGATTTGTATTTGACCGGACAGAGGCGAATGCCCGTTAAGAATCACGCCTTCTTCGACACAAACGTGTTGATCTATACGGTCGCGAAGAACGATTCCCGCGCCTCCAAAGCCGAGGCGCTGCTCGCAAGCGGCGGGATGGTTAGTATTCAATCCTTGAACGAGTTTGTTTCTGTGGCGCGCCGCAAACTGGGCATGTCCTGGAAAGAAGCAAAGAAGTTTTTGGATCTGATCTGCATTCTTTGCCCCGAGCCGGTTCCGATCTCGCTCGATACGCACAAAACGGCTTTGGCGATCGCGGAAAAATACGGATACGGCATCTACGATGCGCTGATAGCTTCCGCCGCCTTGGAGGCTGGGTGCAAGACGCTCTATTCCGAAGATTTGCAGGACGGACAGATAATCCATCGGCAACTGACGATTAGGAATCCGTTTCGATAGATTTGTCGTTCCGAGCCGTCCGTAGCTGCGTGTTTAGCGCGGCGGGGGCCTGCCCTGCGGAGTCGAGGGGCGAGCGAGAAATCTGCTTTTGCCCCAGCAGCCATTGTGTAGCCGACCAAAGATGTTCGTATCAGGGCTGTTCGCGGGGTTCAACGGTGCGGATACCGCTTCGAAAGCCTGATCCTTACCTTAGCGTGGTACTATTTTTTCGTGCCCCGCACCGACACAACTCCCGCGGCGCAAACGGTACAACTCGAAATTCAACGGTCCATGTCGGGAGAGCAGCGGCTCCTCCTGGCATATGAAATGAGCATGTTTGCCCGTGAACTGGGCCGGGCGCGAATTCGCCGGGAGCACCCTGACTGGCCCGAAGCGCGGATTGCGGGAGAACTGCTGCGATTGGCATTTTTCCCTGCGCCCCTGCCCGACCTGCCATGAGCTTCCAGCGAGTATTACAAAAGATCACTACCGCGCTGGATCAAGCCGGAGTCAGCTTCAGCCAGAGCATAGGAGTGAGGTTCGCCTACGGTTCGCGCCACCGGCTGGAAAGCAATATTTTTATTGCGGTTGCTGAATGTCGCACGCGGCACTAGAATGGCCCGCACCCAAATATGCATTTCAATCAGGAGGCAACATGAAGGTAAGAACCCTCGCACTGTCTTTGGCGTTGTGCTTTGTCGCGGCAATGTGCGTTGCCGAGAGTCCAATGATGGGTACATGGAAGCTCAACGAGGCGAAATCGAAGTTCGGTCCCGGAGCGGAGAAGAACACTACGGTTGTCTATGAGGCTGCGGGCGACAGCGTGAAAGTTACGGTGGATGGCGCTACCGCCGATGGAACCCCGGTGCATAGCGAGTGGACGGGTAAATTCGATGGCAAAGACTACCCTGTAACCGGTGATCCGGGCGGCGACATGCGAATGTACAAGCAGATCAACTCGCATACCTTGCTGATCAAGGACAAGAAGGACGGCAAGATTACGGAGACTATCCGCATCGTCATATCACCCGACGGCAAGACTCGGACCGTTACCATGCACGGAATGGACGCAATGGGCAAGAAGGTCAGCAGCATGTCGGTCTACGACAAGGAATAGGCGAGGGAAAGTCGCCACTCTAGTCGCGTTTTTTGCGACTAGAGTGGGCGGATTGCTCGGATTGCAGATTCCTCGCCGCGCAAGAGCGGCCTCGAACGGCCCGGAACGACAAAATTCCTGCCGAGTCGGGCCAAGCCGGCGTTTCTACTCTTGTTCAGCCACGTGAGCCTCGGCTGACTCCTGAAGCACGTCGAGTTTATCGGCCATCGCGAACTTCAGTTCTTCGATTCCTTTTCCGGTCACGGCTGAAACAGGATACAAATCCATCTTCTTTTTTTTCGCATATCGTTTCAGGCTCGCCAGCTTCTCTTTATTCGCGACATCAATTTTCGATGCGACCAGAATCGTCGGCTTCCGCTCCAGCTTTCCTGCAAAACTTTTCAACTCTCCGGTGATCACCTCGACGTCTTTGACCGGGTCAGGCCTGCCGCTGTCGTCGGAGACGTCCACCATGTGAACCAGCAATCGCGTGCGTTCGATATGACGCAGGAATTGCGTACCAAGTCCAGCGCCGAGATGCGCGCCTTCAATAAGGCCGGGAATGTCAGCCACGACGAAGCTTCTTTCGTCCCGCGCCTCGCCAACCACAACCACGCCGAGGTTCGGCTGCAACGTGGTGAAGGGATAATCCGCGACTTTGGGGCGCGCCGCGGAAATTCGCGAGATCAGAGTTGACTTGCCGACATTGGGATAACCGACCAGACCCACATCGGCGAGCAGTTTCAACTCCAGCCGGAAAACACGTTCTTCGCCTGGATGCCCGTCTTCATGTTCGCGCGGCGCCTGGTGCGTGGAGGTCGCGAAGCGCGCATTGCCGCGTCCGCCGCGTCCGCCGCGAGCGACCACAATGCGTTCATCGGGATGCGAAAAATCGTGGATTTTTTCGCCGGTGTCGGCGTCATACAAAATCGTGCCAACCGGGACTTTGAGGGTTATGCCCTCGCCTTCGCGGCCTTTTTTGTTTGATCCCTCGCCGTGCCGGCCGCGCTGCGCTTTGTATTCGGGATTAAAGCGAAAATGCACAAGCGTGTTATGCCGCTCGCTGGACTCCATGATGATGTCTCCGCCATCGCCGCCGTCGCCGCCGGACGGGCCGCCGCGCGGTACGAACTTCTCGCGGCGGAAGGCGAGGCAGCCGTTGCCGCCATCGCCGGCCTTCACCCGAATTGTCGCCTCGTCAATGAACATGAGCTAAATCTATTAGTTTGATTTTTCGCTTTCTCTACCCCTTCGTCATGAGCTCTTACTGGGGGCTGCCAAACGAACTTTCAATTCTCCGATTTCAAGTGGCGCTACCCGACTCCTATGGATCATTCGATGACAGTTTGAGCAAACGATTGCAAGGTCATCTAACTTGGTTTGCGTTCCTTTGTTCAAAACAGACAACGGTGTCTTGTGATGAACTTCGCAGAACCCTTCTCCAAGGTCGCCATAAGTCACTGAAAAATCGAAGGAACAAACTTCACACGCGAGCGCGCCAGTCTTGTCCAGGACCGACCGCCGCTTGTCGAGCACCAAACGTCGACTTCTTTCGATGGCAAAATGCCTAAAGAGCTTGCGCCCACCTTCCGTGTGTAACTCTTCGAACGCATCGGTCAAAGCTGGGACGTCCCGGACACTGGAACCGAGATCAACCCACAGGTTTTCGGGCAGCTCGCCGGGATTTCGTGCCCGCAATATCGCGAGCAAAATCTCCGCTTGCAGCGCGGTGAGGCGCGACAATACACTCGCTGGACCTGCTTTAAGAAAAATCGCATCTTGGAGGATTGGAATACCACGCAATTCTTTTATGGTCGGCGAATAGGGCAACTTTCGTGTCAGGTATTGTTGCTCGAAATGTTTAATTTTTTCATCGGATCCAGCATCAGGTTTCGTAATTTTCGACAGTCCAACTATGCGTAGGCCCGGAGAACTCTCCCAGAGGAAAATTCCATCATCAAAGGCAAGATCCCTAGGTCTTACTCCGGTCCACCAGCGAGCGCGTTTGCCCGGCTTCAGCATGCGAGAAAAATCGTTGATAGAAGATTTCCCCTTGCAAATCCAGTAGTTCATTTTCGCTCCGGCAATTACGTCCACACGAGTTTATTGGACAAAACAAGAAAGCCCCACCCGAAGGGCGAGGCTTGTCACGCAAAGTGTCGCACTCTTGTTGGCGAGAATCGTAAACGCTACTCGGCTTCCAGCGGTTCGATCATTACGAACTTGCCCATTTCTCCGCGATCTTTGAACTTGATTCGCCCGCTGATCTTCGCGAACAGGGTGTCGTCTTTGCCTCGCCCGACGTTCAGGCCGGGCTTTACCCGCGTCCCACGCTGCCGGACGATGATGGTTCCTCCGGGAACAATCTGGCCGCCGAATGCCTTAAAGCCCAATCGCTGGGCGTTGGAATCGCGCCCGTTTCGTGAAGTTCCCTGCCCTTTTTTATGCGCCATAAGCTAACTCCAGTGGTTGCAATGTCCGAAGGTTTAGAAAATGTTCCGCGTGGAACATTTTGAGTTCCTCTCTCTTATTTCTTCTTCTTTGGCGCGGATTTCTTATGCGCCGATTTCTTTGCGACAGTCTTCTTCTTGGCATGTCCTGTCGCGTGAGCGTGGGCTTTTGCGTGCTTGACTTCGTGCTTCGCTTCGTGCGCTTCCATCTCTACCGGAGCCGGCTTTTTTGCTTTGGGCTCTCTCTTCGGAAGCTCAGGCGCGCTGAATTTCCGGCCGTCGAATCCGATCTCGGTGATGCGTACTGCGGTAAATCCCTGGCGGTGTCCTCGCAGCTTTTTGTATTGCTTCTTGCGCTTGTAATGGAAGACCAGAATTTTTTTCGCGCGGCCCTGCTCCACCACTTCGCCAATCACCGAAGCTCCCGAACCGGGAACGCCGATCTGTCCCGGCTCGCCGGAAACAGCGAGCACGTCGCTGAATTCGATCTTTCCGTCACCGTTCTTGCCATCGCCCTGATTTTCAAGGCGGATGATGTCTCCGGGCGCCACCCGGTATTGCTTGCCACCGGCGCGGATAACCGCGTACATACTCATGCCTCCATCGAATCAACCCGTCGCACAATGGCGCGATCGGTGTGCTGATTACGATCTGCTGATTTTCCGTGCTTGCTGCCTATCCGCGTCGAGCTCTTTTGGCGACGATTGCGGGGCAACGATTGCGGGATAAATAATTGCGGGCGGCTCCAGAACGGAGACGCAGCTACCGGCAAACCCAATTAGTCTATCGTGCGGGATGGAAAGCCGTCAAACCGTTGTACTCGTCCAGTAGATAGGTGACACTTTCATTCCTTTCGTTGGGATGAGGATTGGAGCAGGAATTGTTGCGGGGTTAAGTATCCCAGGGACTGGTGAGGGCGGACGGTGTTGTAGATTTTTTCCCAGCGGCGGAGATCGAGATTGAGTTGATTCATCTCGAGCGAGAAGGGAGTGACCTGGTAGAACTCCTCGGTGTGGGTGCGGTTGGCGCGTTCAACGGCGCCATTGAGTTTGGGAGAGCGCGGAGGCAGCACGAACAAGTGCAATCCGCGCTGTTGGCAGGCTTGCTCGAAGTCGGCGGCGAACTCCGATCCACCGTCGACTTGCACGGCGCGGATAGGAAACGGCATGCGATGTTGCAGGGTATCGAGGAACTGAGTGGCAGCTTGCGCGGTGGCGCGAGGATGAGCCTGGATGACGTCCCAGCGGGAGACGACGTCGCGGGCGGTGAACTGTTTGAAGACCACGCCGGGGATGGGACGGACCTCGACGGTATCAACCTCGACTAGGTCGCCGGGGATGGAGACCGCGTACTGCCTGGGTTTGCGCACCGCGTAAGGACGGGGACGCAGAGCGCGGCGCGATCCGGGAACTCCCGGGCGCGGCGGTTCGACGAGGCGGCCCTGACGTTTCAACCAGGTCAGAATGCGGCCCAGCATGGAGGTAGAGATGGAGATCTTTTGCTGCCGTAGCAGGACGGCGAGCTTGTCCTTGCCCCAGCGCGGAAACTGCAACCGCAAAGTCAAAACCTTTTCTGATAAGAGAAAAGTCCAAGTCGGCTGGCGGCGGTGATGGGGACGATGACTGCGTCCTTCGAGGCTAGTCAAATCCAGCGGATCGTAACGCCGCTGCCAGCGATAGAACGTCTGGCGGCTGATGCCGAAGCGACGGCAGGTCCGGGCCACATTCCCGGAGCCACGATAGAAATCCATCCAAGCCAAACGAACCCGACCTTCGCGACTCAGTTCCACCCCGGTCCGGGCCAGCCGCCCCGAACCGGGTGCTTTGCCTCTGTGAATTTGCATTTTGACACTCTACTCGAGTGTCACTAATCATTCTGAACGAGAACAACTGCCTCGCAGATCATGCGACCGTATTCCAGAGTTTGCGGTTACAATAGGGGTTCTCCCCGGTCCGAATTTCATCACTGGAGCTATTGCCATGGCTGCGATGAATCTCGAATTGGGCTCGCCGGAAGTTTCTCCTGAAATTCCAAAAGCATTCGTTGCGAAACCTGCGAACTCACCACCAGTCAACCGGGTTGCGATTCTGGTCGCGCACGGCATGGGACAGCAAGTGCCGTACGAAACCATTGACGGAGTAGCGCAGGCGGCGGCGCGCGGCGTTGCGGCCGGAGGGGGAGCAGTCGGCAAATCGGTGATTCGTTCTGTTCGGCTCGGAACGCAGGGCAAGGACAATGCTGAACCGGAGCAGGTGCGCGCCGAGATGGCGATCAAAGGGAGTGATGGAGACGAATACGAAGTCCACATCTACGAAGCTTATTGGGCGCCTTTAACCGAGGGAAAAGTCACGGCGGTGGACGTGGTGAATTTTCTTTTTGACGCGGGATGGAACGGCATTCTGAATACTACCGCCCGAACTTATCGCCGCTGGATGTTCGGAGCCGAACAGCAATTCCTGCTTGCGACAGAAAAGCTGGCACTTGCGTTCGTGGGAATCATGGCTGTGCTCGCCGCGCTGGTTTTCATTAATTTAGTGGCTACTGCGGCCGCGGCTTCTCATGCAATTGGCAGCAGCAATCCGTTTCCTGCGGGCAATCTTCTTCCGATGCTGACTTGGGATTTCGTCCTGGTGAATATTGCGGCGCTGTTAATCGTCATTGGAATCTTCCCTCTGGGAAAGGCCAGGCCCGGTTGGCTCCCGTGGTCGTTCATTTATCTGGGCGCGGCAGGAATTGTCATCGCTGCAATCTTCATGGCGGGACATCTCGCGGGCTGGAGCGGCTTTGGTTACGTTGTTCCCGACGGTGGTTGGAAACGGTTTGTAAGCACGTGGCCGGTCGCGGTCTTGCTTCTTTGGTCGCTTGAAATATGGGCGGCACCAAAGGCGCGGGGTTTTCTTATTCAATACGTCGGCGATGTTGCCGCCTACATTGCCGCGCACACAGTCAGCAAATTCTGGGAAGTCCGTCAGGAAATCTGGCAAACCGCAATGAAGGTAGGGGAAGCGGTTTACCGGGCCCGAACCGCCGACGATAAGGACTTTCTATACAACAAGATTATTGTGGCCGGCCATTCTCTGGGTTCGGTGATTGGATACGACATGCTGAACGGTCTGGCTCTGAGCGAGCAATTTTCCGCGACTCCACTGAATATAGCGGCTCGCACCAGGATGTTCCTAACCTTTGGATCGCCGCTCGATAAAACGGCATTTTTGTTCCGAACGCAGAAAGATATGCGCTCCCAAGTCCGCGAAGTGGCTGCCGCCGCCGTGCAGCCATTAATCGCGGATTACGGCAACAGGCCGCGAGAATGGGTGAATCTTTGGTCCAAGGCGGACATCATTAGCGGCCACCTCGATTTTTACGATC
This sequence comes from Terriglobales bacterium, assembly GCA_050746185.1. GTDB lineage: Bacteria > Acidobacteriota > Terriglobia > Terriglobales > Acidobacteriaceae > PALSA-188. The sequence continues at coordinate 41,756 of JBOGLA010000038.1, read as the reverse complement.
CTCCGAACGTGATAAATGCGAAGCATCCGGAGCATTACGCGCGTGCCCGCGCGAATCCGAAGGGAGTTCAGAACTATATTGATCCGGACGCGAGAACGCCGCTTAAGGCACACATCGAATACTGGGATGGAAAAATGTTTGCCGAGCAGTTATACCGGGGAATTACTACTTAACAGGTTTCGGAAAAGGCTCCTGCTGCTGTTCAGGTTTGAAGGGGCGTGACTTTCAGTCGCGCCGTCGGTTTTTTGAATTGAAATCGGCGCGGCTGAAGGAGTCTGCGTGAGAACTATTCTTTCGCCCCGTTGGGGCTCGACCTTTCCGCGCTTTCTACCCCGGGCTTGCGCCCGGGGCTGCATTCTGCCGCCGCTTCGCGGCTGAAATCGGCAGCAAGTTCCATCGTGGTTTCACAAATTCGAGTTCTAACGCAGACTCGTGAGTCCTGGGAAAGGAAAAAGGAGAATTGAGGCGCGCCCCGAAAGGGCGCTAACACGGCTTCCAAACGGCCGCTCTTCATCTAGAACAAATTGAGTTGATGGCCCAATGTAGTTTCCGGGCTGAATTTAGTCCCTTTGTTCTCGCCTCGATTTTGTAGTCCGTATTTCTTCCTCAAGTCGTCCATCAGTTGCGAGAGGCGCTTTCGATAGGCTGCCGAGAGGAATGCCCTTTCTCCGAAACGCTGACGGTAACTTTCCACGAGATGAGGGAACTCCTTTTCCAGGAAGGGCATGAATACCGCGGCCGAGCATGGCTTCAGAAATAGAGAGTTTGCATGGATGTATTTTCCTCCTACTTCGGCAGTGGCGCGAACCAGAGCTTCGAGATCGCGCGCAGAATCGGTGATTTCCGGCAAGACCGGGGCGCAGATCACCCCAGCGTGAATTCCTGCCTCATTCAGCTTGCGCATAGCCTCCATCCGCAGATCGGGACGGGGAGCGCGGGGCTCAAGAATGCGGGCCAGATCACTCTTCAGCGTTGTTATGGTGACGTTCACGCAAATGCGATTCTTGCGGCCGATCTCTTGAAGTACGTCAATGTCTCTTAGCATCAGCGTGGACTTGGAGACGATCCCGATCTCCAATCCAGAATGAAGAGAGATTTCTTCGAGAATCGCGCGCGTGACTTCGAATTTTCGCTCCGCAGGTTGATAAGGATCGGTCGCGGTGCCAATGGCAATATCTTCTCCGGACTTTACCTTTCGCAGTTCATGCCGCAACAGCTGCGCGGTGTGCTGCTTCACATAGATTTTTCTTTCGAAATCAATGCCATCGCGCATTTCCATAAACTCATGGGTGTACCGCGCGTAGCAATATTTGCAGGCGAATTCACATCCCCGGTAAGGATTGATCGTCCATGTGAAGGGCATCCTTGTCCCGGTGCAGCGATTGAGAATCGAACGAGCCGCCAGGGTGAAGTATTCAACGTCGCGGCCCTGCCGCAGCGATTCGCCGCGCGTCGCGAGCCGTGCAATGCCGGTCAGCCCGACCTTGGATTCCGGGAAAATAGGGAGAGATGCCATCCTGTATTCGCCTTTTGTTCGCTACTATAGAATGGCCGCGCTAGTTTGTCAAACGCGGTTCGGCTTTCTGGGAGTTCAATTTGATCTGTGACTGGTCGCGTAGGGGCAAGGTGTCCACACCTGCCGAATTGTAAAAGCGATGTTTACGCGAGAAACAGCCGGCCGTGGGTCATTTTATGTTGCAGAGTGGCGGCGAGATGATCAATATCCGCGGCGGCAATTCGCTCGGACATGCGCTCTTCGAGAAATGGAGTGCGGTTGCTGCCCACGGCGTCCCTCCGAATTTGCAGCAGCAATCCCTGCACCGCATTCGGATCAAATTTCTGCGGAGTCAGCCGCACGATTTCATTCAGCGTACTCCCCAGCGACAATCGCTCGCGATAAGGACGTTCGCTGGTCATGGCATCAAAGGTGTCCGCCAGGCCGACGATACGCACCGGCATCGCGACATCCTCGGCGCCCAGGCCGTCCGGATATCCCGAACCATCCGCGCGCTCGTGATGCCAGCGCACAATTTCTGCAATGCGCGGCCACGGAAACTGAACTCCACTCACAATCTGATGACCGACGATGGTGTGATCAGCCATCTCCTGAAATTCTTCTGGGTCGAGCGAAGTCGCCTTCGCGAACAGCCGTTTATCAACGGCAACTTTACCGATATCGTGCAGGTAACCCGCGGACCGGAGTGCCGCCACATCATTCGCCGGCATCTCCATGGCTTCGCCAATTCCTGAAGCGTAACGGCCCACCCGCAAGGAATGTCCGTGAATATTGACGTGCTTGACGTCAATGGCTGCGGCGAACGATTCCAGCGCGCTATCGTAAAAGCCGTGCAGGGAAGCCATCAGCCGTAGATTCTCAGAGACTCGCTGGGCTAATGTCTGACTCAACGATTGATTGTGGATTGCCAGCGCCACGTAGTGACAAAGCAAAGCCAGAGATTGCAGATCGTCTTCGTCGTAGATTGCGTCGCCTTCACGGCGGCCGAGGGCTACGACGCCAACCAATTTCCCCGCCACCTTGAGCGGAGCCAGGCACTTGAACAATTCAGGGGCTACATTGCCATTCGAACTCAGGAAGTTTTCGGATGATCCGCTGCTTAACACAACCGGAGCCCGGGCCGAAATAAGCGCATGCACGTGCTTGGGTAGAAGCGGGATCACCGCCGGATCCGGCATCAGCGCGAATCCGTCGGAAGCAATCGAGGTGAGGAAAGCGGGCTTGTCGTTGAAGGTGAAAAGAACAGCTTCCTTCGCGCCGCCCGCCTGCAAGATCGCGGACAGCATAACGCGCGCCGTTTGCGAAAACTCTCGTTCGGAGGTCATGGCCGGGCCAAGGTCCGAGAGCGCTTCCACGGTGCGCAGAATTCGCCGGAAATTGTCGTTCTGAACTGCCACTCGCGCAGCAGAAAATCCAGAGCAAGTTGAGAGTACCACGCAGCGAAACTGCTGAATGGGGAAGACTTGTTGGTTAGTTTGGTGCGGTGGTGAATTAGATTCTCTTGCCGGAACGCGCGGCCTTGAAGGTCATTTCCAGGGCGGAGCTTCGCGTCCGCTTCTTCCAGTCGTAAAACAATTCGGTATAACTCTGTTTAATATAATTTCCCACCGGGATTTCCAGAGTACGTGCGACCCGGTCAATCCAGCGGGATTTTCCTTCGATCTCGCCGAAGTTGCCGATGGGTGTTTCATCCAACACCACGTTGCCCTTTCCGTCGCTCCATTCGGCGCGAAACTTCTCATAACGGAAAGACGGCAAGAAGCCAAGAGCAAGAAGAATGGCTTCCATTTTCTTGCCATCGGAGATTTTGGTTTCTAGTTCAATTCGGGTCTTATGGCTCCCCGCCTTACCTTTGGCTTTGTAAGTCAGCGTCCATTCGGAACCGTATTTACGCAGCCGCAACAGGTCGCTGCGCTTCCTCAGGGGTTGGCCCTTCAAGTCATATAAAGTGTTCATTTCGTGGGTGCGCGCAGTGATTAAACGGAACCCATTTTTCCGCAGACGATGCGTGATCTCGCGCAAGTTCTGGACGCGAAATTTTATTTCAATTTCCTGATTGGGCATTTCACTGATTTTACCGGAGACCGCGGGGGGACAGCCCCCTCGGCTGTCCAGCGGAGCAACGCTCCGCAGTTTTGCATTCAAGAAAAGCTGTCGAGCTTTCGCTCGACTTGGACAGCCGAGGGCGGTTGTCCCCACATTAGGTGAACGTCGGCAGCTTTACCAGGTCGTTTTTCGGGACCGTTTCAACTTCCTGGCCGGCTTTCCGCCATGCCGCCAGGCCTCCGACAATCACGAACGCGTTGAATCCCTTCTCTCGCAGTAGCAGCGCCACACGGGCGCTGGTGGCTTCGCGTATTCAAGTGCAGTAGACGTAAATATCCTTGTCTTTTGGAAGGGTTTCAATTTCCGCCGCCAGATTGTTCGGTTCAATGCGGATGGAACCCTTAATCCGGGCGCTGTCCGCGTCGTAATAACCATGGCTGCGGACATCGGCGAGGACGATATTATCTTTCTCCTCGGACTGAAGCTTCAACGCCAAGTCGCCTACTTGCACTCTGGGAACAACCGAATAAATTTTACTTCGCTGAAAAATGCGTATGCGGTAGATGAGATAAGCGACCATGGCAATCACAATTACCACGACCATGACGTGTCCGGCGGTTTCGAATCCACGAGTGATTGACGCCAGAAAATTACGAAACACGAATCCCAGGCCGCCATAAGCCACAACATAGAGCAGCACCCCGGCGAAATCGAATCGCAGAAATTGTTGCGGGCGCATCTTCATGCTCCCGGCTAAAGGCGGAGCCATCGTGTTCAGGCCGGGAACGAATTTTGCAATTACCAGGGTGAGTTTCCCGCGTTTATAGAACGACCCCGCCGAACGTAGAATGCATGTCTCAGGGTTTGCGGAAACGCGGCACAGAAATGCCAGCAGTGCCCAGCCGGTGTAGCGCCCCAAAAAGAACAGGACCGAATCTCCCAGAAGCATTGCGACCAGGGCGACGGCTAGCGCTGCGAGTGGATTTAGGACCCCTGCCGCGGATCCCGCGCCTGCCGCGACCAAAGCCAGCGCGGCGGGAACCGGAAGTCCAACGGCCTCTGCCAGCACCACAACGAATAAGAGACTGTATCCGTGGTGTGCGAGTGTTGCAAGAAAGTGGTTCACGTGATTCGCATTCTTAAAAGCCGATGCCGCCGATAATCGTGGTCCGCACCTCGCCCTCGGGACTTAACACGACAACATCGGCCATTCCACCTACCTGTAGTTTTCCGCGGTGCGGCAAAAGTGCCGCGCGTCCGGGATTCACCGTAGCCAGAGCTACGGCTCGTTGCAAGTCATAGTCTGCGAATCGCATGACATTACGTACAGCGCGGTCCAAAGTTAAAGTGCTGCCCGCCAACTTTCCGCCAGACATGCAGATTCCTTCCTTCACGTCGAACTCGGAAGTGCCCAATCTGTAGCGGCCATCGGGCATGCCCGTAGCCGCCGTGCCGTCAGTGATCAGGATGACTCCATCCCGTCCTTTAGCGGTCAGGGTCAGCTTGACGATGGATGGATGAAGATGGATGTCGTCGGCAATGATCTCTACGGCCACGTCAGGATTAGTCAGCGCTTCTCCTACGATTCCCGGGTCCCGGTGGCCAAGGGGCCGCATGGCATTAAACAAATGCGTGGCATGGCGCGCTCCGGCCTTCACCGCGGCGCGAGTGGCTTCAAGGTCGGCGTCAGAGTGCCCGAGGCTGACGCAAACTCCGAGCTCGGTCGCCTTGGAGATTACATCGAGCGCTCCTTCCAACTCGGGAGCGATTGTGAGCACTCGGATATGCCCGCGCGACGCTTCCCAGAATCGTTCGAAGAGTTCCGGCGAAGGCCGAGTCAGATTTTGCGGAGGATGAATTCCACGCCGCGCATGGCTCAGAAACGGACCTTCCAGATGAATACCTATGGGCCGCGCGCGCAACATGGCCGGCGTTTGCTTTCGAGAAACTTCTATGGCATCGGCCAATCGTCCCAATGCCGCAATCGTGGTATCCACCGGCGCAGTTACCGTAGTGGGGAAGTAATTGCCTACGCCGTGTTTCGCCAGCAATTGTTCAATGGCAGGCATGGCGTCCGTTGAGGCTTCCATAACGTCATGCCCGGCGGCGCCATGAATATGAATGTCAATGAATGACGGGGCGAGAATCGCGTCCTTGTAATCAACGATTCGGCAATCGGTTGGCAGTTCGCGGAATTCCCGCGAGCTGATTTCGGAGATGGTTCCATCTTCCAACAGCAGTATTGGCCGCTCGATACGTTCCAGCGGAGTCAAGAGCGCGGCGGCTGTGAGTGCGATCATGAAGGCAATTTAATTTGGAATTCCGGGCCTGCTGCGGACGCCTGCTTCCGCATTTGTCATTGGCAGAACTACCCTGTCCCTGTAGTTTGCATCCACGCCTGTTATTGAATGGAAAATAAAACTTGGTGCCATCGAAGGGACTCGAACCCCCACACCCTTGCGAGTACATGGACCTGAACCATGCGCGTCTGCCAATTCCGCCACGATGGCATTTTTTTAACTATGCGGCAATCCACCAGGCCCGCACCAGGAAAGAACAACAAACAACAAGCAAAGATCAATATTGTACTGGGGCGCTGGTGTGTGTCAAACCACCCAATTAGGCTTCTAACTTTCCAGTTTCGCGCTCATCGTGATCTCTGCTTTGAGCACTTTCGAGACGGGGCACCCGGACTTTGCATCCTGCGCCGCCTTTTGAAATGCCGCTGCGTCGCTTCCCGGAACCTTTCCAGTGACGTCAAGATGAATGGCAGTGATGGACCAACCCGCATCCTGTTTGTCGAGAGTCAGTGTGGCCTTCGTGTTAATGCTCTCCGGTTTCAGATTGGCAGCGCCAAGCTGCGCCGAAAGGGCCATGGAGAAGCATGCGGCATGCGCGGCCGCGATCAGCTCTTCCGGATTGGTGCCGGGAGAATTTTCAAATCGCGTCACAAAAGAATACGGAGTATGAGACAACACACCGCTGGATGACGATACCTCTCCTTTTCCATCCTTCAATCCGCCGTTCCATATCGCGCTTGCATTCCGCTGCATTCGAATCTCCTTGATTAAGATTGATTTCATTTCATTGTAGATGGGTGCGAGACCTTGCGCCAGATTCGACGCCGGAAGTGCGTATGACAGGTGTCCTCATCTGCCCTGTCAAGCCGCGCACAAATGCGTCGGGGTAGGTGTCCCCACCTGCCTTGGCAAGCCGTGCGTCAAGAGAGGTGCTTTAGTGGTTCGCGCCGTTTTTGGCGCTAAACTAGATATGTACTTTCAATTATGAGGAGAGTAAGTTTTTTCCATGCCGAGCACTTCCTTGGGTGGGTGGGATGGCGCTTCGCAAAAGACAGAAGCAAGCCGCAATAATTGCAACCTTATATCCTAAACTTGGGGTAAAGCGTTCATTTCGGAGGCTGGCATTTATCCCCCTCCGAAAGCTTCCCAAGCTTCCCGCACGATGAAAGGAACCAAGCAGATTGCTGCAACCGGATCAGCCCATGCCACATGCCAAACCATATTGACCGCCAATCCCGCCAAGGCGATCAACGAAAGATAACCGCATAGTGCTGACTCGGCAGCATCCGCTTTGAGGGCGGCGCTTCCTGTGAGTGCCGCTAACCGCCGTTTCTCTTTCGCAAGGGCGGGCATGAAGATCGCAGCTGCAATCAATACCCCAATTCCGAGATAACTCTGCTTGGGTTCCCCGCGACCGAGCAGGGTCATGGTGGCGGCCACAAGCACGTACGCGGCTAACCCAAAGAGCAAAGTTCCTGTAATGCGGGCGGCCCCGGACTCTGCTTGTTGGCTATCGTAAGTTTTAAAGCGTCGCCACACCACCACGGCGGAGATGAGTTCTATGGCACTATCTCCACCAAATGCAATCAATGCCACGCTGATGGCCAACCACGCTGCCAATAAAGATGCTGCGGCCTCGATAACCATCCACACAATCGTGACGATCTGAATTCGTTGGATACGGCGGGCAGTCTCTTCGGGGATTTGGAGAGCAGGCATTCGAAAAGCATTATGGCACGCCTTGCCAGTCATGCCAGAACTCGGCTGTGAGCGGGAGGCATTTCTGTACGGCCGCTTAAAACAGCAAGGGCGGAGTACGAATCAGCACTCCGCCGCAAATAAAACTGGATACTCACTCTGCCTTCTTATTCAGGAACGCCTCAGCAATCAGGGGCTACAAGGTCTGCCAATCTCAGGCGACCGTAGATGTACGCCTCGCTTTTGCCCGCCCTGGCCTCCGTGCCAAGCTGGATGTAGTCAGAGGATGCAGTTCCGGTGTCAAGACCTAATGCTTAGCAGACAATGAAGGGGACGGATTCGGCTTCGGTCTCTCGGACTTTCTTAGCAGTGAGGTGCGACGGTCGCCGCGATGCAACTGTTGCGCTACGCGAGTCTGAGAGTCACGACCGACGTTTACATGCAGGCCGTTGGTCCGCAGAAGCGCGAGGCGCAGAGCAATTTGGTCAGGTTAGTGAGGAAAGGGGCCGCTTCGGAAGGCTCTTCCGGTTAACTGGACCAAATTGGACCATGAAGAAAAGCGGCGATTTCGCGGAACGTGTTTATTTTGTTGGCGTCCCCGACGGGATTTGAACCCGTGTTACCGCCGTGAAAGGGCGATGTCCTGACGGAGTTACAAGAACTTAGAGGGCGCAGGTGGTACCGTAAATACCCCTAAGGCACTGGTGAGCGCAGTAGGAAGACCTTATCGTTACATGATCGTTACATGAGGCGGGAAACACTGTGGTGGAAGAAAAACTAGGCATGCGACGCGGACACATCACTGCGACCTTACCCGGACACAAGGTGTGCGAACGACATGTGTATCTCTGGTGACTAGTAGGCTATTGGTGATTGGCCTTAGACTGCAGGCAAAGTATTTGCGGCAAGAAGCTTGCAGCTTCTCAGCGAGGGCGATTGCCAGGCAAGGAAGGCATAGGACTTAAGAACCGTTGCTCGCCGGGCCATAGTTTTGCCGGATGGCATGACACGGCCTTGCGTCGCATCTCCGACTTCGCTGATCAAACGGTATGCTGCACTTTTCTGGTGCTGGTATTTCTGGGGATGGCGGGTGCACAGATCTCTCCCGGCCCTTTGTCCAGGCCGCATCAATCGCTGAGTGGATCGAGCAATTGCGCGAATTGCCATAAGTTCGGTGGCCAAGCTGCACTTAAATGCCTTGACTGCCATGGCGAAATCGCGACCCGGATTAATGCTCACAAGGGACTGCATGCGACTTACGACATTCCTGCTGGATCCAGCACGGAATGTGCGCGCTGTCACTCGGAACACAATGGAGAGGATTTCCCGCTGATCAAGTGGGATGTCAAAACATTTGACCACAAAGAGACTGGATATCCGCTTCTAGGCAAGCACGCAGGCCTGGGCTGTAATCAATGCCATAAGCCGACGAATATTGTTGCAAAAGAGCGGGCTGCGATCAGAGTCAAAGATCTCAGCAAGACTTACTTGGGCCTTTCAACCGCCTGTGCGACTTGCCATAAAGATCCACATGAAGGACGCTTCGGGCAAACTTGCCAGCAGTGTCACAACTTCGAGGATTGGAAATCGGTCAATGTCGGCCAGTCCGGGCAACCCAAGTTCGATCACTCGAAGACGCGTTATCCGTTGACGGGCGAGCACTTTCAAGTGGCCTGCGCGAAATGCCACACGCCCGGCCCTGACAATAAACCGCGATATACGGGAATTGCTTTTAACCGGTGTTCCGATTGCCATAAAGATCCGCATCACGGAAGTTTTCCGCAAGGTTGCCAATCGTGCCACAGCACATTGGGATGGAAGAGGATTTCGCTGAACGCTGTGAATGAGCGCTTCGACCACTCGACGACTAAATTTCCACTGGAGGGAAAGCACGTAAGCGTGGACTGTGCTCAATGTCACGCTGGTGGGGATTTTAAGAAGCCCATCGCCTTCCAGCAATGCATGGACTGCCACAAACCTGACCCGCATAGCGGACAATTCGCCAACCGCTCCGATCATGGCGAGTGTGCTTCATGTCACACGGTGAATGGATGGAAGCCTTCGACGTTCACCGTGGAGGAGCATACGGCTACTTTATATCCCCTGCAGGGTGGTCACGCGCGACTGCAATGCGATCAGTGCCATACTTCCAAAGGCAAAGACACGCAGTTCAAAATTAAATTCGCGCACTGCACCGACTGCCACAGCGATCGCCACGCTGGACAATTCGCCGCTGCGCCTTACTTCAACGCTTGCGATCGATGCCACACGCTTGATGAATACTCGCCTTCAACTTTTACCCTTGCGAAGCATAGAGAAACGCACTTCGTGCTGACGGGGAGCCACGTCGCCGTGCCATGCGGGGATTGCCACAAGGAATCGGCTGAATTCAATCCAAAAGCTGTCATCTATCACTGGCGGGAGTTGGGGTGCACGAGTTGCCACACCGATCCTCATCACGGGGAGTTCAAAGATCGCATACGACAAGTCCCCGCGGATGGAAGCGTCGCTGGATGCGAAGCCTGTCACTCCACCAAGTCATGGAAGGAACTGTCCGGCTTCGATCACTCGAAGACGACATTCCCGCTGGTGGGAGCGCATCGCGCGACGGCCTGCATCGACTGCCACAAGCCTCCTAATATGGAGACTTCCTTTCTCAATGTGAACTTCAAATCTGCGCCGACGCAGTGTGAAAACTGCCATGAAGATGTTCATGGGAAACAATTTTCGGCAGTTTCGGTTACGCACTGCGCAGAGTGCCACAATTCGATGAAGTGGAAGCCTGCGCTCTTCGATCATGATCGGAGAACCACCTTTCCGCTGGCTGGGGCACACCAGAACGTACGCTGCGAGGAGTGTCACAAGCTCACGAAGATGGTGGATGGGAAGGCGATACTTTTTTACAAGCCGACGCCGAAAGAATGCGCGGCTTGCCACGGGGCGGTGAACCCTGTTCCAAAATCGCATTCCTGAAATTGGAAGTTTTCGGGCTTACCGCGATGGGATGGTTGACACCCTCGTCTGCGGAGCCGCGAAAAAAACTCCGGGTAGGGTGAATAACTTACATTCAGGGCCCGACTATCCCTAACATCGGGACCTTCTAAAAGGGGCCATTTGGCGCGGTTTTCGTCCATACTTCAGTAACTATCTACTCGTTTGGCCAGCCTCTACTCTAGATGGACGGTGAATTGCATCGCTCACCCTTAATCTCTTCCTAATCAGTGCTGTCGGGGACTCGGTAAGGTGGGAGTCATGTCGTCGGGGGGCGTCCTGAGGATGGCCGCGGTGATGCTGCTGATTCCTCTCGTGCTAGCGCAAAAGGCGGCTCCGCAGGCCGCGGGTTCGCACAGTCCGCATGGCAACCTGGATATGCCTTGCCAGAACTGCCACACTGCGGATGCGTGGAGGCCCATCCGCGCCGTTCCAGAATTCAATCACGATCACACCCGGTATCCTCTGCGCGGCATGCATCAGTCAGTTACCTGCGTGCAGTGCCACGTTAAGCTTGTTTTCACGAATGTTGGAAAGCGCTGCGAGGACTGCCATGCGGACATTCACAAGCGGCAGCTTGGGGCGAATTGCGAGCAGTGCCACACGGTGCGCGGGTGGACGGTTTCGATTCAGCAGGTACAACAGCACGACAATCGTTTCCCGCTAACCGGGGCGCACGCGGCGGTTAATTGCGATTCCTGTCACAAAAATGCGGCCAATAGCCAGTTTGAGAACATGTCCACGCAGTGTTATTCGTGTCACGCTGCGGACTTCAAGAGCACAACCAATCCCAATCACGTTGCCGGCAAATTCTCGATTACTTGCGAGCAGTGTCATGGAACGGATACGTGGTTCAACGCGACGTTCGATCATTCGTCGGTCGGCTTCCCATTGACCGGGAGCCACATGGTGCCTCCTCGACAGTGCGCGGATTGCCACGTCAACAATAACTACAATCTCGCAACTACCGCTTGCGTCTCGTGCCATCTGAAGGATTTTCAAAGCACGACGAACCCGAATCACGTCTCTGCAAACTTTCCGCAAACCTGCGAGCAATGCCATACCACAATTGCCTGGTCGCCTGCGACCTTCGATCACTCGATGGTGAATTTCGCACTGACCGGCGCCCACACGGTGCCGCCCCGGCAGTGTACGGACTGCCATGTGAACAACAACTACAGTCTGACCACGACAGTCTGCGTGTCATGCCATTTGAAGGATTTCCAGGGAGCGAACAATCCCAATCACGTGGCCGGAGGATTCGTGCAGACTTGCGAGCTGTGCCACAACACGGCCGCATGGCAGCCGGCGACGTTCGATCACTCCACATCAGGATTCCCACTCACCGGCTCACATACCGTGCCACCTCGTCAATGCACGGATTGCCACATCAACAACAATTACAACATCACCAACACGGCCTGCGTGAGTTGCCATCAGACCGATTACAACAATGCAATCAGCCCGGTTCCACATGCGGGATTCCCGACGACTTGCCAGAGCTGCCATGACACGGTTGCGTGGACCGACGCCACCTTTGACCACTCCACCACCGGGTTCGCACTCACCGGTCTGCATACCGTGCCGCCACGCCAGTGCACCGATTGCCACGTTAATAATAATTTCAGCCTAACCAGCGGCGCCTGCATAACCTGTCACCTGAAGGACTATCAGGGAACGACGAATCCCAATCACGTCACCGCGAATTTTCCCCAGACGTGCGATTCATGTCACAGCACTTCGACGTGGCTGAATGCGACCTTCAATCACAACAGCACCGGCTTCGGGCTCACCGGATCGCATACCGTGCCGCCACGCCAGTGCACCGATTGCCACGTCAACAACAACTACACGATCACGAATGCCGCCTGCGTGTCTTGCCATCAGGCCGATTACAGCAACGCAACGACTCCGGTAAACCATGCCGCTGCGGGTTTCCCAACGACCTGTGAAACCTGTCACGATACCGTCCTCTGGACCGACGCCGTATTCAATCATGCCAGCACCGGCTTCTCTCTAGTGGGGGCGCATACGGTTCCGCCGCGGCAATGCACCGATTGTCACGTGAACAATAACTACAGCCTGAACAGTACTGCGTGTGTCAGTTGCCATTTGAAGGATTTCCAGGGGACGACGAATCCGAATCACGTCTCTGCGGGATTTCCCCAGCAGTGCGAGTTGTGTCATGACACCGTCTTGTGGACTGATTCAACGTTTAATCACAACACGACGACGTTCCCGCTGACTGGGTCGCATACAGCGCCTCCGCGACAGTGCGCCGACTGCCACGTCAACAACAATTACACCACGCTTCCGACAACTTGCATCGGCTGCCACCAGACGGACTACAACAACACCACCAATCCGGGACATGCCGCGCAGCCACAATTTTTCCCGACGACTTGCCAGACCTGCCACAGTACGACGAACTGGCTGAATGCGAGCTTTAATCACGCACAGTACACCCAGTTCCCGATCAACCACGGAAATGCGAACGGCGTGTGCGCGACGTGCCACACCAATTCGAATGATTACTCGGTGTTTCAGTGCACGGGTTGCCATGGAGGCAATAACTCAGCCAATTTCCATCACCCGAATGTGGGCGGGTATGTGTACAACAGCGTCAACTGCTACCAGTGCCACCGGAGCGGCAACGGGGGATAGATAGGAGGGAGAAAAACTGAGATCCGCTGAGGGGAACGGACCCGACATTCAGGTCGGGATCTAACTATCGCAGAGCTAACGATCGGCCCGACTGACAATCGGGCCCGTCCTACATAACATGAAAGCAGTTCAAAAACATATTGGAGTCGTGATGCTCTTGCTGTCTTGTGCCGCTGCGCAGAGCCAGGAAGGAGTAGCGACTGTACAAAGCATCACTGTGACTCAAGAAGGAGCAGATCTGCGCGTGGAGGTGAAGCTCAGCTCCTACGTGAAGCCGTTGGTTGAGACTGCGATCCGTCCCGCCCGGATTGTGCTCGATCTGCCAGATACAATTTGTGGCGACAAGACCAAGCGAGTTGACATTCTCAGAAACGGCGTAAAACGAGTGCGTGCAGCGCAGCACTCGACAAGTCCTCCTGTTGCGCGAGTGGTCATTGACCTGGATCAAACACATCCTTACACCCTGAAAGCTGAAGGCAACAACATCATCTTAATCATCAGTCCTGCCCTGGCTTCGCGAGAGGGTGAGGGCGCTCAACCGGCGGCGAGAGCGGGAACTCTAACTGGAATCTTCCGGCGTAAGCAGAGAACGTGGGCTGCGGTGCCGAGCGAGAGTTCGCCTGACTCCGCTGAATCCAATCCTGCACCCAGCGCGAGCGTGAAGGCAGCGAGCCCCTCCGCCAATACTTCCTCTGGCGCGGGGGAGCCTTCGCCGGGGACAACTGCCATCCAACCAAGCCCCGCGCCGAACGGGTCTCCAGAAATTCCTACGGGAGCGGGAAGTTTCTCACAAACTCAAACTGCGAAAAGCGGAAAGAACTCTTCGACTGTTGCCGATGTCGTTTTTCCTACAATGGACCTTTCGACCCCTGCTACGCAGAAGGCAGCCGGAGTCGCCGGCCAGGAAAGATCACTGAACTCGCCGGCAACGGTGGCTTCAGCAAGTAGTCCCGCGCCCGCCGCTACCGAAGCAACCACCCTGATTGTTCGCACCGATGATCCGAGTTTGCGAACCGTGTTCAGAGTGAAATATGTCGCTGAAGGCGTCGCCTATCTAGAGGGAGGAAGGGCACAGGGGCTGACCGAAGGCATGAAGCTGGTGATCGAAGACACCAATCTGCCCGCGAAACAGGGGGACAGCGGAGATGCTGCCGATCCGCGAATGGTGGCGGAGTTGGTAGTAAGCGCGGTTGCGGAAACTTCTGCCGTGGCTGACATTCATGCTCCCAAGCGCCCGGTGAAAGTAGGCGACCTCGCGTACCTGTCGAGCGGCGACGCCGCCGCATTGGTGCAGCAGCGGGCGCTGAGTTCGACGCGTCAATACCCGGCGGTGATCTCCTTCACCGAAGGCGACACGCTCGACGAAGAAGCGCGAGAGGAGGTGCCGCGGCCTCCGTTGCCTTCGGTAAACCGTGCGCGTGGAAGGATCGGGCTCGACTATGAGGAAATAATAAGCCACGGCACGACCAGCATGACAAGCTCCGACGTGGGTGTTGATTTTCGCGGAGACATCACGCGCATCGGCGGGACGTATTGGAACTTGAGCGGATACTGGCGCGGGCGGCTCACCAAGACTTCTGCGGCCAGTCAGCAAACGCTACAGGACTTGATCAACCACACCTATCACCTCAGCATGACGTACGACAATCCAAACTCAAGTCTGGTCGCGGGCTTTGGCCGCCTATATCTGCCATGGGCCTCAAGCCTCGACACTATTGATGGAGGATATTTTGGAAAACGGCTTTCCAAGGGAACTACCCTGGGAATTTTTGGTGGTTCGACGCCCGATCCCACCTCGTGGAATTACAGCCCAGATCGCGTAATCGGAGGGTCGTTTATTAATTTCGAGGGCGGTGATTTCAATGCCATGCACTACAGCAGCACTTCGGGCGCCGGCGTCAGCCTGTTGAATTGGCAACTCGACCGTCCATTTATTTTCTTTGAGGATTCGGTTTCATACGGGCGGCTGTTTTCGGTGTATGAGTCCGCGCAACTCGACGACCCCGTGGGGAATGTCGCGACTCCCTCACCCGGGCCTGGGCTGGGGCGAAGTTTTTTCACCGTGCGCTTGCGGCCCCATCCGCGTATCGAACTCGATTTTAATCACAATTATTTTCGCGACGTGCCAACCTTTGATCCAACACTTATCGGAACCGGACTGCTGGATAAATTCTTATTTCAAGGCTTCAGCGTGGGGGCGCGAGTCGAAGTTGTGAAACAGGTGTGGATCTCGTCAAACATGGGCCAGAGCAGCCGCACGGGAGACGCGAAGTCGTCGCTCAACGAAATGTTCGGCCTCACCTTCGGCCGCCTTCCCTGGCTCGGTTTGCGGGCGGATGCGCACTACGCGCGCTTTAACAGTTCATTTGGCAGCGGGTCGTACGAAGCGCTAACGGTCTCGCGCCAAATGAGCGAGAACTTGCGATTAGAGGTCCTCGCGGGACAGCAAAACTTTAATTCGACGCTAACAACGAACGACCGGGCGAGGTTCGTGACCGGAACAGTGGAGACGACGCTCGGTCCGCATTACTACATTCAGGGCAATTTCACCACGAATCGCGGACAGACTAGTTATGACCAGATAATGTTTTCGTTTGGCTACCGCTTCGATTCGAAGAAAGGCCGGGAATGACGCGCTGGAAACAAGCCGCAACGCAGATTACGCGCGCCTTCTGGATGGTTCTTGCGCTGGCCGGAGTCTGTTTCGGAGGCGGCGGCGCCCCGGCTACTGACGATGCGCAGACTTTGGCCGAACTGCTGAATCGGACTGGGGATCAGACTTCCGCATTTCTCAATGAATTCTCGAATGTGAAATGCACTGAACAGGTGCGGCAGGAGAAGTTCGCTAAAGACGATAAGCTCATCCTGAAAGAAGAATCCACATACGACTATCTAGTAATTTTGACTAATTCCGGAGGGGATCTCAATCTTTCTGAATCGCGATTGCCACTGCGCCAAGCCAAGGCTGATCGCAAGAATACGTCGATGCTGCTGAGCAATGGCTTCGCAACGCTATTCCTAGTGTTCCATCCTTATTATGCCGAGGCTTTCAAGTTCGCGCTAGCGGGAGAAGAAGTCATTGGGGGCTACCCGTTCGAAAAAGTCACATTCCGCCACGTTACTGGGATGAAGTCGCCTGCGGCGCTGGCTTTGCGGGGGCGGGAATATCCTTTGGAGCTGTCAGGCACCGCATGGATCGATCCCCGAACCGGAACCATCGCAAGAATCGAAGCCGGCATCGAGGACACATTGCAAGACGTTGGGCTGAAATCGCTGCACTTGGAAATCGACTTTGCGCCAGTCCCGTTTGCCGATTCGAAAACTGTGTATTGGTTTCCGATGCAAGCCATGGTGGATGTCGAAACACCTCGGCAACACTGGCGTAACTTGCATCGGTTTACGGAATACAAGAAGTTCTCAGTAGACACAGACGAAAAGGTCGCCACTAAATGAGCGCGAATGCCGCAACTGCAGCTCGCATCGCTACCGCTCCATCCGCAGCTGTGCCGGATTCTGAGAAGCGTCATCGCATCCTGCTTTACGTTTTGTATGCGTTGGCGATCGGCATTAACCTGGCGATCTTCTTTTATGGTTTTGGCTATTACAAGTTGTCGGCCATAGACCGCCCATTTTCGCCAAAGCATCACCTGCTGCGGCCAAGCGGCCCTATTGGGTTGTATCTCGGTTTCTTCGGCGTCGCGCTGTTCGTTGGTATTTTCCTATACCCCATTCGCAAACACTGGCCATGGCTGGCGACGATCGGAAGCACCCGCCACTGGCTCGACATCCATATCGTTATGGGCCTAACCGCTCCAGCCATCATTGCGTTCCACTCAAGCTTCAAGTTCCACGGACTCGCGGGCATGGCGTTTTGGATTATGTTTGCGGTTTCCGCGAGTGGGGTTGTCGGGCGGTATTTGTACGGACAGATTCCGCGCAAGGTTAGCACCGCTGCGTTGTCCATGCGCGAGTTGCAGGACTTGCAGGCGCAGTTTTCACAGCAACTGGCTGCCCAGAACTTGCTGCCTGAGGCTGATCTCCGGGCTTTGCTGCGGCTACCTGATCCTGAGCGGGTGGCGCGTCTTCCCATCGTGGTTGCGATCGTGTACATGGTCATTCTTGACATATCCCGCACGTTCCGTGTGGCACGACTCCGCCGCCACGCGCTGCGGGGAAATGCGTCCCTGGCGACGTTGGCCGGGTTTCTGCCAACGGGTCACCGCGCGGTAGAGCAGGCTATTCGGGCCGCAGCAGAAGAAGCCGCTCTTTCGAAACGAGTCTTGTTCCTGTCGCGGTCTCAAAAGGTCTTTCATTTGTGGCACGTTGTTCATAAGCCTTTCAGCTATGCCTTTGCCGTGCTGGCGCTCATTCACATTATGGTGCAATTCGTTCTTGGATACTTCTGAGCTACCCCCTTGGAGAGATGGATTCACTGATCACATTCGCGATTGCAGCAGTCATTACGCTCTTCTTCGTCTTGAATTATTTGACGAGTCTGAAGAAAAGGGACGCTCGCGCGCAGGAAGCGGCAGAAAAGGGGAAGCTATTTTCGGAAGGGCCAAAGTCGCAGCATCCGCATATTGACACCAACCATTGTATTGGGTGCGCGTCCTGCACCGCAGTTTGTCCTGAAGGGGATGTGCTGGCGATGATTGCTGGCAAAGCAGTGATTGTGAATGGACACAAATGCATCGGCCATTCACTGTGCGCGGACGCGTGCCCGGTCGGCGCCATCACCATGGTGATGGCCAGCCCCAGTATGGGGGCCGACATGCCCTCAATGACGGCGGAATATGAGACTACGATTCCAGGTCTTTTTATCATTGGCGAATTGGGTGGCCTCGCATTGATCAAGAATGCCGTCAATCAAGGGCGCGATTGCATCGATACAATCAAGCGACGTCTGACAAACACTTCTCGGGTGCGAGAAACTGATACGGTCTATGACGTTCTCATCGTGGGCGCTGGACCGGCTGGAATCAGCGCGTCGCTGCGGGCCATCGAGCATAGTCTCAGCTACATCACGTTGGAACGCGATGAGGTAGGCGGTACGGTCGCCAAGTATCCCCGCCAGAAATTGGTTATGACCAGCCCGGTTGAATTTCCCATGTACGGTAAATTCAAAAAGCTCCAGCTCTCCAAGGAAAACTTGCTGGCCTTCTGGGACATGATTCTAAACCGGGCCGATTTCAACGTTTCGACCGGGGAGAAAGTCGAACACATCAAGAGGGACGAAGTTAGCATCTTTAACGTGTTGACCGCAAACAACGCGTATCTGGCGCGGCATGTGATCCTGGCTCTGGGCCGTGCGGGCGAGCCGCGCAAGCTTGGTGTTAGGGGTGAGGAGTTGCCCAAAGTGATGTACCGCCTCATCGAGGCAGACCACTACATCAATAAGAAGATTCTTGTGGTTGGCGGCGGAGACAGCGCCGTCGAGGCCGCTATGGGACTTGCGCATCAGTCGGGCAATCAGGTAACACTCTGCTATCGTGGAGAGCGATTCGGCCGAATCAAGGAGCGCAACGCCAAACGGGTTGAAGACTGCATGCGCAGCGGAAAAGTTAAAGTGCTTTTTCAGACAAATCCGGTGGAGTTCAAAAACGAATCGGTTGTTCTTGAGGGCAACGGTGTTCGTCACGAAATTCCCAATGACTTTGTATGGATTTTTGCCGGGGGCACGCCCCCAAATGATTTTCTGAAGAAGATCGGAGTAGGCTTTGGCGAGCGCAACATGACTTTGGAAGCAGGTAACGAAGCCAGGGATGCTCAGATCTCGCAAAGGGAATTCGCGAAAGCGGCGGTTCAGTGAGGTTGCGCCAAGATGACGATGTGCTTCGAGAACGGAATTTGAACCTTACTTATTGTCATTCCGAGCAGGCGAAGCCTGAGAGGAATCCCTATACCAGACAGTCACTCAAGCATCTACGGAGGCACGGATATTGACAGTTCGCAGAGTGATGCATGCCTTACTAGGAGCGCTGTTATTTTCTTTATTCGCCGTAGGACAGACGCTCACCGGCAACGTTAAGAATGCCACAACCGGGAAACCGGCCGCTGGCGATGAAGTCATTCTGCTCAAGCTCGGCCAGGGGATGGAGGAAGCCGGGCACACCAAAGCGGACTCGAAGGGCAATTTCAGTTTTACGCTGGACGACACTCAATCGCCGCATCTGGTGCGCGCTATCCATCAGGATGTGACGTATCACAAGATGGCACCTCCTGGAACAACTTCCGTTGATGTTGATGTCTACGATGTGGGGAAGAAAATCGACGGGATTGAAGTCGTCGCCGACATCATGCGAATACAGGCCGAGCAAGGACAACTCGACGTCACCCGCGAGTTCGCGGTGCAGAACTCGTCAAAGCCTCCGCTCACTCAGATGAATGAGCGCAACCTGGAATTCTATCTTCCGGAAGGAGCGCAAATCGGCGAGAGTTCCGCCATGACCGGGCACGGCAATCCTCTTAAGACTGCGCCCACGCAGGAAGCCGAGAGGAACCGCTATTCTTTCAACTTCCCTCTGCGGCCGGGAATCACACAATTCCAGTTAACCTATCAACTTCCATACACAGGCAGCGCGAATCTCGATCCGAGATCGCTCTACCCGTTGCAGCATTTCGTCGCCATCGTGCCGAAGTCGATGGAATTTGCGGCCGCGCAGGGGGCAAATTTTAAACCCATGAACGATCCCAACCAGCCCGACGCGAATGTACAACTGGCCTCTGCACCCGAGGAAGGCCAATCGCTAGCCTTCAAAATATCGGGCGAAGGAACGCTGCAGGCTCGCGTGGAAGCCGGTGGGACCCAGGGGGGGGGCGCTCCGTCACAAAACGACAACCGCCCCGGCGGAGGGCTTGGCCCGCCCAGTGATGCCCCCGATCCGCTGCAGCAATATCGCTGGTATATCCTCGCGGGCTTTACGATTGCATTAGTAGTGGGCGCGATATTTGTGGCCTCACGGCGTCGTGCAGTCCGTTCGGCCGCTCCCGCGAAAGATCGAGTTCCGGCATTTGAAGATGAATACGAGGAACCCAAAATCACCGATGCATCTGTCGAACGTACTTCCACCACCCGCGTGGTAGTTACCGAGCCCTCACCCTCCCGCTCGGCACTGTTAGAAGAATTAAAAGAGGAGTTATTTCGCCTCGAAGTCGAGCATAAGCAAGGGGAAATTTCGCAGCAGGAATACGACAAAACCAAGTCCGCCCTCGACCAGATGTTACAGCGAGCGCTCAAGCGCGCCGCCGCGAATCACGGCTAGAATTGTCAGATTGCTCCAATCCCCTTGCTGCCGGCCAAAAAAACATGACGCGGATGAGATGTCGACTTCGCGGGAAAACAGGGTAGCGTACTGAGATCCATCGTTAAACAATCAGTCGGCCCGTGCAAAACAGAAGCGTCCCAAAAACCGGTTCCCCTCGATCCACGTTTGATTCGAACTCTTCCATACTTCGCGCCTACCCTCAGTGGCGCGGCATTTGGTTCATGCCCGTCATAATAGTTGAGGGTGGCTTATTCGGCGCGATTCTGTACCTGCTGTTCGGTGTGCGCAAAAATGAGTAACCGCAAACAACGGCACGCCTTCGTGGTTCCAACTCGTATTTGGCGTCGCTCCGCGAGATTCTGACCTGCTCCCCAAAAACCGCATGAAGTCGAATATGATTTCAGCGAAAGAAAGGGGAATTGGGCATGTCGCAGAACAAGCATACGGAAGCGGTGATGATTGGGGCGCTAAAGCAAGTGGAGGCGGGACGCAAAGCCGAAGATGTGGGTCGGGAAGTGGGGGTATCGAAGCACACCATCTACGCCTGGAAAGCGAAGTATGGGGGGATGACGGTGACGGAAGCGCAGGAAGCCAAGCAGCTGCGGGATGAGAACGCCAAGCTGAAAAAGCTGGTGGTGGATCTGAGCCTGGACAAAGAGATGCTGAAGGCGGTAATCGCAAAAAAACGGCTGGAGCTCGTAGACCAGCGGTCGGACGCGGACTGGCTGCGGGTGGAATATGCAGCCAGTGAGCGCCGGGTATGCGGGCTGATGGGAATGGCAGCATCGAGTTATCGCTATCGAAGCATGCGATCGGATGGGAGTTGGCGCGGTCCAAGCCGCGCTTCGGATATCGGCGGCTGCAGGTGTTGTTGCGGCGCAGCGGAGAACGAGTGAACCACAAAAGATTACATCGCATTTATCGCGAGGCGGGGTTGATGATCCGGCGAAAAAAGCGAAAGCAGGTGTTGAGCGTGATCGACGCTTACACGCGCGAGTGCCTGGCGCTCGAAGTCGATACCAGCTTCGCCAGTCGCCGCGTGACGCGGGTATTGCAAGAAATTATTTCCGCACGCGGGGCGCCGCAAACGATCCGTTGCGACAACGGGCCGGAACTCACCAGCCGACATTTTCTGGCGTGGTGCGTGGAGCGGCAGATTGAGTTGCTGCACATTCAGCCGGGAAAGCCGACGCAAAATGCGCATGTCGAAAGTTTCCATGGAAGATTGCGGGAAGAATGCTTGAACCTGAGCTGGTTTCAGAATCTGTTCGACGCCCGCGAGAAGATCGCGGCGTGGCGCCAAGAGTACAACGAGGAGCGTCCGCACAGCAGCTTGGGATACAAAACACCGCAGGAGTTCGCCGCGGCGCAGAATGCAAGCTTCTACAGAGATGAACTGGGGCAAGAGGACTCAAACGCCGTCCCCTTGCCCCAGACCCCCATCCCCGCTCAAACCGGAGATGAAACAAAAGAAATTTGTCGTATTCGTACGTGAACGAAAACAGGGGGCAGGTCAGCACAAATAGCATTGGATAAGAAGCGTATTGCCTTCATCAGTGATCAAATCTTTCTGCGTTGTTCACGTAAGTGGTAACGCTCTCGTTCAGGTTTGGATCTACGTAATCGGCTCGGATGGTTGAAACACCGTGACATTCGTGTGGCAAGTCATTACTGCGATTCATATCGCCATTGTCGCACGGCACCTGCGGGACCATAGCCGAGACCGAGGATTGATCTGATTTGCGCGATGTGCGAGGTTGCACGTCCGACCGTCGCACGGCCGGTGACGGGCTAGACCAGTAATCCCGATTTAGGAAGAGAGAGTTTCGCGGAAGTTCGTCGCCAAGTCGCTGTTCCAGACAAAGAAGGCTTGTGCCATAAGTCGAGTGCTTGCGCGGTTTCGTTCAGATCGTGGACGACGACGGTGCAGGTTTTCAGTGGCACGAATAAGAAATTAGGTAATTATCCCTTGACATCACGTTAGAATTTTGCTAAAGTTTGGGAATCATGAACCGCAGACAGGCCATTCCCAAGCACTTACGATACACAATCGATGATTTCAACCGTCAGTTCCCGAACGACGATGCCTGCTTTGAGCATCTTCGGGAACAGCGATTTCCTGACGGCATGGCGTACTGCGGTACATGCAAGACTGAACGCAAGCACCATCGAATTAAGGCACGTCCCGTTTACGCTTGCGATGAATGTTTAACGCAGATTTCCCCGATGGCAGGGACGATCTTTGAGCACAGCAGCACCTCGCTGCGACTCTGGTACTACGCTATGTACTTGATGACTTCGACTCGTTGCGGCATTTCGGCAAAGCAGATTCAGCGCGAAACCGGAGTGACCTACAAAACTGCTTGGCGGATGTTCCGCCAAATTCGCTCGTTGCTGTCCGAGGGTGACATGCAACTGGAGGGCGAAGCGGTGGAGATGGATGAGACGTATTACGGCGGCCATCGCAAAGGCGGACATGGGCGGCAACTCCGCAATGACAAGGGCGAGAGAATGTATGCTCCGGTGTTCGGAATGGTTGAGCGCAAAGGTCGTGTAAGAGCATTCGCAACGGAGAACGTGAAAAGCGAAACGCTCTTGCCTCTTGTCCGCGATTACGTGCTCCCCAAGAGCGTGATCTTCACGGATGAGTACAAAGTTTACGGCGGAATTAAGAACATGAAGAACGGATACACTCACCGCCGCATTCGTCACAAGGCCCATGTCTATGTGCGAGGCAACGTTCACACAAATACGATTGAGGGTTTCTGGTCGTTAGTGAAGCGCGGAATCAGTGGGGTTTACCATCAGGTGAGCGCAAAATACTTGCAGAGTTATTTGGATGAGTACACTTTCAGATACAACCGAAGAGATCAGGGGAACTTAATTTTTACTTCGCTTTTGAACCGCGCCGCTGAATTGGCTGCGCCGCGCGTTTCAGTACGCGCTCAAATGAAACCCGCGCCAGCGGATTCATTTTAGCTTGTACTTCCTCTGAGGGCTGCAAAATTCGATGACTCGCAACGGGTCGTTCGCTACTACCTTGCCGGGATGAGCGTATGCCCGCCATATCTCCATCAGTTTAACACGGTGGGAGAAGTGGCGGATGTGTGCGGAACGAGATCGGGCTTGAACGTCAGGACCAAAGCGTCAACGAAATTAATCAATTGATGCAAAGATGGAATCAGCGCATCACTCTGCGCAACCTTCGCCTCGCTGATCGCTTTTTGAATGTCGAACTCCACATTTTGCTCCACCTCTTCATCAAACCCGGAGAAATGTGGGTCGCTTGCTTTGAGCAGGAACGGCCACGGATCGTGCATCCAGTCAGCGGTGAAAAGACAGTCATGGTGAGTGGTCAAGAGGGCACGGTGCTTGTCGATGTTATCGAGCTCGTGAATTCGCCAGAGCGGATCGTTCCCGCCTTTTGTACGGGTTGAGCCTCTCGATTCGTTCTATCGCCGTTTCCCGCATACCTTGTACTTTTCTTGCCTTGAGGGAGTCGTAAGTAGCTCGATCCTCCGCGATAGGAAACCCGGTTACACCCCGTTTGGGCTTGCTCCCAGCAGCGAGAACAAGTTGCCATGCCAGATGGTCAAGGGAGGTTCTCAAATTGTGGATCACGTCACCCGCAGAGGCCAGCGCATCGAACGGCTCGACAGGAAGATCGTGCATATCGTGGACGCTCTGGCCGTGAGCATGAGGATCGCCCTTAGCCAAAATCACGTACAAGCGTTTACGACCAAACCCCCTGAGAGAGATTTCGAGATCACTGAGGTGCTTTTTGGCCCGCTCGATTTTTACGCGGACGAGAATAAGTCTGTCGTCTGCCGTGAGTGGCATACGACAAGATCATAACATCCTACGTGACCTCAAGGGATAATTGCCAGAAATTAGACTGTTCGCTATTTGTTCGCTCAAATCCTTGATGTGGCTGATTGGTCGTGCAACGCTGTAACGAAACCCCCTCTAAAAGGGGGTTTCGTTACATTCTATGCTTGACCATGCAAGACAATCTCGTGCAAGAGCTACTGCGTCACTCTTCCATCAAGGTCACGATGGACATTTACACGCAGGCGGTGACTTCTGAGAAACGGAAGGCACAATCGAGGGTGGTAGAGATGATTGTTCCCAGACCCAGACCGGAGGCGGGAAATGCGCACAACCTGTCTTAACGTTACATACCGGTACATGGAGAAGCGCGCCAAATCTCATTCAAGTTGTTGATTAGATTTGGCGTCCCCGACGGGATTTGAACCCGTGTTACCGCCGTGAAAGGGCGATGTCCTAGGCCAGGCTAGACGACGGGGACTATTGCGTGAAGTATGCTCGTCAGGTTATTGATCGTAGCAGTGGCCATAAGCGGTGTCAAAATCCTCGCGGTTGAGTGTCCTGTGTTCCCTCATTTAAATTGAACTGTGCTTTCCATTCTGCAAAAGCCGGGGCTACGTTTTGTTTTCGCCGCGAACATGATTTCTATGCTCGGCAGCGGCATGAATTCCGCCGCCGTCGCGTGGTACATCCTGCAAGCCACCCATTCTGAAATCGCGCTGGGCACGTTTGCGGTTCTGCAAACCATTCCCGCCATGCTGTTGCTGCCCTTCACCGGAGTTGTGATTGACCGTGAAGACCGGCGCAGGATCGTCATGATGCTGGACGCGGCGCGCGGCATCATCATTCTCGTGGTGGCGTTTCTTGCGTTCGCCCACAAAGTAAAAGTCTGGGAAGTCTATCTGATGAACACGCTGGTGGCGGCGGGCTTCTGGATGTTCTGGCCGACCATCACCGCGCTGATTCAGGAACTGACTCCGGGAGAAGACTTCGTTCATGCCAACACATTCCTTCTGGCCGGGGTTCAGGGCGGCTGGCTGATCGCAGGATCAATCGTCGGATTCGTTTATAACCGCATCGGCCTTGGCGGCGTTCTGCTCATTGACTTCTCTACGTATGTGATCTCATTTCTCTGCTATTTCGCGGTTCGCAAGGGCCGCCATGTGGTGCCGCGTCCCAAAGAAATCGTCGCCGACTTCATCGCTGCGGAAACGACAGTTGGGCGTTTTATCCGCGAACTGCGCGAGGGACTGTTGTTTCTCCGCGGCAATCGCAATCTCATTTTTCTTGGGACCAGTTGGGCGTTATTCCTCGGCGCAATGATGACCGGAGTCGTCGTCACTGCGCCACTCAGCGACAACATGTTCCATGCGGGAGCGATTGGCTATGGCTGGTTGAACGCGGGATGGGGTACCGGCGCTTTTTTCAGCGCACTGTACGCACCCGCCGTCATAGCGGCATTAGGCTCGCGGCGAACGATCGCGATCTCCATGGGCGCCCTTGCCCTGGCCATGACGCTGGCTCCCTTGTCGCCTATGCTGGCAATCGCGGTCGCAATCTACGCGCTCATGGGAACGGGCCGGGGGCTAACCGGCGTGGCGATGAACACCAGCATCATGGAAATGGTGCCGCAACATTTCATGGGACGGGTGCAGAATACGTTCTACTTCGCAGGCACGGCGCTGCAAATAGTTTTGGGATTCTTGGTCGGTGCCGTAGCGCAATACAATCTCGTCGCCGGCTTCTCGATCATAGGAATGGTCTATGCGGTAGCGTTCGTGAGCGCAGTCTGGCCGATGTCGCCCTCGGTCGCGGTCCCCGAGATCAGCCGGGCGGAGTGAGCGTTCATCACTCTACCAGGGAGTGAGCTTAACTTTCAGAGTAGTCCCGATGACTTTTGTTTCCAGGCCGTTTCCACTCGGGTCACGCTGTAGATAGTAAACGTCCAGAAAGAGACGGCGATTAAGACGCATACCTCCGCCGGCCCGGAACCGGTTTTGATTCCATTGGTAGCTGGCCCTGAACATCCTGCAATAACGAGGTCTGTTGGTGAAGCCGGAACTTGACCCGCGGATATGGAGCCTGCGCAATTCAAATGAGAGCGGCGATCAGCCGACGATTAGTCCACCGATTTGGCGAAGGCGGCATATTTGCGCAGGCAGCGGATGCATGGGGAATATCCTTCGCGGGCCGCTTCCCCGCTGGAGATCGTTTTTGATTTGGCTTTATCGTGAATGAAGGTGCATCCGCTTACGTGGAATGTTTTGCCATCGTCGGAGACAACGACCGCCATTGACGTCGGCATGGAAGATTTTGCCGGGGCGGCGTGTTCCGAACGAAGCATGGGATGCGAGGACGCGGATGAGTCGCCTATCAAGAACACTGCCGCGATGAGGATGGCGCCGGCAAGAGCGACGATCCATCCGAATGCGCTTCCGCCCGAGGCAGACGTGTTCATTTCAATTTTCCCGTAATCCTACTCAGAATCGTACTCCGGATTCTTCTTCCATCCCGTGAACATTGATGCGAAATTGCTCCATCCGTGCAAGACCACCATCACCAGGTGGCCGAATAGAAATGCCAGCAGCGCCCACATAATCAGGAAATGCCAGAGGCGGGCAAAATGGAAACCGCCCATCATCCATCCCAGCCATGAAAATTGTATCGGCTTCCAAATCACCAGGCCGGTTAGCACGGAGAGCGCCCCTAAGATGATCGCCGATGTGTAAGCCTGTTTTTGCAGCGGATTGTAGGCCTCATTCAATAAAGGCTTTTCGCCGAAGAAAAAATAATGCCGCACCATGGGCCACACGCCCGGGATGTCGCGGGAGGTGAAAAGCACCTGTTTATAGTTGCCGCTGAAGATTTGGTAGCCAACATAAACCAATCCGCTGGCAATGTATATCCACATAAAAGTCAGGTGCCATTGCAGCGCGCCGCCCAGCCAGCCTCCGAGGGCCAGCGACCGCGGCCAATTGATCAAATCTTTTTGCGGAATCTTTGCGCCGAAACTTGGGAAAGCGCGAAAAATTTGAAGCCCGCTGCCGACAAGGACAAACAGCGCGACCGCATTGATCCAATGGCACAGCCGTATCAGCAGCGGATGTTCGTAAACGGCCCGCGTACTCTCGCCGTTCTTCCCTTTTGAATCTTCAATCAGCAAGGATTGGCCCGCCATCAAGTTGCCGCCTATAAGCCATAGAAGCGCGAATACCCCTGGTCTTCCCAGTATCCAACTTTTTCAAGCACGTGAGCCACGTTCAGGCTGGTGAGATACTTGGCCTGCTTGTAGCCAATCTTTGTGGGCATCTGTAGCCGAAGGGGCGCGCCGTGTTCGCGCGTGAGCGGCTGGTCATACATCTCAAAACAAAGTAATGTCTGGGGATGTAAAGCGGTCGCCATATCCAGTGATTCGTAATAATCGTCCGCACACTCCACAGTGATAAATCGGGCCGTCTGGTCCGCGCCAATCATGGTCAGGAAATCAGAGAGGCACACCCCGCCGAAACGGCCGATGACGTCCCATCCCTCGACACAAACATGCCGCGTATTCTGCCGTATTTTTGGCAGCGCCTGGATCTGTGCGAGAGAATAATTTCCCGGCTTCTGCACCGCGCCGCCAACCGCGAGAGTCCACGCGGCCAGATCAACGCCGGGATCGTCCACATCGTAGTCATTGACGAAGAACTTGTTCAAAGGAGCCAATTGCGAGTTGTCGAACGTCGGGGCCAGGTGATGACCGCGAAAAAGAACTCCGGAGGCCCAGTCGCTGAATCCGAGTCCCGACTTCAACAGAGGCGTTCGCAAGTCAGGGACGGCAAAAGCTCCCAAAGCGATGACCGGCGTCAACTTCAACAATTCACGCCGAGTTATGTCGCGGAACTTGTGCTTATCTGTAGAGACTGGCATGCGTCATCCGGCGTGGAGTAAGAACTCTTTCAGCAATTCTTTGCTGTTACGTTTTTCAATGCCCCGGATGAGGGCCCGCGTTTCGCTCGCACGCCGCGACAATCTTCGTGGGATCCACGGCCGAATTGTCCACCTGCTCCTCAACGATCTTGCCGCTTTTATCAATCAGGAATGTCGCGCGGCGACCCACTTCCATGGGTACGCCCTTAATGTCTCTTTTTTGTGCCAAGCCGTACTCGCGGGTTACAGCCCCGCCCCAGTCGCCTAGCAACGGGAAGGTAACGCCATTCTGTTGGGCGAATGCGAAATTCGAAAACGGGCTATCCATGCTCACACCCAGAACCTGGGTGTCGGAGCTTTCCAGCTTTGCCAGATTCTGCTGGAAAGCTTTCATTTCCTGGGTTCAACCACCGGTAAACCCGAACACATAAAAGGCCAGGGCTACGTTCTTTTTGCCGCGATAGTCCTCGAGGGAGTATTTCTTCAGTCCTGTCCCGTCGAAGGCCAGCAGGGTGAAATTGGGAGCCGTATCACCGACCTTCAATTCCATCGGCGGAGACGGTGTTGCCCCATTTCCCTCCGCGATTAGTCGCTGTGGCCCGAGCCCAATTGCGATCGCGATTACAAGGCAAGTACCCGCAATAGCTGTTAGACGCTTCATCATGAGACGTGCTCCTCGCGATTTGAGGTTATATCCGGACACGGAAGAAGGTCAACCTCAGAAGTTGTCTTCGAAAAGAGTATTGGGATCAGGCGGCATTTTTTTCATTACAATAGGAGCGTGCAGGATCCTCTAATTATTGCTGGACGACAGTTTCGTTCGCGCCTGATCGTTGGTACGGGGAAGTACCGTTCTTTTGAGGAGACGGCGCGGGCGCTCGAAGCCAGTGGCGCGGAAATGGTAACGGTAGCCGTACGCCGCGTGAATCTGGATCGCACCAAAGAATCGTTGCTCGATTTCATTGATCCCAAAAAGTACTTTCTGCTCCCCAATACTGCCGGTTGCTATACCGCGGACGACGCTATCCGGACGGCGCGGCTGGGCCGGGAAGTTGGTATATCGGATTGGGTGAAGATCGAAGTGATCGGCGATCAGGCGACTCTCTATCCGGACGTTCAGGCGACGCTCGAAGCGACTCGGACATTAGTCAAGGAAGGCTTTACCGTTTTGCCCTATACGTCAGATGATATTGTGTTTGCAAAGCGGTTACTGGATGCGGGCGCGAGCGCGGTCATGCCGCTGGGCGCGCCCATCGGAAGCGGGCTCGGAATTCAAAATGCGGCCAACATTCGCATCTTGCGGGAAATGATCGTAGGAGTTCCGCTCATTCTGGATGCCGGAGTCGGGACCGCTTCCGACGCAACTGTGGCGATGGAACTCGGTGTGGACGCGGTGCTGATGAACACAGGCATCGCGGGCGCGCAGGAACCGGTCCTGATGGCGGAAGCAATGAAGCATGCTGTGATGGCGGGACGCCAGGCGTACCTCGCCGGCCGCATGGCAAAAAAACTGTACGCGACGGCGAGTTCGCCGGTTGAAAACGTTATGCGCTGAAGCGAGCCTATAGAACGAGTTCGGACAAAAAAAGAAGCGGCCCCTTTCGGGCCGCCTTCAGTTTTGCAGCGGGTTTCAACTCACTGCATATTTTTCATATCTTGGTTTTTCAGCATCTCGGCGCTATCCACGTGAATGGAATCTCCACTGACTTCGCCCATGACCGCGACGTGGTGACCCTCGTGGCCTTTTAGGGCATCGGGATTATCCACAGTCAGAACTTTCTGATCGTCGTCGCTCACCACGACCATTTTGGCACCTTTGCTCAGGCATTTCTTGGTGCAGGCTTCGTGACCGGGTTTGGCTCCCTTCACGCCACACACCGAATCGGATACCCATCCCTTAACCGTGGTCTGGTCGGCACCGGCGGAAACACCAGCCAACGCGAAACACAGCAGCGAAAGTGATGCACATGCAAGGAATATTTTCTTCATAACAACCACTCCTCCATTGGGCGGCTCGAAGCCGCCGGATTCGCTCAGGGTTATTGGGTACGGCTGCCGGCACCATTCCAACTGCTGCGGCGTCCAAAACTTCAATAATCTGAACAACCAGCGAATCTTATCATACCTTCATTAAGGAATGTGTCACGTGGCAGCAAGGACTCAAAACTCAATTTCGGGCAGAATCGGTGCGGGGAGCTTCTTGAACCGGTGGCGGAGGCGGTGTGACATACACGACTTCGCCCGGGCGGGCATAGTGCAATTGTTCGCGAGCCGCTTTCTCAATAGTTTTGGGATCAGTTTTCAAATCGTTAATCTGCTTGCCGAACTTGTTATTTTCCTTTTGCAACGAATCAATCTCTTTTTGCAGGCCTTGAAGCTCCGCCCTCTTTGCTTGATAAACCATCATTCCGTTGGCTCCGAGCATCACGTGCGCAAAAAGCCATACGGTCAGGGCCATGACGGAAATTGTGGCTACGCGACGGCGCAAGCCATACAACCAGATCGCTGCCGGACGAAGCCTTTCCAGCATGCGGGAGCCAAAACCTGCCACACGGACAGCGAGTTTCGTCCACCATGGGCCGGCATCCCGCTTAAGTAAGACTCGAACTTTGGGAAGATTGTCTACTCGAAAATCCATTGCCTGGCCGCCGCGCTGAGTTTCTCCAGTCCTTCTTTGCTGCTTGCCTCGGAATAAACACGCACCACCGGCTCCGTTCCCGAAAGCCGGTAGCATACCCAGGAACCGTCGTCCAAAATGAGCTTCAATCCGTCGGTGCGCACCAAGTCCTTTACCTTGCGGCCAACGAAATCTTTCGGTTCACCGCTCAACTTCTTAGTGAACTTCGCCTTCACCTCTTCGGTCAAGCGAAAGTTTTCTCTTTGTGGATAGAAGGAACCAACTTTGGCAAATAGCTCATGCAATTGTTCACCCAGCGGCTTGCCGCGCCGCGCGACCATTTCGCAGCAAAGCAAGCCGGCAAGAATGCCGTCTTTTTCCGGAACATGATGGCGAATGGAGAGTCCCGCACTCTCTTCGCCGCCAATGGCGATCTTATCCTGTTTGATGAGCTCGCCTATGTACTTAAAACCCACGGGCGTTTCATGAAGCTCCACGCCGTGATATTTCGCGAGCGCGTTGATGAGATTTGTGGTGGCGACGGATTTCCCCACCCCATTTTTCCATCCCCGGCTTTCCACCAGATAATCAAATAGCATCGCAATGATGTAATTCGGCTGAAAGAATGTGCCGTCCTGATCTACGATTCCGAAGCGGTCAGCGTCTCCGTCCGTGGCAATACCGATATGCGCCTTGGTGGACCGCATTTTCTCGCGCAAGTTTTCAAGCAGATGGTCGTCGGGCTCGGGGGCGTGCCCGCCAAAAAGCACATCGCGATAATCGTGCACGGCCGCGACTTCCACGCCGGCGTCTTTCAGGAGCGCATCGGGATATCCGCGAGCCGCTCCCCATAGCGGATCGAAGACCACATGCAGTTTTGCTTCTTGAATCGCGGCTAGGTCAACGATCTCACGCAACCGGTTGAGGTACATTTCGCGAGGGTCGAGCGGTTGTGATTTTATATTTGCATTCCCCGGTTTCGGGAAATCAGCTCCCGAATCAAACGCCAGAATTTCCGCTTCGATGTGTTTGGTGGCTTCGGGCAACGCGGGGGCGCCGTCAGGTGTCGAAAACTTGATGCCGTTGTACTCCGGCGGATTATGCGAGGCGGTAAAATTAACAGCGCCATCGGCGTGTTCGTGGATCACTGCGTACGCAATCGCGGGAGTAGGCGCCGGCTCGGAAATGAGTAATGGGGTGATGCCGTGGGCAGAGAGGATTTCGACGGCCATCGCACAGAATGTCTCGCCAAGAAACCGCGGATCGCGCCCAACAATCACCCTCGCTTCGGATGGCTTCCGCGATGTTACATGCCGCGAGATCCCGTTGACGGCGCGCCGCACATTGGCAAATGTAAACTCCTCCGCTATGACCGCGCGCCATCCCGATGTCCCGAACTTGATTTGCGTCATCATAAATTAATGTCTTGCCGCAGAAATATCTTTGGATGCCGTAAGCTGAGAACTGATAACTGAAAGCTGATTTTATATGACAGAATGCAAAATCGTCTTAACCACAACCGGATCGCACGAGGAAGCTCAGCGCATCGCGCATGCGCTAGTCGAAGGCCGCCTGGCAACGTGCGTGAATATCGTTCCCGGAATCGAATCCATTTACCGCTGGCAGGAAAAAACAGAGCGGGCTGACGAGTGGCTCCTGATCATCAAGACCGCGAGTTCATCATTCCCCCGAGTGCGGGACACAATCAAGCAACTGCACTCTTACAATCTCCCGGAATGCATTAGTATCGAAATCAGCGAAGGCAGCGCAGAATACCTGAAATGGATTTCAAATTCGGTGAAATAAGCTTGGGATCAACTGCGGGCCGCCCAGACGAGGAGGTCCGGGCGTACGTGATTCCTACTCAATTGACGAAGGCCGGCGTCAGGAGGCCGGCGACATGCGTGTGGCTTTCGCAGACGTTCAACATTCCCGGCTCGTCTTGAGAAAACAGCGAGCGCGGATAAGCACAATGCAGATGGAAAACCTTTTCGTTCAGAAGATCGTTCCATAGGCTTTCCAAGGCAAGGGCACCGGCCTTATAACCTCTGTCCCAAAGCACCGCAACCATTTCTCCGAATACGGTGAGTCCAAGATCTTTGCTGCGGGCGGCCTTCTTGACGTCCAGAATTAACTGACCGACAGAGGAACGAAACATTTCCGGATCGGGCATATCTTTCACCATGAACTTGGAAAGCATCTCATCGGCGTCGCACATAGTGAACCGTTCTTCCCGGGCATATTTTCTTACGTTTACTTCAAGTCTCTGAAGAGACTTGGTCAACAGTTCCCGATGGTCCTTGGTGGCGACGATCAGGACGGAATTTCCCACAAGTAGGGCCGACGACACGACTCCGCAGAGCCTGTCAATAAGTGCCTGGTGGGTGTCGTAGAACTGCACTGAATGAACTGTGGACATAAAATCCCTTCCGCGGATTATGTCTAGAATACACAAGAACCCCTCAGGATTGTAAAGAGAAATTGTGTTCTGCTTTACCGGTATCTCCTCGAAACAAGTGTTTTTACTGGAGGTCCGGCGTAGCCCCAGCAAGCGAACTCACTTTTCTTTAATAATGTCGCTCAAAACATCTGGCTTCGATTGGTCGCGAACCAGGTGCGGATATTTCTCTCCGCCATGGTAATCAATCTTGTAAGTCTTGAAGTAATCGGTGTTTTCGACCAGCAGCTCGATTGGATCTTTGTTCGCGATGGCCTCGTGTAAAGCATCCCGCAGAGTCTGCGGCGAACTCGCTGTGTCCAACGAAAAGCGCCGGCCGTTAACCGCCACCAGCCGCATCCCGGGTCCGATTCCCGCCCTGGCTGCGGGCATGCCTTCAATCGCGTCCACAATCGTTCCATCGTCTTTTAAGAGCAGGCCAACTGAATAGGACGCATCAATTTCCCGGTGGTCATGCTCCCAAATGCGTGTAAGCGGCGAACGGTTTTGATCGTAAACGACCTTCCAGCCGCTATTTTCAAGTCCGGTCAGCGGCGCGCCCGGCCCGTGGTTGGTGAGCCTTTCTGTCCAGAAACTTCGCCAGTCATAGGGAGCAATCTCATTCAAGGCGTTGACGACGTCATCGAACGTGTACGTCTTCACAATCGGAGGCCCG
Source organism: Terriglobales bacterium (assembly GCA_050746185.1). Classification (GTDB taxonomy): domain Bacteria; phylum Acidobacteriota; class Terriglobia; order Terriglobales; family Acidobacteriaceae; genus PALSA-188. The sequence continues at coordinate 7,809 of JBOGLA010000038.1, read as the reverse complement.
CTGGGCGCTCCCTGAAAAAGATGACAAAAGTCGTCAATGGACTTCTTGCCGTGTGTCTGCTCGCGGATGATGGTGTCTACCCACAACCAGTTCAGGACATCTTCCTCGTAGAAATCTGTGCCCCTTCGCCACGACTTCCATCCGTCTCCGGCGAAATAAAGTTCCGGAGCTGCATCGGCGGTATCCTGCAAATTCCGCCAGGCGCGGCCGGGCTCGTGATCGAGGCGCGCTGCAAGCCGAGCCACGGCGTCGCGGTATTCGTCTGCGGTCCAGAGGCCGCTCCGCGCAGTAAGCACATCGCCAAGGTAGGAAGTCAGCCCTTCGTACACCCACAGCAGATCGGTCTGCATCGGCTGCTCATAGTCAGGAGTGGTCAAGTCCGCAGGACGCCGGTATTTTCCATTCCATGAATGAACATATTCGTGCGGCAACAACCCGGCATGGAGCCGGCGCAGATCAGAATCAACCAGACCCCGCTCCTCGATACGGCTATCGTCAGATTCGTGGTGCTCAAGCCCAAAATGAGCCACGTGATCGCTGAGAGTAAACAGGAAATGATAATCACGATAATGGTGAGCTCCGAACAAGGCATACGCCTGCTTCACCAGATTTCTGTATTCGTCCCAGACTTCGCGAGGCGCATCGAGTGCCGCGGCGCTGTCGGCGGCAATGTCCATTTCGACGGGAGCATTATCGCGAGTCAGCTTCACCACTTTCAAATATTGCGCGATAAGCACAGGCGAATCCACCAGAGCGGTCAACGAAACGGGCGCGAAATTGATCTTCCCGCTGCTGGTTCGCTCGTCCGAGACGACGGGCAACGATGTGCCGAAGCTCCAGCCCGCGGGTAGGCGGATGCTCGCCTCGTAAGTGAGATCGTCCGACTTCCATCCCTTGGGATACAGCAGAACCTGGTTCCAGCTCACGATCGCCAAAGTCGCTGTGGCGGACGAGCCTTCGGAAAAACCGGTCTCGATGGTTGGAGGCGAAAGAAAATCAAGCGAGGCGTTGACTTCATTGACGCCCGCGGGAATCTCGACGTTGATCGTCCATGCGTCGAGAGTGTCGCGCCGCCATTTCAGAATTTGGCCATTGGCCACAAACTTAAGTCCCGCTAGATCGTTTATGGGCCCGTCGGGCGCGTGTTCGCCCGGAATCCATTTCGGGTAATACAGGGTAAGGGTCCCGGGGGTGGCCGGAATCGTTAGCCGGGCGTGAAAAATCTTGCGCGGCGCTTCGGTCGCATCTACGAGGATCTTTATGGCGGGTGCTTTGGTCTGAGCGAATGCGGCACAGGTAAGAATTAGAAGCATGGAAATACTGCAGGCCCGATTTATCAAGTTCCCCCCGGAAAGCTGAAATGAATTGAACGAAAACGTTCCTCAACAAACTCCCTAATATAGCGCAGACTGCATCCGATGCGGATATACTCACAGACTGCGTTGGGACAGACGTCCCCGTCTGTCCGGTCCGGGCAATTTTCGTTTAACGCTTCCATCTGACTTGCGAAAAATTGGGCCTATGCAGTTGCACTGCACTATGATGGCGCATGGCGCACGGCGGGAAATTCGTCACATTCGAAGGACTGGATGGCTGCGGCAAGAGCACGCAGATAAAAAAGCTGGCCGCGCTCCTGCGCGTTCAACATATACCGGTGTTATTAACGCGGGAACCCGGAGGCACCGCGACGGGTGAGAAGATTCGCAACCTTCTGCTTGACACCAAAACCATCGCGTTAGCTCCCCTCGCCGAATTGGCATTGATGTTTGCTGCCCGGGCGCAACATATCAAAGAGGTGATTTTGCCTGCGCTGGCGGACGGCCGGCTCGTGCTGTGCGACCGCTTCACCGATTCGACGGAAGCCTATCAGGGAGGCGGACGCAAAATCGGAACCGAGCCTGTGCTGGCGTTGCATCGCATTCTCTGCGGAAATCTTCAACCTGATCTTACGATCCTGATGGACTCTGACATGGCCGCCAGCGTGGAGCGTGCCCGGCGGCGAAATCAGAGGCACGGCGTCAACCTCGCGCGAGGAAGACCGGACGAGAACCGCTTCGAGCAGGAGAGCCGCGCGTTTTTCGGACGCGTGCATAACGCCTACCTCGCGATTGCCGCGAGAGAACCGGAGCGGGTCGCGATGGTGGATGCGCGCGGTGCTCCTCAGGAGACCCATGAAAAGATTGTCAAGATCATTCGCCGCAAACTGAGGCTTCCCGCAATCTCGCCAGACTGAGCCCGGCTCTCCTCTCCAGCTTCTCCCGGTTGTTAAACGTTTTCCTCGCTCGGTACTGCGACTTCTGCCGGCGGATCTTCTTTCACATTCATGGCGGCTTTGAATCCCCGGATGCCGTCTCCCAGCCCTTTGCCAAGTTCCGGAAGTTTCTTAGGGCCGAAAATCAGCAGCGCCAACCCGGCAATCAACAGCAAATGCATTGGTTGAAATAGACCGTCAATCATAATTTCTCCTCTATAAGCGCTTAGGAATTAAAAATAGCGAGGAGACCGATGCCTCCTCGCTGCGACCAAAGACACTACTTAATGTTGCCGTTCATGCCGTTGGGATAGAAGCCGCCGGAATGGGCTCCGCCGCCGTAAACAATGTTCAATACCTGCGTTGTGGTGCGCGGAATCGAAAGTCCGGTGCCATCTACATCAAAGGGAGCTGCTTCGGTGGGAGGAACGTCCATCGAATCCACTGCCGGACTGTTGACCCCGTACCAGATGCAGGCCAGACGGATGGAACCGGAGTGTTGAGCTTCCGTGTCCATGATTCGTGCCGCGGCATCGAGGTAGGTCTTGTTTTGAATCAGCGGAGCGGCGCCAAGATAAGCGCTTACGCCGACATCTTCGAACTGGCGCGCCAGCTTCATGAAGTCGTTAACGTTGGCGTAACCGTAACCCAGAGCATCCAGGTTGATGGCCGGCTTCGGAACAGCCGCCGAACCGAGAGCCGCCCGAAGATATTTAACGTGCTCCACTTCGTCGGTCCGCAAGCCGCTGGCGACGAACGCGATATTCGCCCCACTAAAGTTCACCATCTTGCCGCCCGTGGTTGGCCCGGTTTGATCGCTTGAAGAGATCACGCCCAAGCGGGTCAAAGTGGTTCCCCAGGTAGACATCAGATAAAACTCCGCCTCGAGGTATTCCAGATTGAGGGCAAAGTTGACAATATCCGCATCAGTGATGCTGGCTGCATGCAATTTACCCACGCTGCCACCCATCATTGTCATTGCAGCCACGCCCAAACTGGTCGCACCAGCGCGCTTCAGGAACTTGCGCCGGTCAAACGGACTTTCCACAATCTTCTCCAGTAATTCTTTTTTCATAGAGCTCTCCAGGATGTTTTTAGGTGAGGATCCGTCACCGGATGCCTTGGCCAAAGCGGGACGGCAGGAAGAACAACCTGCGCAGAGTTTCCGGAAACCAGGAAGGGACGTTGCTGGTTCAACACTCAGGTGCGCGCTGGAACAGGCAGGTTGCCTGAATAAATTTATCCGATAATTTTTTGCTTCGTTAAATCCGAGACGCGCATCTGACGCGTACATTGTATATCGCTCGACTACTTCGTTAGCTTTGCTGGTGAAGCATTCGGTGCGGTGAAACGCAGGGTTTGGAGGCGAAGGGACAATGCGCGTTTTCCCAAAGCGAACGCGCAATGCCTCCAATCCGCGTTCGTCAGAATTGAAGATGATTCACTAAGGTATTTGTCCTATTCCGGCGCGCATTCAAAATTGCTTGACCGCAAAAAACCAAGATAGCGTCAGTGAAGAAGCCGCCACGTGTAGAAGCGGACAGCGATTGCTTCCGGCTTGAACGGCGATCACGAACGACGATCAATAAGGCTTTTGCCCTAGAAGGTGACACGCGTTTGCAGAGAGGTCATCCCGAACGACAGAGGGAAAACAAACTTTTGGTCGGCTGCTTCGTTCGGAGGGAATCGCCGCCGTTCCGCATTGAATCACTAAAACGGAATTAATTGTGGCTTTCTTTCCCTGTCTTCGGGCTTGAGGCTTGTATCTTTGGAGTCTCCTCAAAAAATTCCACCAAGCGGTCAATCAGTCGCCGGCGGCCGCCAATCACGTGCAATCCGCTCTCATGTTGATGCTCTTCGAGAATCTTGTTTAGATTGCTCTCTAATTCGCTCATAGTCACCTCGCAGACTGACAGAACCAAAACTCTAAAATAACAAGCCTGAATGACAAAAAGAAATCAGAAATTGTGATGCAGAGAATAAAGATTTTGAATGGCGTCTTTTACTTTGATGTTGCAGCCAATTGCCGCACCGTGCTGATGAATGTCGTCGTCGCCCGTGTGAGGGTGCGGTCACGCCGGTACGCGAGTCCCAATTCCCTCCACAATTCCTCGTCCTGAAGCGCAATGAGCTTCACCCGGCCCGCCAGCACCTGATCCCGGGCAAAGCTGGCGCTGATCAATGAGACGCCAAGGCCTGCGGCCACGAAGCTCTTAATCATGCCCACGCTCGGCAATTCCATCCTGATCTGCAACTGCGCAGCGTAAGGCCGAAACAATTTATCCATCACCCGGCGGCTGTAACCGGTCTTTGGAAGAAGAAGCGGCTGCTTGGCTATCTCGCTCACCGGAACCACGTCATGTTTCGCCAGAGGATTTTGCGGATTGACCATCAGCATGAGTTGATCGCGGAAAATTGCATGGGCCTTTAGGCTGGACGATTTTACGGGAAGCGTGACAATCCCCACGTCAATCGTTCCGTTTTCCAGTTTCTCGACGATCTTGTAACTAAAATTCCGGTAAATGCTGATCTGCACGCCGGGATAAAGGCTGGAATATTTCGCGAAAACGTCGGGCAGCACATACAAGCATGTCGCTTCATTGGCGCCGATCACTAGAGTTCCGCGCGGACTGCTTCCCTGGTCGGCGACTGCCAGCAGCGACTCATCGCGGGTTTGCAGCAGGCGTTCGGCGTAGGCGAATAGAACTCGTCCCGCCGGAGTCAGCGTCACGTCTTTGCCGGAACGATCCAGCAACCGGTCGCCGTATTCCTGCTCCAACTGGCGTATCTGGGCGCTGACCGCCGATTGCGAGCGGAAAACTTTCTGCCCGGCGCGCGAGAAGCTGCCCAGTTTGGCGACTTCCAGAAATGTGACTAGTTGGTCGAAGTCCATGGATTGTGCGTGATTATAGCGGAGAGTCCGTGAGCATCGCGGTGAAAGTTTTTTCTTTGGAGAAACGTCCGGCCTGCTCGAAAAGGCGATGTGTCGCTGATAGAATTTTGCTGAGGAATATTGCGATGTCCGATTTAGCAAGCAAAACGTGTGTTCCCTGTCGCGGCGGCGTCCCCCCTCTTCGTGGCAAAGAACTGGAGGACATCCACAAACAAGTCCCCCAGTGGGCCCACTGGAAGGTTGTCAACGAACATCACATCACCCGGGCCTTCACCTTTCCTGACTTCAAACAGGCACTGGCGTTCGTGAATCGCGTTGGGGATGTTGCCGAGGCGCAGGGCCACCATCCAGACATCCTTCTCACATGGGGAAAAGTCGAGATCACGCTATGGACGCATAAAATAGACGGCCTGACTGAAAGTGATTTCATCATGGCCGCCAAGATTGACACGCTTTACCACGGGTGATGTTCCCCATTGGATCGGGAACAATTCCTGCGGAGATGGAGCGGGAGACGGGGATCGAACCCGTGACATCCAGCTTGGGAAGCTGGCGTTCTACCGCTGAACTACTCCCGCTTTCGCATTCGGCTGTCAAACAATATTACCTCATGACCGTATGCAATGCGGAACCAAGACTGGCCATCGAAATCACTGCATGGCCGTGACTACCGGAAGATCAACGGTGTCAATCGTTGCAGGATCGTCACGCAACTTGAGATATAAGGTCTTCGTTTTGGTCCAGGGAATCGTCAGCACCGAATTTGCAAAGCCATCGGGTACTTCGACCGGATTAGCGAAATCTGCGGCGTTGCTCACCGAGTCCAGTAAAAATAGCTTATCCCCGCTCAAGGCACACTGGTTCTGCGGCGACGAAGAGCACTGGATTTCGCGCAAAATAGGGATGCGCACCAGCGTAGCGAGCGGTAGCCAGTCACCCGCAGTCCCGTCGGCGCTAACTGGCCGAAACTTCAAAGCTCCGAATGCCGAAGGCCCCAAATGCTTCATGGGATCGAGCACTGCAAGAACCGTCCTGGAGTCCTGGAAGGTCAAATTGCCGTCTGCCATGCTCAGCAAAACATGGAACGATGCATCCGAGGTAGCGACCTCAATCTTTTCGCCGGGAGGAAATGCCTCCGGGACTTCCGTCTTCAAAAAGAAGTTCAATTTCGCATCCTGAGGCACCTCGTCCGGACTTCCGAGATGCACGATTTGCGGAGCCGAATTCGGATCCAATTGCTCGCTCTTACTTATAAGGGAAACCTCTGGCCGGGGAGCCTCTACGTTCACATTCACGTCCAGGATGCGTCCGTCTTTCAAGGAAACATGCGCCACGCCGGCGAAATCCGGCTTAAGATTTGCTTTCTCGGCCGCGGACATTGTCAATTCATCCCGCTGGTTTTCGCGTGAAAGATTTAGTGGGGAAAATTTCAGATTGCCGAATTCGAGACCGCTGACCTCATCGAGTCGCGTTCCCTTCAGGATCCCTTCTGCGTCACCCGCGTGGATGCTGAATCCGTCAAGCCGGCTGGCTTCAGAATAAGCCTGCAGCGCAATTTCGTCGGCTTCATGCAGTCCGAACTTCTTCACCGACATGTTTACCGGCCCTGCCGTTACATCCTGAAGTGAAACTTTGACTTCCAGTTGATCGGGCTTCAGCATCTTCCAACTGGTTTGAATGTTTTTGCCGGCATGGTCCTTGATTGAAACATCGTTCACGCAAGAGGCGTCGGCTGATTGCAGGTGAAGCGTGTCCTCGCGCCCAACGATCAGGGCGCTTGCGTCCTTCGACGCCACAATCCACTTCGCGGACCTCGGTGCATGCAAAGAAAAGCGTGGGCCTTCAAAGCTTTGAAATCCCCAGAAACCGCGAATCGTTCCCGTCATTTCTGAATCGAGGCGGCTTAGGTTCACTCCGCTGGTGTCCACGCTAATGCCGCCGCGCAACGAATCCGCCTGCGCCGGAAGGTCAACGCTTTTACCTGACTTTGTCGGAATATGAAGCGTCAGATGCCTCGCCAACTCGGTTGCAAACACTAACGGCGCGCCTTCGACCGGCAACAGCAGCGAAGGATTTGCAATGCACGCAATCTGCTTGGAATCCACTGACCGCAGAACAGGCAGAACCGCAGGAGCGATGGGCGGCAGTCCAACCACCAGCACCGACTTAGGATTGCGAAATGATGGTGGATTATTTAGCTTCAGGTTCAGCTCTCGATCTTTTGGCAGCGCCAGCGCCGGGATGTACTGATATTGAGCGGTGTGGGTCGTGGCCAGAATTCTAGCCACGTCCACCACGGCCCCGATATAGGGGCTGTAATAGCCTGACCGCGCGGTAGGCGTTGAACTGAGTTGCGAAAGCAAGTCCACCGGGGCGCCGGTGGTAAGAGTCGCGGTCATGGACTGGCTATGCGCATCGTCCAGCACAAGTTGATCGGTATTCTGCGTCAGGCACGGCAACTGTTGCTCGCTTGGCTTGTCGAAGCATTCTTGCTGGACGCGAATGCTGAGACTGCGAGCCAGAAGCAGCGTGCGCTGATGCAATTGCGCCGGGTCGTCGGCTGATGGACCTTGACCTCGCACGGCGTCCAGATATTTTTCCAGCCGCGCTCGGTCGAAGCTGGCCTGGTCCAAATCCTGGATGGCTCGCACGAAAGCGCCTGGCC